>CAWGUD010000012.1:0-79382 GCA_963825685.1 uncultured Actinomycetes bacterium | reverse complement strand
GCCCGACACCACTATCGGTGTCGGTCCCAGGTCTGCCGCTCAGTCGGAGCGATACACCCGGCGGCGATGCTGCGCCCGATGCACGAGGACGACTCGAGCCTCGTCGTCGATCTCGTAGATCACCCGGAACTCACCGCGCCGGGCGGAGTACAGGCCCTCCAGCTCGCCTCTCAGCGGCTTGCCGGCGCGCTGTGGATTCTCGGCGATCGAACCGAGGATCGTCTCGTTCACGGCACTCCGGATCCTCGTGGGGAGTTGGTCGAGGTGCCGGAGCCCCTCCGGCGTGATCTCGACCTCGTACACGCCTAGCTGCGATCCTTCAGCGACAGCCGCTCGCCGGCGGCGGCCTGCCGACGAGAGGCACGGATCGATTCGAGAAGCTCATCGTCCTGCAGGATGTCCACCGTCTCCTCGAGTGACTCGAGATCCTCAGGGGAGAGCAGGACAGCAGCCGGCACTCCGTTGCGGGTCACGACGAAGCGCTCGTGCTCTCGCAGCGTGCGATCGACGAGCTCGGAGAGATGCGCCTTGGCTTCGGTGAATGGGATCGTCTCGCTCATGTGGTCAGAATACTAACCACTTTGGTTGCGCGAACACAACCGTTCCCGTAGCGCTCGGTGCGTGGCTCGAGGCCTGCTGCCAGAGCTGGATCGCGTCGAGGTCGTGCACCCGGAAGTTGAACGCGCACCGGATGATCTCGCGGGACCTTGCTCCCACACGCTGGCTATGGTTCCCTCCGAACGGAACCCCACCCGAGGAGCCTGCATGGAGCGCCGAACCCGCATCCCCTTCGTCGCGACCCTCGCCGCGATCGCGCTGCTCTGGAACCTGCCCGCGACCTCGGCGAGCGCCGGGACCTCGCCGCTGGTGGCATGGGACGACCTGCCCCGAGACCCGACCTGGACGGCCGAGGTGCGGCACGGCTCGGCCATCTTCGAGCCTGCGTTCACCGACGAGCTCGTCGTCGTCGGCACGAGCCGCGGTGCGACGGTGTTCCCGCGTGCCTGCGATCCGACGTGCGAGCCCCTGTGGCGCACGGCACTGCCGGCGCAGCGGTTCGACGCGTACGAGGTCGGCGCCGGCGATGGACTCGTGGCGGTGGCGAACGGGGACGACCGGCTGGCCGTGTTCCCCGAGGACTGCCGCAGCGACGGAGGCGTCTGCGAGCCGACGTGGACGGCCGAGGGCCGCTACCACGCTCCCACGGTGCACGACGGGGCGATCGTCGCGCTCATCAGCGAACGACGGGAGGCAGGGCTGGCCGTCTTCCCCGCTTCCTGTACCGATCCGTGCGAGCCGTCCTTTGCCTTCACGCGTGAGCGGCGGAGCTGGCTGCTCATCCACATCGAGATCGCGAACGACGTCGCGTACTTCGTGATGAACCCGAGGCTGTACGGAGTCTCGCTCGGCTGCACCTCCGGCGGCGCATGCGGGTTGGCGTTCCGGGCTCGACGCGGCGACAACCCGACGCCGCCGGCGGTGGTCGACGGGCGCATCGTGTTCAGCTCGGGTGGGGAACCGAGGGAGGTCGTCGCCTACGACGAGGGGTGCACCCTGCCGTGCGAGCCCGTGTGGACGGCATCGACCGCCTTCAACGACCAGGCGCCGGTGCCCGGTCCTGGGCTCGCCTTCACGACGTCGCTCCGGGGCATCGTCGCCTGGCCGGTCGACTGCACCGATCCCTGTCAGCCGGCGTGGACCGCGCGGATGCCCGGCGGGTTGGACGTCGACCACGTCACCGACCGATGGGTGGTGGCGTCGTCGTACCGCGAGCACCGGGTCGCGGTGTTCCCGATCGACTGCGACGAGCGATGCCGGCCGGCCTGGTCCGATCGGTTCCGGCAACGCATGTTCGAGGTGAGCGGGTCCGGGAACGGCTTCGCCGTGACGCAGGAGCGTCGAGTCCTCGGCTACCGACTGTGGTGCGGCGGTCGATGCAGACCCGCATGGCGCGGACGGCTGCCGGGTGGCGAACCCTGGTGGCCGGACCTGCGGCCGTCGTCGTTCGTCGCATACGCGCGCGGAGGCGGGGTCACCGGCGAGGGCGGCGTGCTGACCGGGTTCCTGGCGGACTCCGCCTAGGTGCGGTGCGCTGCGGTGCGGTGACCTCGTGCTGCCCGAGTGAGTCACGCGTGTCCCGCTGCCATCACCAGGTTCACCGATCCGGACGGTAGGTGAGCAGGATCCCGCCCGTGCTCGTCGGCTTCGAGTCGACCAGGCGCAGCCGCCGGAGCACCCCGTCGTCGGCGAACATGCGCTTGCCGCCGCCCAGGGTCAGCGGGAACACGGCGAGGGAGTACTCGTCGACCAGGTCATGGGCGGTGAGCGTCCGCACGAGCTGCCCGCTCCCGAGCACCGTGATGGTGCCACCCTCCTGCGCCTTCAGCTCGGCCACCTCGGTGGGGACGTCGCGGATCACGGTCGTGGGCTGCCACCCGGGGTCGGTCAGCGTCGTGGACGCGACGTACTTCTGCACGGCGTTCAGGTGCTGCGCGAACGGGTCGTCCTCGGGCGCGTTGGGCCAGTACGCGGCCATCTTCTCGAACGTCTTGCGGCCGAACAGCTGCGCGTCGGTGGCTGCCATCCCCTCGGCCGCCGACTCCCCCATGACCTCGTCGAAGTAGGGCATCTGCCAGCCCCCGTGCTCGAACCCGCCCTCCCGGTCCTCGTCGGGATGCCCCGGCGCCTGGTACACGCCGTCCAACGACAGGAACGCCACCACCACCAGCTTCCGCATCGCCCTCGCCCCCTTCTCGCCTTCGACCGGCCGGACGCCTACTCATGCAGGAGATCCGGTCGAGTGCACCCGCTGTAGCCGCCGACTCCCCATCGACCCGAGACGCGGTCCAGCATCACGCTCTGAACGATGACGCCGTCCCTCCAGATGTCGTAGACGCGCCCTTCGCGATCGTCGCGCTCGTCCGGGTGAATCGTCGCTCCGAACTCCGGCGACGCTTCATCGGTGGGGACGAGCGACTCGGGCGGGAGGTGCCCCCTGATGCCGGAGAACTCACCGAAGCCGACGAGCGCCTCCCCAACGGTGGCGTAGTTGCCGGAGGGACCGTCGCCATCGAGGACCGTCTCCTGCCATCGGTCGCACACCGCGTCCGTCTTCGCCGTTCGCCAGACCCAGACCCCTCCCCCGATCGCCGCGACGCCGAGGACGCCTGCGACGATGACGGCCGATCGCCTCATGACCGCAACCCTAGTCCGGCGCGTGGCACAGAGCTTCGGGCCTCGAGGACCATCTCAACGATGTGGCCGAAGGCTTCCTCGTCTTGCCTGAGAAGGGCACGAACGTGACACCGGTCACGGCGCGGGATCGGCCGAGCGTCCAGGCTCGTGAGCGTGGCTGCCCGTCGTATCCCGAAACGGTATGCTGAACGCATGTCACCGCAGATCGCCGTGCGACTGCCCGCGCCCCTGCTCGACGAGATCGACTCGCTCGTCGAGGCAGGCCGGTTCGAGACCCGGGCCGACGCGATCAGGGCCGGTATCGAGCTGATCGTCGACGCCGAGCGCCGTTCGCGCATCGGTCGGGCGATCGTCGAGGGCTACGAGCGCGTTCCTCAGGCCGAGGGCCTCGACGAGGAGCTCGGCGCGTACCCGACCCCGCACGCCGATGGCTGAACCCGAGCGGCTCGAGGTCTGGTGGGGCGAACTCCCCGACCGAACACCGCGCCCGTACCTGGTGCTCACGCGCAGCCGTGCGATCCCGGTGCTGCGACGCGTGGTGGTGGCGCCGATCACGACGACTGTGCGCGACATCCCCACGGAAGTGCCGCTTGGCATCGGCGAGGGCCTTCCGGTCGAGAGCGTGGCCTCGCTGGACAACATCGAGACCCTGCCGAAGTCGGGCCTGGTGCGCCGCGTCGGGGTCCTCGCGGCGTCTCGCGAGCACGAGGTCTGCACGGCGTTGCGCAACGCCGTCGACTGCTGATCGACGGCGTCTCGTACCGACAAGGTGCAGGTCTGATCGGCCTCCACGTCGTGAAGAGTTGCCTCGCTAGCTACGGCTCGAACCGAGCCGGTCCGGCGCGGTGAGAACATTCGACGGATGCGTCGGATACTGATCGGTACCCGTGACGGGCTCCGGACGATCGGCGACGGAGGTCCTGTCGGGTCCCCCCAACTTGCCGGTCGGTCCGTGACCGCCGTCGCCCGCGACGGATCTCGAGCTCTGGGCGATCGTGGATCGGTCCGAGGTCTGGCATGCGCCCGAGGGTGACTGGCGCCCGGTGGCCACGCTCGAAAGCCATGAGGCGACGTGCCTGGCCATGACCGACGCATTGCACGTGGGCTCATCCGAGGCGCGATTGTTCCGACTCGCCGGCAGCACGCTGGAGCCCGTCGTCGCGTTCGACGACGCCGAGGGCCGTTCGGAGTGGTACACGCCTTGGGGCGGACCCCCCGCCACTCGCTCCATCTCCGAGTGGGGCGACGACGTCTACGTGAACGTGCACGTCGGCGGCATCCTGCACACCGGCGACCACGGCCGCACCTGGAACCCGACGATCGACATCGACGCCGACGTCCACCAGGTCGCGACCGCGGAGGGGCTCGTCGTGGCAGCGTGCGCCGGTGGACTCGCGACGAGCGTGGACCGCGGCACGACGTGGACGATGCGGAGCGAGGGTCTCGAGGCGCCGTACTCGCGGGCCGTGGTCGTCTGCGGAGACACGCTCCTCGTCTCTGCCTCCGACGGCCCGCGTGGTGGTCGAGCGGGCGTATACAGGGGCGACATCGGCGGCGGTGCGTTCGAACGCTGCACGGCCGGCCTCCCCGGATGGTTCGACGACAACATCGATACCTACTGCCTCGATGCGCTGAACGACGGCTCGTTCGCCGCGTTCGGCACCTCCGACGGGCGCCTGTTCGGTTCGGACGACGCCGGGTCGACCTGGCACGAACTCTCGTCCGAGCTGGGCGCGATCCAGCACGTCCTCGTGCTGCCCGAGGAGTCACGACCTCCGGACGCATGAACGGCACGGATGCCCCGATGCCACACGTCTGCGAAGCGCGAACAGGATCGGCGTGCTAGGTTCGGGAGAACGCTCGCCCCTGCGCTGAGACCTCGGCGGACACCGACACGATGGCCCTCCACGACCTCGCCACGCTCGCCGATGCCCTGATCTTCGCGCTGCTCACGGCGGTCTCGGGCGCGATCGCGTGGGGGGTCTTCAGGGTCGCGACCCGTCGGTACGGGTTCCGCCGCACCACGAGCACGGCTTCGGCCGCCGCGGTCCTGACCGTCGCCCTGGGCACCATGGCGATGTGGCCTGCTGCTCGTGGGGGGCCGGAGGCGAACACGGGGGGCGCGATCCCCGACGGATCCGCCCCGGAAACCCAACGGACGACGACGCCCGCGCTCGAGCCGGCAGCGCCGCCTTCGACGGATGAGCGGTTCGTCGACGCGAACTCCGCGCAGGTTGGTCGTGATGGTTCGCAGGACGAAGTCCCGAACCCCGAGCCGACAGACGCTCCCGGCGGCTCCGGGCCTGGAGATCCCGGAACGACCCCCGACCCTCCGCCTTCCCAAAGCCCTCCGCCCGACCCTCCGCCGCCCTCCCCTTCCCCCTCCCCCTCACCGTCACCGTCACCGTCACCGTCGCCGTCGCCGTCGCCGTCACCGTCGACGATGACGACGATGATGACGACGATGACGTGATGATGATGATGGATGATGACCGGCGGGCGACCTCGTGAACCTCGTCGAATCGGCCCCGCGGATCCCGTGACCGAGCCGCGGCTCTCGCGTCCTCGTGCTTCCCGAGTGACACACCTCTGACCGCCGGCCAACCGCCGGAGCACATCCTTCATCCGGCCTCCACCGGGATCCTGAACAGCCACCCTTCGGCGCCGGCGGACGCCCAGATCTCGCCGTCGAGCGCCGCGACGCTGGCGCTCCCGATCGTCGGCTCCCCGATCCTCGCCACCACCTCGTGCCGCTCCGGATCGATCCTGGCGACCAGCTCGCCGGTCCCGCGCACCCAGATCGAGCCGAGCCCGATCGCGATGTCGCCGCCTTTCATGGGACCGCCGTTCACGTCGACGGTGGCGACCGCGCGTCCCGACCCAGGGTCGATGTGGGTCACCGACCCCGACGCCTGGTTGAGGACCCACACCCCGTCCTCCCCCGCGACGAGGAACCGCGGGCCGCCCCCGGTCGCCACCTCGGCGGTCACCGGCCGTCGGCCGGGTCGATGCGCAGGACCCGGTCCTCGTCGGGGCACGCGACCCAGAGCCACCCGTGCGCGGCGCGGACGCTCCACGCCCCGAGCGGCACCTCGAGCACCTCGGCGACGCGATCCGACGCCGGATCGATGCGCGCGAGCCTGCCGACACCGCCGACCGGCTCCAGCACGGCCCACACGCCGCCCTCGCCCGCACCGATCGTGAACTCGCCCTCGCCCGGCAGCTCGAGCGGGATGCGCGCGATCACCTCGTGGGCCGCGACGGACACGCGATGGATCGACGACGGGAGCACGTCGGGAACCAGACCGAGCCGAACCCCACGTCGGGCGCGCCGCAGAGCTCGCCCTCGATCGCGACGGAGCCCACGCGCTCGCCGGTCCCCGCCCGGAACACCGCCACCCCGGGCTCGACGCCCGCGACCCAGACCTGGTCGCCGACCGCGACGATCCAATCCGGGTGCGGTCGGACGTCGATGCGCTCGGCACCCAGATCGCGGCCAACGGGACGATCTCGGAAGGTCGGGCACGTGGCGAGGCTACGCCGCGGAGTCGCCGCCGCCGCCGCGGCGCTCGTCCAGCGTCCACGACCCGTCACTCGCGACGATGACCCCGTAGTCGCGCGCCGCCGCCTCGACCGACACGTACCCGTCGAGCACGTCGTCCACGACCCGCTCGGGCTCGCGCTCGAGCGGGTCGCCGAACCCGCCGCCGCCACCCGCGAGGTGGTGGAAGCTCTCGCCGGGTTCCAGGTCGAACCGCTCGGTGCTCACCGCCCGCTCACGGGGCGTCCCGGGCCACGCGATCATCGCCGATGACTCCGCCTCCTTGCCCCCCTGCAACGCCCACGGCCGCGTTCGCGTCTTCTGGTGCATGGCCAAGATCTCGACCGGGGTCACCGCCCGGATGTCTCTGCGGGTTCCCATGCCACCTCGCCGTCGCCCGGCGCCACCGGAATCGGCCCGGATCTCGAGTCGCTCGTGGATGACCGGCGCCTTCTGTTCGAACACCTCGATGGACGTGTTGTGCATCCCACTCGTGCAGGGATGCTGCAGGCCGTTCCCACCGTCGTGCTCCTTCGTCGCACCCCACCCGATGCCCTCGTTCTGGCTGATCGAGAAGAGCTCCCCGCTCCGTGGATGGATCCCGGTCAGATCGAAGGTCGTCATGTCGCCCGCCGAACAGGCCGGCACGCTGTCGAGCGTCTGCGCCAACGCCTTGTGGATGAGCTCGAGACCGACGGCGGTCGTGAGCGCCGCGAAGGTCGGGGCCGGGTACACGGCGTGGCAGATGTTCCCCGGAGGTGCGACGACCTCGAGCGGGCGGAAGTGCCCGGCGTTCGTCGGCTCCTGCGGCGTCGTCATGGACTTGAAGACCGTCCGCGCCATGGACTGGGTCTGCCCGAACGGGAGGTTCACGGGGCCGGGGACCGCCGGCGACGAATCGGAGTAGTCGGCGATCATCCGATCCCCGTCGATGGTCACGGTCACCGCCAGACGGATGGGGTCGTCGGTGATCCCGTCGCCATCCATCCAGTCCTCGGCGCTCCATCGACCGTCCGGGAGCGCTCGGACGGCGTCGCGTGCCATCGACTCCCCGTGCGCGATGATCTTCTCGATCGCCTGATCGATCACGTCGAAACCGAACTTCTCGAAGATCTCCACCATGCGCTGCTCGCCGACCCGCATCGCGGCGAGCTGTGCGTTGAAGTCGCCGATGATCAGATCGGGCATCCGCGAGTTGAAGCGGAGGATGTCCATGATCTCCTCGTCGATCCGGCCCTTCTTCACGACCCTCGTCGCCGGGAGGATCAGCCCCTCCTGATGCATGTCCGTGGAGTCCAGGACGTAGCTCGCGTCCTTGCCGCCCAGATCCATCCAGTGGGCGCGGACCGCCAGGTACGCCCGCGGCAAGGATGCACCCGGGACGAAGACCGGCGCGAACAGGATGGCGTCGTAGGTGTGGGAGGAACTCCAGTAGGGATAGTTGAGGAGCGCGACATCGCCCGGCTCGAGGTTCTCGGCGCCGATGTGCTCGACCCCCTTGCGGATGGCGAAGTCGTTCGCGCCGAGGAACTCGGGGATGCCGGGCGCCTCCGCGATCAGCTGCAGATCGCCGTCATAGATCGAGATGCCGAAGTCGTGGACCTCGTAGATGACCGGATTGAACGCCGTCTGGATGAGGGTCCGGCGCATCTGCTCAGCGGTCGAGACGAAGTAGTGCCGGATCACCTCGACCGTTCCGCCGTCGATCATCGGTCGCCCTCCGTCGTGATCACGATGTGCCCGAACCCGTCCAGGTGGAACCGCTGGTCGGAGTGGATGACGGTGACCGATGTCGGCTCCCGCACGAGGGCCGGTCCGCTGAGGTGATCGTCCGGGACGAGGTCTGCTCGCCGGTACTCGTCGAACTCCACCACCTCACGGGTGGCGAAGTCGAACGCGGTGCGGCGCCCGGCTCGGTGGCTGGTTCCGGACCCCTCGGGTGAGGCGGTCAGCGTCGCGGCGAGCATGGTCCCGACCCCTCGGACCCGCACCGCCACGATCTCGACACCCGCACCGTCGAGGTTGTGGCCGTGGCGCTCCAGGTGGGCGGCATCGAATCGCGACCGGATCGACGCGGCCGGCTCCCCGGACCCGACGCGCACCCCGAGGCTGTACTCCTGCCCGTCGTAGCGCAGGTCCAACCGCCGCTGCAGATCGCATCGTTCGGGGTCGATGCCCTGCTTCGACAACGACGCCGTGGCCGCCGCTTCCATCTCTTCGAACACCGCCTCGAGGCGCTCCAGCGTCTCGGACTCGAGCGGCTCGATCACCGACCGTCCGACGTCGTGGACGAGGTCGGCGCCCAGCATCCCCCATGCCGAGAACACCCCCGGCTCGCTCGGCACGACCACCTCGGGGATGCCCATCTCGCGTGCCAGCATCGGCCCCAGCATCGGACCGGCGCCGCCGAAGGCGAGGAGGGAGAACTCCCGCGGATCCATCGCCACGTTCGACGGTGATCTCGCGCAAGGCCCCGAGGTTGCGGGCCTGGGTCACGTCGAAGATGGCGGCCGCCGCGTCGCGGACGTCCATCCCCATCGGGGTCGCGATCTGATCGCGGATCCCTGCGGTGGCCAGCTCGAGCGAGAACGACCGCCCGTCGATGAACAGCTCGTCGGGCTCGAGGTAGCCGAGGCACAGCGCCGCATCCGTCACGGTCGGCTGTCGCCCCCCTCGCCCGTACGCCATGGGCCCGGGGTCGGCGCCGGCGCTCTGGGGCCCGACCTTCAGCAGGTCGCGATCCATCCACGCGATCGAACCGCCCCCGGCTCCGATGGTCCGGATATCGAACACGGGGATCAACACCGGGTGCGTATCGAGGCGAGCCTCGAAGACGTCGGTCGGTTCGCCCCCCAGGATCACGCACGCGTCGAGGCTGGTCCCACCCGCGTCGAACGTGATGAGGCGATCGCGCCCCGACAGCCGCGCCACGTTGGCGCCGCCCGTGACGCCGCCCGAGGGCCCCGAGAAGACCGTCATGAGAGGGGCCGACCTGGCTTCCCCGACGCTCATGGCTCCTCCCCCGGACCGCATGACCAGCAGCGGCCGCTGCAGGCCCGCGCCCCGCAGCTCCCCCTCGAGGGTCTCCAGGTACGTGTCCACGATCGGTCGCGTGTAGGCGTCGAGCACGGTGGTCGAGGTCCGTTCGAACTCACGATGCTCGCGTGCGATGTCGCTCGAGATCGAGACGGTCGTGTCGGGGAAGTGTTCCTTCAACAGCTCGGCTGCCCGGCGCTCGTGCGCAGGATCGACGTAGCTATGCAGGAAGACGACGGCGATCGACCGCACGTCGTTGTCCCGGATCAACCGCCCCGCTGCCTCCACGAGCCCGGCTTCGTCGAGTTCCTCGATCTCCGAGCCTTCGTGATCGAGACGGCCCCGCACACCCGCGGTGTCGCGACGCCGCACCAGGGGACGAGGTTGCTCGTACCGCAGGTTGTACATGTGCTCGAAGGGGACGTCGCCCCGACCCAGCTCATAGATGTCTCTGAAGCCCTCGTTCGTCACGATGCCCGTGCGGACCCCCTTGCGCTCGAGCACGGCGTTGAGGGCGAGCGTCGTCCCGTGCACGATCACCTCGACCCGATCGAGGGAGATCCCCAGGGCCGCGATCGCCTCGAGGACGCCGGCGGTCGGCTGCTGGGGAGTGGTGGCCACCTTGACCGTCACCAGCTCGCCGGTCCTCACGTCCTGGGCGACCGCATCGACGAACGTGCCGCCGATGTCGACGGCGACCCGCACCGACGGCGACGGGTCCGTCGAGATCATGCGGGCCTCCTCACGCACCCTGCCCGAGAGCGACGGCGTGGTCGGCGAGCGCCCACGATCGGAACCGATCGCCCAGCACCACCGGGTCGGCGTGCAGCCACGGCACCCCTGCGGCGTTCCCGCGCGCGATGCGCATGCGCAGGAAGTGCGGCGGGCCCCCGAGCACCGCGGCACGGAGCGCGTCGCTCAGGCCGTCGGCCGTGGTGATCTCTGCCGCCCGCACCCCGCACCCCTCCGCGACGCGGCACAGATCGATGCGGTCGGAGATCGTGGGCATCCCGCCCGCCGACGCGTGCTCGCCGTTGTCCAGGAGCAGGATCGTGAGGTTCGTCGGCGCGTGCGCCCCGATCGTGGCGAGGCTGCCCAGGTTCATCAGGAGCGAGCCGTCGCCGTCGATCGCCACGACGTGCGGGAACCGCTGCCGCAGGCCGATCGCCACGCCGAGGGCGACCGAGGTCGTGAGCCCCATCGAGTCGAGCAGGTAGAGGTTGCCGGGCCGGTCCGCGACCGCGGCCATCTCGCGGCTCGTCGCGCCGCAGGTGACCACGAACGCGGCGTCGGGCACCGCCGCCACCGCCGCCCGCAGGGCCTCGACCCGGGAGATCGTCACGCTCGCGTCGCCCCTTCCCAGAAGTTCATCGTGACCGCGACCGGCCGGCGCGTGAGCCACGCATGCTCGATCGCCTCGACCGCCACATCGTGCCAGGCGTCGGGCCGTTCGCGGAAGGTCAGGTCGAACACCGGCACCCGCAGCACGTCGAGGAGGTCGCGCGCCGACCCGCTGATCGAGTGGATCATCGAGTTGTACTCGCCGAGGCCGCCCCGATCGTTCGCGAAGATCGGCAACGGGATGTGGTACGCGCTGGCCCACGTCGCGATCGCCGTCAGCGCGTTCCCGAACCCGTTGTCCTGCATCAGGACCGCGGCACGGTGCTCGACGAGGTTCATGCCCGCCGACGATGCCGATCGCCTCTTCCTCGCGACCGACCGGGATCAGCTCGGGCACGCCCGGCGCGCCCGCTCGCTCGAGCATGTCGGTCAGCAGCGGCGTGATCGCGCTCGACGGCACGTGCGCGATCGCACGGGTCGACGTGTCGGCGAACGCCTGCGCGATCGCGGCCGCCTCGTCGGAGAGGGTCGCCGTCGCCATGCCGCTCAGCTGGCGATCACGGTCCGCGACTGCTCGCGCAGGTACTGGGCGACGTAGAAGCGTCCGCCGACGCTCCGCCCGCTCGTGCCCGAGCTCTTCCAACCGCCGAAGGTCTGCAGGCCCGGCCACGCGCCGGTGGTCGAGCTCGAGCGACGGTTCACGTAGACGACGCCCGCCTGGATGCCGTCGAGGAACGTCTCGATCTCGTCCTCGTCCTCGCTGAAGAACCCCGCGGTGAGCCCGAACTCCGTGTCGTTCGCGCGCCCGATCGCGTCGCCGAGGTCGTCGTAGGGCTCGACGACCACGAACGGCACGAAGATCTCCTTGCGCCAGAGCCACGAGGACGACGGGGCCTCCACGACCGTCGGGCGCACGTAGTTGCCTCGGTCGAAGATGCCGCCGGTGAGCCGCTCGCCGCCCGTGACGATGCGCCCGACCGACCGCGCCTCGGCGACGGCGCCCTCGTACCGCTCGCCGGCCGCGTCGTTGATCAGCGGGCCGAGGTAGACGCCCTGTTCGCGCGGGTCGCCGATCACGATCTCGTCGGTCTTCGCTCGCAGCAGCTCGACGAACTCGTCGTAGACGTCGCGCTGGACGTACGCGCGAGAGGTCGATGCGCACTTCTGTCCCCCGAAGCCGAACGAGCCGTGCATCAGCCCCTCGGCCGCCTTGTCGAGGTCGGCAGGCCGCTCACGACCGTCGGGTTCTTGCCGCCGAGCTCGCAGATCGCGGGCCGCGGGGCGCCGTCGCGGTTGCGGTAGATCTCCATGCCGACGGCGTACGAGCCGGTGAAGGTGACACCGCCGACGTCCGGGTGGCTCGCGATGCGCGCGCCGACGACCGCGCCCGGACCCGTGAGGATGTGGAACGCCTCGGCGGGCACCCCGGCCTGCGTGAAGATCTCGTGGATCAGCATGGCCGGTCAGCGCTCCCTGGTGGGCCGGCTTGAAGACGACGCAGTTGCCGGCGAGCAGCGCGGCCGAGATCGGGTTGGCGGCCAGGGCGAACGGGAAGTTGAACGGCGCGATGATGCCCCACACGCCGTAGGGACGAAGCACCTCCTGGTAGCGGCTGACGCCGTCGCCGGGGAGCCCGTAGACGAAGCCCTCGTTCTCCTCGACCTGATCGCAGTTGAGCCGCACCAGGCCGATCAGCTCCTCGACCTCGCCGAACGCTTCGAGACGGTTCTTCGCGGTCTCGAGCACCGACACCGCGATGATCTCGGCCTTCCGCTGCTCCATGAGGTCGATCGCCGCTCGGGTGATGCGGACCCGCTCGCGCCAATCGGTGGCGCCCCATGTCGGCGCGAACGCGGCCGCGATCGAGACCGCGTCGTCGACGTCGGCCGCGCTCAGCTGGCCGAACTCGCCGATGATCAGGTCACGGTCGATCGGCGACCATCCCGGGCGGAAGCCCTCGCCGTCGCGGGGCTTGCCCCCGACGATGCCGGGATGCCGAGCACCGAGGGCGGCGGTGGCCGCCGCCAAGCCCGCCTCGAACGCCTCGTGCAGCGCCGGGGTGTCCGCCGGAGCCTGACCGTACTGGAGCGTGTCCACGAGCTTCTCCCACCTCTCTGAGGGCCGCAGCGCACCGGCCCGCTGGTTCGTCCGACTGCTGGATTGTAGTACGATTCTACGCATCCGTCGACGGGAGGCAGGATGGAGCGCGAGAGCGGACCCCCGATGCTGGTATCGGCCCCGAGGCTGATCACCGCCAACGACGAGCCGCCGCTGCGTGATGCCGCGGTCCGTATCCGCGACGGCCGTATCGAGGCCGTCGGACGCCGGGCCGAGCTCGCCGCCGACGGCGTCGAGGAGCGCCACTTCCCCGATGCGACGCTCATGCCCGGCATGATCGATTGCCACGAGCACGTGGCGGGCCGCAGCCGCTTCTCGACCGGGACGGACGCGCTCGATGAGCCCGACACCATGTGGGCGGTGGTGTTCGCCCACTACGCGCGCGAGACGCTGCCCCGCGGCGTCACGACGCTCAGGATCCCGGGAGCACGGCACGGCGTCGACCTGGTCGTCAGACGGGCGCTCGACGAGGGCTACGGGATCGGGCCGCGGCTCGTGTGCGCGGGTGAAGCCATCGGCATGACGGGCGGTCACCAGGGAGCGTTCGGTGGCGCCGCGGACGGGCCATGGGCGTGCGCCCAGATGGCACGTCGCCAGTTCGAGCTCGGGGCGGACTTCATCAAGGTCATGGCCAGCGGCGGCATCAGCGCGGCGAGCCCGGGCGAGATGCCCACCCACGCGCAGCTGACCGTCGAGGAGATGGCGGCCGTCGTCGACGTGGCCCACTCCCGGGACAAACGAGTCACGGCCCACGCCGACGGCGAGCGCGGGATCTCGAACGCCCTGGAAGCCGGGCTCGACTGCCTCGAGCACGGCATCTACCTGACCGAGGACCACGCGCGGTTCATGGCCGACCACGGGGTCATGCTCGTGCCGACCCTGGATGTCATGCTCGGCATCGTCCACCGCGGCCACGAGTTCGGGCTCGAGCCGAGCTGGATCGACGTCGCCGACCAGGTCCTCGATGTCCACCGTCGGTCGTTCCAGCATGCCCTCGACGCCGGCGTGCTGTACGCGACCGGGACCGACAGCTACGGCGACATGGTGAACGAGATCAAGGTCTTCACGACGTTCGGGGTCGAGCCCTACCGCGCGATCCAGGCGGCCACGCGCGACGCGGCCGCGGTGATCTCGGCGCACGCCGACTTCGGCACGCTCGCGGCCGGCATGTCCGCCGACGTGATCGCGGTCGCCGGCGACCCGCTCGAGGACCTCGAACGCTGCGCGACGTCAAGCTCGTGATCGGGCGAGGCACGACCCACGTGCTGGACGAGGCAGCGCTCGGATAGGTCCACCGAGAACGCAGGCGTCAGGTCATCGAGGCGGGACGGTTCACCGAGGAATCGGGGGTCGTGTGAGGAGGATCCAGATCAGGTTCGAGCGGACCGGCGAACTTGCGACGGCGGTCCTGGACGACGACGCTCGCCCCGAAGACGTGCGACGCCATGTGGCAGGCGATCGAGCAGCCCATCGTGACGACAGGCATCCACGCGGGGTGGGCGGGGCGCATGGTGTCGGTCGAGGTCGCCTGAGGCCAACCGGGTCTTCGATCCGACGTCGCTCCCCCAGCGAGAACCTCACGCGTGCTCCCGATCCCGGGCGACATCTGCTTCGGCTACTTCCCGCCGGGCTACGGGGTCGGCATCACCGAGGAGTACTGGGACCTCGCCCTCGTCTACGGCCGTGAGACGCGGTTCGAGTTCAGCTTCGGCCCGGTACCCGATGACCGTCTGGGCGACCGTCGACGAGGGGCTCGACGAGCTGGCCGCCGGGTGTCTGCGGACCCGGACCGAAGGCCTACAGACCATCCGGGTCAGCCGTCTGGGGTGAAGGGTCGTGCCGGCGAGCCATGAGCGAGGACCAGACGGCGGCCGACCGTGAGCTGGCGCTGACCCACGACGAGGCGCTCGAGCTGCTCGCGTTCCTGCTTGTCGAGCTCACGCAGCTGCCTGTTCGATCCCCCCGGGTACGGGACCTACCGGCTCGCGACGGCGGCCGAGCGGCTCGCGACCGCCTGGGCCCCGCGGGCGACCGGTTCGCTCGAGACGTTCCTTCGCGAACTCGAGCGATCGATCCCCGCACGGGAGTGGGATCCGATGGGAGCGGCGCCCGAGACAGCGAGGCCTACCTCGATGAGCTGATCGCGAACCTCGCGCGCGAGGTTGCCCCGGCTGGGTCGACGACGACGATGCGTGACACGCTCGAGACGATCCGAACCCGGCGCGTGGCGAAGGCCTACAGCGACCGACCCGTGGACCCCGAGACGTTGTGGACGATCCTCGAGGCCGCGCGGTGGGCCCCCGCGGGCTCGAACCTGCGCGTCCATCGGTTCGTCGTCGTGACCGACGCCGCGGTGCTCCGCGCGATCCACATGTTCTCGCCCGGCATGGTCGCCGGCGTGCCGGCCGCGGCGATCATGATCTGCATCGACTGGGACCTGGCCGGTTACGAGGCGCCGATCCCTTCGCACCGCGAGGTGTACTGGGACGTCGGCTCCGCCGCGCAGAACATGCTGCTCGCCGCGCATGCGCTCGGTCTGGTCGCCGGCCCGATGACCGCCGACTCGCCGTCGGCCATGCGCGTGTTCCTGAACCTGCCACCGAACCTGGACCCGCAGCTCATCGTGGGTGTCGGCCATCGAGCCGATCACCGCCCCCGCGGACGCCGCCACCGTCCCGGCAGCGCTCGCACCCGGGTCGAGGACCTGGTGCTGTTCGCGCCGCTCGACCCCGACCGCTCCGAAGGCGACCCGTGACGATCGAGCTCGCTGACGTCGAGGCGGCAGCGGCACGCCTTCGGGGCGTCGCCCACGAGACCCCGGTCATCACGTCACGCACGCTCGACCGCGAGGTCGGCGCGAGCGTCTCGCTGAAGGCCGAGAACCTGCAACGCGGTGGTTCGTTCAAGATCCGCGGCGCCTACAACCGGATCAGCTCGCCTTTCCGATGACGAACGCCGCGCAGGCGTCGTGGCGTTCTCGTCGGGCAACCACGCGCAGGCGGTCGCGATCGCCGCCGGGCTCTGCACGCAGCATCGGCCGGTGATCGTGATGCCCGACGACGCGCCGCCGACCAAGCTCGCGGCGACAGCCGGCTACGGCGCCGAGGTCGTCGTCTACGACCGCTACCGCGAGGATCGAGCCGAGATCGCCGACCGGCTCGCGCGTGACCGTGGGCTCACCTTGATCCCGCCGTACGACGACCCGTTGATCATGGCTGGACAGGGCACCGCCGCGCTCGAGCTGATCGAGCAGATCGGGCCCCCCGACATCCTGGTGGTGCCGGTCGGCGGGGGCGGGCTGATCGCGGGCTCGGGGACAGCCCTGCGGGCCCACCGGGAGGACGCGATCGTGATCGGCGTCGAGCCCCAGGGCGCCGACGACACGCGCCGGTCCCTCGAGACCGGCGACCGGGTCGAGCTCCCCGGCGTGCCCCGCACCATCGCCGACGGCCTGCAACCGGTGACGCCGGGGGTACTGACGCTCGAGGTGAACCGGCGCGTCGTCGACCACATCGTCACCGTGACCGACGACCAGATCCGCGCGGCGATGCGGTACCTGTTCGAACGGCTGAAGCTCGTCGTCGAGCCGAGCGGCGCCGTCGGTGTCGCGGCCCTGCTCGCCGGCAGCATCGACGCCGAGGGCGGGCGCGTCGGTGTCATCCTGTCGGGTGGCAACATCGGCGCCGATCGGTTCATCGAGGTGCTGGGCGAAAGGAGCCCGACGGATGCGTGAAGAGATCCAGCCGCCCGACATCATGGTCCCCGCGCGGCCCTACGTCCCGGTCGTCGCGACCGATGACCTCGTGTTCGTCTCGGGCCAGGTCCCGGTCGATGCCGACGGCGCGCTCGTGGCCCCCGACCTCGACGGCCAGGTCCGCGCCGTGATCCGCAACATCGAGGCCTGCCTGCGCGCCGCCGGCTGCGGCCTCGGCGACGTCGTGCGGGTCGGCGCCTACCTCACGTCACGTGACAGCTTCGCCCGGTTCAACGAGCTGTACGCCGAAGGCTTCGGCGGCGCCAAGCCGGTCAGGACCACCATCGTGTGTGAGCTGATGGACGAACGGTTCCACGTCGAGATGGACGTGATCGCCGTCCGGCCCCCCGCCGCCTGAGCCCCCTACCCGCGTGTCACACAACCACGCCGCAGGCGTCGGTGAACCGCCCGTCCTCGATCACCGGGGCCCCGTCGATCTCGAGCGACGCATCGAGGAGCACGCCGTCCATATGCCCCGTCGCGAAGCGGTTCCCCTTGAAGTTCACGTTGGAGCTGGCCCCGATCCCGAAGACGACGGCCCCGAGGATGCTCTCCCATCCGTTCACGTCGACGATCTCGGTGTGCGCACGGTGGTCGACCCCGGCGCCCGCATGCGAGAACAGGTACACCCCTTCGTCGCCGAACGACTCGAACCACCGGGCGAGCAGCTTCGCCTCGCGGTGGTCCTCCTCGATCGACACCAGCCGATCGTCACGGATCTGGGTCACGATCGGGCGCCGGGTCACGAATCGGTACTGCGGCAGGAGCGTGAGCGGGCCGTCGAAGACCAACGTCCCGTTCACGGTGCCAGGGGCCGGAGCGAACGTCTGACTGAAGACGCCACAGCTGTCCCACGATCCCGGCCGGTCCACGAGCCCGCGACCGGGGTCCAGCGGTAGATCCCCCCGGGCGAAGGTCAGGTCGGTCCCGCTCAGACTGTTGACCCGCATCTCGGTGCCCGCGTCGAAGATCTCCCCCAGTCGGGCCACCCGCCCGAGGATCTCGTCGGTCGGGGGCCGCTCCACGAAGGCGCGCGCGGGGAGCATCACCTGCAGGACCCTGGTGCCCGCATCGACGATGTGCTGGATCGCGAGCGCGTAGTCGGACCAGGTCGCCGACGCGAGGTCGAAGACGATGTCGGCCCGCTTCATGGCCTCGACGGCGGCGCCGGAAGGGTCGAGCAGGGCGAATCGCGGGGTTCCGATCACCACGGTGGTGTCGCAGCCCATGTTCGTGGCCGCGATCTGGATCGCCTCCGACAGCGAGGCATCCCCGCCGGTGTCGGTGTAGACGACGACTTCTTCATCCGGCCGTACCTTGCAGCGTTCCAGGAGGCTCGTCGCGGTCTTGACCATCTCAGCGAAGCCGACGCCATCGGTGGTGACGTCTTGCAGTCTCATCTGCTGTCCCCCCTTCTTCGGCGCCTGCGGATCAACCCATCCATGAAGAGCGTGCGACGCTCGGTCCGGCCGCCCGCCGCCTGAGCCCCCTACCCGCGCTGCACCTCGGCCCACGCGTCGACCAGCCGCTGCTGCTGGGCTTCGGTCAGCGGAAGGACCCACTGGCCGTGGTCGAAACCCTCGGGCGTCAGGATCTGCGTCGAGAGCTGCTCGGGCACGATCCCCTCCGAGATGAGCACCTCGGGCGTCAGGTGGTTCTGCGGGAGCTGCAGACCGTAGAGCTCGTACCAGGTCTGCGCCGGCTCCTTGCCGATGACCCAGTTGATGAACTCGTGTGCGAGCACGGGGCTCTTCGACTCCTTGCTCAGCATCCAGAAGTCGTCGCTCACCGTGCCGCCGACGGCGCCATCGGTGGCCGCCGGTGGCCACACGTACTGCAGCACCGAGGGGTCGCTCCCCTGCGGCATCGAGAACTCCGCGTACTGCGAGTCCCCCTGGAACGATTGCACGACGCCGTAGGTCCCCTCACCGAGCCCCGCGAACCCGACGTTGTCGCCGACCCGCGCGCCGTTGTCCGCGATGAGCGACCGCAGGCCCTCGACCGCGGCGGCCAGCTCCTCGTCGGTCGGGGTGTTCGGGTTGTTCACCCCGTCGTGGAACAGCGAGAAGGCGAGGGCTTCACGGAACTGGTCGTAGAACGCGACGATGTCCTTGGCCGCCGGGTCCCACATCGCGTCCCACGGGTTCTCCAGGTTGGGGATGTCGATGTCGATCATGTCGGTCCGCCAGCCGATCCCGAACGCGCCGACCACGCTCGCGATCGAGTACACCGAGCCGGGGTCGTACCACGGGTCCTGCAGCGTCGGCCAGATGTTCGTGATGTTGGGGATGTAGTCGTGGTTGAGCGGCTGAACGAGCTTGCCCTCGATCAACGGCGGCATCACCTCGACGAGCCCGGCGTACAGGTCGAACGGGACCTCGCCGCTCGCGACCTTGCGCAGCGCCTCGTCCGCCGAGTTGATGGTGACCTGCTCGACGGTGACCCCGTACTCCTTCTCGAAGTCCTTGACGATCTCGGCCGGGACGTAGTCCGCCCAGGTCAGGAGCGTCAGGGGACCCGCCTCCGGCGACAGGCCGCTCTCGATCGGCGGATTGTCCTCGAAGACCGGCAGGGGGGTGGGGTTCGCGGGGTCGAGCGTGACCGATCCCTGGGCTGCGGACGTCGACGGGTCGTCCGAGCCGCACGCGGCGAGCAGTTGCGCCAGGGTCGGCACAGCGATCACCGCGGCGGTGGACCGCCACAGGAACTGCCGTCGGTTGTACCTCGGTTGCGCTGCCATCTCTGCTCCTTCCTTACGTTCGCGGGTCAGGTCCACGGGACGGGTCGTGCGACACCACGGCCTCACTTCGGACTCATACGGCTCCGATCGCCAGCGGGCCTTGGCCTTGCTGGACCGTGTCTCGGCGGCGGAAGTAGCGCAGCCCCAGGAGGGCAACGGTGATGACGAGGGCGTTGGCCACCAGCAGCAGCGTGGCGAGGGCGTTCGTGGCCGGCGTCGACAGGGACCGCGCGGCCACGTAGAGCCGCATCGGCACCGTGATGCTCGACTCTCCGCCGCTCAGGAACTGGCTGATGACGAAGTCGTCCATCGACGCGACGACGGTGAACAGCGAGGCCGCGAGCAGGGCCGGCATGAGCATCGGGAGCAGAGCCCGGACCGCGGCGCCGAACGGCGATGCGCCCAGGTCCATCGCGGTCTCTTCGTACGAGGAGCCCACGAGGAGCAGCCGACCCTCGATGATCAGCACCGCGACGGGCAGGAAGAACACGACGTGCCCCAGCACCTGGGCGAGGGTCCCGAACGGCAGGAACTCATAGAGCTCGCTCACCGCGAAGAAGAGCCCCACGGCGAGCACGATCTCGGGGATGGCCAGCGGCGCCAGCACGAGGACGCTCGAGGCGCCGCGCGCCCTCCCCCGCCAACGCGTGATCCCCATCGCGAGCCCGAGCCCGAGCGGGACGGTGATGATCGTCGTCAAGATCGCGAGCCGCAGGGTCTGCCCGAGCGCGCCGATGAGCGCCTCGTTGCGGAAGACCGACCCCTCGGAGACGTACCACCGCAACGACGCCCCCTGCCACAGCGAACGCGATCTGCCGGCATTGAACGAGAACGCCACCGCCATCGCGACCGGGATCAGCATCCACGCGATGTAGCCCCACGTCCACCAGCGGAGCAGCCGCCCGCCCTCGATGTCGCCGCCCGAACGCTCGATGGATTGCGATGGCTGGTTGCGCGCCGAGCTCCCCGACTTCGCGAGGTAGTAGATCATGAACAGCGCCGTGAACAGCACCAGCAGCAAGGTGATACCCGCGCCGCGGGCGCCCGAGGTCTGCGACTCGTTGATGTAGAAGTCGATCTCGTTGCCGACCATGCGCGTCGACGGGGACCCCGACAGCAGGTTGGTCGTGAAGAAGTCGCCGAACATCGGCAAGGAGATCAGCGCGATACCCGCGAGCAGCCCCGGCCTGGACTGCGGCAGCGTGACGCGCCGGAACGTGGCCCACCCCGAAGCGCCGAGGTCGCGCCCCGCCTCCAGGGTCGACTCCGGCACGCGGTCGAGCACCACGAACAGCGGGAGGATCAGGAACGGGATGTAGCCGTAGACGAGGCCCATGATCACGACGAGCGGCTTGCCCGACAACCACGTGATCGGCTCGATCCCGACCGTGCTGAGGACGCTGTTCGCGATGCCGTCGCGACTCAGCAGCCCGACCCAGGCCAGCATCCGCATCATGTAGGGGATCCACAGGGGGGTGAGCACGAGCGCCACGTAGATCCCGCGCCGCCCCGGCCGCGCGCAGCGGGCGAGGAAGTACGCGACCGGGTAGCCGATGAGGATGCACAGCGCGGTGGCGGCGACGACGTAGGTGGTGGTGCGCACCCACACCTGGCCGAGCCCGCCACCGAACAGATCCCCGAGGACCGCGCTGAACTGCGTCGCTCGCCACGAGGTCGGATCCCACTCGGGTCGAGCCAGCAACAGGATGGGGTCGTTGCGGCCGAACGTGATCGCCAAGATGGCGTAGAGCGGCACGACGACGGCGACGATGGTCCAGGCGATGCCCGCGATACCGAGGAACGAGGCCGCGCCGGGCATGCGCCCGAGCGCCTCGCCGCGAGAGCCCTTCGAACGACGTGGTGTGGCGGGATGTGTGTCAGCGCCGCTCTCGACCTCCGCCGTCACCGGTTCGACGCCCCCTCGGTTGCACGTGGACCGCGACCACGGCGCTCGGGCCAGCCGGGCAGCATCGGTCGCTTGTATGGCTGTAGGATTGTAGGGCGATGCTGGGGAGGGGGTCAAGGCACGGGGCCTACCGCAGCAGGAACCCCGTCCCGATGGGGTCGCGGGGATCCAGGACGAACGTGCTCCGCCCGGTCTCGAACGACATGCCGTCGACCTCGGTCATCACCACATCGCCGGTGACACGGAGCACGCGTGCCTCGAAGCTCGATCCGATGACCGAGTCGTGGATCATCGTCTGGCCGACGGCGATCCGGCCCTGCGCATGGAGCAGCGCCAGCCTCGCCGAGGTGCCGGACCCGCACGGTGAACGATCGACCTCGCCATCGGCGAACACGGTGACGTTGCGCTGATGGGGCCCCCCGTCGGGGCCGGTCCCGAGGTCGTCGTACCAGATCACGCCGTACATCCCACGGAGCCGGGGATCGTCGGGGTGGTCCGCCCAGGGCGTGTCGTCGAGCGCCCACTTGATCTCGCGGCCGAGCGCGATGAGGTGGTGGAGATCGTCGGGTCGGACCGCGAGGCCGGCGCTCGCCGCCGGGAGCGACGCGTAGATCGCGCCTCCGTCGCTGACATCCACGGCGAGCCGCCCCTGGCTCGTCTCGACCTCGATGTCGCGCCCGATCACCCGCGCGCCGACGTTGGCGAACGCGACCTTCGTGACCGTGCCGGCGTCGGTCGTGACGCGGGCGGTCACGCGACCGGACGGGACGTCGATGACCACATCGGTGGCACCGCTCGGCTCGCTCGGCACCCGCCCGGTCTCGACGGCCCACGCCCCGAGCGCGATCGTGCCATGTCCACACGCGGTCGAGTAGCCGTCCTTGTGCCAGAAGAGCACACCGAGGTGCGCCCCGTCCTCAGGTGGCACGAGGAAACAGCCGTACATGTCGGCGTGACCTCTCGGCTCGTTCACCAGGAGCAGTCGGACGGCATCGATCCGTGGGTCGCGCGCGGCGGCTGCTCGGCGCTCGAGGATCGAGCGTCCGGGGATGTCGGGGACACCGTCGAGGACGATCCGGAACGGCTCGCCGGCCGTGTGGTAGTCGACGGTCCTCACGCGCATCACGTCGTCCATCATCGACGCCTTCCTGTGCTGGTGTGGAATCGTACTATTGTCCAGCAACCTGGAAAGGCCTGAGGAGGTACGCGTGGCGAACGAAGATCCCGGCGCCGTACGGATCGACCGAACGAGCACGGCGACGCAGCTCGCGGGTATCGTCCGCAACCGGATCCTCTCGGGTGCGCTCGCGCCCGGCACGCCGATCCGTGAGGTGGCGTTGGCCGAGGATCTGGGGGTGTCCCGCAACACCGTTCGTGAGGGTGTCCGCCTGCTGCTCGGCGAGGGACTGCTCGAGCATCGACCGCACAAGGGCGTCGCGGTCGCGACCGTCGACGCGACCGACGTCGTCGAGATCTATGCGGCCCGCCGGCTCGTGGAGCTCAAGGCCGTGCGCGGGGCGTCCAAGGACGCCGTGGCCGAAGGATTGCAGGCGCTCAGGGACGCCATCGACCAGATGGAGGCGGGGACCCGCTCCCACGACCTGAACGCGATCAGGGACGCCGACGCGGCCTTCCATCGCGGGATCGTGGGGTTCCTCCACAACGAGCGACTCGTCACCTTCGAGAGCACGCTGCTCGGCGAGCTCCGCCTCGGCCTCGCCTACCTCGATCGCGCGGACGCCGAGTACCAGACGAACTGGATGGAGGAGCATCGGCGCATCGCGAAGGCGATGACTGACGGAGACCGGGTCGAGGCGGCCCGCCTCCTCACGAAGCACCTCCAGGTCGGCGAGACCCGCCTCCTCGAGGTCTTCTGAGCGCGGCTCACGGCCCCGTGTCGAGCACCTCCGCCTCACACCCCGTGCGGGCGGACTCCTCGATCGCCAGCACGATCGCGAGCGACTTCAGCGCCTCGGCGCCGGGCACGAGCGGCTCGCGACCGTCCGCGATCGCCTCCAGGATGTCGGTGAGCGCGAGACGGTGTCGCTCCTCGGGGAACTCGTTCGGGTCCGGCGTATCCACGAACGGGAAGGCGAGCCCGGACTCGACCGGCCCCTCCTGGGTGCCCGCGACGTCCCAGAAGTAGAGGTGGTCGTACTCCGGGTTGAAGATCACGCTGCCGTTCGTGCCGTGAACCTCCACGCGCGACCGCAGCGCCGGCAGGATCGCGGTCGAGCTCTGGAGCATGCCGGGCGCACCGTTCGCATAGGTGAAGCGCGCGACCGACAGGTCGGGCACCTCGATGTCGTGGCGCGCGGTCCGGACGAAGCCGCTGACGGTGGTGACGGGACCGGCGAGCCACTGCATCAGGTCGATCACGTGGATCGACTGGGTCATCAGGCAGCCGGCGCCTTCCATCTCGCGCGTGCCGCGCCACGGATCGCGCGCGTAGTACTCGGGGTCGCGGAACGCCTTCTCGATGCCGTCGACGAGGATCAGCTCGCCGAGCTCGCCGTCGTCGACCGCGCGCTTCAGACGCCTGGCCCACTCGCCGAACCGCATCTGGTAGATCACGCCCAGCGTGACGCCGTTCCGCTCGCACGCGTCGATGATCTCGCGAGCTCGCTCGAGGTCGAGCTCGAGCGGCTTCTCCACGACCACGTGCTTGCCGGCGTCGGCGGCCGGAACGGCGTAGTCGCGATGCACGCCGTGCGGCGTGAGGATGTCCACGACGTCGACGTCGGGATCGGCGAGGAACGCCTCGTAGTCGGTGTACACCTTCGGCACGTCGAACTGGGCCGCGAACGCCTCCGCCTTCTCGCGGGAGCGTCCGAACACCGCGGTCGTCGACGCCCCGTCGACGTGGGCGATCTCCCGCACGTGCGTGCGCCCCGCCATCCCCAGCCCGACCAGTCCGATGCCGACCCTGCCGCTCATCGCTCCCCTTCCTCACGACCCGAGGGTTCGTCTGATTGCAGGATTGTAGTGCAATCCGTGCCGGGCGAGAGACCCGCCGAGGCGCTCACGCAACCTCGGCTGCGCGCACGACCCCTCCCCTGCTCATGACCCAGTCGATCCCCCTGAGGGCCCGGATGTCGGCCGTCGGGTCATCCGGCATCGCGATCAGATCCGCGGCTCCACCCACGCGGGTCGTCCCGAGTTCGGGCGCGCCGAGAAGCTGGGCCGCGTTCACGGTCGCTGCCCTGAGCGCGCCGAGGGGGCCGATCCCCGCCTCCGACATCAGCTCGGCCTCGATCGCGGTCATGAACGTGCCCTCGACAGGCTCGGCCGGAGCGCCGTCGGTTCCGTTGACCAGCGTCACGCCGTGCCGGATCGCCGTCTCGAGGCTGCGCGCGTGCATCGGCTCGACCTCGGCGGCGCGACTCACCTGGGATTCGTCGAACCCTCGCGGCAGCATCCAGCTGCGGACGTGCGTGACGTTGATCGTCGGGGTGAAGAAGACCTCCCGCTCGACCATCAGCCGAGCGGTCTCGTCGTCCAGGTCGTACCCGTGCTCGAAGGACCGGACGCCGGCGTCGAGCGCGACCTTGATCGAAGCCGAATTGCCCGCGTGCGCGACGACGTACGCGCCGTGTGCGTCCGCGGCCGCCACGGTCGCCGTCATCTCCTCGAGGGACATCTGAACCGTCGTGAGGTTCTCGCTCGCGTCGCCGATCCCGCCCGAGATGAAGATCTTGATGTGGTCGGCGCCGGCGGCGAGCTCATCCCGCGCGGCGTGCAGGAACTCCTCTGGGCCGTCCGCCCGCACGCAACCGCCGCCCCCGTCACCGTGCCCGCCGGTCGTGGTGATCGCCTGGCCGGCCGCGAAGATCCGTGGCGTGGTCGGTGCCCAGCCTTCCGCGTGAGCCTGCCGGAGGTAGAGGTCGGCGCGGTTCGTCTCGTGGACGCATCGGACCGTGGTCACCCCGGCGAGCAGCGCGGCCTCCGCGACGGATCGTGCGCGCAACGCGGAGGTCGCGGGTGACTCACCGTCCGAGGCTGCGAAGGGGTAGACCTCGGTGAGGTGCGTATGACACGTGATCAGCCCGGGGATCAGGAACCGACCGCCCAGATCGATCGTGTCGGAGCCCGGCCGCCCGGCGCTTTCGGAGGACTCGACGATGCGCCCCTCCTCGATGCGGAGCGCTCCGGTGAACGACCGATCGGGATCCTCGACGTCGATGACGGTGCAGTTCGCGATCCACATCCTGCCCTCCCCTCCGTGGTCCCACGTTCGTGAGATTGCAGGATTGTAGTGCAATACGTGACTCTCCCTCCGCGCCATCGAGGAATCGGCAGAGCGGCCAGATCCGTGACCACGGTCGGTTTCCTCGAGCACGGTCTGATGCGCTGCGGCGTTGCCTTCGTCACGACACTCGCGGGCTCGATCGCGGCGTACTTCCTCGGCGGACGACGAGCGTGGACCGCGTGAACCAGTGCCTCGACAGCTGGCTCCCTGTCGAACCTGCCGCGACACCGGCGCCTGAGGCCCGCCCGCGGACGACCGCCGACCTGCGCGTGACACCGATAGTGGTGTCGGCTCCCTCTAGACCTGCTGCCAGAGCTGGATCGCGTTTCCTTCCGGATCCCGCAGCTGCGCGAACCGCCCGTTCGGGTACGCCTCGGGGTCGATCGCGACGTCGATTCCGGCCGCCTGTAGCTGCGACACGATCGCGTCGAGATCGTGCACCCGGAAGTTGATGCCCCACCCGGTCGGCCCGACGTAGGGGTTGTCCTCGGCCGGGAACGGCGCGAACACGGTCGGGCCCTCGCGCTGCGTCCAGACGGCCCCGTCGTACGAGGTCGGAGGCGGCTCGATGCCGAGGTGCTCCTGGTACCAGGCCGCGAGCGCGTCCGGGTCGCTCGCCGTGAAGAAGAAGCCTCCGATGCCCTCGACTCGCTCCATGACCACGAGCGTCCCACACCGAGCCAGATCGCGCACCGGATGATCCCGCAGGACTTGGCTCCCCCATGGTGGCTGTGGTTCCCTTCGGACGGAACCCACCCGAGGAGCCCTCATGGAGCGCCGACTTCGCATCCCCTTCGTCGCGACCCTCGTCGCGATCGCGCTGCTCTGGAACCTGCCCGCGACCTCGGCGAGCGCCGGGACCTCGCCGCCGCTGGTGGCCTGGGGCGACCTGCCCCGAGACCCGACCTGGACGGCCGAGGTGCGGCACGGCTCGGCCATCTTCGACCCCGCGTTCACCGACGAGCTCGTCGTCGTCGGCACGAGCCGTGGTGCGACGGTCTTCCCGCGTGCCTGCGATCCGACATGCGAACCCCTGTGGCGCACGGCACTGCCTGTGCAGCGGTTCGACGCGTACGAGGTCGGCGCCGGCGATGGGCTCGTGGCGATCGCGAACGGGGACGACCGGCTGGCCGTGTTCCCCGAGGACTGCCGCAGCGACGGAGGCGTCTGCGAACCGACGTGGACGGCCGAGGGCCGCTACCACGCACCCACGGTGCACGACGGCGCGATCGTCGCGCTCATCAGCGAACGACGGGAGGCAGGGCTGGCCGTCTTCCCCGCTTCCTGTACCGACCCGTGCGAGCCGTCCTATGCCTTCACGCGTGAGCGGCGGAGCTGGCTGCTCGTCCACATCGAGATCGCGAACGACGTCGCGTACTTCGTGATGAACCCGAGGCTGTACGGGATCTCGCTCGACTGCGCCTCCGGCGGCGCATGCGGGCTGGCGTTCCGGGCTCGACGCGGCGACAACCCGACGCCGCCTGCGGTGGTCGACGGGCGCATCGTGTTCAGCTCGGGTGGGGAACCGAGGGAGGTCGTCGCCTACGACGAGGGGTGCACCCTGCCGTGCGAGCCCGTGTGGACGGCATCGACCGCCTTCAACGACCAGGCACCGGTGCCCGGCCCGGGGCTCGCCTTCACGACGTCGCTGGGGGGCATCGTCGCCTGGCCGGTCGACTGCACCGATCCATGTCAGCCGGCGTGGACCGCGCGGATGCCCGGCGGGTTGGACGTCGACCACGTCACCGACCGATGGGTGGTGGCGTCGTCGTACCGCGATCACCGGGTCGCGGTGTTCCCGATCGACTGCGACGAGCGATGCCGGCCGGCCTGGTCCGATCGGTTCCGGCAACGCATCTTCGAGGTGAGCGGGTCCGGGAACGGCTTCGCCGTGACGCAGGAGCGTCGAGTCCTCGGCTACCGGCTGTGGTGCGGCGGTCGGTGCATACCCGCATGGCGCGGACGGCTGCCGGGTGGCGAACCCTGGTGGCCGGACCTGCGGTCAGTCGTCGCTCGTCGTATACGCGCGCGGAGGCGGGGTCACCGGCGAGGGCGGCGTGCTGACCGGGTTCCTGGCGGACTCCGTCTAGGTATGTTTCGAGCGAGCTCCTCGGACCGTGAGGCGTTGGTGACGTAGCTCGGGCGTTGGGCCGCTCACACCCTCTCGAGCTCGGGCTCCAGCAGCAGGTCCTCGCCCTCCACCGCGACCTTCGGGAGCGCCCGGTCCAGCCACTTCGGCAGCCACCAGTTCGGGTCGCCGAGCAGCTCCATCGTGGCCGGCACCAGCAGCATCCGCACGATCGTGGCGTCGAGGAACACCGCGCTCGCGAGCCCCACGCCGAACAGCTTCACGATGCGGTCGCTCTCCCCGATGAAGCTGCCGAACACCACGACCATGATCGCGGCCGCCGCCGTGATCACCCGGGCGGTGGCCGCCAGGCCGTCGGCGACCGAGAGACGGCTGTCCCCCGTGCGCAGGTACTCCTCGCGGATCCGCGACAGCAGGAACACCTCGTAGTCCATCGAGAGCCCGAACACGATCGCGAACATCATCATCGGCACGAACGGCTCGATCGGCGCGGGCTCGATGTTGAGCACGCTGCCGAACCATCCCCACTGGAAGACGGCCGTGGCCACGCCGTACGCCGCGGCGATCGACAGCAGGTTCATGATCACCGCCTTCAGCGGCACCAGCAGCGACCGGAACACCAGCATCAGCAGCAGGAACGACAGCAGCAGCACCACGCCGATGAACAGCGGCATCCGCTCGGTCAGGTACTCCGAGAAGTCGACCGACGCGGCGACCCCGCCCGACACCGCGACGTCGAGCCCGGTGTCCCCCTCCGCGGCGGGCAGCACCTCGTCGCGCAGGCGCTCGACCAGCTCGGTGGTCGCCTCGTCCTGCGGGGCGGTCGTCGGGAACAGCCGCCACAGCGCCGCGGTGGGCTGCGCCGGATCGTTCGGGACCGCGGGCGTCACGAAGGCCACGCCGGGGTCGGCCGCCAGGGCCTCGGTGACGCCCTCGAGCGCCGCGGGGTCGGTGCCCTCGGGGATCTCGGTGGCGAGCAGCATCGGGCCGTTGAAGCCCGGGCCGAACCCCAGCGCCAACAGGTCGTAGGCCTGGCGGGTGGTCGTCTCCTCCGGGTAGTTGCCCTCGTCACTGAACGCCATGCGCAGGCTGAAGAACGGGATCGCCAGCACGAGCAGGATCGCCACGCCGGCGAGCGCCGCGACCACCGGGTGCCGCTGGATCACGCGGCTCCACCGGTACGGGATCGTCTCGCGCAGCGGCCGTGGCGCGCGACGCGGCACCTCGCGCCGCAGCGGCGCGACGGCGAAGCTCGCGACGAGCACCACGGCGGCGAGCGCCAGCCCGACGAGCGCCAGCGGCTGGAACGCGAGGGCGACCCCCGCGAGCCCCACGGCCACGAGCAGCGCGGCGATCAGTCCGCGCCAGCGTGTCACCTCGACCCGCTCGCCCGCGAACCCGAGGAGCGCGGGGAGCAGGGTGAGCGACGCGACCGCCGTGACGAAGACGACGACGGCCGCGGCGCCGGCGAGGCCGGTGATGAACGACAGGCCCATGAGGAGCATGCCGAGCAGCGAGATCACGACCGTGGTGGCCGCGAACGCGACGGCGCGGCCGGCGGTGTCGAGCGCCACGACCGTCGCGTCCTCGACCGAGGCCCCCTTGTGCAGGTTCTCGCGGTATCGGGTGACGATGAACAGCGCGTAGTCGATGCCGACGCCGAGACCGAGCATCACGGCCACGGTGGTGGCGAAGTCCGGGATCGACAGCACGTGGCTGAGCAACCCGGCGAGGATCGTGCCCACGCCGATGCCGGCGAGCGCGATGCCGATCGGCAGTCCCATGGCGAGCACCGACCCGAACGCCAGGATCAGCACGATGATCGCGAAGGCGAGGCCGAGCAGCTCCGAGCTCGGCACCTCGAACTCGGCGAGCAGCGCGCCGCCCAGCTCGATCTGCACGCCGGGGATCTCGGGCATCGCCTCCCGGATCTCCGCGCCGATCGCCGTCGCCTCTTCGAGCGTGACGTCGCGGGGCAGCCCGATCTGCGCGTAGGCGATCTTCCCGGCCTCGGGACCCTGCGCGGCGATCTGCTGGGCGCCCTCCTCCGAGTAGGGGCTGACGAGCGTGATGCCCTCGATCTGCGAGACCTCCTCGAAGTAGGCGCTCATCGCCTGCTGGACCTCGGGGTCGTCGACGCCCTGCTCCGCGCGGAAGACGATCGTGCCGCCCTCGCCGCCGGCGCTCGAGTCGGCGAAGTGCTCGTCGAGGATGTCGAACCCGCGGCGGCTCTCCACGTCGGGCAGCGCGAACTCCGAGCTGTAGGCGGTGCCGATCACGCCGCTGGCCACGCCACCAAGGATCAAAGCGGCGAGCCAGAGCAGGGCGACCTTGCCCCGGTTGCGGAAGCACCAACGTCCGAGCGTCGCGAACACGAGTCGTCCTCCAGTGATGGCGAGTGGGCAGTGTGACGCCGGGCAGCCTATCCGAACCTCGCGCAGGCCGTGAGCGCGCGCTACGCGGGGTGGTCGATCGCCCAGATCGGCGCAGCGCCCGCCGCGCCCCGGCTCACGTAGTACATGCGGCCGTCGGGGCCGAACGCCACGTCGACGATCGAGGTCGCCCCCGTGAGGAAGCCGCTCGCGACCCCCGTGCCGACGTCGTAGCTACGGATCCACCCGTTGCAGAAGTCGGCGAAGAAGTAGTCGCCGTTGAAGTGGCTCGGGAAGGCCGATCCCCGGGAGAACGCGCCGCCGGTGATCGAGCATCCCGTGGTGGCGGCGTCCCCGTCGTGGCCGTACGCGAAGAGCGGGTCGGTGTACGCGGGGTCGGTCTCCGGCCCCTCGTACAACGGCCACCCGTAGTTGGCGCCCGCGACCCCCCGGTCGATCTCCTCCCACGCGGCATCGCCGACGTCGTTGATGTAGAGGCGGTTCGCGCCGGGGTCCTCCGCGATCTTGAAGGGGTTCCGCAGGCCGGCAGCCCAGATCGCCCTGTGCTTGGCCGACAGGGTGCGGTAGAAGGGGTTCGTGCTCGGGATCGTGCCGCTCTTGTTGATGCGCAGCACCTTCCCGAGCAGGTTCGAGAGCAGGTGACTCGAGCCGCCCACGTTGTCGCCGGTGGTGATGTAGAGCTTCCCGTCGTCACCGAACGTCATCGACCCGCCGTGGTGGTGGGTGTCGTCCTGGTCGGGAAGGCGGAAGATCAGCCGCTCGCTCCCGGGGACCGCGGTGTTCCCGTTCGCTTTCACCCGCACGACGCGGTTGTGCGCGGGCACGGTCGCGGTCGCCTCCCGCGTGTAGTCGAGGAACACGCGCCCGGTCGTCGCGAACGCCGGATCGAACGCGATCGACGACAGCCCGCGTTCGTCCGTGCTGTCGACCTTCGCCGAGATGTCGAGGAACGTCAGGAGCGACCCGTCCGGCTGCACGATGCGCACGCGGCCCTCCTGCTCGACGACGAACAGGCGGCCGTCGGGCGCGAAGGCGATATCGATCGGCTTCGTGAGTCGATCGGTGACGAGGTCGAGCGTGAATCCTGCGGGGACGACGACCTCCGACGACGCCGGCACCGCCGGCACGAGCACGGCCGTCACCACGATCGCGACGAGCGTTGCGGCGATCCCGATCGACTTCACGCCGATCTCCCGACGGCCACCCCGGGGCCCTTCAACGACAGGTACACCGTGCCGTCGGGCGCCACGTCGATGCCCGCGACCTTCTTCGCCATGCGGTCGAACGTGGCCCCGGCCGACGTCGACCACGTCACCCCGCCGTCCGACGAGGCGTACAGGGCCGGCTCGGACTCCTCGTAGACCCACAGCCGGCCCTGGCCGCGCACGGCGAGCACGCCGGGGGTCGAGAAGGGCATGCCGGCCGATCGCTCGAGGGCCTGCCGGGCGATCTGCCCGTTCTCCACGGTGGCGCCGCCGATGTGGCATCCGCGCAGCCGCCAGAGACCTGGTGCCGAGCCCCGCACGCCCATCGAGACGAGCACCGTGCCGCCCGTGGGGTCGTCGGGATCGGCCGCGACGAAGCCTTCCATGTCGGCGTTGTCCTTCACGCTCCAGATGCGCTGCCAGGACACGCCGGCGTCGCGCGAGCGCCACAGTCCCGACGTTCGGTCGAACAGGTAGGCGACCGAGGCGTGGGTCCACGACATCGGCGACTCGTCGCCGCTCTGCTTGTTCTTCATCGCGACACCGTTCACCCGCGTCCAGTTCGAGAGCGCCTTCGGGGGGTCGGCGGTGTCGAACCGTCGCCGGTAGACGCCCTTGCCCTCGACCGCGGCGAGGACCACGACCTCGCTGGACACGCGCCGCACGGCGAGCCCGAGCGGGCGTTGGGCCGTGCCCGCCGGGCGACCGAGCGACCGCCACACCGCCGTCGGCGACGACGCGTACACCACGGAACCGTTGGCGTTCCCGTCGGCGCCGACGCCCATGTAGATGCGCGAGGGCGTCGCCCCGGTGTCGAGCGCGATCGAGAACACGTTCTCCGGCAGGCTCGCCGGGCGTTCGTTCTTGCGAGCGGTCACGAGTCCGTCGTCGGACACGAACACGAGATGGTCGATGTTCCCGACGATCACCCGCCCGGCCCGGTTCGGGTCGCATCGCACGACGGTGCTCGTGGCCACGCCCAGCCCGCGCATCGCCGGGTACCACGTCGCCGCGCCGCGGTCGAACCGGAAGATGCCTTGGGTGCCGGCGGCGAAGACGCGTGACGCGTCGACGGGGTCGATCACGAGTTGTTCGGGGATGAAGGTCGCGGCTCCGAGGCGGTTGTCCGAGAGGCCGCCGGCGTCGGCGGGCAGGTAGCCCCACCATGCGGGGCCGCCGGGGCCGCCCGTCTCGTTCACGATGCGGCCCTCTCCCTCGACCCCGCTGCACACCGCGATCCAGCCCGAGCCGGCGTCCTGCGAGAGGAACACCGATCCGAACGACGCGCCCGTGACCGGATCGAACCCGGACGTCGCGAGCCGTGCGGGCGAGGCGGCGCCCGCCGCGACGACGACCTCGTCGCCCGCGCGAACCGCGTCCACCGCGCACCACTGCGTGGATCCGCCCTGCGGCGTGACCAGGGACCAGCTCGCCAGCGGATCGCCCGAGGCCGCGAAACGCCTCACGCCGTTGGTCCAACACGCTGCGTACAGCAGCACCTCGCCCGTCGGCGCCACGACGGCGGCGAGCTCCTCGGTGCGACCGGGGGCGTTCGTCCCCGCCATCTGCCGCACGGCGGCGCCGTCGGGATCGGCGTGGTCCGCGTCGTCGACCTGGCGGCACCGCACGCGGGTGGCCACGTACAGCCGGCCCTCCACGAGCGGATCGGCGACGAGCGAGGTGACCGCCTCCCCCGCGAACGAGGCGATCCGGGTCATCGTGCCGTCGCGCCCGTCGTCACCGAAGCCGGACCAGCGCCACACGTCACCCTTGGCATCGCCGAGGAACACGAGCCCGGGCACGGGCGTCGCGATGATGCGCCCGACGATACGTGGTCGATTCGATCCCGGCGCCACCGCGGGAAGCGAAGAGCACCGCGCCCAGTCGAGGCCGCCGTTCGTCGAGACGAAGAGGCCGTGCGGCTCAGCGCTCGACGGCGAGCCGGACGACATCCAGACCCGATCGGGCACGAACGGGTCCCATGCGAGGGAGGCGGGCGGCGCGAGCGACCTGCGAGCCAGGCCACCCATCGCCGGCGTCCAGCGGCCACCGTCGCTCGAGACCTTCGGGCCGTTGTTGTCGCCACCGGCCACCAACCGCCCGTCATGCGAGATCGCGAGGCAGTTCACGCCACCTCCGCCGTCGAGGCCCGACAGCTCGAACACCAGCGACGGCGGGACGTCGGCCGCGGCAGGCCTGATCCTGAGGAGCGCCGGACCGGCGACGGCGGCACCGAGGCCGGCGAGGGCACCCTTCAGGACCGTGCGCCGGTGGAGGGGGGGACCCATGGTGCAACACCCTACCCGTCCGGTTGCCCGGAGAACAGGGCGCCGCTGGATCGGGCGATACCGAGATCGGTATCCACGGCGGACCGGCAACGCCCTCGGCCCGATCGATATCACTATCGGTATCGAAGAGCGACGCGGCCTCATGGTTCCCTATCCTCCACACCCTCATGAGCGCATCCGCGAACGACGACGATCAGCTCCCGCTCTACACGGAGCTCGCGCCGTGGTTCCACCTGCTGACGGCGCCCGAGGACTACGAGCTCGACGCCCGGCACGCGCTCGACGTGCTCGCCGAGGCGATCGGGGAGCCGCCGCGGACGATCCTCGAGCTCGGATCGGGTGGCGGCAACAGCGCATCCCACATGAAGGCGCACGCGACGCTCACCCTCACCGACCTGAGCGAGCAGATGCTCGAGCTCAGCCGCACGATCAACCCCGAGGTCGAGCACGTGCAGGGCGACATGCGCACGCTGCGCCTCGACGGCCGCGCGTTCGACGCGGTGTTCGTGCACGACGCGATCAGCTACCAGCTCACCGAGCACGACCTGCGCGCGACGTTCGAGACGGCGTTCGCGCACCTGCGGCCCGGCGGCGCGGCGATCTTCGAGCCCGACATCACGCGCGAGGCCTACGCCGACGCCACGCACCAGGGTGGCCACGACGGCGCCGACGGACGCGGGCTCCGCTACGTGCAGTGGCGCACCGACCCCGACCCGAGCGACTCCTGGTACGTCGACGAGTTCGCGATCCTGCTGCACGAGGCCGACGGCACGAGCCGCATCGCCCACGACGTGCACCGTCTCGGCATGTTCCCTCGCGCGACGTGGTTCGAGCTGCTCGAAGACGTCGGGTTCGTCGACGTGCGCGCGGTGGCCAGCCCCTACGCCGACGAGGAGGAGGGAGTGGGCGCCGAGAGCTTCGTCGGCCGACGGCCCACCTGATCGCGCGACGAACGGCGGGCAAGGAACCGGAAGTCCCGGTTTGACCGTTTCCGCGTCGCTCCCATAGCGTCGACGGGTCCACCGATCCGAGCCCTGGGAGGTCAGCACGATGCCGTCACGCCTGAACCCGTACCTCAACTTCGATGGCAACACCCGCGAGGCGATGGAGTTCTATCGCGACGTCTTCGGCGGTGAGCTCGTGATCAATACGTTCGGCGAGTACGGGACCGACGACCCCGCGATCGCCGACGGAACGATGCACGCGCAGCTCGAGGCCCCCAACGGCTTCACGCTCATGGCGTCCGACGGGCCTCCGGGCTCGACGATCAACGTCGGCGACAACATCTCGATCTCGTTGAGCGGCGACGACGCCGGCGAGCTGCGCGGCTACTGGGACAAGCTCTCCGACGGCGGCACCGTCGCGATGCCGCTCGAGAAGCAGATGTGGGGCGACGAGTTCGGCATGTGCGTCGATCGCTTCGGCATCCAGTGGATGGTGAACATCGCGGGCTCGCCGCCGGCATAGGACGAGGTTAGGGGCCCCTCACACGCGTCCGCGGGCGGCCCACGCTGTTGCCGTCAGCGTGAACGGTCGGTCGCCGAGGAGTCGGCGACACCGGTCCCGCACGCTCGCCAGTTCCTCGTCGCTCAGCGTTCGAGCGTAGGCGCCCGCGGGTCCGACCCCGAGGGTGAACGGCGTCCACCAGTCGTCGAAGCTCTCGTGCTCACAACGGACGGTGAGCTCCGCTTCCTCGATGCGGTCGATCCCCGCCGAGCCGAACAGCTCCGAGAGATGGCCGCGCCGGGCACCGGCGAGGCCCGATTCGTCCTGGTCCTCAGGGCGGATCTCGCGAGCTGCCTGCCAGAACGCGGAGATCGGAGCTCGGTCGCCCGCGAAGTCCCAGACGGACGCCACCACGTGGCCGGCCGGCCGGGTCACGCGTGCCATCTCAGCCAGCCCGGCAACGGGATCGGCCATGAAATGGACCACGAGTTGCGCGCACGCGGCGTCGAACATGTCGTTCGGGTACGGCAGGTCCTCCGCCGACGCGAGCCGAACATCCACACCAGGATTTCGACTCCGTGCCGCCGTGACGAACGGCTCGGATGGGTCGACCGCCGACACGGCTTCGTGGCCGACCACTCGGATGAGCTCGGCCGTGAGGGCCCCCGGCCCGCATCCCACGTCGAGCACCCGTTCTCCGGCACGGATGGCTGCGAACTCGCAGAATCGCGGAGCGAGCTTCGCCGAGTAGCGGCCCATGAACCGGTCGTAGGAAGTGGCGGGGAGGTCGAAGCTCATCACGGCATCAGTCGCACGAGCGGCACCGGGTCGGGCACGCCCTTGAGGGTCGCCTCGCCGATCGGCGTCCATGAGCGCTCAGGCGTCAGGTCGGCCACCTCGCGCGTCGCCGTCACCGTGCTCGCGGCGGCCGCGTCGCAGATGCGCGAGGCGAGGTTCACCGTGTGCCCGAAGTAGTCGCCGTCGCGGCGGATCAGGGCGCCGACCGTGACGCCGGCGCGGGCGGCGGGCAGGCCGGCGAGCTCGGCCAGCTCGATCACCGCGGACGCGCCCGCCACGGCATCGGTGGCCGACGGGAAGTGCACCATCGCGCCGTCGCCGAGGAGCTTGATCACCCGGCCCCGGTTGCGGACGGCGGCGGCTCGCACGACGTTCGCGAGCTCGCGGCTGCGTTCCGCGGCCTGCTCGTCGCCGAGCTCCTCCGTCAGACGGGTGAATCCGCTCAGGTCGACGAACACGATCGCCTCGGGCGCGTGGTCGGTCCGTCGCCGTATACCGATCTCGTCGAAGAGCAGCTCCAGCTGCTCGGCCGTGTTCTCGAACTGCTGGCGTTCCAGCAGCCGTCGATGGATCAGGAACGACGTGCGGAACCCCAGCTCGACGAGCTGCTGCCGGATCTCCGCGCTCGCCTCGAGCATCTGGGCGCGCGGCACCCCGGAGGTGATCATCCTGTCCTGCACGTCGGTGCGGAACAGCGCGCGCTGGTGCTCGGCCATGCGATCGAGGTGCTCGGCGAAGACCCGGAGCGTGCGCAGCACGGTCTCCTCGGGCAGGCCGGCGCCGATCGCGGTCGCGCCGAACCCGAGGAGCTCGGCGTCGTCGTCGCGGATCGGCGCGTCGGGCTCGGCCTCCGGCAGCCCGAGGGCCTGCAGGAAGCGACCCATCAGAGCGGGGTCGAGTCCGACCTCCTCCGCCACCTGCGCGTGGGTCTGCGGTCGCAGGCCGACGGGCTCGCCCAGCACCAGGCGGGAGAGCTGCGGCAGGACGCCGCGGGTGGTCGCCGCTCCGATGTCGTCGAGGGTGACGCCGGAGGCTTCGAACGCGAACGCGAGGCGTGCCGTGGCGAGGTCGCCGGCCGCGAAGGTGCCGTCGGCATCGGGAGCGAGGATCCCGACCCGTGTGAGCTCCTCGATGCGCTCGGGTCCGACGCCGGTGCGCGAAGCGAGGGTGGCCGCGTCGATCCGCTCTCCCGCCGGCATGTGCGCAGTGTAGGTGGGGTGGGGGGGTGGGGGGCTGCGTGACTGGACTAGGCAGGGACCTCCGGAGTGGCACCAGCGACAGAAGACGGAGCTCCTTGCCTAGTCGCCGCGAGGACTCCCCGATGTCCTCGTGGCACCTGGGGAGCGCGGAGGAGCTCAGAGCTCGTCGACGACCCGCACGAGCAGATGGTGGTAGCCGTAGCCGTCGAGCTCCTCGTCGTCTTCCTCGACCACCGCCAGCTCGGCGTCGGCGAGCCAGTGGCGGACCTGCTCCCGGCTGGGGTAGTGGTGGTACCCGCCGGTCGCGTCGTCGGCGCGGTCGCCGAAGACGACGGGAAGTCCGGCCGCGGTCGCCTCGTCGAACGCTCGCTCCAGGAGGCGCCGATCGACCTGTTCGACGGTCAGGTACAGGTACGCGCCGTGACGGATCGCGCGTCGCAGGTTGGTCAGCACGAGCGGCCACTCCTCCGGCGGCACGTGTTCCATCGCGTCGACGCACATCGCGGCGTCGAACTCGGCGTCGAACGCCAGCTCCTGCAGACCGACGTGCTCGAGCCCCACGTCGGGATGCTTCATCCTCGCCCGCTCGAGCATCCCCGCCGACTGGTCGGCTCCGACCACCTGTCGGCCGGCAGCCAGGATCATGCCGAAGTAGGGGCCCGTGCCGCAGGGTGCATCGAGCAGCGTTCCTCCTTCAGGGGTGGTCCCGATCAGCCGATCCACGAACCGCCGATGGACGATCGTGATGGGGTCGTAGCCGTCGTCGTAGGTCGACGAATCGCGCGTGTAGTCGGCCTCGACCGACGCGCGCCGCTCGCTCAGCCAGGCTGCCCGATCCATGACGCCATGATGCACCCTCAGTCGGACGCTGGCTGCCTCGACTTCCACTCCTCGACCTGCCGGACGACGTCCGCGGCGTTGAACCACGCGTTCTCCCGAGAGATCAGGCCGTCGCGGAGCTCGAAGACGTGCAGGATCCTCACGCGCACCGGGGCACCGCCGCCGTCGATGCCGGACCAGGTGCCATGCACGTGGCCGGTCAGGATCGACTCGTCGACGACCGCCCGGCCGTCGTCGGCCGAGACCCGCCAGACCGATTCCAGATGAACGTCGGGGATCGCGTCGATGATGCCCGAGTAGACGCCGCCGACGCTCTCCTTGCCGTGGAACGGTGACAGGGGATGGGTGATGTCGTCCCAGACGATGTCGTCGGTGTACGTCGCGAGGGTGCCGGCGACGTCGTGTGCGTTCTCGGCGGCGAAGTGCCGATCGATGATGTCCACGTCCTCGCTCCTTCTCGGTCGCGTTCCCCTCTCGAGGCACCCCGAACCGCGGCCGCGTCGGACCCCCCACCATCGGGTCGAACGGCGCCGATCAGAGGGAAACCGCGTGACTACGGTGGAGCCAACGCACCAGGAGGTTATCGATATGGCGACCACCAGCACCCGACGCCCGGCGGCTCGAGGAACCCGGACAGCCACATCCGTCACGTGCACCGGATCGTCGACCGATACCCCGCGAACGCGATCGACGCACGGCGGGGTTGCTGCTCGCATCCGCGGGTGTCGCGGTCTTCATGGCGATCATCACGGCCGAGGCCCTATATCCCGCCCCGTACAACACCGCCGACAACACGATCAGCGATCTCGGCGCGACGATCCCTCCGAACAGCGTGATCCTGCAGCCGTCGGCGACGATCTTCGACGTCTCGATGATCGTGGCCGGCCTCATGATCGTGGCGGGCACGTTCTTCGTGCACCGGGCGTTCGCCCGCAAGGCGGTGACGATCCCGCTGGCGCTCTTCGGCATCGGCGCGATCGGCGTCGGCGTGTTCCCGGGGAACCACCTGGCCCCCCATCAGCTGTTCGCGATGACGGCGTTCATCAGCGGTGGCGTCGCCGCGGTGCTCGCGGCGAAGGTCCTCGTGGCCCCGCTCCGACAGATGTCGGTCGTGATCGGCGTGGTCTCGCTCGTGAGCTTCCTGCTCGCCATGTTCATGTTGGAGTGGGCGCCGGTCGCGGCGCTCGGCGAAGGTGGGATCGAGCGATGGATCGTGTATCCGGCCGTCCTGTGGCTCACCGTGTTCGGCGGCGCGCTCATGGGCACGGGAGCCTCACGGCAGGGCGACTGACGCAGCCTGGCCCGTTTGGTCTGCTGCGCCCCGGGGAACCATCGGGGGGGTCGCCGTGACCCGCACCGGCGGGGGACTGTACCCGCCCGGCGACGCTCCACTCCGACGGAGCGGGAGAGGACGGTTGCGATCTCGCAGCCGTCCTTCTTCCTTTCGCGGCGAGGAGTGGGTGTGACGGATCCGTTGCGAAGCGCCGATGTCGGTTTCGTCGTCGTCGGCACGCGGTAGAGAAGAGCCATGGACCGCGAGGACGTGCTGAAGCAGATAGCGACCGCCAGGAGCCCGCACGACACCTCCTCGGCGATCGTCGACGCGAGGGCCTGGCTGATCGACCATCCCGACGACCAGATGGTCGCGTCCGCCATGGAAGCTCTCATCGAGGCCGAGCGCGAATCGTTCGGCCTCCGCGTGTGAGTCCTGATCCCAGAGCCGTGCTAGGAGGGAAAGTGATGGACGACCTCTTGATGATCCGCTTCGCTCTGGACAACGTTCGCCCACCGGAGATCGCCGAAGGAGCGCGCCAGGCGCTGGATCGGCTCCTCGACGGCAAGGCGGTCGCCGACCTCGACTCACGCGATGGACGTCGGTATGAGCGGCTGAGGGGACGACGTCGGTTGCATGCCGTGTCAGGCGAGCACCACGACCGCGTCGCGAAGTCCTCCTAACAGCCGTCCCCGAGGCACTCCTCCTCGAAGACCTCGCGACCGTCGGCGGTGCCCACGAACGAGCCGCGCACCGCGTCACCGATGTCAGCAGAACCGGTCGTCGCGTCGCCCTCCAGCACGAGCTCTTCTCCTTCGGTCGATGACCCGGTGCATCGCACCTCGATCTGTTCCGCGCCTCCGCTGGACGAGGCCTCACAGTCGAGGGTTCCGTCGACCTCGAAGCCTTCGCGCTCGAACGCTCCGGCGCCGGCGGTCGCCGCGAGGTTGCGCACGACCGCCTCGGTCCCCTGGTCGACGAGATCGCCGCGTTGATCCTCGGTGCATGCGATGCCCGCGAGCCCCAAGAGCACGACGACCGACGCGACAGCGATCCGTCGATTCACGCGAGCACCCTACCCTCGACGCTCGATCCCACCACCGGCTCTCAGCGGTCGGGGGCGGCGGTGCTGATGTCGGCGAGGGGCGAGCCCGGTCGCGTCTCGACCTCGATGTCGCCCAGCGACACGATGCCGATCGCCCTGCCGCTCTCGACCACCGGCATCCGCCGGACGTCGCTCGACTTCATCCGACGCACGGCGTCGCCCACGGAGTCGGTCGGTACCACCGATGCCACGTCGCGCGTGTACACGTCGGCGATCGTCGAGAGCACCGGGTCCGCGCCGTCGGCGGTGGCCCGGATCGCGAGGTCGCGGTCGGTCAGGATGCCGAGCAGGCGCCCGTCCTCGTCCTCGACCAGGACGTCGCCGATGTCGTTGGACCGCATCAACTGCGCGGCCCGCTGCACGGTGTCGGTAGGACGCACCGCATCGGGGGCGGCCGTCATGACCTGTCGGATCTCACGGTGGTCGGTCGCCGATCCGTTCTCCGCGTTCCCGGGCAAGGCCTGCCGGACTCGCTCGGGGAGCCGTTCCATGCCCTTGCCCCCTGTGACGGCCCCTGCCGCGTACCCGATGCCGAACGTCGCGATCGTGCCGAAGAGTCCCATCGTCTTCCCCTCTCCTCGTTGGACGACGGGGGCTATACCCAGATGGGTCGCGGCTCACACGGCCGGTGCGGGCTCGGGCGATCACATCGATTTGACCCTGTGGACCCCCTCGAGTACACACGAGGCCAGCGAGGCTGCTCCCGAGGGGGAACTCAGGCTTGCCCGACGTGCTGCTCATCGTCACCGACGACCAACGGGTCCACACGACCGACTGGATGGACGTCGTCGGACGGCGCGTCATCGGTCGCGGCTGTCGCTTCACGAACGGCATGATCCCGACGTCGGTGTGCTGTCCGTCACGGGCATCGATGCTGACCGGCCTGTTCGCCCATTCGACCGGGGTGTGGTCGAACGGGCGCAGCGACGACATGCCCGACACCGGCGGATGGACCGTCTTCCACGAGGGCGGTCTCGAGGATCGGACGATCGCCGCGTGGCTCCAGCAGGCGGGGTATCGAACGGTCCTGGTCGGCAAGTACCTGAACGGCTACGACGATTCGCCCGCCGGGTACGTGCCGCCGGGGTGGGATCGGTGGCACGCGTTCGCCGTGCGCAACGGCGGGTACTTCGACTATGTGCTGCGACACACCGACGGCTCGGAGACGACGCACGGACAGGCCACCCGCGACTACTCGACGGACGTGCTCTCGCGGATCGCGGGGCGCGAGATCAGGAACGCTCCGGCCGATCAGCCGTTGTTCCTGATGTTCACGCCGTTCGCGGTGCATGGACCCACGACGCCGGCTCCTCGACACGTCGGGACCGCCACCGTCGGGCCGTTCGTGGCTCCGCACGTGAACGAGGCCGACGTTGCAGACAAGCCGCCGTGGATCGCCGAGCTCCCGCTCACCTCGATCGACCGCATCACTCAGCAACGACGCAACAGCCAGGAATCGCTGCGCTCGGTCGACGAGGCGATCGCCTCCTTGCTCGACGGGTTCGAGGAACATCGGCAGCTCGACGACACCCTCGTGGTCTTCACGAGCGACAACGGGCACTTCTGGGGCGAACACCGGCTGCGCGGGAAGAACATGCCGCACAACGCCTCCTCGCGGGTGCCGCTCGCGATGCGGTGGGACGGCCATATCGAGCCCGGCACCGAGGATCGTCGTTTGGCGTTGAATATCGACGTGACCGCGACGATCCTCGACGCGGCCGGCGTCCCGCCAACGGCCGCGATCGAAGGGGTATCGCTGTTCGGATATGACGATCGTGAGGGGTTCGCGATCGAGTCGCCGGTCACCGACGGCAGCGACGGCAGTGGTCAGAAGGTGGCGAGACCCGGCTACTGCGGCTACCGGACCCGTCGGTTCCTCTACGTCCGGTACTCGGGCGGCATCGAGGAGCTCTACGACTATCGCACTGACCCGCTGGAGCTCACGAACGTCGCCGGCGATCCCGGACAGGCCGACCAGCTGGCATGGATGCGAGCCCGAACCGACGAACAGTGCCAGCCGCGTCCCCCCGGCTACGTCTGGTGAGGGGCCCCGAGCGTGTCGGGCCGCCCGGTCCTGAGTCCTAGGATGGTGCAAGAGGCACCGGAGGATCCGATGACGACGGTCCGAGAGGTCATGAGCACCGAACTGATCACGGTGGCGCCGTCGGCGATGATGAGCCAGGCCGTCGGGACCATGTCGAAGGCGAGGGTTGGCTCGGTCCTCGTGCTGGAAGGTGGTGCGTTGCTGGGCATCTTCACCGAACGGGACGTCGTCCGGGCGTTCGATCAGCTGCACGCAGACCCCGCCCGGGTCTCCCCCATCTCGAAGGGCATGACCCGCGACCCGAAGACCATCGACCCCGACGCCACCGTGGGTGAGGCGATGGACAGGATGCTCGACGGCGGATTCCGGCATCTTCCGGTGATGGAAGGCGAGAGTCTCGTCGGCATCGTCTCCATGCGCGATCTCGCAAGAAGCATCTCCAAGGGTTGAGCCCTTCCGGTCACGCCAGGAAGCCACCCCTGGACGCCCGGCAGGAAGGGCGTAGCATCGGGTTCGGAGGCGGCATGGCGCAACGAACGGCACGAGCGACGTTCGTCGTGGTCGCCGCGGTCGTCGCGGCGGTCATGCTCTCCGTTCCGGCCGCCGCGACGTCGAGGGTGGCGTTCTCGCGCAGCGGCGACATCTTCACGGTGGAGCCCGACGGCTCGTCAGCGAGACGCATCACCCGCCGGGCGGCCACCGAGCACATGCCGACGTGGTCGCCGGACCACGGGCGCATCGCCTTCCTGTCGTGGAGCCGTCGGATCGTGGTCGTCGACGCCGACGGCTCGGACCGACGTGTCCTCCACCGCCTGCCTCGCCGGTTCGAGGGCATCACCGGACTCGCCTGGTCGCCCGATGGTTCCCGTCTCGCGTTCGCGATCGAGCGGAGGAAGAACCCCGATCACCCCTTCGGCGCGAAGGACTGCGGACAGATCCGGTGGATGTCGGCCGCGGGCGGTCGGACGCACGTCGTGATCAACGGCGAGCCGCACATCACCGGCATCTCGTGGAGCCCCGACGGCGCGTGGCTCGCGATCGGGTTCGAGCACCAGAACATGACGCGGGCGTGCGGCGACGACCGGCCTCTGGGGCTCGCGCGCGTCCGCCTCGACGGTTCCCGCCTGCACGGGATCGGCCCGGACCTGGCGACCGACCCCGACTGGCGGCCCGACGGCCGCGTGATCGCGTACCGCGACTGGCGGCGCACCTGCCACGCGTGCGGCGAGATCTGGGTCGTGCGGCCCGACGGCTCGCGCAACCATGTGCTCACGCCCGTGCCGGCGTCCGAGGGTGGCCTCCGCCAGCCCCGATACTCGCCGAGCGGACAGCGTCTCGTCGCGCTCGGCGACGGCGTCGTGGTGCTCGATCGCGACGGCACGATCCGCCGCGTGATCGTGGAGCATGCGACCTCCGTCGACTGGTGAGGCCGGGCACTCCGCGGATTGCGCCTCACGGGCCGAGTACCGTGGACGCATGATCACCCGAGAGGATCTCGAATCGCTGTCGTCCCATCAGTTGCACGACCGAGCCATCGACATGGGGAAGGCGGAGGGCGACATCGACTGGCTGTGGGGCTTGCTGGGATCGATCCCCGCCGCGGAAGGACAGCTCGGGGAGCTCGACGATTCCGGGCTCGACATCGCCCACATCGTCAGCGCGATCAACGGCTACGTGCGAGCCGACCGATCGACCGAGGACACGTTGCGTCCCCTGTACGTCGACTACCTGCTCGAGCACCTCTGACCCATCCGGCTTCATAGAGCGCCGCGCTGATGGGGCACTGCGCCCTCGCCTTGTGGGAACCCGCATGAGCGTGGACACTGCCCGGGTGACCCAGCCCGAGACGGAGTACGCGCTCGCCCCGGACGGGGTGCACATCGCGTATCAGGTCTCGGGCTCGGGCGAGACCGACCTCGTGATGATGCACGGCACGGTGTCGCACCTCGAGATCGCGTGGGAAGACCCGAAGCTGCGGCGCCTCTACGAGCGCCTGGGCGAGTTCTCGCGCCTGATCCGGTTCGATCGGCGCGGCATGGGCATGTCGGATCCGCTGGACCGCCTGCCGACGTTCGACGAGCAGGTCGGCGACTTCCTCACGGTGATGGACGCGGTGGGTGCGGAGCGACCGGCTGTGATGGGCACCACCGACGCGGGCATGCTGGCGCTGGCGTTCGTCGCCGGCCACCTCGACAGGGTCTCGGCCGCGGTCGCGTTCGAGACCGCCCCGCGTCTGACGCCCTCGCCCGACGACGACTTCGGCGTGGAGCCCGAGACGCTCGCGCGCATGGCGAACGCGAGCACGGTGATCGACCTCGATACCCACATCGGCATCGTGGCGCCGGCGCGAAGGGACGAACCCGGGTTCAAGTCGTGGTTCCGTCGGTACAACCGCTCAGCGTCGAGCGGCATCCGGATCAACGACTTCATCAAGGAGAACACGAACTGGGACATCCGCGATCTGCTGCCGGCCATCGAGATCCCGGTGCTCGTGATGAACCGCACGGGCAACACGATCCTGCCGATGCGGAACGCCCGCGCGCTCGTCGCGGCGCTGCCGAACGCCCGGCTCGCCGAGATCGAGGGCACCGGCACGGCGATCTTCGCCGACGACGTGGAGGACGTGGCCGACGAGATCGAGGCGTTCCTCACGGGCACTCGGCCGCCGCCGAGGCGCGACCGGGTGCTCGCGACGGTGCTGTTCACCGACGTGGTGGGGTCCACGCAGCGAGCGGCCGAGCTCGGCGATCAGAGCTGGCGAGAGCTGCTCGAACGCCACCACCGGCTGCTGCGGGCAGAGCTCGACCGGTTCGGCGGACACGAGGTGCACACGGCCGGTGACGGGTTCCTCGCGACGTTCGATTCGCCTCGGCACGCGATCCTCTGCGCTCGCGCGGCCGCCGCCTCCCTCGGCTCGATCGGCCTCGAGATCCGCGCGGGGGTGCACACGGGCGAGGTCGAGCGCTCCGACGGCGACGTGCAGGGGCTCGCCGTGCACATCGGCGCCCGCATCTCGGCCCTGGCGGGCGCCGGCCAGGTGTTCGTGTCGTCGACCGTGAAGGAGCTCGTCGTCGGGTCGGGCCTGGAGTTCATCGACCGCGGGGAGCACGAGTTGAAGGGTGTCCCCGGTGTGTGGCACGTGTACGAGGTGGCGTAGATGACCGTCGTGACGATCACCGACGCCCCACTCACGATCGAGGAGCTGCTGGCGGTGGCGGGGGGAGCCCGGATCGAGCTCGGCGACGACGCCCGGGCCACGATCGCGGACAGCCGGGCGGTGATCGATCGCATGCTCGAGGGCAGCGACCGGCCCGTGTACGGACTGAACACGGGCGTCGGGCACATGAAGGACTCCGTGCTCCCCATCGAGGCGCTGCGCAGCGGGCAAGTGGTGATCCTGATGACGCATGCGGGCGGCACGGGGCCGCCCCTTCCTCTCGAGCGCGTGCGCGGGGCGATGGCCGCGCGGCTGAACGGCATCGCGCGCGGAGGGTCGGGCGCGAGCCCCCGAGTGGCCGACGTGTTGGTCGAGATGCTGAACGCGGGTGTGCATCCCGTCGTGCCCTCGCGTGGATCGGTGGGCGCGGGCGACCTCGGCCAGATGGCGAGCATCGGCCAGGTGATGATCGGCCACGGCCGAGCGGAGGTCGGCGGCGACGTGATGACGGGCGCGGACGCGCTCGAGCGGGCGGGCATCGAGCCGCTGAGCGTCGAGCCCAAGGACGGCCTAACGATCGTGTCGTCGAACGCGGTGTCGATCGCAGACGCGGCGTTCGTGATCGACCGGGCTGAGCGAGTGGCCGCCCGGGCCGACGTCGTCGCGGCGCTCTCGCTCGAGGCGACGAGCGGGAACCCCTCGATCGTGCAGCCCGCGGTGGGCGCCGCGAAGCCGTTCCCCGGGCAGATCGACTCGTGCGCGGCGGTCGCCGAGGCGCTGACGGGGAGCTTCCTGCTGGCGCCGGGCGCACCCCGATCGGTGCAGGACGCCGTGTCGTTCCGGGTGATCCCGCAGGTCCACGGCGCGTTCCGCGACGCGATCGCCGCCGCGCGCCACGCCGTGGAGATCGAGCTCAACGGGCGCGGCGACAACCCTCTCGTTTCGCTCCAGGACGCCACGATGGTTCACAACGGGAACTTCCACCCGCTCGTGATGGCGATCGCGTTCGACCATCTGCGGATCGCGACGGCGCACGTGGGACAGATCAGCGAGCGACGCATGAGCCATCTGTGGGACCTGTTCTTCGAGCGGCTCACGGCCGGGGGCATGCCGCCTGCGGGGTGGACGCCGCCGGAGATGATCGGGCTGCAGCTGCGCTACCCGGCCGCCGCCTCGTTCTCGGCACTGCGGCACCTCGCCGCGCCCGCGACCCTCGATGCGCCGCCGCTCGACATCGGCGTCGAGGACCACGCGACCAGCGCGCCCCTCTCCGTGCGCGTGACCTCCGATGCCCTCGCCCTGCTCGAGGAGATCCTCTCGATCGAGGTCCTGATGGCGAACGACCTGCTCACATCGGCGCAGGGACCGCGCGGCTCAACGGCGCTCACGCTCGGAGCCGGCACGGGCGAGCTCTCGGCGACGGCTCGCGCCGCGATCGACGGGCTCGGCGAGGACCGTTCCCCTGCCGAGGCGCAGCGCACCGTTGCCTCGGCCGTGTTCGGCGCCTGAGAACACGTACGAGGGTTTGACGCGAGGCGGGAGGAGGCGGCATCGTTGCTGCAGACCCTCGGAACCCGCGGGAGGGCACGATGGATCAGATGCATCACACCTCTGTGGGAACCGGACGGTTCTCACGCGACGTCACCGGGCTGGCGTTCGTCCGCGAGACCGAAGAGCTCTCCCTCGCCGACGGCGACCACCTCGAGCTGACGATCACGCCCGTCGCCAAACGCGTCGGCGACGACACCGTGCGCATGCTCGCCTACAACGGATCGATCCCGGGCCCGACGCTGCGCGTGCGGCAAGGCTCCGAGATCGTCGTGCACGTCGTGAACCATGGGGACGTCGAGGCGACCGTGCACTGGCACGGACTGCGTCTCGAGAACCGGTACGACGGCGTCCCGCACGACACGCAGAAGCCGATCCCGATCGGTGGCGACTTCACCTACCGCGTGCGGTTCCCCGATGAGGGCCTGTACTGGTACCACCCGCACATCCGCGAGGACTACACGCAGGACTCCGGGCTCTACGGGAACATCGTGGTCGAGCCCGCGGACCCCGACTACTGGCCGGCATGCGATCGCGACGTCGTCCTCACGATCGACGACATCTTGATCGAGGAGGGACAACTCTCGCCCTACGATCGCGCGGGTCCCGATCACACGGCGATGGGGCGGTTCGGGAACATCTTCCTCGTCGGCGGGCGCTCTGACTGGTCGATGCACGTGGCTCGGAACGAGGTCGTGCGCCTGTACCTCACGAACACGGCGAACACCCGCGTCTTCAACCTCGCGATCCCCGAGGCGCGCATGAAGCTCGTCGGCGGCGACAGCGGGCGCTACGAGCGCGACACCTTCGTGCAGGAGGTCCTGATCGCGCCCTCGGAACGGGCGGTGGTCGACGTCATGTTCGATCGTGCCGGCGAGTTCCCGCTCGAGCATCGCACGCCCGACCACACGTACGCGCTGGGACGGGTCGTCGTCCTCGACGCACCGATCGATCCCCGTGCGGCCACCACGTTCGACGCGCTCCGCTCGAGCCCCGAGCTGGCCGCGGAACGCGCCCACCTGCAGACCGACCTGGCCCGAGAGCCCGACAAGACCCTCGCACTCGTCGCGGAGATGGACATGACCCAACCGCCGGACGACGAGGCGCCGCCCGATGCGCCGAAGTTCGCCTGCCCGATGGATCCGCAGGTCGTGAGCGTCGAGCCGGACCGGTGCCCGATCTGCGGCATGAAGCTGCTGCCGATCTCGTTCGTGCCCGCCGCGTTGGAGGGCCTCGAGCAGGCGACTGGGGACGACCACCCCGACGACGACCATGGCGGGCATGCCGAGGGCAGCATCGAGTGGGAAGACACGATGGAGGAGATCAACCGCGCCACAGACCCATCCAACATGCGGTGGATCCTGCTCGACCGCGAGACCGGCGCTCGGAATGCCCAGATCGACTGGTCCCTCACGGTCGGTGACCGGGTGAAGATCCGGCTCGAGAACGAGATGGACTCCGACCACCCGATGCACCATCCCTTCCACATCCACGGGGCCGGCCGGTTCCTCGTCCTCACACGCGCCGACGAGGTCGAGCCCAACCTCGTGTGGAAGGACACCGTGCTCGTGCGGACGGGCGAGACGGTCGACATCCTGCTCGACGTGTCGAACCCGGGGTTGTGGATGGCACACTGCCACATCGCCGAGCATGCGGAGAGCGGCATGATGTTCAGCTTCCGGGTCCGGCGATGAGCCGGATGGACGCGGACTGCGACTGAGAAGGAGGCAACCGATGGCGATGGTGACCGACCCGGTGTGCGGCATGAGGATCGACAGCGACGACGCCGTCGCGACGGCGGAGCACGACGGAGCCACGTTCCACTTCTGCTCACAGGCCTGCCACGACGCGTTCGTCGCCGACCCCGCCTCGTTCATCGGCTGACCGCCGGTGGACGACCACCTGACGGAGGAGGAAGTCGCCGAGCGGGCGGACGTTCCGCTCGCCGATGTCCGCCGACTCGTGGCGCTCGGCATCCTCGACGCGAGCGAGGATGGGTTCCGACGCCGCGACGTGATGCGGGTGCGGGTCGTCGCGGCACTCGAGACGAAGGGTGTCGACCGTGAGGACCTCGCGACGGCACTCGCCAGCGGCGACCTGACGCTCGGATACCTCGAGAGCGCCGGACGACGCCATCCACGCTCGGACGAGACGTTCTCCCAACTCGCCGAGCGGATCGGGCTCGACATCGAGGCCCTCGAGCGCATCTTCGTCTCGTTCGGCCTGCCGCCACCTCGCCCCGATGAGCCGATGCGGGCGGAAGACGTCGAGGCGTTGGGCGCGCTTCCGGTCCTGCTCGGCGTGGGCGTCGACGAGGGCGAGGTGCTCCGGCTCGCCCGTGTCTGGGGCGACGGCGCGCGGCGGGTCGCGCAGTATCAGAACCACTACCTCCACCACGTGATCGAGGAGCCGTTCCGCCGCCGTGGGCTCCGCGACAACGAGGCGTTCGAGGCAGCGATCCGTGAGGTGGCGGTACGGGTCGGACGGTCGGGCGAAGACCTGCTGACGTGGCTGTTCCGCAGGCACTCCGAGGCGTTCACCACCGAGCATCAGTTCGAGCACGTGGAAACCGCCCTCGAGGAGGCCGGCGTGCGGAAGCGATCGCCGCGCAGCCTCGGAGCGATCGTGTTCGCCGATCTCACGGGGTACACGCGGCTCACGGAGGAGGCCGGCGACGAGGTGGCGGCGAGCGTCTCGCTGACGCTCGCGCAGCTCGTGAAGGAGATCGCGATCCGTCACGACGGCGAGGTCGTGAAGATGCTCGGCGACGGCGTGTGCTTCCACTTCCGCCGGCCAACCGATGCGGTATTCGCGTCGCTCGAGACGGTCGAGACCGTGGAGCCGCGTGGCCTGCCGCCGGCCCACATCGGCGTGAACGCGGGTCCCGTGATCTACGACGAGGGCGACTACTTCGGACGCACGGTCAACATCGCCGCGCGGATCGCCTCGGAGGCCGGACCGGGACAGGTACTCGTCGGGAGGGCTGTGGTCGACGCATGTCCCCACGACGGGCTGCGGTTCGACGAGTTCGGCGCCGCCCGGCTGAAGGGCATCGCGGAGCCGGTCATGCTGTACCGAGCGGTCCGGCCTGGCGACTGAATCCGACGTGACGTAGGAGCGAGCGAGGATGGCGAGGTTCGCGACACCCGAGGACGAGTGGCGTTCTTACCTCGACGGCACGCACCCGTCGATCACGTGGGGACGCCGGACGTTCCGCATCTTCCCCTCCGACCCGCGATGCCTGGTCTGCCTCGCGCCGTTCGGTGGACCCGGCGGGTGGGTGTTCCGTCGCGCGGGGTTCACGCGCTGGGAGAAGAACCCCAACGTCTGCACTCACTGCATCACCTCCCTGCAGGGGTACGACGTGATGGGGGTCGACGTCGAGATCTCCTTCCTCTTCGCCGACGTGCGTCGGTCGAGCGAGCTGGCGCGCACGATGGACACGGCCGCGTTCGCTCACCTGATGCAACGGTTCTACGCGGCGGCCAACGACGTTCTGCTCGCGAACGGGGCGATCCTCGACAAGTTCGTCGGCGACGAGGTCGTCGCGTTCTTCATGCCGTTCATGACCGGGCCCGATCACGCCGGCGCCGCCGTGCTCGCGGCTCGCGAGCTGCTGCTGGCGACCGGCCATGGTGACGACGACGGCCCGTGGCTCCCGCTCGGGGCGGGGGTGAACAGCGGCACGGCGTTCGTCGGCATGGTCTCCCACGGATCCGCGAGCGAGTTCACCGCGTTCGGCGACACGATCAACGTAGCCGCGCACCTCGCGGCGCAGGCCGACACCGGCGAGATCCTCGTGACCGACGCGGCGGCGGTGGCGGGCGGCCTCGAGGGCGACGACCTCGAACGACGCCGGCTCTCGCTCAAGGGGCATCAGGTCGACGCGGTCGTGGTGCCGGTCGCCGCGTCGTCGCCCGCGACCGACTGAGGCGGTTCCGCGAGTCGTTCGCACAGCACCCGGATCACGGCCAACGACGTCTCCGGACGCTCCCGCAAGATCGCCTCGAACCGTCGCCGATCGATCGAGAGCACGCGCACGGGGCCGCGCGCCACCAGTCCGGCCATGCGCGGTTCGCTCGTGATCACCGCCATCTCGCCTACGACCTCGCCCGAGGACCTGGTCGCGACGACGCGCTGCCGCTCCCCCTCCCAGGTCACCACCGCCACGTCGCCGCTGACGATGATGTGCATCTCGTCGCCCTCGTCGCCTTGCTCGGCGATCGCGTCGCCCTCGGCGAACGTCCGCTCCTGCGCGATCGACGCGATCGGTTGCAGGTCGGGCGGCGGAAGCTCCGCGAACAGCGGCACCTTGCGCAGGAACAGCACCCGCTCCATGAGCGAGAGGGTCGTCAGGGACTGTGTCATCGCTCCTCCTTCGGGCGCGGCCGAGAGCTCGGCACACGCACGGATCCAATCGTCTCGGTCCTGGCGGAGCCGATCGAGCACGTCGTCTCGATCGATGGCCGGGAGCGCCCCGTCCCACATCGAGACGAGCGGGCGGACGATGCGTCGCTCCCCCACGCTCTCGATCACCTCGAGCGCGTTGGCCCGCTGCGCCGGGTCCGACACCGACAGGTTGTCCAGCGCCACGCTCATCTGGCTCCCCTCGCCCAGCAACGCCGCCGCTCGCAGGCCGAACGACGCGTCGCGATCGGCGCGGGACAGCACCGAGTCCTTCAGCAGACGGAGCCGGTCGTCCGAGTCGCCGTCGATCGCCTCGCCGAGCCGGTGTCGGTCGACGGCCTCGGCCACGATCGCGACGGCGAACCCTCGGATGTCGTCGCTCCTCCCGTCGACCGGGAGCCGCGCGAGGGCAGCGAGAGCCCCGTCGCGCCGCGAGGGCGACGCCAGCGAGCCGATGACCGGATCGACGGCCTGTTCGCCGATGTCACCGAGCCCGGCGGCGGCGGCGTCGCGGACCGTTCGCTGGTCGTCGCCGATCGCCGCCACGAGTGGGTCGAGCGCCCGGGTCGGGTCGATCGTCGACGCGGCGCGGGCGGCCTCGGCACGCACCGCAGGAACCGGGTCCTGCAGGCCGGCGATCGCGACGTCGGCGAGGCGTTCGTCGTCGAGCCCTCGCATCGCACGGAACGTCGAGGCGCGCACGCCGTCGTCCTCGGACGCCGCGAGCTCTCGCAGCATCATCACCGCACCGGGATCGGCGCTCATCCGCACGAGCATGGCCGCGGCGGCGGCGCAGACGGATCGGATCGCGGTCGTGCATCAGGGGCCCCACCGCGTGCGAGGCGGCCTCGGCCTGCACCCCGAGCGTGCCGATCGCGTCGACCGTCGCGAGCCGCACGACCGCATCGGGGTCGACCGACCGCTCGAGGATGTCCGGCAGCGCCGAGGCAGCGCCGGCGGTCGCGAGCGACCGCACCGCGGCGGCTCGCACCTCGGCGTCGGCGTCGTGCAGCGCCGCGTGCAGCGCCTCCTCGGTGCCCGACGGGTCGAGGTCGCCGAGCACCCTCGCCGCCACCCGTCGCATCCGGACGTCGGGATCGGCGAGGGCCGTCACCGCGACGTCGAGCGCCGAGGCATCGGCGCGAGTCAGCCCGAACGGCTCGGTGCCGGCAGCGGTGGCGCCGAACACGCTCGGCCGGCCCTCGTGGAGCGCCCGCACGAGCTCACGCGGGTAGGCCCGCCGCACGCCGACCATCGCCACGGTCGCGAGCACCGCGCACGCGAGCCCGACGAGGTAGAGCACGCTCGGCGAGAGGGCACGTTCGCCGATGAGCGCGATCACGCCCGCCAGGACCGTGCCGACCTGCGTGGGTCCTCCGTAGAGGAAGGCCCGGGTCTGGTCGCGCCGGTCGGGCGGCACGGTGTTGATCACGGCCTCCCACGAGCTCGTGGCCCCGCCCTGCAACCACGCCACCTGTGTGAACCGGAAGACCATCAGGGCGGCGAAGCTCGCGTCGATCGCGAGGACCCCGAACGCGACGACGTAGAGCAGCGGCAACACCAGCATCACGGTCGGCACGCCGAACCGCGAGAGCAGCCTGTTCATCAGGAACAGCGACATCAGGAACGCGACCCCGGTGGAGAGCCCGAAGAAGAGGCCGAAGAAGCCGGCGAGATCGTCGGGCTCGGGGTAACGGATCGTCGCGGCCCTGGAGAACGGCAGGTACAGCGAGAAGAACAGCAGGGAGAAGAGGATCGACGCGAGCGCGAGCCATCGCATCAGCGGCGACCTCGAGACGTACCTGAGCCCGAGCCTCAGCTGCTCGATCGGATCGGCGCGTTCACGCCGGCGCGTCGCGTCGGCCCGGTCGGCGCCGGCGAGCAGCGCGATGCCGAGGACCGTCGCCGCGACGAGCGTCGCGATCCAGACGAGCAGGAGGTTGGGCGTGCCGAGCCACGAGGCCAGGGGCTTCGTGACGAGCCCTCCGACGACGTAGCCGAGCACGCCACCCGCGCCGATCAGGGGGAAGAACCGCTTCGCCTGCCGCGTGTCGGTGACGATGCCGGCGAGCCCCCAGACCGCCAGTCCCAACACGAAGTACCCCACGCCCTGCAGGAGCCAGAGGCCCTGCGTGATCCACGAGAGGTCGGCGGCGAGCCCCGCGCGTCCGGCCGCCGCGAGCAGGGCGATCGAGACCGGGATCACGATGCACGCTCGACCGCGACCCATGCGAGCCAGCAGGGCGCCGAAGCCGAGGGTGGTGAGGAACATCGTGCCGCCGAGGATCAGGTACATCATCGGCAGCTTCTGCACCCCGTAGCGCGCGAAGAACAGGGCCTCGATGCCGCTCTGGCCGATCATCAGCCCCGCCGACACGAAGAACGACATCGCGACGATGAGGCTCACCGAGCGCCCCTCGCCCGGCTTCAGCTTGAGCAGTCGTCGCACGCGGGACGTGTCCACGACGTCGAGAGTAGGCGGCGGAGGCCCTGCCGGGGAAGCCGTCAGAGCTCGCCGGTGTCGCGGAAGTCGATCAGGCGATGGCTGTTGTCGCAGTACGGCTTGTTCCGACTGGCGCCGCAGCGACACAACGCCACCCGATACTCCTCGCGGACCGAGCGTCCACCGGGGGTCTGCAACCGGATCCGCCCCCGAAGGTACAGCGGGCCGTTCGGTCGGACCTCCACCGTCGTGGGATCGTCCGGCACCTCCACCGGCACGCCGTCGCCCGTCGTAGCGGAGCGCACCGGTCGGACACGCCCGGATCGTCTCGGCGATCTGCTCGGTGTCGGCGGCCGAGAGATCGACCCACGGGCGAGCGGCGACATCGAACACCTGGGGCAGCATCTGCAAGGCAGATCCCCGTGTGCAGGCAGAGCGTCGCGTCCCACAGCACCCGGATGCGTCCGTCGTCGTAGACGCGTGTGACGTCTCTCGTCCTCGGGGCGCCCGCCTCGACGGGGTCGTCCGCCATCCGCGCCTCCTCGTTCCGGAGCGACCTTCTCACACCGCCGGGTCCGAGTCCCCGCCGGACCAGGGACCTTCGCCCGTGCCAGGCCAGTCTCCCCCGTCGCATGCTCGAGATGCGAGCGCCTGACGCGACGTCGGGAGGCCCTTCGTGCAGCGGCGACATGACCTCGACTGGCTCCGAGTGATCGCGGTGCTGCTGCTGCTCCCGTTCCACTCCGCGCGCGTGTTCGATCCGTTCGAGGACTTCTACGTGCACTCGGCCGAGACGAGCGAGGCGCTGTTCTGGTCCGTGATCGCGTTCATCGCGGTGTGGCAGATGGAACTGCTGTTCGTGCTCGCCGGCGCGGCGTCGTGGTACGCGTTCGGTCGCCGCAACGTCGCACACGTACCGCATCGAGCGCGTGAAGCGGCTGCTCGTGCCGTTCCTGTTCGGGCTCGTCGTGATCGTACCGATCCAGTCCTACCTGGCGATCGTGTGGCGGGACGGCGGCGCGTCGATCCCCGCCTTCACGACCGACTACTGGACGATGCAGGGCGAGCCTCTCGGCTACGACGGCGGGTTCACGCCCGGCCACCTGTGGTTCATCCTCTTCCTGTTCGTCTACTCGATGGTGGCGGCGCCGTTCTTCGCCCGCTGGCGGTCACGCACGGGACCTCGACGCTGGGTTCCCTGGTACCTGTTCCTCATGCCGCTCGTGATGTTCCTCGCCGACGCGGTGTCCTGGCCCGAGGACGGTCCCCAGAACCTCGTCTACTCGTTCGCGATGTTCGTCGGCGGTTTCCTGCTCGTGTCAGAGCCGCGCCTGGAAGCCGCGATCGACGACGCTTGGCGGTGGCTCGCGCCGGTGGCGGGAGTGATGGTCGCGGCGCAGATGTGGCTCTGGATCTCGGGGACCGGCGACCGTTGGGACGCCGGTGCCATGTCGGTGGTGCTCGACGTCTGGTCGGCGACGGTCACCTGGGTGAGCGTGCTCGCGCTGCTCGCCCTCGGGAAGCGATTCCTGTCGTTCGAGACCTCGTTCCTGCGATGGGGGAACCAGGCCGCCTACCCGATCTACCTGCTGCACCAGAGCGTGATCATCGTGGTCGCGTACGCGGTGCTGAGCGCGTTCACGATGCCGGCCCTCCCCGGATTCGTGCTCGTGTCCGTCGGCTCGCTGCTGGCGACCGTCGGACTCTACGAGACCGTCGTGAAGCGCACGAACGCGACGCGGTTCCTGTTCGGCATGAAGCCGCTCGCGGCGCGTGAGCCGCGCGAACACCGCGCGCACGTTCCCGCCGTGCGGTGAACGCGATCGGCTCACCCGGTCCAGGAGTCCTAGTCAGGAACGGGTACCGGGGGGTCGGGAAAGCGGTCGTCGGACCGATGCCAGCAGGGTCCGTCGTTCGGCAGACTCCGCCCATGACCGACCCAGCCATGACCGACCCAGTCCCCTTCTGCGAGCAGTGTGGCCGGCCCGGACCGTCGTTGTCCGGCATGCACGTGGGCGACGACGGCCTCGTGCGATGGACGCTCTACCGGTGCGGCCACGTGCACACCCAGGTCGTCCTCGACGAGGCGCCGCAGCCGCAGCCACAGCCCCGCCGATCGGTTCCTAGGCGGACGCCTTCAGGCTCCGAGGGTCTTGAAGACCTCGTAGACCATGAACGCCGGCCAGAACAGCCCTGCGACGAAGGCAAGGATGTACTCCCAGAACTGGTCGGCCGCCTGCCAGTAGTAGACGAAGGCTCCGAAGATGCCGAGGCCGTAGATCGCGCCTCCCCCCGCCGCCGCCCCTGCGTTGCTGTTGCCCATGGCCACCCACCTTTCGCGTCGACGACGCCTTGGCCCGTCGATCGATGATGGCATAGGTGGCGTGGTGGCCGTGTGCGGAACCCCGCGCCGGGCTCTCGCCACAGGTGCCGTCGCTCGCGCGTGGAACTTTTCGGCGTGCTTGCAGCGGACCCTGCCATGGGATAGTCATACGCCAGTTGCCATGGGAAACAACGGCTGGACATGTCCCAAGTGGAGGGAGTCGAGCATGCGGCGGGTCTTCGTGGCGAGCGTGTTGGCGTTCGCGCTGCTGATCGGCGGCACCGCCTCGGCGGCCGTGCGATCGGAGAAGGTGATCGGCGGACCCGGGCACCAATACTGGCCCAGTTCCAACGGGGTGCACGTCGCGTTCTCCAGCTACCGGCGACCGATCGAGGACGTCTTCGTCTCTCGACTCGGCGGAACGGCGCGCACCCGCGTCAATGCGAACGACGAAGAAGCGACCCTCGGCACGCTCATGGCCGGCACCGACCAGATCGTCTTCCAGCAGTTCCGGCGCGGTCGATCCGACCTCTACTTCTACGACATCTCCACGAAGCGGCGCTGGCTGGTGCCGAGGCCGGTCAGGTCCGACGAGTGGGAGTACTGGCCTGCGGGTTCGCAGGAGTTCATCCTGTTCCTTCGACACTTCGCGGGTCGAAACGACCACAGGGAGCTGCTGCTCTACGATCGCGTCGCCGACGACCTGCAGACGCTGATCGGCGACACCGGTGGGAAGACGATCTTCCCCGGATACGCCGGCGCCCGCTACGTCGCGTGGACGACGTGCGGCGGGGTGACCTGCTCGATCTCCTACTACGACAGCCAGACCGACACCCTCACGAAGCTCCCCTCACCCAACGGGAAGGCGCGATACGCGCCGGCGATCGACGAGGCGACGGGCACGATCTACTTCGTCGAGAGTCCCGCGGACAGGTGCGGTCGCGATGTCACCCTTCGCAGGGGAACGATCGCTGTTCCCGGTACGACGGCACTCGCGACCCTGCCGAACACGATCGACACCGGCTGGACGCTCGGCCTCGCCCTGAACGCAGACACCGGTTACCAGGACCTCTACTACGAGCGATGGGACTGTCGACGGGAGACCAGCGACGTCTTCCGCTTCCTCTCCGTCGACGAGCCCGTGCCGACGAAGACCGGCAGCCTGCGTCGGCACGGAGGAAGCGGGTACGGGTCACGCCCAATGACGATGCCCGGCGCCCCGCCACGAAGCGACTGACCGTCGACCGATCGGCGTTACGACGTGGTACGCGTGCGACGCCGAGCCGCGACGAGCGCAACGAGCCCCACTGCCAACAGCGCGACGGCCACGATCGCCGCCGTGGCGGTGTCGCCGCCGGTGAAGGCAGCACCTCCGCCCCCGCCTTCGACCACGGTGGTCGGCGCAGGCGCCTCGGTCGTCTGAGCGAAGGCGGTACCGACGATCGTGGTCACCAAGACCATCGCGCCGGCCAAGACCACAGCCACTCTCTTCATCGATCTCCCCTTCCAGCGGGGCACGGATCGGGTGTCCGTGTCGATATGCGCCAAGCGTAGATCGTGTCGCGACGCCGGGCCGCAGGGCGAAGGGCCCCACGGAAGCGGGACGTCGCGAGTCCACCGTGTGGCTCCGTGACTCTCCGCCGGGTTGGACCCAGAGGAGATCTGTCACGAAGACGACCGCGTCGTGTCACTCAGGAGACAGCGGATACGACGCTCCCGTGCGACGGTGGCCTCCACGACATCGGAGGGACGCCATGAGCCGCCACAGCTCACACCGACGATCCGATGATGATCGCCATCCGGACCCGCCGACGACCCTGTGGGCGGGCGCCGACGTGGAGAATGCGCCCGACTATGTCCAGACGGCGTCGGAGGTCGGATGGGCGATGAGGCAGCACGCACTCGCCAAGGTGGCACGTCGCGCAGCACATCGTCGGGGCGAGTTCCGCTGGTACGAGTTCCGCGTCCGTCGGCGCTACACGCGAAGGCGCTGAACGACCTCCTCCTCATGAGGATCGAGCGACCGCCAGCTCCAGGAGCGAGTCCACCTCGGGCAGGTACAGCTCGGCCTCGAGCGATGAGAGGACCTCCCGGGCCCCTCGAAGCACCGCCGTCCGACCGCGGATCGTCCATCGCGAGCAGGCAACGACCCCTTCCGAGGAGCGACTGAGCCTGTTCGGGCACCGAGAACGTCCTCCAGCCTTCTTCCGCCATCGCGTAGAGCTCCTCGGCTCGGTCGAGGTCGCCTCGCGCCTCCGCGAGTTCCGCTTCGACCATCTCGAGTGATATCCGGCGCAGCGGCAACGGCGACTCCGGGATGCCGGTCACGAGCCGCTGCGCGAACTCGACACCCACCGCGCCGAGCGCCACCCGCGTGATCTCAGGGAAGAAGGCCATGTTGTCGAAGTCCTCACGCATGTGCGGGTACGCCTCGAGCTCGTGGAGCACGACCGCGGCACGATCGACATCTCCGGTGACCAGTGCGAGGTTGGCGACGACGGCCAACTCCACGACGGGCCACGGGGCATCGAACTCGGTCGCCGCCCGATACAAGAGGTGGCTGAGTTCGGAGGCGCGTGCGAGATCGGCACGCCACGTCGAGACGTCGCAGACCAACACCTGACATACCAGGCGGAGTTGGGCGTCGACATCCTCGCGACCTTCGGCGAGGTATGCCGTCGTCGCGTCCAGCATCTCGTCCCACCGTCCCAGGTGATAGAGCGCCTCGGATCGGCTTCCCAGTCCGATGGACTCGGCCATCATCAGCATGCCGCTCCTCCGAGCGATGGCGGCCCCCAGCTCGATCTCCGAGAGGGCTTCGGCCGGTCCCTGCCGATCCCGACAGCACTGCCGCGAGCTGGTTGTGTCCGAGGGCGGCCTCGAACAGCCGCCCCTGTTCGAGGGAGAGGTCGATACCACGATCGATGTCTTCGAGCCCTCCCGTGTCCCCGCTCCAGCAGCGCGCCGCGCCCCGTTGGAACCTCGCGAATCCGCTTTCGGGAAGGCCGAGCTCGTTCGCGAGGGAGAGCGACTTGTCGGCCCAGCCCACCGCTTCCAGGTACAGCCCCGCAGACGACACCCAGTTCGCCCGCATCGCATAAGCCTGAACGAGCTCGTTCCCCGGTGGGAGGTGCTCGAGCTCGGCGATCGCCTCGTCGAGCAGACCCCAATCCGATTCAGATGGCGCGCTCAATCCGTGGACGAGGGCGAGGAACACCTTCGCGTCTGCAGCTCCGGCTGGGTCGCCTGCAGCGTGCAGCGCCGGGAGCGCCTCCTCGAGGAGCTCGCGGGACCGCCCGAACCGACCGCGGGACAACTCGACCCCGGCGAGATGACGCAGGATCTCGGCGCGGACCGGATCTCCGTCGTGAGCGAGTGCGAGCGCCCGCTCGTACATGACCCCGGCTTGGGTCGCGTCGAGGCCGCCCGCGCGATCGCCTGCGAGGACCAGGAAACGCAGCGCCTCTCGCTCCAAACCCGACACCTCCCCGCCCGAGGCGCGCGTGAGCTCCAACGCCTCGAAGGAGTGGTAGGCGAGCACATCCGCGAGGTCCTCCAGGCGCTCGCCGGCCTGGTCCTCGAGCCATCGCGCCACGGCGGTGTGCTTCTCCGCTCTGGCCGCCCTCGGGATCTGGGCGTAGGCGGCGTCGCGGACGAGCATGTGCCAGAAGGTGTACTCGCGCTCCCCTTCCATCGACGACGTTCGAGGCGCACGGAGGAACTGCCTCGTGCGTGAGCTCGTCGAGCGCCTCGCGCACCTCCTGGCCGTCCCGATCTCCATCGCCTCGAGCGCCCCCGACCAGAAGACCTTCCCGACCACCGACGCATCCTGCAGGAGCAGCTTGCGATCCGGCGTCAGTGTGTCGATGCGAGCCGAGATGATCCCGTGGATGCCCTCCGGGATCGCGATCTCCGCACCCTCGGCCAGCTCCCAGGTCCCCCCTCGCGCCACGAGCAGGTCGCGGTCGCGCAACATCCGGACGAACTCCTCGGCGAAGAGTGGGTTCCCCCCGGCCGCCTCGACGATCGGGCGCTGCACCTCGGCCGGCAGGAGGGTCGTTCCGAGGAGTTCGCCGATGAGCGTCGCCGTCTCCTGACCGGAGAGGGGTGCGAGGTTCACGGCCAGCGCGTCGGGAAGCTCGCCGCCCCAGCTCTGGTTGCGCTCTGAGAACTCCGGACGCGCCGTGCAGACGAGGAGCATCGGCACAGCTTCGGAGCGGCCCGCCACGTGCTCCACGAACTCGAGGAGCGCGGGGTCCGCCCAATGGACATCCTCGAACACGAAGACGGCCCCACCGGGGCCGGCGAGTGCCTCGAAGAACCGACTCCACGCGGTGAACGACTCGTCGCGCTCGGCTGGGCTCCGAGGGTCGACGCCGATGAGCGGAGCCAGGCGACCCCTGACCCACTCGAGCTCGCCGGATCCGAAGGCGAGGCCCCGGAGCGCCCGGTCGAGCTTCGCCTCAGCCCGAACAGGCGAGTCGGATTCGAGGATCCCCGCCTCAGCCTTCACGATCTCGCCGAGGGCCCAGAACGCGATGCCGTCGCCGTAGGGCAGACACCGTCCTTGGCGCCAACCCACGGGCTCCTCCCGGCCATCGACGAGCTCGAGGAGCTCATGGATCATCCGGCTCTTGCCGACACCCGGTTCGCCGAGGATCGTGACGAGCTGGCGGGAACGGTCACGGACCATCCGGTCCAGCAGGCCTCCAAGGACTGCCCGTTCGGCATCACGTCCGACGAGAGCGACCTCGTGTCGGCGCGTGATGTCGGTTCCGAACCGGGCGCGAGCGGCGAGGGCCTTCCAGGCAGGCACGCCTCGGGCCTTGTTCTTGGCCACGATCGCCTCGAGCGGCTCGTAGTCGAAGACGTCCCTCGTCGACAGATAGGTGGTCTCGCCGACCGCGATGCCGCCGACGGGCGCTCCGGTTTGCAGACGAGCGGCGGTGTTCACGACGTCGCCCGTGACGATGCCCTCCCCTCGCTCCGGGCGGGCATCGAGCGCGACCACGACCTCGCCCGTGTTGATCCCGACCCGGACCGAGAGGTCCGTCCCCCGGTCTCGGTTGAGCTGGTCGATCGCATCGAGGATCCGGAGCCCCGCGTGGACCGCTCGCTCCGGATCGTCGTCGTGAGAGATCGGTGCGCCGAACACCGCCATGACGGCGTCGCCGATGAACTTCTCGACGGTCCCGCCGAACGACTCGATGTCATGACGGAGCACCTCGAAGTAGGGCCGAACGATCGCGCTGACGTCCTCGGGGTCGGCGAACTCCGAGCGCGACGTGAAGCCGACGAGGTCGCAGAACAGGACCGTCACGACCTTCCGCTCCTCAGCGGACGCCGGGGCCTCGGTCAGCTGCGAGCCACACTCACTGCAGAACTTCGAGTGCTCATGGTTCCGATTCCCGCACGACATGCAGGTCGGCATGCGTCGAGGGTATGCCTCCCCGCGCATCGACGCTCACGCCCTGCTCCCTCGAGCTGCTCTCGTCACGGCTTCGTCGCCGCTGCCGACGAGATCCTTCAGGTCACCCTCGATCGGCGACGGTCAGCTGATCCGCGAACGCCTCGACCTTGCGTTGCCATCCGTCCTCCAGCGGCCCCTTGATCTGGGTCACGTAGACCTTGTCCTCCGCCACGTCGACCATGCCCTTGGCCTGCAGCAGCTCATGCATGGTCGAGCGGACCTTCTGGTACTTGCAGATCTCCTCCTCCGTGGGCATCCGCCCGGTCTTCTTGTCCGGCCGAGGCGCCATCTCGGTGGTGAGGAGCGCGTACCTCGTCCCCTCGGGCAGCCGAACGTCTTGCAGGAAGCGGCGCATGCCACGGATCGGCTTACCCAGGCGCCCGGGCGAGCTGAATAGGTACAGGTCGGCCGGCGGAAGCTCCTTCGGGTCGACGTCACCCATGTGGCGCACATCGACGTCGACGCTTCGGGTCGCCATCCGCTCCTTGAACTCCTCGGCCACCATCGCGCCGTTGCCGTACTTCGACGCGTGCACGTACTCGATCTTCACGGCCCTCCCCTCCTTCCATGCGGAACGCTCGTCACATCGTCACCATGGCTCGGGGTCGACGGACGCGACCGGGTCCTTCGGACCACGATCGGACGGACGGTCGGCCGAGGGGCGTTGGATCAGCTCGTCGATGTCGTGCGGCGGCGTTCCTCCGAGATCGCATGCGCGGCGCTGGCCGCCTGCGGGAGCCCGGTCACCGTCGCGAGGAACTCCTCCTGGTCCAACGCCCAGACGGCGCCGTCGCTCGTCGCGCGCACGGTGGCGGTGCGCGACACGTCGTGCAGCAGCGCGATCTCGCCGAAGTAGTCACCCTCGCCGGCGGTCGCGATCGCCGTGCCGTCGCGGACGATCTCGAACGAACCCGCATCGACGGCGTAGAAGCGATCCCCGATGTCGCCCTGGCGGATCACCTCGGTTCCGGAGGGGACCTGGATCCGGTCGAGCTGACGAGCGACGCGCTCCAGGTCGAGAGGTGGGAGCGGCGCGAACATCGGGATGCGGCGCAGGAGCGACAGCTGCCGCTCCGGCACGACCGTGCGCTCGTCGATGCGACGGAGCCCGGGGAGCGTCGCGAGGGCGGCCACGAGCATCACCGAGCCGCAGACGGCGAACGCAGGCCCGAGCCCGAGCCACCGTTCGAGCAGAGGCGCGGTCGCGGCACCCGCGCCGTACCCGAGCAGCCAGAGCGCCTCGACCGCGCCGAACACACGGGTGAGCACGTCGGCCCGCACGGTGCGCTGCAAGAGCGTGCGACCGAGGACGTCCATGAGCGTGATCGCCGACCCGTAGACGATCGAGGCGATCGTGAGGACGAGCACCGTGGCCGTCACGCCGTAGAGCACCGCACTGACCGCGAACCACGCGGCCGAGAGCACGATCGCCGGCGCGAGTCGCCGCCGCGCCGCGAGCACGACCGACCCGGCGGCGCCCACGAGCAGTCCGACGCTGATCATCGTCGTCACGTAGCCGACGCCGGGATCGCCGAGCTCGAGCTCATCGAGCGCGAGCGGCACGGTGAGCACGCCGACCGCCCCGACCGTCGCGGTGAGCACCGCGGTGATCGCGACGGGCGGTCGCGCATCGGGCGATCGCACCACCGTCGCGAGTCCGTGCCACGCGTCGGTCAGCAGGGACCAGGGCCGGAACGCATCCCGAGCTCGTGCATCCGCCGGGGCGTGAACCCCGAGCGTCGTCACGACCGCGAGGACGAGGGCGGCGGCGGCGAGGCCATACACCGCGCCGGCGCCCGAGACCGCGAGCACCACGGTGGCGGCGATCGATCCGATCGTGCCCCCGACGCCTTCCATCAGCGACGAGACGGAGTTGGCCGCGGCGAGCTCCTCGGGCGTGCGGGAGAGCCCGGGCAGCAGCGCATGGTGGTTCGGCCGGCCGGTCGTGTACGTGATGGCCGCGAGTGTCGCGAGCCCATACACGAGCCCAGCGGCGACGTCGGTGGCGATCGCGACCCCGACCGCGGCGGTCGTGACGGCCTGGGCGAGGTAGCCGAACCGCACGACCCGCTCCTTCGGGAACCGATCGCCGAGCGAGGCCACCAGCGGGGCCAGGATGCCGGCGGGCACCATCAGCAAGATCGTGACGAACCCGGCCGCCCGCGTGCCACCGCGGTCGAAGGCGTAGACGAGGATCGCCACCCACATCGCGGGTTCCGCGACGTTGAACAGCAGGAACGCGAGCTCCATGCGGGTGATGGGGCGGTTCCCGAGCACGCCGGTGAGGGCTCGGAGCGGCGGGCCGAGGTGCGCGAGCAGCCGATTCACGCTCGGAGGGTACGCGTCGCGCCCTCACGCCGCGCGAGGCGGGGCGGTCGTTCGACCGCCCCGCCTGGCCAGCCGCTCAGGCCGGGCCGAACGCGTGACCCTGCCGGTAGCTCGCGACCTTCTTCCCCAGGGTGACCGCCTGCGCATCGGCGGTCATGAAGTGCAACCCTCCGTACACACGAGCGAGGCGGACCTCGTTGGCTGCCTGGGAGAACGTGCGGAACTGCCTCGTGATCCCCTGGGTGGCGTTCGTGGCGCTGAACGACATCGTGTTCGTGCCGAAGAAGTCGCGCAGGGTCTCCACGAACGCGCTCGTGACGCAGTTCGCGCCCGAGGGATGATCCGGGTACGGCGGGTTCGTCAAGAGCGAGGTCCACGCCGGGTCGGGTGACGTCGCGCCGTTCCGGTCGTCCGCGGCGAGCTGGATCGCCGTCTGCGGACGCCAGAACCCCCAGCGCTCCTTGTCCTGGAAGCAGGCGATGATCGCATCGGATCCCGTCGTGTACAGCATCGCGAAGTACCGGGCGTTCTCGGTCGTCGTGAGCCCTTGCGAGATCGACACCTGGCGGAACATGCGGTTCCACATCGCCACGGTGTGGTCCGACCAGAACAGCGCCTGCGCGGTCTGATCGGGCGTTCGGGTCGACCCGGTCGCACGACCGAGACGCTTCACCTGGTTGAACTCTGTCGCGTACTTGGCACTCCCGAGCGGGAGCGGACCGGCCGTGGCGAAGTCCTCGGCGTCGTCGATCACGAAGGGCACGACCTCGCCGACCCACTTGAAGTTGTTGGCCCCCGTGGCGATCGGACGCCAGTCGCCGGCGTCGGTGCCGACGGAGAACAGCGTATCGACGGGCTGACCGACGACGGGTCGGCCGTCGTCGGTGCGCGCCACGATCATCGCGGCGGCGGCGGCCTCACCGACGCCCACACCGCCGGTCTCAGCCGGTCCGTCGGGGATCGAGGCCAGCGACGCGTCGTAGTAGCCGGCGAGCTGGGTCGACCGACCCGGCAGCAGATGCAGCAGCACGCGGTAGGCGGCCGCGGCCGCGGCGGCGTCCGTTGAGTACGACGGCTGGGCCGTCGGCGCACCCAGGAAGGGCTCGTGCCGGCCGTCGATCGCGTTCACCGCGTCGTAGACCGCGCCGTGCACCATCGCGAGGTGCAGCGCCGCCACCGGAGGCGGTTGCGCCGCCGTGACGATCAACTCGTTGTAGGCGTGCTGGTTCCAGGCGAGTGCCTGGTCGGGCACGACCGCTCCAGCGGGAAGCGACGACGGCACCACGACGACGAATGACGCCATGACGAGTGCGGCGATCACCCTCGCCGGCCCCCGGAGACGTCCCATCTGTCCTGCGTGTCCTGCGGGTTGGGTCCGCATGCCCCTCCTCCTGTTCGACGACACCCCACCCTCGATCGGGCCGCTTGAGAGATGCTTGAAGACCGCTGAAGAGTGGATGGAAGTCGGTGGTCGACGAGGATGGGCGGCGCGTCGTCCCGGCGCGACTCCGCAAGGACCTCCGTTGTGGCACCTGCGACGGAACACGGAGGTCCCTGCTCAGTTGTGGGGAGCGACCGACCTCCGCCCTGGACCAGGCGACCGACCGGTGGCATCACGACGCCGACACGACGATCGCCTACGCGGCGTTGTCACACACGCGGAACGGGCCGGGACCCTGAGGGCCCGGCCCGTTCGTTCGCTGCTGCCCTCTCGGGCACTTCAACCTCTCTCGAGGCTTCGTCCGGTCGACCAGGCCGGAACCCGAAGGGTCGGTGAGCTGGTGTGGATTCTGCCGGTCGCCCGGCATGCGGGCGGGAGGTGATCCCGACCGCGAGGGACGGCTCAGCAGCCAGTCACCTCGAGGGTCTCGAGCTGTTCATGCAAGCTGGACCACCTCCTTCCTCTCGTACCGCACATCGTGCCGCAGGCCCCGCGTTATGGCAACGACGTTCCCGCACGAACCAGGACATTCACGCGCCGAACCAGCGCGCCGCCCGGCTGGCACCGAACTCGGCCTTCTCGGCGGCCGTCGTCTCCGAGGGCGCGGTGAACGACGTGATCGGCGAGCCCGGGGTCGAGAAGAAGTCCACGTCGATGCGCGCGACCTCGTGGCCGCCGAGCTCGATCCAGCACGCTCCTGTGCCGTCGAAGCCCGGCGGCAGGATCCTCCCCGCGGGTCCGCGCGATCAGCTGGTCGGCCACGACACGCGCCGGCACGCTCGGCGAACACGCCGGCCTTCGGCGTCCCCACGCTCGTCACGTCCCCCACCGCGTAGACGCCCGGGAACCGGGTGGCGAGCGTTCCCGGGTCCACCGGGATCCAGCCGTCTTCCAACAAGCCCGAGGCGTCGAGCACCGCCGGCGCTCGATGGACCGGGATGCCGAGGAACAGGTCGTAAGGAAGGCGCGTGCCGTCGTCGAGCACGGCCTCGTGCGTGGACGGGTCCAGCGCCGCGACCTTGTGGTCGGGCACGAACTCGATCCCACGCTCGGCGAACCTCGCGAGGATCGCCTCCGACGTCTCGGGCGCCGGCGGGATCGGCCTGCCGAACGGCATCACGACCTGGATCCGGACATCGTCCCGAACGCCGCGCTCGCGCAGGTACCCGTCGAGGAGCAACGCGGCCTCGCTCGGCGCGGGCGGGCACTTGAACGAGGGACCGCACACGCCGACGATCGCCGTCCCCGAACGGAACGACGGGAGCACCTCGCGGAGGACCTCGGCCCCCGCGACCGAGTAGAACTCGTTCCCGGCCTCGACCAGGCCCGGGGTGGCCGCGCGGTCGTAGTCGGCGCCGAGCGCCACGACCACCACGTCCGCCTCGTAGGTGTCGAGGTCCGTCACGACGCGGCGAGCCACGGGGTCGATCGCGGTGACGGTCTCCTGCCGGAACCGGACGTGGGGCGTGGTGACGTCGGCGTAGCGCAGCCGGACGGCCTCGGGCGTTCGCGTGCCGAACATCACGGCGAGCTTCGAGAAGCCGAACACGAACGCGTCGGCTCGGTCGATCAGGGTGACATCGACCTGGTCGCCGAGTTCCTCAGACAGCCGGGTGGACAGTTCCAGGCCGCCGAAGCCGGCCCCGAGCACGATCACCGATATGGACATGCCCAGAGGATAGGCCGTCGGTTCAGAACCCCTCGTCGAACTCCTCGTCGGTCACGGGCTCGCCCCACTCGACCGCCCCACCGGTCACCGCGACGTGCACCATGGGGGCAGTGCGCGATCCCCCGTGGAAGTGCCACTCATCGGGGCCGACATGGATCACGTCGCCCGCTTCGAGCCCGTGGCCCACCTCGCCGCGCGTGCGCACGCGGCCGCGTCCGCTGACCGCGTAGAGGAACTGCCCGGTGGGGTGGCGGTGCCAGCGCGTGCGGGCATCGGGTGCGAAGTGCACGACCCCGACGGTCGTGCCGGCCGCGTCGCCGAGCGCCGAGCGGATCCACACCTCGCCCGTGAACCGGGCCTCGTCCCCCCGTTCGAACGTACCGTCGATCGCCCGTGCGACGTCCATCGCTGCCTCCTCGCCAGATCTAGCTCGTGAACGACACCGGTCGCATCGCCGGCGGCGTGTTGCGGCTCTTCGTGAAGCGCGGGATGCCGTCGATGATCGCGGTGACGACGGCGGGCGTGTCGCCGATCGCGAGGGCGCCGAGCGCGTCGTCGGCCTGCGAGCCGAGCGGGGCGTCCATGATCAGCAGGTCGGCCTCCCGACCCGGTGCGAGGACGCCGGCGTCGAGGCGGTGCAGGGCCGCGACGTTCCCCGTCGCGGCGCCCAGCGCCAGCGCCGGGTCGATCCCGCCCAGCGACGCGACCCACGAGATCGCCCGCAGCATGCCGAGCGGCTGCGCCCCCGATCCCGCGGGACTGTCGGTGCCGATCACCAGGCGGTCGAGCTCGGATCGGCGCCCCACGAGGGCCGCGACCTCGCCGGCGGCCTTCACGTTCCCGTTGTGCACGATCTCGACCCGCGCCGAGGTCTCGTCGAGGATGCGCTCCACGTGGTCGAGCGGCAGCGCCGTCGGGCCTCCGTTCACGTGCCCGGCCACGTCGGGCCGCACCGCCACCACGAAGTCGGCGCCGACGATGCCGCTGCCGGGGATCGAGGCGCCCCCCGTGTGCACCATCACCCGCATGCCGCGCGCCTGCGCCCAGCGGGTCATCTCGGCGGCCACGTCGGGATCCTTCACGCCCGAGATGCCGATCTCGCCGACGAGCTCGACGCCGGCCTCGGCCATCTCCGTGAAGTCGGCCTCGGTCAGGCCGGGTTCCAGCAGCACCGCCCCCGCATGCACCTTCACGCCCGAGGGGCGCAGGTTCGCGAACGAGCTGTGCGCGAGGATCGCGAGCGCCTTCACGCCGGCGGGGTCGGTCGGGCGCCCGGGCGTATGCGGCTCCCCCGCCGAGATCATCGTCGTCGTGCCGCCGTGCAGGTATGAATCGATGAATCCGAGCTGCGACTGCCGCGGCGTGAAGTCGCCCATCACGGGGTGCGTGTGATCGTCGCAGAGGCCCGGCGTGACGGTCGCGCCCGCGGCGTCGATCACGGCCGAGATGCCCGAGACGTCGGCATCCGATCCGGCACCGACGAACGCGATCACGCCCTCGCGCACGACGACCGTGTCGCCGGCGGCGATCGGGGCCGCCACGTCACCGGTCACGATCGTGCCGGCGTTGCGGATCAGCAGATCGCTCACCGCAGCCCGTCTTCCCCCGCGATCTCCGAGACCTGCAGCCCTCCGACCCTGGGCAGCGGGCGCCCCCCGTCGGTCACGGCCACGGCGATCACCAGCTCGTCGTCGCCGGGCGCGTCGACGATCCGCAGCTCGACGGCGTCGAAGTGGCTGCGCACGAACGCCGCGTCCTTGTAATGGAGCGGCACGTCGAGCGTGACCCCGGGACCGCCCCGCTTCTTCGACGACGGGATGATCGCCTTCCCCCCGCCGCACGCGGCTCGCAGCGGCGCCCCGAACTCCGGGTGCAGGAAGGCGGCCACGTGCTCGAGCTCGCCATGCATGCCCGCGATGCCACCCTTGCCGTAGCTGTGCACCGGCCGGCCGGCGAGCTGCTCGACCGCGGTGACGGAGAGCACGCTCGAGAGCTCGACGCTGTCGGCGATCATCTCGCCGAGGTCCTCGACGTAGCGGCCCGCGAACGGGTTGCGCAGCACGGCGGCGGTGACGACCCGACGGATCGGTGGATCGACCGCCTGCCCGGCCTCGCTGCGCACGTCCTCGACGATCGAGACGATCTTGCGGATGTCCGTGGCCATCACCCCCCGACGGCGGACGCTAGCACGGGGGTCGAGACGGTCGCGACCCGGCCGCCGAGGCAGAGCACCGCGGCGGCGATCAGGCCCTCGGCCTGCATCCGCTCGGCCTCGGCGACCCCCGCGTGCAGGGCCCGCGCCACCTCCGCGTCCGTCAGCGCACCGACCTCGGCCGTGACCATCCTCGAACCGAGGTCGGTCTCGGGCTCGAGGTCGCTCGCGGGGACGCGCCGGATCGCGGGATGGCCCGGCAGGTCGACCGCGTTCGCGATCAGCGTCGCGGCGGCGTCGGCCCTCGCCGCGGTCCCGGCCAGCACCGTCACCGCATCGGCGATGCCGAGCGAGAAGCTCCTCCCGTGACGCCCGCTGGTCGCGACCCCGCGCACGGGGTCGTCGTGGCGCACCGTGGCCTTCCCGAGCAGCGCCGGCCGGTCCGGCACCGGCACCAGCCCCACGTCGAGGCTCTCGCCGGGCGTGAGGAACAGCGCGATGTCGCCGCCGTCGTTCACGTAGGCGCGGCGCAGGTCGCCGGCCGTGGCCATCGCCTCGCAGATCTCGTCGGCGACGGCCCCCGCCACCGCGGCCATCGGCGTGATGAACCGGTCGGGGAAGGGCCGCACGGCCGCCGCCATGCGACTCGCCACCCGGCCCGTCGGTTCGTCGGCCTCGCCGAGCGGTCGGCGCAACGCGGGCAGCTCGGCGACCAGCTCGTCCAGCAGCGGCTGGAACCGCTCCCACGCTCGCCGGTAGGCCTCGGCCACGTCGCCCGGCGGACCCCAGGCCTCGACGATCAGGTCGATCGGCCCGTGCTGCAGATGCAGGCGCGACCCGTCGGGCGTCGTCGTCGCGACCGGGCCACTCATCCGCGCCGCAGGTCCGGTCGCGCGAGCACGTCGTCCAGGGAGACGATCGCGTCCATGTGCCCGCCGAGCGCCGCGTAGGCGTCGCGTCCCATCGTGAACTCGAGCGGGGCGACCAGCGCGGGCGTGGGCACGTAACCGAACGCGCCGGGCGGCACGAGCGTGACGTCGACCATGAACGTGATGCCGCCCCCCGGCCAGACGTAGACGGGGGCGCCGCCGCACGTGACCCTCGTGATCGTCTGACGGACCGCGCGGGTCAGGGCCACGGGGTTCTCCGTGGCGCCGGCCCGCAGCGAGCCGCCCGCCCCCGCGATGAAGAGCACCGAGGTCAGGGCCGGCTCGCAGTTCTCCGTGATGCGCTCGACCGACAGGCGCAGGTCGTCCGGGAGCGGCGCCGACACGGGCTGCAGCTCGTCGTCGAGCACGAAGTACGCGTGGTGCTCACCCGTCGTGCCGATCATCAACACCGTGAGACCCGGCCGGGCCACCTCGGGATCGAACCCGTCGAGGATCGTGAGGGGGTCCTCGATGTCGGTGCCACCCCATCCCGTCCCGGGCCGCGCCACGTTGAAGTAGCGGCCGGGGGTCGAGCGGCGTCCCTTGACCCTGATGCCGGTCGCGGGGATGTCGAGGTAGCGACCCGCCTGATGCTCGGAGAGCACACCGGTGATGTGGTCGTCGACCACCACCACCTCGTCGACGTGCTCGTACCACTGCTGGGCGAACATGCCGATCGTCGCGGATCCACACCCCACGCGCATGCGCTCCTCGACGACCCCGTTGATGACCGGGGGCTCCCCCGCCTGCAGCACGAGCTCGGACCCCTCGTCGACCGAGAGCTCGACCGGCTCGCAGCTGCAGAGCGCGAGCAGCGTCTGCATCGTCGCCATGCCTTCGCGTTTGGTGCCGCCGGTGAGGTGGTTCACGCCGCCGAGCGAGAGCATCTGCGACCCGTACTGCCCGGTCGTCACGTGGCCGACGGCCTCCCCGCGGGCCCGCACGAGCTGACGCTCGGCGCCCACGTGGCGATCGGTGTCGATCTTCACGTCGACGCCGCAGTAGCTGAAGATCGCCTCCGTCACCACCGTCACCGTGTCGACCCCTGCGACGCTCGACGAGACGATGAACGGCGCCGGCTTGTAGTCGGGGTACGTCGTGCCCGACCCGGCGCCGGTCACCACGACGTCCGCACCCTGGACCAGCTCGCCGTCCCAGTCGGACTCGCGAGCGGCGAACGGCACCAGCGCCCCGCCGCGCTCCTGCGTTCGCTCCAGCACGAGCAGAGGGTCGAGGCGAGCCAACGCACCGTCGACGTTGCCGTAGCGATCGCAGGAGCCGGTGCGTCCGGGCTTGATCACACACCGGATCGGACAGGCGTCGCAGACGACGGCGTCGGAGGACGGCTCGGCGGTCATCGACCGTCGCTCCCACGGCCCGTCGCGATCGCCGCGAGCACGCGATCGGGCGTCGCGGGCAGCCGCCGCACGCCCGCGCCCACCGCGTCGCGGATCGCGTTGAGGATCGCCGGGGCGGTCGGGATCAACGTGTGCTCGCCGATGCCCTTCGCGCCGTAGGGTCCGGCGGGGTCGCCGGATTCCACCAGGATGCTCACGACCTCGGGCACGTCGCCGATCGTGGGGATCAGGTAGTCGTGCAGGTTCTCGTTCCGCCCGGGGATGAACTCCTCCATCAGCGCCATGCCGATGCCCTGGGCGATCCCGCCCTCGATCTGGCCCTCGACGAGCGTCGGGTTCACCGCCCGCCCGACGTCGTGCGCAGCGGTGATCCGTCGCAGACGCACCGTGCCGAGCTCGAGATCGACGTCGAGCTCGGCGAGGTGCGCGCCGTATCCGAACTGCGCGTACGGATCGCCCTGACCGTCGTCGTCGAGGACCGTCGTGGGCGGGTCGTAGGTCTCGATCGCGACCGCCACGAGGCCGTCGGCGTCGGCGTCCACGGCGGTCAGGTCCACGGTCGTCATCGCCCCGCGATCGTGCACGACCAGGCGGGAGTCGTCGAGCTCGAGATGCGCCTCGTCGGAGGCGCCTGCGAGCGCCAGCAGCCGTCCGCGCAGCGCCGACGCGGCGAGGAAGGTCGCGTTGCCCGAGACGAACGTCTGCCGCGACGCCGAGCTCTTGCCGGCGTCCGGCGTGGTGTCGGTGTCGGCGCCGAGCGTCGCGATGCGCGACATGTCGACGCCGAGGGCGTCGGCGCAGATCTGCGCCATCACGGTGTTGGCGCCCTGGCCCATGTCGACCGCACCCTGGAAGAGCGCGACGCGCCCGTCGTTGCGGAGCCCGACCTTGATCGTCGAGGGGTTGGCGAGCGCGGTGTTCCCGCAGCCGTACCACATGCCCGCCAGGCCGACGCCGCGGCGGGTCGACGATCGTGACGCGTTCGCCTCGGCGGCCTCGGCCAGAGCACGCTCCCGGTGCGGCCGCAGCGCCTCGAGGCACTCGCGGTAGCCCACCCCCGATGCGAACACCTGGCCGGTGACCGTCGGCACGCCCTCGGTGAGCGCGTTGCGGTACCGGAACTCCAGCCGATCGATGCCGAGCGCATCGGCGAGCTCGTCGAAGAGGCACTCCTGGGCGACGGTCGACTGCGGCACACCGAACCCACGGAAGGCGCCCGCCGGCGGCCCGTTCGTGTGCACGGCGACGGTCCGCGCACGGTAGGCGTCGTAGACGTAGGGGCCGCCGGCGTGCACCGGCACGCGGTTGGCGACCGTCGACCCCCACGACGCGTACGCCCCGGTGTCGAACTCGCCCGTGACGTCCATCGCGGTCAGGCGTCCGTCGCGGTTCGCGCCGATGCGCACGTGCAGCCGGGACGGATGCCGCTTCGTGGTCGACATCATCGACTCGGGTCGGGTGTAGGTGAGGCGCACCGGTCGGCCGAGCTTCCATGCGGCGAGTGCGAGGTACGGCTGCACCGAGAGATCGAGCTTGCTGCCGAACCCGCCGCCGACCGCCGTGGGCTTGATCCGCACCGCGCCGTCGGGGAGGCCCAGGATCGCCTCGAGCTCGACGCGGTCCATGTGCGGCGATTGCGTCGTCACCTGCACCTCGACCCGGTCGCCGACCCGCTCGGCGTATCCAGCCTCGGGCTCGATGTAGGCGTGCTCGAGGAAGACGGTCTCGAACACGCCCTCGACGCCGACGTCCGCAGATGCGAACGCGGCGTCGAGATCGCCGCGGCGCACGTTGCCGCGCACGAGCACGTTCCCCTCACGCGCGTCGTGGACCCTCGGCGCGTCGGCAGCCTGCGCGTCGTCGATCGACAGCAGGGGCGGCAGCTCGTGCCAGCTCACGGGGAACGTCGAGAGATCCAGCAACGCCATCGCCGCGGGCTCGCCGACGACCATCGCGACCGCCTCGCCGCGGAACCGCACCTGCCCCTCGGCGAACACCGGCTGATCGGCGGTGGCAGGGATCACGCCGAAGCGGTTGCGGCCCTCGATGTCCGCCGCGGTCAGCACCGCCTCGACGCCCGGCGTCGCGGTCACGAAGGCCGTGAGGTCGCCGAACGAGAAGCTCGCTCGGTGATGCGGCGAGCGCACGATGCGGATCGTCAGCGCACCGTCGGGGACCTCGTCGGCGCCGAAGACGTCGGTGCCGCGCAGCTTTCGCTCGCCGTCGACCCGGCGCACGCGCTGCCCCACGGCCTTGCCGACGGGAGGGGACGGCTCCGCGGACGACTCGTCCACCCGGGCACCGATCACGGCCGCGACGATCTTGCGGTAGCCGGTGCAGCGACAGAGCACGCCGCCGAGGGCGTCCATCACCTGCGACTCGGAGGGGTTCGGCGTCGCTCGCAGCAGTGCCGCCGACGCGACCAGCATGCCGGGCGTGCAGATGCCACACTGCGCACCGCCGTGGGCATGGAACGCGCGCTGGAGGGCCTCGATCTCTCCGCTCGCATCGAGTCCTTCGAGGGTGTCGACGTGGAGAGCCTCGAGGCTTCCCACCGATGTCATGCACGCGTTCACCGGTACGCCGTCGACGAGCACCGTGCATGCGCCGCAATCGCCGGCGTCGCAGCCGACCTTCGTGGCGGTGAGCCCGAGGTCGTCGCGCAGCACCTCGCTCAGACGACGTGCGGAGCGCTCGAGCGTCACCGACGTTCCGTTCACGGTGAACGAGCAGCGACTCACCGGTCGCCTCCGCAGCTGGCGAGCGCGCGACGCACGAGCACCGAGGTCGCCGCGCGCCGGTAGTCGGCCGAGGCGCGGACGTCGTCGATCGGGTCGAGCGACCTCGAGGTTTCCGGCGACGGTCGCCTCGTCGACGTCGGCCGGCGATCGACCCACCAGCTCCGACTCGAGCGAGCGCAGCCGCTGGGCCACGGGCGAACACGCCCCCACGGCCACCCGGGCGTCGGCGACGGCACCGCTCGCGTCGAGGACGACCACGGCCGACACCATCACGACCGAGATCACGAGGTAGCGCCGCAGGCCGAGCTTCAGGAACGCCGACCTCGCGCCGTCGGCCACGCGAGGGACGACCACGGCGGTGAGCAGCTCGTCGGACTCGAGCGCCGTCTGCCGGTACCCGATGAGGAACGCCTCGAGCGGGAGCGAGCGGGTGCCGGTGGCGGACGTCAGCTCCACCGATGCATCGAGGGTCAGCAAGACGGGGACGCCGTCGGCGGCCGGGGACGCGTTGCAGAGGTTCCCGCCGATCGTGCCGGCGTTCTGGACCTGGGTGGCTCCCACCTCGAGCGCCGCGGCACGCACGCCGTCGAAGGACCCAGGCAGCGTGGCGGCGGCCACGTCGGCCCACCGCGTCAGGGCACCGAAGCGGAAGCCCTCGGCGGTCTCGGCGATGCCCCGAAGCTCGGTGAGCCCGCCGATGTCGACCACCCGAGAGGGCATCGGTCGCCCGACGTGCTGCGGGTAGAGATCGGTCCCCCCGGCCAGCACCGTGTATCCCGCGCCCCGCATCTCGAGGGCGGCGGCGACATCGGCCGGCACCACGTAGTCCACGGGCATCGCTCCCCGCGCGGAGCTTACCCAGCTCGGTCCGGGAGCAGGCCGTGCTGCATCGCGAACATCGCCGCTGCCGCCCGCGTCGAGACGCCGATCTTCGCGTAGATGTGCTGCACGTGGTGCTCGGCCGTGCGCGGTGAGATCACGAGCGCCTGCGCGACCCCACGGTTGGACTCACCACGAGCCACCAGTCGCAGCACCTCGACCTCGCGATCCGACAACCCCGCCGGCCAGGTGTGCCGACCCACCGGGCGTGAGCGTCCGGCCGCGGCGAGCACCGCCTCCACGCATTCGGAGTCGAAGCGGCCCTCCAGCAGCTGCGAGGACACGACGTCGGCGGCCCGATCGGGATCCATGGCCGCGCGATAGGGGCGCGGCTGCGTCATCGCCTGGAACGCGTCGGCAACCGCGATCACCCGGGCGGCCGGCGGCGTCTCCGCGGCCGTGGCCCCGCGGTGGTAGCCCGAACCGTCCAGCCGCTCGTGGTGCATCGCGGCCGGGCGGGCGAACGGCTCGAGCACGCTCGAGCGCATCAGGATGCGTTCGGTGTGATACGGGTGCAGCCGGACCCGCTCCCACTCGGTCGTGCTCAGCGGTCCACGCTTCTCCCAGACGACGGCGCCGACGGCGGAGCGACCCAGATCGTGCAACAGCGCTGCGAGGCGCACCGAGCGGGGGTCGGGCAGTCCGAGACGTTCGGCGGCGCTCGCCGCGAGCTCCGCGACACCCGAGGAGTGCCCCAGGGTGACCGTGGACCTGAGGTCGACCATGTCGGCGAACGCCTCGGCCACGTGCTCGAGCCGACCGGCTTCCACCGTGCGCACGGGCGTCGGCTCGGCGTCGAGCACCGCCGTCCACGGATCCTCGTCGTCGAGACGCTCCAGCGTCCTCGGGCCGATCGCCCGGAAGGCCTCGACCGCCGCCGGGTCGAACATGCCGCCCGAGCGACGATCCATCATGGCGAGCGCCCCGTCGACGCCCCCGAGCCGATGGAAGATGACGGCCTGGGTCGCAGGCTCCGCGACGCGGGCCGCGAAGGCGATGTCCTCGCCGGCGAGTCCCTGTGGCGCGCCCTTGCCGTCCCAGCGCTCGATCGTTTGGTACAGGGCCTGCGTGACGTCGTCGCCGAGGTGCAGCCGCTCGGACATCTGAGTCGCCACCTCGCAGATCGCGCGGTAGATCGCCATCGACTCGGCGCGACCCGTGGCGGTGCGGACCACGTGGCCCGTCCGCCGCAGTCCGGTGCCGCGTCCGACGGCACTCAGGAACGCGAGGAGCTCCCGCGGCTCGGCCTCGTCGGTCCGCTCGGCCAGCGGACGCATGGCGAGGTCGTCACCGAACAGCCGGATCTCCTCGTGCGATGTGGCCGTGCACCCGAGGTGCTTCAGCAGGGTCGTGTAGTAGACGCACGCGACGTCGGCGTCGGACGCGTCGAGGTGTCGGGCCATCTCGGTCGCCAGCACGCATGCGCGGATCGCCTTCTCCGGCGGCTGGCCCATCGCCAGGTCCGTCGTGAGGGAGAGGGCAGCGAGCAGGTCCGCGAGACGGAGCGCATCCGGCACGTCGACCCAGAGCATGGCACCCGGACCCCTTCGAGCCAAGATGGGCAGTCCTACCGATGCGTCGGCCCGCGAGCCTGCGTGACCCTGGAGACACACGCCACGAGGAGGTCGCGAGATGGCACAGACCGTGAGCACCGCAGCGAGCGAGAGGACCGCGCCGGTGGCCCGTCGCCCGACCCTGTTCACGCGCGCGTTCGTCATCGTGGCGCTGGCGGAGCTCGCCTACTTCACGGCCGACGGCATGCTGCTGCCGGCCCTGCCGCGTTTCGTCGAGGGACCCTTGGGCCGCGGGAACATCGCGGTCGGACTGGTGATCGGCGCGTTCAGCCTCTCGGCCTTCTTCCTGCGTCCCTGGGCAGGCGGGGTCGCCGATCGCCGGGGGCGACGGGTGTTGATGGTGGCCGGCGCGTCGCTGTTCGCCGTGTCGGTCGCTGGCTACCTCATCGCGACGTCGGTCGAGGTGCTGGTGGCGATGCGCCTGTTGACCGGCGCCGGCGAGGCGCTGTTCTTCGTGGCGGCACTCGCCGCGAACGTGGACCTCGCCCCCCCGGAGCGACGTGGCGAGGCGTTCAGCTTCGCCTCGCTCGCGCTGTACATCGGCTTGGGGGCGGGGCCGTTCATCAGCGAGACCCTGATCGAGCACCTCGGATTCAACGCCGTCTGGGTGAGCGCGATCGTCCTGGCAGCGATCGCCGTCGGGCTCGCGCTGCTGCTGCCCTCGATGACACCGCCTGAGGGCGAAGCACCCGAGCGGCACCGGTTGATCCACCCTTCAGGACTGCTCCCCGGCGTCGTGCTGGCCGCGACGATCTGGGGGATGGCCGGGTTCCTGACGTTCGTGCCCCTGTACGCACTCGATCTGGGGATGAGTGGCGCGGGGGTCGTGCTCGGGCTGTTCTCGGGGATCGTCGTGGTGATCCGGAGCGTCGGCGCGCGCATCCCCGACCGGCTGGGCCCGAGACGATGCACCCGCATCGCGCTGGGGCTGACGGCGCTGGGGCTCGCGGTGATCGGCGTCTGGCAGACGCCGGCCGGGTTGGTGGCCGGCGCGGCGATCCTGGGAGTCGGGATCGCGCTGTTCACCCCCGCCCTCTTCGCACTGGCGGTCGAGGGGGTCGCCGCGAACGAGCGGGGAGCGGTGATGGGGACGACGAGCGCGTTCCTCGACATCGGGTTCGGCCTCGGCCCGGCGACCCTGGGGTTCGTCGCCGCCGGTTTCGGCCGGAGCGGCACGTTCATCGCGGGGTCGATCGTGGCGATCGCGGGCTTGGCGCTCGTGATCTCGACCAACCTGGGGCGCAGCGCCTCTAGCATGCGCGGGTGCGCATCCTGATCTGGCATGGCTGGCTGCTCGAAGGTTCGGGCTCGAACGTCGTCACCGCTCGCACCACGGAAGCGTGGCGAGCCGCCGGCCACGACGTCGTGCTCCTGTGCCAGGAGCGTCACCCCGAGCGGTATCCGTGGATCGATGCCGACGGTCTCGTCGACGCCGACGGCCCGAGCGAACTCACCGAGCGTCGGCAGCGATCCGCCGGCTCGGGTCGGTGCGTGCTGCTGCGCCCCACGATCGGACCGATGCTGCCGGTGTTCGTCGTCGACCGCTACGAGGGCTTCGACGACGTGCGCCGGTTCCCCGACCTGTCGGACGCCGAGCTCGAGCGCTACCTGCGGGCCAACGTCGAGGCGCTGCGGGCCGCGGTGGCGTGGCACGGCAGCGAGATCGTCGTGACGGGCCATGCGATCCCCGGAGCCGCGATCGCACGACGCGCGCTGGGGGCGGGGCGATACGTCGCCAAGATCCACGGCAGCGACCTGGAGTACGCGGTGCGCCTGCAGGATCGCTACCGCGAGCTGGCCCGCGAGGGACTCGGCGGCGCCCGTGCCGTGATCGGCGCCGCCACCGAGGTGCTCGAGCGGTGCGCGGGCTTCGTGCCGGAGATGCGTGACCTGGGCCGCGTCGTCGCGCCCGGCGTCGATGTCGGCGCCTTCCGACGTCGGCCTCGCGCCGAGGCGCTGAGCGACGTCGCGGATCGTCTGGCGGTCGATCCCGACACGGCCCGCGGCCGGCCGGCCGACACCGACGCGCTGGTCGAGCGGGCCCTCGAGGCGAGGGATGCGACGGCGCTCAGTGAGATCGCGGAGACCTATGACCAGGCCGTGCCCGAGCCGGAGGCGGCCGCGCGGCTGCGGGCGCTCGCGGACGTCGACACGCCGATCGTGGGCTACCTCGGGAAGCTGATCCCGCAGAAGGGGGTCGAGCTCGCGCTCTGCGCCCACCGGGGGTTGGCGCACGACGCCGAGATGCTGGTGGTCGGGTTCGGTTCCCACCGGGAATGGCTGGCCGCGCTCGCGAGCGCGTTGCACCGTGGAGACCGCGCCGCCCTCGCGTGGCTGCGCGATGTCGGCGGCATGCCGATCGACGACCCTCGTCCCACGGTCGACGGCGCGGATCGAGCGGTC
>CAWGUD010000011.1:0-25726 GCA_963825685.1 uncultured Actinomycetes bacterium | reverse complement strand
CGTGCGGCTCGGCGTGAAGGCGGTCGCGGTGCGTCGCGACGGCGACGGCGTGCACGTCACGCTCGACGACGGCGCGCAGGTGGTCGGTGACGAGATCCTCGTCGCGGTCGGTCGACGCCCGAACACCGCCGACGTCGGCCTCGACACGATCGGGCTCGAGCCGGGCCGTCCGATCTCCGTCGACGAACGGCTCCGCGTCCGCGGTGTCGACGGGGAGTGGCTGTACGCGGTGGGCGACGTGTCGGGCGGCGCGCAGCTCACCCACATGGGCAAGTACCAGGGCCGGGTGTTCGGCGACGTGCTCGCGGGACGCGACACCGTCGACGAGGCGAACGCTCGTGCGGTGCCCAGGGTCACCTTCACGGACCCGCAGATCGCGGCGGTGGGGCCGACCGAGGCCGAGGCTCGCGAGCGGGGCATCGACGTGCGGGTCGTGTCCTACGACACTGGAGGGGTCGCCGGCGCCTACCTCCGCGGTGACGGCATCCACGGCACCAGCCAGCTCGTGATCGACGAGGCCCGGGGAGTCGTGGTGGGCGCGACCTTCACCGGACCCGACGTGCAGGAGATGCTCCACGCCGCCACCATCGCGATCGTGGGCGAGGTGCCGCTCGAGCGATTGTGGCACGCGGTCCCCGCCTTCCCGACGGTCAGCGAGGTCTGGCTGCGGTTGCTGGAGGCGTACGGCCTGTAGCCTGCAGCGAGATATGTCCGTCACCCGAATCGCGATCACGATGTCGTTCGTGGCCGGGCTCGCCGGGGCCGCGCAGGCGTCGGTCAGCGGGGCCCTCGGCAAACGGGTGGGAAGCGTGCAGGCGGCCGCGTTCGGCGCGATCGTGGCGGCGGTGCTGCTGGTCGGTCTCGCCGTGCTGACGGGGCGGGGCCCGGGCATCGGCGACGTCTTCCGTCAGCCCGCGTGGCTCCTGATCTCGGGGGTGTTCGGCGCCGGCATCGTGTTGACGCTCGCGTACGCGCCGCCGCGGATCGGCACGTTCGCCGCGGTCGCCCTGATGATCGCCGGGCAACTGCTCGCGGGCGCCCTGATCGACGGCTTCGGCTGGCTCGGCACCGAGCGCATCCCGCTGACCGTCTACAGGGTGACCGGACTGATCCTGTTGACCGCGGGAGCGGCGCTCACCCTGAAGCGCTGATCGGGCGCACCGCCGCGGCGCCCTCGTCCCGTCCCACGAGCTCGCGCGCGAGGTCGATCGTCGGCTGAGAGGGCGCCACCTGCAGCTCCAGGTCGAGCTCGCGTTCGAGCAGGCGGAACGTCTGCAAGGCCCGTGCCCGGTTGCCCTCGGCGACATGCGCCCGCATCAGCGCCCGGTGCGACGACTCGCGCAGCGGCTCCCCCTGCACCGCCAGCAGCCCGCATTGCACCGCGTCGGCGTGCTCGCCGAGGGCGCTCAGCCGGTCGCACAGCCGTTCGAGCGCATGGATGCGCAGATCGCGGAACCGCTCGCGGTCGAACGCCAGCCACTCGTCATCCCAGTCCGGCAGCAGGTCGTGGCAGAGCTGCTCGGAGGCGCCGCGCGCCTGATCCGGTGGCAGTTCGCCGTGCAGGATCCGGTGCGCGAGCGCCTCGCTCTCACGCAGGTCGAGCCGGGCGTCGGGGTCCGATCGGAGCCCCGCACCGGTCGATCGCACGATGCCGGGGAAGAGGGCGCGCAGGCGCCAGAGCGCGGTCCGCAGGTTCGCGAGCGCATGGGCGTGCTCGACCTCGGGCCACAGGATGCCGGCGGCGTGGGACCGTCCGACCTCGCCGTGGAGGGCGAGCAGGGCCACGAGTCGCTGCGCCGGGAGCGGCACCGGTGGGCACTCCTCGCCTCGCACGATCTCGAAACACCCGAGCAGGCGCAAGCCGACCCGTCCCTCTCTGACCCCCCGCCCCCTCGGTTCTGCCCGCATGCGGATCACCGCTTCCTTCAGGGGGGGAAGTTCCCCGAAGCGGCGATCCCGGTCGTCGCGGGCGTGGCGCCGGGTGATGCGCCCATCAGGGTGATGCACCTGCTAGGAGCGTTCTACCTCAGCGCAACGCGAGCGCGCAAGTCGTGTTCGGTCCTGTGAAGCGTGATCACTCGGAGAGATGCGTGGTGACGCGAGATAGACGCCGAGGTGACGACGCGCAGACGACCGCGTGACGACCCCCGTCGACGATGGTGCCGGCGGCCGGGGACGCTGCCCCGCCGAACTGGCGGCGACTTCCTTCGGAAGGGGGAACGGATGAGTACTTCGAGGAAGCGGGCCCGCCGTCGCGGGCTCGGAGTATTCGCGGCGGTCGGTGCGCTCGTCGCCTACATGGTGATCTCGGCCGTGCCGGCATGGGCCCTCGTGACATGTGTGGTCACGGGCTCCAGCCCCACCCAGACGCTGACCATCACGATGGCGAACGACGCCGACACCGTGAACATCGCCGTGGCGGCGGGCAACATCACGGTGAGCGGAACCGGCGCCGACGCGAGCTGCAACGGACCCTTCGCGAAGGCCGACGTGTCGGCCATCGTGGTCAACGCCGGGACCCCGGCCGAGGTCGAGGCGCAGACCGTCAACATCGACGGAAGCGGCGACTTCACCGCGTCCATCGCGATCGATCTCGGGTTCGGCAACGACTCCGTGTCGATCCAGGACACCACGGGCGCGGACCCGATCACCGCGGACCTCGGTGAGGGGAACGACACGCTCGGCACCACCAACGTGGACGGCGCCCTGACCGTGACCGGTGGAGCCGGCAACGACGTCGATCTCCACGGGAGCCGGGAACGACACCGTGAACGCCGGGGCCGGTAGTGACGGCGTGAGCGGTGGTGCCGGGAACGACACCATCGACGCCGGAGACGGTTCGAACGGCGTCAGCGGCGACGACGGCAACGACGCGATCACGACCGGTGCCGACGGCGACGGCGTCAATGGCAACGACGGTGACGACACGATCACGTCCGGCGGCGGGGCCGACTCCGTCGACGGCGGAGACGGCGACGACACCGTGCACGGCGGCGCCGGTGACGACAACCTCACCGGGTCGACCGACCGCGACGCCCTGTGGGGCGACGGGGACGACGACACGATCGACGGCGAGGGTGGCAACGACACCCTGGCTCCCGGCGAAGGGGACGACGACGTCTCCGGTGGTACGGGCAAGGACACCGTCTCGTTCGCCGACGCCACGGCTGATGTCGATGTCGACCTGAGTGACGGCTTCGCCTCGACCGGGTCCGACGATGACACCATCTCAGGCGACGTCGAGAACGTGACCGGGTCGGACTTCGTCGACACGATCCGCGGCACCGGGAGCAACAACGACGTCAGCTCCGGCAAGGGTGGCGACTCGGTCCGCGGCGCCGGCGGGGAGGACGACATCCACGGAGGCGGCGGTCCCGACACCCTCCGCGGCGGCGACGGTGACGACGACCTGTTCGGTCAGGGTGGCGCAGACGCCCTGTTCGGCGGCGGCGGCACCGACCTCTGCAAGGGCGGGAAGGGCAACGACACCGTCAAGGGCTGCGAGTAACCCCCTCCTCGACGCGTGCAGGTCTTCCCTGGGAGGGCCGGCCCGAAAGGGCCGGCCCTCCCTTCATGCTCGATACCCTCGAGGCTTCATGCCGACGGCCGTTTGCCGCAGGTAGACTCCTGTTCCGGACACACGGCGGCGTAGCTCAGAGGTAGAGCAAGCGGCTCATAATCGCTGTGTCGGTGGTTCGAGTCCACCCGCCGCTACCAGTCCCGCAGACCGTCGGGCAGGGCCACGAAGGAACAGGGGAGAACCGGAGATGTCGAAGCAGAAGTTCGAGCGGACCAAGCCCCACGTGAACATCGGCACGATGGGCCACATCGACCACGGCAAGACGACGTTGACCGCGGCGATCACCAAGCGCCAGGCCGACAAGGGCCTGGCCCAGTTCACCCCGTTCGACGAGATCGACAAGGCGCCCGAGGAGCGCGAGCGCGGCATCACGATCGCGATCGCCCACGTGGAGTACGAGACCGACGCGCGCCACTACGCCCACGTCGACATGCCCGGACACGCCGACTACGTGAAGAACATGATCACCGGCGCCGCCCAGGTCGACGGCGCGATCTTGGTGGTCAGTGCCGCCGACGGCCCGATGCCCCAGACCCGCGAGCACGTGTTGTTGGCCCGCCAGGTGGGCGTGCCCTACATCGTGGTGGCGCTCAACAAGTGCGACATGGTCGACGACCCCGAGCTGCTGGAGCTCGTCGAGCTCGAGGTCCGCGAGCTGCTTCAGCGGCTACGAGTTCCCCGGCGACGACGTCCCGGTGATCCAGGTCTCAGCGCCTGAAGGCGCTCGACGGCGACGAGACCTGGCAGACCAAGATCGACGAGCTGATGGACGCGGTCGATTCCTACATCGCCGAGCCCACCCGCGACACCGACAAGCCCTTCCTGATGCCGATCGAGGACGTCTTCTCGATCACCGGCCGAGGCACGGTCGTCACGGGCCGCGTCGAGCAGGGCAAGCTCGCCAAGATGAGCGAGATCGAGATCGTCGGCATCAAGGACACCCGCAAGACCACCGCCACCGACCTCGAGATGTTCCGCAAGCTGCTCGACGAGGTCGTGGCCGGTGACAACGTCGGCATCCTGCTGCGCGGCATCGACAAGGAAGAGGTCGAGCGCGGCCAGGTGCTGGCCGCCCCGGGCTCGATCACCCCGCACACGAACTTCAAGGGCCAGGTCTACATCCTCAGCAAGGACGAGGGAGGCCGCCACACCCCGTTCTTCAACGGCTACCGCCCCCAGTTCTACTTCCGCACGACCGACGTCACCGGCTCGGCGGCGCTGCCCGAGGGCGTGGAGATGGTCATGCCCGGGGACAACGTCGAGATGACGGTCGAGCTGATCGCCCCGATCGCGATGGAAGAGGGCCTGCGCTTCGCGATCCGCGAGGGCGGGCGCACCGTGGGCGCCGGCCGCGTGACCGAGATCATCAAGTAACCTGCCCGGGCTCGCCCGAGCGCTGGAACCGAACGAAGGAACGACATGGCCAAGGCCGACAACCGCCCGAAGATCACGCTCGCCTGCACCGAGTGCAAGCGACGCAACTACAACACGGTCAAGAACAAGGTGAACGACCGCGACCGCATCGAGCTGAAGAAGTACTGCCGATGGTGCCGGTCGCACACGGTGCACCGCGAGACCCGCTGACCGTTCCTGCCGCCGGGCTCGACCGAGGTCACTCCTGCTCGGGGAGGTCGACCTCTGGCTCGAGCAGGTCGACGTCTTCCTCGGGCGTGACGTCGATCGTGCGCACCTTGCCGTAGCGGATCGCCGCGACGATCGCATCGAGCTTGGAGTGCACCCCCAGCTTCGTGAGCACGTTCTGCGTGTGCGTGCGCAGCGTGTGCTTGCTCATGCCGAGCTCGGTGGAGATCGTCTCGGGCGTGTCGCCGTTCGCCATGCGCTGCAGGATCTCGAGCTCCCGAGGGGTCAGCCGCTCGATGCGCTGCGCGAGGTTCCCGTCCTGCGCGCGTCGCCGACGAAGGCGCTTGAGCGACTCCTCGACCTCGGCGCTCGTGTGCAGCGGCTCCCCACGGTACGCGCGACGGATCGCGTCGGCGAGTCCGACCACGGCCTCGGTCTTCGGCAGGTACCCACGGGCCCCGGCCTGGATCGCCCGGGCGAGCGTGATCATCTCGTCGGACTGTCCAGACAGGATGATCACCGCGGTCCCGGCCGTCTCGTCGTGGATGCGGCGGGTGGCCTCGATGCCGTCGACACCGGGCATCTGCAGGTCCATCAGGATGATGTCGGGGTGCTCCTTCGACGCCGACTCGATCGCGGACTGGCCGTCGGTCACGACCTCGATCACGCGGAGGTCCTGTTCCTTGTCGAGGGCCACCTCGAGCGCTTCGCCGAACGAGCGATGATCGTCGGCGATCACGACCGTGATGGGCTCGTGGGTCCCCTGAGCTGGCATCGCGGAGCATCGTAGGGCGTTCCCCGGAACGTTTCACGCACCTGGGGGAAGTTGGCGCTCCCTCGGAGGCCCGGTTGCCGGGCACGGATGCGGGGGCTACGGTGCGCGCCGTGAACCCCGAGGCGGAAGGCACGGTCTATCCCGACGTCGACTTCGTCGTCGAACCCGACCGTGTGGCCGCGTTCCGCGCGGTGTTCGGGCAGGCCGACGGCGTGCCCCCCACGTTCCTCACGGCGGCGGAGTTCGCCGTCTTCCCGCCGATCATCGGCGACCCCGCGTTGGACATCGATTTCACGAAGGTGCTGCACGGCGGCCAGGAGTACGAGCTGGTCCGTCCGCTGCGAGAGGGCGAGACGCTCACGGTCCGCTCGCGCATCGAGTCGGTCAGGGTGCGAGCGGGCACCGGGTTCGTCGTGATCGCGATGGACCTGTTCGATGCGGCGGGCGAACCGGTCGCGCGGACGCGCTCGACGATGATCGAACGGAGCGCGACGTGACCCGTCGGCTCGACGACGTGGCGGTGGGTCAGGAGCTCCCGGAGCTCCGCCGCGTCGTGACCCGCGACGACGTGAAGGCCTACGCCGACGCGGGAGGCGATCAGAACCCGCTGCACCAGAGCGACGAGTTCGCCCGCAGCGTGGGGTTCGACGGTGTGATCGCCCACGGCATGTTCACGATGGGTCACATGGCCGCGTGCGTCGTCGCGTGGGCCGGCGATGCCGCGGCCGTCTCGGCGATCTCGGCGCAGTTCCGCGCCCCCGTCTCGATGGGGCAGGAGATCGTGGCCGGCGGCCGCGTCCGCGCGATCGACGCCGAGGCCCGCACCGCCACGCTGGAGCTCTGGGTGACGAGCGAGCGCGACGGCGAGACCGAGTGGCCGATCAAGCGCGGTGAGGCGACCGTGCGCCTGACCTGAGGAACCGAGGACATGACGAGGGCCGGGGCGAACCCCGGCCCGTCGTCGGAACCTCGTGGACTCAGGCGCTGCGGCGCGTCGCCGACATCGCCTGGATCGCGTCGGTCATGCGATCGATCACGACCTGCATGTCGCTGCCGACGCCCTCGTCGACCCGCACGGTCAGCCGGTCGATCTTCTCGCCCAGCACCTCGGCGACCTTCACCATCGACTCGGTCGTCGACTGGGTCTCCTTGTGCAGCTGATCGCTGATCGAGCGGATCTTCCCGTCGACGCTGCTCTCCATGTCGTCGGCGAGCCCGGCCTGCAGCTCCTTGATCGCCCGCAGCGTCTGGCGGACCAGCTCCGCGTCGAGCGGCTCGCTCGGCGTGATCGCCTGCTGCTCGCGCACCGTCGATGCCAACGCCTGGTTGTCGGATCGGATCAGGCGGGCGATCGCGGTCATGCGGTCGTCGATGTGCGCCCGCAGGCGTTCCTCCACCGCGGCCTGGCCCTCGGCGAGCATCACGTCGATGCCGTCGATCGCGCCGACGCCGGTGTCCATGCGCTCGGTGACGGCGCCCATCCGATCGCTGATCGTCGCGGCGACCTCCTCGGCGACCGATCCGAGCTTCTCGTCGATGCGCTCGGCGAACGCGGCCATGCGCCAGTCGACGGTCTCGCGGACCGTGTCGACCTGGACCTCGGTGCGCTCCTCGATCAACGCCTGGAGCGCCTCGGAGTCGGCCCTGATCAGCTGGGCGACGCCCATGATGCGGGCCTCGACGAGCCGCTCGATCGCGGTCCGCACCTGCTCCTGGTCGCGCCCGTGCAGCCCCACCTGTTCGGCGAGCATCTCGAGCTGCTCGGCGACCGGCGCGAGCTCGGTCGAGACACGATCGGCCACGGTCTGGCTGATCGTGCCGTCGTGCACGGCGAACGCCTCGGCATGCTCCTCGACGCGCTGGGAGAGCGTGCCGAGCGCCTCGGCGCCGGTCTGCACGTAGGCGTCGATCGCGCCGATGACCTTCGCGGTCTCCTCGGTGAGGAGCCGACCGTGCGCCTGCACCTGCTGGGTCACGGTCTCCACGATCGCGCGATCGCGTTCCTGCATCGTGGCGAGCGCCGCGGCGATGTGATGCTCCACCTGCTCGAGCTGGGTGCGCACCCCCTCGACGCCGTGCAGGGTGGGGGAGTCGGCGATCTCGCGGATCGCGAGCAGCGAGGCCTCGATCGCGTCGCGCGACGTGCGGCCGCTCTCGGCCACCTCGTTCATCGAGTCCTCGACGCGCGCCGAGCGCAGCGCGAGCGACTGGAACCGCTCGTCGTTCGACGCGATCAGCGTCTTGATCGCCTGGTCGCGCGAGAGCAGGGAGACGATGCGCTCCTGCTCGGGACGCATGTCGTTGCCCGAGGCACGCCAGATCTCGGCGGCGATCTCACGCATCAGCTCGGTCGCCTGCTCCTCGAGCGCCCGGAGGCCTTCCTCGAGCTGCCCGTCGATCGACCTGCGCAGCGACGCGGAGATGCGGTGCTCGCTGCTCGTCATGAGCGGTTCGTCTTCATGGTGTTCCAGCCGGCGGAACACCGTCCGCCGGGGGGTGCTGGACTGCTCTTCCATGACGTCTCTCGCGATCTGGGGCCGATGCGGTGCGTCCGCGTGAGGATAGGTCACGACCTGGGGCGATTCACGCACCTGGCACCGCGAGATTTCAGGCGTTCTCGACGGGTCGCCGGGCTGGTCGAAGCCGTCGTCGGCTCGATGCCCTCGATCGTCGAACGTCGCCAGGGAAGCGCTCGAGGTGCTCATCGACCAGGCACGCGCCGCGACCTCGGATCGCTCAGCAGGGTCTCGACGTCGGCGGCCCACAGGCGCACGTCGCCGTCCCACGGGTGCCGCAGGACCGCTCGGCCGATCTCGTCGCGCGCCTCGCTCGGCCGCGGCCTCCTCGCCGGCGCGTCCGTCGAGGGCCCAGATGAACGCGAGTCGTTCCGCCGAGCTCAGCCGCCAGGGCTGCACGCGCGAGCGCGGCCTCGAGCGCCCAGGTCTCCCCGTAGACCCTGCCCCACCGCTCGAGGCTCGCCGCGACGAGCATCTGCAGCGAGACGACCGTGGCGACGGCGAGCATCGCGCCGACCCCCCAGGCGATCGCTCGACGTCCCCACGCCGGCCGCTCGGCGCCGACCGGCCTCGGGACGCTGGGCCCGGCGGCGATGCCAGCGAACAGGAAGAGCAGGGGCGTCAGCACGAGGTCCGATCGGTTCCACCACCGAGTACGCGGCGAGTCGCCGCGGCGGCGCCGAACGCCCATGCGCGATCGCGCCCGGCGCGCAGCGAACGCGCCGTGAGCAGCACGACGAGCCAGACCGAGGGCCGCGAGCCCGAGCACTCCCGAGGTCACCGCCGTCTCGAGGAACAGGTCGTGCGCGTCGGACCAGCGCCGCCCCGCGTCCTCGACCTCCGACGTGGTGGCGGTGGCCAGGTAGCCGCTCTGGGCCGAGCCCGGCCCCCAGCCGAGCACCGGGCGGTCGAGGCTCGCCCGCGCCATGACCCGCCAGACCGTGACGCGCTGCACGTCGGTGGCCTGCGCCTCGATGCCGGTGACCGCCGCGCCGCGCCCGGTCGTGTCGGGCAGGATCGTCGCGTCGATCGCCTGCCAGGCGATCAGAGCGGCACGACGACGGCGCAGGCCATCACGATCGTGGCCCGCGCCCCGAGGCGGGCGCGCCACAGGACCGCCGCGCCGGCGACGAGCGGCAGCACGATCGAGCTCCGTTCCCCGAACGTGGCCGCCCCGAGCGCCAGGAACGCCACCAGCGCCACCGTCCGAGGGTTCAGGCTGCCCGACGCAACGTGCGAGCCGGAGCGACCGCCCACGATCGCCGCCGCCACGGCCGCGGCGAGGAACGCGGCGGCGAAGAGCTGGTTCCCGAGGCGTCGCCCCGATCATCTCGATGTCCGAGGGGAGCCAGGTCGAGGCGTCGGGGAACGACCCTGATCGCGAGGCCGAGCACGCGCGACGACCACCCCGCTCACGACGAACCAACGCCGTGCGCGTTCCCGCAGCTCGTCGCCGAGACCGGCGCCGAACACGGCGAGCGCCCCGGCGCACCCGAGGACGATCGCGCCTCCGCCCTGGCCCTCGGTCCTCGCGGTGAGGCCCACCGAGGCGTCGACCCCGGTGAGCGCCGCGACGATCGTGACGCCGACCCACGCCGCGGCGGCCCAGGCCAGGCGTCGATCGATCGGCAGGCCCGAGGCCCACAACGCGAGCGTGCCCGCCGCGAGCACCACGAGCTTCGGGTCGCCGAACGGGCTCGCCGAGAAGGGCGTGAACACCAGCGGCAGGGCCACGACCAGCAGGAACACGCCGAGCTCGGCGAGCTGTGGACGGCGGGCCTGCATATCTGGCGCAGGTTAGTGCCGACCTGTGGCATGGTGGGGGAGCGGTGGAGGCGGTTCTTTGCCGTGGCCTCCGAGCGAACCCTATACTGGCCCTTCCGAACGTGCCCCAGCCGGGGTGGCCGAGGTCTCGGAGGCGCGTAGCTCAACTTGGTAGAGCACCGGTCTCCAAAACCGGGGGTTGGGGGTTCAAGTCCCTCCGCGCCTGCAAGGGGAACACGATGAACCGACAGATGAAGAGGATGCAGGAGCGCGCCGAGCGCCAGCAGAAGCGCGGCGGCGCCGAGCGCTCCACCGCGCCCTCGACGGCCTCGCGGCGCGCGCAGGCCACCGAGAAGCGCAAGCGCACCGGTGTCCGCCAGTTCCTCAAGGAGGTTCGCCTCGAGCTCAAGAAGGTCGACTGGCCCAGCCGCCGCGAGCTCATCTCCTACACGGTCGTGGTGCTCGCCACGCTCATCGTGACCACCCTGTACGTCGCGGGCCTCGACTACGTCTTCTCGAAGGCGATCCTCGACCTGCTCTCCTGACCCAGAAGGATCCCATGGAAGACCTCGAAACCACGTCCGACACCCCGATGACCGACGCGCTCGACGCGGCGGCCGAAGTGCACGAGATCGCCGACGAAGCCGCCGCCGAGACGATCGCGGAAGCCGTCGTCGAGGCCGATGTCGTCGAGGCCGCGACCGAGGCCGGCGCCGAGGAGATCCTCAACGAGGGCTTCGACGAGGCGGCCGCCCTGGTCGAGGTCGGCAACCCCGAGGCCGCCGACGCCGTGCTGGAGCAGTCGATCTCCGACGCCGCCGCGGTCGAGGCGGCGGGTGAAGAGGTCGCCGACGAGCTGGTCGCCGAGGCGGTGATCGAGGCCGTCGTCATGGAAGAGACCGCCGACGAGATCGGGCAGGAGCTCGTGCAGGAGGCCGCCGTGGCCGAGGAGGCCGTCGTCGAGGAGGAGTACCTCGAGGAGGTCGCCGAGCAGGGCGACGGTGAGCTCGCGCCCGGCACGATGAGCCCGGTCGTCGAGGAGAGCCCGCCGCCGACCCCGAACCCGCGCTGCCGTCGAGCCCGTCGCGGTGGAGGCCGAGCCTCCCGCCGAGCCCGCCTCCGACGACCCGTTCCGTGGCCCGGGCGAGTGGTACGTCGTGCACACCTACGCCGGCTACGAGAACAAGGTGAAGACGAACCTCGAGTCGCGCATCCACACGATGCAGATGGAAGGCAAGATCTTCCGCGTCCACATCCCCATGGAAGACGTGATGGAGATCAAGGGCGGCAAGAAGCAGGTCGTGCAGAAGAAGGTCTTCCCGGGCTACCTGCTCGTGAAGATGGACTACGACAACGACTCCTGGTACGTGGTGCGCAACACGCCGGGCGTGACCGGGTTCGTCAGCGCCGGCACGGGCACCAAGCCGACGCCGTTGTCCAAGCGCGAGGTCGAGAAGATCCTCGTCGTGAAGAAGGAAGAGGCCAAGCCCCAGGTGCGGCTCGGCTTCGAGGAGGGCGACGTGGTCCGGATCATCTCGGGGCCCTTCGCCGACTTCAACGGCACGATCAGCGAGATCAACGCCGACCAGGCCAAGCTCAAGGTGCTGGTCAACATCTTCGACCGGGAGACCCCGGTCGAGCTGGGCTTCGACCAGGTGTCGAAGGTCTAGAGACCACCACAACCGAGAGAGCGGGAGGCGCTTCGGCGCCGTTTGGACCGCAGGAGGTGAACGCACATGGCACCCAAGAAGGTGCTCGCACTCGTCAAGCTGCAGATCCGGGCCGGTCAGGCCACCCCCGCGCCGCCCGTGGGCACCGCCCTCGGTCAGCACGGCGTGAACATCATGGACTTCTGCAAGCAGTACAACGACGCCACGCAGCAGATGGGCGGGCAGGTGATCCCCGTCGAGCTCACGATCTACGAGGACCGCTCGTTCACGTTCGTGACGAAGCAGCCGCCGGCCGCCGAGCTGATCAAGCAGGCCGCCGGCGTCGAGAAGGGCTCGGGCGAGCCGAACCGCGACAAGGTGGCGACGGCTCACCCAGGCGCAGGTGCGCGACATCGCCGAGAAGAAGATGGTCGACCTCAACGCGAACGACGTCGAGAACGCGATGAGCATCATCGACGGCACGGCGCGCAGCATGGGCGTGGAGGTGGACGCATGACGACCACCCACGGCAAGCGCTACCGCAACGGGGTCGCGACCTACGACCGCGAACGCGAGCACATGCCCGTCGACGCGATCAAGATCCTCAAGGGACAGCCCGACGCGAAGTTCGACGAGACCATCGAGCTCTCGTTCCGCCTCGGCCTCGACACCCGCAAGGCCGACCAGGCGCTGCGCGGCACGGTCTCGCTGCCCAACGGCACCGGCCGCACCGTGCGGGTCGGCGTGTTCGCCGTCGGCGAGAAGGCGCGCGAGGCCACCGAGGCCGGCGCCGACGTGGTCGGCGGCGAGGAGCTCGTCGAGCAGGTGATGGGCGGCGAGATCGACTTCGACGCCGCGGTCGCGACCCCCGACATGATGGCCGCGGTCGGCAAGGCCGGTCGCGTGCTCGGGCCGCGCGGGCTGATGCCGAACCCGAAGACCGGCACCGTGACCCAGGACATCGGCAAGGCCGTCGCCGACATCAAGGGCGGCAAGGTCGAGTACCGCGCCGACCGCACGTCGAACATCCACATGGTGATCGGCAAGAAGTCGTTCGGCGAGCAGCAGCTGCTCGAGAACTACATGGTCGCGGTCGACGAGATCCTGAAGGCGAAGCCGAGCTCGGCGAAGGGCCGCTACATCAAGTCGCTGACGCTGTCGTCGACGATGGGCCCCGGCGTGCGCATCGACCCGACGCGCCCGAAGGGCATGGACGCGGCGCCGATCCGAGTAACGCTGTAGCCCGGCCGGGGGGTTTCGGCTCCCCGGCCGGGTGGAGTAGGTCAGAGGGCGCGCGCGAACCGCGCGACGTACGTCGGCGACGAGAGCTCTGGCCGCATCGTGGCGAGTGGGCCGAGCTTGGCCCGTCGTGGACCGAGCGTGTAGCCCTCGTCGATCAGCGTCCAGCCCTCGATCTCGGCGCGTTTGCGGCAGAACCTTCGTGCGTCGCTCATCGAGAAGAACCACCGGTGCCGATCGCCCGGCGGGTCGACCGGAAGGCCGTACTTCCCCGAGATCGGCCGGCCACGCAGGTGGTTCAACCGGGCCGACAGCTCGTAGTTGTTCGGCAGCGAGATGATGACGCACCGTGCCGCCACACGGCAGACCTCGCTGAATGCCGAGTGGATGTCGTCGGTGTGCTCGAGCACGTCGAGGGCGACGACGACATGGGCGTCGTCGTCGGGGAGGGGGATCGTGTCGTCGAGGTCGGCCACGATGTCGGCCGGTGGGCTGATGTCGAGCCCCCGGTACGTCGTCTCGGTGCCGACGAGCGCTTCGCGAAGCTCTCCGCCCCGACACCCGACATCGAGCACCGACCCCTGCCATGCGTCCGGGAACGCAGCGACGATGCAGCGCCCCTTGTCCAGCGATGTAGGGCCTTGCGTGATGAGCGGTCGCACGTGCGTCTCCCGTCGGTCGGCGAAGTGTAGACCCCGATCCACGAGACTCGCGTATCCTGCCCGCCCATGACGTTGGAACCGCGTCGTACGGTGGCTCGCCTCACCCTCGAACGAGTGTTGTTCCCGACCGTCGAGTCCCTCCCTTCGGGCGTCGTGCTCGACGTGGGAGCGAAGCGCGCGCCGTATCGCGATCTCGTGCCGGCGACCGAGTACCTCACGCTCGACATACGACCGGAATCGGGAGCCGACATCGTGGGCGACATCCACGACATCCCGAGAGACTCGGCAACGATCGACACCGTGATCGCGACGGAGGTGCTCGAGCATTGCCGTGACACATCCCTCGCGCTTCGGCGTCGCCTGGGTCCGATGGCTGATATGGCCGGCCGTTCGGCCGCCCTGATCGGCGCCGGCCGGGCACCTGCAGGCTCGGTGCGCTGCCGGGTTCGTTCGAGACCCGTGGCCCGAGTATCCGACCGGTTGTTCCACTTCGCCCCCGACGAGGCGCGCCGACTCCTCTCGCCCGATCTCGCCGCCGAGGTCGACGTGTGGCAGCCCGTCCGCCGCTCGATGAATTGGGTCCGGGTCATGCGGCGCGGGATGGGCCCGTGGGTCGACGCACAGAGCTACCTGCCCGACGACCTGCTGACGAAGATGGATCGCGCCACGATGGCGAGCAGCGTCGCGGCGCGCTCTCCGCTGCTCGACCATCGGCTCTGGGAGTGGGCGGCCACGGTACCCCGCAACCAGCTGGTCGATCGTCGAGCCGGCGGGATCCCTGATCGCGCGAGGCCTACCGCGGCGTCGCTGCTCGTCGCCATCATCGACTGCGCGAAGATGGGCATCGGGGTGTCGCTACCGCCTGGCCCCGAGCCCACTCGGGGCGGCTCCTGACCAGGGCCTCACCCCCGCCCACTCGCTTCGATCGTCGACCCAGTCGGAGCGCCAGCCGTGGTCTGAGCCGGTTCCTGCGAGGCGACGACTCGTTCACCTACCGAGCCTGCAACCTGCTCGCCCTCGCGACGTGGCTCGAGCGACGCGCGCAGTGAATCGAGCCCGGTCAGCGCAGTCCCCGAGCGTTGTCGCGGGAGCTGACCGCCCGTATCCTTCCCGGGCCGCAGACAGCAGGGGCGCTCACCGCGCGTAATCCCGATCACCGGGCACCTGCCGAGGCGAACGGAACAGCGCAGCACCTGACGATGCGCGTCTCCGCTGTCTGCGGAGGCGCGTTGTTTCATGTCAGGAGGCGCGATGCCCAAACAGGAGAAGGTCGAACGGGTCGCTGAGCTCAAGGAGCGGATCGAAGGATCCGACGCCCTGCTGCTCACCGAGTACCGCGGCCTCACGGTGTCCGAGATCACCGAGCTCCGTCGGTCCCTCGCCGAGGGCGGCACGAAGTTCGCCGTGGTCAAGAACACCCTGATGCGACGGGCCGTCAACGACGCCGGCGTCGCGGAGCTCGAGGTCCTGTTGGAGGGACCCTCCGCGGTGGCGTTCGTCGAGGGCGACCCGGTGGCGGCGGCCAAGTCGGTCGTCGATGCCGCGAAGAAGTTCCCCACCCTGGTGCTCAAGGGCGGGTTCATGGACGGCAAGATGCTCTCCGCCGACGACGCGAAGGCGCTCGCCTCGCTCGAGTCGCGCGAGGTCATGCTGTCGAAGATCGCCGGCTTGATGAAGTCGGAGATGTCGAAGGCCGCGGCGCTGTTCGTGGGCGCCCAGTCGAAGTTCCTGTCGCTGCTCGAGGCCTACAAGGAGAAGGTGCCCGGCGAGGACGTCGCCGAGCCTTCCGAGCCCGAGGCGGCCGCGGAGCCCGAGGCAGCCGCAGAGCCCGAGGCGGCCGCAGGCAGCCGGAGCCCGAGCCGAGGAAGCCGAAGCAGCTCCCGAGCCCGAGGCGAGCGACGAGACGACCGAGGCCGAGGCCTCGGACGAGAGCGGAAACGAGGAGGAGTAAGCGATGGCGAAGATGTCCACGGACGACCTGCTGGAGCAGTTCAAGGAGATGACGCTGCTCGAGCTGTCGGAGTTCATCAAGCAGTTCGAGGAGACCTTCGACGTGACCGCCGCAGCGGCCGCGCCCGTCATGATGGCCGCCCCCGGTGGCGGCGGCGGCGAGGCGGCCGCCGAGGAGCAGGACGAGTTCGACGTGATCCTCACCGGCGCCGGCGACAAGAAGATCCAGGTGATCAAGGAGGTGCGCGCGCTCACGAGCCTCGGCCTGAAGGAGGCCAAGGACCTCGTCGACGGCGCCCCCCAGCCCGTATTGGAGAAGGTCAACAAAGAGGCCGCCGACAGCGCCAAGGAGGCCCTCGAAGGCGCCGGCGCATCGGTCGAGATCAAGTAGCGCAAGCGGTTTCGCCAGTCACGGAACGCCGAGGCGGGGTCCCGATCGGGCCCCGCCTCTGCCGTTCCTCCGAGACGCATCGTTTCGGCCCGAATCACGCACGGAGACCCTGTGCTATCGTGCCGCCCTCGGGGAACGATCCGGAACATCGGCCACGGAGGGGGACCAGCGGATGCAGTACGACGACGACGGACGACACTTCGGAAACCGTTTGCGTGAGACGCGGCTGGCGGCCGGACTGAGCCAGTCCGAGCTCGAGGAGATCTCCGGCATCCCGAAGGCCCGGTTGTCTCGGTACGAGAACGGTCACGTGGAGCCCTCGATCCAGACGTTGGCGCGTCTGGCGCGAGCGCTGAACGTGTCCGAGGCATCGCTGCTCGGCGACCACCGCGCGGTGATGGAGGACTTCTTCCGGGTGCTCGAGGAGCGCGGCGTCACGATCTCGACGAAGGAGCAGGGCGGCCGGCTCGCGCAGGCGGTCGCCGACATGGTCCAGGCGCTCGGCGGCATCGAGTCCGTCGCCGGGCCCGCCGAAGCGGGCACAGCACCGTTCCGGACGCCGGCACCGTCTACGCCGCCAACCTGTAGACGAACCGCAGCTCCAAGGGTGAGGTCGGCTCGCCCGTCCAATCGATCGACCCTGCATCCGCCGTCGCCCCGGGCGGCAGCTCGATGACCTCAGCGCCTTCGGGCAGCGTGAGATCGAGCGAGTAGGCGACCGGGCGCAGCATCGGCTGAGGGCGTACCTGGACGGAGTAGGTCCAGACCCCCTCGCGTTCGCTCGCGGCGGCCGAGACCTCGTAGGCCACCGTCGCCGATGATGTGCCCCCCGCATCGGCGAACAGGAACGCGTCGGCGACCGGGTGCCCATAGGCCTCATCCAGGTCGGTCACCGACGGTGAGCTCGTGCGGATCGTGGGGTCGTCTGCCTCGATGGGCATGTAGATCTCGACGTCGACCCCCCACCAGCCGACCGGCGTGCCCTTCCCGTCTCCCAACAGGATCGAGGGCGGGTGGTCCGGGGCGCCGTTGCGCATCGTGACCGTCGTCTTCACGGCGGCCGTGCCGTCGGGGTCCAGGGTCACCGACGAGGCCACCTCGTGCTCGGCGAAGTACCCGGCTCGGTTGGCCGAGGCGTCCTGCCACACGACGGCGAGCGGGTTCTCGCCGAGCTCGAAACGCCCCGCCACGTCGAGACGCTCCATGGCGGCCTGGGTTCGCTCGTCGGCCGAGAAGATCGCGAGATGGCCCTCTCGTGTCCCCTCGGCCATCGCTCGACCGAGGACGACCGGGTCCGGCTGGCGGGTGAGCAGCGCGCTCCACAGATCGAGGCCCAGCTGGGATTGCGCCGTGTCGGTGGCTGCCGAGTCGGGGGTCTCGAACAGCCGGCGATTGAAGACCTCCGTGAGGTTCTCCGAGGTGATCGGGTCCGGCCATGCCGCCGACTCGACGGGCCCGGACGCCGCGAGCATGTCGGCCATCCACACGGTGTCGGCCCACAGCACTCCGTCGACGGGCTTTCGCCCCGACGCCTCCCAGATCTGCGTGGCGATGCGAGAGGACTCCGCCACGTCGGGGGGGTAGTTCGCTGCCCACATCGTGGTGGCCGCACCGAAGGGGCCGTATCGGCGAGCGACGTCCGGAGGAACCTCGACCGGTGGCACCGGGTCGACATCTCCGACAGGATCGAGCGAGTCGAGCGAGAGCGTCCCGTCGACCGCTCGGAGCTCGCCCAGGAAGCCGAGGTATCCGCCTGTGCCTCGTGGCGCCGACAGGTTCTGGAACGCGAGGAGGTAGCGCTTCGGCCCGTCGGCTCCGAGCATGCCGGGCAGCACGGCGCCGAGATCCCGGGCGTTCGTCACCAGGGTGGTCTGCGGCTGCAGGGCGTTTCGGGCCTCGGTCACGGCCGTCGACAGCGGATCGACCAGTGATCCGGCGTCGATGTCGGCGAGGGCGTCCGACGCCTGCTGCAGGTCGTCGGCGGCGGCGTTCAACCCGGGCAGCGCTCGGTCGATGGCGTCGAGGTCGACTTCCCCCTCGGGGCCCATGAGCACGATCTCGTTCGTCCATCCGGCCGCTCGCGCGGCGACCGTCAGCGATGCGCCACCCGTCGCTGCGGCCTGGGCAGCCTCCGCCATCGAGGAGACCGCGTCGACGTCGTCACCGATCCAGGGAAGGAAGCTCGCGAGCACCATCGACGGGTGCATCTGGAACGTCCCGGCCGTCGCGGCGTGCCGCTGGGCGCGATCGAAGCACTCCTGGGCCATGTCGATCGCACCGTCGAGCAGCGCCTCCGAACCGCATCGCAGATCGTCACGCGTCGAACGGAGCGCGCCGTTCGCCGACCACACCGCCCACGCAGCGTCGGCGACCAACAGGACCGCGGTGACGCCGATCGCGATCCATACGAACCGCCGACGCGACCGGGCGTGACGCCCCGTCCGAGAACCTCGAGGTGCATCCACCACGTCACTCACCTAGCGACGGTCATCGACGGCGACGCGAGTCGATGTCTGCTGATCGGGGAGTCGCAACAGCCACGCGAGCAGCGCCACCCAGATCGTCGCCACCACCCCCGCGGTGATGATCGCGGTCGTCGCCGATCGTTGGTAGACCCACATGGCCAGCACGCTACACGCCAGTTGCGCGCCGGCGAACGTGGCCGCGATCCCCGTCCTGGTTCGTCCGAGCGACGCCAACCGATGCGATGTGTGGTCGCGTCCCCCGATCCACACCGGCCGCCGACCCAGGAGCCGGGCGGTGACCGCGAGGGTGAGGTCGAACAGCGGCACGCCCGCGAGCAGGACCACGGCGAGCAGCCTCGCCGGCGTCGGCTGCACCTCGAGGTCGAGCTTCAGCGTCAACGCGGCGATCAGGAAGCCGAGCAGCATCGAGCCGGCGTCACCGAGGAAGATGCTCGCGGGCGGAAGGTTGTAGCGGAGGAAGCCGACGCTCGCGCCGGCCACCGCGAAGCCGAACGAGGCGACCAGGTAGTCGCCCTCGAGCGCGGCGATCGAGGCGATGCCGAGCGCGGACGCGGCCGCCACCCCGGCAGCGACGCCGTCCATGTTGTCGATGAAGTTGAAGGCGTTGACCACGGCGACCACCCAGAAGACGGTGACCGGCAGATCGATCCAGGCGGTGTCGAGGACGCCCGCCCGCACCCCCACGATCCAGAGGGATACGCCGGCCGCCGCCTCGAGCACCAACCGGACCGCCGGCGGGACGGTGCGCACGTCGTCGACGAGCCCCACGGCCCCGAGGGCGAGGGCACCCGCGATGATCGTGACCAGTTCGCCATCGGTCCCCGCGGTGACGGCGCCGAGCACCAGGAGCCCCGACGCGATCGCGACGCCGCCGAGGTAGGGGGTCGCGGTGCTGTGACCCTTGTGACCGCCCGGGCGGTCGAGCACGCCGAGTCGGCGCGCGATCCGGGCTGCGACGGGCGTGAGGAGCAGGGTCGCGACCGCCGCCACGGCGAACGAGAGCGCGTAGCGCATCCCCTCGGAGGGAACGAGCTCGTTCACTCCGGCACCGAGAGGCGGGACCGCTCGGACTCGATCACGTCGTCGATCGTCTGCTCGAGCCCATGGGCCGGCGTCCACCCCGTGAGCGACTCGAGCTTGGTGGTGTCGGGCACACGGCGCTCCATGTCCTCGAAGCCCTCTTCGTAGGCGACCTCGTACGGGATGTGCACCACGTCCGATCGAGACCCTGTCCGCTCGACGATCATCGCCGCCAGGTCGTTGATCGAGATCTCGTGAGCCGCCCCGATGTTGAACGGCTCACCGGGGCTCTCGGGGTGGTCGAGCAGGCGGATCATCGCGTCCACGGTGTCGGCGACGTGACAGAAGCACCGCAGCTGTTCGCCGGTGCCGTACACGGTCAGGGCCTCACCCTGGAGGGCCTGGCGCACGAGCGTCGGCACGACCATGCCGTACGTGCCCGTCTGGCGCGGCCCGATGCAGTTGAACAGGCGCACGACGATCGACTCGGTGCCGCGCTCGCGCCAGTACGCGTGCGCGAGGATCTCGTCGACGGCCTTCGCCTCGCTGTAGGACCACCTCGCGACGAACGGGGAGCCCAGCACCCTGTCGGCATCCTCGGTCAGTGGTCCCCAGGCGTTCTTCCCGTAGATCTCCGATGTCGACGTGACCAGCACCCGGCATTCACCCATCGCCGCTGCATCGAGCACGATCTCGGTGCCCCTGATGTTGGTGATCAGGGAGTCCAGCGGCCGATCCACGATCAGGCGCACGCCGACCGCGGCGGCGAGGTGCACGACGACGTCGGCCCGCCCGGCGAGCTGTGCGACGAGGGGATGGTTGAGCACGGTTCCCTCGCGAAGCGCGAATCGAGGGTGGCCCACCAGATGGCGCACGTTGTCGATCGAGCCCGTGGAGATGTCGTCGAGCGCCACGACCGAGTCCCCACGCGCCACGAGCGCATCCGCGAGGTGCGATCCGATGAAACCCGCGCCGCCGGTGATCAGGTAATCCATGCGAGATCCGATGCTATGGCACATGCCGGGAGGATCGTGGATGACGTCTCGCCTGCGGCCGGCTCGCGGCTTCAGAGGTTCACTGCGAGGGTCGATGCTTCCGGCATGGAACGGGATCCACGCGTGCTGCGGGTGATCACCCGGTTGAACGTCGGCGGACCGTCTCGCCAGGCGCTCTTCCTCACCCGCGAGCTCCGGTCCCGTGGGTTCGACACCCGGTTGGTGTGGGGATCGTCGGGACCGGGGAAGGCGAGCTGCGCGCCGCCGAGCGATCTGCCCACGACGCACCTGCCCTGGATGGGGCGGGAGCTCAACGTCGCGAGCGACGCGCGGGCGCTGTGGGCGTTGTCCGGCGTCGTGCGTCGGTGGCGACCGCAGATCGTGCACACCCATCTCGCCAAGGCGGGCGCCCTGGGGCGTGTCGTCGCTCGACGGGCCGGCGTGCCGGTGGTGGTGCACACCTTCCACGGGCACGTGCTGCAGGAGTACTTCTCCCGGCTGAAGAACGCCGCGTTCGCCGCGACCGAGCGGCGCGCTGGCGGCTCGCACCGATGCGTTGATCGCGGTCGCGCCGTGGGTGCGCGACGAGCTCCTCGTCGATGGGCATCGGTCGGGCGGACCGATGGCACGTGGTGCCGGTCGGGGTCGACGTCGCCGACGCTGCTGCGGACCGCGTGCCGACGGGCGAGGCCCGGGCACGTCTCGGCCTGCCGCAGGAGGGCTCGGTGATCGGGGTCGTCGGGCGGCTCGCGCCGATCAAGGACCATCGCACCTTCCTCGAGGCGGCGGTCCGCGTGGCGGCCGAGCGGCCCGACACGACGATCGTGGTCGCCGGCGACGGCGAGCTTCGCGGCCCGCTCGAGGCGAAGGCGAAGCTCGATGCTCGGCGACCGTGTCCACTTCCTCGGGTGGGTCCACGACCTGCCCGGCGCTGTACGGCGCGATCGACGTCGTGGCGCTCACGTCGCGCCTCGAGGGGACCCCCGTCGCGCTGATCGAAGCCGCCGCGTCGGGGACGCCGGTGGTCGCGACGGCGGTCGGCGGCGTGCCCGAGGTCGTGCGCGACCGCCGTCACGGGGCTGCTCGTGCCGCCGCGGCGACCCGGTCGCGGTGGCCGCGCAGCTCCTGACCCTGCTCGAGGACCCCGAGGGTGCCCGGCGCATGGGTGAGGAGGGCGCGGGCTGGGTGCGCGACCCGCTTCTCGCAGGAACGGCTCGCCGACGACCTCACCCAGCTCTACGGCGAGCTGCTCGGCGCTCACGGGCCCCCGCTCGTCTAGCGGCTCGTCGTTGCACCAAGAGCGTCCTGCCGATACCCTGAGACGCCGTTCCCTCGGTCCCCGCGGCCGAGCGACCACCGAGTGAGCCGAGGAGCAGTCGAACGTGAAGAAGACCCTGACGTCGATCCTGGCGGTGACGATGCTGGTCGTCGTGCTCGGCAGCGCGCCGGCCCAGGCCCACGAGCGGACCGAGTCGACGACGGATCACGATCCACGCGAGCACACAAGACAGGTGCAGGAGGGCAAGAAGGTCACGTTCGAGGGCAAGCTCAAGAGCGACTGGTCGAAGTGCTTCAACTGGCGCAAGGTCAGCCTGTACAAGGGCAACAAGAAGGTCGCGACGAAGAAGACCCGGGAGTCGGGCTACTACAAGTTCACCGTGAAGCCCAAGGCGACCAAGACCTGGAAGGTGAAGTTCTCCGGTCGCAAGTGGGGCAAGCACCCGCACGTGCACCGCTGCCTCGCGAGTTCGTCCAAGGGCATCAAGGTCCGGGTCAACCTAGCCCGACGGGAGCCGCATCATCGACGCCCCCACGGGGTCCGCATCGTCGACCTCGACACGCGTGCCGACGATCGCGGCGCGTTCACCGAGGTCTTCCGGCAGGAGTGGCTGCCCGACGCCCCCCCGATGGTGCAGTCGAACCTCTCGCGCAGCCGCGCGGGCGTGCTGCGGGGCCTGCACTTCCATCGTCGCCAGGCCGACTACTGGTGCGTGCTCGAGGGCACGGCGTTCGTCGCCCTGGTCGACCTGCGCGCCGGGTCGCCGACCGAGCGCGGAACCTGGTGGGAGACGTTCGATGCCGGCACGGGCATGCGCGGCCTCTACGTGCCCCCCGGGGTGGCCCACGGGTTCTACGCCGTGAGCGATCTCGCGCTGCAGTACCTGGTCGATGCGGCGTTCACGGGCGAGGACGAGTTCGGCATCGCCTGGAACGACCCCGACCTCGAGATCCCGTGGCCGAGCGCCGAGCCGCTGACGTCGGACCGCGACGCGTCGAACCCGTCGCTGGCCGAGGTGCTGCGCGACCCTCCCGCGTTCGCGACGTGAGGCCCGACGGGAGGTTCCCTCTTGCGGCATCGATGGGCGCCAGCGTAGCCTGACGCTCCCCCCGACCCTCGAAGGAGCTTCCCCCCGTGACCGACCGTGTGCTCGTGACAGGAGCCGCTGGATTCATCGGTTCCCATCTGTGCCGTCGGCTCGTGGCCGACGGGGCCGAGGTCGTCGGCCTCGACGATCTCTCCGACGGCACCCTCGACAACCTGCGCGAGACGCCCGAGGTGCGGTTCGTCGAGGCGGACCTGCGCGACGAGGCGGCCGTGGCCGACGCGGCCCGTGGCTGCGCCGCGATCTACCACCAGGGCGCCAAGCGCTCGGTGCCGAGGTCGATGGAGCAGCCGGGTCTCACGACCGACGTCAACGTGCGCGGAACCCTGAACGTGCTGCTCGCCGCGCGCGACGCCGGCGCCGTGGTCGTGGCCGCGAGCAGCAGCTCGGTCTACGGGGACCAGACCGAGTTCCCGCTGCGGGAGTCGATGACGCTCGCGCCGCGCTCGCCGTACGCGGCCAGCAAGCTCGCGCTCGAGGTCTACTGCGCCGGCATGTATCGCAGCTACGGCGTGCCGACGGTGGCGCTGCGCTACTTCAACGTCTACGGGCCGGGGCAGGACCCCGAGTCCGAGTACGCGGCGGTCGTGCCGCGGTTCGCGATGGCCTGCCTCACCGGCGCCCGCCCCGAGGTGCACGGCGACGGCGAGCAGTCGCGCGACTTCTCCTACATCGACGACGTCGTCGAGGCGAACCTGCGCTCGGCGAAGGCGCCGCCCGAGGCCTACGGCATGGCGTTCAACATCGGCGGCGGCGGGGAGCCGACGTCGGTGAACCGGCTCTTGGCGTTGATCGCCGACCGGGTGGGCGTGACGCCCGACCCGGTGCACACCGAGTCGCGAGCCGGCGACGTTCGCATGACCCAGGCCGACGTGTCGCTCGCGGGCAGGATGCTCGGGTACGTGCCGCAGGTGAGCATCGAGGACGGCGTGGCTCGAACCACGGACTGGTTCAAGGCGGGCGCCGGCTCGGCGCCGATCGAGGAGGTCGCACGATGAAGGTCGCGGTCGTGGGCATCGGCCACGTCGGGCTGATCACGGGAGCCGCGCTCGCGAGCCTCGGCCACGAGGTCGTCGGCATGGATACCGACCCGGCGAAGGTCGAGACGCTGCAGGCCGGCAGGGCTCCCTTCCACGAGCCCGGCCTGGACGATCTGCTGCGAGACGGGGTCCGATCGGGCGGGCTGCGCTTCACCGGGTCGATCCCCGACGCCGTGACGGGCAGCGAGCGTGGTCTTCGTCTGCGTCGGGCGTCCGCCGGTGGGGCTCGGCGACCGGAGCCTCATCGCCGTCGAGGGGGCCGTCCGCGAGATCGCCCGCGCAGCGTCCGACGGTGTCGTGCTCGTCGTGAAGTCCACCGTGCCTCCGGGCACCAGCGGTCGCATCGACCAGGTTGCCCGCATGGAGCGTCCCGAGCTCGACCTGATCGGTGCCTCGAGTCCCGAGTTCCTGCGTGAGGGCCACGCGATCGAGGACACGCTGAAGCCCCGATCGGCTCGTCGTGGGGGCCGACGATCCGCGTGCCTTCGAGGTCATGCGAGCCCTCTACGCGCCGCTGCTCGAGCGGGGCGTGCCGCTGATCGAGACCGACCCGCGAACCGCGGAGCTGTCCAAGCTCGCGTCGAACGCGTTCCTGGCCTCGAAGATCTCGTTCGCGAACGCGATGGCTCGGGTGAGCGAGCTGGCCGGGGCCGACGTCGACGGGGTGACCGAGATCATGGGCGCCGACCCTCGCATCGGCGGCGCCTTCCTGCGGGCCGGCCTCGGCTACGGCGGCTACTGCCTGCCCAAGGACGTGGTCACCCTCGAGCGGGTCGCCGACCGTCTCGGGTACGACTTCGCGATGTTGCGGGAGACGGCCAGGGTGAACGAGGAGGCCCTGGAGGCCGTCGCGCGCACGATCGAGGAGGTCCTGTGGAACCTCGAGGGCAAGACGGTCGTGCTCCTCGGCCTGGCCTTCAAGCCGGACACCGACGACGTGCGGGGGGCTCCCGCCCTGGGACTCGCCGCTCGGCTGCTGGCCGAGGGGGCCAGGGTCGTGGGCTACGACCCGATGGCGGCGGACGCCGCCGCCGCCGAGTTGCCCGATCTCGAGATCGCGACCGACGTGTACGAGGCCGCCGAGGGCGCGTCGTGCCTGGTGCTCGCCACCGAGTGGGAGGAGTTCCGCGACCTCGACCTCGCTCGGCTCAAAGGCGTGATGACACAGCCCGCCGTGGTCGACGCGCGCAACTCCCTCGATCCGGCGATCTTCACGGCCGCCGGATTCCAGTTCGCCTCGATCGGTCGGCCGCAGGTCGGCCTCTGATCGGGTCGAGGCCGCCGCCAGCGGGCTCACTCGAACCTGATCCAGGCGACGAACGGGCGCGTGGGGGTGCCCACGTACCGCGCCAACGACCCGCCGACCTCGAGCTCGTCGCTCGCCTCGACGATCGTCGTTCCCGGCGGCGCGTCGATCTGGATGCGCACGACGCCGGCGGGCCAGGCGGGCTGGGGCAGCACGAGCAACCGGTAGACGCCGTCGTCGGTCCTCGCGTCGAGGACGCGGTAGCCGACGATCAGCGACATCTGGTCGCCGGGGTCGGCGGCGAGCCGCCCGACCACCGTGGTGCGACCGTCGACCTTCACGGTCGTGGTCTCGCTCGGGATGCTCGTCTCGGCGAGACGCGGTCGGCCTTCGGTGGCAGCAGCACGCCCACGTCGGCCGCCCACCCGCCGACCGGGATCACGCCGGC
>CAWGUD010000010.1:0-13228 GCA_963825685.1 uncultured Actinomycetes bacterium | reverse complement strand
TCGAGGACCTGCCGGCCGCGGTGTACTCATGGGAGACCAACTGGGAAGACGACCCCGAGCCGGCCGATACCGCGCTCTACACCAGCCCTCAGCTCGAGGCGATCCTCGGGTTCCCGCGCGAGGACTGGCATCGCCCCGGCTTCTGGCAGCAACGCCTCCATCCGCACGATCGCGACCGCATCGTCCCGCTCGCCCAACACAGCATCGAGACGGGCGAGCCGTTCAGCGCCGAGTACCGCTACCTCGCGGCCGACGGTCGCATCGTCTGGGTGCTGGACCGTGCGACGCTCCGGACCCGCGATCGACACGGTCGTCCTCGCCTGTTCCAGGGGGTGATGCTCGACATCACCGAGCTCAAGGAGGCCGAGGCGAAGGCGCTCGAGGCCGAGGAGCGATTCCGCCGGCTCGCCGAGGAGGGTCCCTTCGTCGTCTACCAGTTCGAGCTCGAGCACGGCGATCCACCGGCCGTGCACCTGCGGTACCTCAGCCCCTCGGCGGCCGAGCTGCTGAACGTGCCGGCGTCGCTCTGGGAGAGGGAACCTCGAGGCGTGGTTCGCGCTGATGCATCCAGACGACGTCGAGCGCATGCGTCCGCTCGCGGAGCGAGCGTTCGCCACCGGAGGGCCGTGGAACTACGCGTTCCGCATGATCGGAGCGGACGGGCGGATCGTGTGGCTGCTCGACCGTGGACGTGCGATCGAACGAGACGCCGAGGGCCGCCCCACCTTCTTCCAGGGCGTGATGCTCGACGTGACCGAGGAGGCGGAGCTGCACGTGGCGCTCGAGACGTCGGAGGCGACCTTGCGGTCGCTGGTCGAGACGATGCCCGCGGCGCCGTGGACGGAGGTGATCGACCCCGCGTCCGGGCGGGGCAAGTACCGATTCATCGGACCGCAGGTGCAGGAGCTCCTCGGCTACACGCCGCACGAGCTCTTCATGGAACCCGATCACTTCTTCCGGCTCGTGCACCCCGACGACCGGGAACGATTGCGGGCGGCGTCGGATCGCTGTGACCGCACCGGGGAACCCTGGGACCAGTTCTACCGGGTGGAGCACCGGGACGGTTCCGTGCATTGGATCTTCAGCTATGCGCGACGCACCTTCGAAGACGAGCGGCCGGTGTGGCACGGGGTCTCGATCGACGTGACGCGACACGTGGCGTCCGGCGCGTTCCCCATCGCCGTCGGCGACGCGACCGAGGCCGATCGGGGCTGACCTAGGACGAGACGGGGCGGAGCACGCGGGCCCGTTCGGGCAGATACGGGTGCAGCTTCTCGGGCAGCACGACCGAGCCGTCGGCCTGCTGGTGGTTCTCGAGCAGCGCGATCAGCGTGCGGCCGATCGCCGTGGCGGTGCCGTTCAGCGTGTGCGGAACGCCGATGCTTCCATCGCCCCAGCGCATCCTGGTCTGCGCTCGGCGGGCGCCGTAGTCCGTGTAGTTCGAGCAGGACGTGATCTCTCGATAGCGCTGCTGCCCGGGAAGCCACGCTTCGATGTCGAACTTCTTCGCGGCGGCGCCCCCGAGGTCGCCGGCCGCGATGTTCACCACCCTGTACGGCAGATCGAAGTTGCCGATGATCTCCTCTTCGACGGACACGAGGAACTCGAGCTCGTCCCAGCTCGAGTCCGGGTGGCTGAACGAGAACATCTCGACCTTGTCGAACTGATGAACCCGGAACATGCCTCCCATGTCCTTGCCGTAGGTGCCCGCCTCCCGCCGGAAACACGTGGAGTAGCCGGCGTAGCGAAGCGGCAACGCGCCCTCATCGAGGATCTCGCCCATGTGCAGCGCGGCGAGCGGCACTTCCGACGTGCCGACCAGATAGAGCTGGTCGGCGTCGGTCCGATAGATGTTGGCTTCGTCGGTCGGGAGGAACCCCGAGCCGTACATCACCTCTTCCCGGACGAGCACGGGCGGGATCACCGGCACGAATCCCTTGTCCGCCAGGATGTCCATCGCGTGGCGCACGAGTGCGAACTGCACGAACGCGAGATCGCCGAGCACGTACACGAACCGCGAGCCGCTCGCCCGCACCGCGCGGTCGACGTCGAGCACGCCGAGCAGCGCGCCGAGCTCGGCGTGGTCCTTCGGCTCGAAGCCGAACTCGGTGGGCTCGAGGTGGCGGCGGACCTCGACCGCGTCGTCGTCGGTGAACCCGTCGGGTGCGCTGTCGTGCGGCAGGTTCGGCGTCGCCGCCAAGAGCGAGGCGAGTGACGCCTCGGCCTCGGCGAGCTGGGGTTCGAGCTCCTTCAGCTCGGCGGAGACACGGGCGACGTCGTCGATCAGCGTCTGCTTCTCGTCACCCTCGGCACGGCCGATCGCCTTCGACGCCTTGTTCTGCTCGGCGCGGAGCTCGTCGACGCGGGCGGTGAGGCTCCGGCGCCGCTCGTCGGCGGCGAGCAACTCGTCGACGGCGTCACCGAGGTTGCGGCGTGCGAGCGCGGTGCGGAACCGCTCCGGGTCGTCCCTGACGGCCTTGATGTCGAGCATGTCGCTACGGCACCTTGACCTGCTCGCCGCCCTTGGCCTCGGCCTGTTCGCTCCGGCCCTGCTGCGCGGGCGCGGTCGTGCCGCCGTCCATGATGCTCTGCCCGTGGAAGATGCCACCCTCCTCGACGACGAGCGTCTTCGACGTGATGTTGCCGTCGATGCGGCCGCCGCGGGCGAGGTGGGCCTTGCCCTTGACGATGAGGTTGCCCTTGAACTTGCCGCCCACGCTCACGTTCTGCGCGCGGATGTCGGCCTCGACCTGGCTCTGGGGAGACAGCGTGACGTCGCCGTCGGCGTTGATCTGCCCCTTCACCTGGCCGTCGATGCGAAGGTTCCCGGCCGAGACGACGTTGCCCTCGAGGCGCGCGCCGGCGCCGACGATCGTGACCTCTCCATCGTTCTCTGCCATGTCGCCTCCCTGGTCTCGTGTCCGCCGTCTCGTCTGGGGCTCGACGTCGCTCGGAGCCGTCGCGGCGATCGGGTCGGCCTCGTCGTCGTCGCGCTTGAAGATCATCGCGCCTCCACGGGTTCAGGGTCGCCCGCCATCGCCTGACGGATCGCCTCGGCTTCCTCCGTGGAGAGGTTGTACGAGCTCGCGCCCTCGCTGATCGGCTTGGCGTAGACGCGCGTCTCCTGCCGGCCGTTGATCGAGGTGAGCACGACCCCGCTGCCGTGGTCGTCGAGCAGGGCGCACGAGAACGACAGCCTGCCTCCGACGTCCTCGAACGCATCGAACCGCAGCAGCGCGACGTGCCGCACGCTGCCGTCGACCAACACCTGCTGCTTCTTGTCCGTGGCGTTCAGCACCCGGACCGCCTGCTCCAGCCGCTCGAGGCGCTGGTCATGGCCGGTGAGCACGCCACGCAGCGCCTCGCTCATCTGGATCGGGCCGGTCGGCTCCTTGGTGCGGCGGCCGGTCCCTCCCACGATCGAGAACAGGATCGCGAGCACCGACAGGCCGATCGCGACGAGGGCGATCAGGGTGAGGGTGCTGTCGGACAGGGTCATCGGCTCGTCCCTCGGCGGAGCGATCGAGGGTCTCACGGCCCGGTGGGGCCTCACTATACGACGAGCCCGGGCCCCGGCGCGCACGGCACGCCGACGAACGACCGCGCGTCCCAGCAGCCGAGCGCGTAGTCGCACCGTGATCGCCCCGGTCACCGGAGCGTCCCGTCGCCGACGAGAGCCACCGCCGCTCACGACCCGGCGATGCTGTCCCGAGCAGGAACCCCCACTGCGGCCGAAGACCCCGCAGCACTCCCTCGATGACGGCCAGGTAGACGAAGACTCCCCGAGCGCGCAGCCGTGTGCCGCCCGATCATGCGATGCTCCGCCGATGATCGATCGCGCGGCGAGCGGACTGACGACCCGATACCTCACCCCCACCCGAGAGACCGTCGAGCCGCCACTCTACGAACAAAACAAGATCCACAGCACACCACCTCCACACACTCTCCCTACAATTTATCCGTGCACACATATACGATACAATAATCATACATCTGCGCATCAGTGTGACGATGCCGTGACGCCCGCCCGCTCCACGCGCGGTCGCGATACCATCGGGCCCCCATGTCGGCCCCCCTGACCGAACCGTCCCTGCTCGGTTCCCTGCTCGCGGAGCGCTACGAGATCCGCGCGCCGCTCGGACGCGGCGGCATGGGTGAGGTCTTCGAGGCGGTCGACCGCCGGCTCGGACGCACCGTCGCGATCAAGGTGCTGCGCCCGGAGCTCGCGGCCGACGATCGGTTCCTGGCACGCTTCCGCAGGGAAGCCGCCACCGCTGCCGGCCTCGCCCACGTGGGCATCGTCTCGGTGCACGACATCGGCGAGGACGCGGGGCGCACGTTCATCGTGATGGAGTTCGTGGCCGGTCGCACGGTCGCCGACCTCGTCCGAGATGGCGGTGAGGAGCGCACGACGCCCGCCGGGTCGCCCGCATCGGTGCGTCGGCGGCGCGCGCGCTCGCCCATGCCCACGAGCGCGGCGTCGTGCACCGCGACGTCTCGCCCGCCAACATCATGGTCACGACCGACGGCGCGGTGAAGATCCTCGACTTCGGGATCGCCCGCGACGGCGGCGACGCGCGCTCGTCGGCGGCGTCACGCGGCACGATCGCGTACGTGGCGCCCGAGGTCCTGCGTGGGGGCACCGCCGACGCACGAGCCGACGTGTACTCGCTCGGCGCGGTGCTCGCCGAGCTCGCCGGCGGTGTCGACGACGACCGCCTCTGGGCCACGCTGCACCGCGCGACGGCGGCGGACCCGGGCCAGCGGTTCCCGTCGGCCGCGGCGTTCTCGGGCGCGCTCGACGCGATCGCGGGCGGCAGCGACCCGACGGCGTCGGCGCCCGGAACGAGCGAACGGCACCGCCCCGGTCACGACCGGACCGAACGGATCGTGCGTGTCGCGACCCGGCCGCTGGCATCGGCGTCGTCGGCGGAGCCGGCCCTCGAACCGGCGCGGCCTCTCCCGGCGGCGCTGAACGACGGCGAGCCGGCCCGTGGGCTCGCGGTGTCCCGGCGACGCAGGCGCACGCCACGCCGGCCGCGCCTCGGCCGCGACGATCCTCGGCATCGCCCTCGTCGGCGTCGCGATCGGGAGCGCGCTGGTGCTCGGCCAGGCGTTCGTCACGATGTCGGCGCCGCAGGCTGCCGGGACCGTCGCCGGTCCCGAACCGGTGCCGGCGCCGGGCGGACTGGTCGCCGCGGCGTCGTGCGACGGCCTGTTCTCCACCGGGGTCGACCTCGCGTGGACGGGCTCCGCACCGGTGAAGGGGTACGAGATCTGGCGGCAGGGCGGCACCGGCGACCGGACGCTCGTCGCCCGGGTGCGCGGCGTCCACACCGAGGCGTTCCGCGATGCCGACCTCGGCGTCGACGCCTCGTACCGGTACCGCGTTCGCGCGTTCGACGGCCCCCGGGTGAGCGAGTGGTCGAACGTCGCCGACGTGGCGACGCCGTTCCTCTGCCTCACCTAGCGAGCCGGGAACCGGAGGCGGTCCGGCGGCAAGGAACCGCAAGCCCTGCCTCGCTCGGCGTCACCGCACGGGACTATCGTTGTCCCGATGTCACGACGGCTTCGCCCGCTCGCCGACCGCGAGGCGATCCTGGCCCTCGGTCTGGCGGGCGCCGGCTTCCTCTCGCTCGAGGCGACCCTGCCCGCTGCGGGGGCGCTCGCCGTGCGGTCGTTCCGCACGCAGCGGTCGTCCGACGGCACGGGCCCGGCCGTCGGCATGCTCGTGTTCGGGACCGCGTGGATCAGCTTCCTGCTCGGCTACCCGACCCTGCGGGCGATGTGGCTCACGGCGACCGAGCACCACGACCCCGCGAGGGTCGTTGCCTTCGTCGGCGGATGGCTGGCGCTCGCGGCGTCGGCCCTGCTGCTCGCGAACTTCCTCTGCCGGTGCCACCCCGAGCGCGTCGTCGCTCGCGCGGTCGCCCGGGCCGGCATCGTCACCGTGATCGCGGCCGGGTTGCTGCAGTTCATGGCGGTCACGAGCGCGATGCTGCAGGAGACGTCGAGGGAATGCGGCGATTCGCTCGCCGACTGCCTCGGCTCGCCCCCGTGGGCCTCGCTCGTGCCGGCGCTGGCGGTCGGGGCCGCGTGGCTCGTGCTCTCGCTGGCGATCTCGGGCGTCGCCCGAGCCCGACGACGACGATCGCTCAGGCCGTACTGACGAACGGTCCGTCGCCCGCCACCTTCCCCTCGGACGGCGGCAGCAGGATCAGGGGCATCGCGGGCGGCATGCGCCGCCCATCATCGCAGGGGCACCTGGCCGTTCACCCCGAGGAGGGATGCAGCAGCGGCACGACCGGTTCCCACCCACGGCGGAGGACGTCGACCAGCGACGGCGGCGTGATCACCGTCGCGACTCCGCGGCGAGGTCGCGAGCCGCCCGCCCTCGTATCCGGCGGGGGTCCATCGTTGCAGGGAGTCACCGGCGACGAGGAAGGCGACGCCGTCATCGACGACCATCGCACCGTCGGGGCAGCGATGCGAACGGCTCCTCGTGGTGACGTTGGGTCCTCGTCGTCGGGTCGATCCGCTCGGCGTGGAGCCGGGCGTCGATCTCGTCCGCCCCCGACGGTCCCGGGTGCAGGTCTCGCCAGATCTCGACGAACCGCACGTAGTCCTCCCGCCGGCACAGCGCGCACGGCCGGTGTCCCGCGGCGAACGCGGTGGCCTCGTCGAGGAAGAACAGCTCCGTGAACCGACCCGGCTGCATCATCGGCGAACGATGCCACCCGCGGAACCGCAGGCGACACGCGATCCACCGTCGTGCCGTTGAAGCGGCGACGGATGCGTCCGGCGTCGTCGTGGAGGCACCCTCGATTGCCGTACACGAGCCCCCGCGCGGGGTCGGCGATCAGCTCGCCGAACGGGGTCACCCGGTTCTGCAGCGGCATCGGCGCACGATACCGAAGGGACCGAGCGGGGTTGCACGACGAACGCACGGGGTCGCACGATGCTCGGATGGATCGCCCCGGCGTCGAGTTCGCTCGTGCACCCGATGGGGCATACCTCGCCTACCAGGCCTTCGGCGAGGGACCCGTCGACATCGTGTGGCAGGACGACTTCTTCTCGTTCGTCGACGAGTGGTGGGACGATCCCATCAGCCGCGCCACGTACGAGGGCATGTCGCGGTTCGCCCGCATCGTGCTGCACGACCGACGCGGTACCGGCTGCTCGAGCCGTGACGGCGGGCCGGGGAACCTCGAGACGCGGGTCTCGGACACCCTCGCTGTGATGGATGCCGTGGGCGCGCGACGGCCCGTCGTCGGCGGCGTCCATGAAGGTGGCGCCAGCATGGTCGTGTTGGCGGCGACCTACCCCGAGCGGGTCAGCTCGCTGGTGTGGATGAGGCCGGTGCCGCGAGCGACGATGGCGCCCGACTACCCGTGGGGCGTCGGTCCCGAGTACGTCGAGCGCGACCGAGCGATCACCGAGGACTGGGGCACCGAGGCCTACGCGCGCGCGTTCATGGAGTTGAACGCCGACGTCATGGAGGGGCCCTGGTCCTCCGAGGCCTACGTCGGGTACCTCGCACGCCTCACACGGCGAACCTGCACCCCCGACGTCGCGGAGCAACTCAACCAGCTCTGGTACGAGACCGACGTCCGGGGCGTCCTGCCGACGGTGCAGGTGCCCACGCTCCTCATCGTCGATCGAGACGACGCCGACCTGGACCTCGCCGCGATCGGAGCTCACGTGGCCGCGCTGATGCCGCATGCTCGCGTCGAGCCCTACGTGCCGGCCGACGACGATCTCTCAGGCGTGCTCGAAGGCCTCGAACAGATCCGGAGCTTCATCGGCGTCGAGCGGCCTCCCGACGACCTCGACACGGTGCTGGCGACCGTGCTGTTCACCGACATCGTCGACTCGACGAGGCGCAGCGCCGAGCTCGGCGATCGCGAGTGGAACACCCTGCGGCGGAGGCACGACGAGATCGTTCGCGACGAGTTGGGCCGTCACCGCGGTCGCGAGATCAAGACGATGGGCGACGGGTTCCTCGCGACGTTCGAGGGACCCGCGCGCGGCGTTCATTGCGCCCGCGCGATCGCCGATCGGGTACGCGGCGTCGGGATCGAGATCCGTGCGGGTCTGCATACCGGCGAGATCGAGCTCGACGGCGACGACATCGCGGGCATCGCGGTGTCGATCGGCGCGCGCATCGGCGCCATGGCCGGACCATCCGAGGTGCTGGTCTCGCGCACCGTGAAGGACCTGACCGCCGGGAGTGGACTCTCCTTCACCGACGCCGGTGAGCACGAGCTCAAGGGTGTCCCCGATCGCTGGCAGATCTACCGGGTCAGCGACGAGGACCTCACCGAGTCCGAGTCACGTCCAGGAGTCGGGCATCAGCGGAGCCGGCGACCAGCATCTCCGCGAGGCGTTCGGGCTGCTCGCGGAAGGGCCCGTGATCCGTATCGATCTCGACGACATCCGCGCCCACCGACGCCGCCATCACGCGTTGCGACTCCGGCGGCACCAGCGTGTCGGCGGTGGTCAGGACATACGGAAGCTGCGGAGCCAGGCGTCGAGCACGGTCTGGACCGCGGACCACGTGGCGCGCCGGTCGCTGGCGGTGCTCTCGTCACCCGCGCGGCGTGCTTCGAGCGCCTCGCTCGAGGTCTTCGGGAACCTGGACGCGGCCTGGACGACCGGGACCGGGGTCTCCGCGCAGCTCGTGTTGCCGACCGCGAGGGTGCGGATGAACCGGTCGGCGAGCACCTGGCCGCAGTCGGGGCTCCATCCGAGGTTGATGTGGCCACCCCCTTCGAGCTCCACGATCACGGGATCGGCGAACAAGGCGGCCATCCGATCCGACGTCGCGCTCGGAACCACCGTGTCCAGGTCGCCCTCGAGGACCAGGACGGGGACGTCGATGGGCGGACCGGTCGGGACGGCCGGCTCGAAACGATCCGTTGACGGCCACTCGGCGCAGACGTCCGGCCACCAGAACCCCTCCCACGCCTCGATCGTGAAGGGGGCGAAGGTGTCGTCCGGAAGGGCGTCAGCGCGGCTGCTCGCGCAGGCCCGCGATCCGTCTCCTGCTCGGCGGCGCCGGCGCCGTACCATCGATCGTTCGAGGCGCGCACCAGCTCCGCGTTGAGCACTCACCGTCGAAGGCGGCGATCCGTCATCTCGCCGGCCTCGAACGCGTCGCCTCCGGCGACAGGTCCGGCGCCGCGACGCCATCGGCGAGCGAAGCCGGCTCAGCTCGCCCTCGCCACTTCTCACGCAGCGCGGCGATGCCCTGCGGACGCTGCGTCCGCTCGAGGTAGGCCCGGATCGAGTCCTGCTCGGACGGCTCGGCCGCGGCGACGTACCGGTCGATGTTCAGGGCGCACAGACCAGGGCCGGCGCTGAGGATCACACCGTCGAAGGCGGCGATCCCCGCTTCCTCGCCGGCCTCGAACGGATCGCCGCCGGCGAAGAGGTCGATCACCGAGACGCCATCGCGCGGGATCCACGCCGCGACGTACACCACCGGCACGTCGGGGTGCTCCACGGCGATCCGCGAGGCGGTGAAGCCGCCGAACGAGTAGCCGACCAGCACGACGTCGGTCAGGTCGTCGGGGAGCACGGCGCGCACGGCGTCCGCGTACTCCTGCAGGCTCGCGTCTGGGTCATCGCACGGCAGATCGACGATGATCACCGCGTGACCGGCCGATCCCAACGGCTCGATCAGCGGCTCGAGTGTCGCGGGGGTATCCCAGGCTCCGGGCACGATGACGAACGTGGACATGGACATCCCTCCTGCTCGGTGACCGGGGCATCGAACACCGCGAGGGTCATCGCCGCAAGTCGCTCTGAACCTCCACTCAGGTTCCTGACGTGTCGGTTCGGAACTTCGAGGCCATCTCCGTGCGCGAGTGAACACCCAGCTTGCGGTAGATCCGCTTGAGGTTGGCCTCGACCGTGTGGATGCTGACGAACAGCGCGTCGGCCGCCTCCCTGTTGGTGCTGCCCCCGGCCACCAACGCCGCCACCTTCTCTTCGGTCGGGGTCAGGTCGAGCGACGAGGGAGCCCGTCCGCCGATCCGCGCCAGCTCCGCACGTGTCTTCTCCGCCCACAACGCGGCACCCAGCCCGTCGAAGACCTCCAAGGCCTTCGTGAGCGTGTCCCGAGCCTCCCGCTTCCTCTTCGCACGGCGCTCCACCGCTCCTCGCACCAGGAGCGTCCGCCCCAGCTCGAACGGGAGGGGCAGGTGATCGTGAACCCGCACCGCCTCATCGGCCGCGGCCGACGCACCAGCGAGATCACCCCGGGCCGCCAACACGAGCGCCCGGCACCTGGCCCCCGTCGCGATGGTCCAGGCCCGATCGAGGTTCCTGCCCGCCTCCTCGAAGGGGGCGAGGAGCGCCTCGGCCTCGTCGAGTCGGCCGAGGGCCACGAGCGCCTCGACCGCATCCGGGACGACGCGGAAGTAGGCGGGCTCCCGAACGCCCATCGCCTGCTCGAGCTCGACGGCCCTGGACAGATACGCATCGGCCTCGGCGGGTCGGCCCAGGGAGAGCTCGAGGAACCCCAGGACCGACAGGTTCGGGATCAGGAGGAAGACCTCGCCGCCCGCCTCGGCGACCCGCATCCCCTCGAGGGCTGCCAGCCTCGCCGGGTCTGCCCGCCCCAGATGGGCTTCCACCAGGCCCACCGCGAAGTGGCCCTCCGCCGACAGGACCCCCATGCCGACTCGCTGGGCGCCCGCCATGCTCTCCCGGGCGTGCTCCATGGCCGCATCCCAGTTGCCCGCCCGGCACTCCAGCTCGGCGAGGTGGTACCGGAACTGCGGGATCGCGCTCGAGACCCCGTGCGCCGCGGCATCACCCAGGAGCTCGGTGAACGTCCGGCGGGCCTCGTCCACGCGATCGGTGGACTTGAGGATCATCGCCGCGACGAAGCTCGCACGCAGGACGTGGGATTTGAATTCGCCCTCCAAGTGCCCTTCCAGGGCGATCCCGCGATCGAGCATCTCCTGATCGACCCCGCGTCCGAGGAGGAACTCGACGAACGGATACGCCTGGAACGCCTCGGCCATCACCCGTGGGTCCTGCAGCTCCTCGGCCAGCTGCACCGCGGCGCGCGCGTGCCGTTCCGATGCCGCGAGGTCTCCCCTGAACAGCCAGGCGTATCCGAGGTTCTGCTCGATCAGCGCCCGCAGCGCGATATCCTCCCCCGCCTCGCCTCGAGCAGCCTCGAACACGGCCCAGGCCCCCCGCCACCCGTCGGTCTCGGCGAGGCCCATCCCCAGGTCCAGCAGCACGCGGGCCCGAGCCGGCCCGGCCATCGAGAGGTCCACCGCTTGCTCCAGGACACTCCGCGCCAGCGAGGTGTCCCCGCACTCGTAGTGGGCCACGCCCGCCTGGTGGGTTCGACGCACGAAGTCCTCGCCTCGGTCCCGGGGCGTGGCGCGGCGAGCCATCTCCCACAGCTCGGCCGCGGATTGCGGGGCTCCCCGGGAAGAGGCCAGCAGGGCGGCCTCCTCGAGGGCGGCGGCGACCGCAACGTCAGGGCCTTCGACGGACAGCGCCAGGTGGCGGGCTCGCTCTTCCGGATCTCGGACGATCGTCGCGAGCCTCGCATGCAGCTGCCGGCGCCGGGCCAGTGGGGCCCTCTGGTAGACGGCGGATGCGAGGAGCGGGTGGGTGAATCGGAGGCGGCCGCCGAGAACCTCGACGACGTCGTGGTCGATCGCAGGACGCAGACGATCGTCGACCCCGCGCGAAGGAGCGATCGCCGCAGCGATCACATCGGACGTCGGAGCCGACAGGGCCGAGACGACCTCCAGGGCTTCGACGGTCCGCGCGGGGAGCCCCCCGAGGCGGTCCTCGATGAGCTCTTGAAGGCGGTCAGGGATCGGGAGCCCTTCGCCGGCCGTCACGTCGTCTCCACGGCGAAGCAGCGCCGATCCGATCTCGCGCGCGAAGAAGGGATTCCCCCCCGACATCTCGTGGAGACCCAGGAGCGTGGTTCTGGAGAACCCTTCCCCGACCTTGGCCCGGAGCACCGCTTCGAGGGCGTCCTGGGACAACGGTCCGACGTGGACGGCGTGCGTGCGATCCTCGACGAAGGCCGCCACGACGCCCAGGGGGTCGTCATCGGCCCGGGCGCCTCGAGCGGCCGTCATCACACCGACTTGCTCGTCCTTCAGGCGCCGCACGACGAACTGGAGCACCCGGAGCGAAGGGACGTCCATCCATTGGATGTCGTCGACGGCCACCACGACCGGAGAGGTGGAAGCCACCGATCGCAGGCATCCGAGAACGGCCAGGAACACGGCCCGCTGGTCGGCTCGGGCGCCCGATCTCGGGGAGCGCAAGAGTGCCACCTCGAGGGCCTGGCGCTGTGGCTCCGGCAGGGTTGGAAGTGCCTCCTCGAGGATCGGCTCGAGGAGGTCACCGAGGGCGGCGTAGGAAAGACGCGTCTCCGCCTCGACCGGACCGCACGAGAGCGTTCGGTACCGCCGTTGCAGGGCACCCGTCCAGACCTTCCTTCCACACGGTGGTCTTCCCGATCCCGGCTTCACCGGAGAGGAGCAGGGCACCCGGGCCGGCCGGGATCGAGTCGAGGAAGCGATCGAGGATCGCGAGCTCGGACTCGCGCCCGATGACGTCTCCGGCCATCAGCGCCCTCCCAAGGTCGGTGGACGCGATTCTAGGGTGGGAGTCCAAACGCTGTGCAGACCCCGGCACGGCGACGCTCGAGGTCCGCCCGGCCACCCGAGCGAACCTGAGCGCGAACTGCCGGCTCCACGGAGCTACGGGGCGTGCCCGTCCAGATCCGAATGCTCTCGGCGAGCATGCGACCTTCCATGGCTTCGAGCTTGCCCGCGTTCCAGAGCGGGGCGTACCCCTTGATCCGAATGCTCTCGGCGAGCATGCGACCTTCCATGGCTTCGAGCTTGCCCGCGTTCCAGAGCGGCGCTTCGGTGCTCGCCACCTTCTGGATGCCGCCGCCCGCCACACCGGTGACCGCGCGATCGCGCGCCGCCACGGTGAGCGCCACCGCGCTCATGATCAGCGCTGCGACGGCCAGGGCGGACACGGCCGCGGTCCAGAGCGTGAACCCCGCCGGTCGGGCTGAGACCCTGATCGTTTCGGCCTTCGTGCCCATGGTTCCCTCCTCTCACCTCGGTACCGTTCGTGAGCCCGAGGCTAGGGGGAGCGGCGACGCGAGGAATCCCCGAAATCCGTACCGATCGAGACGGGGGCCGGTACGCCTTGGCGTCGATGG
>CAWGUD010000009.1:0-145387 GCA_963825685.1 uncultured Actinomycetes bacterium | reverse complement strand
ACGTCGCGCTCATCGGCGAGGCGAAGGTCACCGTGAAGGGAAAGACCGTCCATCGCATCCTGCCGGGCGACCACTTCGGCGAGATCTCGCTGCTCGACGGCGGCGAGCGCACCGCCACGGTCGTCACCCAGACGCCGATGACCCTGCTGATGATCACCGGAAGCACTTCCTGAAGGAGCTCGAGCAGGACCCCGAGGTCGCGGTCTCGTTGCTCGAGAGCCTGGCCCGCATGATCCGCCGCGGTCGACGGTCGCTGGCGCGCTGAGCGCCGAACCTGCCCGCATGAAGGTCGAGTTCACCGCCCCGGGCCGCCGCCATCCGCGGATCAGCCCGACGCCGAAGCGCCGCCGCCCGTCCTGGTCGGCACCGCCGCGTGGCGACCGGGGCGGCCGGTCGTCGAGTGCAGCGACGACGAGCTGCGGGCATTGGTGGAGCGAGCGTTCCGCACGACGCCCGTCGTGACCGACGACGCGTCGTACCGCCGGTTGGGAACGCACGGCGAGGTGCAGGTGCAGCCGGGCGATCTCGAGTGGTTCCGTGCCGTGTCGTTCGTGCGGGCACCCGCGGAAGCCGGGGTCGAGGCCCGACTCGTGCCGGGCGTCACCGAAGGCGGCTACGACCCCGCCGCCGGCTACCGGCGGTTCGAGGACTCGATCGAACGCCTGTCGTCCGGCCAGTAGTCTCAGCGGGCTAGCCGTCGAGGCGAGCCACCCCTGGCCCGCGTCGCAGAACGAGCGGAAGTCGCAGTGCGTGCACCACCGGCCGGGTGTCGGGTCGAACGCGCCCTCGCCGATCGCGGCGAGCGAGGCCTCGCACCCGTGCCGCACCACCGCCGGATCGTCCATCGGCTTCGTGACCTCGTCGCCGCTCGCGAGGTAGAAGTACGTGAGGGTGAGGTCGTCCGACGCCTTCCCCCAGATCTCCACGGCGGCGAGCCCGTAGACGTCGAGCTGCAGGCCGAGGGTGGGGTCGTCGGCGGTGGGCTTGCGGCCCGTCTTCCAGTCGACGATCTCCCATGGGCCGTCGGGTCGCCGAAGATCGCGTCGATGCGTCCGCCGACGGTGAACTCGCCGAGCCGAAGCAGGAACGCGCGCTCGGCGTACAAGGGCGAGACGTCGGCGAACCGGCTGGCGAGGAACGACTCGCGAAGGCGCTCGACGCGTCCCGGGTCGCCGGCGAGCTCCTCGTCGGTGAGGTCGGGACGGTCGTCGAACTCGAGCAGCTGGCCCTGGCCTCGGGCCCGGCGCTCGATCCAGGCGTGGATCTCGGTGCCGATGCGTGCCGCCGGCCCGCTGAAGCGTGGCAACGGACGCACGCGCGACCAGTAGAAGCGCTTCGGGCACTGCACGTACGTGATGAGGTCGCTCGCGCCGACCGCCTGGGGCACGCGCTCGACGCTCGGACCGCCCTCGACGGCCTCGCGCTCGCGCAGGTGCGAGGCGAGCTGGCGCCGATCGATGGTCACACGCTCGAACGCCTCGCGGTCGTCGGCGTCGAGTGCGTCGACGAGCGCGGTCTGCACCGCACCGCGCCTCGATCGCGGCCACGGCGGTGCGCCGCCATCCGTCGGGGAAGGCCGCGTCGGTGTCGTCGGGCCGCGCCGGTCCCGGCCAGTCGCGCACGAGCGACTCGCGGTAGCCGAGCATCGGGTTCTGCTCGGGCTCCGCGTCGTCGCCCGAGGGGCGTCCGCGGCCTCGATCGTCACGTCGGCCTCCTCGGTCGTCGTTCCCCAGTCGGCGAGCTCGGCGAAGAACTCGCTCGGGCCTTTCGCGCGCACGTTCTCGCCGTACCAGTTCGAGGCGCTCACGTGCAGCGACCGGCGCGCGCGGGTGAGAGCGACGTACATCGTGCGGCGTTCCTCGATCACCTCCTGGGCCTGCAGATCGCGCTTGAAGTGCGAGAGCACGCCGTCGAACGAGGGCAGGATCGCCGCGTCGCCGCGCAGCTCGAAGTCGAGGGAGTAGCCGCGCTCGGCCGGGTTCTGCTGGATGCGCTTCGAGGGCATCAGCCCGGCCGCGACGCCGGGCACGAACACGTGGTCGAACTCGAGCCCCTTGGCCTGGTGGATCGTCATGACCTTGACCGAGTCGGACTCGCTCGGCTGCACCGGCTCCCACTCTTCCTTCTCGAGGGCCTCGACCGAGTCGACGTAGTCGAGGAACGCGCGAAGCGTGAGCTCGCCTTCGACGGGCTCGAACGCGTGCACCTGATCGAGGAACGCCGCGAGGTTGCGCGAGCGCTGCGCGGCCGCGGCGCGATCGACGTCTGCCTCGAGCTCCTCGACGATGCCGATGCGCCGGATCACCTCGCCGAGGAACTCGGGCACCGGGCGGCGCGCGTCGACCCGCAGCGCCGAGAGCTCGCTGCGGAACTCCTCGAGCCGCGCGCGACCCTCGTCGGAGAGGCCCTCGACCTCGTCGAGGTGCTCCAGGGCCTCCGCGAACAGGAACGGCGTCTCCTCGTCGTCGCCGCCCTCGTCGCGCCAGGCGTAGTTCTTGCCCTTGGCCCAGCTCGCGACCAGCGCGAGGTCCTTGAAGCCGACCCGGTAGCGGGGGCCCATGAGGATGCGGGCGAGCGCCACGCTCGCCATCGCGTCGTTCGCCGCACGGGCGTACGCCATGACCTCGACGACCTCGGGCGTGCGTAGCAGCCCGGCGAGGCCCACGATCTCGGCGGGGATCTCGCGCTCGGCGAACGTCTGCTGCAGCAGGAAGAACAGCCGGGACGTGCGGCACAGCACCGCGACCTCGTGCCATCTCGTGGGCGCGACGCCTTCGGCTCCTTGAGCGCCCAGATGCAAGGCGAGGATCCGGTCGGCGATCGCGCGGGCCTCGGTGAGCTCGTCGCGGTGCGATGTCACGCTCACCTCGCCCTCGCCGTTCGGACCGAACGGCACGAGCCGCTTGTCGGGATCGGGACGCTGGGCCGGCGGCAGCGGCGAGATGATCGTGTCGGCCGCATGCAGGATGCGCGCTCCCGATCGGAAGTTCGTGAAGAGCGGCAGCCGATCGGCGGGCGTGCCGTCGTCCTTCGGGAAGTCGGTCGGGAAGTCGAACAGGTTCGACAGCGACGCCCCGCGCCACGCGTAGATGTTCTGGTCGGGGTCGCCGACGGCGGTGACGGGATGCCCGCCGGCGAACATCGCCCGCATCAGCTTGGCCTGGGCGACGTTCGTGTCCTGGTACTCGTCGAGCAGCACGGCGGCGAAGCGGTCGCGGTATTCGTGGCCGACCTCGGGGTGTGCGGTCGCGACCATCACCGCCAGCTCGATCTGGTCGCCGAAGTCGATCACGCCGAGGTCGCGCTTGAGCCGGCGGAAGACCCCCACCGCCTTCGCGAGCTCGATGCGCTCCAGCGCCGTGTAATAGACGCGATCGGTGCGCGCGATCTCCTTGAACACGGGCAGGCGCCCCTCGACGAACGAGACGACGTCGTCGGGATCGACCAGATGGTTCGCGATCTGCCCGTCGAGGTTGAGGATCTTGTCGACCACGCTCGGCTGCCACTCGGTCTTGGTGTGCTCGAACGTCATCTCGTCGAGCACACGCCCGGCCAACGTGACGCGTTGCGCCTGACTCAGCACGCGGCGGCCAGTCTCGATGCCCGCGAGGATGCCGAACCGATCGATCACCTGGGCCGCGAGACCGTGGTAGTTCAAGATCTCGGGCTCCTCGCCCTGGGCGAGCTCGACACCGGCGAGCGCGCGACGGATGCGCGAACGCAGGTTGTCGGTGGCCTTCACGGTGAACGTGAGCGCCAGCACGTTGCCGGGCAGCACGCCCGCGACGTCGCCGTCGACCCGGCCGAGCGCCGCGAGCGCCAGGTACACGATCCTGGCCGCGATCACGCTCGTCTTGCCCGAACCGGCTCCGGCGATCAGCACGCTCGGCTCGAGCGGCATGGTGATCGCGCGCCACTGCTCGTCGGTCGGCGGCGCTCCGCCCATGGCCGTGACGACCTCGGCGGGGAAGCCTGAGCTCATGCCGGCACCTCCTGCGGCGCGCCGCCCCGCACGACATCGACCGGGAACACGGGCTGCCCTTCCGCGTAGAGCGGGCAGAGCGTCTGGAAGTCGCAGAAACGGCAGTTCGCGTACGGGTTCGGCCGGAAGACCTCGAGCTCGGTGAGCTCGCGCTTCCTCGCGATCAGCGCCGTGAGGCGTTCCCGCATCTCGGCCTGATAGGCCTCCTCGTCGCGCTCGGTGACCATCCACTTGCGGTAGTCGATGTTCGGGCTCTTCCAGTTGCCGCGCAGGAACGCGAGCTCGACGGTCCTCACCGGTTGGAACTCGGCGAGGTCGGGCGACTCCTGCACGGCGAGGTAGTAGATGCCGAGCTGCAGGCTGTCGCGCGGCGGCCCGGCGCTGTCGCTCTTGCCGGTCTTGAAGTCGGTGATCACGTACCCGTCCTGCACGGCGGGTCCGATGCGGTCGATGTAGCCGATCACCTTCGCGCCCTCGAACTCGAACTCGAAGAAGCACTCGATGCCGGCGGCGGGACGGTCGGCGTAGTTCTCGAACCAGTTGCGGAGCATGTGGTCCTTGGCCAGCGTGAAGAACGCCTTCGACACGGCCATCGACGGGAACTCCTGTTGACGCCACCGCTGCTCGAGCGCCTCGACCATCGCGCGCGGATCCTTCACGAGCTCGCCCTTCTCCACCTGTTCGAGGATCGTGTGAACCGTCTTGCCCACCCACGCGTGGTAGCCGCCCGGCTTGCCGAGGCCAAGCTCGTCGCCGAGCACGTGCATCAGCTCGCATGCCTCGAGGTTCGACAGCCGTGAGTACGAGACGCGGATCGTCTCGTGCAGCGGCCGTCCCGTGTCGGTCCATTCGCGCTGGAACCACCAGCGGCGAGCGTCGACCTGCAGTGCGACCAACCCGTCGAGGGCTGCGACGCGCTGCCACGCTGGGCGCGCCTCGTCGCCGAGATGCGAGCGCCAGGCCGCGGCCGCCTCTCGCGTCGAGACGGGGTCATCGAACGGCCCGACGGGCACGGCCGACCACGTCGTCGCGTCGATGAACCGCGAGCGCGCCGAGCGTTCCTCGGCGTCGGGGTGAGCGTCGGCGCAGGTCAGCACCACGCGGCGCTTCGCTCGAGCGAGGACCATGTCGAACAGACGCCGCTCGTCGTCGAGGCGCTCGCGGTTGCGCTCGGCGTTCGTGACCGGATGCTCGAGTACGGCGAGATCGAACATGGGCTCGGGCCTCGACAGGCTCGGGAAGTTGCCCTCGGTCACGCCGGTCACGAGCACCGTGTCGAACTCCCGCCCGACGGTGCCATGCGCGGTCAGCACCTGCACCGCGTCGGCGCGCGTGCGCTCCCATGCGGAGTAGCCGGGGCCGTGCCGGCCGGCATCGAGCGCCTCGAGGAAGGCCTCGACTCCCGCATCGGCGCTGGCCTCGTCGGTCTCGGCGACGACGTTCGCGAAGGTCACGACCGTGTCGAGCTCGCGACGGGCGTCGGCGCTTTCACCTGCGCTGTCGACGAGCCGTCGGGAGCAGGGCAGGTGCTCCCAGAGGTGGCGGAAGGCATCCTGCACGCTCATGCCGGCGAACAGAGACGCCCGCGCGAGTGTCTCCCGCGCGGCCACGACCGCGTCGGCCTCGGCGGGTGTCAGTCCCTCGGTCACGTCGAGCGCGTTCGCGATCGAGCCGGTCGTCGCCCGGGCCGCGCGCAGCAGCCCTCGGGCGGCGGCCGGGGAGAGTCCGACCACGTCGGAGACCAGCAGCTGCTCGATCAGCGTCTCGCGCGCGGTCTCGTCGGCGACGAGCCACCGAAACGCGAGCACGTAGGGGCGTGTCGCCGGCTCGGCGGTGAGCGAGAGTCCCCGCTCGGGCATCGCGCGAGGGATGCGCGCGTCGTCGAGCGCGCGAAGCAGCCCGCCGAGGTGGGCTCCCTGGCGCCGCACGACCACCGCCATGTCGTTCCACCCGACCCCGTGCTCGACGTGCAGGCGGCGGAGCTCCCGGGCGATCGCCCCGTGCTCGTCGCTCGCGTGGGGTGCGACCCACGCCTCGACGGCCGGCGGCTCGGGTGCCCGGTGGTTCGTCGCCAGCACCACACGCGCGCATCGCTCGAACACGTCGAGGAAGCGATCGAGCGGGGCACGGCTCGCGCCCTGGAACGAGAAGACGTGGGCATCGGGGTTCGCGGCCACCACGAGGTCGGGAGCCCGGAGCCCGCGCAGGATCGCCTCCGCCGCGAGCGTGGTGTCGTGGTAGTCATCGACCAGCACGTGGTCGAACGACGGCTCGCCCTCGAGCGCTTCCCCTGCCGCGCGCTGCAGCACCGTGGCGAAGTCGGCGAGGTTCATCGCGTCGAGCACCTCCTGGTACTCACCCAGGAACCCGGCCAGCTCGCGCCAGCCCGTCAGCCCACGCCGGTCGGCGGCCTCGACGATCTGCTCGGGCGTGAGGAGTGCTTCCTGCGCACGGGAGAGGAACTGCCGCACCTCGTCGGCGAACCCCCGCATGCCGAGGAGCGGACCATAGGCGGGCCACCGCCCAGGGTCCTGGGCCTCCAGCAGCTCCTGCACCTTCGCGAACTGCTCGGTCGCCGACAAGAGTTGCGGTGGCTCTCCCTCGCCCGCCTGTTCGGCATGCGCCTTCAGGACGCGGTTCGCGAGCCCGTGCATCGTGACGACGTGCAGACCCGAGAGCGAGGTCGGAAGCCGCTGCAGCAGCGCCGATCGCGTCGCCTCGCGTGCCGACGACGAACCCACGACGAGCGCGACCCGGTCGGGGTCGGCGCCCTGCTCGACGAGCCGGGCGAAGCGCTCCCGCAGCACGGCGGTCTTGCCCGCGCCGGCCGGGCCGGTCACGAGCAGCGTGCCCGAGGCGTGGGCGAGCACGAGCGCCTGGCGCTCATCGGGGGAGAAGGGGGGCGTCACACCGCGGATGCTACCGCCGCCTACCGACAGCCGCGTCCTAGAGGTCGGGGCGGGCCGGCACGGTCACATCGCGCAGATCGTCGACCTTGCCCTCGATGACCCGGCGGTACCAGCGTTCGACGTCGGCGGGGCCGAGCGCCCCGACGAGCACCCCATCGCGCAGCACGATGCCCTCGCGGCCGCCGAGCCACTCGAGCGCGTCGTCGAGCGTCTCGCTCGGCGCGACCACCGGCGTCTGGGCGATCGGCCGTACGCCGTCGCGCACCGGCCTTGTCGGATCGCGGCCGCCGACCTTGCGCGCGCTCTCGATCGAGACGGTGCCGACGACCTTCCCTGCGTCGACGACCGGGAACGCCTGACCGTCGGCGCCGCGCAGGTACCCGTCGAGCGCCTGCAGGAGCGTCATGTCGATCGGCACGGTTGGCGGTGGTGGCCGCATCGCCTCGGCAACCGTTCCCTTCACGAGCTGGTCGCGGATCGCGATGCGTTGATCCATCCCGCGGCCCGCCGAGATCAGGATCATCGCGACGTACCCGAGGAAGACGGCCGTGAAGACATCCCCGTTCGCGATCAACCAGACTGCGATCCCGCCGATCAGGGCGCCGACCGCGATGCCTCCATACCCCGCGGCTCGCATCGCCGTCCGGCGGTTGCCCGTGATGCCCCAGACGGTGGCCAACATCATGCGTCCTCCGTCGAGGGGGAACCCCGGCAGGGCGTTGAACCCGGCGAAGATCAGGCTGAGCCATGCGAGCGAACCGAGGGTGTCGGCGACGAGACCGTTGGTGAGGGTCTCCCCGAACCAGAACACCCCTGCGAGCACCAGCGTGGTCGCCGGTCCGACGAATGCCACGAGGAACTCGCCGAGCGGACCCTTGGCGCTCGCCTTCGTCTCGGTGGCCCCGCCCCAGAACACCAGGGTGATGCCGGAGACCGGCAGGTCGAGCGAGCGAGCCATGATGGCGTGTGCCGCCTCGTGCAGGAGCACGCTTCCGAAGAAGAGCACCGCGGCGAGCACGGCGATCGTGGCGGCCTCCGCAGGCTCGACGAACAGGCGGGTGAGGTCCTCGTAGCGCAACCAGATGTAGAGCGCGGCGATCACGAACCACGACGTGCTGACGTAGAGCGGGATGCCCCGCACGGTCGCGACCTTCCAACGGTTGCCTCCGCCCATCACTCACGAGCGTACCCCGGGGCGACGTTCTCGCCGGGTCGCGCCGATGCATCGGTTCAACGCGGGTGGGCCCTCTGTCGGGCACCTACCGTGGGCAGATGAGTTCGGTCGTGCTGTTCACCCGCGATCTCCGCGTGCACGACCATCCGGCGCTGGTCGCCGCGGTGGGAACCGGCGAGCCCGTGGTGCCCCTGTTCGTGCTGGATCCCTCGTTGCTGGATCGCAGTGCGAACCGGCGGCGGTTCCTGATGGAGGGTCTCGTCGATCTCGATCGGTCGCTCGTCCGCCGGGGCTCGACACTGATCCTGCGCGAAGGCGACCCCGTCGCGCGGGTGCTCGACGTCGTGCGTGGATCCGATGCCCGAGCGGTGCACGTGTCATCCGACGCCGGCTCGATCGCTCAGCGACGGGAGCGTGCGCTCCGGGAAGCGTTGTCCGCCCGTGGCGTCGACCTCGTGGTCCACCCCGGCGTCGCGGTGATCGAGCCGGGCGAGGTGGCGCCGCCCGGCAAGGACATGTACTCCGTCTTCACCCCCTACCACCGCGCGTGGGCCCAGGCCCCCCGCCGGGGCGTGTTGGCTCCGCCGACGTCGATCGGGACCTCGCCGGGCCTCGATCCCGGACCGAGGCCCGACGCCGGTGCGGCGCCCGCCGACTCGATCGACCTTCCTCGGGGGGGTGAGACCGCGGCGCGCAAGCACCTGGAGGCGTACCTCGCGCACGGTGCGTCGCGCTACGCCGAGGTGCGGAACGACCTCGCCGCCGACGCGACCTCGCGCCTGTCGCCGTACCTTCGGTTCGGCAACGTGAGCGCGAACGAGGTGGTCGCGTCGGCGAGCGAGGTTCCCGGCGCGGAGGAGCTCGTGCGCCAGGTGGCGTGGCGCGACTTCTACGGTCAGCTGCTCGCGCACGACCCGGCGATCGCGTGGCGTGACTTCCGGGAACCGCCCGACGACCTGCCGCCCGTGCCCGACCACGACGGCTACCTGTTCGAGCGCTGGCAGCTGGGGCGCACGGGCATCCCACTCGTCGACGCCGGCATGCGGCAGCTCCGCCGGGAAGGGTTCATGCACAACCGCGCCCGCATGGTGACGGCCTCGTTCTTGACGCGGCGGTTGGGCATCCCGTGGCAGCGGGGGGCCGAGCACTTCATGCGGTGGCTGGTCGACGGCGACCCGGCGAACAACTCCGGCGGCTGGCAGTGGGCTGCAGGCACCGGCACCGACCCCCGCCGGTCGCGCTCGTTCAACCCGGTGCGCCAAGCGGAGCGGTTCGACCCCGACGGCACGTACGTGCGGCGGTACGTGCGCGAGCTCGCCGAGGTGCCGGCGCCGTGGATCTTCGCGCCATGGTGGGACCCCGAGCTGCTGCGCGTAACGGGGTATCCGACGCCGATCCTCGAGGTGCCGTCGACGAAGCCGCCTGGCCCGGGGCTGAGTTCCCCTCAGTCGGGCAGGTCTAGGTCGAGCAGGTCGCCGAGTTCTCTCGCGTTGCGTACCGCGAAGTCCCGGTAGCAGTTGTTCATCAGCACGTGGGTCTCGCGTACCTGGCCCGAGAGTTCCTGCACCTTGGGAACCCACTCGGCGAGCTCGCCGTGGGAGTAGTCGTATCGGAATCGCTCGCTCGCGGTCTCGGCCTTCGACTCCCAGGCCTTCGGGTCGCGGCCGTGGAAGCGCACCATCGCGAGGTCGTCGGCCGTCGCCGCGGCGATCGGCGGCAGGCTCGAGTCGAAGCCCTGCGGCATGTCGACGCAGACGTACGGCAGCCGCAGCCGCTCGAGGAAGCCGAGCGTCTCCTCGACGTTGCGTTCCTCCATCCAGCTCTTGTGCCGGAATTCGACCGCCACGCGGAAGTCGGGCAGCCGCTCCGCGCACTCTTCGATGTAGGCCTTGTTCTTCTTCGAGATCACGAACCACTGCGGGAACTGGAAGAGCACGGCACCGAGCTTGCCCGCTGAGTGCAGGGGCATCAGCGCGTCACGGAACCGCTGCCAGACCTCGAGCACGACCTCGTCGGGGAGCTTGTCGCGGTAGACGCGGCGCTTCGAGAGCGTTTCCTCGGGAAGCTCAGCGGCGAGATCCTTGTAGAGCGACTCCGTGCGTGTGGGGTGGTTCGTGAGCAGTGAGTAGGCCTTGATGTTGAACGTGAAGTCTGCGGGCGTGCGCTCGATCCAAAGCACGGAGTTCTGCTCGCTCGGCGGGAAGTAGTAGGTCGAGTCGACCTCCACGAGCGGGAACCGCGACGCGTAGAACTCGAGCCTCGCCTTGGCGCTCTTCGCCTCGGGCGGGTACCAGTGACCTTCCTTCACGAGCGTGGGGTCGGTCCAGCTCGACGTGCCAATCTTGACGCCGATCATCCCATTGGACTTCTTCGCGTACCCGCTCAGAACGGTCAACGGCGCACCCGATAGCGCAGGTGAAGCACACGGTTGCCCTGAATCACCACGTCAGGATCCTCCAACAGGTGCTGCGCATGGACCGACCCGAAGTAGCGCTTGCCGGACCCGAACACGACGGGTACGACGTCCATGCGCACCTCGTCGATCAGGCCCGCGGCAAGCACCTGGCCACCGACGTCGCCAGCGGCGACCTCGACCATGCGGTCACCCGCGAGCTCCTGCGCCTTGGCCACGGCTGCCTCGCCGCCGTCGACGAAGTAGAACGGCGCCTCGGGATGCCAGCCCTCGGGCCTGCCCCGGTGAGTCACGACGACGACGTGGTCGACCCCGCCCGGAGGCTTCCCATCCCAGCCGTCCGTCATGTCGAAGACGTGGCGCCCGACGATCGTCGCCCCGATCTGGTCCCAGTACGGCCGGGTGTAGTCGTAGGACGCCTGCGACACCTTCAACTCGCCGCTCTCGTCCAACGGGACGTCACCGCTGAGCAACCAGTCGAACAGCGGTCCAGGCTGGTCGCTCTCGTCCGCGATGAAACCGTCTACCGACACCGAGGCGTACATGACTACTTTGCCCACGGGGCGCTCCTCTGCTTTGGGTGCCCTGAGATTAGCGATTCGTGAGCTATCGCTCTCACGCCGGCGGAGTTGGAGGCCCTGCTCACGTGATGGGGCTAGCTGCGAAGGAAGGTGCGCAATGACGAGGAAGCGAACCATCGCCGAGATGCGAGAGCGGGCCCATCAGCTGGGTTGGCACATTGAGAAGGTCGAGTTCGAAGATCGCTGGAAGGTCATGTATTGGCGCAACGGGAAGGTCGGCGACTACGCCCATCACGCGTATCAGGATGCCTCGACGGCGCGCTTGCGCGAGTGGCTGGATCCAGAGTCGGCATAGGAAATTGGCGTGGGGCAACCTGCGAACAAATGGGGGTCCCGATGAGAACGCGACCGGCCATCAGAGGTACCGCGCCGATGCCATCGCCACCACCGCGAGGATGACCAGAGAGAAACTCACACGCTCGGCGACGACGAGCCGGTGCTGCAAGCGCACCGATCTGCGCAGCCGTCTCGGGCAGGGGCGTGCCGCCCGATCCGGCGACCTGCTTCCCGAGGGAAACGAGTCGACCGATCGTGGGACGCGTGACGCCCGCGGCGACGACGAGCCCCGAGACCGCGAGCAGAGCGCCCACCGTCAACGAGGCCCCGAAGCTCGAGCCGATCCAGTCGCCGAAGCTCGGATACGACTGCCAATCGCGCCAGTACAGGAACGACCCGGCGATGACGGTGAACAGGGCGTCGATGAAGACGACATCCACGAATCGGCGCCGGCGAAGCTCCGACATGAACGGCGCCCCTGCTGCACCGAGGGTCGCGGCGCTGGGCTGCACGAACACCACCACCACGAACAACGACCCGACCCAGATGACCCCCGTGACGATGTGGACGATCCGAAGGAACACCATGGGTGCATCGATCGCCAGCAATCCCTCTCCTCTCCGGACGCCCGCGAGTCTCCTATGGATCGAGCGCGAGCGCCACGCGTCGAGGGAGACGCAGTGGGGCCACCTGCGACCGGTTCGGTGTACCGATCAGGATGCGGCCGTTGGCCATGCGAGGCGGCGCTCAGGCGGCGTCGTCGGGCGAGCTCGTGGCGACGCCGTTGCGGCGAGCATCGCGACGCTCGGCGCGCCCGTTCTTCCGCTCGATCACGGCGTTCTTGGCCTGCTCGGCCTTCTGCTTCGCAGTGTCGAGCAGGCGACGTGCCCACACGTACTCGGTCGACAGGATGCCGAGGCCGACGAAGATCAACAGCCAGCCGGGACCGGGAAGCACCAGCAGTGCGACGCCGGCGAGCAGCACCACGAAGCCGGCGATCGTGACGGCGATGCGCTTGCCGTTGCGAGCGATGAATCGGCCCACGGCCTTCGTCCAGATGATCGAGGGGTGGTCGTGCCACTTCCTCGCCATGCCGGGCTCGGCGAGCAGCTCCTCGACGACCGCGCTGGCGTCGCGCTCCTCGGGGTCGTCGCCCCATACATCGTGGCGGTGGAGGTGGTCCGTCATCGGAACCACCATCCTCTCACGGCCCGGATGAACCGTGGAAGCCCTCAGTCGTCGTCGGCGTCGCCGTCCCCGGATCCTGAAGAGTCGCCGCCGCTCTCGTCTCCCGAGCCGGAGCCGGACGAGTGGTCATCGGAGCCCGAACTCGGGCTCGAGGAGTGATCGTCACCGCCAACCGAGATGTCGTCGCTTCCGACGGGCGAGTTCGAGGGGGAGTCGGAGGGCGGCGCTGGGGACCACGACGGGGACCAGTCGTCGTGCTGGCCGCCCTGCCCGTTCCCGACGCCACCGCCTCCTTGGTCGTCGGCGGTGGGAGCCAGGGTGACCGACCGGCCGACACTGACCGGCTCCGGTGTCTCGCTGAGCTGACGCGCGGTGACCGCGAACGCGCCGAGCGAGACGGCCCCGGCGAGCACGAGTCCACCCACGGCGTACGCGCCGACGATCAGGATCCGCTTCATGACCGGAGCGTAGAGGGGTACGGGCTAAGAGGAGGTAAAGGGCATGCCCGGCCTGCGACCCCTGGGCCAGCGCTTCATCTCGTAGACGTCGTCGCGCGCGATCAGCCACGAGATGTGCTCCCACCACTCCAGGGCCTCGGCCCCCGAGGGCGCCTCGGGCATGATCGGTCCGTAGATGGCTCGCGCGTGGCCGAGGCGCAGGCTCGGCACGCCGAAGACGTCGAGCTCGCGAGCGTCCCGATACGCCTGGACGACCTCGTCGGCGAGGCTCGGGTCTGATCCCGCCCGATCGACGAGGTCGGGCACCCCGGCGTCCTCGGCTGCCCGGCGCACGACTTCGGATGAGATCGGTTCCGCCTCATCGTGCACGATCGTGCCGAGCGCGACGTAGAACGCCTCGATGGCGGCGTCCCCACCGTCGCGGCGCGCGAGAGCCATCGCGGTCAGCGACTCTCCGTATCGGTCGGCAGCCTCGTGGAACGGCATCTCGAGGCCGGCCGTGTTGATCTCCAGGCTGAAGAGCCGCCACTCGATCGTGAACACGCCGCGATCGCGGAGGTCCCGGAGCCATCGCGACGTCTCCCATGCCCACGGGCAGCCGGGGTCGATCCACACGACCAGGGTGGGCCGAGCCGCCGCAACGCTCACGGGATGTGCGCCTCGCCGGGCTTCGCGCTGCCGTCGGACTCGTCGCCGGACCCGGTCGTGGGCCCCATCTCCGGCGCAGGTCGCAGCCCAACCTCGACGAGGCAGCCTCCATCGGGCGGCCCGATCACCTCGAGGGACCCGCCCCACCGTTGCGCCAGGTCGCGAGCGATCGCGAGCCCGAGCCCCGAGCCCCCCGGAGGGGCGGTCCGACCCCGGGCGAAGCGCTGGGTGACGGCGTCTCGTTCGTCGGGGGCGATGCCGGGACCGTGATCGCGTACGGCGAGCATCGTTCGCTTCGGGCCCGGCGTCACCGTGACCTCGATCGGACCGGGCGCGTATGCCGTGGCGTTGTCGAGCAGGTTGTCGACGATCTGATCGAGGTCGGTTGGGTTGGCGTGCACAGGCGCAGGACCGGCCGCGACGGCAGTGACCGCGGCGCCTCTCTCGACCGCCCGATCGGCCCACCGCTCCGCGCCGGCGCGCGCGGCCTCCCCGGCGTCGGCCTCCGTCGGCGCGCCCTCCTCGACCTCGTGGGCCATCTCCAGCATGCGATCGACGGTGGCGGCCATGCGATCGACCTCGAGATCGGCCGCCTCGAGCTGGGTGCGCAGCGCCGGGTTGCCGGCCTCGTCGGCCGCGCGTTCGATGCGGAGCTTCATGCCTGTGAGCGGCGTACGGAGCTGATGCGATGCGTTCGCGACGAACGAACGCTGCGCCAGGAACGTGCGCTCGACCCGATCGGCCATCTCATCGAACGACTCCGCGAGGTCCTGCACCTCGTCGGGTCCGGTGATCGTGCCGGCCCGGGTCGACAGATCACCCCGGCCCAGGCTTCGCGCGGCGGCGGCGAGCTTCGTGAGCGGCCGCGCGAGCGATCCGGCGAGCACGAAGGCCACCAGCATGCCCGCGAGGAGTCCGGCGAGGCCGATCACGACGACGGCGAACGTGATGCGCCGGACGGAGTCGCTCACGCGCTGCACGTCGAGCGTGATGCGCACGGCCCCGATGATCACCGGACGCCCCTGGGGGTCGTCGACGATCGGCGCGGAGGCCAACAGTAGGTCGACCCCGAGTTCGTCGCTGGTGCGCACGATCGCCGAGGGCTGCCCGTCGACGAGCGCGGTCAGCACCTCCGGGCGCTCAGGCGTCGCGTAGTCCTCGCCAACGGCCGAGGTCGGAGGGTTGGGGAACGGGTTCGCGTCGGCGAGCACCACCCCTGAGTCGTCCATCACGAGTACCCGCCCTTCGATCTGCTCGGAGTAGCGCTCGGCCTGGCGCGTCAGCTGATCGCGAGATCTCGGTGCCAGCGATGACTCGTCGAACGATGCGGCGAGGGCCTGGGCGGTGACCTTGGCCTGGCCGAGCATGTCCGACTCTGCGCGCTCGCGCAGGTTCACGGCGAGCGGCACGGTCAGGGCGACGATCACGGTGACCAGCACGTACGCGAAGGCCATGACGAGTCGCGTGCGAACCTTCGTGTGACCCTCCTCAGTCCGTGATGTCTGTGGGAGCGGCGAAGCGGAACCCGACCCCGCGGCTCGTGGTGATGTAGCGCGGGTGGCTCGGATCGTCCTCGAGCTTCTTCCGCAGCCACGAGATGTGCACGTCGAGCGTCTTCGTCGGGCCGAACCAGTGCGGGTCCCAGACCTCGTCCATGATCTGCTCGCGCGGCACCACCTCGCCCGCTCTCGACATCAGCAGCTGCAGCAGGTCGAACTCCTTGGCCGCGAGTTGAACGTCCTCGTCACCCTTCGTCACCGTTCGGGACGAGGGGTCGAGGGTGATCGCGCCGATCGCGATCGGAGATCTCGTGGCGTCGTCGTTCCCGGCGCGCCCACGGCGCATGATCGCGCGCATGCGAGCGACCAGTTCCCCGGCGCTGAAGGGTTTGACGACGTAGTCGTCGGCACCGAGCTCGAGCCCCACGATGCGATCGACCTCTTCGCCGCGGGCGGTGAGCATGATGATCGGCACGTCGGAGTGGCGTCGGATCTCGCGACACAGATCTCGACCGTCCCCGTCGGGGAGCATCACGTCGAGCAGCAGGAAGTCGAGCTCCCCGTCCTCGTACGCAGCGCTGGCCTCGGCGAGCGTGCCGGCCACCTCGGGGTCGAACCCCTCGCGCGCGAGATGCTCCGCCAGCGGCTCGGAGATGCTCGTCTCGTCCTCCACGACGAGCACACGGGGCTTCATGAAGGGATGGTAGCGGCGGTCCGCAAACTTCGGTGGAGAACTCTTGTCACTCTCCTTGTGTCGTGTCACTGCCGCCGGTTAGAAAGCTCCCACCGTAGGGGATCGCGGGTCCCAGGTTCGAGGGGAGGGAGTTCACGTGTCCATCTCAGTGAGAACATCCGCTCGCAGCGGGAGGATGCAGGGGCGCTTGCTCCGCCTCTACGGAGTTGGAGTGGTTGCGAGTCGATCTTGCTCTTCTACTCGTCGGGATCCAGGCTGGCGCTCTGGGAAGTGAGTCGACGGTTGACCTCGTGGCCTGGATCCGGCTGATCTCAGCTGCCGGGCTGATTCCGGTTCCTTCGGGCCGCGGCGTTTACCTTGGCCTCGACTTGCCGCTTGTGCTCGGGGCGGGCTTCGTCTTTGGGCCAGTCGACCGCGGGTGTCCTCGCGTTGCTTGGGGTGCTCGACATCAGGGAGCTCAAACGAGAAATCCCAGTTGGGAGAGCAATCTTCAACCGAGCGCAGGTGTCGCTGAGCGCAATGGCAGGTTCATGGATCTTCCACGGCGCAGGCGGCGACTTGGCCTCGCTGAGCTCGGCAATCCTGCCCGGCTTTGCCGCCCTCATCCTCGATGCTGCTGTCAACTACTTGCTCGTGTCTCGTGTATTGGCGAATCAAGAGCCGTCGCCCCTTGATTGACATCCTTGGCGACATGCGGCTCGGTTCCGCAAGGAGCTTCTCGGTGGCATATCTCTGCTTTGGCTTTCTCAGCGTGCTCGTGGGTGCCGCCTACCTCGGCTGGGGCATCGCCGGAGTACTGGCATTCACTCGCTCCCGTCGCGCTTGCCCGTCAAGCGTTTCATGAGCGCCACATGCTGGAACGAGCCGATCGCCGACTGCAGGACAAGGATGAGGCACTCCGGGATGTTGAGGCGCAGATCCTATGCGAACGCCGTGATGAGCGGCTCGTTCTTGCGGGGGAACTGCACGATGAGGTGCTGCCGCCGTTGTTCAAGGTTCACCTAATGGGGCAGGTGCTGAAGCAAGACCTGAGTAATGGAATGCTTCTTGAGCTGGATGAGGATCTGCCAGAGCTGCTGTCCGCAACCGAAGCAGCTCAGAGTGCGATTCGGGACCTGGTCAGGGACTTGCGCCGATCTCGGTTGGGACCGGGCGGCCTGCTGGAAACGGTTCGTCTTCTCGCGGCCCAGTTGGAAGGGGCCGGTTCAGCTGGCTTTCCCTTCACCTTGAGGAGATCCAGAGTCTCGGCATCGTGAGTCTGAACTTCTCTGCTACCAGTTGGCGGGAGGCGATGAACAACGCCGCCGACATGCAAAGGCGGCGAGATTGAGGTTCGAATCACCGGCAGCAGGAGGGGCTGCATCTCGTCTGGTGGTGACGGACGACGGAGTGGGTTTCGATACAGGGACCGTGGATCGCGAACACCATTTCGGGCTGCAGCTCATCGCGGAGCGGGTTGAAGCCGCTCGGGGATCAGTCGTTGTGGATTCGAGACTGGGTGGGGGCACCACGATCAGTGCCGTTCTGCCACCCGATGTCTAACGCCTGAGGCGACCGATGCGGCTTGCCCAACGAAATGAATGAGACCCCCCGAAGGGGTCTCAAGCCACAGCCTAGCGGCGGGCGTCGCGGCGCTTCAGCCGTCCAGTGAGCGCCGCCTGCGATGGCGACGGCGAGCAGCGAGCTAAGAGCGATGGCGATACGCCGTGCGATCTTCATATCCACTCCTTCTCCGACGGTGCTTCACTCTTCTGTTGCTGGTACCGCCCCCATCTGGGGGACAGCGGCAAACTATCGGGGGACACCCGGTTGGGGGACAACGGGGAGTTAACGCTACTGCGATGACGTAGGCTACAGGACCCGTCGCCATCCCCGGCTGGCCTGCTTCAAAGCCCGCGTCGTGGTCCGAAGATGACGGGTGACAGGCCTCCTCTTCCAGTCGTGACCACTCTCGCGGCGATCCGTCGGATCACCGTGTTTCAGCTGGCGGTAATCATTCCCACGCTTGGGCCTCGGAGCCGGCTGCTCGGCCAAGATCCCCGAGCGAGAGCATCTACCCTGAGCTCCTGCTGGGGCGCTCCTGATCGGCCTGGTCGAGCTGCTGGCTGTACCCGTCTGGCGAGGCCTTCAAATGGGCGTGGGCTTCCCGCTGCTGCTCATGGTCGGAATCCTGTATCCACCTCCGGATCGCTGGTGTCACGCCCTCTTGGGAGCCTTCAGACCCGCGCGAGTTCGAGCGTGAGGTCACCTTCCTCCGGGCCCTGTTCAACCGGTGCCAGGTGAGCCCTCTCGGTGACTAGCCGCTAGCGCTGTCTTTCACTGGCTGGCCGGGCCTCACAAGGCATCGAAGCGTCTCCTTAGTGGACTCTTGCTGTTCGCGGCCTCGATGGCAGCTGCCTCGCCGACTATGTCGGAATCAGCACCCATCGTCACTGTCTTCGTCTCCCTGCGGGTAGACCTACCCTTCGCGAGGTAATGCGAGAACTGCGGGTTGGTGGGCTCGAGCGACTTTCTCGTCTCAGCTACCTGGGCCTGGCGCGTCCTTGGTCTCGCCCTCGCCGATCGTCTACGTCGAGGTCGGCTAGTGGGTCCGTGCCAGCCTTCCTGTCGCTCCTCTCGTCTTCGCTGCGCGCCAGATGTACTTCAGGTCGCAGGCGCTCGAGGAGGCGCACAAGGAGCTCCAGGACCGCGAGCAGGTGCTGAAGACGCTGTCGAACGCCATGGCGGAGGAGCGCGCCGACGAGCGGCTGCAGATCGCCGGGTACCTCCACGACGATCTGGCGCAGGTGCTGTTCCGGCTCTCGATCCAGGTCGACGTGGCGCGCAAGCTGCTCGAGAAGGACGACATCCCGGCCGTGCGAGACCAGCTCGAGAAGATCCGCGAGTCCAAGCAGGCGACGTCCGATCGCATCCGGGCGCTGATCCGCGACCTGCACCGCTCCCCGCTGGGCGCCAAGGGCCTCGCCGAGGCGCTTGAGTCGTTCACCGACGAGGTCGGGCGAGACGCCGACGTCACGTACCACCGCGACATCGACGAGATGCCGCTGCCGGCGCCGATCGCCCTGCTGATCTTCCACATCGCCCGCGAGGCCGTCATGAACTCCCTCAAGCACGCGCAGGCCTCCGACTTCTGGATCAGCGTGAACGAGGACGCGGCTTGGATCGTGCTCGAGTTGCGCGACAACGGCGTCGGCTTCGACACCGATGCACCTGGACCCGAGGGTCACTTCGGCATGGCGATGATGAGCGAGCGTGCCCAGGTCGGTGGCGGCACGTTCGACGTGCAGAGTGCCCCCGGCGAGGGAACGACGATCACCGTGAAGTTCCCGAGCTCCCTGCTGCAAGCCGAGGTTCCTCCCCAGGCCGTGACCGGCGGGGCAGGCGACGTTCAGGCCGGAGGTGCTTCCCCCGGTACATCGGGAACCACACCGGAGGCCGACGATTCTCGGCGAACCGTCCCCGCATGACGATCACGGTGAACGCGACGATCCCCGCGTAGAGGAAGATGTCCCCGATCGACAGCACGGTCGCGATCGGTGGGGGAAGCCCGATCACGTCGGCGAGCGGGGCCAGCACGTCCGATGACGTCATCAGGTGGTGCTTCCCGTCGTCGAGCGCGGACGGGAGCATGCCGCTCGATCCACCCGCCGCGCGGATCGACGCCTCGCTCACAGGCATGCCGCCGTTCAGCGCGATCACGGCCATGTTGAGCGTGAGGCCGAGCAGTAACAGGGGCGCGGCGGGCAGTCGCCGATTCACCCAGACGAATGTGAGGAGCAAGACGTAGCTCCCCACAAGTGCCGCGACCGCTACGTCGTCGTCGAGCCAGCGCCTGAGCGGGATGACCTGCAACACGAGCCCGGCGGTCGCCGCGCCCCACCAATACACGTGGATCCGCTCGAAGTTGCGCACGCTACCGCCGGCGATGAGCCCGGCGACGAGGCCGACAACGGCGATGATCAGAACGACGATCATGGTGGGGAAGGATGACGCGTGGGGCCGCGATCGTCCCATCGGTTCGGGTGCAAGTCCAGTTGCGAGCGGCGCAGAGGTTCGACCAGGGCCGAACACGCCGTATGCCCGTACGCTCGAAGCATGGCCAGCACGACCGACAGCGGCTACTTCGGGCCCGAGAGCGTCTCATGGCAGGTGCACCGCGAGGTCACGGTGCTGTTCGGTGGTGCGCGCGCGCTGCTGATGCAGGCCGCCCATCCGCTCGTGGTCGCCGGTGCCAACCAGACGGGCATGTACGAGCGGAACCCATGGAAGCGGCTGCAGCGCACACTGATCCTGACCTACACACTCACATTCGGAACCAAGACCGAGGCGCACGCGGCAGCCGACAAGATCAACGAGGTGCACACTCGCATCAACGGCATCGATCCTGTCACCGGCAAGCGCTACGACGCCCTCGACCCCGAGTTGCTGCTCTACGTGCACGCGTGCCTCGTCGATTCGGCGATCCTCTTCGAAGCGCTCACCGTCGGGAAGCTCGACGATGCCGGTCGTCAACGCTTCCACGAAGAGCAGATGCTCGCGGCGCAACTCTGCCTCGTCCCTCGCGAGATGATCCCGTCGACGTGGCAGGGGCTCCGCGCTTGGCTCGCCGACTTCGAGGATCGAGGAGAGCTGCAGGTGACCGACGGGGCCCGCAGGGTGTTGGACCTGTTCTTCGATCCACCCGAGGAAGCGGAGTGGCGTCCGGTGCTTCGCGGCGTCTCACGGCTCGCGTACGGCACGTTGCCCGATGCTATCCGCGAGATGTACGGCGTTCCCTTCGGTGCGGGGAAGCGGGCAGCGACGCGAGCGTCGTTCCCGTTGATCCGCGCGGTGCGACCGGCGCTGCCGCCGAAGTATCGATTCATCGCTCCCTACACGGATTTCCTGCTGCGACAGCAGGGCATCGACCCGGGCGCCGATCTCGCCGAGGCGAGGAAGCGGGCCGGCATCCGGCTCTAAGGGGGAAGAGGGGCACCCTCGAGGTTCGGCGTCGCGTGCCAGACTGCGGTCATGACCGCTCCGCTCGACGTCGATGCGTTGTTGCTCGACATCGATGGTGTGCTCGTCACGTCGTGGCAGGCGCTGCCGGGCTCGGTGGAGGCCGTCGCTGCGCTGCGTCGTGGCGATGTGCCGTTCCGGCTCCTCACGAACACGACGACGCACACGCGCCTGGGACTCGCCGCGACGTTGCGCGAGGCCGGCTTCGACTTCACGCCCGACGAGATCGTGACGGCCGTGACCGCGACCGCGAGCCACCTCCGCTCTCTCCATGCGGGGGCGAAGGTGTTCGTGCTGAGCGACGGCGACCCGCGTGAAGACCTCACGGGGGTGGAGCTGGTCGACGTCGATCGGGCCGATGTGGTCGTGCTCGGCGGGGGGTGCGACGACTTCAGCTACGAGATGATCAACCGGGTGTTCCGACGGCTGAACGAGGGCGCCGCGTTCGTGGCGATGCACCGGAACCTCTATTGGCGCACGAGCGAAGGACTCCAGCTCGATGGAGGTGCGTTCGTCGCGGCACTCGAGGCCTCGTCGGGCGTCACGCCGGTCGTGTGTGGGAAGCCGGCGTCCGCCTACTTCCGTGCAGCGCTCGACATGCTCGGGGTGTCGCCCGAACGAGCGGCGATGGTCGGGGACGACATCATGAACGACGTCGCCGGCGCGCAGAGCTCCGGGCTCGTCGGAGTCCTCGTTCGCAGCGGGAAGTTCCAGCCCGCCGACCTCGACCGTGGCACGCCCGACGTCGTGGTCGACGCGCTCGCCGACGTGCCGGCGCTGCTCGGACTCGGTGGCTGACGTGGCTTCGGACCGCGCCGCGTCGCCCGGGTTGTTCACGGCTATCGCGCCGCAGTACTCCTGGGCGGGCGCGGTGCTGTCGTTCGGCCAGGATCCGCGGTGGCGCAGGTTCATGGTCTCCAAGCTCGGGGCCGTGCCGGGGTCACTCGTGCTCGACGTCGCCGCGGGCACCGGGCTGGTCTCGCGCGACCTCGCGGCTCGCCTGCGGGTCAACGTCGTCTCCCTCGACCCCAGCGAGAGGATGCTCGTGGCGGGACTGCCCGCGAACGAAGCGGCCGGGTTCAGCGGCCAGATCCGGCCGGCGCTCGGTCGGGCGGAGGCGCTTCCGTTCGCCGACGGCACGTTCGACGCGCTGACGTTCACCTACCTCGTGCGCTACGTCGACGACCCCGCGGCGACGCTCCGCGAGCTCGCCCGCGTCGTGCGGCCGGGGGGCGCGATTGCGTCGTTGGAGTTCCACGTGCCGCAGCGGCCCATGCTGCGGGCGGGTTGGTACGCGTACACCCGCGGCGTGCTTCCGGTGCTCGGATCGTTCATCTCGCCGCAGTGGCGGCACACCGGCAACTTCCTCGGCCCCAGCATCAGCCGGCTCGAAGAACGGGCGCCGCTGCCCGAACAGGTGCGGTGGTGGCAGGAAGCCGGCATCGGCCACGTGCGCTCCCGCGAGCTGACGCTCGGCGCCGCGGTGGTGATCTGGGGCGTGAAGGCGGGCGGTCGTGCAACGTAGTCCGAACGGGCCTTCGGAGCGTCCGGCGTTCTACGCGCTGGAGCCGGGGGGGTGGCGCGATTGGTGGAGCCTGCTCCATCCGCCGTACACCGTGTGGCACCTGTCGTACGTGGTGATCGGTGCGTCGCTCGCCCCCGACGTGAACATGCGTTGGCTGGGCGAGACCCTGCTCGCCTTCTTCCTCGCGATGGGCATCGCCGCACACGCGCTCGACGAACTGCACGGACGGCCGCTCCGCACCCGCGTCTCGAGCGTCGTGCTCGTGGCCGTCGCGGTCGTCGGCCTCGCCGGCGCCGTCGCGCTCGGCATCGACGGCATGGTCGAGGTCTCGCCCTGGCTCGGCGTGTTCATCGTGGTGGGGGCGTTCCTGGTGGTCGCCTACAACCTGGAGTTGTTCGGCGGCGCGTTCCATTCCGACTTGTGGTTCGCGCTCGCGTGGGGGGCCTTCCCGGTGCTCACCGCGTACTTCGCGCAGGCCGCGGCGCTCAGCCTGGCCGTCATGCTCGCTGCCGCGGCCTGCGCGATGCTCAGCGCGGCGCAACGTGCGCTGTCGACGCCCGTCAGACGCCTCCGTCGTCGTGTCGTCGACGTGCGCGGAGAGGTGACGCTCGACGACGGGGTCCGAGAACCGATCGACGCCTCGACCCTGCGTGTCGCTCCCGAGTCGGGGCTCCGGTTCCTCTCGATCGCGGTGCCGCTCCTGGCGGTGGCGTTGCTCGTCGCCCGGCTCGTCTGATCTGGACTACTCGGCCGACACGATCGCGAGCACCTCGTCGGCGTAGCGATCGAGCTTCGTCGGGCCGATGCCTGGCACGGCCGCCAGGTCTGCCCAGTCGCCCGGCTTGCGCTCTGCGATCTCGGCGAGCGTCGAGTCATGGAAGATCACGTACGCCGGCACGCCGTCTGTCGAAGCGCGCAGGCGACGCCACTCCTTCAGCCGATCGAACAACGGTCCGCCTCCGGCACCGACCGTGACCGGGGTGCGCGACGCAGCGGACCGGCGAGCGGCCTCGGCCTTCACCACCCCGATCTCCCGGAGGAACGGGCTCGGTGCGGAGCGCGGTTCACGCGGCCACGACAGGAACAGGTGCTCCCGCGCCCGTGTGATGCCCACGTACAGCAGCCGTCGCTCCTCGTCGGGATCGGCCTCGCTCTTCCGGGCTCGGTAGGGGAGCTCGCCGTCGAGGAGCCTCGGCAGGAACACCGCCTCGAACTCCAGCCCCTTCGCACGGTGGTAGGTCATCAGCTGCACGCCGCGACCCTCGCGTTCGGCGGCGAACCGATGCTCGAGTTCAGCCAGGAAGCCCTGGACCGTCGCCTCGTCGCCGGCCGCCCTCGTGTACTCCGACGCGAGCGCCCGCATGCGCCCGAGGTCGGCCTGCCGCGTGGCTTCCTCGTCGCCAGCGTCGTCGCCCGGCCCGTCGGGCGCGTAGCCGATCGAGTCGGTGATCGCCTCGACCGCCCCGGCGACGTCGGTTGCCCCCTCGGTTCTGCGGAGCCGGGCGATCACGCCGCGTGGCCCCGGACGCCGCAGGAACGACCCATCGCGCACCTGGTACGGCACGCCCGCGGCAGCGAGCGCTTCCTCGTAGGTCTCGGAGCGGGCGTTGATGCGGTAGAGCACGGCGACCTGTTCCCACGGCACACCCTGGCCGTGCAGCCGCTGGGCCTCACCGATCACGAACGCGACCTCGGCCTCGGGGTCGGGCACCGCGCGCGCGGTCGGGTTCGGCCCGTCGTCGCGGGTCGCTCGCAGCGTCTTCTGGAACCCGCCCATCGACCGGGCGAGTGCGTTCGCGACCGTCAGGACCTGCGGTGACGACCGGTAGTTCTCCTCGAGCCGAACGACCGTGGCGTTCGGGTAGCGCTCGGGAAACGTCAACAGGTGCTCGGGTGAGGCGCCGGTGAACGTGTAGATCGTCTGGTAGTCGTCGCCGACGACGCAGAGCTCGTCGCGGCCCCCGAGCCACCGGTCGAGCAGGGCCTGCTGAAGCGGGTTCACGTCCTGGTACTCGTCGACCGTGAACGCATGGAACCGCTCGTGCACCAGGCGGGCGGCCTCGGCCTCGTCGCCGAGGAGCCTCACGAGCATCAGCAGCATGTCCTCGAAGTCCATGCGCCGTTCGCCCTTCGTGCGCTCGTACGCCGCGAAGGTGCGCTGCATCAGGTCCGCCGGCAACGGGGGCGTGCGGTCCTCTGCCTCGATCGCTTCGAGGTAGCCGGCCGGGTTCACGAGCCGGTTCTTCGCCCACTCGATCTCGCCGGCGAGTTCGCGCCGCGGCAGGAACCGGTACGCGCCGGGCAGCCCGTTCGCGATCGGGTTCAGGATCTGTGCCTTCGTGTTCAGCACCTCGGGGAGCCCGCGACCCGTGAACCTCGGCCAGAGGGTGCCGAGCTGGCGCAGTGCCGACGCGTGGAACGTGCGGGCCTCGACGCCTTCGACCCCGAGCCCGGCCAGGCGCGCCTTCAACTCACCGGCCGCCTTCTCGGTGAACGTGACCGCCAGCACGGCGGTCGGTTCGAACGCGCCGACCTGCACCTGATGGGCGATGCGGTGGGTGATCGTGGTGGTCTTGCCGGTGCCGGCGCCCGCCAGGATCGCGACCGGCCCTCGCACGGCTTCGGCGGCTTGACGCTGGGCGTCGTTCAGCCCGGCGAGTGGGTCGGTTCCTTCTGTCATCGACGCGACGCTACCAGCGGCCTCGGACGCATCTTTGAACGAACCGTTTCAGCATCACCGCCCTGCGGCCGATAGGGACCCTATGGCTTTGGTTGAGAACAGGCCGCCCGCGGACGTCTCGGGCCGCGTGCCGCTGCACTACGCCGCGCTGTTCGGCGACCTCCCTCGCGCCCAGGAACTGGTGGACTCGGGCGTCGACATCCGCATCGGAGACCACGACGGGCAGACGCCACTGCACTACGCGGCCCAAGGATGCTCGGTCGCCGTCGCGGAACTGCTGCTCTCGAGTGGCGCCGACGTCGACGCCGAGGACGTGGACGGCAACACGCCGTTGTGGTGCGCGACGCTCCGCACCCGCGGCGAGGGTCCGATCGTGCAGGTGCTGCTGGGTCACGGCGCCGACCCCCACCACGAGAACAACGACGGCCGCAGCCCGGTGAAGCTCGCGAAGGCGCTCGGCGGCGTCGAGATGTCGGTGCGCAGCGCCAGCTGACCACCGCGCGGAATCCACGCACCCGATCCACACCACGGCGCTATCCCTGGGCGGGGCTTACCCTGAACGCATGACCGATCTCCCCACGACCCTCGGCGCCTTGCGCGCGTCCGGCTTCCTCGACCGCACCGTGAAGCAGGAGCTCCGCGACAACCTGCTCGCGAAGCTGGCTTCCGGTGACGACCTGTTCCCCGGGCTCGTCGGATTCGAGGGCACCGTGCTGCCGGCACTCGAGCGCGGCATCCTCGCCGGACACGATCTGATCCTGCTCGGGGAGCGAGGTCAAGCGAAGACGCGCCTGGTGCGCGCGCTCGTGCAGTTGCTCGACGAGTTCGCGCCGGCGGTCGAGGGAACCGAGACGAACGACCACCCGTACCGGCCGATCAGCGCGCACGGCCGAGCGCTCGTCGACGAGCACGGCGACGACACGCCGATCACCTGGATCCACCGCGACGACCGGTACGCAGAGAAGCTGGCGACCCCTGACACCAGCGTGGGTGACCTGATCGGCGACGTCGACCCGATCAAGGTGGCTGAGGGTCGGTACCTCGGCGACGAAGGCACGATCCACTACGGCCTGATCCCTCGTACCAACCGGGGCATCGTCGCGATCAACGAGCTGCCCGACCTGCCCGAGCGTATCCAGGTGAGCCTGTTCAACATCCTCGAGGAGCGCGACGTGCAGATCCGCGGCTACCGCATCCGGTTGCCGCTCGACATGCTGCTCGTCGCGACCGCGAACCCCGACGACTACACGCACCGTGGCCGCATCGTCTCGCCCCTGAAAGACCGGTTCGGCACGCAGATCCGCACGCACTACCCGGAGACGCTGCGGGAGGAGATCCGCATCATGGATCAGGAAGCCGCGCGGATCGACGGGGCCGTGCCGCTGCGCGTGCCGATCTTCATGAAGGAAGTCGTTGCGGCGCTCACCGCTGAGCTCCGCCGCTCGGCGCACGTGAACCACCGCAGCGGCATCAGCGTGCGTTATTCGATCGGCAACCTCGAGACGCTGCAGGCGGCGGCCGTTCGACGGGCGGCCCGGGCCGGCGAGCCGGAAGCCGTGCCGCGCGTGGTCGACCTTCCCGCTGTGCTGATGAGCTCCGAGGGCCGCGTCGAGTTCGACACGATCGAGGAGGGCCGCGAGGCCGATATCTTGCTGCGGGCGATGCGCACGGCCGAGCTCGAGGTGTTCCGTCGGCGATTGTCGGGTTACGACTTCGCGCCGCTGCTCGAGCGGTTCGACGAGGGCCTTGCGGTCGACACGGGAGAGCTCACGCCCGGGAACGAGTTGCTCGATGCGATCGGCGATCTGCCCGGCCTGGCGAAGCTGCTGGAGCGTCTCGGTGTCGAGGAGGAGAGCCCGGGTGTCGCGGCGAGCGCGCTCGAGTTCGCGCTCGAAGGACTGTACCTCTCGCGTCGCTTGAACAAGGATGGCGGCGACCGAAGCGCGCGGTACACGGGCCCCGAGGCTGCCTGAGGGCGCAGGCTCGTAGTATCCGGCGCGATGTCACAGGTCCACGAGTGGGTCGGGTTCGCGGTGGTCGCGCTCTTCGCGATCGGCTGGCTCTGGCCCCTCGGAGCGCTGATCGCTCGGCGCGGGCCGGGTGAGCGGTACTGGCAGTGGTTGACGGTCGCACAGGTGGCGGCGGGGTTGCAGGCGGTGATCGGCATCGTGCTTCTGCTGCTCGGACGCCGCCCCACCGAGTGGCTCCACTACGTCTACGGCTTCGGGCCGATCGTGATCCTGATCATCGCGCACGCGCTTGCGCGCGACCTGCAGAAGACCCAGCCCGGCGCGAAGCCGATCCAGCCGTGGGTGCCCTTCGCGTTCGCAGCGTTCATCTGCTTCGGGCTCACCCTTCGAGGCCTGATGACCGGCCTCGGGATCGGCTGAGCCTCAAGACCCGCGCAATCCTCGCCGAATCTGAGAACCATGGCTGCGCCGGAACATGGGACGGGTGCGACCGCCGCCGTCGCGCGTGAGCTCGGTCGTCTCGACGCGTACAGCTTCTTCGTGCTGCCCGGACACGAGTGGAACGCAGACTACGCCGTGATCGGGACCACGGGCGCCTTCCTGATCGCGGTGTGCGATCTCGCCGGCGTCGCGCTGGTCGATGCGAGGCGCCCGGTGGTCGGGGATCAGGCGGTGCCGGCGCTCCGGAAGCTTCGAACCGGGGCGCGACGGTTCTCCGGGCGGCTGACCAAGGCATCGGCGCTCGCCACGGTCGTGCCGATCGTTTGCCTGACCGAGGCGGTCGCCGGGCCTCCCGTCGATGCGGCCGGCGTGCGGTTCGTGAAGCTCGCGGACCTCTCCCGGGACATCTCGGCCCGACCCGGCGTGCAGTCGCACACCCGTGCTCAGGCTGCGGCGAGGGCGCTCGGTGTGCACGTGGCCGGCGACCAGCGCAGACACTTCACGGTCCGCAGCTGACCTCGCATACGACCTTGTGCGGGAGCGCGCGTAGGCTGGTCGCATGCGCTTCCGCTACTCGCGGTGGGACGGCACCCAGGATCCGTTCGGCCCCGACGTGCCCGCTGCCGACGTGCTCGAGGAGCTCACCGACGAGATCCTGATGGGTGGGGGCGCCGACCATGCGCTCCAGCGCTTGCTCCGTCGAGGCATGCAGGGCCGATTCACCGGGATGGACGCCCTGCGTCAATCGCCTCCGGCAGCAGCGCGAGCGCGAAGAGCAATTGCTCGATCTCACCGGTCCGCTCGAGGACATCCGGGAACGCCTCGAGGAGATCCTCGAGCGCGAGCGCACCGAGCTGAGCTTCCGCGACGACGACGACGCCCGCCTGCGGGAGGGGTTCCTCGACGCGCTGCCGCCCGACGCGCCAGGCCAGCTCGGAGAGCTCCGCGAGTATCGGTTCGCCGACCCGACCGCGCAACGGATGTTCGACGAGCTGCAGGAGCACATCCGCGAGCAGGTGATGGGCTCGTACTTCCGGCAGATGGCCGAAGGTATGCGGACGATGTCTCCCGACGACATCGCTCGCTTCAAGGACATGCTCGCCGAGCTCAACGGCCTGATCGAGATGCGTGAGCGCGGCGAGGACACGCAGGCCGGGTTCGAGGACTTCATGTCTCGCCACGGAGGTTTCTTCCCCGACGATCCGCGCTCGCTCGACGAGCTGCTCGAGGGGATGGCTCGCCGCATGGCGGCGATGAGCGCCATGATGGCCTCGCTCTCGCCGGAGCAGCGCGAGGAGCTCGCGCGTCTCGCGGAGCAGGTGATGCAGGACATGGACCTCGCGTTCGAGGTCGACCGCCTGAACGCGAACCTCCAGGACGCCTTCCCGGGCATGGGATGGGGCCGGGGCGAGGGATACGGACAGGGCTTCGGCGACGGAGAGGGCATGCCGATGTCGGCGGCCGTCGACGCGATGGAGCGTCTGCACGACTACGAGGAACTCGACCGATCGATGGAAGGCGAGTATGCGGGGGCCAGCCTCGACGACGTCGACGAGGACGCCGTGCGCCGAAGGCTCGGCGACACGGCCGCGCAGGACCTGCACCGGCTGAAGCAGATCGAGCGCATGCTCGAGGAGGCCGGTCTCGTGCAGCGCCGCCAAGGGCGGCTCGAGGTCACCCCACGCGGGGCCCGCAAGCTCGGGGAGCGCGCGCTCACGCAGATCTTCGAGGAGCTGCAGCGAGATCGAGAGGGAACGCACGAGGCGCGCGACGCCGGCGGCCTGGCCGAGCCGACAGGGGCGACCCGTCCCTGGAACTTCGGCGACCACGGGCAGCTCGCGGTGCAGCGCACGGTGTTCAACGCGGTGACGAGGTCGACGCCCGGCGAGCCGGTGCGCCTCATCCCCGACGACTTCGAGGTGGTCGAGGCCGAGCAGCGCACCGAGACGGCGACGGCCCTGCTGCTCGATCTCTCGTTCTCGATGCCGCTGCGCGGACACTTCATCCACGCGAAGAAGATGGCGCTCGCGCTGCACGCGTTGATCGAGGGCCGCTATCCCCACGACACGCTGTACCTGATCGGCTTCAGCGAGTACGCACGTCGGCTGCAGCCCGAGGACCTCACCACGCCCGGGTTCGAGCGCGTGTACGGCACGAACATGCAGCACGCGTTCATGCTGGCGAACCGACTGCTCTCGCAGCACCCGCGCGCGACGCGGCAGGTGATCATGGTGACCGACGGCGAGCCGACGGCGCACCTCGAGGGGGATCAGGCGTTCTTCTCGTGGCCGCCGGTGCCGGAGACGATCGAGCTGACCCTCGCCGAGGCGATGCGTCTCGCCAAGTCCGGCGTGCGCCTGAACATCTTCATGCTCGAGGAATCCGAGGGCCTCGCCCGGTTCATGGAGCGCCTTGCCCGCATGACGAAGGGGCGCGTCTTCCTGATGGACGACGATCGGGTCGGCGAGTTCGTGCTCCGTGACTACGTGGCTCGCCGCTCTCGGTGACGATGCCGGTTCACCGGAACGCCGTCAGCTCGCGGTAGGGTCGCTCCCGTGCGGCGGTTCGTCAAGATCGTGGTGTGGACCCTCGTGTTCGCGATGTGCGCGGCCGTGGGCGCGGTCGTCGCGGCGAACACGAACCCGTTCCCTCCCGGGGTCGACGACCCCGGCGCGCGGCCGAGTGCGGGTTCCCCGACCGACGAGCCCGAGCCGAGCGGGTCGGGCGGCTCCTGGCTCGTACGCATCGACACCCGCACGTACCACGACCTGTTCGTGGGCGGGCGGTGTGCCGCCAATTGGCGCGTCGACGCGGGCATCGCCGTCGCCGACGGGCCGATCGACTCCGCCGGGGCGGCGACGCTCAAGAGCGAACTGCGGTGCGATGAGCCGACGGCACAGGTGCAAGCCGAGCGGATCGATCTGCGGGCGGTCGGGGTGCTTCGCGACGGAGAGCTGCGGTTCCGTCTCGAGGAGACCGGACGCAGCCCGGCCGGCTCGCAGGAGCTGAGCGGGTTCCTGGAGACGATCCCGACCCTGCGCCTCGAGATGCCGGCGCGTGACGGCGCGACCGCCAGCTTCGACCTCGAGATCCCCGACGGCGGGCAGGGAACCTTCGGCGCAGCGGGAACCGTGGTGCTCACCGCCGCCACCGCCTAGGTCGCGACGCCCGCGGCCGAATCCCACCACAGCGTGATCACACGCTGCTCCGGAGGGCCTGCGCTCCACAGACCGCCGTGCTGATGGAGCCTGGAGCCGAGGGCACCTGCGATCTCGTCGTCGCGCTCGGGCGGCAGGCAGAGGCGGCGGCGCACGAGACCGATCGCGTCCCCTCGTCGTTCGAAGCCGCTTCCCGCTGCGTCCGCGGTATCGACGCGGTCGTCACGATGCACGTCGAGCCCGAGCGCATGGCAGAGGGCCTCCGCGTCGTGGGCGCACGGACGGTCGGGACGTTCGAGATCGTGGAAGCGCAGCCACAGGTCGTTCATCCACGAGAGCGGGTGCCGGTCGGTGAGCTCGATCACGACCCGGCGCCGGGCATGCTCCGTGAGGGCGGTCAGGAAGGCGCCGAGGTCGGGGACGTTGTAGGCGACGTGCCCGCAGACCGCGACGTCGGCGGTCGGCGTCTCCGACGCCACGTCGGGCCAGCGCCCGAGCACGGTCGTGACGGGGAGCCCGATGCTCGCCGCCCGGCGCGCCGTCGCCTCGAGCATGTCGATCTGCCCGTCGACCCATATCAGACCCGTGCATCGCCCGGCCAGTGGGAGGCTCGTCGCGCCACCACCCACCCCCACGTCGAGCACGATCCCCTCGTCGCCGAGGGCCTCGAGCGCGCGCGTGGTGGTCGGCGTCGGTACCGACCGAACCTCCCCGTCGACCGCACGCTCGGCGCGACGTGCGAAGAGCTCGGGCGGGAACCCGTACGGTGACTCCGGTGCGGCCTCGAGGATCGCCGGTGGGATCGCCCACGATGCGAGCGCGCCGGCCCATGCTTCCCCGAGCGCCGTGGGGTCACCCGTCACCCAGCACCTCGTCCGTGTCGGCGCCGAGCAGCGGCGGCGCGAGCCTGGTCGGCAGCCGCTCGCCGTCGAACCGGAGCGGGTTCGCGACCAGTCGCAGCGATCCACCCCGCGCCGGGTCGTCGACGTCGTCGACGAGGGCGGCGCCCTCGGGTGAGGCGAACACCTCGTCCATCCTGCGGATCGGGGAGCAGGGCACCGATGCGGCCTCGAGCGCGCGGAGCCAGTGGGCGGCGGGGCGGGTCGCGAACGCCGCCGCGAGCAGCGACACCAGTTCGTCGCGGTTCGCGACGCGATCCTGGTTCGCGGCGAACCGATCGTCGTCGGCCCACTCGGGGTGTCCGACGACCTCGCAGGTTCGGCGGAACAGTCGGTCGTTCCCACCCGCCAGGATGAACGGGCGATCCGACGCGTGGAAGGCCTGATACGGCACGATGTTCGGGTGGGCGGTGCCGAGGGCGGAGGGCACGACATCTCCGATCAGCGTGTTCGCCGCCTGGTTCACCATCGCGGCCACGCTCGCATCGAACAGCGAGACGCCGACGTGGCGGCCGAGGCCCGTCCGCTCGCGCTCGGCGAGGGCCGCCAGGATGCCGATCGCCGCTTGCAGGCCGGTCACCACGTCGAGCAGCGCCACCCCTGCCTTCACCGGCTCGCCGTCCGGCTCTCCCGTGACACTCATCAGGCCGCAGAGCGCCTGCACGATGATGTCGTACCCGGGCCGGGAGGCCTCCCCCGTTGCATCGTCGCCGAACGCGGTCAGCGAGCAGCTGACCAGGCGTGGGTTCGCCGCTCGCAGGTCGTCGAGGGCGAGACCGAGATCGGCCATCAACCCGGGGCGGAAGTTCTCGATCAGCACGTCGGCCGTGGCGGCGAGCCGGGTGACGGAGGCGACCCCCTCAGGTGTCGTGAGGTCGATCGCGACCGAGCGCTTGTTCCGATTGAGCGACAGGAAGTACGCGGCGTCGTCGCCGGCGAACGGCGGCCCCCAGTGCCGGGTGTCGTCGCCCTCGGCCGGGCGCTCGACCTTCACGACATCGGCGCCGAGGTCACCCAACGTCATCGTGGCGAGAGGCCCCGCCAGCACGCGAGACAGGTCGATGACGCGGAGCCCGGCAAGCGGTGCGGGCGCCGTCCGGGAACCGACCGTCATGGCCGCAGCCTACCGGTGCCCGTGGCCTGCCGGGTTGTCGTGGGGTGCGACTGGCCCTGGGGGGCCCCGGTCGGGCATGATGGCCTCGTGAACGAGCAGAGCCTGGATCGGGTGAACGCCTTCCTGGCCGAGGTCGCCGCAGCGCACGGCCGTCGGCGAGGTGATGGCCGTGACTCCCGCCGAGATCGGGCGCGAGCTCGGCTTCCCCGACGCCCTCTCCACCGCGCGGGCGGTGCGAGCGCTGATCGCGCGGAGACGCCTGGAGCCGGCGCAGGGTTCCTATCGACTGCTCGACAGCCGGCCGGTCGACGCAGGCGAGAAGGAGTCGCTCGGCCGCCCCCCGCGCACGGCCCGTCAGCCTCGCGCCTCGGCCACGACGCGGGCAGAGCCGGGCGCGGCCCGGTACTCCGACTTCGGCCGAGCCGTGGTGGACCGGCTGGTCGAAATCGGTCGCGAGGCCGCCGAGATGCGCGCCGCGCTGCGGTCGGCTCGTGAGGAGTCGCGCGAGGCCCGTCAGGCCCGCGACGAGGCTGAGAGCCGCGCACGGACGCTGTCCGACAAGGTCCGGGAGCTCGAGGCTCGGGCCGAGATGGCCGAGTCGAACCTGCGGACCATGCTCGCCACGGTGCGCGCGAAGAACTCGGAGGATCCGGCCCGCGATGCGAGGGTCTCCGACACGGAGATGGAGGCGATCCTCGGGGTGCTCAAGGGCGACGATGCGGCGGTTGAGGCGCCGGGACCAGAGACCGTCTGAGGCCCTTCAGGCGGTCGGTGCGCCGCCTCCGTGACGCAGGAAGGCCTCGTAGCAGGCCGCCTCGTGCTCCTGCCCCATCGCCTGAAGCGCGAGGTCGTCCGCGCGACACCGCGTCTCGATGCCGAGCTCGGCTGCGCGCCCCGATTCGACGACCGGGCACCGAGGGTGGAACCGGCACCCCTCAGGGATGCGCGTCGGGTCGGGCGGTTCGCCGGTCAGGATCGGTCGATCGAGACCCCCCGCTTCGGGTACCACGTCGAGCAGGGCCTTCGTGTAAGGGTGCTCGGCCCGCAGCAACACGTCCTCGGCGGGTCCGATCTCGACGATGCGGCCCAGGTACATGATCGCGACCCGATCGGCCACGGTCCAGGCGAGACCGAGGTCGTGGGTCACGATGATGATCGTGAGCTCGAGATCCTCGCGGAGCTTCATCAGCAGCTGCAGGATCTCCCCCCGCACCGATGCGTCGAGGTTCGAGACCGGTTCGTCGGCGACGATCACTTCGGGCTCGAGCACGAGCGCGCCGGCGATCACGACGCGTTGGCGCTGCCCACCCGACAGCTCGTGCGGGTACCGCAGGAAGAACCGCTCGGGTGGGCGCAGGCCCGCTCGCGAGAGCGCCTTGGCGACGAGCTGCTCCTCGGGCTCCCCGTTCGGCCCGCGGTCGATGCCGTGGATGCGCAGGCCTTCGGCGATGATCTCGTAGATCGTCTGTCGCGGGTTCAGGGTGCCGGTCGGATCCTGGAAGACCATCTGCACCTTGCGCCGGTAGGGCTTCAAGTCGCGAGGAAGCGGCTTCCCCTCGTAGAGGATCTCGCCGCCGTCGACCGGTTGCAGTCCCATGATCGCCCGCGCGGTCGTGGTCTTGCCGCATCCGGACTCGCCCGCGATCGCCATGACCTCGCCGCGACGGAGCTCGAACGAGACGCCGTCGACCGCGCGCGAGCGGGTGCCCTTCTTGCCGCGAAGACCTTCGAACACCCCGACGCGACCCTGGAAGGTGACGTGGAGGTCGCGGACCTCGATCACCACCTCACGTTCAGGAGCGGCGGGGGGCGGTGCAGCGGCGGCCTCTGTCTGGCTCACGTTCCGGCCCCGGTCGCGGTCTTGGCTGCAGGCACGAGCAGGCAGGCCGCCCTGCGACCCTCTCCCGCCGGGTAGAGCTCGGGGATCACCGTCGAACAGTCGTCGAACGCCTTCGCGCAGCGAGGGTGGAACGAGCATCCCGGGGGCACGTCGGCCGGGTCGGGCGGGTCGCCTCCGAGCCCCAGCGGCTTCCTTCGGAACCGCTGGTCGCCGATCTCTGGGAACGCGGCAGCGAGCGCTTCGGTATACGGGTGCTGCGGCGAGCGGAACACCGACTCGGCGGGTCCTTCTTCCACGATCTTGCCCGCGTACATGATGGCGAGCCGGTCGGAAGTCTCGACGAGCACCGAGAGATCGTGGGTGATGAAGATCATCGAGAGGCCGAGATCGCGTTGCAGCTCCTTCATGAGGCGCAGCACCTGTGCCTGGACCATCACGTCGAGCGCGGTCGTGGGCTCGTCGGCGATCACCAGCGACGGTGAGCACGCCAGCGCCATCGCGATCATCACGCGCTGCTTCTGGCCGCCCGACAGCTCGTGCGGGAAATCCTGCATGCGGCGGTTCGGCAGCCCGACCTGTTCGAGTAGCGATCCCACGCGGACGCGGGCCTCCTTCTCACCGGCCTGCTGATGCACGGTGATCGCCTCGGCGATCTGATCGCCGATGCGCTTCACGGGGTTCAGGGCGTGCATCGCTCCTTGGAAGATGATCGAGGCACCGGTCCAGCGCACGGCGCGGAGCCGCCCGGGCTTCATCTCGACCACGTTCTCGCCCTCGAGCAAGATCGTGCCCTCGACCTTGGTCTTCGGCGGCAGCAGCCGCAGGATCGCCGCGGCGATCGTCGACTTACCGCAGCCCGACTCTCCGGCGAGGCCGACGACCTCACCCGCCTTCACGGCCATGTCGACGCCTCGGACCGCCGGCACGCCGCCGCCGGACGTGTGATAGGTGATGTGCACGTCATCGAGGGTCAGGACGTCGGTCATCGATCCCTCAGCTTCGGGTTGATGATCTCGTCGAGCGCGAATCCGATCATCGTGAACGACAGCACCACCAGCACGATGCAGATGCCCGGCGCCGCGATCCACCACCACCACCCGAGCGTCGTCGCGCCGTTGCTGAACGCGTCCTCAAGCATGCTGCCCCAAGAGACGCTGAACGGGTCGCCGAGGCCAAGGAAAGACAACGCGGTCTCGGACAGGATCGCGATCGCGACGACGAGCACGGTGTTCGCGAGGATCACCGGCGTCACGTTCGGCAGCACGTGTCGCGTGATCATGTGCCAGTCACCGCCCCCGAGCGCCCTGGCCCGTTCCACGTACGGGCGCTCGCGCACCGACAACACCTGTGATCGCACCAGGCGCGCCGTGCTCGGCCACGAGGTGAGGCCGATCACGAGCACGATCGTCGAGAGCGACTGGCCCGATGATCGCCGCGAGCACGATCGCGAGGGCGAGCCAGGGCAGCACGAGCGCGAAGTCCGTGAATCGCATGAGGAACGTGTCGATCCACCCGCCCCGGTAGCCGGCCACGATGCCGATCAGCGTGCCGATCACCATCGTGATGACCGAGGCCGTAAGCCCGACGAGCAGCGAGATCCGCGCGCCCTGGATGGTGAGGGTCAGCACCGATAGCCCGAAGTCGGTCGTGCCGAACGGGTACTCGATCGAGGGAGGAGCGCCCACGGGTCCGTCCGTCTTGAGGCTCGGGTTCGTGCCCGATTCGTCGGCGAACACGGCGAAGATCGCGACGCCGATGAAGAAGAGCAGGATGGCCAGGCCCGCCATGCCCATCCACGACCGACGGTACTGCTTCCAGAATCGGCTGAGGGCCACCTTCCGGCGCGCACGGCGGATCTGACGGGGCGATCGGATCTCCTCGTCGATCGTGTCGAAGTCGGGCGGACTGGTCGTCAGGCCGGGCTCTCCACCCGGTGTGATCGGTGGCGCGTGCATGGGTCAGGCCTCCCTCACGCGGGGGTCGAAGTAGCCGTAGACGAGGTCGGCCACGAGGTTCAGCGCGATCACCGCGGCGCTCGCGAACAGGAACACCCCCTGCAGCAGAGGGTAGTCCCGCGCCTCGAGTGCGTTCACGGTGAGGAGACCGAGCCCTTGGTAGCTGAACACGTATTCCACGGTGATCGCGCCGCTGAGCACGAACCCGAACGACAGAGCGATCAGGGTGATCGTGGGCAGGAGCGCGTTGCGCACGGCGTGTCGTCGCAGCACGAACTTCTCGCGCACCCCCTTCGCCCTCGCGGTGGTGATGTAGTCCTCACCCAACACGTCGAGCAGCGAGGATCGCATCACGAGGTAGAACTCGGCGAGGAAGGCAAGGGTGAGCGTGAGCGTAGGAAGAAACAGATGGTTGAGGACGTCGGCGATGTAGTCGACGCCGGTCAGGTCTTGCCCGAGTGACACGCGCCCACTCGCGGGGAACCACCCGAGCGTCGTCGAGAACAGCAAGATCAACAGCATGCCGAGCCAGAACTCCGGCATCGAGTAGAAGACCAGCGAGACGCCCATCGACCCGACGTCGGCCTTGCCGCCGCGGCGCCATCCGGCATAGATACCCAGCACGATGCCGATGACCGCGGCGAACAGCGTCGAGATGCCGACCAGCACGACCGTCGGCCAGAGCGCGTCGAGGAAGACCGAGACGACGGTCTCGTTCGGTCGAAGGATGATCGACTCACCGAAGTCCAGTCGCAGCGTGTCGCCCATGAAGTCGAGGAACTGCCCGGGGAACAGCGGTTGGTCGAGCCCGTAGCTCCGCCCGCAGTTCCGCCTGTTCCTCGGGGCTGAGCTGCGCGCCCTGACTGCGCGTGAGCAGGGCGACCGGGTCGGCCGGCAGGATCCGGAACAGGAAGAAGTTGAAGACGATGACGGCGAACAGGGTGAGGAACGCCTGGACGACCTTCCTCAGGACGTATCCGCGTGTCCCCACCCGTCTGCCGCCTCGTCGCCTCACTCCGAGTGCGATGCTCAGGCCTTGGTCCTCGTCGGAGCCACGGCTGCGCGCGAACATCACGCCTCCGATCACCATGATCACCACGGCGACGATGCCGATCCACACGCCAGCCGGGATTCCGCTCGACCCTCCGCCAGCCGACGCCGGCCTCACTCGAGGCTGGCTCGATGCTCAGGTATGAGTAGTTCCCGTACTGGCCGAGGGCGAAGCCACCGTTGCCTTCCTCGTCGGGTGTGGGCTGGAACTGGAAGCCTTGCCAGCGGTCGCTCCGCCATGCCTCCAGGGTCGTTGTCGTAGTAGAGCACCAGTTCGGGGCGCTCTTCGTAGAAGATCTGTTGCATCCGGACACGATCTCCTGGCGTTGCGTCGGGCGACGTGGCTCCTTGCTGGTCCTCGTACGAGCTTGTCGTACTCGGCGTTGGACCAACACGTGTCGCTCCACGACTCCGCACGCCTTGGTCGTGTTCGCGTAGAGGATGAAGTCGGGGTCGGGGTCGGGCCCCCATCCCCAGATGTACAGGTCGTAGTCGTTCGCGAGCCAGGCGTCGATCAGCTTCGAGTCCGTGACCGCCTCGGTCTTCGTCTTGCATGCCGATCTGGTCGATCCACCCGGTGATCAGCTCGCCGGCCTTCGACCCCGTCGCTCGATTCCGATGCGGACGATGAACCGGAAGTCCAGGTCCTCGCCGCCGTCGGGCATGTTGCGGATGCCGTCGCCGTCGGAGTCGACGTAGCCGGCGTCGTCGAGCATCGCGTTCGCGGCCGCGATGTCGCCGTCGGGCAGCGTCGCCTCGCCCGGATCCCAGTGCCAGAACGGCACGGCGGGAACGACCTGCGTCGTTCCGGGCGTCGCCGTAGCCGCCGCAGGACCCGTTCGACGAGGTTCTCCTTGTCGATCGCCATCGCGATCGCCGTGCGCACGACGGGATCCTCGAGCGCTGGGTGGCCGGTGCTATCCCTCGCATTCCTGGCCGGCGGTGCGGGAAGCACTGGTTGAAGCTCATCTGGTCGAACCCGAACGCGCCACCGACGTTCGTCTGGATGCCGTCCTCGCCCTCGAGCGAACGAACAGGCTCGACGGGGATCGATTCGGCGAAGTCGATCTCGCCGGCCTTGAGATCCTGAACCATCGTCTCGGCGTTCGTGTACCGCTTGAAGATCACATCGTCGATCGTCGGTGCGCCGCCGAAGTAGTCCTGGTTCGCCGTCGAGGGTCCAGTCCTCGTCCTTGTTCCACTCGATGAGACGGAACGGTCCCGAGGTCACGGGGTCGCTGCCGTCGCTTGTCGAAGTTCTCGAAGTTCCGGATCTCGTCCTTGCTCATGTCGCCGAAGACGTGCTCGGGCAGGATGTAGACCCACGGCGGGATCAAGGGCGCGATCGTCGGCTTCGTCGTCTTCCAGACCAGAGTGGTGTCGTCGGCCGCGGTGATGCTGTCGGTGAACGGGAAGTAGCTGGTGAACGATCGACCAGTTCTGGTCGATGATCAGGTTGTACGTGAACGCGATGTCGTTCGCCGTGAGCGGCTCGCCGTCGCTCCACGTGACGTCGTCGCGGATGGGGATCGTCCAGGTCAAGCCGTCTGCCGAGAGACCGCCGTTCTCCTCGGTAGGGATCTCGGTCGCCGAGGTTGGGCACGCGGACATGTCTTCCTGGGAGAAGTCTGAACAGCAGGTCGTACTGCATCGACAGAGCTCGTACTCGGGCGCTTCGATCGCGCGGAGCGGGTTCACGGTCACGATGTTGTTCGTGAGTCCGATGATGAACGTCAGCGGTTCCTCGCTCGCGCTCGTGCTGGCGTCCTGTGCCAGCGCGGTGCCGGAGAGGCCGAGGCCCGCCAGCATCCCGAGCGCGACGATCGTGGCCATCGCCCTGCGGATGGTCCTCATGCCGCGCCTCCTCGTCGTGCACCCTACGTGATCGGTCCCGCGGCCGTGACTCCGGCCGTCTCCATCTGTCTTACGCATGTGAGAGACGACCCCCGGTTGGTCGATCGTCAGCGTTCTGGCGTCGGCGTCGAGGGTCGCGGTGACGCCGAGCGGCATCGACGCGAGGTGCTTCCCGTGGCCGAGTGGCAGCTTGTATAGCACCGGCACCCCGAGCGGGGCTAGATGCCGCTCGAACGCATCCTCGAGCGAGCGGTCACGGGGGGTCTGCGGACGCTCCTCTCGCCACCCGCAGTCCTTCATCTCCCCGATCACGACCCCGACGATACCGTCGAGCTTGCCCGCGAGCCGTAGCTGATCGAGGTGGACCTCGATGATGTAGGTGGGTTCGTCGACCTCCTCGAAGAACAAGATCGCGCCATCGAGCACGGGATCGAAGGGGGTGCCGATCAGGTGCACGAGGGTGAACAGGTTGCCGCCCACGAGCGGCGCGGTGGCCTTCCCCGGCGCGATCGCTCGCACGTACGGATCGTCAGGGTCGCGCGGCACCGGGCCCGCACCGCCTTTCATGAAGGCATCGAGCGCCGAGTCCCAGGTGAAGGCCGTCCGCTCGGGGATGCCCATCGACCCGAGGCCTGGCCCGTGCAGCGTCGCGAGGCCGGTGCGTTGGCGGATCGCGATGTGCAGGTTCGTGATGTCGGAATACCCCATGAGCGCCTTGGGGTTCGCCGCGATCAGGCCGTAGTCGAGGTGGGGCAGCACCTGCATCGCACCCGTGCCGCCCCACAAGACCTGGATCACGTCGACATCGGGATCGGCGAACAGCGCGTTCAGGTCGGCTGCTCGCTGCTGGGGCGAGCCTGCGACGTAGTCGTCCTGGGCCCACGCCCCGTCGGTGAGCTTCACGCGGAACCCGCGCTCCTGCCACCACTCGACGGGCCGTTCGATGTCGCTGCGATTGTAGAAGGGGCCGCTCGGGGAGCAGACGCCGATCGTGCCGCCGACGGGCAGCGGGGCGCCGAACAGCGTCGCGGCGACGTGATTCACGCGGTGGCCGTCATCCACGATCGGAGCGTTCGTCCGAACGGATCGGTGCCCGAGCACGCCTCGAGGCGCGCGACGTTCGGTTCCTCCCCCACGATGTCGCGGATTATGCAGGAGCGATCCACGCCGCGCTAGTCCCCGGTTCCGGTTCCTTGACCCGCGTTCGACGACGAGTCGGGGATGCTCCTCGTCGCCCGTGCCACGATGCCGGTGATGAAGGCGGTCTTGGCCTCGGTGTAGGACAACGTGTCATTGGGGTGGGCGGCGGCGAGCTCGCGCTTGAGCGCACCGTAGGCCATCGCATCGTCGGGGTGCGCCCGGAGCCAATCTCGGAAGACGAGGTGCCGGCGCTCCCACGTCGAGCCGGCCGCGCAGACGTGCAGGTGGAACGATCGCTCGCCGTCGACGTCGCGACTGAAGTACTCGTGCTCCACGTCCCATGGGTCGAGCACCCACCGGTAGCCGAGGGCGGTGAGCGGCTCGACGTACGCGTCTCGAGGCGTCATCGCGGAAAGCGAGAGCTGCATGTCGACGATCGGCTTCGCCGCCAGACCCTCCACGGCGGTCGACCCGATGTGGTCGATCCGAACGACCAGATCGGGCAGGAGCGAGCCGATGATGCGGGCCGCCTCGGCCTCGAACCGGTCGGACCAGACCGGATCGGGGTCGGCGATGCGGTAATCGCGACCGCGACCACCGGACTCGCCCGGCTTCGCGCGGGTGCCATGGAGGCGGGCGAGCAGCACGAGCGCGTCGAACAGGGACTGCTGGGCCGCGTCGTTCGCGGCGGTCTCCTCCGGGTGCCATTGCACGCCGATGACCCACGGCTCGACCGTCGGGTCGACGGTGGGCCCCACGTCGAGCTCGATCGCTTCGACGAGGCCGTCGGGGCTGCGGCCCGCCACCCGCAACCGGTCGCCGACCCGCTCGACGCCCTGGTGATGATGCGACGAGCACGAGAGGTCGCCCGACTTCGTGATGGCGGCGAGATACGACGTCGGTTCCGGGGTCACCGCGTGGCGCCTCTCGGTGCCCTCGAGCGGCACGCCGTGCTCGAGCAGCTCAGGCCGGTCCGGCAGGTGCTGATCCAGCGTGCCGCCGTGGGCGACGTTCATCACCTGCATGCCGCGACAGATGCACAGCACTGGGATCCGGATGCGTTCGGCGGTCAACAGGAGGTCGGTCTCGAAGGCATCGCGATCGGACTCCACCCCGTAGTTGTGCTCCACGTCGGGCACGGCTCCGTACCGGGCGGGGTCGACGTCACCCCCGCCGACCAGGAGGAGCCCGTCGTAGGGTTCGAGGATCTCCTCGGGGGTGCCGAGCTCGCCCGGCGAGACGATCGCGGTGCGGGCCCCCGAACGTCGGAGCGCATCGATGTACGGGCCCGGCACTCCGTAGCCGCCATCGGGCCAGCGGGCGACACGGTCATCGGCGAGGTGGTACGCGACGACGGCGACGAGTGGGCGATAGGCGCCGTCGACGCCCCCGAGCCACTCGTCTTCACGCGGACGCCGCCAGCCCGGCGAACCTCGTGAACACCTCGCGTCCCTTGGTCTCGTGCTGATCCTGCAGCTGAGCGGCCTCGCGGCGGATCTGCCTGGCGGGCTTACCCCACGATGTCTCGAGCGGGCCGTCCGCCTGTTCGAAGGCGCCGAGCCACATCTCGATCTCCAGGCTGTCGATCTCGAGATGCCATTGCACGCCCCAGGCATGGTCGCCCACGCGGTAGGCCTGATTCGTGACCCGATCTCCGGTCGCGAGCTTCGTGGCCCCATCGGGCAGCTCGAAGGTGTCCATGTGCCATTGGAAGACACGGTCGCCGTCGCGGTAGTGGGACACGAGGGCATCGACGTCGGCCGCGGAGGTGGGTCTGATCGGCTCGTAGCCGACCTCGCGAACGGGCGCCTTCATCACCGCGGCGTCGACGGACCAGGCCAGTAACTGCGCTCCGAAACAGATTCCGAGGTACGGCATGTCACGGTCGAGGGCCTCGAGGGTCAGCTCGCGGGCTTCTTTGATGAACGGCTGCTCCTGCGCGTGCTCGACGTTGTACGAACTGCCGAACAGCACGACCCCCGAGATGCCGTCGAGATCGGGACGAGGGTCTCCGTCGAGGGCCTCCCAGATGGTCGTCGAGGCTCCGGCGGACTCGAGCGCCGAGCGTGCGATGCCGAACGTCTCCTGCGGGTCGCAGCGCACGAGCAGGATCGGATCCATGGGGGCGATTCTAGGTGTTACGGTCGGCTCATGAGTACCTCGATCGACCCCCACGACATGCTCGATATCGACCACCTGCTCACCGACGACGAACGGGCCGCACGTGACACAGCGAGGGAATGGGTGCGCGGTCGCATCCTGCCCGAGATCGAGGAGTGGTACGAGGCGGGTGAGTTCCCGGCGCGAGAGCTCGCGAAGGAGCTCGGACAGATGGGCTTCCTCGGCATGCAGTTGAAGGGCGAGGGCATGCTCGGCCTGAACGCGGTGGCCTACGGACTGGTCGAGCGCGAGCTGGAAGCCGGTGACTCCGGCCTGCGGTCGTTCGTGTCGGTGCAGAGCGCCCTCGCCATGTTCGCGATCCTCACGTTCGGCAGCGATGAGCAGCGCGCGGAGTGGCTGCCGCGCATGACGAGCGGTGACGCGATCGGATGTTTCGGTCTGAGCGAGCCCGACTCCGGGAGCGACCCCGGGTCGATGCGGACGTTCGCCCGGCGCGACGGCGACGACTGGGTGCTCTCCGGCACGAAGATGTGGATCACGAACGGCAGCGTGAGCGACGTGGCGATCGTGTGGGCCAACACCGACGACGGCGTGCGCGGGTTCGCGGTGCCGTGCGACTCGCCCGGATTCAGCGCGCCCGATATCCACAAGAAGATGTCGTTGCGTGCGAGCGTGACGAGCGAGCTCGTGATGGACGACGTGCGTCTCCCCGGGGGCGCGATGCTTCCCGGGGTCGAAGGTCTCACGGGCCCGCTGTCATGCCTCAACGAGGCTCGTTACGGCATCGTCTGGGGCGTGATGGGCGCGGCGCGGGCGTGCTTCGAGGCAGCCCTGAACTACTCCAAGGAACGAGTGCAGTTCGGCAAACCGATCGGTGCGTTCCAGCTCACCCAGAAGAAGCTCGCCGACATGGCGCTCGAGATCGAGAAGGGCTCGCTGCTGGCCTACCACCTCGGGCGCATGAAGGACGAGGGGCGGCTGCGCCCCGAGCACGTCTCGATCGGGAAGCTCAACAACACCCGCGAGGCGCTGGCGGTTGCCCGCACGTCACGAGGCATCCTCGGCGCGAACGGCATCACGCTCGAATACCCGATCATGCGCCACATGACGAACCTCGAGTCGGTGATCACCTACGAGGGCACCGAAGAGGTGCACACGCTCGTGATCGGAGGACTCCTGACGGGCCACCGCGCGTTCGTCTGACCGACGACCCGACCGAGGAGGTCTGGCTCCCCGGTGCGATCGGGGCGGTCCGTGTCGGCGAGACGGTGAGGAAGCCGGCTGGTCCGTGGACCCCCACGATCCACGCGACGCTACGGCATCTGAGGGACGTGGGTATCGACCTCTCCCCTCAACCTCTGGGCGTCGATGAGGATGGGCGCGAGATCTTGACTTGGATCGAAGGTGATGTGCCGATCAAGCCGTGGTCGGATCCCCTCATCCGCGAGGAGGGCATCGAGATCCTGGGACGGGCGATGCGGCGGATCCATGATGCGCTCCGGGGGTTCGATCCAGGACCTGAGGCGTGCTGGCGCTCTGGAGACCGGCCGGTCGGTCCTGGGGAGATCGTCTGCCATGGAGACCTCGCCCCATGGAATACCGTCTGGCGCGGGGACGAACTCGTCGGCGTGGTCGATTGGGACATGGCAGAGCCGGGTCGTCCGGTAGAGGACCTTGCATTCCTCGCTCTGCATCTGATCCCGTTCCATACCGATGGGTGGGCTCGCAGCGCTGGCTTCCAGGACCCGGTACCAAGGGCCGCCCGCCTCGCGCTGCTCTGCGAGGTCTACGGGGGTGTGGGCTCCGCTGAGGTCGTCGCCGCAGTGAGTGCACGGATCTCCTCGGGAGCGCGAGCGGAACGTGACATGGGGAGCCGAGGGCCGCGAGCCCTGGGCGACGTTCCTCAGACAAGGCGACCTGGCGAAGGTCGAGGAGGATGCGGCCTGGCTAGGGCTTCACGGCCCGCAGCTCGCCTCGACCTAGGCGGGGCCGATCAGATCCAGAGGAAGGCGACCGACGCAACCATCAGCACGGCGAGCGCGACGGTCACGGCCCGGCGTGAGCGGTCGTCCCCGAGGATCGAGCTGAGCGCGGCGCCGCCGAGAGCCCACACGGCGGCCGCAGCGAGGACGACGACGGCCACGACCGTGGCGACGAGCGCGCTCGCGGCCACCGGTCCCATGTCGGGTGGCAGGAACGCGCCGACGAGCGCGATCACGAAGATCCACCCCTTGGGATTCACGAACTGGAACACGACCGCCTGGGGGACGGTGAGTGGCGCCGCGACGTCGGTCCCGGTCACATCCGACGCCCTCGCGATCCGGTACGCCAGGTAGAGGAAGTACGCTGACCCCAAGAGCTTCAGGACGAGCTGTGCGGCCGGGATCGCCTCGATCGCCGCCCCGATCCCCAGCCCGACGAGCAGGATCAGGGCGCCGATGCCGATCGCCGAGCCAATCATGTGGGGGATCGTGCGGGCGAACCCGAACCGACGTCCGACGCCAGCAGCAGCGTGTTGTTCGGACCAGGGACACCGACCCGGCTGCTGCGAACAGCACCAGCGCGACGAGGTCAGTCAATGACACGCGGGCATCTCCACGTCGTACGCGGGGACCAGGGGGTGCGCCGTGGTGCCGCCCTCACGCCTCGTCGAGGGTCGCGCGGGCCAGCAGGGTGGCGACGTCGACCACCTCGGGGCCGGATCCTTCGGCCTTCGAGGCGTCGTCGAGCATCACGAGACAGAAGGGGCACGCGGTCGCCACGACGTCGACTCCGGTCGCTGCCGCCTCGGCGAACCGCGTCTCGTTGATGCGTGCGTCGCCGCCTTCCTCCATCCAGAACCTGGCGCCGCCCGCGCCGCAGCAGAACGAACGCTCGCGGCTCCTGGGCATCTCCTCGAGAGAGCCGGTCACCGCACCGAGCACCTCGCGCGGCGCGTCGTAGTTGCCGTTGTGCCGGCCGAGGTAGCACGCGTCGTGATACGTCACCGTGACGGAGTCGCGCGACGGGTGCAGCCTGCCCTCGCGTACGAGCTTCGCCAGCAGCTCTGAGTGGTGCACGACCTCGTACGTGCCGCCGTAGTCCGGGTACTCGTTCGCCAGCGTGTTGAAGCAGTGGGCGCAGCTCGCGACGATCGTGGTCACGCCCGCATCGTTCAGCGTCGAGACGTTGCGCTCGGCGAGGGTCTGGAACAGGAACTCGTGCCCCATGCGCCTGGCGGGATCGCCCGTGCAGGATTCCCGTCGGCCGAGCACGGCCATGTCGACGCCGGTGGCCTGCAGCAGTCGCGCGGTCGAGCGGGTCGCCTCGCGCGCCCGCTCGTCGAACGCGCCGGCGCACCCCACCCAGAAGAGCACCTCGGGTGCAGGGTCGCCGGGTGCCAGCACGCGCACGTCGAGGCCCTCGGCCCAGTCCATGCGGGCGCTCGCAGGCTGGCCCCACGGGTTCTCACCGGGACCCTCGACCCCACGCAGCAAGGCGCCAGCTTCCGACGGGAACCGCGAGTCGGCCATCACGAGGTGACGTCGCAGGTCGATGATCGTGTCGACGTGCTCGATGTCGACCGGGCACTCGCGAACGCACGCGCCGCACGTCACGCAGTCCCACACGACCTCGTCGGTGACCGCGTTGGGCACGAGTGGCTGCAACTCGACCTCGCCTGCGGGCGGCCCGGTGACCACATGGTCGCGCAGCCCCATGATCAGCAGCTTCGGGCTGAGCGGCTTGCCGGTGGCCCAGGCGGGACAGACGTCCTGGCAGCGTCCGCACTCCGTGCACGAGAACAGGTCGAGGGTCTGCTTCCGGGAGAGGTCCGTCGCGACGGCTGCACCGAACCGCAGGTCCTCCTCGGGCGCGTCGAGATCGATGCGGAGGGGTTCGAGCCGCCCGCCCGGGCCCGCCTTCGCGAGCCACACGTTCGGCGCCGCGGTGACGATGTGCAGATGCTTCGACCCAGGCAGGTAGACGAGGAACGCCAGCACGAGCAGCAGATGCAGCCAGACGAGCACGCGCTCGGCTCGCTCCAGCGTGACCGCGTCGAGGCCGTCCACCAGCCCGACGAGCCAGCCGGAGATGGGCCCCCCAGCGTCGGTGAACCCGAGGGCGACCCGCGTCGCCTGCCACAGGAGCAGCGACACGACGATCGCCGCGATCATCATCAGGATGCGGTCGGCCTCGTCGAGGTGCGATCCTCGGAACCGGTCGGGGCGCTGCACCTTCCTGATCCAGACGGCCGCCGTGACGCCGGCGAGCACGGCGAACGAGAACACGTCGATCAGCCACGCGAACCAGGTCGTGTCGCCGATCAGGGGAAGGTGACCCTCGGGGTCCACGATCGCGATCGCCGCCTCCGCGATCGTGGGCAGCAGCACGACGAAGCCCCAGAAGATCGCGGCGTGCATGAGTCCGGGCACGAGCCGCTGGAAGAGCTTCCGCTGGCCCGCCACCTCGACGAGCTCACGCCGGGTGCGGTCGCCCTTAGGCCCCGCCCGATCTGGGTCGTCGGGCCGCGCCGCGCGGAGCGTGGCGACACGCGGGGCCGCCCGACGCCAGGCGAGCGCGACCGCCGCGGCCAGGACCGCGACGAGCAGCGTCGCGCTCAGCGCCCGGTCCGTCGGCGGACCTCCTCGACGAGTGCCGGCAGCACCTGGAAGAGGTCGCCCACGACACCCAGGTCGGCCATCTTCAGGATCGGGGCCTCAGGGTCCTTCGTGATCGCGACGATGCGGCGCGAGCCCTTCATGCCGACCGCGTGCTGTAGTGCTCCGCTGATCCCGGCCGCGAGGTAGACCTCAGGCTTCACGGTGGCGCCGGTCTGTCCGATCTGCATCGCGTACGGCACCCAGCCGGCGTCGACCGCGGCGCGAGAGGCGCCGATCGAGGTGCCACCGATCGCGCCGGCGAGCTCCTCGAGGAGCCGGAAGCCGTCGGGCCCGCCGAGCCCACGTCCCCCGGCGAGCACGACCCGCGCGTCCTCCAAGCCCGGCCCGTCCGCGACGGCGTCGATTCGGTTGAGCACCCGCGTCGGGACGAACCCTGTCGGCTCGACCACCTCGACGTCGACGACCTCGGCCGAACCTCCCACCGCCGACGGTTCGAACGACCGCGGCCGCATCAGCACGAGCCGGGGCGCCGGGCCGCCGAGGTCGACGTCGACGATCGTGGTGCCTCCCAGGATCTCCGCGCGTGCCCGATCGGTCGACGGGAGGTCGACGGCGTTGGCCATGAGCGTGGAGCCGGTGATCGCCTGGAGACGTCCGGCGACGTCACGCCCTCGATATGACGACGGGAACAGCACGAGGTCGGGGGAGTGTGCGGCAACGAGCGTGGCGAATGTGTGAGCGGCCACCCTCGAAGTAGGCTCGGCCAGACGCTCGTCGTCGGAGGCGAAGACGCGTACGGCGCCGTGCTCGCCCAGCGTCCTCGCAGCTCCCATCGCCCCCGGTCCCAGCGCCACGGCGCCGATGTCGTCCTCGAGGGCGCGTGCCTTCGTGAGCAGCTCGAGCGCGGCCGACGCCACCCCGTCGGGCGCCACGTCGGCCCAGATCCACACGGCCGCCACTCAGATCACCCGCGCGTCGACCAGGAGGTCGGCGATCTCAGCGGCCGTTTCGGGTCCGGCCTCGGTCACCCGGCCCCCCGCCTTCTCCGGCGCGGCCTCGACCGAGGCGACCGTCTGCGATGACCTCACGTCGTCGTCGGCGAGCCCGAGGTCGGCGAGCGTGGGCCGGTCGAGGGGCTTCGACTTCGCGGCCATCACGCCCTTGAGGCTCGGATACCGGGGCTCCGCCACGCCGGTCGTCACCGTGACCAGGGCCGGCAGCGGACTCTCGACGACCTCGGCCCCTGTCACGGTCTGCCGTTCGGCGTGGAGCTCGGAGCCGACGACGTCGAGCGACGTGACGAACGTCACGCTCGGCAGGCCGAGCAGCTCGGCGACGGTGATCGGAAGGGTTCCCGTGTAGCCGTCGGTCGACTCGACCGCCGCGATGACGAGATCGGCATCGACCGAGCGGATCGCCGCCGACAGCACCCTGGCGGTGACGAGGGTGTCGGCGCCGCGCACGGCGTCGTCTGTCACCAGCACCCCGCGCGCGGCTCCCATCGCGAGGGCGCGTTGCACGGCCGCGGCCGCGACCTCGGGGCCCATGGAGATCGCGATGACCTCACCGCCGTCACGCTCCACGAGCTGCAGGGCTCGTTCGAGCCCGTACTCGTCGCCGGGGTCGAGCGAGCCGTCGGCACCTTCTCGCACGAGCAGATGGTCAGCACCCAGCGTAGGCGTGCCCTGAGGCTCGGGGACCCATTTGACGAGCACCGCGATGTTCACGGGCCCGATGCTAGCCGTTGCTAGGCTCGCGATGCAGATGGCGACCCGAGGAGAACCGATCTTCCTGGAGGACATCGAGGTCGGGCTCGAGCTCGCGACCGAGCCTCGCGAGGTCACGGCGCACGACATCACGGTGTTCGCTGACCTCACCGGCGACCACAACCCGTTGCACGCGGACCCGGCGACGGTCGCCGAGGGCTCGCCCTACGACGCTCCCATCGCCCACGGCCTGCTCGTCACATCGATCTCGAGCGGGCAACCCACTGCCGCCGACGACTGGGCGCTCGGCATCTATCTGGAGGAGTCGCGGACCTTCACCGCCCCCGTTTACGCCGGCGACTCGATCCGCACCGTGTCGACGGTGTCCGAGGTGCGACGATCACGCTCGAAGCCCGATCGAGGCGTGGTCACGATGCGTGTCCGGGTGCTGAACCAGCGCGACGAGGTCGTGCAGGATGGCATCGACATCGTGCTCGTCGGTGCCCACGAAGCCTGATCCGGCATCAGCCGCGTTCGAAGTACCTGGTCATCTCCCAGTCCGTGATGCAGAGGTTGTCGAAGATCGCCTGTTCCTGCACGGCCGTGTTCAGCAGGTGCCCGTAGACGAAGTCGCCGAACGCTTCCCTCGCGACCTTGCTCTTGCGGAACACGTCGATCGCCTCGTGCAGGCTCGTGGGCACCCGGGGCACACGCTTCGCCTCGTATGCGTTGCCCTTGAACATCGCCGGCGGCTCGATCGCGTTCTCGAGGCCGTGCATCCCCCCGGCGATCGTCGCGGCGTACGCGAGGTAGGGGTTCACATCGGCCCCGGGGATGCGGTCCTCGACCCGTGCCGCGGTGTGCTCGCCGACCGTGCGGAACCCGCACGTGCGGTTGTCGCGGCTCCACACGATCGCCGTCGGCGCCCACGAGCCCAGCTGGTAGCGCTTGTACGAGTTCACGAACGGCGCGAACATGAACGACATCTCGCGCGCCGTCGCCATGAGCCCGCCCATGTAGTGACGGTAGGTCTGCGACAGGTGATGCTCGGCCTTCTCGTCGTACATCAGCGACTTCGTGCCCTTGGCGTTCCACACGCTCGAATGCATATGACAGGAAGAGCCGGCTTCCTCCATCGTCCACTTCGCCATGAACGTGGCGGCCACCCCGTTGGCGGCGCAGATCTCCTTGACGCCGTGCTTGTAGAGCACGTGATAGTCGGCCGTCGTGAGCGCGTCGGCGTACGTGATGTTGATCTCATGCTGGCCTTTGCCGAACTCGCCCTTCGAGAACTCGATAGGGATGCCGGCTCCCCGCATGCCGTTGCGGATCTGGCGGATCACCCACTCGTCCTTGGTGGTCTGCAGCATGTGGTAGTCCATGATGTAGCTCGACGACGGTCGGGCGTCGCGATAGCCGCGCTCCGCGAGTTCGTCGTAGCCGTCCTTGAACAGGTAGAACTCGAGCTCGGACCCCGTCTTGATCGTGTACCCGGCCTTGGTCGCTCGCTCGATCTGTCGCTTCAGGATCTGCCGAGGCGCGACCTCGACGGGCTCCCCGGTCTCCTCGTCCGCGACGTCGCAGATCACCATGACCGTCTTCTCCAGCCACGGGCACCATCGGAGCGTCGAGACGTCGGGGACCATGCGGAAGTCGCCGTACCCGGTCTCCCAGCTCGCGTACTCGTAGCCCGGGAGCGGCTCCATCTCCATGTCGATCGCGAGCAAGTAGAGACAAGCGTGCAAGCCTTCCTCACCGAGGACCTCGTGCAGGAAGAAGTCGGGCATCACGCGCTTGCCCATGAATCTGCCCTGCAGGTCGGTGAACATGCAGAGCACGGTGTCGATCTCGCCCGCGTTCGCCCGTGCCTCGAGCTCCGTCGCGTCGAGCAACCCTTGCTGCTCCATCACGCCTCCTCAACCGTGCCCTGAGATGGATGCGGCGGCCGTCACGGCCGCCGCATCCATGGTTCAGGATCAGCCTCGATCATCTAGCCCGACGACGGCGGTGTCGATGAGGGCTCATCGCCACCGCGCAGGATCGCCCCCTGCTCTTCGGACGACGAGGAGTATCCTGCTGCCTCCGGCACGCCCTTCTCGCCCTGCGTGAGGGCGAACTCCTCCTCTGGGGAGAGCACCAGGCGGTGCCTGCCCGCGATCGCGAAGTAGAGGATGCCCAGAACGAAGTAGACGGCGACGCCGTACACACCCGGCCGGTAGTCCTCGTTGAGGAAGATCGACACCAGAGCCACCACCGCGATCACGCCGGCCAGCATCGCGCCCGCCTGACCCCACGGGCTCACGTACGGGCGATCGATGTTCGGGAGCTTGCGACGGAGCAGGACGAACGAGATCGCCTGCAGCGTGTACGCGAGCACGGCTGCGAAGACGGCCATGTTCAGGATCGCGGCCACGACCTGAGCGCCGAGATCTCCTTCCTGCCTCCCGAGGTACCAGACGACCCACAGCACCGCGTAGCCGACGACGGCGCCCGCGATCAGGGCGACGTGTGGCGTCTTCCGCGTCTTGTGCGTGACCGAGAGGAACTTCGGGAAGTACCCGGCCCGCGAGAGCGAGTACGTGTTCCGCCCGTACGCGTACATGATCGTGAAGAAGCTCGCGATCAGGCCGACGAGCCCCATCATGCCGAGCAGCACGGCGCCGGTGTTGTCGCCGAAGATCGCCTTGAAGCCGTCGAACAGCGGAGTGCCCGATTCGCCGATCGCGAGCGCGCCGCCCCCAACCCCCGAGTTGAGCAACAGGACGCCGATGCTGAGGAGCAGCAGCGTGTGCATGCCGCGGATCGTGCCCTTGGGCACGTCGCGGCGAGGATCCATCGATTCCTCGGCCGCGAGCGGCACCTCCTCGATCGCGAGGTAGAACCAGATCGCGAAGGGCAAGGCTTTGAAGATTCCGCTCACCCCGAACGGCAGGAACGAGCCGTCGCCGGCGGGCGTCTCACCACCTCCGTCGGCGATGTTGAACCACAGATCCGGGCTGAACTCTCCGCTCACGAGCGCCGCGACGTAGAACACGAGCAGGATGCCCATCGCGACGACCGTGATGATCACGGTGAAGCGGAACGTGGCCTCGACGCCGCTGATGTTGATCGCGAGGAACACGATGTAGAAGACCGCCCACCAGAACGGCTCGCTGTTCCAGAACGGATCGCCGACGATGTTGAACAGGTCCGCGATCGTGGATTGCGCCAGCAGCGCGATCGCACCGCCGACCACGGCGGTCGTGATCACGTACTCGGCGTTCTCGGCGAGTCCCGTGAGGAACCCGCCCCACGGGCCCATGGCCGAACGCGCGAACGAGTACGCGCCTCCGGTGTGCGGGAGTGCCGGGGACATCTCGGCGATGCTGTAGCAGAGCCCGTAGTACATGATCGCGATGATGACCGTCGCGATCAGCAGGCCCCCGAAGCCTCCCACGGAGAGACCGAAGTTCCACCCGTAGTAGTCGCCCGAGATGACGGCGCCGACCCCGAGTGCCCAGAGGGACCACACGCCGGCGTGGCGCCGGAGCCCTCGTTCCTCGAAGTAGCCCTCGCCGACCTCTCGGTACGTGACCGATCCGACCTTGCGCTCGGACATGCGTCACCCTCCCTCCCGGCGACCCCCCGTCGCGCGGACAGTCGGTATGGAGACACAAAAGGGGTTTGTCTGTCAAACGTCCGAGACGGGCTTCCGCCGCCTCCAACCGAGACCGATCGCCGCGACCGCGATCGCCACGGCGGCGAGGGCGGCGGCTGGGACGACCCCCCACCACGCGACCGCGTCGGCCACGAGGAGGCCGACGAGGATCGAACCCACTACGACCCATGCACTGGGGCGGAGCCGCAGCCACCGCAGGGCGACGAGCAGGGTCAGCGGGATGCCGAGGATCGGCCAGAAGTTCCAGCCCTGGGCGGGACCGGTCACCACGGGCACGCCGACGCCGAGCACGTCCATCCGCCCATGTTACGGCGTTGACCATTTTGACAGACTTTGTCAGACAAACTAGTCTGCGATCGCGACGAGGGGGCTCATGTGGCGAGGAAGCGGTTGTCGTTCCGGGTACGAGACGACCTCTTGTCGCGCATCGCGACCGGAAGGATCCCGCCCGGATCGAAGCTTCCGCCGGAGCCTGAGCTGGCCGAGGAGATGGGGGTCTCACGCCCGACGCTCCGCGAAGCGCTCCGATCACTCGAGGAGGACGGGTTCGTCACGCGAACCCGTGGTGCCGGCACGTACGCGACTCACCGGCCGAGGCTGCGGAACAACCTCGACGTGAACTTCGGTGTGACCGAGGCGATCCGCGCGGCCGGCATGGAACCCGGGACGAGCCAGGGTGCCGTGCACACCGACGGCGCCACCGACGACGAGGCTGCCAGCCTCGATCTGCATGCGGGTGACCCGGTCGTGCGGCTGGAGCGTGTGCGCACGGCGGACGGCATCGCGGTCGTGCTCTCGGTCGACGTGGTGTCGGCCTCTCGCGTGGCGGCGACGGAGCTGTCCTCGATGCCGCTCGACGGTTCCGTCTACGAGCTGCTCGAGCGGCACGGCGCCCCGGTCGAACACGGGGTCGTGACCGTCGAGCCGGCGAAGGCCGACCGTGCCCTCGCGAGGCGACTCGGCGTGAAGAGCAGTGCCATGCTGCTCTACCTGCGGCAGATCGACTACGGGCGCGAGGGGGAACCGCTGCTGCTCTCTCACGAGCATCACCTCGCGGAAGCGTTCGAGTTCACCGTGGTCCGACGCGGGCCGGGAAGGAGGATCTGATGATGACCGACGTCGGCAAGGCGATGCGGCTGAAGCGCGTGATCGACCCGGAGGGCGTGTCGGTGATCTGCGCGCTCGACCACGGCATGACCTCACCGACCTTCCTCGAGCCGCTGGCCGACATCACGCAACGCACCCGGGAGGCGGTCGCCGGCGGTTCCAACGTGATCATGATGAGCAAGGGCATGATCCGGATCGCCGCCGAGGGGTTCTCGCCCACGACGTCGCTCGCGCTGCTGCTCTCGGCGAGCGCCTCGCCCGACGGCGATCGCCCCGAGATCGTGCAGATCGCCGAGGTCGAGGAGGCCCTGACGCTCGGCGCCGACGCCGTGGTGTTGTTCACCGCCCTCGGCGGTGACACCGAGGCCGGCATGATCGACATCCTCTCGGCGGTGGGCCGGGAGTGCGCGATCCTCGGCATGCCGTTCATCGCCGAGGCCGAGTTCCCGACGACGTACGCGACCGTCGAGGAGCTCGAAGCAGCAGTATGGGTTCGAGTACCTGCGCCGGAACGTGCGGCTGTGCGCCGAGCTCGGGGCCGACATCGTGAAGACGAACTGGCCAGGCGATCAGGACTCGTTCGCGAAGTGCGTCGAGGCGGCCAACGGCATCCCGGTCGTGCTCGCCGGCGGCTCCCGGCTCGAGGACGACGAGCTGCTCTCGCGCATGGAACAGGCGATGGCCGTGGGCGCGATCGGCTGTTCGGTCGGTCGGAACATCTTCATGCACGCGAACCCCGAGGCGATCACCCGGGCGCTCTCACGGGTGATCCGCGAGCGATGGACGGCCGAGAAGGCGCTCGACGCCTTGCGGCAGGAGATGGCGTAGATGCGTGCCGCATTCATGACCGACGTCAACGCGGTCGAGGTCCGCGACGACGCGCTCGAGCCCGAGCTGGACCCCGCCGGCGCGCTCCTGCGGGTCGAGGCGTGCGGCATCTGCGGCACCGACGCGCGCACGTTCTTCAACGGCGATCCGAAGGCGCCCTCGCCCTGGCAGCTCGGCCACGAGCCGGTCGGCGTGCTGGAGCAGGTCGGCCCCCAGGCCGACCTGCCCCCGGGCGTCGCGCTGGGGGACCGGGTGTTCCTCGGGTCGATCCTCACGTGCGGGGAGTGCCGCTGGTGCCTCGAGGGCTTCCAGAACCTGTGCGAGCACCACCTGCTGTACGGCTACGACCCGTATCCGGGGGCCTATGCCGAGGTGGCGGCCGTGCCGCCGATCGCGATGAAGAACCTGATCCCGTTGCCGCCCGAGCTGCCGAGCGACCTCGCGACGGTCGCCGACCCGTTCGCGTGCGCGCTGAACGGCATCGAGCAGCTCGACGTGCGACTGGGCGACACGGTCGTGATCCTCGGCACGGGCCCGATCGGGTGCTGGCAGGCCGTGATGGCGCGCGATCGCGGCGCGTCGAGGGTCTACCTCACCGACGTCTCGGGCGATCGGCTGAAGATCGCGCTCGACGCCGTCGGGCACGTGGTCGACGACTCGTGGGTCGCCGGCGACGACAACGGCGTCGAGGAGGTGCTCTCGCGAACGGGGGGGCACGGCGCGGAGCGGGTCAGCGTGGCGGCGCCGGCGAAACCGGCCCAGCAGGCGGCGCTCGAGATGGCCGCGAAGCGCGCCACGGTCGTCTACTTCGCCGGGCTGCCCAAGCACGATCCGGTCAGCCCGCTCGACATGAACCAGCTGCACTACAAGGAGCTCGACATCCGAGGGGCGTACGGCGCGACGCACCGTCAGTACCGCATCACGATGGACTACCTCGACCGCAAGCAGGACCTGCTCGCCGCGGTCGTCACGCACCGGTGGCCCTTGGAGCAGATCGGCGAGGCGTTCGAGACGATCCGTTCGGGCAGCGGCCTGAAGATGGTGATCGTGCCGTGAGCCGCTGCCTACGTGATCGGCTGCGACGTCGGCAGCCAGGGCACGAACGCCGCGCTCTACCGCGACGACGGCGAGCTGATCGCTCGCGCGTACGAGACCTACGACCTGTCGTTCCCGCTCCCGGGATGGGCCGAGCAGGACCCCGACGACTGGAACGGCGCCGTCGAGCGCGCGTGCGCGGCGTCTGGTCGCGACGTGTCCCGGACGGTGCCGGCGCGATCCGCGGGCTCTCGTTCGGCTCGCAGCTCGACGGCATGGTCGTGTGTCGACGGGGTCCGGGGCGCCGCTGTACGTCCCGCGATGATCTGGATGGACCGGCGCGCCGAGGCGCAGGCCGCCGCGCTCGCCGAGCGGATCTCGCCGGCGGACTTCTACGCGCCGTCGGTGCGAACCTCGACTCGTCGCACGCGGTGTTCAAGGCGCTGTGGGTCCGCGACGAGGAGCCCGACGTGTGGAGCCGGCGCCGTCCACATCATGCCGCCCGGGTCCTACGTGCTGCGTCATGCGACGGGCACCGCTCGCCGTCGACTACTCGAACGCCTCGCTCGATGGCGCTGCTCGATCCGCGCACGCGGGCGTGGTCGGATCGTGCGCTCGCCGGCCACCGGCGATCGACGCGGCGATGCTGCCCGAGCTCGGCGCCGGCGACGCGAGCCGATCGGCGCCGATCACCGCCGCCGTTCGCCGAGGCGAGCGGGCTCGACCCGTCGACCCTCGTGGCGGTCGGGTGCGGCGACGAGATGGCGGCGACGCTCGGCGCCGGCGTGTTCGCGCCCGGCGACGTCTGCGACGTGGTGGGCACCGCCGAGCCCGTGTGCGCGGCGAGCGCCGAACCGCGCGAGGACCCGACGATGCTCGTCGAGTGCCATCCGCACGCCGATCCCGACGCGTGGCTGCTCGAGAACCCCGGGTTCGTGTCGGGCGGCAACCTGCGCTGGTGGCGCGACCAGTTCGCGCCGATCGAGCGCGACGCCGAAGCCGTGGGCCTCGGCGACGCGTACGACTTCCTGTCGGTGGAAGCGGGCCACGTCGATCCGGGCGCCGAGGGGCTCGTGTTCCTGCCGTGCATGCAGGGCGCGATGGCCCCGGAGTGGAACGGCGCCGCCCGCGGCGTCTTCTACGGGCTCACGCTCGCACATACGCGCGACCACATGACCCGCGCGATCCTCGAGGGCAGCGCGTTCGCCCTGCGCGACATCCTCGACGCGATGCGCAACGCCGGCCTCGACGTGCGCCGGCTCACGATCGTCGGCGGCGGCGCGAAGGGTCCGCTCTGGCGCCAGATCAAGGCCGACGTGACGGGGCTGCCGGTGCGCGTGCCCGAGTCGGTCGAGACGACGGCGACCGGAGCGGCGATCCTCGCCGCGGTCGGCGCCGGCGTGCACGCGAACGTGTCCGACGCGGTCGAGGCGTTCGTGCGGTTCCGTCCCGACGTGCACGAGCCCGACGACGCCAACCGCGAGGCGTACGACGATGCGTACGGGCGCTACCGGGCGGTGTACGGAGCGCTGCGCCCGGTCTTCGGCACCTGACGGTGTTCCAGCGGTTCCAACTTCAGGGCACCCGTCGGGGATCACGGGGGATCACGAACGTTCCGGCCTCGAGGTCGTCGGCGATCCTCCGCTGCTCCCGACGGATCTCGCCCTGATCTCGGACACCCGGTCTCCCTTCCTGCACGGGCGCACACACCTGACCGCCTTGGAGGAACACCTCGGTGAATCGTTCACCGTTCGCATCGGCGTAGGTGAGGAGCACGCCCGGGTATCCGTAGGTCCCTCGTTGCGAGACCGCTAGTCCGAGGACGATCTGGAACCCACCGTGCTCGATCGCCTCGGCCGAGACCGTCCAGCCTTCGAGGGGCTCGACACGGCAACCCTCCGGCGGAAACGAGCGCGAGGAGCCCACGCAGATGAAGCTCTCGCCGCGCCCAGTGGAGGCAAGTGCGCCGACCATACGAAGCTCGGGCGGAGCGCCGATCAACCGGACTTCCGCGATCTGAAGATCAGCGGGCATGCCGTCGGAACCTACTACCTCGACGCCGATCGACACCGGACGATCAACTCCGGTAGGGACGCCCGTCAACGTCTGGCCACCCGCCCCTTGGAGCGGTCCCGGGTGATACGTGCGTGTGCTCTCGACCTCGTCCCTCCGAGTGCACGAGATCGAGATGAGAGCGGTCAGAGCGAGTGCGCAGAGAACGAGTGGCCTTGGGAGCCATCGCGGCACGACTCGCTCAGTCCTCGGGCGTGACGTAGGCCGCGGTGATGCCGCCGTCGACGATCAGGCTCGAGCCGGTCATGTAGCTCGAGTCGTCGCTCGCGAGGAACAGCGCCGCCTTCGCGAGTTCCTCGGCGTGGCCGAGGCGCCCCATCGGGATGTGCACGAAGCGGCGCTGCTTCTTCGCCTCGTCCGACAGCAGCGCGAGCAGCAGCGGCGTCTCGATCGGACCGGGGCAGAGCGCGTTGCACCGGATGCCCCTGCGCGCGTACTCGACGGCGATCTCGCGGGTCATCGCGAGCACGGCGCCCTTCGACGCGGTGTAGGCGGTCTGCGACGTCGCCGCGCCGAGCCACGCGACGAACGACGCGACGTTGATGATCGAGCCGCCGCCGGTCTCGAGCATCGCGGGGATGCCGAACTTGCAGCCGAACATCACGCCCTTCACGTTCACCGCGAGCACGGTGTCCCAGATCGACCCGTCGGCATCGGTCACCGACCCGTCGTCGAGCGGCATGATGCCGGCGTTGTTGTAGAGCACGTCGAGCCGGCCGAACCGATCGATCGCCGCGGCGACCATCGCCTCGGCGTCGGCCTCCTTCGAGACGTCGGCGTGCACGTAGAACGCCCGGTCGCCGATCGCCGACGCCGTGGCCTCACCGGCCTCGTCGTTCACGTCGGTGAGCACGACGTTCGCGCCCTCGCTCGCGAACAGCTCGGCCGCCACCTTGCCCATCCCGCTGCCGCCCCCCGTGATCAGGGCCACCTTGCCGTCGAGTCGCATCGCAGAGCCTCCCGTCGTTCCGAACGGCCGAAGGGTACGCCCTGGGTCTACGATGCGCGCGTCGAGTGCGAGGGAGGCGACCCGATGACCGAGCTGATCGTGTTGGGCGGCGAGCGCGTGGAGGCCCTCGACGGAGCGACCGGCCACGTGGTCGAGCCGGCGAGCGGTGCGCCGATGGCCGAGGTGGCGACGGGGGCCGCGCAGGATGCGACGCGGGCCGTCGACGTCGCGACCCGGGCCTTCGAGGAGGGTGCGTGGCCCCGACTGTCGGCCCGTGAGCGCGGTCGGGTGCTGACGAAGGCCTCCTTCCTGGTCCGGGAGCGCCAGGAGCGGCTCGCGGAGCTCGAGGCCCGCAACGGGGGCAAGCCGATCTCGGCGGCCCGCGGCGAGATCGACATCGTCGCCAACGTCTTCGAGTACTGGGGCGGCGCCGCGAACAAGATCACCGGCGAGACGATCCCGATCGTGCCGCCCGGGCTCGACGTCACCCTGCGCGAGCCGGTGGGCGTCTGTGCGCTGATCACCCCGTGGAACTTCCCGGCGGTGATCGCGAGCTGGAAGATCGCCCCCGCGCTCGCGTGCGGCAACACCGCGGTCGTGAAGCCCGCATCGCAGACCCCGCTCACGGCCCTGGCGCTCGCCGACATCCTCTACGAGGCAGGGCTTCCCGAGGGCACCCTGAGCGTGCTGCCCGGGCCCGGATCCAGCACCGCGAGCGCGTTGATCGCCGATCCGCGCGTCGCGAAGGTCTCGTTCACGGGATCCACCGAGGTCGGCACGTCGGTGATGCAGACGGCCGCGACGAACATCACGCGCGTCTCGCTCGAGCTCGGCGGCAAGTCGGCCAACGTCGTGTTCGACGACGCCGACCTCGACGTCTGCGTCGAGAAGTCCCTGTGGTCGGTCTTCGACAACGCGGGGCAGGACTGCTGTGCGCGATCGCGCCAGTTCGTGCAGCGGGGCGTCTACGACGAGTACCTCGAGCGCTTCGCCGCACGGACCGAGGCGATCACCGTCGGTCAGCCGCTCGACGACGCGACCGAGATGGGGCCGCTGATCTCGTCGGGGCAGCGGCAGACCTCGCTCGACTACCTGTCGATCGGCATCGACGAGGGGGCGCGCCACGTCACCGGCGGCGACGTGCCCGACGGCGACGGCTTCTTCATGCGCCCGGCCGTGCTCGCCGACGTCGACAACGCCTGGCGGGTCGCCCAGGAGGAGATCTTCGGCCCGGTCGTCTGCGTGATCCCGTTCGACACCGAGGACGAGGCGATCCGACTCGCGAACGACTCGCCGTTCGGCCTGTCGGGCACGATCTGGACGCGTGACCTCGGCCGGGCGATCCGGGTGGCCAAGGGCATCCGCACCGGGAACCTCAGCGTGAACTCGGCCTCGAGCGTGCACACCGAGGCCCCGTTCGGGGGGTTCAAGCGCAGCGGCATCGGACGCGAGATGGGCATGGCGGCCGTGCAGCTCTACACCGAGGTGAAGAACATCTACTTCTCGCAGGATTGACCATCGGTACACTCGCGACATGCCTGAGCTGCCCGAGGAGCTGAAGAACCGTCCCGCCCGCGGGGCCGGACAGGAGCCCACCGCGACCCTCACGCTCGACGCGTACCTGCGCATCAAGGCCGAGCTCGAGGAGCTGACGACGCACGGCCGGGAGCGCATCACCGAGAAGATCAAGGTCGCGCGCGAGCACGGCGACCTCAAGGAGAACGCCGAGTACCACGCCGCGAAGGACGAGCAGGGCCTGATGGAGTCGAAGATCCGCAAGCTGCAGCACATGCTGCGCGACCCCGAGATCGTGGAGACCCCCGAGCACGCCGACGAGATCGGACCGGGCATGCTCGTCACGCTCCGGCCCGTGGACGACGACGATGACGACGAGGAGACGTACCTGCTCGCCGAGCATGCCGAGGAGAAGGCCCCCGGGGCGCGCACCGTGACCACGACGTCACCGCTCGGGGCGGCGTTGGTGGGCGCCGCCGCGAAGCAGGAGGTCGCCTACGAGGCCCCGGCGGGCACCGTCCGGTACGTGGTCGTGAGCTTCGAACCGTTCGCGGGGTAGACCTGCGAACTAGTCTGGAATGGACTAGTGACGAACGAGGAGCACGCGGACCGACACGAGCGGGAAGCACCTCGGGTGCGCGACCTGCCTCCCCCCCGGAAGAACGAGAGCGCCGCCGGCGGCGCGATGCAGCGCCTGCTCGCCTGGCCCTACCGGGCGATCCTCGCGTTCTTGATCTGGACCGGGGTGCGGCCGTGGCAGCTCACCCTGCTCTCCCCGGTGTTCATCGTGCTCACGGGGTGGCAGATCGTGGTCGGGAACTGGCTCGTGGCCGGCTTCCTGTTGATCGTCGGGAGCCTGCTCGACGTCTTCGACGGCTCGGTGGCACGTCACCGAGGCGAGGAGAAGCGGTCGGGCGCGTTCATGGACTCGGTGCTCGACCGCGTCTCGGACATGATCCTGTTCTCGTGCCTGTTCTGGAACCTGGCCGCGCAGGGCGAGATGGTGCAGGCGGGGCTCGCGCTGCTCACGCTCATCGTCAGCCTCGGGGTGAGTCAGATCCGCGCCGAGGCCGAGGCCGTCGGCATCAGCCTCAGCGAGGGGCTGTTCCAACGCCTCGAGCGGATGCTCGCGCTCATGATCGGGCTGTTGATCCCCGGCATGATGTTCCCGGCGCTGATCGTGCTCGCGACGCTGGGGGTGTTCACGGTGGTGCAGCGTGGATTCACCGCGCTGTCGCGGGCCTGACCTCGAAGGGGGCACGTCGATGGAGTACGTGAGGGTGGGGGCGCTCGGCGAGATCCCGGAGGGCGAGATGCGGGCGTACGACACGCCCGCCGGGCGGGTCACCGTGGCCCACATCGAGGCGAACCTGTACGCGTTCGGTGACGAGTGCACGCACCAGGGCTGCTCGCTCGCCGAAGGCGAGTTCGACGACCGAGCGGCGACCGTCGAGTGTCCGTGTCACGGCAGCGTCTTCGACGTGGAGAACGGCGAGCCGATCGAGGGTCCCGCCGCCGACCCGCTCCCGGTCTTCCGGGCCCGAGAGGTCGAGGGCTGGGTCGAGGTGGCGACGCGTCCGGGCGAGGGGTAGGCTCGCGGCCCGACTCACACGCGCGCGAGGAGGCACCACGATGAGCGACGTCCGGACCCGGTTCGACCTGCAGCCCGACCAGATCCCGACGGCGTGGTTCAACATCATGCCCGACATCGTGAAGTCGGGCATCGAGCCCCTGCCACCGCTGAGCCCGCAGACGAAGCAGCCGATCGGTCCCGACGACCTCGCGCCGCTGTTCCCGATGTCGCTGATCGGCCAGGAGGTCTCGACCGACGAGTGGATCGACATCCCGGGCGAGGTGATCGACGTCTACCGGCTGTGGAGGCCGTCGCCGTTGTTCCGCGCGACGCGGCTCGAGGCGGCGCTCGACACGCCCGCCCACATCTACTTCAAGTACGAGGGCGTCTCGCCGGCGGGCAGCCACAAGCCGAACACCGCCGTGCCGCAGGCGTACTTCAACAAGGAAGCCGGCATCCGGCGCATCGCGACCGAGACGGGCGCGGGGCAGTGGGGCTCGGCGATGGCGCTCGCCTGCCAGATGTTCGGGCTCGAGTGCGACGTGTACATGGTGAAGGCGTCGTACGACCAGAAGCCGTACCGCCGCATCTTCATGGAGACGTTCGGCGCCAGCGTCGTGGCCTCGCCGAGCGACAAGACGAACAGCGGCCGCGCGATCCGCGAGGCGCACCCCGACTCGACCGGTTCGCTCGGCATCGCGATCAGCGAGGCGGTCGAGGACGCCGCGACCCACGACGACACGAACTACGCGCTCGGCAGCGTGCTCGGCCACGTGCTGCTGCACCAGACCGTGATCGGCCTCGAGGCCCAGCAGCAGATGGAGATGGCCGGCGAGCGTCCCGACGTCGTCGTGGGCTGCGTCGGCGGCGGCTCGAACTACGCCGGCATCTCCTACCCCTTCATGGCCGGGAAGCTGCGCGGCGAGACGCCCGACATGCGCTTCCTCGCGACCGAGCCGGCCGCGTGCCCCACGCTCACGAAGGGGCGGTTCGCCTACGACTACGGCGACACGGCACAGATCTCACCGATCGTGCCGATGTACACGCTCGGCCACGACTTCGTGCCGGCTCCCGTGCACGCGGGCGGCCTGCGCTACCACGGTGACTCGCCCTCGCTGTCGTTGCTGGTCAAGCACGGGCACATGGACGCCGTGGCGTACACCCAGAACGAGACGTTCGAGGCGGGGCTGCTCTTCGCGAGGACCCAGGGCATCCTGCCGGCGCCCGAGGCGAACCACGCGGTCAAGGGCGCGATCGACGAGGCCGTGGCGGCGAAGGAAGCCGGCGAGGCCCGCGTGATCCTGTTCAACCTCTGCGGCCACGGGCACTTCGACATGCAGGCCTACGACGACTACCTCGCCGGCAAGCTGCCCGACCTCGAGTTCGACGCCGCCGACGAGGAAGCCGCGCTCGCGAACCTCCCCGAGGTGCCGATCCAGGTCTGAGCGCCGCGAACCGGCTCAGTCGTTGAGGGCGTTCGGCATCAGGCGGAAGGACTCGACCACGGCGTCGGTGACCGCCTGGGCGAGCAGCTCGTAGCCGCGTGGGGTGAAGTGCAGCCCGTCGGGAGCGCGGACCAGCTCGGCCTGGCCGCCTTCCCAGTAGAACGGCGTGTACTGGCCGTCGCGGGTCGCGAACCGGTCCCACGTGTCGACGTAGATCGCGTTCGGGGTCGCATCGACCACCCGTTCGTAGATCGCGTTCTGACGCTGCATCACGTCCCAGCGCTCCTTGCGTTGCACGATCGGCAGCCCGACCCACGCGACGTGGGCGCCGCCGTCGACCGCGATCCTCGTGAACTCCTCGACGCGCTTCTCGTAGCCCCTGGGCCAATCGAGCGACCCGATCTCGGCGACCACCTGGCCCCCAGGGGTCTGCAGGCTCTGGTTGTCGTTGTCGCCGATCATCACGACGACGAGGTCGGGCGAGAAGCCGTTCTCGATCTGGCGCATCGCGGTCATCCAGTCGAAGTAGTCCAGGCGAGAGAGCCCCGTCGAGATGCGTCCCTGGCGGGTCAGTCGCACGAGCGCCGGGCGGAACTCGCGCTCGAGGTAGACGCCGAGGCCCGCCGCGAGCGAGTCCCCGACGACGGCGACCCGCAGCTCGTTCGTCGGGGTCGGCCGGCGGATCTTCGTGTCCTTCACCACGGGCTCGTCGGGCTTCGGCGAGACCGAGACGTCGGGATCGAGCGTGGGCAGAGGCACGTCGAGCACGCCTCCCGGCGCCTCGTTCGGGTCGCGACCGAGCGCCCGGATCGCGCCGTCGGTCAGGGCCGTGAGCTGCACGAAGTCGCTGATCGCCGCGACGGGGCCGAGCACCCACAGCGAGACCGTGCGCCGCGTGCCGAGCGGCTGTGCCTCGGAGGCGCGCTTCAGGCTCGGGGCGTACAACGCGCCCCACACGAGCAGCGCGACGAGCAGCACGATCAGGACCCGTCCCGCCGGCATCGTGACGCGCCCGCGAGGGACCGGCGTGCGGGCGTCCTCGCCGAAGCGGTCGAACCGCTCCAGCGTCGGCATCCTCTCGTGCGGGGTCTCGGGCATCTGGTCCTCAGAACTGGAAGTAGATGAAGGGTGCCACGCCCTGCGGCCCGAGCGTGCTGATCACGAACAAGGATGCGGCTCCGGCGAGCCCCATCGGCACCGGGCGCCACCGCGAGATGCGCTCCTGCAGCAGGAGGCCCGGCTCCCTCGGCGCGTACTGCAACGCCAGCATCAGCGCGATCGTGCCGATCACGAGAGGGGTCACGAGCTCGGTCGGGGTCGTCCATCCCGTGATGAGCCGGCCGAGGAGCGAGAACGCCGTGGCCATCGAGTCGGCCCGGAAGAAGACCCATCCCACGCAGACGAGCGCGAACGTGGACAGCCGCTGTCCCCACAGCAGCAACGGGGTCTCGGTCCGCTCGGGCAGGTGTGTCCGCTTCCATGCGCCGATCGCCTGGCCGATGCCGTGGTAGAGCCCCCAGAAGACGAACGTCCAGGCGGCGCCGTGCCACAGGCCGCCGAGCACCATCGTGACCACGATGTTCACGTAGGTGCGGATCTCTCCCTTCTTCGACCCGCCGAGCGGGATGTACAGGTAGTCGCGCAGCCAGCGCGACAGGGTGATGTGCCAGCGGCGCCAGAAGTCCTGCAGCGATCGCGCGGAGTACGGGCGATCGAAGTTCTGCGGGAACTGGAACCCGAGCAGCTTGGCCACCCCGATCGCGATGTCGGTGTACCCGCTGAAGTCGGCGTAGATCACGATCGCGTACGCGAGGATGCCGAAGAGCGCGTCGATCGCCGAGTGGCTCGCGGGATCGCCGAACACCGGGTCGACCATCGTGGTGGCGAGGAAGCTCGAGACGACGACCTTCTTGAAGAGCCCGCCGACGATCAGCCACGAGGCCCCCGCGACGTCGATGTGGCGGGGGTCGCGCCGCACGTCGAGCTGGGGGATCAGCTCGTCGGGGCGCACGATCGGCCCCGCCACGAGGTGCGGGAAGAACGACAGGTACAGGAACGCGTCGATCCAGCTCGCGACGCGTGTGTGCCCGCGGTAGACGTCGACGATGTAGCTGATCGCCATGAACGTGAAGAACGAGATCCCGACCGGCAGGATCAGCTGCACGAGCGGGAGCCCGACGTTCAGCCCGAGGGAGTTCGCGGCGTTCGAGAGCTCGAGCGACGCCCACGAGTAGTACTTGAAGTACAGCAGCGGCAGCATCGTGAGCGTGACGCCGGCGACCATCGCGATGCGCTTGCGTCGCTCGTCGGGTTGGCGGGCCACGGCGATCGCGCCCAGCTGCGAGATCGCCGACACGCCCGCGAGCAGCCAGATGAAGTGCACGTCCCACCAGGCGTAGAAGACGTAGCTCGCCCCGATCATGAACAGCTTCCAGGGCAAGCGGTTTCGGGTTCAGCAGCCAGTGCCCCAGGAACACCAGGGCGAAGAAGACCGCGAAGTCGATCGTGGGGAAGAGCATCGACGCAGAACCCTAGCGCACCCGGCCGGGCGCTCCGGTCCTCAGAGCTGTGCGAGTCGCCGTTGCGAGGAACGAGCGCTCCGCGGGGTTCGTGGCCAGCTCGAGGGCGCGCCGGTACGCCGCGGTCGCCTCGGGGCCCCTGTCCAGGCGCCGCAGCAGGTCGGCGCGGGCGGCATGGAACAGGTGGTAGCCGTCGAGCTCGGGGGCGAGCGCGTCGAGCAGCGGCATGCCGGCCGCGGGACCGTCGGCCATCGCGACGGCGACGGCGCGGTTCAGCTCGACCACGGGGCTGGGCGTCGTCGACGCCAGCGCCCCGTAGAGGCCGGCGATCTGGGGCCAGTCGGTGTCGTCGGGGCGCGGCGCCTGCGCGTGCAGCGCCGCGATCGCCGCCTGCAGCTGGTACGGACCGGGCGCACGATGCGCGATCGCCCGGTCGAGCACGGCCACGCCCTCATCGATCATGTCGTGGTCCCACCGCGCCCGGTCCTGGTCCTCGAGCAGCACGAGATCGCCGGCCGCGTCGGTCCTGGCGTCACGGCGAGAGTGCTGCAGCAACAGCAGCGCCAGCAACCCCTGCACCTCGGGCCGGTCCGGGAGCAGCCGGTCGACGTGCGGACGAGCCAGATCGCCTCGTCGCACAGGTCGACCCGCACGAGGTCGCCGCTCGTCGCGCTGTACCCCTCGTTGAAGACGAGGTAGAGCACGGCGAGCACCCCGTCGAGGCGCTCCTCCAGCAGGTCCCGTGGCGGCACTCGGTAGGGGATGCCCGCCTCGCGGATCTTCCGCTTCGCCCGGACGAGCCGTTGCGCGACGGTCGGCTCGGGGGAGAGGAAGGCGCGGGCGATCTCGCGGGTCGAGAGTCCCCCCACGGTCCGCAGCGTCAGGGCCACCCGCGATTCCATCGGCAGCGCCGGGTGGCAGCACGTGAAGATCAGCCGCAGGCGTTCGTCGGGGATCCCCTGCATGTCGTCGGTGTCCAAGTCCTCCAGCGCCCGAAGCTGCTCCGCGGCCTCGGCCTTCGTCCTGCCGACCTGCTCGCGCCTGATGCGATCGATCGCCCGGTTGCGGGCGGTGATGGTGATCCACGCGCCCGGGTTGTCGGGGACGCCGTCGCGCGGCCATCGATCGAGCGCCACCGCGAAGGCTTCCTGGACCGCGTCTTCCGCGAGGTCGAAGCTCCCGACCGTGCGGATCAAGGTCGCGACCGCCCGCCCCGACTCACGCCGGAACAGACGATCGACGACCTCGTCGGCGGTCGTGGTCACGCCTGCGGCAGCTCCGGAAGCCCCATGACCGGGCGCAGCTCGATCGTGCCGTACGGCGCGCCGGGGCATTCCGCGGCGGCCTCGATCGCGTCGTCGAGGTTGTCGACCTCGAGCAGGTAGTAGCCGCCGAGCGTCTCCTTCGTCTCGGCGAACGGGCCGTCGGTCACGATGCGCTCCCCGTCGCGCACCCGCACGCTCGTCGCCTGCTCGACGCCGACGAGGGCGTCGCCGGCCTTCATCCACCCCTTCTGGGCGAGCCAGTCGGAGTAGTCGTACCAGCGCTTCATCTCGGCGGCCTGCTCCGCGTCGTTCATCTCCGGGTAGGCGCTCATGTCTCCGTAGATCAACAGCATGTACTGCATCGACGCTCCTTCCTCTCGCAGCGGCTCTCGCGACGGCCCTCCGTCGCGTTCACCGATACGACGAACGCGACGGTCCCGTCCTCGACATCCTGCCCGAAGTTGCCCGCCCGACGCACCCGTAGGCTTGGGTCCATGCCCACGACGCCGCGCGACCCGTTGGACTTCCTCGACGTCGACGGCCTGCTCACCGCCGGCGAGGCGGCCGTGCGCGATCGGGTGCGGGCCTTCACGGCCGAACACGTGCTGCCGTTCATCGAGGGGTGGTTCGAGCGGGGGGAGTTCCCGGTGGAGCTCGCCCGCGGCTACGGCGAGCTCGGCATCCTCGGCATGCATCTCGACGGGTACGGCTGCGCGGGCGCGAGCGCGGTGGAGTACGGGGTCGCCAACCGCGAGGTCGAGTACGGGGACTCGGGCCTCCGATCGTTCGTGAGCGTGCAGGGGTCGCTGGCGATGTTCCCGATCCGCACCTACGGCACCGAGGCGCAGCGGGAGGAGTGGCTGCCGCGCATGGCACGCGGCGACGCGATCGGGTGCTTCGCGCTCACCGAGCCGGGGTCGGGCTCGGACCCGTCGAGCATGACGACCAGGGCCGTCCGCGACGGCTCGGACTGGGTGCTCACCGGGCACAAGAAGTGGAACACGAACGGATGGGTGAGCGACGTCGCGATCGTGTGGGCCAAGGACGAGCGGGACGTGATCCGGGGGTTCGTGGTGCCGAGCGCCGCGCCCGGGGTCGAGTTCTCGCCGCTCGAGCACGCGTGGTCGCTGCGGGCCGCCGCGCGTTCGGAGCTGCACCTTCGCGACGTGCGTCTGCCGGCCGAGGCGGTGCTGCCCGGGATCGAGGGCATCAAGGGGCCGCTCTCGTGCCTCACGGAGGCGAGGTTCGGCATCGCCTGGGGGACGATGGGCGCGGCGCGCGCCTGTTACGAGGCCGCGCTCGATCATGCGACGAGCCGCGTGCAGTTCGGCAAGCCGATCGGCGCGTTCCAGCTGGTGCAGCGCAAGCTGGTCGAGATGGCGATCGCCGTGAACGCGGGGTCGTTGATGGCGCTGCAGCTCGGGCGGCTGAAGGACGCCGGTCGGGTCACGTTCGAGCAGGTCAGCATGACGAAGCTGCACAACGCCCGAGCGGCCCTGGCGATCGCGCGGGACGCCCGCTCGCTCCTGGGGGCCACCGGCATCACGTTCGACGCGCCGGTGATCCGGCACATGAACAACCTCGAGTCGGTGATCACCTACGAGGGCACCGAGGAGATCCACACGCTGATCGTCGGGGCGGCCCTGACCGGCTCGCGGGCGTTCGAGTGAGCACCCTCAGGTAGCCTGAAGGTCCGATCGGCGCCGTGACACCGTCGCGGCGCGATCACCGATCACGACCACACGGAGGAGATCGCATGTCCCGCGAGAGCGACTGGGCTGTGTTCGAGAAGGCCTGCGAGATCACCGCGTCGGCGGTGCGAGGAACGATGACCGGCAACGACGGGCAGCAGGCGTCGTTCGTCGCCGAGGTCTTCCGATCCGTGCACGAGGCGCTGACGGCGGTGGCCGACGAGATGCCGAACAAGGACTCGAAGGCCGGGTTCTGAGGAACGCGGCGCGGCGTCGGCGGCGGTGGTCGACCGTTCAGGTCCGCGGGGTGACGTCGCGCATCGAGACGATGCCCACCACGCGCCCCTCGTCGACGACCGGCAGATGGCGGAACCCGAACGCGAACATCGACTCGAGCGCCTCGTGCGCATCGACCTGTGGCCCGATCGTCTTCGGGTCCTTCGTCATGAACTCGCTCACCGCATGATGCTCGGCGTCGAAGTCCGAGCCCACGGCTCGCAGCACGTCGCGCTCGGTGAAGATGCCGACGAGGCGGTCGCCGTCGAGCACGAGTGCGCTGCCCACCTGACGGGTGCTCATCGTCGTCGCGGCATCCGCGATCGTGGTGCTCGGCGGCACGATCGTGAGATCGGTGCTCATCACGTCACGGATCACGGTCATGACTGGCCCTTCGGGAACCTCGGCTATCGACCATCAGCAGCCTAGTCCGCGCGACCAGGTGCGGGAAGCCCTGCTCGCCTGGTACCGGCCTCGGCGACGCGCGTATCCCTGGCGGACGCCCGCCCGGCGGGGGGCGCGGTTCCCCGATCCGTTCGCGGTGCTCGTGAGCGAGGTCATGCTGCAGCAGACCCAGGTCGCACGGGTCCAGCCGGTGTTCGAGGGGTTCATGCGGAGGTTCCCCGACGTGGGCTCCCTGGCGGACGCGCCGAGGGCCGAGGTGCTGCGAGCCTGGGGTCGTCTGGGCTATCCGCGACGCGCCGTCGCGCTCCACCGCGCCGCGGCCGAGATCGTCCGGGTGCACGACGGCGAGGTGCCGCGCGATCCCTCGGTGCTGCGCACCCTGCCGGGGATCGGCGACTACACGGCGGCCGCCGTCGCGAGCCTGGGGTTCGGAGAGCCGGTGGCCGCGATCGACACGAACGTCCGCCGCGTGTGGGCGCGCGTCGACCTCGCTTCGGAAGCCGACGAGGTATCGGCCCGCGTCCTCGGTGAGGCCGCCTCGGCGTGGCTCGACCATCCGCCGCCCGTCGGCGTGGAACCAGGCGGTGATGGATCTCGGCCGACGAGGTGTGTCGGCCGACTCCCCGCTGCGACGTCTGTCCGCTGCGCCCCTGGTGCGCGTTCGCCGCCTCGGGGCGCGTCGGCAGGCCGTCGAGCCGGCGCCAACCGAGGTTCGAGGGGTCGCTGCGGCAGGTCCGAGGGGCCGCGCTCGCGGCACTGCGCGACCGCTCGCCCCGCACGTTCGGCGGCCTCTCCCGTGCGACCGGCACTCCCCCCGAACGCCTGGTCGATGCCGTGCGCGGGTTGCATCGCGACGGCGTCGTCGACGCCTCGGCCGGCGCTCTCGAGGGTCGCGACCGCGGCCGGGTCTCGTTGCCCGACTAGCGCCGGCCGACGTCGCGGAGCGCGGGGAGCACCCGGTCACCGAAGAGCGAGACGGCTCGGGCGGCATCGTCGAACGCCATGCCGGGGTAGTGGAGTCGCACGATCAGATCGGCCTCGGCCCTCACGCCGAGCGACCGCACGATCGGCTCGAGCGCGTGTGCGACGTCGTCGGCCGTGCCGGCCGCGGTCGAACGGCGCGCGGCGTGCTCGTCGCTGACCACCGCATCGAGCGAATCGTGCTCGGGCGTGTCGTGACCCGCGATCCCATGCCTCGTAGGCGCCCAGCTGATGCATCACGCCCGGCGCGGCGATCTCCCAGGCGTGCTCGTCGGCGACGAACGCGTTCGCCATCAGGGCGAGCTGCATCGCGGCCGGATCGCGCCCGGCGTCCCGCGCGCCTTCCTCCATCAGGGAGACCGCCTTGCGGACATGGACGAGGTCGTCGGCGTCGGTGATGTGGCCGTCGCCCAGCTCGCCGGCTCGCCGCAGCGCCGCGTCGACGTAGCCGCCGAGCAGGATCGGCGGTCCCCCCGGTCGGGCGGGAGGAGGCGTCACGCGCACACGATCGAGGTCGAACACCTCGCCGCGGTGGGAGAAGCGTTCCCCCGTCCACGCCTGTCGCAGGATCGCGATGGTCTCGACCGTGCGCGCGAGCCGCTCTCGCATCGGCACCCCGAACATCCGGAACTCCTCGGGTCGCCACCCGATGCCGAGGCCGAGCGTGAGGCGTCCACCGGCGATCTGGTCGACCACGGCCGCGTCCTCCGCGAGGCGCAGGGGGTCGTGGAACGGCGTGAGGAGCACGCCGGTGCCGAGTCGGATCGTCGAGGTCGCCTCGGCGAGCGCGGCACACATCACCAGCAGCGAGGGGAGGTACCCGTCGGAGGCGCCGTGGTGCTCGCTCACCCACGCGGAGTCGAACCCGACGGACTCCGCGAGCCGCACGAGCTCGATCGTGTCCCGGTACTCCTGCGCGAAGGAACGCTCCGATCCGGCCGGGATCTGGCCCGTGAACAGCCCGATGCCGATGCGCACCGCCACGCGCGGACGCTACCACCGGGGGCGCCGATCACGCCCGCCGTTGACGACCCGCCGCCGGGAGGGTACCGTCGATGGTTATGAGAGCGATTCTCAGTCTCGTTCTTCTCCTGACCCTGTCGCTCGGCGCCGTGGCGTGTGCCGGCGGGGCGGAGGTGGGCGATGGGTCCGACGACGAGATCGAGGTCGTGGCGAGCTTCTACCCCCTGGCCCTCGCGGCCGCGCGCGTCGGCGGCGATCGAGGTGACCGTCACGAACCTCACTCCCCCCGGTGTCGAGCCTCATGACCTCGAGCTCACCCCGGACGATCTCCAGGCGATCGCCGAGGCGGATCTCGTCGTGTACCTGGGTGGCGGGTTCCAGCCGGCCGTCGAGGATGCCGTCGAGGCCGAGGCGACCGGCGTCGTCATCGACGCGCTCGATGGGATCGAGCCTCGCGACGCGCCGCCCGGCGGCGAACACGCCGACGAGGCGGCGATCGACCCACACGTGTGGCTCGACCCCGCGCTCTACTCCGACATCGTCGACCGCGATCGCCGCTGGTCTGGGCGAGGTTCGAGGCGGCGCGGACGGCGATCGCTTCACCGCGAACGCCGAGGACTTCGGCGTCGAGCTCTCGCTGCTCGACGACGAGTTCCGTGAGGGGCTCGCCCGGTGCGGCACGCGTGTGATGATCACGAGCCATGCGGCGTTCGGCTACCTCGCCGCTGCGTACGATCTCGAGCAGCGCGCGATCTCGGGGCTCGCACCCGAGTCCGAGCCCGACCCCGATCGCATCGCCGAGCTCGCCGCCGAGGCGAGCGCCGAAGGGGTCACCACGATCTTCACCGAGGACCTGGTGCCTCCCGATGTCGCCGAGACGCTGGCCGCGGAAGCCGGGATCCGCACCGCGGTCCTGAGTCCGCTGGAAGGCCTCACCGACGAGCAGGAAGCGGCCGGCGACGATTACCTGTCCGTGATGCGACGGAACCTGGAGACGTTGCGAGATGGCCTCGTCTGCACCTAGCGTCCCGCCCGTGACCGGCGACGACGACGCGCGCCAGGAGCTCCTCGCGGCCGAGAGGCCTGACGTTCGCGTACGGCCGCGAGCCGGTGCTGGAGCACGTCGACCTCGAGGTTCGGGCGGGCGAGTTCGTCGCCCTCGTCGGGCCGAACGGATCGGGCAAGTCCACGCTGTTGCGGCTGCTGCTCGGCTCGCTCGAACCCGACGTCGGCGAGGCTCGCCTCTTCGGTCGTCCGCCGGGGGCGGTGCGCCGGCGCGGGCGGCTCGGATACGTGCCGCAACGTCCCAGCCTCAGCTCGGAGCTCCCCGCCACCGTGCGGGAGATCGTGTCGGCGGGCCGGCTGACCGATGGCCGTTGGTGGCTGCCGATGTCTCGCGCCGATCGCCGTCAGGTGGAACACGCGATCGCGTCGGTCGGCCTCGCCGACCTCGCCGCCAGCCCGGTGAACGAGCTCTCGGGCGGTCAGCAGCAGCGCGCGTTCATCGCCAGAGCGTTCGCGAGCGAGCCGTCGCTGCTGGTGCTCGACGAACCGATCGCGGGCGTCGACGCGGCGTCGCAGCGACTCTTCCGCGACTCGCTCGTGCACCTGATCCGTGATCACGGTGCCGGCGTCTTGCTCGTCTCGCACGAGCTCTCGGCGGTCGCCGACGATGTCGACCGCGTGATCGTGCTCAAACGCACGGTCCTGTTCGACGGCGAGCCGGCTGCCCTGGCCGCGCGAGGGGTCGGGAGCCTGGGCGTGCATGCCGAGGACCTGCCGATCTGGCTGGAGCAGCTCTCGTGATCGCCGAGATCGCGCTCCCGTACCCGTTCGACCTCGCCTTCATGCAGCGCGCGCTGATCGCGTGCATCGCGGTGGGGGCGTTCGCCCCGACGATCGGCGTGTTCCTCGTGCAGAAGCGGCTCTCACTGATCGGTGACGGCATCGGGCACGTCGCGTTCGCCGGTGTCGGGGCGGGGCTGCTCGCGGCGTGGGCGCCGCTGTGGACGGCGCTCGCGTTCGCGGTCGGGGGGTCGCTCGGCATCGAGTGGTTCCGGGCCCGGCGACGCACGTCGGGCGACGTCGCGCTCGCGATCCTCTTCTACTCGGGGATCGCGCTCGGTGTGGTGCTGATCTCGGCAGGCGACGGGCTCTCCTCGAACGTGCTCACGTACCTGTTCGGCGGACCGCTCACGGTGAGCGGCAGCGAGGTGTGGGCGATCGTCCTGCTCGGTCTCGGCATCGTGGTCGCCGTGTTCGCGCTGCGCCGCGCGATGTTCTCGGTGGTCACCGACGAGGAGTGGTCGCGGGTCGCCGGGCTCCCCGTCGGCCTCCTGAACGCGTTGCTCGCCGTGCTGACCGCGGTCGCCGTCGTCGCGGCGATGCAGATCGTCGGCATCCTCCTCGTCGCGGCGATGATGGTGTTGCCCGTGGCGTGCGCGCAGATGATCGCGCGCTCGTTCTCGGGGGCTCTCGCGATCTCGGTCGTGATCGGCGTCGGGGCATCGGTCGCGGGCCTCGCGTTGTCGAGGGTGTTCCCCGGTGGGCTCGCCACGGGGGGCACGATCGTGCTGGTCACGGCGGGGGTGTTCGTGGTCGTCGCCGTCGCGTCCCGTGCCCTCGCCGCGGCCCGGAGCGCGCCCGGGGCCGACGTATGATGCGGCTCGTGGCGCGAGACCTGCATGCGACCGTCGCCGAGCGGTTGCGCGGCGTCGGGCAGCGATACACGCCGCAGCGGGAAGCGCTGGTCGCGGCCCTCGAGCGTGCGCGGACCCCGCTGTCCACGGCCGAGATCGTGCGGTCCCGAACGGGCCCGCAGAGCTCCGTCTACCGCAACCTCGCCGTGCTCGAGCACGCAGGGGTGGTGCGCCGGGTGATCGCCGAAGGGGAGTTCGCGCGGTACGAGCTGGCGGAGGACCTCACCGAGCATCATCACCACCTGATCTGCTCGAACTGCGGCAGGGTGGAAGACGTCACGATCCCGCCCGATCTCGAGACGACGATGGATCGCGCCGTCGACCGGCTGGCGAAGCGGAGCGGGTTCGCGAAGGTGCGCCACCGCCTCGACCTGATCGGCACCTGTCGCGCGTGCGCGTGAGCCTCAGGGCGTGAGGTAGGGCTCGTCCGGCGGATCGATCGGCTCGACCGACTCCGCCTGCACGAGGATGTCGCTGCCGAGCGGGTAGATCGGACCCACGACACGGACCCACTGGTCGGTCTCGAAGCTGCCGGGCGGCGCGTCGACGACGGTGACGTAGCTGATCGTGGCGTCGGCCACGCAGCACGTGATCACGAACCGCGTCAGCTGGAAGCGGTCGGCCTCGCCGGGCTCCTCGGTCACGAACCCCTCGATCGTGACCCGCTCGCCGGCACGGGCCTTGAGCGCCGCCTCGGCATCGACGACCGCCCTGGCAGCCGCGACGTCGACGAGGTCGATCGGGCCGCTCACGATCCGCGCGCTGGATCCGATCGCGCTCGAGTTCGATCGCCGGTTCACCGCATACGAGTCGAGCGTTGCCGGCGGCAGCGTGAGGAGCAGGACGACCGGGAGCACGATCACGCCGAACATCCAGGTCTCCCGGTTGCCGAGCGGCTCCGGGGAGCGCACCCTGGCCGACGCGAGCCGTCCCACGGCCGCGATCGTGGCCAGCGCGGCGCCGAGCGGCACGAGCCATGCGGTGCGCGTGGACAGGTACAGCGAGGTGCGCCCCGCGAGCAGCAGGAACCAGAAGAGCCCCGCCCAGGCCCCGATCGCGAGTCCGGCCGCCACGCGCGGCGCGCTGAACCGGAGGCGTTCGTCCTCGCGCGTCGGCATGGTCGTCATCCCCAGATCACCTGGATCCACAAGGTGGCCACGAGGGTGGTGGCGCCGACCGCGATCACGACCGTGCGCAGGAACCCTCGCTGATACGTGCCCACGTACAGCGCCGCGAGCTTCAGGTCGACCATCGGGCCGAAGACGAGGAACGCGAGCTGGGCACGCGGGGCCGAACGCCGTGAACGAGGCAGCGACGAAGGCGTCGGACTCCGAACACAACGACATCACGAACGCGAGCGCCATCATCGCGATCAGGCTCAGGATGGGCAGGCTCGCCACGCTGTTCACGATCGACTGCGGCACGAACGTCTGGATCGCGGCGGCGAGCGCGGCGCCCATGATCAGGAACCGCGCCATGAACACCACGTCGCCGGTGAGATGCCCGAAGAAGCGGCGCCACCGCGCCTCCTCCGTCGTCGATCTCGTGGGCCTCGACCTGGTCCGCCCGCGCCCGCAGCAGCTCGCCCGAGCGCACCCGGCCCATGACCCAGCCGACCGTCATCGCCACGATGAAGCCGAGGGCCAGGCGTCCGAGCACCATGATCCAGAGGGTGTCGCGACCGCGATAGGCCACGAACGTCGACGCCACGACGACCGGGTTCACGATCGGGGCCGCCAACATGAAGGTGATCGCCGCGCTCGGGGCGAGGCCCTTCGCGGCGAGCCGCCGGGCCACGGGCACCGAGCCGCACTCGCAGACCGGGAACGCCACGCCGGCCGCGGCCGCGGCCGGCAGCTGCAGGCCGCGCGGGAGCAACGCGATGCGCGCGAACGCCGAGGCGGGCACGAGCACCTCGATCGCGGCCGAGACGGTTGCGCCGAGCAGGATGAACGGCATCGCCTCGACCAGCAGCGAGCCGAAGACGATCAGCAGGTTCCGCAACCACGGCAGGCTCGAGGGATCGACGACGCGCACGAGCACGGCGACGGCGAGGAGCCCCACGATCACGATCGCGACCGGGGGGCGGGATCGGTCGCGGGTCTGCGGATCGGACGACGGTGCGCGAGGCTCCAGCTCGACGGCCATCAGCAGTACCTCGAGAAGGCGACGGCGAACGACGGGTACACGTCGTCGAAGAGCGGCTGGCCGCCGGCGTCGACGCCTCGCATCGCGTCGGCGACCTGCTGGGCCGTGAGCGAGCGATCCACGAGCACGTCTCGATCGAGGAAGAGGCCGTCCGCCGCGACCTCCGCGACGACCGGCGCGCCGAGGGCCGAGTCGACGTCCGCGGCGATGCCGAGGGCGTCCTCGCCCCGGCCACCGCCGGCGAGGCTTCCGGTGGCGGTCACGACGAAGGTCGTGTTCGGCACGAGTTCCCGGATCGACGACACGACCGCGGACGTCGCCGCGTCGACCCGCCCGACCTCGCCGTCGAGCACGACACCCAGCACATCGGTGACCTCGTCGCCCCCGAGGTCGTCGGAGGCGACGATCGCGGCGGCCTTCGTCGCCGAGCGCGCCGGGTCGTCGGCGCGGATCGTCGTGTCGTCGTCGACGGCGTCGAGGTACCACCCGTTGCCGACGATGCCCCGATCGACGGCGTTCGTGACGATCGCGGCCACCCTGGCCCGTCCGCCCGAGTCGTGGTCCAGGTCGTCGGCGAACGTGGCGATCACCGAGCCCGCTCCGGGTGTCGACCAGGCGACCGCGACCTCGCCGTCGTCCTGACGCACCGCGGTGCCCGTGATGCCGTGGCTCGACGGTCGCCCTCCGGTGCCGATCGTGGTGAGCGTGGCGGCGGGGTCGAGCGGCACGGAGCCGGTGGTGCCCGCGAGGGTCCCCGCGCCGGTGCGCATCGCTCGCCGCAGGAACGGCCACGCCGTGGGGCTCCGCTCGAGGTCCGAGAGTGCCGATACCCTTCCACGCGATCGTCACGACGAGCGAGGGCGCGTCGTGTCCCGCGATCGCGGCTCCCTCGACCGCCTCGCCGGTCCGGACCTCCGGATGGGCGCGCCGGAACCCCGTGATGGACTCGAGCGTCGGCGCGATCGCGTCCAGCGCGGTCCCCGTCGGCAACGCTCCCGGCCGCACGCCCGCACCGAAGAACACGATCGGCACCCGGGTGTCGGGCAGGCCCGGGACACCATCTCGATCCTCCGTGCCGGGCCAAGGCACCCGTGCGCCCCGCTGGACCTGCGTCGAGACGGTGTCGAGCCCCGCGGTCGCCGCCATCACATCGGGGGAGCGTCCCTCGCGGAACCCGGCCGCGATCTCGTGGCGGAGTCGCTCCGGGAGGGGACAGAACGGAACCGTGGCCTGCGCTCGTGCCTCGCCCGCGTCGCAGCTGCTCCCGACGCAGAAGATGCGAAGGACCACCGCCGGAGCTCCCACGAGCGCCAGCACGAGCAGCAGGGTCCAGAGCCGACGACCGATCACGCACACCCCCACGCTACCGCCTGCGACCAGGGCTTCCGTCTCGATCTCGCGCCGTCACAGACTCTCAACGCCCGCGGGTTGTCGTGCGCTGCCGGGGTCGTGTTCCCTATGCCGACATGCCCGCCCGCCGATCCCTCGTTCCCCTCTCGCTCGCCGCCGTGCTGGTCGGACTCGGGCTGATCCGCCCTCCGATCCATGCTGCGGCCCAGTCGGGTCAGCGAGATCTCGTCTCTGCCGCGTGTTCCCTGCCCCACGATGAGCTGCTGCGCATCTGGCGGGGGTGGCGACCCGACCGGGGGGCGCAGCTCACCTTCGTGCCGAAGGAGCCGAACTTCGTCGGTTCCGGTCTGCCCCACGTCGGGCCGTGGGACTACATCCAGACGGTGCCGATGTTCTGGTACGGCCCCGGCTTCGTACGGGCGCAGGGCGAGGTCGGCCGTCCCGTGACGGTGGCGGGCATCGCGCCCACGTCGGCGCAGCTCATGAAGTTCGATGGCTTCCGGGCTCCCGACGGTCAGCCGATGACCGAGGCGCTGCTCCCCGAGGCCGAGCGTGAGATCCCGAAGCTGCTTGGTCACGATGGTGTGGGACGCCGGAGGCATCAACGTGCTCGATGAGCATCCCGGCGCGTGGCCGTACACGAAGTCGCTGATCCCGAAGGGCACCTGGTACACCGACGCGACCGTCGGATCGTCGCCGACGAGCACCGCCCAGATCCACGCGACGATCGGCACGGGGGCCTATCCGCGCCACCACGGCATCGTCGGGCACAACATGCTCGTGGCCGGTCGGATCACCGGTCCGTGGAACCAGGGCCCGACGTTCTTCATCGAGCCGACGTTCGCCGACGTGTACGACCGTGCCCTGGGCAACGAGCCGCTCGCCGGCATCGTCGGTACCGTCGACATCCACTTCGGCATGTTGGGTCACGGCTCGTTCTTCTCCGGCGGTGATCGCGACATCGCGCTCACCCGGTCGGTGATCGGTGGGGAGACGCTCACCGACGAAGGGTTCGAGTGGAACCTGCCCGAGCGCGAGGCCGCCTACTACGAGCTGGCCGGGTACGCGAACGACGTCGGAGGGTTCGAGCAGGACAAAGAGGCGGTCGACCAGGCGGACGGACAGCTCGACGGCAAGTGGCGCGACAACGACATCGACGAGCTGCTGCAAGGCTTCGACACCCCCGCCCGAACCCCGTACCAGCAGCGGGTCGTCGAAGAGGTGATCCGGCGTGAGGGCTTCGGAGCCGACGACGTACCCGACCTGCTGTACCTGAACTTCAAGGCGATCGACTACGTCAGCCACGTGTGGTCGATGAACTCCCCCGAGATGCTCGACGCCGTCGCGGCGCAGGACCGCGCGATGAAGGATCTCGTCACGTTCCTCGAACCGCGAGGTGGGCAAGGGCGAGTGGGCGATGGTGGTCACCGCCGATCACGCAGCGATGCCCGACCCCGCCGTGAGCGGGGGGTACCAGATCTCCACCGGACCGATGCAGGAGATGATCAACGACCGATTCGGGACCCCCGGCGGCCCGGTGATCGTCGAGCTGATGCAGCCCACGCAGGCGTTCCTGAACCTGGAGGAGCTCGAGGCCAACGGTCACACCGTCGATGACGTGGCGCGGTACATGATGACCTTCACGCAGGCCCAGACGGCCGGGGGCGGTGTGGTGCCGAACCCGGGCCAAGAAGACGATGCGGTCATGCAGGCGGCGTTCCCGTCGGCGCTGATGCAGGACCTTCCGTGCCTGCCCGAGGCCGCGCCTTGACGTGGGCGGTCGCTTCCGAGGCAGCGGGGTGCGGCTCGTCTATCCTGTGGCGGTTCCCATGGCCTCGGCGTGGTCGTGGGCTGCCCGAATGACTCCTTCCCCCACGATCTGAAGGGATCCGCTCGATGGCTGCGACCGACACCGTGAAGGCACCGGCGGGCGAGCCGCCCCTGCCCGGCTCGAGCCCCGACTCGGGCCCGCGCTGGCTGGGGTCGTGGTGGATGGTCGGCGGGTTCGCCCTGCTGATGCTGTTGGTGCTCGGCTGGAAGTTCCTCGCCGACCCGAGCCTGTCGGCGCCGACGCGTGACCCCGCGTGGTACACGTGGCGCGCCCAGGTGATCCTCGAGGCCGACCCCGTGCGTGTCGCCGAGGAGTGGGGCCCGAACGGACTCTTCGCCGGTGGCTACCGCGTGACCGTGCCGCTCGCCGGCGCGCTGCTGCAACAGGTCGTCGGCATCGACCGGTACACCTTCAGCGCGTACCTGATGATCGGCATCCCGATCCTCACCGGGCTCGCGCTCGGCGCGGCCCTGTTCCGGAGCCGCCGCGATCCGCTCGTGGTGCTGACCACGTTGCTCGCCACCGTGGCCCTCTTCCTGACGACGCCGTACGTGGGCTACCTCGACAACATCACGGTGCTGTTCCTGCTGGCGCTGATGATCCCGTTCGTCCACGAGGCCCGAACGTCGTGGGGCGCGAGGACGGCGCTGTTCCTGATCGGCATCGCCGCGGCGTTCACGCATCCGACGACGTGCGTGATCTTCGGCGCGGTGCTGATGGCGGTGTTCGGCTTCCACTTCCTGACGAGCCGGTTCTCCTTCGGGGCCGCGCTGCGGGCCGACGCGCCGATGCTGATGTCCGTCGGTTTCGGCATGATCGCCGGCCTCGCGATGTGGGTCGTCGGCATCTGGGGGAAGCCGGCGAGCCTCGCGGAAGCCGCCTTGCCCCCGCCCTACAGCGCTGAGTTCTTCACCGATCGACTCGTCGAATGGGTGACCTCGCTGCAGCCGATCGTGATCGTGCCGTTCATGGCGATCGCGATCGTCTCGACGATCCTGCTCTCGCGCCGCACCCGAGAGCCGGCCCGCACGGAAGACCAGGTGTCGATCTGGTGGCTGGTGGCGTTCGCCGGCGCGGCGTCCGTGTTCACGGGTGCGGCGCTCCCGTACTACCGCTTCATGAACGCGAGTGCGGCCCCCATGGCGCTCGTCGGTCTCGGCGCGTTCGTCGCGATCCGCTGGTTGCTCCGCGGCCGCCACGGTGCGGCGCTCGTCGCCGGGGCGCTGGGTTCGATCCTCGTGGTCGCCTCGCTGGGCTACGTCCTGTTCGACGGCGTCGAGAACCGCTGGGTGAGTGAGACGAATCAGTGGGCGAACCAGCAGGTGCGCACCTCGCTCGCCGCCGTCAACGAGGTGGTCGATGCGGCCGGCGAACGGGCGAACGTGCTCGTCGTGAACTACGGCGACACCGACGATCCTGCCACCGACACGAACACCGCGTACGGCTGGGCGAAGACCTACACGAACGTCTTCCGCACGGGACTGCCGGGCGAGTCGATCGAGCGCTCGGTCACCTACCTCGGCACGCTCGAGAACTTCCTCGCGGGCGAGCGCACCACCTCGACCGCCGGCAGCGAGGGCTACACCGACGCCGCGACGGCGCATTGGTGCGAAGCGTTCGGGGGCGAGGCGGCCCTCTGCGACCCCGATGAGAAGCTGGCCGACGACTTCCAGCCGAGGTTCGAGGAGCTCAGCGAGCCGCCGGTCGTGTTCCTGATCGGGCAGTACTACGGAGGTCTGTGCAACGGCGTCGAGGACTGCTCGGCCGACATCGAGCAGCAGAACCTCGAGGCGGCCACGTCGCAGGGGGTCGAGGTCGGACCCGACGTCTACGTGATCGAGGGCGAGGGGCTCTGGTCCCCGCCCGCCGACGTGGTCGAGCGCGCCCAGGCCGCGGCTGCCGAGGAAGCCGCCAAGTTCGAGGCGCATCCGGGCCCGCTCGAGAACCTGCCGCAGAACCTGCTCGTGATCGCCCTGCTCGCCCTGCTCCTGATCGTGCCGGGGTGGCTCGCATCGAACTGGCTCGGCATCCGCACCACGGTCGATCGGATCGCGCTGATCCCCGGCATGTCGGTCGTGCTCGTCCTGCTCGCCGGCATCGCCGTCCTCGCGGTGTGGCGCGGTCCGCTCAGCGTCGCCAAGGGTTGGACGGTCGTCGCCGTCGCGATCGGCATCGGCGCAGCGCTGCGGGTCGCCGACGCGTGGCTGCGCAGGCCGCTCGATTCGCTCGCCGGCTTCTTCAACGCGATGTTCGCGACCTTCTCGAATCGCGACTTCTCGGTCCTGATGGGCGTGCAGTTCCTCGCGCAGGCCGGGCAGGGCGTCGTGCAGGGCGCGATCGCGAAGTCGCTCGCGTTCGGCGGACAGGAGGGCTTCGACGTGCAGAACCTGCCGTCGGCCGACTACCTGCTCACCGTCGTGCTCGCCCTCTACGTTCCGTACACGCTGATCTCGCCGTTCATCGGCGTGTTCATCGACCGCTTCCCGCGACGACGGGTCGTCTGGTGGGCCGACGTGGCCACGGCCGTCGTGGTCGTGATCGTGGCGCTCGCGGTGCTCGTGCCGCTCGGCTCCGACACGACCGAGGGCAACGACCTTCGCGACCGGCGGCGCTGATCGTGGGGCTGCTCGCGGTGCAGGCATGCGTGCGCATCGCCCTCGCCGTGAAGTCCGCGGCGATCCCCGACGTGCTCTCGGGGAAGGACCTTCTGCAGGGCAACGGTCTGTCACAGGCCGGTGGCGCCCTCGCGCAGATCTTCGGCATCGTGTTCGGGGGCGCGCTCGCCGGCTTCGTGCCCCCGTTCGTGCCCGTCGTCGTCGGCGCCGCCGTCCTGCTGGTCGGTGCGCTGGTCGCGAAGCAGCTGCGGCACGCCGAGCTCCGCCCGCACGAGACGACGTTCACGCAGGAGGCATCCCAGGTAGTCCGCAACATCGTGGCCGGCCTGAAGGAGGTCGCGAGCCGGGCGCCGGCCGCGCTCGGGCTGTCGTCGTTCCAGATGCTGCGCTACCAGTTCTGGGGGTTCGGATTGTTCGTGTTCGGTCTCTATGCGAAGAACCTCGTGGCCGGCGGGGACTCCGACACGATCTCGCTGGTGCTCTCGGGCATGGGCGGCCTGGTCGGTGGCGCGCTCGGCATGGTCGTGGCCCAGAAGTACAAGGACCGGGTGCCCCCCGTGCGCCTGTTGCTGATGTCGATGGTGCTGCTCGGCATCGGCACGATCGTGGGTGGGCTGTTCGTCTCGGTGGCCGGGTTCGCCGCGATGCTGTTCATCGGGTTCTTCTCGTTCTTCGTCGGCAAGATCTCGGCCGACACGATCATGCAGCAGACGATGCCCGACGACTTCCGCGGCCGGGCATTCGCGTTGTTCGACATCGCCTACAACCTCGGCTACATCGTGCCGGCCGTGATCCTCTTCCTGCTCTGGACCGAGGACAGCGAGGTCACCACGCGGTCGATCCTGCTCGTCTCCGGCGTCGTGTTCCTCGGCCTGACCGCGCTCGTCGCGGCCTGGGCGCGGCGCATCCGCGATCAGTTCGCCCCGCAGGACGACCTGATCGAGATCGACGGCGAGACCGTGGTGCCGGCGGAGGTCGACTGAGCGTCAGTCCGTCGGTTCGATCTCGCGCCCGTACGAGGGGAAGTACCGGGGGATCAGTCCGAGGCTGAACGCGCCGAGGATCTGCTCCTTCGGTTCGCGCGCCAGCAGGAACCGGAACGACCCCTCGATCAGCGCCTCGGGCGTGCGGTAGCCGGTCCCGAACCGCTCCCACTCGGCCCGCGACATCGTCACGTCGTGCTCGGTCGTCGAGCCGTCGACATCGGTGAGTCGCACGCGGAAGCGTGAGAGCACGTGCTCGACGTCGCTGCGCGAGATCTCGATGGCCGTCGCGTCGGGTGCGTTGGTTGCGTCGTCGTGCATCATGAGGGCCATCGTACCCTCGGGTCCGATGCGTGAGCGAAGCTCGATCCGTGCCTGAGCTGCGAGCCGGCGACGCCGTGCTCCACGTCGAGGTCGAGGGTTCGGGCGATCCAACGACGGTGTTCGCTCATGGGTTGACCAACTCGTGCATGGAGCTCGCCGCGTTCACGCCGATGGCCCCCGGCACGAAGGTGCGGTTCTGCTTCCGCGGCCATGGGCACTCGAGCACACCCGAGGCCGGCTCCTATCGCTACGCCGACTTCGCTCGCGATCTCGACGCCGTCGCTCGCGAGACGAGCGCGACCTGCGCGGTGGGCACCTCGCTCGGCGCCGGCGCGCTCGCGCACCTGCTCGTGCGAGAGCCCGATCGGTTCGAGCGGGTGGTGTTCGTGCTGCCCTCGGCACTCGAGGGCCCGATCGGAGCGACGCCCTTGTTCGAGCGCACCGCGGAGCTCCTCGAGACGCTGCCGCGCGACGATGCGATCGAGGCGATCCTGCGGGAGTCGGGACGCGCCGGGAACTACGAGACGCAGCCCGGGCTCCGAGAGTTCGACCTGCTGCTGTGGCAGGACATGAACCCGACCGGCGTGGCGCGTGCGATCCGGGACGTCGTGCGGGACGCCGCGGTTCCCTCGCTCTCGGCATTGGCCGCCGTGAGCGCGCCGGCGCTCGTGATCGGCCGTGAGGGCGACTCGATCCACCCCGCAACGGTGGCCCGGGGCCTGGCCGAGGTGATGCCCCACGCCGAGGCGATCGTGCTGGCATCCGAGGACGAGCTGCTCACGTCGATCCCGTTGCTGGTCGAGCGTGTCGGCCGGTTCCTCGAGGGCGACGGATGAGCGAGGTCGCCGCGACGAGGCGTGCGGTCGATCGCCGAGGCGAACTGATCGGCTCGGCGATGTCGGTCGCGATGGCGGTGCTCTTCGCCGGGGTCGTGATCCTCGGCTCGAAGGTGCAGGCCGGCGGACCGCCGTTCGTCACGCTGGCGATCCGCTTCGGTGGACAGTCGGTGTTGCTGCTCGGACTCGCCCTGGTGCTCCGGCGGCCCGGCCTGCCTGCGCCGGGCGAGCGCCTCGCTCTCGCGCTCGCCGGCACGCTCGGATACGGCACCGAGGCGGCCCTCTACTTCTCGGCCTTGAACCACGGATCGGCGGCGGCGGTCACGCTGCTCTTCTACACGTATCCGGTCTGGGTGATGCTGGTGACGATCGCGCTCGACCGTCGCGCCCCGTCACCGCCGTTGTTCGTCGCGCTCGCGCTCGCGATCGGTGGGAGCGCGATCGTCGTGCTGGGCGGGGGCGGGGAGACCGACGTCGAGCCGCTCGGCATCGCGCTCGCCCTCGCGACGGCGATCGTCTACACCGCCTATCTCGTGGGCACCGATCGCCACGTGCGCCGTACGGACCCGGTCACGGCCGCCGGGTGGCTGGGCGCCGGGGCGGCGACCTCGAACGTCGTCTTCGCGATCGTGCTCGGCTCGTTCGTGCTCCCGGCGGGCGCGACCCCGGCGCGACTCGCGGCGATCGTGCTCGTGTCGGCGGGCGCGTTCGCGACGATGCTCGCGGGCCTGCAGCGCGTCGGCGCCGTCCGCAACGCGATCATCGGCGTGATGGAACCGCTCACGGTCGCCGTGCTCGCGGCGATCTTCCTCGACGAGCCCATCACGACGACGGTCGCGGCCGGGGGTGCGCTGATCCTGGTGGGCGCCGTGATCGCGTCGGTCGTGCGGACGACTCGAACCGCCGAACCGAACGTCTGATGGCGCTGCCCTTCTGCCCGGCCTGCGATAGCGTCCCTACATGACCGACGAGCTGTTCTCACGCGACGCCTATCTGCGCAGCTGCGACGCGACCGTCGTGGCCGTTCGTGACGACGGCGTCGTGCTCGACCGAACCGTGTTCTACCCACGTGGCGGGGGTCAGCCCGGGGACTCTGGCACCTTGCGGTGGGAGGGCGGTGCGTGTCGCGTCACCGACACGACCAAGTCACGAGACGACGGCGCGATCGTGCACGCGGTCGATCCTTCGACATCCCCGCCGGAGGCCGGCTCGAGCCTCACGGCCGAGATCGACTGGGATCGGCGCTACCAGCACATGCGCACCCACACCGCCCTGCACGCGCTCTCGGGCGTCGTCTACACCGACTTCGGCGCGAAGGTCACCGGCGGGAACATGGACTCCGGCGGTGTCGCGCGCATGGACTTCGAGCTCGACGGCATCAGCCAGGAGTTCGGTCACGAGGTCGAACAGCGCCTGAACGCTCGTCTCGCCGAGGACGTACCGGTCCTCGTGCACTTCCTTCCCAGGGAGGAGGCCCTCGCCGACCCGGATCTGATCCGCACGAAGGTCTCACTGATCCCGGCGTCGGTCGATCCGATCCGCGTGATCGACATCACGGGCATCGACAAGCAGGCGGACGGCGGCACGCATGTCGCCTCGAGCGCTGAGGTCGGACGGGTGAAGGTCGTGAAGACGGAGTCGAAGGGCAAGGCGAACAAGCGCATCCGCATCCAGCTCGAGGAGCCGTGATGGAAGCGGGCCACACCTCCGAGCCGGCGCCGGACGCCCGGGCTCCGGCGCGTCCCGCGATCTGGGCCGGTGTCTCCGGCGGAGTGATCGGAGCGGTCTGTTGCATCGGTCCCGCCGTCGGTGTGGCGATGGGTGCGAGCGCCGGGTCGTTCCTCCTCGCGATGAGCAGCTATCGGTTCGTCACGTTCATCCTCGGGGCCGTGTTCGCCGGTGTCGCGATCTGGCTCGGCCTGCGGCGTCGTCGTGACGCCTGCCCGAGCGAGCGTGCGTTCACGGCGCTTCGATCCCGGTGGCTGGATGTCGCGCTGATCGCCTTCGTGCTGACCTACGCGATCGGCCGGTTCGCGGTGCCTCGGGCGATCGAGGCTCTGTCCTAGCCTTCCGAGCAGAGCGTCCGAGCACCCTCTCGTCGGTCATCCTCAGCGCGGAGTACCCTCGTCGCGATGGCGCCCGAACGACTCACGAGCCTCGACGCGAGCTTCCTGTACCTGGAGACGCCGGCCGTGCACATGCACGTGGCGGGCGTCTCCGTGTTCGACCCTCGCGACGACGGACCGCTGACCTATGACGACGTGCAGCGGGTCGTGGAGGCCCGGCTGCACCTCGCGCCGAGGCTGCGACAACGCGTGATGCGCGTGCCGTTCGGGCTCGCACGGCCCCTCTGGGTCGACGACGACCGGTTCGACCTCGACTTCCATCTGCGGCGTTCGGCGATCCCGACGCCCGGCGGGCGGTTCCAACTGGAGCGCGCCGTCGGCCGTGTGCTCTCGCGTCCGCTCGATCCGGCCAAGCCGTTGTGGGAGCTGTACGTCTTCGAGGGCCTCGCGGAGCGCCGCACGGCCGTGCTCATGAAGCTGCATCATGCGCTCGCCGACGGCATCTCGGGCATGGCGATCGCCTCCGCGCTGTTCGACCTCGCTCCCGACGCCGAGATCGGCACACCGCCGGCGAGGCCGTGGACGGCCGAGGCGCCCCCGACGCGCGACGATCTGTTGCGCGATGCGGCCCAGGATCTCGTGCTGCACCCGCTCGAGGCGATCGGTCACGCCGTGGGCGCGCCCGCCCGCACGCTCGCGGCCGTGGCCGAGACGCTCTCGGGGGTGCGCGACGTGGTGGACATGGGCGCCCCGCCGGCCGGCCCGTTCGACACGCTGATCGGACCGGCGCGCCGGTTCGCGATGGCCGAGGCGTCGTTCACGCGGATCCGTGAGATCAAGCGCTCCCTCGGGGGGACGGTGAACGACGTGGTGCTGACGGCGGTGGCGGGCGGCCTGCACGATCTGCTCGAGCATCGGGGCGAGGAGACGAGCGGACGCACCCTGAGGGTCATGGTGCCGGTGTCGGTCCGTTCGAAGGCCGAGCAGGGTGAGGTGGGCAACCGCGTGGCCCCTGCCTTCGTCGACGTGCCGGTCGGGCGGCTCCGGGCGCGCACCCGGCTGCAACGAGTGCGCCGCGCCACCGCTCAGCTGAAGGAATCATCGATGGCCGTGGGGGCCGACTCGATCATCGGGCTCGGGGCCTACGCGCCGCCGGCGCTGCACGCGATGGCGGCGCGCCTCGCGAGCCGTGGTCGCTGGTTCAACCTCGTGGTGTCGAACGTGCCGGCGCCGCAGGTGCCGCTGTACCTCGCGGGCGCGCCGCTCGTCGCGAGCTATCCCGCGATGCCGCTCGGGGAGCGCAGCGGCCTGTCGGTCGCGTGCACGAGTCTCGCCGGCACGATGGCGTTCGGGCTCACCGCCGACTGGGACTCGCTCCCCGACGTCGACGTGCTCGCGCGAGGCATCGAGACCGCGATCGACGAGCTGGAGAAGGCGGCGGCGGCCGCGCCGCGGCCCTGAGTCAGCGGAACGTCTCGGCGTACCAGTCCGCGACCTCGGCGAGCCATCTGCCCGGGGCCTCCATCTGCGGCACGTGGCCGAGGTCGGGGAAGATGCGACCGCGCCACGCGGTGTGCTCCCGCAGTGCGGCCTCGGCATAGGCGGCGGGCACCAATCGGTCGCGTCGACCGTGCACCACGAACACCGGGCACCGGACACCATCCATCGCCCCTCGGGCGACATCGGGGCGCTGGCCGAGCCGTCGCAGCGACCGCCATGCGTCCTGGAACGCCGCGGGCGCGTCCGGGTCCAGGGCGCGCTCCTTCATCTGGTCGACCATGAGCTGCACGACCTCATCGGGGATCGAACGCGGATCGGCCGCGATGAGCCGGAGTCCCAGGCGTACCGCCCGCTCCGCCTCGAGGCGGCGCATGCGGGTCTTGAGCACGAGCGGGCCGAGGCCTGGGGTGTCGTACGCCGTGAACCCCACGATCACGGCGGGATGGGGGAGAGGCCCCGCGAACCCACGGGAACGGCGAGCTGGTGAGCACCAGGCCCGCGAGCGACTCGGGCTCCACGGCCGCGTGCAGGATGCCGAGCACGCCCCCCATCGAGTTCCCGACCAGCACGACGCGTCCGCTCACACGGCTCGCCAGGAACCGCGAGATCAGCCGACGCTCGTCCATCAGGCCCGAACCGCGGCCCTCGCGGGGCGAGGAGCCGAACCCCGGCAGGTCGAGGGCGATGACCCGCCCGAGCCCCGCGAGGCCCGGAGCCACCTGCACCCAGTTGACGTGCGAGCCGCCGAGCCCGTGGACGAGCACGAACGTCGTCTCGTCGGGGCCGTCCCATTCGCGGAAGGCGATCGGACCATCGACGTCGGCGACCTGCAGCTCGGGCAGTTCGAGGCTCACGAAACAAGGCTACCGGCCTGCGAAGATGCGGCTCGTGGATCCCACGTCCGACCTCCGCCTGCTCCTCGTGTCCCGGCACCCGTTGATCGTCGTTCGGGTCGACGACGAGGCGCGGTTCCTCGGGGTGCTCCGCCGAGCCGCGACCGATGCCGGGATGCAACTGTGGACCTGGTCAGCCGCTCGCGGTTTCGCGAGCGACGGTTTGCCGCCACAGCCGTCGACGGCCGACATCACCCAGGCGCTGAGCTTCGCGGACGGGCTGACCGATCCGTCGGTCTTCGTGTTCCTCGACGTGGAGGCGGCCCTCGCCGACGCGAAAGTGGTCCGCCGGCTGAAGGAGTTCGCGCTCGAGGAACCGGTGGGCCAGACGATCGTGCTGACGTCTCCCGATCTCACGATGCCGGCCGAGCTGGACGGCGTCGCCCTGCCGTGGACCCTCGAACCTCCCGATGTGCTGGAGGTGGCGGCGCTCGTCCGCCACGTCACCGATGAGCTGGTCGAACGAGGGCTCGCGATCACCCTCGACGACGGCGCCCTCGCTGCGTTGACCGAGGCCGTCCGCGGCATCTCGCTGCCCGAGGCGGAACGTCTGATCCTTCGTGAGGCGATGGCCGAGGGCGGACTCGATCGACGAGGACGTGGCCGACATCCGGGAGGCGAAGGCGGAGCTGCTCGCCGACGACGGCGTCCTCGAGCTCGTGCCGACCGATGCGCGGGGGCTCGCTGCCGTCGGCGGCATGGAAGCATTGAAGGACTGGCTCCGCGTGCGTGGCCGGGGGTTCGAACCTGAGGCACGTGCGTTCGGGCTCGATGCGCCGCGGGGGGTCCTGCTCACGGGCGTACCGGGGTGCGGCAAGTCCCTCGTCGCGAAGACCCTGGCGCGCACATGGGGCCTGCCTCTCGTGCTGCTCGATCCCGGCGCGATCTACGGGTCGTTCGTCGGCGAGTCGGAGGCGCGGATGCGGCGGGCGCTACGCACCGTGGAGGCGATGGCTCCCGTCGTGCTCTGGGTCGACGAGATCGAGAAGGGATTCGCCGCCAGTCAACGATCGGGCGACGGCGGCACGAGCATGCGGGTGCTCGGTTCATTCCTCCGGTGGCTCCAAGAGAGGCCGGACGGCGTGTTCCTGGTCGCCACGTGCAACGACATCGGTGCATTACCTCCGGAGCTCCTGCGCCGCGGACGGTTCGACGAGACGTTCTTCGTCGACCTGCCCGATGCGGACGAGAGAGCTGAGATCCTGGCTCTTCAGCTCCGCGAGCGCGATCGCGACGTCTCGGCCTTCGACCTCGATGCACTCGCTGCGCGCACGGAGGGATTCTCCGGGGCGGAGCTCGAGGGGGTCGTGGTGGCTGCCCTCTACCGGGCCTTCGCCGACGATGCCGAGCTCACCACCGGTCGCATCGAGGGCGAGGTCCTGGCCACGACCCCGCTCTCCCGTTCCCGTGCCGACGAGATCGCCGAGATGCGGGCATGGGCCGATGGTCGCGCAGTGTTCGCCGGGGCCACCCCTCCCCGTCGCGATCCAGATCCGTGACGCGTCCGCCACATCCTTGGCCCTGCGGCTGCCGAACGATCAGTGAGGTGCGGGACGAACGGGAAGGTTTCCGCAGCTCACGGCGTTGGAAAGATGTACCTGAGCCGGGGCGAGGGGGAGGAGATGGCCGACACGTCCGACATGGGACCACGCGGTCGTGGAAGCCTTCACGAGACCTCCACACCCGTTCAGCTTTACAAACGCGAGTCGAACCCCTTACCATACCGACGAGCGGCTGCCAAGGCGTTTCTTCCCGCGCGCCTCGATCCCCTGCAGCCGGAACCGCCCGACCGACCGAGGAACCCGAGTTCCCGAGGACCGACGACGTCGCCCCGTGCGATCGAGTGGCCTCGAGGAGGAGCGTGATACGAAGTGCCGGAGCCAGCGCGTCCCCTAGGGACCGATGACGCCGATGACCTGCGCCTCTACCTGGAGGCGGCGGCCCGCGAGCCGCTGCTCACCAAAGAGGAAGAGGTCGAGCTCGCCATGACGATCGAGGCGGGCAAGGAGGCCGAGGAGCGCCTCCGTGCCGGCCGTCTGCGGTCCGAGAAGAGCATCGCGAAGGCCCGTCGTGAGGTGCGCACGGCCGAGGCCGCGCGCCAGCGATTCATCATGGCCAACCTGCGGTTGGTGGTGTCGGTGGCCCGCAAGTACCAGGGCCAGGGTCTGCCGCTCCTCGACCTGATCCAGGAAGGGAACATCGGCCTGATGCGCGCGGTCGAGCTGTTCGACTGGCGCCGCGGGTTCAAGTTCTCGACCTACGCCACGTGGTGGATCCGTCAGGGCATCACGCGCGCGATCGCCGATCGCTCGCGCTCGATCCGCCTGCCGGTCCACATCCACGACCGGCTGCGCAAGCTGAACCGTACGCGGTTCCAGTTCGCACAGTCGATGGGTCGCGAGCCTTCGCGCGAGGAGCTCGCCAAGGCGCTCGACACCACGGTCGAGGAGATCGACGACCTCACCGAGATGGGTCGCCGTGAGCCGCTGTCGCTGCAGTCGCCCGTGGGCGAGGACACCGAGCTCGGCGATCTGATCGAGGAGGTCGACTCCGACGCCGCGTTCAACGAGGTCGAGGACGCCCTGCTCCGCGAGGAGATCGGAGGCGCCGTCGATCGCGTGCTCGACGAGCGCGAGCGCCATGTCGTGGCGCTGCGGTACGGCCTCGAGAACGGGCAGCCCCTCAGCCTGCGCGAGACCGGCAAGGTGCTCGGCCTCTCCGGTGAGCGTGTGCGGCTGATCGAGCGTGAGGCGCTGCGCAAGCTGCGCGACTCGAACCTGATCAACGCGGTGGCGCTGGGCTAACCCGGCCGCCCCTCGGAACCACCGATGAGCGGTCCTTCGGGGCCGCTCATCGCGTTCTCAGGCTGCGGGTGCGCCGTGCCGATACTCCGGCCACGGGAAAGACTCCTCGACCAGGAGAGTGCCCTTGCAGTTGCCGGAGCGCGACGACGAACGCCACCACGAGCCCGATACCGACGGCGTGCAGCGACGTCTGCGCGTGGCGGAGGCGCGCATCTACGAGGCTGAGGCTCGGTACGCCGCGTTGCTCGAGCAGCTCCCCGCCGCCATCTACACGTACTCGCCGAGGCTGGACGGCCCGACGTACTACATGAGCCCCTACATCGAGGAGCTCCTCGGGGTTCCGGCGTCGGACTTCCTCGCGAACGAAGGCATCTGGGACGACCTGATCCACGCGGACGACCGTGAGCGCTCCCGTCTCGACTACGAGTCCTACCTGCGCACCGGCCAGCCGGAGGCCGGTGAGTACCGGTACGTGCGTCCGGACGGCCGCGTCGTGTGGGTCAGCGACCGATCGTCGACGATCCGCGATGAACGGGGCGAGCCGCTGTACATCCAGGGGGTGATGCTCGACATCACGCCCACCAAGGAAGCCGAGCTTCGGATGCAGCACCTGGCTCACCACGACCACCTCACCGGGTTGCCGAACCGGGCGATGCTCGAGGAGCATCTCGTGGTTGCCATCGCGAGGGCCAGGCGGCTGGGCTCGGCGGTGGCCGTCCTCTTCCTCGACCTCGACCGGTTCAAGCCCGTGAACGACGTGCACGGTCACGACACGGGCGACGAGGTGCTCAAGCAGGTGGCGGTGCGGCTGAAGGCGGCCGTGCGCGATGCCGATCTCGTGGCGCGTCAGAGCGGGGACGAATTCATCGTGCTCCTCACCGACATCGCTCCGGGCGTCGCGGGCGCCAACGTCGAGGCGTCCATCATCGCCGTCGTCCGTCGCATCGAGTCGGCCCTCGAGCAGCCGCTCGGCTTGCGCGTGGGCGACGTCAGGATGCAGGCCAGCATCGGCTGGAGCGTCTTCCCGTACGACGGCGACGACGCTCGTACCCTGCTCCGGCAGGCCGATGAGTCGATGTATCGGCGTAAGCGGGGGCAGCCGGCGCTGACGAGCCTCGAGCAGCGTGCCTGAACGGCAACGGCCGGTCGGCGCCGCGAGCTACGATGCCGCGCGTGGCTGACGACGCGCTGATCGACACGATCAGGTCGGCGGTGATCGGGGACGACGAGGCGATCGCCACCCCCTTCGGCGTGCGACGCGTCACGTACGCCGACTACACGGCCTCGGGGCGGTCGCTCTCGTTCATCGAGGACTTCATACGCGAGACCGTGCTCCCGCTGTATGCGAACACGCACACGGAGTCGAGCGGCACCGGGCTGCAGACGACGCGGTTCCGTGAGGATGCGCGGCGCATCGTGCGCGAGGCGTGCGGCGCGAACGAGCGCGAGCATGCCGTGATCTTCTGCGGCAGTGGGTCGACCGGAGCGATCGCCACCCTGATCGACTGTCTCGGCCTGCGGCTGCCCGCCGGGCTCGACGATCGGTACGCATTGCTCGAACGTATCCCGGCCTCGGAACGTCCGGTGGTCTTCATCGGACCGTACGAGCACCATTCCAACGACCTCCCGTGGAGGGAGTCGATCGCCGACCTCGTGACCGTGCCCGAGGACCATGACGGTCGTATCGACCTCGCGGCGCTCGAGCGTTCGCTGCTGGAGCACGCCGACCGCCCCATGAAGATCGGGAGCTTCTCCGCGGCCTCGAACGTCACCGGCATCCTCTCGGACGTCCCGGCGCTCTCGTCCTTGCTCCGCCGTCACGGTGCCCTGTCGTGCTGGGACTATGCCGCCGCCGCCCCGTACGTCGAGATCGAGATGACGCCGGGCGACGACCCGCTCGCCGCCCTCGACGCGATCGTCGTCTCCCCGCACAAGTTCGTCGGCGGGCCGGGCACTCCCGGGGTGCTGGTGGCGCGACGCGAGCTCTTCGGCAACCGTGTGCCGAGCGTCCCCGGCGGCGGCACCGTCGCCTATGTGAACCCCACCGAGCACGTGTACCTCGACGACATCGAGCGGCGGGAGGAGGGTGGTACCCCCGACATCGTCGGGTCGATCCGCGCGGGTCTCGTCTTCCAGCTGAAGCGCGCCGTGGGTGCCGAGGCGATCCGGGAGCGCGAAGCGTCGTTCACCCATCGGGCGATGCATCGATGGGAGGAGAACCCGGCGATCGACATCCTCGGGAGCCACGACCTCCCGCGCCTGTCGATCGTGTCGTTCGTCGTCCGGCACGAGCAGCGGTACCTGCACCACAACTTCGTGGTCGCGGTGCTGAACGACCTGTTCGGCGTTCAGGCGCGGGGAGGGTGCTCGTGCGCAGGTCCCTACGGCCACCGGCTACTCGGCATCGATCTCGAGACGTCGCACGGTTTCGAGCGCGAGATCGCTCGCGGGTGCGAGGGCATCAAGCCCGGCTGGGTGCGGGTGAACTTCAACTACTTCATCACCGAGACCGTGTTCGAGTACGTGCTCGACGCGGTCGACATGGTGGCGACACATGGTTGGAGGCTGCTCCCCCGATATCGCTTCGACGCGGCGACGGGCATGTGGCGCCACGTGGACGGCCAGCCCGAACCTCCGATGTCGCTCGACGACGTCCGGTACGGCGGTGGAGGGCTGGAGTTCAGCAGCCATCGCCATCATGCGACCGAGTCGGCTCTCGCCGGCTACCTCGACGAGGCGCGAGCGGTGCTCGAGGCGTCACCGGCTCCGGCCCCCTCGCCTGGCTCGGGCGACGCGCCGCTCGACGTCGGTGAGGACTTCGAGCACCTCCGCTGGTTCTGGCTCCCGGAGGAGATCGCCGATCGCGCCTGAGTCGGCGACACGTTCACGCGCCTGAGCCGGCGATCGTGCGAGCGCGTGAGACGGCGACCTCGAGCGCTGCCCGGTAGCGCTCACGGAACTCACCCGGCGACTCGTCGGGGCGGGCTCTGATCGCCTCGCCGTACACGAGGGCCAAGGTATGACGCCGCAGGAGCGACGTACGGTCGAGCCCCGACCGTGGCCAGACCTCGTGCGTTCCCCAGATGCCCACCGGCACGACGGGTGCCCCGGACGGGATCGCGATACGCGTGAGGCCCGAGCGGATGCGCTGGAGCCCGGCTTCGGGATCGTCGCTCACGCGCCCCTCGGCGAAGATCCCGACGCACGAGCCACTCTCGGCGGCGGCCACCGCCTCGTCGAGGGCTCCGGTGTCCCCGGTGCCGCGGCTGATGGGGACCTGCCGGGCCTGCACGAGGATCCATCCGATCACCCCTCGGAAGACCTCGGCCGCGATCAGGTTGCGGGTCGCTCGCCATCGGTGGGTGCCCGTGACGGCCGAGACCGCCGGGCCGTCGAGCACGCTGAGGTGGTTCGGTGCCTGGATCACGGCGCCGGTTCGAGGGACGTGCTCGATCCCCTCGATGCGGATCCTGAAGACGATCGACATGATGGCGCGGACCATGGGCGCGCCGATCGTCCAGATCCAGTTCATCTCGCCCCTGTGCACGCGCGGATGCTACCGAGTCGATCGGTTCCCGGCCGTGCCGCTCAGCCGTCGACACCGGGGAAGACGACCACGGATCGGATCACCTCGCCCGCCAGCATCGCTCGAACCGCGTCGTTCAGGTCGTCCTCGGTCAGGGCGATCTCGCGGCTCACCATCGCATCGAGGTCCAGGGATCCCTCGATCGCCCAGGCGGCCATCCGCGGGAAGTCCTCCTGGGGGATCGGGTCGCCGCCGTCGGTGACGAGCAGGCTCACCTTGTGCGGGTACGCGGCCCGGTCCGAGCCGTTCCAGGCGATCGTGACCTCGCTCGGCACGGGCGGCACGCCGATCGCGACGGCGGTGCCTGCGAAGCCCAGCATCTCCACCGCTTGTCGCACGCACTCGGGGCGTCCGACCGCCTCGAGCGCGACGTCGACGCCCTCGCCGCCGGTCAGCCGCCGAACCACCTCGACGGGATCGCCCGCCGATGCATCGACGGTGTCGGTGGCGCCGAATCCGACAGCCCACTCGAGCTTCGCCGGCACGACGTCGATCGCGATCACCCTCGTCGCGCCGGCGATCCGTGCCCCCTGCAGGGCCGCGAGGCCGATGCCGCCCAGGCCGATCACCGCGACGGTCGCGCCCGGCCAGATCCTCGCGGTCTGGACCGCGGCCCCGATCCCGGTCGAGACGCCGCAGCCCAACAGGCAGGCACGGGAGAGGGCGAGGGCGTCGGGCATCGCGACGACCTGTGGTTCCGTCACCACGGTGTGGGTCGCGAGCGTGCCGCACTGGAGAACGCCGGTGAGCACCTGCCCTCCCAAGCGATGGATGCGCGGCGGCTGGTGCAGCTCGTGCCCGCATCGGCGCGGCGCACCCCGAAGGCACTGTCGGCACCGCCCACACGGCACCGCCCAGGTGAGGACGACTCGGTCGCCGGCGGCAACGGACGTGACCCCGTCGCCGACGGCCTCGACGACGCCGGCCCCCTCGTGGCCGAGCAGCATCGGCCAGGGGGCGCCCCAGTTCCCGTTCTCGATCGCCCAGACGTCGCTGTGACACACGCCGCTCGCGGCGAGCCTCACGAGCACCTCGCCGGGTCCCGGGTCGTCGACCACGATCGACTCGATCCGGATCGCGGCGCCTCGGTGACCGACCACCGCTCCGAGGCCGTCCCTGGTCATGGATCCCCCCTGCTCGCCGAGAGGCGGCCATGCTAGCGTCAGCCGCATGGACATCCATGCGTTGCGGGATCTCGCCGCACCCCGGTACGACGCGTTCGTCGCCGAGCTCAGGCAGATGGTCAACGTCGACTGCGGGTCGTACACGCCCGAAGGGGTGAACGCGATCGCCGACCTCTGCGAGGCGCGGATGCGTGCGCGCGGGTGGTCGGTCGAGCGCCGATCGCACGAGCCACAGGGCGGCGAACCCAGGCTCGGCGACCTCGTGATCGGCTCCCTCGAAGGTGGCGGGGGACCGAACGTGCTGCTCGTCGGGCACATGGACACCGTGTTCGACGAGGGCACCGTTGCCGAGCGACCGTTCCGGATCGAGGGAGATCTCGCGCGAGGGCCCGGCGTGTCGGACATGAAGGGCGGCCTCCTCACGGGGTTCCACGCGGTCGACGTGCTGCAGGATGCCGGTTTCGATGGCTTCGGACGCATCACATACGTGTGCAATCCCGACGAGGAGATCGGCTCGCCGATTTCGGGGCCGGTGATCCGTGAGCTCGCGCCCGCGCACGATGCGGCGTTCGTTCTGGAAGGGGCCCGGGCCAACGGCGACATCGTGAGCGCCCGAAAGGGCATCACGGACTACTCGATCGAGTTCGTCGGCCGCGCGGCCCACGCCGGTGTCGAGCCCGAGAAGGGCGCGAACGCGGTGCTCGCCGCCGCGAACGCGACGGTCGCGATGCAGGCGCTGAACGGCCGGTGGCCCGGGGTGACGGTGAACGTCGGGGTCGCGCGAGGCGGCACCCGCACGAACGTCGTGCCCGAACGGTGCATGCTCCAGGTCGACCTGCGGTCCCCTGAGCTCGCTACGCTCGAGGAGGCCGAAGCCGAGATCGCCCGGATCTGTACCGACCATGGCGTGAGCGGCGTGACCGTGCGGGTCGACGGCGACGGGTGGCATCGTCCGATGGAGAAGAAGGAGGGCGGCGCGCGTCTCGCGGCGCTGGCGATCGGCCTCGCCTCGGAGCTCGGGTTCGAGCTGCGCGATGCCGCGACGGGTGGCGCGAGCGATGCGAACACGACGAGCGCGGCCGGCACGCCGACGATCGACGGCCTCGGCCCGGTCGGCGGCGACGATCACGCACCGGCCGAGTGGCTCGACCTGACGAGCGTGGTGCCCCGCGTCGCTCTGCTCGCGGGGTTGATCTCGAGGGTCTGACGAGCCGATGCACGACGAGCCCGGCGGCCCCTTGTTCGAGGACTACCGGGAGTTGGTGGAGGGCATCCCCGCGATCCTCTATCTCGATCGCCCCGACGAATACTCCACGAACTTCTACACGAGCCCGCAGGCCGAGCTGTTGCTCGGCTACACGCAGGCGGAATGGGGGGACCCCGAGCTCTGGATGCGCATCGTGCACCCCGACGATGTCGGACCTGTCCGTGCGGAGAACGAGCGCTCGAACCGCGACGGCGAGCCGTTCCATGCCGAGTACCGCATCGTCGCGAAGGACGGGCGCACCGTCTGGGTCCGCGACGACGCGGTCCTCGTGCGCGACGAGCACGGCGCACCCAGGTACTGGCGCGGCATCATGCTGGACGTGACCGCAGAGAAGGAGGCGGAGGAGAAGCTCCGGTGGAGCCTCGAGGTCCTGCGCCGCACGATCCAACAGCGCCGCGAGCTCGCGCAGAAGATCGAGACCGCGCAGGAGGAGGAGCGCCGCCGGATCGCCGCCGATATCCATGACGATCCGATCCAGGTGATGAGCGCGGTCGACCTTCGGCTCGCGATGTTGGCCGAGCAGCCCGAGATGATCACGACGGCCGCCCTCGGTGAGCTGCGATCGACCGTGCGCGGATCGATCGAGCGGCTGCGTTCGTTGGTGTTCGAGTTGCGGCCGGCGGCCCTGGACCACCAGGGACTCGTCGTCGCGATCGACCAGTACCTCGTCCGGGCGGCGAAGGAGACCGGATGGACCCACCACGTGGTCGACGAGCTCACCCGTGAACCGGATCCCGAGCTGCGGGCTGCGCTCTACCGCATCGTGCAGGAAGCCGTCGCCAACGCCCGCAAGCACGCCGATGCGCAGCACGTGTCGGTGCGCGTCACGACGGCGGGCGACGGGGTGACCATCCTGGTCGCCGACGACGGAACGGGTTTCGACACGGACGGCGTGGGGACCCCCGTGCCCGGACATCTCGGGCTCGCCACGATGGTGGAGCGGGCCGAGCTGGTCGGTGGCTGGTGTCGGATCTCGAGCGAGGCCGATGCGGGAACGACGGTGGAGTGCTGGCTCCCGTCCGACGAGGCCAGTACCTGAGGTCCCTCGATCACGCCTCAGTCGGGCTCGAGCGCCGGCGCGAGCACGGGCGCCGACTCGTTCGCGACCACGAGCAGTTCGGCATCGAAGACGGTCCGGAACCGCTGGGCCACGCCGCGCGGACGCCATCCGCTCGGCACGGGAGCGACCACCTCGAAGCCCCCGCGCATCCAGTTGCAGGAGATCGGCGACGGTGCGCCCGGCGGGATCCGGCGGTTCAGTTCGTCGGCGAGGGTGAGCGCGGTCGCGGCTCGCAACACCGCCTGCCGGTCATCGTCGGGCACGAGCCGGCCGTACGGTCCGAGTCGTGTGTCGTCGTCGGCCTGGCGCAGGATCGCGGTGAGCGCGCCCAGGTCGGCGTGGGAGAACCCGGCGAGGTCCGCGGCGATCACGATGTTGGCCGCGTGCTCGAACCGGTCGTAGTAGTCGATCGCCCGTCCGATATCGAGCAGGGTCGCCGCATGCATCAGCATCTCGCGCTGGCGCGGCGGCGTCGACGGGTCGAGCGCCTCGATCAGGTCGGCCGCGAGTCCGGTGCGCCGTTCAGCCGCCGTCGCGTTCCATGTGCGGAAGCGCGCCGCGAGGGTCGCCACCGAGATCGACCGAACCCATTCCGGCGACGGTGCGGTCGCCCCGGCCGTGGCGAGGGCGAGGCCCTCGCGGAGCCCGCGGCTCGAGACGACGATCTCGCTCGCCCCGAGCTGCTTCGCGATGCCCTGGATCACGAGGGCGCCACCGACGATCGTGTCGGATCGATCCGGGTTCAGTCCCGGCACCTGCGCGCGCCGCTTCATCGAACGCCCGGCGAGCTCGTCGATCACGGCCGCGAGGCGTCGATCGGCGAGCCGGTATCCGTGCAGGAGGGGAAGCGGGTAGTCGGTGCGTCGCAGGTCGATCTTCGCGAGGTTGCGCACGGTGCCCCCGATACCGACGAGCTGGTCCTTCGGGCCGAGCTCCGTGATCCCTGCGTCGGCCATCGACGACTTCACCGACTTGCGCAGTGCCCGGATCTCGTGATCGGCGGGTGGATCGGACGTGAGGAAGCCATCGCTCACGCGGAGCGACCCGAGCGGCATCGACCACGAGCGCACGAGCCGTCGGTCGCGGAACGACGAGATCTCCGCACTGCCCCCGCCCACGTCGAACGTGAACCCGCTCGTCACCGGCAGGTCGTGCACCGCCCCGAAGAACCCGAGCATCGCCTCGTGGTCACCGTCGATCGTCTGCAGCGGAACGCCGAGCCGATGCGCCCGTTCGATCAGCTCGTGCCCGTCGGCCGCGTCGCGCACGGCCGAGGTCGCCACGGCGATCATCTGCGACGCGCCGGCGCCCTTGGCGACCGCGACGAAGTCGCGGAGCGCCTCGAGCGTGCGCTCGATCGCATCGGGTCCGAGCCGCTCTGAGTCGCGGAGCGCCCGCGCCAGACGAAGCGGTGCTCGAGCGTCCTCGATCACATCGAGATGCTCACCCTGGCGGAGCCGGAACACGATCATGCGCCCGGAGTTCGAGCCGAGGTCGACGACGGCGAAGGGCCGATCGTCGGGCGCAGGGTCGAAGACCGCGTTCACGTGCCGATGCTCCCACATCACGGTTGACGGGCGGTGAACGGCAGCTCGCGAGGTTGACACGCCAGCGGCGTCCTTCCAGACTCGACCGCGCAGCGCCGGCCGCCTCACTCACCCCGTGACCCGGCGGGTTTCCCGCCCCGCTTCCGTGCGTCGCCGCGCGACGGCCGTTCTCGGCACCCCCGAACGGCATCCTCGCCGGCAGGCCAGCGCACCTCGAGGACATCACCGTGCGACGACTGCGACCGGAGACCGTCTACCTCGTCTACTCGACCGGCGAGGGCTTCTTCTTCCACCTGATGTCGGTGCTGTTCAGCGTGTTCCTGATCGTGGAGCTTCAGCTCGGACCCTTCGAGCTACTGCTGCTCGGCACCGTGCTGGAGCTCACGTACCTGCTGTTCGAGGTGCCGACCGGGGTCGTCGCCGACACCGTGAGCCGCCGTCTCTCGGTCGTGATCGGCCTACTCGGTACCGGGGTCGCGTTCCTGGTGTTGGGCGTGGCCGGGTCCTTCGCGATCGCCGTGCTCTCTCAGGCGCTGTGGGGGGTGTTCGCCACGTTCCAGAGCGGCGCCGACGTCGCGTGGCTCACCGACGAGATCGGAGAGGAGGCGGCACAGCCGATGTACCTGCGCAGCGAGCAGTGGTGGCAGTGGGGCTCGCTCGTCGGCATCGCGGTGGGAGTGACGATCGCGTCGTTCTCGAGCCTCCGAACCCCGATCCTGATCTCGGGACTCGGGTTCATCGCGCTCGGGGTCTTCATGGCGATCGCGATGCGCGAGGAGGGGTTCCAGCCCGAACGCCGAGAGGGCGAACGGCTGCACACCTCGCTCGCCACGACCGTCCGCGAGGGCGTGGCCGCGGTGCGTGCTCACCACGTGTTGCTGCTGATCCTCGGCACCGCGGCCCTGCACGGCATGTCGACCGAGGGCTTCGACCGACTGAGCGACCTACACCTGCTGGAGGACATCGGGCTGCCGACCGTGGGAGGGCTCGAGCTGCCGGTGTGGTTCGGCATCCTCGACGGCGGGGCGCTGCTGCTCGGCATCGGCGCCCTGGCGATCGTGAAGCGCCGGGTGCATCTGCAGGGACACGGCACGGTCGCCCGGGTATTGGCGGTCGTCGACCTGGTGCTGGTCGTCTCGGTCGTCGTGTTCGCCGTGGCGTCGAGCTTCTGGGTCGCCCTCGCGATGTTCTGGCTCGTGGGGACCCTGCGAAGCGTGCGGGAGCCCGTGTTCACGGCGTGGATCAATCAAGGCCTGGACGCCAAGACCCGTGCCACGATCAATTCGATCGGCGCCCAGTCAGATGCGATCGGTCAGGCGGCCGGGGGACCGGGTATCGGGCTGATCGCCCGCTCGGTCTCGGTGCCGACGGCCCTGGTCGTCTCGGGGCTGCTTCGTCTGCCGGCGCTCTTCCTCTACGCGCGCGCGATCAGCCGAGGCACGGTCGGCACCCTCGCGCCCGACCAGATCGACGAGGAGCTCCGTCTCGAGGATGTTCCGTCGAGGGCCGAGGTGCCGGAAGGGCCTGACGAGCCGGCGGAGCCGTAGCTTCAGCCGCCCTCAGAGGTCGGAGGAGGCACGTCGATCACGGAGCGCCTGCGTCCCTTCGACGACTCGCTGCGCTCCCAGTCGCGGATCGCCTCGGCGATGCCGATCAGGATCGCGCTGCCCCCGGTCATGGCGACCAGCCTGCCGAGGGGCGACCGCTTCAGGCCGGGCACGCGCATGATCAGCGGCACGGAGACGATCACGGCTCCGGCGAGCACGTTGCGCATGCGCCGGCCCGAAGGCGACTCGAGGAACTCGAAGAGTTCCTCGGCGGCGATGTCGGCTCGCTCGGCCAGGTGCTTGATGCGCTCCACGCTGCTCATGCCATCCAGGGTAGCGCGGGTTCCGGTGAGCGACGGCGCGAGGTCGGCGTCGACGGGCACCTCGAGGTCATCCTTGGGAGCGAGCGCCGAACGGGGTGGCGGGCGCCGGTGTCTGCACCGAGATGCGCGCATCGACGACGACGGCGCCGTGGGCGTGCACGATGACCGGGTTGCAGTCCATCTCCGCGATCGCGTCGTGCGCCGTCGCGATCGCACCCAGCCGCAGCACCACGTCGGCGAGCGCGGCCACGTCGGCCTTCTCGGCGCCCCGGAACCCGTCGAGCAGAGGGAACGTCGCGAGCGAGCGCACCATCTCGTCGGCGTCGAGATCGGTGAGCGGCGCGACCCGCACGGCGACGTCGCGTGTGAGCTCCACCGTCACCCCGCCCGCTCCCACCGCGATCACCGGTCCGAACACAGGATCGGCCACGGCGCCGACGAGCATCTCCACGCCGGGAGCCACCATCTCCTGCACGAGGAATCCGTCGAACGGCTCCCCGGCCGCGATCACGCGCTCGGTCATCGCCCTGGCCGACTCCAGCACGTCGGCGGGGGAGAGATCGAGCACGACCGCGCCCGACTCCGTCTTGTGGACCGGGCCGATCGCCTTGAGCGCGACCGTCGAACCGAACGACGCCGCCGCGTCGCCGGCTTCCTCGGGTGAGGACGCGCGCACCTGTCGCGCGGTGGGCACCCCGTAGCAGTCGAGCAGGGCCCGGACCTCCCCGGGGGTGAGCCACCCTTCCCCGCGCGTCAGAGCATCCGCGATCACCGCCGCCGCCTCGTCCTCGCGCACCTCGAACGACGGGACGGTCCCTTCGGGTTTCGCGCGCCACACCCCGAGTTCGGTCGCGTGGGCGAGGGCGATCGCGGCCTGTTCCGGGTAGGCGAACGACGGGATGCGGAGACCGGGCGTCCGCAGGGCATCGGGCAACCCGCGCGACGACATGAAGCAGGTGAGGACCGGGATACGCCCGTCGATGCTGGTGATCGCGTCCACGAGCGCGGTGGCGACGGCAGGGGCGTCGGATTCGAGCGGCGGGATGTAGATCGCGATCATCGCGTCGACGTTCGGATCGGCGGCGACCGTGCCGATCGCCTGCCCGTAGTCCGCGGGCGTGGCCGAGGCGATCATGTCCACGGGGTTCGAGAGCGAGGCCTCATCGGGCAGGAACGACTCGAGCGAGGCGACCGTCTCGGGAGCGAGCTCGGGCACCGACAGACCGTTGGCCTCGCACGTGTCGGCGCACAGGATGCCGAGTCCGCCCGCGTTCGTGACGATCGCGACGCGATCGCCGGCCGGCACCGGCTGGTTCGCCAGCAGCGTCGCGACGTCGAACATCTCCTCGAGCGTGTCGGTGCGGATCACGCCGTGCTGTCGGAAGAGCGCGTCGACGGTCGTGTCGCTGGCCGCCAGCAGGGCACCGGTATGCGAGGACGCCGCGCGCTGCCCTGCCGCGCTGCGTCCGGACTTCACCACCACGACGGGCTTCGTGCGGCCGATGCGACGAGCGAGCCGTCCGAACCGGCGAGGGTTGCCGAAGCTCTCGAGGTACAGCATCACCAGGTCGGTGCGATCGTCCTGCTCCCAGTAGCAGAGCAGGTCGTTGCCCGAGACGTCGGCCTTGTTGCCCACCGAGACGAACGTCGACAGGCCGAGCCCGAGCGCCGCCGCCTGCCCCATCACCGCGAGGCCGAGGGCGCCGCTCTGGGACAGGAATCCCACGCGGCCCAGAGGGTGGCCATGCCGTGGAGAACGTGCCGTTCAGCACGAGCTCGGGGTCGGTGTTCACGATGCCCATGCAGTTCGGACCGATCAGGCGCATGCCGCTGGCGCGGCACACGTCGAGCAGATCGTGCTGGCGCGCGAGCCCCTCGGGGCCGGTCTCGCCGAATCCCGCCGAGATCACGATCAGCCCGCGCACGCCCTTGGCGGCGCACTGGCGGGCGACGTCGACGACCCCGGCGGCGGGCACCGCGACGAACGCGACCTCGACGTCACCGGGCACGTCGACGACCGACGGGTAGGCGGGCACGCCCTGCACCGCCGGCGCGCTGGGGTTCACGGGGTACACCACTCCCTGGAACGGACCCGACAGCAGGTTGTGCAGCAGGCGGCCTCCGATCGACGAAGGGTCGCGTGACGCGCCGATCACGGCGACCGACGTCGGCTCCAGCAGCAGCCGCACGGCCGCCGCCGCCGCCGCGTCCTCCCGTTCCTCGTAGCGCTCCGCGGCCTCGTCGGTGATCTCGGTGGGGAACTCCACCTCGACCTCACCGGGCACCGCGCGGATGCGCACCGCGAACCCGGTGCGCCGGAACACGTCGATCATGCGGTGGTTCTCCGGCAGCACCTGCGCCACGAAGGTCTCGATGCCGGTGGCTTCGGCCGCCTGGGCGAGGTGGGCGATCAGGATCGATCCGAGTCCGTGGCCCTGTAGGGCGTCGGCGATGCTGACGCTCACCTCCGCCCGCGCCGAGCTGCCCTCGCGGACGTACTGGGCGCCGCCGATGACCGTGCCGTCACGTCCTCCCGCGAACGCGAGCAGGGTCAGGTGGTCGAGGTAGTCGACGTCGACCGCCCTGGCAGCCACGTCGGTGATGTCGACCGACATGCCCCAGAAGCGCAGGCGCCGGGACTCGTCCGACAACCCGATCAGGTAATCCTCGACGCGTTCACGATCCTCGGGCCGAGCGGGGCGGATGTGCACCGTGCTGCCGTCGCGCAGGACGACGTCGGTCTCTCGATGGGCCGGATACCGGCCCCGCTCGTCTTCGGTCTCGCGCATCGCGGAGGCGGACGGGAATCGAACCCGCCTGGGAGCATGCGCCCCCACATCGGTTTTGAAGACCGCGGGGCCCACCAGGAACCCTGACGCCTCCGGCACAAGGCTACCCGCCAGGTCGGGTGTCCACCCCGACGGCCGCGGTACACTGACGACTAATCCAATCCAGACTAGGAGCAGAGGCGATGGCGACGAAGGTGGAGGTCGTGGTGCTGGGGTTGCTGGCGGAAGGGCCGATGCACGGCTACGACCTGCTCGAGCGCTTCCGCTCCCGCAGCATGGGGTTCTGGACCGAGCTGAGCCGGGCATCCGCATACCAGGTGCTCAAGCGGCTGGAGCGCGACGGATCGATCGTGGGCAAGGCGCAGGAAGGACGGGACGGGCCGGACCGGCGCGTCTTCCGCATCACGAAGCAGGGACGCGAACGCCTCGCTGAGGGCGTGACCGAGATGGCCGCCGCTCTCGCGCCGATCGACTCACGGGCCGCCGTGGGCCTCGGGTTCGCGCACGTGGTGCCGGCCTCCGTCGCCAGAGCCGCTGCCGACGCCCGCGAACGATCGGTTCGCGACCTGCTCGACGCCGTGCGCACCGAGCTCGACCGTACCGCCGCGGAGCGCGACCCCGGTCGCGCCGTCTCCGCCGCCCTGCTCCGTCAGCAGGAAGCGTTCGCCGAGGCCGAGCTCGCGTGGCTCACCACGTATCGCGCGACGCTCGGGAGGGTCCGCCGCTAGGGGTTCGTCGGTCGAACGGCTCCAGGTCGGCGACCGACCGTACGATGGGAATCACGATGGAAGCAGCGTTCTTCGACCTCGACAAGACGATCATCTCCCGGTCGTCGTCGCTCGCCCTGTCGCGTCCCCTGTATCGAGCGGGCATGGTGTCGAGATCCCAGCTGCTCCGGGGCGCCTACGCCCAGCTCGTCTACCTGCTGGTCGGGGCCGACGAGGACAAGATGGAGCGGCTCAAGGAGGGCATGCTCTCGCTCACGAAGGGCTGGAACCAGGATCAGGTGGAGACGCTGGTGCGCGAGGTGATCTTCGACGTGATCGACCCGTACGTGTACCAAGAGGCGCTCGATCTCATGGCCCTGCACCGCAGCGAGGGCAGGCGCATCTACATCGTCTCGAGCTCGCCCGAGGAGGTCGTGCGTCCGCTGAGTCAGCACTTCGGCGCCAGCGGCGTGATCGCGACGCGTGCCGAGATCGACGACGACGGCCGGTACACGGGTGAGCTGGCGTTCTACGCCTACGGGGATCAGAAGGCCGAGGCGATCGAGGGGCTCGCGGAACGACTCGGCATCGACCTCGATGCCTCGTACGCCTACAGCGACTCGGTCACCGATCTGCCGATGCTCTCGGTCGTCGGCCATCCGGTCGCGGTGAACCCCGACCGCGACCTGCGCCGGGAGGCCGAGGAGCGTGGGTGGCAGGTGCGCGACTTCCGGCGACCCGTTCGTCTGCGCACGCGCATCGCCCAGGCGGTGCCGCCCCCGAAGCCGTCGATCGCGGCAGCGGCCGGTGCGGCAGCGGTCGCGGCGGTGCTGGTCTGGGTCGTGCTGCGGTCTCGGACGCACCGAGCGGAGGGCTGACCGACTCCGCGTTTGCGCGGTTCCGAGACGGGGTGTACGTTCGAGTCGGGTGCCGAGAGGTACCCGCGAGGGGAGCAGAACCCACGCGCGAGTCATGCCGCGGGAGGCATGCTCAGGCCCCGGGGGCCACGCCGCCGGCGCCCGAGCACGTGCAGACGAGACGCTTGATACCTGCTCCCCTCGCTCTATGCCCGGGCTCGGCTCGCGCACCTCGGGTCAGCCCGATGCGGCGGGGTGCTCCAGGAGATCGGCCAGCCGCTCGGCCCGGATCGCCGCCTGCAGCGGGCGGGCGGCGCCCACGTCGCGAGCGATCAACGCGAGCTCTCGCTCGACCGACGGCGAGAGCGGACCTCGGCGGTCGTGCACCAGCGGATCGAGGCGCGCCACCGCTCGGTCGAGTCGCTCGATCGCGATCGCGAGCGGCCCCTTGCGGCGGGTGCGGTAGTCGTCGAGCGAGATGACCTGTGCCATGACCCGAACGATAGCCCGGGGGTCTGACATCACTGGGAGCGGTGTCCGGCGTGTCGGCCGAACGGGGGACACGCCGATAGCTCAACTGGCCGACGGTCGATGCCGATACCCGAATCATGGTAGCGATGCGACCAGCCGACCACGTGGCCTTCGTCGGCCCCCAAGGAGCCGTGCTCAAGTCACCGGTTCCGGGGGAACGAGGCGTGATCCAACAGGTCGGTGACGGCGCCGTGCACGTCGTGTGGGACCGCTCGCCCCTGCTCATCGCCTGGCCCTGCGAGTGGATCGAACGCCGCGAGCCTCGCGAGCACTGACCCGAACGCCGATCCCTCAAGCCACGCGGACGCTCGTCACCGGCGCCAGACGCTCGTGCACCTGGAACCACGACGATCCGGCGTCGGGGGAGCCGAACACGTCGCCGCTCGTCGCACCGAAGTACAGCTGCATGTCAGGTCCCTGACCGGTCGAGCCGAACGCCTGGCGCAGCACGGTGAGGTAGGCCTCGTTCGACGGCAGGCCGTCGCCGTGCGCGGTCCACGTCGAGCCTGCATCGCGCGTCTCGAACACACGCACACGGGCGTCGGGGGTCACCCGGTCGATGTCGGCGACCAGCGGGATCACGTAGGCGCTGTCGGCATCGGAGGGGTCGATCACGAGCGGGAATCCGAAGCCGCTGGGGAGCCCTGCCTTGATCTCCTGCCAGCTCGAGCCCTCGTCGTCGCTGCGGTAGACGTTCCCGTGGAACTGCATGAAGAGGCGTTCGGGGCGGGTCGGGGCCCGGTGCATGTTGTGCACGCAGAGCGCGTTCGTGCCCTCTCGCGCTTCCTCGGGCATGTACTCGGGCACGAGCCCGTCGTACCCGGTGCGCCACGTCTGCCCGCCGTCGTCGGTGATCCACACGCCGGCCGCGCTCACGCCGACCGCCAGCCGTTGCGGATCGCCGGGCCAGGGGCAGATCGAGTGCAGGGCGAGGCCCCCGGCGCCGGGCTGCCAATCACCGGCCTGGTGTTCCTTCCAGAGCGCCTCGTTGAGCGACCACGACTGCGCCGTCGTCGGTCGACGTGAACAGCGCTGCGGGGGCCACGCCCGCGTACAGCAGGCCGTCGGCCTCGCCCGGCCTGATCATCCAGATGCGCTCGAGGCTCACGTCGCCCCCTTCGGGGAAGGCGGGACCCTCGGCCTGGGTCCACTCCCCGGTCGGATCGTCGGTGTACATGAGGCGCGGACCGTAGAAGCCCGACGTGTGGCCCGCGAAGTAGCGCCCGCTGCGCGGATCGCGCATCGCGAACTCCACCACGTCGCCGGGGAACGCCCTGGCGGCGATCTCGAACGGCTCGCCCGCCTGCGGGTCGCCCCGCAGCACGAACAGCCCCTTCTTCGTTCCGACCAACAGCTCCGTCATGCCTCACCCTCCCGAGATCGAAGGGAGCACATGTAAGACGTCGCTCGGCTCGACGGCCGAAGCCTCGCCGGTGCGCTCCCCGTTCACGAACACGTTCACGTGAGGGCGGACCCTGCCCTGCTCGTCGAGGATCCAGCCCACGATGGGCGGGTGCCGCCGTTCCAGCTCACGCAGGACCTCGCCCACGGTCGAGCCGGGAAGGTCGTGGTCCGACGTGTTCCCCGCGCGTTGCGACAGGGGAGCTCGCAGCAACACCACCGCCATGCCGAGGAGCCTACCCTTCACCTCGGACGGCGTGCTGACGAGTTCTCGCGGTCGTCGTCGTCAGGCCCTTGGGGTGACCGGCTGGCGGATGATCGTGCGCATGCGCTCGGGGGCGGTGCGCTGCGGATCGGTCAGGTAGATCTCGTGGTGCTTGCCGACGGGCATGCACCCCTCACGCTTGACGAACTCGTACAGGCGCTCGAGCGCCGGCCGCTCGGCCGAGAACGGACCCCGGTGCAATACCTGCGCGCAGCTCCCTTCGCTGAAGGGTTCGAATCGCACGAGGTCGAGCGCGTCCATCTGCCGACGGGCTCCGACCGCGGCCTCGGTCTCGATCACCAGCTCCGACGTCACGATGGGGGGCTGGGCCAGCATCAGCGTCCAATCCCAGTCGGACTTGTCGTCGAAGTCCCAGACTCGGGCGTTGGGGATCCACCAGAGCCCTTCGAGCGGCATGACCGCGAAGTCGATGCCATCGGGGAGCTTGCGGACGCGGAACTTCAGGGCGTACCCGACCGCGCAGAGCGCCTCCACCGCCTGAGTGAACACCGTCGATCCGTTCGGGTCGCCGTGGCCGTCGATCATGAGGTAGTCGATCGTCGGCACGTCGACCAACGAGGGGTCCTCGCGAGCGTCGTAGAGGTCGCCGAGCTCGCGTCGGTAGTCCACCTTGGGCGCCTTCGTCGTCGAGACCACCATGACGCACCTCCTTCTCACCCCTATGCGTACACCCGGCGAGACGGGTGCGGGCGGGGCCGGGGGTCCCTCTGCGTGGGGGTCGCCCCGGCCGTTCGGAGCCTCAGGTACGTGGAGCGAGCGGCGCGAGCAGTCGGTGCCGACGCGTCGCCCGTCACGATCGATCGGGTGGCAGGCACCCGAGGCCTGCGAGGTCGCTCGTCGGGAAGGCCGCTGAGAAGGCGAGTGCGTCCGGGTCGCCGGGGACCTCGGCGCCACCCGACAGCTCCTCGCGCGTCGCGGCGGCGAGCGCCGCCGCGACCTCGTCGATCGTGTGTCCGGCATCGGCGAGGGCCTGCTCGTCCATCCAGATCTGGGTGGGACGCGCGCGCCGCACGACGCTGGGTCCGGCGGGATCGGAGAAGCGGTCCTCGATGAACGCCGTCAGTGCCGTGATGCCGATCGGCAGCGCTCCGGAGATCGCCGGGTCGTACTGGTGGCCGTGGTCGGCCGTCAGCGTCATCGCCCACTCGCCCTCGCCGACCTCGGCGTCGAGGAACCCGACGAGATCCTCGAGGGCGTCGTCCTGCCAGCGGAGCGTCTGGCCCATCTCCTCGCCGTTGACGCTGAAGATGTGGCCCACGGAGTCGACCGCCTTCAGGTTGACGTAGAGCAGGTCGGGCACGTCGTCGGCGCCGAACCCTTCCCGGCGGATGACCTCCTCGACGATCCGTGTCTGGTAGGGCGTGCGCGCCGGTGTCTGGAAGCCGTCGTCGAGCGCGTCGAACGGGTACTCGCCCCATGCCTGATCGACGACCCCGTCTTCCTGATCGAGGGTCGGGAGATCCTGCTCGAGGCCGGGCACCTCGTTCACGTAGTCGGGCATCTCGAAGTAGGGGGCCATGCCCGTCGTGAGCTGCCACGCGTCCCCCTCGTCGCCGCCGGTGCTCGCGTCTTCCTGCTCGCGCATGATCGCGAGGTCGGTGTCGCCGCCCTCCCACTGGGACCCGTGGCCCACCATGCCCGTGTGGGCGCCGAGGGTGGCGATCACGCCCACGAGGGGCTCGTTGCCGTGGGCCACGTCGTAGAGGTCCGCCAGCGTGGGCAGCAACAGGGTGCCGGGCCCGTCCTGCTGAGGCTTGTCGATCTCCCCGTCGATCTGCTGGTACAGGTCGATCACGCCGTGTCGGCGTGGGTATGCCCCCGTGCCGATCGTGGCATGCATCGGCGGGGTGTTCGACGGCGACGACCCGATCTCGGCGTCGTCGAACCAGACGCCCCGGTCGATGAGGCCCGAGAGGAACGGCCAGTCCTCGGGCCACTCGTCGAGCACGTTGCGGCCGGCGCCGTCCCACACGAGCGTCACGAGCAGCTTCGGCGGGGCCGCGCGCTCGCCGGCGGGCAGCAGCGCCCGCGTGAGCTCGTGGCCGTCGGGCGCCGCGAAGTCGAAGTCGAGCATCTCGGCGTTCGTCGGCGCGATGTCGGCGAGCGTCGCCCGGCCCTCGACGCGACCGAGCGCCGGGACGCGCCCCGGTCCGTAGAAGAAGATCGGCACCTCCTGCACGTAGTCCCACGGGCCGGCATGGCTGAGACCGCCGCCCACGTAGTCGGGCTCGGCGGCGACGATCTGGATCTCGCCGCTCGCGGGCGTCTTCGTGCCCTCCCAGACCCGCAGCAGTTCCCGAGGAAGCAGGTCGCACGCCGAGGAGCTGCCGCCGAGGGCTCGCTCCACGACGCTCGGACTCGGCGCCGCGGGTGCGGTCGGTCTCGGTGGACGCCAGCTGCACCACCAGCGTGACGAGCAGGCCCGCGACGAGCGCGAGCGCCAGGACCTTGGTCCACGCGGGGAGCGACGGATCGTTCTCGGGTCACGAGCCGGAAGGGTACCGTCGGTCCGGACCGGCGGTCAGGACCGAGGGTCGGGGGCGCAGGGCAGCGCGCCGAGCATCGTCGTCGGGATCGCTGCGAGGAACGCGGGGTCGTCCGGGCGCTCGATCTCTCCGTCGCCCCGCACGACCGCGGCCCGCGGCATCGCCATGAGGAACGCAGCCACCTCCTCGACGGTCGAGCCTTCGGCCCGGAGGGCTTCCGTGTCGAGCCAGATCTGGGTGGGGCGCATCTGTTCCACCACCCCCGCTCCGAAGGCCTCCTCGATCGAGGCGGTCAGCTCCGTGACGTCGTAGCGATCGGCGCCCGTGACGGCCGGGTCGCGGGCCATGCCGTGGTCGGCGGTGAGGATCATCGCCCATTCGTCCGGTTCCGACTCGCTCGTCGAGGATGCGCACGAGCCGCTCCAGCTCGCGGTCCTGAGCCCGCAGTCCGTCGAGGAGTTCCACCCCGTCGGCGCTGTAGGAGTGGCCCAGCGAGTCGAGCATCTTGTAGTTCACGTAGAGCAGGTCGGGCACGTCGTCGGCTCCGAAGCCCTCGCGTTCGATCACGGCCTCGACCATGTCGGTCTGCCACGCCGAGCGCGCCGGCGTGTCCCACCCTCCGAGCAGGCTCGAGATCTCGTGGTCCCGCCAGCGTCCGTCGTCGGCGCCGTCGGCCCGGTCGAGCGCCTCGATCTCGGTGAGGAACCGGTCGTCCATCGAAGGATCGTTCGCGTAGGCGGGGAACGCGTAGTACGGCGCCATCTCCTCGGAGAGCTGCCAGCGCGGGGCGGAATCGTCGCCCCCGGTCGCTGAGTCCTTCGGCTCTCGGGTGACCGCCAGGTCCCGGTCGGCACCCGGCACGAACGAACCGCGACTCATCATCAGCAGGTGGGCGGAGAGCGAGCCCACGGTGCCCACCAGGGACTCGTTGCCCATGGCGAGGTCATACCGGTCGCCCAGGGTCGGCACGCGGAGCACACGCGGCCCGAGGTGGAGCGGTCTCTCGATGCGCCCGTCGAACCGCACGTACTCGTCGGGGATGCCGTGCGTCCTCGGGAACGCCCCCGTGCCGATCGTGGCGTGGCTGGGCGGGGTGTTCGACGGCGATGCGTCGAGGGCTGCGTCCGTGAACCACGCGGACCGATCGGCGAGCTCGCGGAGCCGTGGCCATCCCTCATCCCAGCGGTCGAGCAGGTCGGTGCCCGCCGAGTCCCAGATCACCGTGACGACGAGGCGCGGCACGTCCCGTTCGGCGGCGGGCAGCAGCGCCTCGGACAGCGGGCTGCCGTCGGGGGCGCGGAAGCCGGGGAACTTCAGGATCTCCGCCGCGGTCGGGGCCACGTCGGCGAGCGTCACCCGGCGCTCGTAGACCCCCGGACGCACGATGCCATCGCCGGTCACGAGGAGCGGCACCTGCTGGGTCGTGTCGAACGGCGAGGCGTGGGAGAGCCCGCCCGCCTGCAGGGACTCCGGCGGCACGAGCTGGATCTCGCCGCTGCGCTTCTGGTTCGCGCCCTGGACGATGCGGCGCACCAGCTCGGCGTCCGTTGCCGCACAGATCCGTCGCGGGAGGGCCTCGATCGTGGACGCGTCGGCGGCGGGAGGATCGACGTCGTCGAAGGACGCGGCCCCCTGCTGGGACGCGACACACCCCGTGGTCAGCGCGGCGATCGAAAGCAGCTGCACCACGAGGCGGAGCGGAGATCGACGATCGCGTCCAGGCGACGACCGAGGACTCGTCGGTTGGGCGAGCATGACGAACACCCTACCGAGGGCGGGCGCTCTCGATGTCGCTCAGGACCAGTTCGGGGTGGAATCGACGCGATCGCTCTTCGAGATGTTCTTGGGTGCCGAGCCGTTCGGCTTCACGACCCAGATCTGGTCGTGACCGGTGCGCGTGCTCGCGAAGGCGATCCACTTCCCGCTCGGTGCGAACGACGGATGGGCATGCCTGCCCTGGCCGCTCGTGAGCCGCCGCGGCCGGTTCCCGTCGGCGTCGATCAGCCAGATCCGACGGGCGCCGTCGCGGTCGCTGACGAACGCGATCGTGCCGCCGTCGGGCGAGTAGGCGGGGGCCGTCGATCTCCCGTCGTCGCCGGTCAGCTTGCGGAGCGAGCCGCCCGAGGTGGTCATCGTCCAGACGTTCGTGTCGTCGCCTCGGTCGCTGTCGAACGCGATCCGTGCTCCGTCGGGCGCCCAGGCCGGGGCTCGGTCGCGGGCAGCATGATCGGTGAGGTTGGTCTGGCCGTCGCCGTCGGCGTCCATCACGAAGATGTCGGCGTCGCCGGTGCGAGTGCTCGTGAAGGCGATGCGCTGGCCGTTCGGCGACCACGCGGGTTGGGTGTCGGCGCCTGCTGCGTTGGTGAGGCGCGCTCGGTTCGAGCCGTCGGCGTCCATCACGAAGATCTCGGCGTCGCCCGAGCGGGTGCTGGCGTAGGCGATGCGCGAGCAGTCGGGCGACCACGCCGGATCGCGATCTGCGGCCTCGTGCCTCGTGATCCGGGTCTTCTGGGCGCCCTTGCGCGTCATCGTGAAGATGTCGACGTTGCCGTCGCGCGACGAGGCGTAGGCGATGCGGCCACACGTGGGGCCGGATCCATCGGAGGAGAACGTGGCGGTGACCGAACGAGCTCGGTCCATCGTGAGCCGGCACGTTCCGGAACCGGCGCACGCGCCGCCCCAGCCCGTGAACACCGATCCTGGATCGGGGTCGGCGGTGAGGGTCACGGCCGTCCCGTCGACGAACCCGACCTCGCAGTCGTCGGTGCAATCCGCGGCCGAGGGGTCGCTCGTGACGCGTCCCTGTCCGTCACCCGAGAACGACACCGTCAGCGTCTCGAGCGTCGTCGGGGTCTCGGAGAACCGCGCGTAGTAGGTCTGGGTCCTCGCGCCGACCAGCCGCCAGTCGGTGCCGGAACCGCTCCACGTGCCGCCGGCCTTCGTGAACTCCCCGCCGACGTGCAGACGGTGGCCACCGGCATCGGGGGCCAGGGCCCACACGCCGTTGTACTTGCAGCAGATGCCCGGGTTCCATGGCGCGGCTTCGGGGATCACGCGACCGCTGTCGGGATCGATCACGACGAGGCGAGGGGCATGATGGCAGTCGGTGTTCGGATGGCTGTTCGCGTCGCACTGCTGGGCCTGCTGTTTCGCGACCCACTGGAAGTGACCACCGACGTACAAGAGCCCGTCCATCCATGCGACCGCCTGCGACGAGCCGGAGGTGTCGGTCTTGAAGACCTGGGCCCCCGTCGCGAGGTCGTACCCGGCGGCGAAGTCGGAACCACCGGAGCCGAGGTAGACCGTCGGCTTGCCCGAGCCGGGATCGTTCTGCACGATCACGCTGATGCCGAACGCGGCGCTGTGGTCGGGAAGGTTGCCCGGCGTCCAGTTCAGGACGGAGCCGGTGCTCGCGTCCACCTTGATCGCGGCCTTCGAGGCCGAGCGCGCGCCGCCTTCGAGCGTGCTGTCACATTGACATGCCGCGACGACCGTCGAGCCGACCATGACCATGTCACGGACCTGCGGCGGGGTGTTGTGGCCCCGCAACGAAGGGTCGGTCTCCACCTCGGGGGCGTCGTAGCCCGGCGACGCCGAGCCGTTCGTCTCGAACGAGAGGAGCTTGGACGTGCCGACGAAGATGGCCCCCGACGTCGCGAGCACGCTCTTCGCGGCGGACGTGTTCGGTGCGAACGACGCGACCGATCCGTCGCTCGGGTCGATGGCCGCCACGTTCTTCCGCGCAAGCCCTCCCACCCGGTCGAAGGAACCCGCGAGGTAGAGCAGGCCGTTGGGGCCGAGCGAGAGGTCGAACACGGTGCCGGGCCCCCCCGCCTTCGTCACGTCGGGCACGGTGATCGAGGGGATCGGCGCGCCGGAATCCGCATCGAAGACCGCCAGGCTCGATGCGGCCTGCACCTTCGTGCCGTTCGCGTCGAGCATCTCGCTGAAGGAGCCGCCGACCCAGACCTCGTCACCGGTGATCGCGATCGCTCGCACCAACCCGTCGACCATGCCGACCTCGTCGGGCCGCGTCTCCGGCATCACGGCGTTCGCCCGTGCGGCCGGGAGCAGCGAGATCGTTGCCGCGATCAGGGTCACGACGAGAGCCTTCGCGGACGCGCGGGCGGTTCGTCCGCAGAGCATCAAGGGCTGTCCCTCCCCCGGGGGTCGAGTTGGGCTACCGAGACTTCCGTCCTAAGAGCGTCCCACGGCCGCATGCCGGCGACATCGGCCGGAAGTCGTAGTTGCGCGCCGATCCGGCTCACGACTCGCCCGCGAGCGGTCCGCCTCCGTACTCGAAGTGCATGCCGTCGGGGATCAGGAAGTCGCCGCCCCAGTTGAAGCCGAGGTCCTCGAAGATCGCGACGACGCGCCGATCCATCGTGGGCACCGCCCCCAACGCGTTCTCCGGGGCGTTGATGTCGACCGCGGCGCCGTACGCATGGAACGACGGCGGGTTCGTGGGGCTGCGGGCCACGGTCCGCGCGTTGAAGCACCCGGCGGTCGAGTGGATCAGGGACGCCAGCCCCTCGCGTTGCACCCGCCGCATCGCCTGCACGAGATCCTCCATGAAGCGGCGGTGGCAGGTGAGCCTTCCGAGCAGCGGCACGGTGCGGGTGACGAGATTCGCCTCGACCCAGGCCGGGTCGATGCGGAAGGAGGCAGGGTCCGCCGGGTCGAGTGCAGCGGCGAACTCGCCGAACGCCTGCTTCAGCACGACGGGAGGGTTCACGCCGTTGGCCACGCGCATGTACGGACTGTCGCCGGGGCCTTCGACCCGGATCGGTTCGTTCGCGGGGACCAGTGGACGCACGAGCCGCTCGAAGGCGTCGAGGCTCTGCCGCCCGTCGGGGAACGCCCAGACGTATCGGTCGTCGACGATCCCGAGCCGCATGCCGACCTCCCGGGAGACGAGCACCTCGCTCCAGCCGATCAGCTCCTCGGGGACCACGGCGCCGACCCGCACCGATCGGTCGCCGAACTCGAGCGTGCCGCCCACCCCGAGCCTCCGCACGACGGCGCTGCGTGTGCCGAGCACCGCGTGTCCCCGCGCGAGCGCGTCGACCACGTCGCCGCGGATCCCCGAGGGAAGGAACGGACCGAACTCGACCGGGTTCACCGCGAACGCGTCGATCGGGATCGCGAACGGCGGCTCGGGGTCGTCGATCACCTCGCCGTCCGCCCCGAAGGAACGGGTCAGCCAGCGTGTGTCGCCGGCGACGACGACGGTCGACCCGAGCCCACGCACCGTCCGCACCCGCGCCCGGAAGTCGAGCGGCAGCCCGCCGGGTGTCCACGCCAGGAAGTAGGGGGGAGGCTCGGGGGCGTCGGGCTCGGGGGCGTCGGGGGCGGCGATCCCGGCGTCGGCGGCCGGGACCGTCGGGTCGGCTCCGCCGGCTTCTCCCCGGGCCCCGGCGGGGTCCGACGCCCCCGGTGGTCCGTACACCGTGAGCGTCACCGCCCCGATCCCCAAGGCCGCGACCAGCGTGAGGAAGACCCACCGTCGCCGACGCATGCTCAGCCCGCGCTCGCCCTCGTCGAGGCCCCACCCAGTGGTGCGAGGATCGCCTCGCGGCTTCCCTTCGGTGTCTCGAGTCGATCGAGCACCCTTCGGGCCCTCGCCCGAGCCGACGCCGCGCGAGCGCGATCGCCGTCGCGGCGCAGAGCCTCCGCCCGCAGCGTCAGTGCCCGAGCGAGCCACGAGGTCCACCCGAGCTCGCGCCACCGCTCCACCGCTTCCTGGAACGCGGCCGCGGCCTCGTCGTTCCCTCCGTCCAACAGCGACACGAGCCCGTGGTTCTCCGCCTCGATCGCCTCCACCACGGCCCCGGACCCCGGCCGTCGGCGAGGACGCGGCACGTGTCCGGACAGCAGCACCGCCTGGTCACGCGCGGCTCGCGCGAGTGAGAGCGTGCCGCCGGCTCCCGCCCCCCGCGCCTGCTCGACGGCTTCCCCCAGCGTCTCGACCGCGGTGGCGATCCGGCCCGCGCCGAGCGCGGCGCGGCCGACGAGGAGCGTCCCCACGGGCTCGATGAGGCGCTCGCCGATCATCCTGGCCGCGTCGGCGCCGGCTTCAGCGGGCGCTCGGACCTTGCCCCAGGCCCCACGATCGAGGTGCATCTCCGCGGCGGTCAGGTCCGCTTCCAGCAGCTCCGTGCTCGCGCCGAACCTCGCGACTCCGCGGCGGCACGCCGCCAGGTGTCGGGCGGCGGCGCGGGGGTCACCGGCTCGCATCGCCGCCCGGGCCTGTGCGGCGCGTCCGAGCGCCTGGACGCGAGCCGAGTGGATCTCCCGGCCGAACGCAACGACCGCCGCGGCCGCACGAGACGCTTCCGTCGGCGGGCGCTCGGCGGCGGCGGCCAGGGCCTCGATGAGGAGGGTGTCGGCCTCGGCGTAGCGATCTCCGGCAGCGACCGTGAGCGGCCGCGCCTCCTGCATGATCCTGATCGCATCCGCGTGCTCCCCGCAGTAGTAGCGGAAGTAGCCGAGCGTCCGGAGCAGCTCCGCGCGAGACCGCAGGTCGCCGTCGCCCTCGACGAGCTGCTTGGCCAGGCGATACCACCGGTGGAACTCCTCCCCGCCGATCGTGCTGAGCATGTAGGCGAGGTCCTGCGCCGCGATCACTCGCCCCCAGCGATCACCCGCCTCCTCGAAGAGGTGGTAGGCGGCGCGCAGGTACTCCAATCCCTCCGAGTAGTCGGTCCGGGTCGAGATCTCCGAGAGCCTGTGGGTCGCCCACGCCTCGCCCGCCACATCGCCGGCCGCCCGGAAGGCGGTGAGGGCTCGCTCCAGCAGCTCGCGGGCCCGGACATCGTCCCCGACGTCGGATTCGACGCGACCGAGCGCCACGAGTGCCCGGGCGCCCAGTCGCTCGTCGTCGAGCCCCTCGGCCAGCTCCCGCGCGTGCGTGGCCACCTCGCGGGCCTCACGATGGCGTCCCAGTTCGATCAGGCTCTCGGCGCGTCCGATCGCGTGGCGAGCACGCAGGTCCGGATCGACCTCGTCGGGAGCCGCGGTGTCGACCTCGATCGCGCGGGCGTACAGCGACTCGGCTGCCAGGGCCTGGTACTCGAGCGTCTCGTCGGCCCAGCGTCCGAGGTACAGCGAGGCGGCCCGAGCCAGTCCGTCGGGAGCGGTCGTCGCGGTCTTCGTTCGCGAGAGTCGCCAGGCTTCCGCGTAGTGGTGGGCGAGATCGTCGATGGGCTCGCGCGGCACGTTCGCGGCCTGCGACATCCAATCCGCGACCTCGATGTGCAGCCGGGCGCGCTCCTCCCGGGGCAAGGAGGCATAGGCGACGTCGCGGATCAGGGCGTGCTTGAAGACGAACTCGTTCGAGCCCGTGGCGTGCGATCCGCGTCGTCGGCGAAGGAGATCTCGCGAGACGAGGCTGCGCAGCGCCGCTCGAACGTCGGTGTCCGGCGCCAGACGGACGAGGAGTCGATCCCACGTGAGCTCGCCCGTGACCGACGCGCATTGGAGCACCCACTTCTCGTCGGGTGGCAGTCCGTCCAGTCGGGCCGCGATCATGGCGCGCACCGTCGTCGGCACGCGATCGAGCATGTCGGGATCGACGATGGTCCATCCCGACGCGGTGGAGACCAACGCCCCCGCGTCCACCAGCATGCTCAGGCTCTCCTCCAGGAACAATGGGTTGCCGCCTGCCCTCGTCACGATCCGGCGGAGCGCCGGGGTGAACGACCTCCGTCCCAGGGCGAGCGAGGTCAGCTCGCCCATCGCGTCATCCGGGATCGCGTCGAGTTCGATCCTCGTCACGGCGCTCAGGCCGGGCAGGGTGTCCGAGCGGGCGAGCCCCATGAGCAGGATCGGTCCGGACCAAGGATCGGCGGCCGCGGACATGAGCGCGTCAACGACGGCCGGATCGGCCCACTGGAGGTCGTCGAGCACGACGACGACCGTCCGTTCCCTCGCGAGTCCCTCGAGCACCGTCCGCGCCGCCGCGAGAGCGTCCTCGGTCCCGCGCGGTCCGTGGCTCTCGAGGCGATCGCTGACGCCCAAGAGGAGCGAGAGTCCTCGCACCAGGTGACGGGCGTCGCCCGCGGTCGTCACCTGCTTCGCGAGGGCACGGATCCGCCGATCTGCCGCGCGGGCCGTGGACCCGGGTGCGACACCGGCGATCTCTCCGATCGCGGCGGCCAGGGGCGACAACGCGAGGCTCGCGCCGTAGGCGGTCGCTCGTCCGGCGAGGACCAGGAGGTCCGGGTCGCGCCTGGTGAACTCGGACGCCAGTCGGGTCTTGCCCGCTCCCGGCTCCGCGCTGACGACCACGACCCGCGCTCGGCGGTCCTCGCGCACGGCGCGAAGCTCGGCCGCCAGTCGCTCGAGCGGCGCCTCCCGGTCGACGAATTCCGACCCGAGGGACGGCGTCGCGCGACCCGCCGGGAACGGCGTCCGCGGCGACCGGGCCTCGTACGCGACCACCGGGCGTGGCTTGCCCTTCGCCGTGTACGAGCGCCGTGGCCCGTAGCGGATCGCATGCCTCGTCCTGCGCCAGGTCTGCTCCTCCACGAGGACCGTGCCCGACGGCGCCAGGTCGGCGAGGCGCGAGGCGGTGTTGACGACGTCACCGACGACGGCGATGCCGGACGCCTCGGGTGCCGGGCCGACCATGACCTCGCCGGAGTTCACGCCCGAATGCACCTCGGGGATCGAGAGCCCTGAACGACCCTCGTTCAGCTCGCGGACGCGGTCGCGCACGGCCAGGGCGGCCCGCACGGCACGCTCGGCATCGTCCTCGTGCGCGGCGGGAACCCCGAAGATCGCCATGAAGCCGTCGCCCTGCACCTGTGGCACGGTGCCCCCGTGGTCCTCGACCACGCGCTGGAGCTCGGCGATCGTCGGCCGGATGAAGGAGAAGACCTCTTCGGGGTCCAGTGAGGCCGCCAGGGCCGTGTACCCGGTCAGGTCGGAGAAGAGCAGGGTGACGAGCTTGCGCTCTCCTCGGGTCTCAGTCACTTCGCCGTGGCGTCTGCCTTCTCTGTATCGGTCGTTCCGACCTTCACGGCCTGGACTCCCGGGACGTTGCCGAGTCGCTCGATCGCCTCGGCGAGTCCGGGCTCGTCGTCGGAGCCCAGCTCGACCAGCAGTGGGAAGCGGGCGATCACCCGCGAGCCACCCACGAACGGCTCCTCGTCGCCGAACTCCTCGACGATCGCCGCGAGGACGCTCTTCGGTCTGTCGTTCGTGCGCACCCGGCAGATCGCGCAGTAGCGCGGGCTCTTGCGTTTCGGGCCCTTCGGCCCGCCTGCGCCTCGATGGACCGACCCTTCCGTGGCGTAGTCGGAACGGATCCCCGCGTCGAAGAGCGTGGACCCGGTGAAGTCCACGAGTCCCTCGAGGTCGTCGGCCGCGAAATGGGCGAAGCCGGCGAAGTCCCCTTCGAACGTCGAGGCGAAGAACACCGGGCCATCATCGGGATCGAGGTGTTGACGGAGATCGTCGATCACCTCCGAAGGCGGCCTCGGGTCGTCCTGGTGCAGGAACACGAATCCATGAACTCCTTCGTACGGCCAGGCACCGTGACCTCCTCGCTCGGGCGGGCACACACATGCGGGGGCAAGGCCACTCTGACCGCCCTCACCCCTGCCTGGCAAGCGCAGGCGGCCACGTGCATCCACGCCCAGCCCGTCACCGATGCAGCCGTGACGCCCGTCACGGCCGGTCCTCAGGGCACGGCGTGTGGCATCCCCCACCCGACCCGGAGGATCCGCCGCTTCGGGGATGGACCGGTCCCCGTCCCGGGCGGTAGCGTTCGCATCTCCTTCGGTGAGCATCGGCGCGAGCCGATCGCCGACCCCCTCGTTCGTCCGCACATGTCGCGCCGCGGCGCCCGGATCCGAAGAGGGGGATTCGTCTCATGCAGCAGGTCGCACGGGTGGTGCTCGCCCTCGAGGCAGACGACGTCGCCGAAGAGGTGATGCACTTCCTCGACCGCACGGGCAGCGCCCGCGTCGTGGGCACCGCCGCCGACGACCGGCAGCTGATCGAGGCGGTCCGTCAGCTCGAGCCCGACGCGATCGTCGCGCAGCCCACGCTCGTGCGCCCGACGGCCGCGCGCGGACCGACGGTGCTCGCGCTCGACACGCGGGAGTCGGTCGCATCGCTCCGAGCCGCGATCCGAGCCGGAGCGAGCGGGTTCTACCTCTGGCCCGGTGAGCGCGACGAGCTCGCGGGCGCCGCCGCCGCCACGGTTCCGGCGATGCACGCCGACGAGAAGCGAGCCACGATCGTGGCGGTGCACGGCGCCAGGGGCGGGGTCGGGACGACGTTCGTCGCCACCCATCTGGCACAAGCGCTCGCCAAGCGTGAGGTCGACTGCGTGCTCCTCGATGCCGACCCGACCTACGGCGATGTCGCCGCGGCGACGGGCATGCCCGTCGACGACATGCACACGATCGCCGACCTGATCCCCATCGCGCACGAGCTGACCACGGCGCACCTCGACGATGCCCTCTGGACGCATCCGACGGGATTCCGGGTGCTGGCACCGCCGGTCGCCGAGCGGGCATCGCTGGTGACCCGGGCCGACCTCGCAGCGATCGTGCGGGTCGCCGGTGGCTCGAGCGACGTCGTCGTGATCTCGCTGCCTCGGGAGATCGGTGACCTCTCCCTGGCGTCGTTCGAAGCTGCCGACCACGTGCTCGAGGTGCTCTCGCTCGACGTGTTGTCGTTCAGAGCGGCGACCCGCGCGCTGGAGGTCCTCACTCCGCTCGGGATCGGGGCTCGGATCGGTTTCATCGTGAATCGCGCAGGGCGCAGCGAGATCACGCCCGGGGATGTCGAGCGGGTGTTCGGATCCGCGCCGTTGGCCGTGGTGCCCGCCGACCGGGCGGTGCCGCGAGCTCAGGACCGCGGTCGCCTCGTGCCTGCGAAGGGTCGGGTAGGACGTGCGTTCTCGACCCTCGCCGAGCGTCTCCTCGAGACCAGGGAGGCAGGATGAAGGTTCGATCGGCCCTCCCTGAGGCTCACCGGCAACGAAGCGATCCTTCGCGTGGTCCACATCCCCTGGGCCTGCGCCGTTCCGTCCCCCGGCAGGGATCGCGAATCCGCCAAGTTGGGGATTCACCTCCAGCGCTGGGGCGCGTTAGGGTCTCCCAGATCTCCTCCGGCGTGCGGGTCCCTTCCCAGCCGGACGCTCCTCTCCCTCATGGCTCGGCGGTGTGTTCGGCATGCGAAGGGAGCAGCGTGAGGGTCGAGGCGGGAGTTCGCTCGTGAGCGCGGATCCCCTGGCGACGATGCGCCGGCAGCTGCGCGAGGATCTCCGCCGACGGGTCGACGCGCGCGGCTTGGTCACGGCGCCACGCACCGAACGCCGGGTGCACGTCCGTGACGAGGCACTCGAGCTGCTTCGGGCGAGCGGGGCGATCCTGCCCCAGCGTGAGCTCACCCGCATGGTCAACGAGGTGTCAGACGAGGTCGTCGGGTTCGGTCCCATCGAGTTCCTGCTACAGGACCCCGAGGTGACCGAGGTCATGGTCAACGGGCCCGACGACGTGTACGTGGAGCGAGGGGGGCGCATCGAGAGGGCGCCGGACGGTCTATTCGAGGGGGAGGAGGCCGTCTTGCACCTGATCGAACGCATCGTGGGACCCTTGGGCCTACGGGTCGACGAATCATCGCCTTGGGCGGATGCGCGACTTCCGGATGGTTCGAGGGTTCACGCGATCGTGCCGCCCCTCTCGCTCCGCGGTCCTGCAGTCACGATCCGCACGTTCTCCCGCGTGCCACTCACGGCGACCGACCTGGTCGGCGGCGGCACGATGGGCCCGCGCATGCTGGCGTTCCTCGCGGCGTGCGTGCGTGGCCGGGCGAACGTGATCGTGAGCGGCGGGGCCGGCAGCGGCAAGACCACCCTGCTCGGCGTGCTGAGCGGTTACATCCCCGACGGCGAGCGCCTGATCACGATCGAGGACGCCGCGGAGCTCCGACTCGCGAAGCCGCACGTCGTCGCCCTCGAGGCTCGACCGGCCAACGTGGAGGGGAAGGGGCAGGTCACGGTCCGCGATCTCGTGCGCAATGCCCTGCGGATGCGACCGGACCGCATCATCGTCGGCGAGGTCCGGGGCGGCGAGGCGCTCGACATGCTGCAGGCGATGAACACCGGCCACGAGGGGTCGCTCTCCACCGCGCATGCGAACTCCTGCCGACACCTGCTGTGGCGCCTCGAGACGATGGCGATGATGTCCGACGTCGACCTCCCCGCGGCCCATGTGCGCAACCAGGTGGCCGCGGCGATCGACGTGGTGGTGCATCTCGCCCGCCTCCGAGGAGGCAGGCGGGTGGTGTGGGAGATCGCCGTCGTCGAGGGCACGCGCCGCGGTGAGCCGGTCGTGACCCCGGTCTTCCGGTATCGGGCCCGTGACGTGGCCGACGGGCACTTCGAGGCGACCGGCACCGTGCCGTCGCTCGCCACGACGCTGGCGGACCGCGGCGAGAGCGTCGAAGACTGGATGTTCGCGCCTGAGGACGACCGGTGAGCGCGCTGGCCCTCACGCTCCTGGGGCTTGCGGCCTGGCTCGCCGAGCGCGGCTCGCGATCGACCCGCCGCGGTCGTCTCGGGCTCGACGAGCCCGCATGGATCGCACCGGGCGGGGGGGTGGGCATCGGATCAGGCTGGGCGACGTGGGCCAGCTGGTCGGCCGCCGGCGTTGCGGTCGGCTTCATCGTCGCAGGGCTCGCGTCGGCGATCTGCGGAGGGGTTGCGGGCCTCGTCCTGTGGCGTCTCCGTGAACGGCGACGCCTCCGGGCCGCCGATGCCGAGCGCGACGAACAACTGGTCGACGCGGTGGCGTCGATCACCGCCGCGATCCGGGCGGGCCGTTCCGTGCCACAGGCGCTCTCGTTCGCCTCCTCCGAGGCGCGCCCGCCGTTGCGAGGGCTCGCTGCGTCGGCTCGATCGATCACTCGACCTCGGCGTGCCGCTCGACGAGGCGGTCGCCGCCTGGACCCGCGACATCGACACCGACGACGCCCGTCTCCTCGCCGGTGTGCTCACCCTCCATCGACGCAGCGGCGGTGACCTCCCCACCGTCCTCGACGAGGTGAAAGGAACGCTCAGCGAGCGTCGCGCCGCGGTGCGAGAGGTCCGGGCGCTCACCGCACAGGCCCGCCTCTCAGGCACGATCCTGGGGGTCCTCCCCTTCGGGTTCTTCGCGTTCCTGTGGCTCACGTCCCGCACGGAGATCGAAAGCGCGCTCCGCTCACCTGCCGGCATCGCCGCGATCACGCTCGGTCTCGTGCTCGAGGGACTGGCGTTCCTCTGGATCCGGCATCTGTTGGAGGTCCGATGAACGCTGCGCTCGCCTCGGGCCTGCTCGTGACGGCGGTCGTGTGTTCGGCCGTCGGCGTGAACCAGGCGGTCCGCGGGCGTCGGTCCCTGAGGCTCGGATGGCGACCGTCGACGACAGACGGGCACGAGCCTGCGCCGGTCCGCCGTCGGCGAGGTCGGTTCTTCGGCTCCCGGGCCGGCACGCGACGACGAGCAGCCGTCGACGCGGAGATCCCCCAGCTCCTCGACCTGCTCGCGGCAGGGTCGTCGGCAGGACTCGCCGCGCCACTGGCACTCCGGCGCGCGACCGACGGACTGGTCGGGCCGCTCGCCGACGAGGTGCGTGCGACCGTTCGTGCGGTCGACCTCGGCGCTCGGTGGCGCGACGAGCTGGAAGGACTCGCCGAGCGTCTCGATCTCCCGGACCTGCGGCGCGCGGTCGCCGCCCTCACCCGCACCGAGTCGCTCGGTGCGTCGTTGGCTCAGGCGACCTCGGAGCTCGCGGCGTCGGTGCGACAGGCACGGCGGGCGGCCACCACGGAGCGAGCCCGTACCGCACCGGTGAAGATGCTCTTCCCGTTGGTGTTCCTCGTCCTCCCCGCGTTCCTCCTCCTCACGGTGGTGCCCGTGCTGCTCACCACCGTGCGGTCCATCGGATAGTGCAAGGAGGTGCACGATGCAGGTGCTGAACACCCTGTGGTTCGACGCTGCCTGGTTCATGCGTCACCGGTTCCGCCGCGAGGAAGGACAGACGACGGCGGAGTACGCGCTGGTGATCCTGGCGGCGGCCGCCGTCGCCGTCGTCCTGATCGCGTGGGCGCGGTCATCGGGACGGCTGCCGGCGTTCTTCGATCAGGTCATCGACCAGGTGATCGGAGATGCCAACGGCGCGTAGGGTCGCGCGGGCACGAGGCGAGCGCGGCACGGCCGCCGTGGAGTTCGCGCTGGTGCTGCCGATCGTGCTCGCGATCGTCCTCGCCCTCGTGCAGGTCGGCCTGCTCGTGCGGGATCGGCTGCTCGTCGAGTCGGCGGTGCGCTCCGGGGCGCGCACCGCCGCCGTCGATCCGGGCGACGACGCCGTGAGGGCGTCGGTGCTGCGGGCCGCTCCCGCACTCGATGAGGGCGCAGTCTCGCTCGCGATCACGCGTGCCGGCGCTCGAGGCGAGCCCGTGACCGTCACCCTCACCTACGTCGCCGCGGTCCGCGTGCCGTTCGTGGCCTGGCTGTTCCCTGAGGGCGTCTCGATGCAGGCCGAGGCGACCGACCGCCAGGAGTTCACGTGATCGCTCGGGGCCGTACCCAACGTGGCTCGGTCTCGATCGTGGTGGCCGGTCTCGCGACGGTCGCCCTGGTCGCATCGCTCGGCGTCGCCGACGTGGGGAAGGCGTTGGTGGCCCGTGCACGAGCGAGGGCCGCGGCTGACGCCGCGGCCCTCGCCGCTGCCCAGGAGCTCGCGTTGCCCGGTGGCCGCACGCCGGTCGAGCTCGCCGACGAGTACGCCGCGCACAACGGCGCCACGCTCGTCTCGTGCGACTGTGCGTCCGGCACCCTCGCAGCGGAGGTCGAGGTCGAGGTCGCGATCGGTCCGATGTTCCTGGCCGCCGACGGTCTCACGGCGCGTGCCCGCGCCCGTGCGGTCATCGACGTGCCCCGTGAGTCCTCCTCGGCGCTACGTCGAGCGGTGATCGTCGGGTCGCTCGGGCGGTATCACGGCGGCGTTCGGCGGCTTCGTCGCATCGTCCCGCCATCGTCGTCGTCGCCACGCTCGTCGCACGCCCCAGGTCAGCATCCCGAACAGGAACAGCACCATCAGGAACCCCACCACCGGCACGATCACCGCGCTGAACGACAGCAGGGTCGAGACCGTGTCCTCACCGAGGGAGAGCACCGGGTTGCCGGCGCCGCCCGTGAAGGCCGTCGAGGCCGGGCGCACGATCGAGCGGGCGCCGTGGGTCGCGCCCGCCGCGGCGACGCCCAGCACGACCGCGAACGCGGGATCGACGGCGTCGTTGCCGGTCGCGGCGAGCGCGACCAGGGCACCCGCGACCGGTGCCACGACCACGCCGATCGCGTGGAACACCGAGTCGATCGCGGGCACCTTGTCGCCGATGAAGTCGATCGCGGCGATCACGGCGATCGCGAGCATCACGGCTGGATCCGAGAGCGTGTCGTAGGGAGCCTCGAGCGCGATGAGGTCGGTCCAACGAGCGAGCCCGCCGAGGATCAGCAACGGCAGATAGGCGTTGAGCCCGGTCGCCGTCGAGAGACCGAGGGCGGTCATCGTCCCGATGACGGCGTCGGTCATGCTCGGTTCCTGGTGCGCCCGATCACTCCAGACCTCTCGCTCGCGGGTCGCGATGGCGGGGAGCGTGGTAGTCCGGGTCGGTCCGCAGCACCAGGTACTCCACGGCCGCCCAGATCGTCTTGGAACGCGGGTAGAACGCGAGCGGCACGAGCACGAGCACGAGCACGCTGACGATCGTGAGCGGGAGCACGGGCACGTCGGGCACCGTCAGAACGAGGCCGACCACGAGCACCACGATCCACAGACCGATGCCCACGACGTAGTTCAGCACCATCGCGCCGAGGTAGCCGCCCTGTTCCTTCTCGAACCGCCACTCGCACCGAGGGCACGCGGTCCGCATCACGAACCACGACGCGAACGTGTCGCGCTCACCGCACCGCGGACACCGCCTGCGCGCGCCCCGCACGAGCGTCGTCAGCGTGCCGGCCTCCGGGTACAGCGGAGGTGGGGGCGGCGGCGCTCCTCCGGCGGCGGGGTCGGCGAACCCGGCGCCGTCGGTGCCGCGCTCCGGATCGAGCGAGCCGTACGGGTTGTCCATGTCCACCCATCGTCGCAGGTCAGACGTGGTGTGACCCTTCCCCTGACCCTCCAGGGTTACGTCTGGTCGGGCGCTACGTCGGGCAGCACGACGGTGGGGCCGGTGCCCTCGGGCACGGTGGCGTCGGACTTCGAACCGTCTCCCTGCCCGGCGTCGCCCGTCCCTTCGATCGATGCCGCAAGGTTCCCGAGAACGTCGAGGAAGACGCTGCACTGGCGCCGAAGCTCTCGGAGCACGTCGTTGCGGCGGGTCTCCGACTCGGCGACACGTCGCTCGGCGTCCTCTCGGGCCCGCTGGGCCGCCTGGATCGCTGTGGCCAGCGCCTCGTCGGACTCGCTCCGCACGCGGTAGGCCTCGCTCCTGGCGTGGTCCACGATCTGCTGGGCTTCGGCTTCGGCCTCGCCTCTGATCGTCTGGATGTCCTTGTCCAACGTCGTGAGCAACTCCGTCACGCGGTCGGACACGTGCTCGTAGGCGTCGACCTCCCGCGCGGGCTGCGACATCGCCGCAGCACCTGCGTCTCGCTCGTGCAGGAGCGCGGCTCGCTCCCGGAGGGCCGCGTCTCGCTCCCGTTTCGCCTCCTCCAGCTCGAACCGTAGCTGTCGCACCTGACGCTCGACGGTTCGCAGACGATCGTTCAGTCGATCGACATGCTCCAGCACCTGCTTCTGCTCGAACCCGCGTTTCGCCGTCTTGAACGTCGGCGCGGGGATGGCATCGGGCAAGGCCGACCACATCGTGGCATCGGCGTGGGGGGTGTCCATCGTTCCAGCTCCTGGGGATCGGGGAAGCGCGGACCTCACAGGAACGTACCCCGGCGCCTGCGTGTTTCGCTATAGGCCAATGGTCTCATCCTCACGCACCGGGAACGTGGGCCACCGTCGTAGATCACCCAGAACTTCACGATGCGCTCGCGGATCACCCACGTGCCGGCCGACCCCTTCGGGCGTGACCAGCACATCCCCGGGGCCGATCGTGAGGGTGCGTCCATCGTCGGTCACGATGTCGGCGTCGCCCTCGAGGATCAGCGCGACCTCGTCGTAGGGACGCTCGAACGACCATGTGTCGGGCTCGCGTTCCCAGAACCCGGTCGTGAGGGCGCCGCCGGCGGTCGAGAAGACGTCGGCCTCGCGACCGCCTGACGGGATCGCGCCGGGTGGGTCGACCAGCTGACGCCACGCGCCCCGATCGCCCGACCGCTCGACCCTGATCGTCGCTTCCTGCGTCACGCTCATCCGCCGACCACCTCCTCGAAGGGCCCCTCGGGCCCACGACGCAAGGCTACCGGGGATGAGACTTCCGGCGGGTCCGCCGTGACGTGGGCCGGGGGTATGCTTTCCCGACCATGCCGAAGCAGCAGGGGAACCGGCCGCGACGAACGCCGCTGGGTCGCAACAAGCGGGCCGAGCTCGGCGTGATCGACTTCACGCTCGCCAAGCGCGCGCTGCTGCGTGATGCGCAGGTCGGGGTGCTCGGGTTGACCGACATCTGCGACGCACACCCCGAGTTGCTGCGGGCCGCGCGGCACGTCGGCGAACCGACGAAGCACGACTGTCCGGTGTGCGGAAAGGTGAAGCTGGTGCTGCTCGCGTACGTCTACGGCGAGGGGCTGCGCGACCAGAACGGGCGGGTGTGGTCGATCGACACCGGCCTGCGCATGACGGCGGCGAACCCCGGCGCGAGCTGCTACGTCGTCGAGGTGTGCACGAACTGCCAGTGGAACCACCTGCGCGAGGCCTTCACCGCGCGGCGCAGCGCCACCGGGTAGCGGCCGGCGGCGAGCCGCGCTCCCTGCGGTGCAACCGTAATCTCCATCGGTCCGCCACACCTGTGGCCCCCTGGCACCCACCCGGTCGATACAATCGGAGGTCGTGTCGACCACAACCCCCACCAGGCCCGAAGGGGCCAAGCACGTTCCCAAACACGCCCCCAGCACGCGGAAGAAGGGGTTCTTCCGTCGATTCTGGTGGGTGTTCGTCCTCGTGCCCCTGCTGGTCGTCGTCGCGATCGGTGGATCGCTCTACATGGCCTACGCGCGCATCTCGCTGCCCCAGACCCTGCCGCCGATCCGCACGAGCTATCTGTACGACCGCAACGGTGAGGTGCTCACCCCCTTGCACGGCACCGTCGACCGCCGGATCGTCGGGCTGAAGCAGATCTCCGACAACCTCGAGCACGCCGTGCTCGCGACCGAGGACGCCGGGTTCTACGACCACCCCGGCATCGACGTGCGAGGCATCGTCAGTGCCGCGTGGACCGACCTCGTGAAGCGCGAGACCGTGGTGGGCGCCTCGACGATCACCCAGCAGCTCGTGAAGAACGTGTACGCGGGCGAGTACATCGAGCACCCGAACGGCGCCCAGGAGTACATCGTGCCGCCGCGCACGATCAAGGAGAAGATCAGGGAAGCGCTGCTCGCGATCAAGGTCGAGCAGCAGCTCACCAAGGACCAGATCCTCGCGAAGTACCTGAACACGGTGTACTTCGGCCACGGCGCCTACGGCGCGGAAGCCGCAGCCCTCACCTACTTCGACAAGCACGCGTCCGAGCTCACCGTGAACGAGGCGGCCGTGCTCGCCGCGGTGCTGCACGCGCCGAGCCTGTACGACCCGATCAAGAGCAAGTACGACAACGAGTTCCGACGTGACTACACGCTCGATCAGATGGCGAAGTACGGCTACATCCCGCAGAGCGAGGCCACCCGCCTCAAGGAGCTGAAGTGCTGCGGCATCCCGAAGTCGCAGAAGGACGAGGATGCCCGCATCTCGAGCCCCGCCGACTCCGAGTACTTCGTCGAGTGGACCCGGTCCGAGCTGTTCCAGCGCTACGGCAGCGCCCGTGTGTACGGCGGAGGCCTGCAGATCACCACGTCCCTGGACCTGAAGCTGCAGCGCATGGCCGAGGACGCCGTCGAGGCGAACCTGCCGGACACCGACTACAACCCCGACGCTGCGCTCGTGTCGATCGACAACGAGACGGGCGAGGTGCTCGCGATGGTCGGGGGCCGGGACTGGAACGAGTCCAAGCTGAACCTGGCGACCCTTCCGTGTGAGGGGTGCGGGCGCCAGGCGGGATCGGCGTTCAAGCCGTTCACCCTGGCTGCCGCGCTCGACCAGGGGTTCGCGCTGCGGGGACAGTACTGGTCGGGCCCGTCGACGATGACGATCGCCGACCCGCAGTGCTCGGGCCCCGACGGTCTCTGGACCCCGACGAACGCGGGCGACAGCTCCGCCGGCACGGTCGACCTCTACGGGGCCACGGTGAACTCCGTGAACACCGTGTACGCACAGCTCGTGACGGCGCTCGCCGGCGGGCCGGCCGACGTGGTCGACATGGCGCACGATCTGGGCATCCGGTCGGAGCTTCCCGCCGTGTGCTCGATCACGTTGGGCAGCGTTCAGATCAACCCGCTCGAGATGACCAACGCCTATGCGACCCTCGCGGCCGACGGCGTGTATCACCGCGCCAATCCTCTGCTGGCGGTCGACCGGCCGAACGGCCAGCCGGCCGATCGCAGGGTCGCGTCGCGTCCGAAGGATCCCTTCAAGGGTGACACCGATGTGCCACGGGCGGTCACCTCGGCGCTGCAGGGCGTCGTGCAAGGTGGCACGGGCTCGGCGGCATCGATCTACCCGTGGCCCGCCGCCGGCAAGACGGGCAGCGCGCAAGACAACGTCGACGCGTGGTTCTGCGGCTACACCGTCCAGCTCTCGACGTGCGTCTGGGTCGGCTACCCCGAGGAGCAGCGCCCGTCTGATCAACGTCGCCGGCGTGCTCGACCGTGTACGGGGGCACGATCCCCGCGGCCATCTGGCACGACTACATGCTCGAGGCGATGGCCTACGGGGCGGAGGAATGGGGCTGGGAGCCGACGCCGTTCTCGACGGACTTCTCACTGACCGGCACCCTGGGCGCCCCCACGCCGATCGCGTCTCCGACCCCGTCACCGTCTCCATCGCCCGAACCCAGCGAGACGCCGGAGCCGACCGACGAACCCAGCGAGACCCCACCGCCCAGCGAGACCCCACCGCCCAGCGAGACCCCGCCACCCAGCGAGACCCCGCCGCCCGACGACGAGTAGCGCTACGACGCCTCGTGCAGGGTGGTGCCGCGGCGCGAGGGTGCCAGCTCGTCGAGCGGCAGGGTGGCGACGATCGAGGTGCCGCGCCCCGGTGAGGATCGGACCACGAACGATCCGCTCGCGAGCTCGACACGTTCTCGCATCGAGGCGAGTCCGACCCGCCCTTCGCGCAGGAAGTCCCGCGCGAGTCCGGCGTCGAACCCCTCTCCGTCGTCTTCCACCTCGACCCGCAGCTGCGAGTCGTTGGCCTGCACCATGACCATGACCTGGGTCGCCCCCGCATGCTTCGCGGCGTTGGACAAGGCCTCCTGCACGACCCGATAGGCGAGCGTCTCGAGGTCCTCGGGCAGTGGCACGTCGACGCGTCCGGCGAACTCTGTGTCGACGCCCTGGTCCGCGCCGAACCGTACGAGCGTCTCGCGGAGCGCCGGGAGGAGCCCACGCTCCTCGAGCACCGGTGGCCGCAGCCCCGACATCAGACCGCGGAGCGCGTCGGCCTCGCCGGCGAGCTCCTCGCGGATCTTCGTGAGCACCTCGACGCCCTGATCGACGTCGCCCGCTTGGATCATCAGCAACGCGGCCTCGAGCGAGAGCGACGCCGCCGAGACACCCTGCACCGGCCCGTCGTGCAGGTCGCGCGCGATGCGGTTGCGCTCGGCCTCGATCGCGGCGTTCGTTCGGCGCATCAGCCTGCTCCGGTCCTCGTCGCGGTCCTGCAGGAACTGGAACAGCGACCGGATCGTCTGATCGGCGACCCGGGCCGCGGTGACGTCGCGAACGAGCAACAGGGTGCGTGGCGGAGTCGTCGGCACGGCGGACGTGCGCGACTCGAGGTGCAACACCTGCCCGCCGGGGCGCGTGATCTGCGACTGTCCGCCCGTTCGGAGACCGGCGAAGGCGTCGTCCGCCCCGACGACCACCGAGGCCAGGGCCGTCCACGGCTGATCCTCGATCGACTCGCGCGGCAGCGCGATCATCTCGGCGAACGCCTCGTTCGCTCGCAGCACGACGCCTCGCTCGTCGAGCTCGACGATCCCGTCCTCGGCGGTCTCGAAGACCAACCGGAGGTGCTCCTCGGACTGGCGGAGCGTCTCGTTGGCCTCGCGGACGCGTTCGAGTGCCTGGTCGGTCTCGGCCAGCGCGCGTTCCCGTTCTTCGAGCGCCTCGGCGGTCTGTCGGTGCGCGATCGTGCTCGCCGTCTGGTTCGACAGGATGCGAGCCGCGATGCCGAGACCGAGCAGCAGGATGATCGCGGTCGATTGCTGCCCGTCGATGCCACCCTCCTCGTCGAAGATCGCCACCACGGCGAGCGCCGCGCAGGCTGTGACCACCGAGAGGCTCGTGAGCACCGGTCGAGCCCAGCGTCGAGGCGGCGCCGTCGATCCCGTCGCCGGATCGGGGATGCCCGTGAAGACGGTCCATGCCGCGAACGCCAGCGGGCACAGCATGAACGGCAGCACGATCGAGGCGATCGTGCTGTCGAATGAGCCACGGGTCCAATGCCACCCGAACGTCGCGGCGGCGGCAGCCGTCACGGCGAAGATGCCGAAGAGCACGAGGTGCCGTCGCGAGGGCGCCCACAAGGCGAGGGCGCCGAAGGCCGCGACCTGGAACGCGGCGACCGCACTGAAGACCGCGGCGGTGATCGATGCCTGGAGCGTCGCGTCGAACGGGCGCACGACGACGTACATCAGCGCCGTGACCGACGCCGTGATGAGGAAGACGTCCGTGCCGATCTCGATGCCGTCTCGCTCGTCGAAATGGTCGTGGAACTCCGCGCGCGCGAGCTGCACCAGCGGCACGAGGAACAGCGCGAACGCCAGGTCGGTGACCCGTGGCTCGTACGTGCCGCCGCCGTTCAGGTCGACGGCGAGGAACACCACGTTGACGACTCCGAGCATGAACAAGGCGTAGGCGAGATGCACCGTGCCACGCCACGCCTCGCCCTTCCCGACCGCTCGCAAGATGAGGCCGCCCGACAACAGGCAGGAGCCCACCACGATGACCTGGGCGGCCAGACCCTGCTCCCTGGAGCCGCTGGGGAACGCCAAGTAGGTCACGACGGCGGCCACCGCGGCGGCGCCGAGGAACAGACCCGTGGCCGTGCGTGCACGCGGGCGGACGGCGTCGCTCATGTGACGACCATGATGCCTGGTGGGGACACCCGACTCCATCACCCGACCGGGGGTCGTTGCAGACCGGACGGACTAGCCCGTCGAGGGGACGGACGGCCCCTGACGCGTGGCCCGGTTCCTACTCGATCAGGCGCCGACGTAACGCTTCGGCGACCGCTGCCGTGCGGTCGGACGCGCCGAGCTTCTCGAAGATGTGCTCCAGGTGGGTCTTGACCGTGTCGGGCGAGATGTAGAGACGCTCCGCGATGTCGCGGTTCGTGTGCCCGAACGCGAGGAGCTGCAGCACCTCGATCTCGCGGGCGGTGAGGGTCTCGGCCTTGCGGTCCCGTTCCTTGGCGGTGGAGAGCTCTTCGGCGAGCGCGACCACCAGCTGAGGGTCGATCACCATGTTGCCGCCCGCGACCAGGCGCACGGTCTGGATCAGGTGCTCGGCGTCGCGCGCCTTCAACACGTAGCCACGGGCGCCTGAGCGGACGGCCTCCACGACGAACTGGCGGTCGTCGTACGCCGTCAGCATGATCACGCCGATCTCGGGCCAACGGTCGCGGATCTCACGAGCTGCCTCGAGGCCGTCCATCTCGGGCATGCGGATGTCGACCAACGCGATGTCGGGGGTCTCGGTGCCGATCAGGTCGAGCAGTTCCTTCCCGTCGGCGGCCTCGCCGACCACCTCGATGCCGTCGGCCATGTCGAGGTACCGACGCAGGCCCTGGCGCACCAGCGAGTGGTCGTCCGCGATCGCAACCTTGATCGTCACCTTGCCTCCTGAGGCCCCCCGAGTTCGGACCATCCTAGTCGTTCGGGCGGTGCATCGATGCGAACCGCGTCATCGTCGTCGGCCGGCGCGTCGGCCGGTGCCTCGGCCGACGCCTCAGAACACGTCCCACCACGTCACGAACAGCGCACCCAGGATCGCGTATCCGCCGGCGAACGACGCCACGATCACGGGGTGCGGGATGCGCCTCCTCTCCGCTGCGCGGGCCAACACCCAGAACGCCGGGAAGATCACGGCGACGAACCGTGGCATCGACAGCAGCGGGCGCGTCGGCCAGGCGTACACGAGCGGCAGCGCCAGGCTCGCGATCGCATAGACCGAGTAGGTGGGACGCAGCCACCGCAGTCCGGCGATCACGGCCAGCAGCACCACGCCGACGACGAGCGCATCGACGAGCCAGTAGCCGCCGAGGCGCCACGCATCCCCGACGCCCTCGGCCAGGGTCGTCCAGGGCCATCGGGCTTCGCGGGACCAGTTGCGCTGGGCCGTCCACGGCACGGTCGCGTCGCCGTGCTGCACGCGCCACCACGCCAGGTAGAGCAGGGGGCCCACGCCGACCGCGAGAGCGGCCGCGATCCGCGGGGCGAGCGTCCGACCGAGACGTCGGTGCTGCAGCACGGCCTCGACGCAGAGCGCGACCGCGATGAGCACCCCGACGCTGCGGGTGCCCGCGGCGAGCGCGCCCGCGAGCGCCGCCAACCACCATCGGTCGCGGCGGGCGAACCAGAACGCCGAGATCGACGCCAACAGGAACGGCCCTTCCGTGTAGGGCGCCAGGAAGAAGAACCCCGTCGGGAAGATCGCGAGGAACAGCACGGTGAGCCGCGCTGTCTCTCGTGACATGCCTTCGAGCCGGGTGAGTCCGTGCAGCATCACGAGCGCCCCGGCGAAGCAGACGTTCGAGACGATCAGAGCGGCGCCGAGCGGACCGATGCCCGGCAGCGATGCGACGAGTCGTATCGACAGCGGATACACCGGGAAGAACGCGGCGCTGCCGTCGGCGACGTCGTACCCGCGAGTCGCGATCGTGAGGAACCACGCGGCGTCCTGTCGTTCCGCCGCGGTGAAGAGCACCTCCCATCCGTACGTCACCGGGGCGATGGGCCACCCCGCGACGGCCGGCGGGCCCTGTCGTGGGGCGATCAGCCCGACGGCCACGAGACCGAGCACCGAGAATCCGATCCGCACCGCCAGGAACACGAGCAGCGAGTCGCGCAGCCCGTCACGCAGCCGCACCGTTTCTCCGTCGTCGCTGGTCGTGCTCCGGGTGGCCGGCGCGAACGCGTCCGGCGACGGCTCCGTCATGACCGAACCATCTCGGTCTCGAGGACCCCAGGAGCGGCTCGCCCTCGTCGCTCGATCTCGATCGGCTCGTGCTCGCGGCGGATCCACGACACGACGCACCAGATCAGCACGGCAGCCCTCAAGAGCACCATGACCTCGAAGAGCGCCTGGGACGAGCCCGGCGCGCCCTGGAGCCGTCCGAACCACGAGAAGCGCGTCACGAACACCGCGACGTCGGTGAGTGAGAACGCGAGGAACGGCCACAACCGCGGGAGCGCCAGCGCGAACCAGGGCAGCAGCCAGAGTCCGTACTGGGGCGAGTAGACCTTGTTCGAGAGCAGGAACGCCACGAGCAGCGGCAGGCCCAGGGTCCATCGGGGAAGTCGGGGTGCCGCCGGACCTTCATCGCCCACACCGCCGCGATCGAGACGCAGGAAGATCGCGAACGACCCGAGGTTGATCGCCCGGGTGGAGGGGCAGAGCTCCAGATGCCGGCAGGCGATGTACCAGAGGCTGTCGAAGTCGGCGCCGCGCTCGCCGTTGAACCGGAAGAACGTCAGCCAGGCCGTCGGCGCCGCGACCGCGAACGGGAGGTTCACCAGGAGCCAGGCTCCTGCGGTCGTCCACGCGATCACGATCGCGCCGTCGGGGCGCCGTTCCCGGAGCCGTTGCGCGATGAGCGGCACCGCGAGCAATGCGGGGTAGAGCTTCGTGGCGGCGCCGAGCCCGAGAGCGACGCCGGCTGCGCGATCCCGCCGCCGGAAGAACGCGAGCAGGCCCGCCGTCGCCAGCGCGACCGCGACGAGGTCCCAGTTCACGGTCCCGTACACGAGCAGGGTGGGCGCCAGGGCGAAGTAGAGCGCGCGAGACCCGTTCGCGACGTAGAGCATCACGGCGATCGCGACGGCGAAGCCGGTCAGCAGCAGGGCGTTGACCCAGTAGAACGGGGCGTAGTCGTCCCCGGAGATCCATGACGCGAGCCGCATCACGTACATCGTCAGGACCGGGTACTCGTCGCAGTTGCGCCCCTCGACCGGTTCGCACGCGTCGAGGAAGGGCAGGCGTGAACCGCGCAGCTGCTCGGTGTCGAGGAGCGGCACGACGTCGGTGTAGCAGAGCAGCCGATACTGGCGCAGGTCGCCCCACTGTCCCGGCGCGCACGGGGCCTTGGTCGCGGCGCCCAGCGCCATCGTGCCGATCACGCACGCGAGGACCACGCCGAGGCTGATCGTCGCGCGCGCGTGGCTCATCGCGCCGCATCGTAGCCCGACCGCGCGAGGTGACCGTCTGAGTGCGGACTCGTAGAGTGTCCGGTCGTGAGGTACCGCGTGGAACAGCTGGCCTCGACCTGCGACGTGTCGGTCGACACGGTGCGTTACTACCAATCGCGCGGGCTGCTCGCCGCTCCCGAGCGGGAAGGCCGCGTGGCCTGGTACGGACCCGAGCACGTCGAGCGCATCGAGCAGATCCGCTCGCTCCAGAGCAAGGGACTCACGCTCGCAGCGATCCGGCGCGTGGTCTCCGGCGAGCTGGGCCCGGCAGACGCCGACCTCGCGGCCGCCGTCTCGGCCGCCCTCGGGGACGTCGGCGACCCCGCCGCCGAGGAGGATGGTTCGCTCACCCTCGAGGAGTTCTCAGCCTCGAGTGGCGTGCCCGCATCGCTGATCCAGGCGGTCGAACGGGAAGGCATCCGGCTCGGTCGTCGCGTCGACGGCGAGGATCGGTACACCGCGGCCGACATCGAGCTCGTGCGCACGGCGTTGCGCCTGCTCGAGTTCGGACTGCCGCTGCCCGATCTGCTGGGTCTCGCCCGTGACGCCGACGCCGCGATGCGAGGTCTGGCTGTCCGCGCCGTGGACCTGTTCGACGAGCACGTCCGCAAGCCGATCCGCGACACTGCCGGCGACGACGAGCGGGCGGCGGAGCAGATGGTCGAGGCCTTCCGTGAGCTGCTGCCGGCGGTGACGACGCTCGTGTCGCACCACTTCCGGCGGGTCCTGCTCGAAACGGCCGAGGCTCAGATCGAGGAACCGGCCGAGGAACCGACCGAGGAACCGACCGGCAACGAGGGCATCTCGTGAGCGACCCGCTGCCGCAGGGAGAGGAGAAGCGCCGCGCGGTGCGGCGCTTGTTCGACTCGATCTCGCCCCGGTACGACCTCGTGAACAGGGTGATGACGTTCGGTATGGACGTCGGCTGGCGTCGCTCGGCCGTCGCGTCGCTGCGCCTTCCCGGTCGATCGTTCGTGGCGGATCTCGCCTGCGGCACCGGCGACTTCTGTCGTGAGCTGGAACGACGCGGGTACCGAGCGGTCGGATTCGACTTCTCCCACGGCATGCTCGTGAACGCGAGGACCGACCTCCCGCTCGTCGAGGCCGACGTGCTCCAGCTGCCGGTCGCCGACCGCGGGGTCGACGGTGTCACCTGCGGGTTCGCGTTGCGCAACGTGGTGTCGCTCGGGGGGTTCTTCCGGGAGCTGGGGCGCATCGTGCGCCCCGGCGGGCGGATCGTGCTGCTCGACGCAAGCGAGCCCGACAACCGCCTCGTGCGCGCCGGGCACGGTCTCTACTTCAACCGGGTCGTGCCGATGATCGGCGGCACGTTGTCGAACAAGACGGCGTACTCCTACCTGCCGAAGTCGATGGCGTACCTGCCGCCGCCGGCGGAGATGCTCTCGATGTTGCGCGAGGCCGGCTTCCGCGATGCGGAACGCCGTCAGCTCTCGGGAGGGATCACGCAGCTCTTCGTGGGCACCCGGTCGTGAGCGTGTCGGTTCGGTCGACGCCGCTGGGTGCCGCGTTCGACCTGCTGGCGGCATATGCGCCGCCCGACGGCTTCTTCTTCGAGAAGGATGGTCTCGGGGTCTCGACGGGCTCGCTCGGCGATGCGTTGGAGGTCGGCCCGGCGTCGGACCTGGCCGCGTTGTCTCGAGCCGTCGTGGTGACCCTCCGGGGGATCGCCGACGGCGACGATGTCACACCCCTCGCGGTCGGAGCGCTGCCGTTCGCGCCCGAGCCGGCGTCCATGTGGGTGCCCCGGCGCGCGGTGGTCCGCACCGACGACGGGGAGACGTGGCTGCTCGACCTCGCGGCCGACGGGGACGAGGCATCCGCGTTCCGGCCGGAGCGAGTGATCGGGGACCTTCCGCACGAGGCGTTCCGCCCGGTGCAGCTGACCGAGGAGCCGTCGGCTCCGGTCTTCGCCGAGGCCGTGCGTGCCGCCGTGGACCTGATCCAGGCGGGGGAGCTCGAGAAGGTGGTGCTCGCGCGGACCCTGTGCGTCGACGCCGGCCGGGAGCTGGACGCTCGGCGGTTGCTGCATCGTCTTCGCGCGGTCGAGCCGCACTGCTTCGCGTTCGCCGCGCCGACTCGGCACGGACCTCCGTCCTCCGTCGCTGGTGCGAACACGGAGGTCCCTGCCCAGTCGCTCGGACCCACCCGAGGTGGCGCTCGCATCCGTCCCCTCGTCGGCGCGAGCCCGGAGTTGCTCGTGTCGCGCCGAGGCGACCGCGTGCGCTCGATGCCGTTGGCCGGCACCGCTCCCCGCTCGGGCGATCCCGACGAGGACCTCGCGAACGCCGAGGCGCTCGCAGCATCGGGGAAGGACCGAGAGGAGCACGCGATCGTCGTCGCCGCCGTCGCTGACGTGCTCGGGGGCTTCTGTGACGATCTCACCTTCGATGCCGAGCCCGTGCTGGAGCCCACCGCCAACGTGTGGCACCTCGCGACGCGGTTCGAAGGGACGCTCCGTGACCGGTCGGTGACCGCGCTCGATCTCGTCGCCGAGCTGCATCCGACCCCCGCCGTGTGTGGCACGCCCGAGATGGCCGCAGGCCCGTTCATCGCGCGATCGGAGGGCTTCGACCGCGGGGCGTACGCAGGCCCGGTGGGGTGGGTCGACGCCCGCGGCGACGGCGACTGGGCGATCGCGCTGCGCTGCGCCGAACTCGACGGCGCGCGAGCCACGCTCTACGCCGGCGCCGGCATCGTGGCGGGGTCCGACCCGGCGAGCGAGCTCGACGAGACCGATCGGAAGTTCCGCGCGTTCCTCGATTCCCTGCGCTGGGGCTGACCCGGGTCGGGGTCGGCCGCGAGGTCGCGACTCAGCCCGGCGGCAGGCTCGCCCGCGCCGCCCGGCGTGTCAGGCCGAGACGGGTGAGCTCCATCGATGCGAGCGCCGTGTGCCGGCCCGCCTGCAGATCGCCCCAGGGGTCGGTCGTCACTCCCGCGATCCGCGAGTACGGGAACCGCGTCGCTGCGCGGAGCGCGAGGTACCCGTCGAGGCCGGGATCGCCGGCATCCAGCGCCCTGCCGATGCGCCGACGCTCGCGGGCGAGAGGCGCACGGATCACGAGCCACACGGCGAGGAGGGGGACCGTCGGGCCCAGCGCGACCACGAGCCCGATCAGGAGCGAGACGTTGAAGATCGCGTCCTTGCTCGCCTCGCCCTTCTGCACCGTGCCCTGCCCGATCGCGTCGATCCGGTCGGCGATCGCGTCGATGCCGCCGCCGATCAGAGGCACGGCCGCGAAGTCGCCGAGAGCCCCGGCCGCGTCGGAGACACCCTCGCCGGCGCCGATCACGCCGTCGCTGAGCCCACTCAGCTCGTTCACCGTGCGACCGAGCGTGTAGCCGATCGCGCACCACAACAAGAGCCAGAGCACGAGGATCACGTCGATCGTTCGAGATGTCCGGTGCGACACGGGTCCTCCGATGGGTGCAGCGGCGGGGTGCGACCTGCGCATCCTAGGTCCAGAGGCGCTCTGCGTGCGACCGACGTCGCGGTCAGCGCAGCGCCGACGCGATCGCGTCGCGCAGCTCGGAGCGCCGCACGACGGAGCGATCGGGCTCGACCACGACCTCGATGATCTGCAATGCACCGGCCCGGCTGGCGGCCTCCAGCGAGGGCTCGAGATCCTCGGCGCGCTCAACGAGCCGGTGACCCGCTCCGGCCGCCGCCGTCAGCGCCCCGATGTCGGCCCCGTGCGGCGTCACGAACAGATCCCGGTGCTCAGGCAGGTCTCTTTGGGGGAGCAGCGAGAAGATCTGGCCGCCGCCGTTGCGTACGACCACGACCGTGATGTCCGGGCCGCGCCGCGCGTTCCACGAGAGCGCGCCGAGGTCGTACAGGAACGAGAGGTCGCCGAGCAGCGCGACCGTCGGGCCTCGGCTCCCTGCCGCCGCCCCGAGCGCCGTCGATACGAGCCCGTCGATGCCGCTCGCCCCGCGATTCGCGAGCACACGCAGCCCCGTCCTGGGTGCCATCGCGAGGTCGAGGTCACGGACCGGCGTGGAGTTTCCGACGAAGAGCGTGCCCCCGGTGGGGACCCAGGCCGCCACGTCTCGCGCGATGCGCGGCTCGAACGGCTCGTCGAGATCGTCGAGGTATCCATCGAGCGCGGCGCGCGCCCGACGGTCCGCTTCACGCCAGTCCTCCGACCAGTCGCCGGGAGGCTGCGCGAGTCGCACGGGGCGGTCGTGGAGCGCGCGGCGCAGCGCGTCCGGGTCGACGGCGAGCCGCCAGTGCGCGAGATGGTCGGGATCGGGGTCGAGGTGCCATCGGTCGACGACCACGAGGCGATCGGCCTGCGCCACGAGCCCCTGGGTCGCGCGCGTCGTGGGCGCGGCGCCGAACTGGATCACGACCTCTGGACGATGGGTCTCGAGCCATGCCTGGGCTCCCAGCAACGCTTGGCCCGCCGACGTGGCCCACGGCGGTATCCGTGCTCCCGAGATCGGCTCGGCCAGCACGGGCCATCCGAGCGAGTCCGACCAGAACGAGGCCTCGTCGGTGACGTCGGTGGCCGATCCGCCGATCACGACGAGGCCTCGCGCGCCGGAGACCAGGGTCGCGAGCCGGTCGGCTTCCTCGGGGGTGAGCTCGGCCGGTGGACCGGTCGGGAGTCTCGATCGCCTCGGCGCTCGGATCGGGGAGCGCGACGTCGGGCGACGGGCTGAGCGGTTCCTCGAACGGGCAGTTCACGTGCACGGGACCGACCGGATCGCCGAAGGCGGCCTCGAGGGCCTCGCGGGCGGCCTGGCGCCACCACGCTTCCTGCCCCGCCGCCTCGGGAACGGGCAGATCGAGGTCTCCGCGGACGTTCCCGGAGTAGAGGCCGACCTGATCGATCGTCTGGTTCGCGCCGGTGCCGCGAAGCCGGGGCGGGCGATCGGCCGTGAGCAGCAGGAGCGGGAGGCGCGACTGCGACGCCTCGACCACGGCCGGAAGGAGCTCCGCGGCCGCGGTGCCGCTCGTGCAGGCGACCGCCACGGGTGAGCCGGTCGCGCGCGCCAGGCCGACGGCGAAGAACGCGCTCGAGCGCTCGTCGAGGTGCACGTGCACCTCGACGGTGGGGTGACGGGCGAGCGCGAGGGCGAGCGGCGTCGAGCGGGAGCCGGGGGAGACACACGCATGGCGCACGCCGCCCCCCACGAGACCGTCGACCAGCGCCCAGGCGCATGCGAGGTTCAGGTCGGCGCCGTCCATCACACGCCGACTCCAGAGGGCGACCGCCGCCGGCACGACATCGCCCGACGACTGGTCGACCGTCGCCAGCACGAGGCCGAGGGCGGTGAGCAGGCCGCAGGCCGCATGTGTGGCGGCCGTGCCCGTGAGCACCGGGATCAGGTCGCGCCCGGTCGCGGAGCCGACCACGTCCATCGGGCGGATCGCGAGCACCCACGCGATGAGGCCCACGAGCGCCCACTGCGGCAGCCCCGCACCGTCGATCGCGATCCCGACGATCACGCCGATCGCGATCGTCGCGAACGCCGCCACCACGACCGTCCGATACAGGCGCCTCGTCGCCCGGTCGCCGATGCGCACGGCGAGGGTGTGCTTGCCGCTCGCCTCGTCGGTCGGGATGTCGCGGAGGTTGTTCGCCACGAGGATCGCCACCGCGAGGAAGCCGAGGGTCGCTCCGCCCCACCACGCCTCGGCCGTCACCGTCTCGACCATGACGAACGTGGTGCCGCAGGTCGCCATGAGCCCGAAGAACAGGAAGACCATCAGCTCACCGAGCCCGAGACCCGCGTACGGCCGAGGGCCGCCGCTGTAGAGCACGGCGGCGACCAGTGCGAGCGCGCCCACGAACAGGATCAGCAACGGCTCGGTCGCGAGCGCGAGGGCCAGGCCCGCGACGGCCGCGACGCCGAGCGCGACGAGCGCGGCCACCAGCACGGCTCGCGGGGAGGCCGCGCCGCTCGCGGTGAGCCGCGGCGGGCCGAGCCGCTCGTGGGTATCGACGCCGCGCACCCCGTCGAAGTAGTCGTTGGCGTAGTTCACGCCGACCTGCAGCCCGGCGCCGACCACCAGCGCGGCCCCGAACCGCCACCAGATCACCTCGCCGGCCGCTGCGGTGCCGAGCACCACGGGCACGAGACCGGCGCCGAGCGTTCGGGGGCGGGCGCCCTGCCACCAGACGGTGAGCCCGCCCGGGCGCTCCGCCGTGGCCGTCACGGTCGCTTGGGGAACCGTGAGAAGTCCGGCGCTCGCTTCTGCTGGAAGGCGTCGCGGCCTTCCTGCGCCTCCTCGCTCATGTAGTAGAGGAGGGTCGCGTCGCCCGCGAGCTGCTGCACCCCGGCGAGCCCGTCGGTGCCGGCGTTCGACCCGGCCTTCAGCAGGCGCAGGGCGAGCGGTGAGAACGCCAGCATCTCGCGGCACCACTCGACGGTCGTCCGCTCGAGCTGTTCGACCGGGACGACCGTGTTCACGAGACCCCATGCGAGGGCGGTCTCGGCGTCGTACTGGCGACAGAGGAACCAGACCTCCTTCGCGCGCTTCTCGCCGATCTGACGCGCGAGCAGGTTGATGCCGTAGCCGCCGTCGAACGAGCCGACCTTCGGGCCCGTCTGACCGAACCGCGCGTTGTCGGCGGCGATCGTGAGGTCGCAGCAGAGGTGCAGCACGTGACCGCCCCCGATCGCATAGCCGGCCACCATCGCCACCACGGGCTTCGGCAGTCGGCGGATCTGGATCTGCAGGTCGAGCACGTTGAGCCGCCGATGCCGCGCTCGTCGACGTACCCGTCGTCACCCCGGATCTTCTGATCCCCTCCGGAACAGAACGCCGCCGACCCCTGCCCGGTGAGGATCACCACGCCGATCGAGGGGTCGTCTCGAGCGAGCTCGAACGCTCGGATCAACTCGGCGGTCGTCGTCGGGCGGAACGCGTTGCGCACCTCGGGACGATCGATCGTGATCTTCGCGATGCCGTCGGCGGTCTCGTAGCGGATGTCGCTCCACTCGCCCGACGGCGACCAGTCGGCAGCGGGCTCGATCGTGCGTTCGGCGTCCATATGACCGCGAGGCTATCGGACGCGCGGGGGCCGATGCTACGGTCGGTGGCGTGACCGGGCGCGGGATGAGCTACGTCGCATCGTTCGCCGTCCTCGCCCTGCTGTCGATCGTGCCGACGCCGGCCGTCGCGCAGAGCGGCGGTGACCCAGCCGGGGCGGCGGTGCCCACCAGCCTCAGCATCATGACCTTCAACATCGAGTACGGGGGCACCGTCGTCGATCTCGACTCGATCCTCACGGCCGTGCGTCGGGCCGACGCCGACGTGGTCGCGTTCAACGAGGCCTACGGCAAGGTCGCGAGGCTGGGGCGGCTCACCGGTTACGACCACGTGAGCCGCCGACTCGACCTCGTCTCGCGCTACCCGATCGTCGAGGCGCCGGGGTCCGACGGCCGATTCGTGTTCGTGCAGCTTGCACCCGGACGGGTCGTGGCGATCACGAACGTGCACCTGCCCTCGAGCGACTACGGGCCGCGCCGGCTGCTCGACGGGTGGAGCCGGATCGCGGTCCTGCGGGAGGAGCGCAGCACCCGGCTCCCCGCCCTGCGCCCGTTCGTCGACGCGACCCGAGGACTGCCCGGTGCTGGCATCCCGACGTTCATCGTCGGCGACCTCAACTCTCCGTCGCACGAGGACTGGACCGAGGCCACGGTCGACCTGCGTCCCCAGATCCGCTTCCCGGTGGCCTGGCCGGTGACCCGGTTCCTGGCCAGGGAGGGGTTCGTCGACGCGTGGCGCGGCGTGCACCCCGACCCGGTGGCCGATGCTGGGCTCACGTGGCCCGCGGGGCGTCCCCGTTCGGACACGAGCTGGAACCCTCGCCGCGACGCGCCCCAGGATCGCGTCGACCAGATCTGGTCGGCCGGCCCGGTCACCGCGACCACGAGCGAGCTCGTGGGCGAGCGCCATGGCCCGGGCGTGGACATCTCGGTGCGTCCGTGGGGGTCGGACCATCGTGCCGTGGTCTCGACGTTCGACGTGACGCCGGGCACGCCGCCGGTGATGGTGTCGCCGGCTCCGATGCTGGTCGACATCGGCGACGAGCTCGACGTGACCTATCACGCGCCCGGAGGCGCCGGGGAGCGCGTGCGCATCGTGCCCCGCGACGGCGATCCGATCGCGGACGTGATCGACTCGCAGGGAACGCCGCCCGGCGGCGCCACCGACGGCACGACATCGTTCGTGACCGACGCGCTCGCCGCCGGCCCCTTCGACGTCGTGCTGATCGACGGCGCCGATGCGGAGCTGGCCCGCGCGCCGTTCCGGGTGCGCGAACCCGGCGCCTCGCCGATCCTCGATACCCGATGGCGCCACGGGATCGGCGAGCCGATCGAGATCGCCTACACGCAGGCCCCGGCGAACCGATTCGATTGGATCGGGCTCTACGAGCGCGGTGGCGATCCGTTGGTCGACTCCTACCTCGACTACCGGTACACGGGCGCCGCCGTCGACGGCGCGGTGACGTTCGACTCGCTCCTGCCCCCAGGGCGATACACCGCCTTCTACCTGCTCACCGACGTGTATCGCCAGGTCGCCTCGGTCGACTTCGTCGTCAGGGACTGAAGCGCCGTAGGCTCGGCGGGCATGAGGAACGAGTTCGGTGTGGCGCCCGGGGAGTTGCTCGCGATCGACGTTCCCGCGGGGCCGGCCTGGGTGCCGCTGCTGCACCGCCTGTGGTCGGAGCGCATCGCGTTCATGCCCCTCGACGAGCGGCTGGCCGAGCCGGAACGGCGTCGGCTGCTCGACCTCGCTCGGCCTGCGGCGGTGATCGGCAGCGGCGGCGGTCTCACGGTCTTCGCAGGCGCTGCCCCGGTCGACGAAGACGTCGCCTTCGTGATGGCCACGTCGGGCACCGACGGCGACCCGCGGCTGGTGGAGCTCTCGCGCGATGCCGCGATCGCAGCGGTGGGCGGCTCCCGGGCGGCGCTCGAGTCCGCCGGCCACGCAGTGGCCGGTCCGATCGTCTGCT
>CAWGUD010000008.1:0-70878 GCA_963825685.1 uncultured Actinomycetes bacterium | reverse complement strand
TCGGTTCATCGGGCGCTTCGCCGTCGTCGACGACGATCGTCGGGGAACCATCGGGGACCTCCGGCTCAGCGGTCGCCCGGTCGCCGTCTCTCCGAGGAACCGATCGCCTCGACGACCGCCACAGCGACCGGGGGTTCGACCGTGGCGATCGGCTCGACGTCGTCGGCGGGTCCCCTCGGTGTCGGCGCGTGGGCGACGTCGGCTGCGGTGGGCACGACGGCCCCGGGGTCGAGGTGGGCGAGGCGCTCGAGGCGCTCGAGGCGCGTGAGGAGCGCCGAAGGGTCATCGTCGGTCTCGGGCATCGTCGAGCGCACGAGCGCGAGTTCGAGCGACAGGCGCGGGGAGGTCGTCCACCGCATGTCGTTCTGGGCCGCCAGCAGCAGGGCCAGCACTCGGGCGAGCTCGGCGGGTGAGAACTTCTCGGCCTGGATGCGCAGTGTCTCGTACGCGTCATCGGGCACGTCGACGAGGTCGGTCTGGCCGGGGGCGGTCTTCACCAGGAGCAGGTTGCGGAAGTGCGTGAGCGCTTCGGCGGTGACGTTGCGCAGGTCCTGACCGTCCTGCACCAGACGCCCGACGATCTCGAAGACCCCCTTGGCGTCGCCGATCGCCACGGCATCGGCCAGCTCGTGCTGCACCTCGCCACGAGGGGCACCGAGGAGCGTGCGCACCACGTCGTCGTCGATCGTGGAACCCCCGAGGACGCTGGCCTGATCGAGCATCGAGAGCGCGTCCCTGGACGAGCCCTGCGCCTGTTGGGCGATCGTGTGGGCGGCGGAAGGGGTGAGCGTCGCGCCCTCCTGCGAGGCGATCGAGATCAGCTGGTCCGACAGCGTCTCGAGCGTGAAACGCCGGAAGTCGAACCGCTGGCACCGCCCGACGATCGTGGCCGGCATCTTGTGCGGCTCGGTGGTCGCGAGGACGAAGCGGACGCCCGTCGGCGGTTCCTCGAAGACCTTCAGCAGCGCGTCGAAGGCCTCACGAGACAGGCGCTGAGCCTCGTCGATGATGTAGACCTTCTCGCGACCCTGCACCGGCGCCGTGGGCGCCTTCTCGCGCAGCTCGCGGGCGTCCTCGACCCCCCCGTGGCTCGCCGCGTCGATCTCGACGACGTCGAGGTGGGTGCCGTCGCGCACGGCGACGCACTGCGAGCACGTGCCGCACGGCTCGGCCGTCGGTCCCTGCTCGCAGTTGACCATCTTGGCGAGGATGCGAGCGGTCGACGTCTTGCCCGTGCCTCGCGGTCCGCAGAACAGGAACGCGTGGTGCAGGCGGCCCTCACGGATCGCACCGGTGAGCGCGCGCACGACGTGATCCTGCCCGAGCACCTCGGCGGGCGTCTGCGGTCGGTAGCGCCGGTACAGGGCCTGGTGCTGCGTCTCGTCCGCCACGTGCCTCCTACCGTTCTCGCGCCGCCCCCCTGCAAGGGGGAGAAAGGTGGCCGTGCACCCGCCGTCGACCACGGATGACTCGGTCGCTACCTGGAACGGCAGCTCCAGCCAGGCATCCCTGCGGCACCCACCGGCTTCCGCTTACGGCTGCTTCCTTCCGGACCTGACCGGGTTCGCGGGCCGATGTCGCGCAGGACCCGACCTTCAACGCTCCGTTCCGAGGGCTGCCCCGGACCTTCCGGGCCTCGGGCGGGGATTCAGCCCCGCTGAAGCGGATCGCGGGTACAGGGCACCGCTAGCTCCCCGCCTAGCACGGCCACGGGCAGTATACGCAGGGTGCCGGACACGCCCGGCGGCCGCGGTACCCTGGGAGCCCCATGCCCCCGTCGGCAACCCTCCGTAGACGTTCGATGCTGGTCACCGTGGTCGTCCTCGTGGCGATCGGCGTGGCGGCGTTGGCATGGCCCGGGTCGGGCGGCTCCAGCCCCGCCGCACCACCGGCGGCCGCCGACCCGGCGACGGTGACGCCGGCTGCCCCCTCGGACACCGAGACGGTCGCGCCGGACCGGTTGGCCCGCCAGGTCTGCAAAGCCGTGCCGAGAGAGGTGCTGGTCCGCACCGTCAACGGCACCCACCTCGTGCGCAGCGGCGATCTGCAGATGATCACCCCCTACCCCGACTACGTCTCGTCCGGCCTCACGCACGCGACCCCGTTCGACCACACGCAGGAGGTGCCGCTGCTGCTGTACGGGCCCGGCATCGTGAAGCCGGGTGTGTACGAAGAACCGGCGTTCCTCACCGACGTCTCGCAGACCGCGTCGTCGATCCTGGAATTCGACGGGTTCACGGCCCCCGACGGCCGGGCGCTCGACGAGGCGCTCCTGCCCGCCGACGAGCGGACGCCACCGAAGCTGCTCGTCACGATGGTCTGGGATTCCGCCGGGGTCGACCTGCTCGAGCGGTGGCCTCGGTCGTGGCCGTACCTGCGGCAGCTGGCTCGACAGGGTGCGTGGTTCACGGACGCGCAGCTGAACTCGGCGCCCGCGAACACCCCGCCGAGCCACGCCACGATCGGCACCGGCGCCTACCCTCGCCACCACGGCTTCGCCGACGAGTACATCTGGATCAACGGTTCGCTGCAGAAGCCCAACGCCGAAGGCCCGACGTTCATGAAGCTGCCGACCCTGGCCGACGCCTACGACCTCGCGATGGGCAACGAGCCGATCGTCGGCGGGGCCGCGAGCCTCTCGGCCCACCTGATGATGATGGGCCACGGGCTCGCGTGGCAGGGAGGCGACGACGACATCGCGATCGCTCGCGAGGTGCAGGGGGCCGCGACCGGCGGCGACGACACGGCGAACGAATGGGGGCTCACCGACGGCATGCGGCCGTACTACCGCATGCCGGAGTGGGTGAACGACGACTCGATCGACGCGTCGTTCGAGCAGGCGAAGACGGCGCTCGACCAGCGCGACGGCAGCCTCGACGGCCTCTGGCGCGGCTTCTCGATCGAGCAGATGGCGAACGGATTCAACACGCCGGCTCGGTCCCCCTATCAGACCACCCTCTTCGAGGAGCTCGTGAAGCGGGAGGGCTTCGGACGCGACCGTGTTCCCGACCTGCTCTACCTGAACTACAAGATCATCGACACGATGGGCCACCAGTTCTCCGCCGACGGCGAGGAGATGACCGACGGACTCGAGGTCCAGGACGGCGAGCTCCGTCGCTTCGTTCGGTTCCTGAACGACGAGGTGGGCCGCGGCGAGTGGGCGATGATCCTGACCGCCGACCACGGCATGCAACGCGACCCCGCGGCGATCGGCGCGTTCCTGATCGACATCGACCGGCTGAGCGCCGCGGTCGAGTCCGCGTTCGGCGGCACCCCCGGCCGGCCGGTGATCCTGAAGGCGCGTCCGACCCAGATGTGGCTCGACGAGAAGCTGCTCGAGCGCAAGGGCTACACGGTGGAACAGGTCGCCGAGTTCCTCGCCGGCCTCACCCAGACCGACGTCGCGACGACGGCGGGCACCCGGCCCGGCGAGGCGAACGATCCCGCGTTCCAAGCGGTCTTCCCCACCTCGACGATCGAACAGCTGCCCTGCCTGCCCGCGTCGATGCGCACCGGATAGGACCGGTCCGCCGGGAACCGCGGACGGCTCCGTGCCGTCGAACCCGGACAGCGACAGCGGGCCCCGTGAGTGGCCCTCGAGCTTCCCGGAGGTCACGATGCGCACCACCAGCCGCTCTCGTTGGATCCTGATCACGTCGATCGCCGTGCTCCTCGTCGTCGTCGCGGGCGCCGCGATCGCCGCGTCGACCGGCGATCCCGACGAGCCCGTCAGTTCCGGACCGATCACCGACGACCCGGACCAGGGCGACGGGGGCCCCGTGCTCGTGGAGCCGACACCCGGCATGGCCGACGTGTACGCCCGACCGTTCGACTCAGCGACCGTGAACGACGACGGCACCGGCGTCACGATCGACTTCGTGAGCGGCGTGGAACCGTGCTCCGTGCTCGATCGCGTCGACGTGCAGTACGGAGCCGACGCCGTGACGATCACGTTGTACGAGGGCCGCGATCCGAACGCGGGAGACGTCGCCTGCATCGAGATCGCCGTGTTCAAGCGGGTGATCGTGCAGCTCGACGAACCCCTCGGCGACCGCGAGATCGTCGACGGCGCCGCCGAGTGACTCACGGGAGCCGGGCGGCCTCCACGTCGACCTCGTCCGCGGCTCCCGGGTCCTTCGGACCCACACTTCCCACTCGGACACCTGTTCGAAGCCGAGCCGCTCGTACATCGACCGCGCCTCGTCGCTCGGATGCAGCCAGGCGAGGTCGGCACCGGGGAACGCCCGCGCCGCCCGCACGGTCATCGCCGATCCGAGCCCCCGCCCCCGCGCCGCCGGTACCACGCCGACGCCCATCACACCGGTCGTGGCGCCGTCGCGATACCCGGCGGCGATGGCGACCGGAGCGGCCCCCTGCCACCCGACGAACATCTGCGCGTCGGGTGCGCCGAGAGCGCCGGCGCCGTAGAAGGCCCGTCCGATCTCGGGGTCGTCACCGAACGCGAGGACGCCCACCTGCACGAGGGCCTCGGCGTCATCGGGCCCGTCGACCGCTCCGTATCTCGACGCCGTCGGGCACCGGCACCTCGGGCAGAGCGGCGGGATCGATCACCAAGCCCGGCCGCTCGGATGATGCACGTGAGTCCCATCGAGCGGACCGCCGCATCGACCTCGGGATGACGTCCCACCTGCAGATCGATGCCGAACTGCAGACCCCGACGCGCGAACTCCGCCTCGGCGGCCGCGAGCGCGGCCACGGCGTCACGCGGTGCCGCCTCGACCACGACGGAGCTGAGCGCGGGATCGGCGAGGTTCGCGAGCGCCAGCACGAGCCCGTCGATCTCGAGCACCTCGGCGCCCGCGACGTTCGCCCTGCGAGCGCGCTCGGCAGCGACGAGCCCGAGCGCGAGTCGTTCGGCCTGCTGCACGGTGAGAGTCTGCCAGGGCCAGGGGGCGGACACGGCTCTGGCCATGTGGCGAGCACGGCTCTCGGTAGCATCGTGCCCGTGAAGGTCGGTGCGGTGGTCGTGGACTTCGACGGCACCGCCTGCCTGCACGACGTCGCCGAGCACCTGCTGCGGGCGTTCGCCCCGGGAGACTGGGAGTCGCTCGACGAGGCCTGGGAACGAGGCGCCCTGGGATCACAGGAGGTCGTCGCCGCACAGAGCGCGATGCTCGACGCCGACCGTGACACGCTCCTCGGATTCGTGCGGACGCACTGCGAGATGGACCCCACGTTCGCACCGTTCGTCGGCGTGGGCGCACGACCACGGCATCGACGTCGCCGTCGCGTCCGACGGCTTCGGGTTCTACATCGAGCCCCTCCTCACCGCGGCCGGCGTGCCGCCGATCCCCGTGATCACGAACGAACAGGTCTGGAACGACGACGACCGACCCGGTGGACTTCGCTTCGTCAATCGGCACGCGGAGTGCGTCGGGTGCGGCACGTGCAAGATGCAGGCCGTGCTCTCCCGTCGCCGCGCCGACGCCGCCGTCGCGTTCGTGGGGGAAGGCTCGAGCGACCGGTACGGAGCGCTCTACGCCGACGTGACGTTCGCCAAGCTCGGGCTCGTCGCGCACTGCGAGCGCGACGGTGTTCCGTTCGTGCCCTGGACGGACTTCGACGACGTGCGTCGATGGCTCGAGGGCGAGGAGCCGCTCCCCGGACCCGTCACGCCCGAGCCGTGCCCCGGCTGGACCGTACCCTGAGAGGATGCACCCGATCGACCTCCCCGAGGGCTACACCGCACGGCCGTCGACGGCCGACGACCTCGAGGCGACCTTCCGGCTCGTCGCCGCGGCCGAGGAACACGACGACGGAGCGGCCGAGATCGCCCGCAGCGACATCGCGGCGGAATGGGAGCGACCCGATTTCGATCTCGAGACGATGTCGATCGCCGTGTGGCACGACGACGAGCTCGCGGCCAGCGGCGACGTGTTCATGGGCCGAGCCGAGGTCGACGTCGCCCCGGCCCACCGCGGTCGCGGGATCGGATCGGCCCTGCTGCCGTGGACCTGGGCGGTCGCGCGAGCCGACGGCAGGGACTCCGTCGGGCAGACGGTGTCGGACCGGCGCACCGACGCCGCACCCCTCTTCACCGCGCACGGCTACGAGGCCGGCCACACGGCGTGGGCCCTGCGCATCGATCTCGCCGACGAACCGCCGCCGGCTCCGGCCCTGCCGGACGGGCTCACGTTCCGCGACTTCCGCCCCGGGGACGACGATCGAGCGGTCTTCGAGGTGATCGACGTCGCGTTCGACGAGTGGGACGACCGGGAATCGCACGGGTTCGACAACTGGGCGCCGGCGTTCCTGCACCGAGACGAGGTTCTCCCCGAGCTCGTGCCCCTCGTGGTCGACGGTGACCGCATCGTGGGCGTCGCGCTCAACTACCACTACGGCGTCGATGACGACGTGGAGGGCTGGACCCAGCAGCTCGCCGTCGACCGTGCCTATCGAGGCCGTGGGCTCGGCCGTGCCCTGCTGCAGGAGAGCTTCCGGCGGTTCCACGGCGTGGGATACCGGCGCGCCGGCCTGTCCACGGACTCGCGGACGGGCGCGCTCGGGCTCTACGAGCACGTCGGCATGCGGGTGCGTTCGAGCTTCACGCGGTACACGAAGCAGCTCACCGACGACTGAGCGTCGCCCATCGCGATCGGCGGTGGCCGAGGGATTCGAACCCTCGAGGGAGTTGCCCCCCTACACGCTTTCCAGGCGTGTCCCTTCGGCCGCTCGGGCAGGCCACCGCGACGAGTCTAGCGAGCGGCCCTCCGCGCGAAGCTCGGCCAGCACCTCGTCGACCTGCCGATCGACGAAGCGGACGTAGACCGCGCGTCCCGCGGCGTTGAGGTGGTAGCCGTCGTCGGCGAACCACTCGGGGTGGTCGTGGCTCTTCGACCACCAGCGGATCACGTGCACCTTGTCGTGGGCGTTCGCGCACGCGTTCAGCGTCTCGTTGTTCGGCTCCTCCCACGTGCGAGGCACCTTGATCGTCAGGAGGAACACGCGCCGCTTGGGTCCGGCGTAGCCGACGAGCCGGTCGCAATCGCCGGGGTCGATCGTGCCGTTCGTGCCCAGGTGCACGATCACGCGCTTGGGAAGCGTGCCGTCCTCGGCCTTGTGCCGAACGATCCAGACCCCGGCGCCGAACTGACGGCCCACGCTGGCGTTCACCCCGTATCCGAGCGGTCGCAACTCGGGCTTGGCCGAGAGCATGATCGAGTCGCCGACGCCGAACCTTCCCTTGGGGGGCGATCCGGCGATCGCGGGCGTCGAGGGCAAGGTCGCGAACACGACGGCCATGAGCAACGCCGCAGCGACACGGAGGGGAGAGCGGTCGCGACATGGTTCCCTTCAACGGTCTGCCGTCACGGTGACTTGAGTCCACAGATCGTACGAGCCGGCGATAATCGCGACGTGGCCGACCATCCCAGCATCGTCACGCCGTTGTGCGACCAACTCGGGATCACCGTGCCCGTCGTGCAAGCTCCGATCGGGCGCGCGAGCGGTCCGGATCTGGTCGGCGCGGTGTCCAACGCAGGCGGCCTGGGGATGCTCGGAGCCTCGTTCCACGCGCTGGATGATCTCCACGCCGACATCCTTCGGATCCTGGCGCTCACCGACCGCCCGTTCGGGATCAACCTGCTCCTTCGCTGGAACCAGATGGAACGGCTCGAGGTCTCCCTCGACAGCGGCGTTCGCGTGGTCTCGCTCTTCTGGCCGGATCGTGAACCCATCCGGCCATACGTCGAGGCGTCGCGATCAGCCGGCGCCCTGGTCATGCACACCGTGGGGACAGCAGAGGAGGCACGCCGCGCTGTCGACGAGGGCGTCGATGTCATCGTGGCGCAAGGAAGCGATGCCGGAGGGCATGTCTGGGGCGACATCGGCACCCTGTCCCTGATCCCCGTCGTGGTCGACGCCGTTGCCCCGATCCCCGTCATCGCAGCCGGCGGGATCACCGATGGGCGCGGCCTCGCCGCGGTCCTCGCACTCGGTGCGCAGGCGGCCTGGATGGGGACGAGGTTCGTTGTCGCCGACGAAGCCCGGAGTCATCCGACGTACCGCGACCGCCTCGTCCGAGCGACCGAAACCGACGCTGTGCGATCCATCGGAGTGTTCGACCGAGGCTTCGAGGACGCTGCGGTTCGCACGATCGAGAACAGCACGCTGTCTCGGTGGCGCGCTGGGGGCGAGCCGCGGCCCGGCGTGCGTCCCGGAGAGCACGACGTCGTCGCTCACCGAGACGGCGGCGATGCGATCACCCGCTACGACTTCGCTCCGCCCGCCGTCGGCATGACCGGCGACCTCGAAGCCATGGCGAACTATGCGGGTCAAGGGGTGGGGTTGGTTCGGAAACGACAGTCCGCGGCAGAGATCGTGCACGAGGTCGCGACCGAGGCCGCAACTCTCCTTCGGGAACTCGGACGATAACGCCCGGCGGCGACACCGACCGATCCCCACGTGCGCGTCGGCTCGGATGCAGACGCGCACGCGGGAAACGATCCTCGCGGAGGCGGCGTGATTTGAACACGCGAGGGGCGGTTTAGACCCCTAACCGCTTTCGAGGCGGTCCCGTTCGTCCGCTCCGGCACGCCTCCGTCGACGAGTCTAGCAACGCGCGCCGCACGGTTCCGTGGCATCATCGCGACGACGGGAGCCGGGCGTCGGAGCTCGGCCGAGGAAGCCGGAGGCGCAGCGTGGACGCGAAGGACCTCGAGGCCGTGCCCCTGTTCGCGGGGCTGTCGAAGAAGGAACGTCAACACGTCGCGGGCTACGCCGACGTCGTGGACCTGCCCCTCGGCTACCACCTGTGCGATCAGGGCGCGTTCGCCCACGAGTTCTTCGTGCTGCTCGACGGGGACGTCGAGGTCACCCAGGACGGGCGCCACCTCACCGACCTCGGCCCGGGCGACTTCTTCGGTGAGGTCGCGCTGATCGAAGGGGACCGACGCACCGCCAGCGTCGTCGCGTCGACGCCGATCACGGCGATCGTGATGCACCAGCGCGACTTCGACTCGATGCAGCGGGAACTCCCGCACGTGGCCGAGAAGATCCACGAGGCCGTCCACGCGAGGTCGCCGCGTCACCCCGGCGACTGATCCGCCGCGCCACCGCGACGCTCTCGGAAGAACGCACGCAGCACGTCGCCGCACGCGTCGTCGAGCACGCCCGACGTCAGCTCCACGCGGTGGTTCAAGCGCGGGTCGCGCACGAGGTCGCCGAGCGAGCCGGCGAAGCCCGCCTTCGGATCGTCGGCGCCGAACACCACCCGATCGACCCGCGCCAGCACGATCGCACCGGCACACATCGCGCAGGGCTCGAGCGTCACGACGAGCGTGCAACCGTCCAGTCGCCACGATCCGGTGCGGCGTGCGGCCTCGCGCAACGCCAACATCTCCGCGTGCGCGGTCGGGTCGCCCAGTCGCTCCCTCGCGTTGCCCGCCGCCGCGACCACGGCTCCGCCACGCAGGACCACCGCGCCGACGGGCACGTCACCCGACCCGACGCACGACCGCGCCTCGTCGAGCGCCAGTCGCATCGCCGCCTCGTCGTCGAGGGTACTACTCTGATTCATACTAGTAGCGGTCGATCTCGTGCAGCCGATCGTCGTCGATGCCGAAGTGGTGGGCGATCTCGTGCACGACCGTCTCGCCGATCACGCGCTTCAGCGCATCGTCGTCGGGCCCCGCTTCCGCGGCGATCGGCATCGCGAACAGCGTGATGCGATCGGGCAGGACGCCCGAGTAGTCGCTGCCACGTTCGGTGAGCGGGATGCCCTCGTACAGCCCGAGGGTGTCGGGATCGATCTCGTCGGGCGGGTGGTCGTCGACGAGCACCTCCACGTTGTCCAGCGTGCGGTGTACCCACTCGGGCAGCGCGTCGAGCGCATCGGCGACCAGGGCCATGAACCGCTCCTGGTCGGGGGCCGCTGGGCCCGATGGCTGCACCGGACATGCGACCGGATGACATGCGGGTAGCCTACGCGCATGCCCGGGGGGCTCCTCACCGACCTGTACGAGCTCAACATGGCGGCCAGCTACCTGCGCCGCGACATGGACGGTCTCGCGACGTTCAGCCTCTACGTGCGGGGACTCCCGAAGGCTCGCGGATTCCTGGTGGCGGCCGGTCTCGAGTCGTGCCTCGACTTCCTCGAGTCGTTCTCGTTCACCGACGACGAGCTGGCGGCGCTCGGCTCGATGGGCTTCGACGATCGGGCGCTCGAGGACCTCTCGACCCTGCGGTTCTCGGGCGACGTCTGGGCGGTGCCGGAGGGGCGTGTCGTCTACTCCGAGGAACCGATGCTCGAGGTGACGGCCCCGGTCGCGGTCGCCCAGGTGGTCGAGACCGTGCTGCTGAACCAGATCACGCTGCACACCACCCTCGCATCGAAGGCCGCACGCTACGTGCTCGCGGCCGAGGGGCGGCAGCTCGTCGACTTCGCCTTCCGGCGCACGCATGGGGTGGAGGCCGCGATGGCGATCGCACGGGCGAGCGCCCTCGTGGGGTTCGCCGCGACGTCCAACGTCGAGGCGGCCCGCCGCTACGAGCTCACCGTGGCGGGCACGATGGCGCACTCGTTCATCGAGGCGTTCCCGACCGAGGGTGAGGCGTTCCGCGCCTTCGCCGAGGACCACCCGAACCGGACGACGTTCCTCGTCGACACGTACGACTCGCTGGGAGGCGTGCGTGCCGCGATCGAGATGATCCGAGATCTCGGGCTCGACGGAGCGCTGGGCGTGCGGCTCGACAGCGGCGACCTCGACGTGCTCGCTCGAGGTGCACGAGCGCTGCTCGACGAGGCGGGACTGCCCGAGGCACGCATCTTCGCGAGCGGTGGCCTGGACGAGCTCGAGGTGCACGAGCTCGTGCGCGCCGGCGCGCCCGTCGACGCGTTCGGGATCGGCACCCAGTTGGGCGTGTCCGCCGACGCGCCGTACGTCGACTCGGTCTACAAGCTCGTGGAGTACGACGGGCGGCCCGTCATGAAGCTCTCGTCGGCGAAGGTGAGCCCCCCGGGTCGCAAGCAGGTCTGGCGCCCTCGTCGACGGTGAGCACGACGACGTGCTCTGCCTCCGCGACGAGGACGCTCCCGCCGGCGCCGAGCCGATGCTCGTACCCGTGATGCGGGAAGGGCACCGGCTCACCCCGTCGCCGTCGATCGCCGATGGTCGGGGGCGGTTCGAGGCGGACCTTGCCCTCGTGCCGCGGAAGGCCCGGCGCCTCACGCATCCCGAGCACGTGACCGTGACGCACAGCGAGGCCCTCCGCGCGCTCACCGACCGCACCCGCGACGAGGCCGAGCGACGGGCGGGGTTCATCGGATGAGCGACCCGGCGGGCTCGCATCCTGCGGGCGGCGCGAGGCGTCGTCGTCGCTGGCCGTGGATCGTGGGCACCTCGATCGTCGTGCTCGCGGCTCTCTTCTACCTGGGCGGCGGGTTCTACTTCTCGAACGTGCTCGACGAACGCGCGCTCGATGCAGCGGCGATGCGGGCTGCGACCGCCGAGCTGGAACCGAACGTCGAGGTCGTCGAGCTCTCCGACGCCGGCGGGGTCGGCGCCTCCATCACCCTTCGGCCGCTCGAGGACGATCTGGGGGTGACCGCCGAGGGCGTCCAGGGATTGCGGTGGGCCGACGGGTACGGTCGCCTGGAGCCCACCGGCACGGCCGACGGCGAGACGCTCGTGCGTCGATTCGCCCTGGTGAACGGAGACCTCCCGCTGCCCGGCACGCCCGCCGAGTTCGACGTGCGTGCGTACCCGATGGAGCCGGCCGACTCGGGGCTCGGCCTGGAGTCGCTCACGGTTGCCGGTCCCCTCGGCGAGTACCCCGCATGGCTCGGCCCGGCCGACGGCCCGACGTGGGCGATCGTCGTGCACGGCAACTCGCTCTCACCGGCCGACGGGCTGCGCATGGTGCCGATCCTCACCGAGGCCGGATTCCCCACGCTGGTGACGACCTATCGCAACGACCCGGGCGCGCCCGAGGATCCGAGCGGGAAGCTGCGGTACGGGCTCACCGAGTGGGAGGACCTGGAGGCGATGGTCCGATACGCGCTCGAGCAGGGATCCGACGGCGTCGTGCTCGACGGCTACTCCATGGGCGGGGGGATCGTGATGGCGTTCCTGCAGCGCTCGTCGCTCGCCGGCGAGGTGCGCGCGGTGATCCTCGACGCCCCGATGCTCGACTTCTCGACGACGGTCGACGACAACGCCTCGCGAGAGACGCTTCCCGTGCTGGGTCTGCCCCTGCCGCAGTCGCTCACCTCGGTCGCCAAGTGGATGGCCGACCTGCGGTTCGACGTGGACTGGCCTCGACTCGACTACCTCGCCGACACGAGCCGGTACGAGACGCCGTTCCTGGTGTTCCACGGCACCGACGACACCACCGTGCCGATCGGCACGAGCCGTGACTTCGCAGACCTGCTCCCCGATCAGGTCGACCTGATCGAGTGCGACGGCGCCGAGCACATCGGCTGCTGGAACCTCGATCCGCAGGCCTACGGCACGACGGTGCAGGCGTTCGTGAGCCAGGTCTAGGCCGAACGCCGGTTGTGCCCAGGGCCCTCGCAACCGTAGGGTTCCGCGAGACACCCGAACCGATCCCCCCGGGGGAGGGCGCACATGAGGACCGCGATCCGTCTGACGATCATCGCCGCACTGCTGGTGACCTCGCCTGCGCTGATGGCATCGGCGTTGGAGAACCCCGACGTCGTCAAGGGCGGGCCGATCTTCGAAGGCTACGGCGCCGGCACCCACGTCGGGTCGCGCCGACTCTTCGCGTGGTCCGCGGAGGTCGCGAGCAGGAGCACCGATCTCGCCGCGTTCGTCGACGTCGCCGGAGGGATGCGACGGGTGAGCGCCAGGCGGACGATGGGGTACGTCGGCGGCTTCGACGCCGGCACCGACCAGCCTGATCTACCAGCAGGTCCGGCGTGGCGAGAGCGACCTGTTCCTCTTCGACGTGGGAGCGAACGAGCGCACCGCGCTCGGCGAACTCAACGACGGTCACTGGCAGTGGAACCCCGCGATCGACACCCACCGAGGGACGACGTGGGTCGTGTACGGCGTGAATCGGTTCGGCAGCCCGGGGGCGAAGTGGCGGTTCTTCCTCTACAACGCCTCCACGGGCGAGCGCACCCTGCTCGCCGAGACCACGAATCGCTGCGGGTGCCTCTTCCCGGGCACGGTGGCCTACCCATGGGTGACATGGGCCGTGGGTGAGGACGCGACGGCCTGGCGCTACGACATCAGGACGGGCGAGCAGGTTCCCCTGCTGCCGACCGACCGCGACGAGTACGCCGTCACCGTCTCTCCGAACGGCACCGCCTACGTCGCCCAGGCCGGGGACCGATGTGGGTCGAACGCGGCCCTCTACCGGGTGGATCCCGACGGCACCCCGACGCTGTTGCTCTCGTTCCGCTCCGGTCGCGAGCCGGCGAACCTGAGCGGGGACTTCACGGGTGAGCGCGATCGCGTCTTCTTCGATCGACGAGGGTGCCGCACGAACTCGTCCGACATCTTGCGGCTGCGTCGCGCGGACACGCTCCCGGGCCCTCCGGCCGACGCGCCGCAGGGCGGGAACGCAGGGGGCACTCAGGCGGTCGGGAGCCAGCTCGGGCGCGTCGCCTCGAACGCGCTGATCTTCTCCTCGTTCCTCAGCGACAGGCCGATGTCGTCGAGCCCCTCGACGAGGCGCCAGTGCGTGAACTCGTCGATGTCGAACGTCTCGTCGAGCCCGGGCGCGCGCACGGCGCGGTCGGGCAGGTCGATCACGATGCGCGTGGTCGGGTCGTCGAGCGCGGCGTCCATCAGCGCACGCACCGACTCGGCCCGCAGCTCCACCGGCAGCAGGCCGATCTTGAAGCAGTTGTTGCGGAAGATGTCGGCGAAGCTCGGCGCGATCACGGCCCGGAACCCGTAGTCCTCGAGGGCCCAGGGCGCGTGTTCGCGGCTCGAGCCGCTCCCGAAGTTCGCGCCCGCGATCAGGATGCTCGCGCCCCGGTACCGCTCGTCGTTGAGGACGAAGTCGGGGTCCTTGCGCCACTCGTCGAACAGGAACGGCCCGAACCCGGTGCGCTCGATGCGCTTCAGGTACTGCGCGGGGATGATCTGGTCCGTATCGACGTCGGATCGGTCGAGCGGCACCGCGGTGCCCTCGATCACGGCGATCGGCTCCACGTCAGACCACCTCCTTGGCCGGCAGCTCGTCGGGCGTGCCGAAGCGCCCGAGCACGGCGGTGGCGGCGGCGACCGCGGGGCTCACGAGGTGCGTGCGTCCGCCCTTGCCCTGTCGTCCCTCGAAGTTGCGGTTGCTCGTGCTCGCGCTGCGCTCCCCCGGCTGCAGGATGTCGGGGTTCATGCCCAGACACATCGAGCATCCGGCGCCGCGCCAGTCGAACCCCGCCTCGGTGAACACGCGATCGAGCCCCTCGGCCTCGGCCTGCAGCTTCACCGCCACGCTGCCGGGCACCACGAGCGCGCGCAGGTTCGGGGCGACCCTGCGCCCCGCCGACGATCTCGGCGGCCAGGCGCAGGTCCTCGATGCGTGAGTTCGTGCACGAGCCGAGGAAGACCGTGTCGGGCCGGATCTCGCGCATGGGCGTGCCGGGTCGGAGGTCCATGTACGTGAGCGCGCGGGTGGCAGCGTCGCGCTTCGAAGGCTCGACGAGGCCCTCGGGGTCGGGCACGGCCTCGTCGATCGTGACCGACTGGGCGGGGTTGGTGCCCCAGCTCACGTAGGGCTTCAGCTCGGTCGCGTCGATCTCGACCTCAGCGTCGAACGACGCGCCGGGATCGCTGGGAAGGGTTCGCCACGAGTCGAGCGCCGCTTCCCAGTCGGGGCCCTTCGGCGCGTGCGGCCGGCCCTCGACGTAGGCGAAGGTGGTGTCGTCGGGCGCGACCATGCCGGCGCGGGCACCGCCCTCGATCGACATGTTGCAGATCGTCATGCGCCCCTCCATCGAGAGCGCTCGGATCGTGGATCCGCGGTACTCGAGCACGTGGCCGACGCCCCCGCCGGTGCCGATGCGGTTGATGATGGCGAGGATGATGTCCTTGGCGCTGACGCCGTCGGGCAGGTCGCCTTCCACGGTGACCGCCATCGTCTTCGCGGGGTGCTGCGGCAGGGTCTGTGTCGCGAGCACGTGCTCGACCTCGCTCGTGCCGATGCCGAACGCGAGGGCGCCGAACGCGCCGTGCGTCGACGTGTGCGAGTCGCCGCAGACGATCGTCATGCCGGGCTGCGTGTAGCCCATCTCGGGACCGATCACGTGCACGATGCCCTGGCCGGCGGCGCCCCAGGGATAGAGCGTGATGCCGAACTCGTCGGCATTGGTCTGCAGCGCCTGCATCTGACGCGCGCTGATCTCGTCGGTGACCGGCCCGTCGGTCGTCGGCACGTTGTGGTCCATCGTGGCGACGGTGAGATCGGGGCGGCGCACGGCGCGCTCGTGCATGCGCAGGCTCTCGAACGCCTGTGGGCTCGTCACCTCGTGCACGAGGTGGAGATCGACGTAGAGCAGGTCGGGCTCACCGTCGGCCCGGTGCACCACGTGGCGTTCCCACACCTTCTCGGCGAGCGTCTGGGGCACGTCGGTCGACCTCCTCCTTCCGCCGGGGGTCGGATCGTGTGTTTCTTCCCTCCCCGGGTTGTTCCGATATATGGAACTGTGATACCGATATATGGAACATGAAGGTATCAGATGCCCAAGGTGTACGCCGTATCGCCGAGACGTCCGTCGGCGTCCTCGATCGGAGCGTGGCCGTGATCGATGCCGTCCAGCATGGCGCGAGGACCCATGCGGGGGTCGTGGCGGCGACCGGTCTCCCACGCACAACCGCCCATCGGTTGCTCGGCTCCCTCGAAGTCCACGGCATGATCGAACACGTCGGTGGATGGGGCTACCGACTCGGCCCCAGACTGCTGCAGATCGCCGCCGCCTCCCTGCAGGAACCGTCATTGCGCGCAGTGGCGCATCCCGCCCTGGAGCGTCTGGCCGAGACCACCGGCGAGAGCGCGCAGCTCTACGTCCGCTCGCTCGGGGGGCGGGTCTGCGTCGACGGCGTGGAGTCCTCGAGCGAGCTGCGCACGTTCGTACCCGTCGGAACGGAGCTGCCCATCTGGGTCGGCTCAGCAGGCAAGGTGTTCATGGCATGGACGGCGGAACCGACGCGCAGTGAGCTCGTCGCCATGGCACGAGCCCTCACGGCGGCGACGCCCGTCGAGGAACGACTGCATCGCCAACTCGCATCCGTCCGGCGACAGGGGTGGGCATCGAGCGCGGGCGAGCGGGAGGACGGCGTGGGCTCGGTGAGCGCGCCCGTCGTCGGCCACCACGATGAACTCGTGGCGGTGGTCTCGATCTCGGGACCGACGTCGCGCCTCTCGCGTATCGGCGCTCGGCGATACGCACCTGCGGTCACCGCCGCCGCACGGGAGATCGAGGCCTCGCTCGGCGTAGCGCGGACCTGACGACTTCCCGTAAGCTCGGGCGCACATGTCTCGCGTTCAGGCCCTGCAACGCTCGGTCGACGGCTGGCTCACCGGTCGCCGGGCGATCACCGCTTCGGTCGCCACCTTCAGCGCCGTCGCCCTGATCGCGGCGACCCCCAGATCCCCGTACCACCCGGTGCTGCCGGAGAGTCAGGGCAACGGCCCGATCGGCGTCCTCGCCGGCCTGCTGTTCCTCGACCGGTTGCCGCACGGCGTGCTGATCGTGATCGGGTTCGTCGCGATGATCGCGGCGGGGGTGGCGTTCCTGCTCGTCCTGTGGGCGGCCGAACGCGGCCAGGTGTCGACCCGCACCATCGTGTGGATGGCGGTGGCGTACCACGTCGTCGTGCTGATGCTGCCCCTGCTGCTGTCCCGCGACGTGTTCAGCTACGCCTTCTACGGCCGCATCCTCAGCCGCTACGGACAGAACCCGTACGTGAGCACCCCGGCGGACTTCCCGGCCAACGACATCTCGCGGTTCGTCTGGGATGGATGGCGCGACACCCCCTCGGTCTACGGCCCGGTGTTCGTGTGGCTCGCGGCCGCGATCACCGCGGTGTTCCGTGGCCTGGTCGACGTGATCGAGGCGTTCCGCGCCGTGGCGGTCGCGGCCAGCCTCGGCTCGTTGTGGTTCGTGGTCCGGCTCGTCGGCCGTGTGCGGCCCCAACGGCAGGCGTACGCGGCCGCGATGATCGGACTGAACCCGATCGTCCTGTTCCACACGGTCGGCGGCGGCCACGTCGACGTGCTCGTCATGCTCGCCGTCGCTGCCGCGATCTACTTCGTCGCCACGCAGCGAGAGCTTCCCGCAACCGTGGCGCTCACGGTGGGCGCCCTCGTGAAGATCTCCGCGGCGGTGCCGCTCGTCCTGCTGATCGCCTACGTCGTGACCCGCGCAGAGCCTTCACGGCGCTGGAAGGTCGCGGCCGCACACATCGGCACCGTCGTGGGCATCGGATTCATCGCCGTCGTGCCGTTCATGCAGCGATCGAACCCCACGCTCGGCATGGTGGAGCTCGTGCAACACGGCTCCTGGATCGCTCCGCCCGCCCTGGTCGAGCGCATCTTCGAGGCGGCGGGCACCGTGGTCGCCGGCGATCTCGGCGCCACCGTCGGCATCGTGCTCGCCCGCCTCGGCATGTTCGCGGCGCTCGCCGCGGGCCTGTTCACGATCCTGCGTCAGGTCGTGCGACACGCCAAGGAGGGCTCGGTCTCCTTCCTCGCCGCTGCGTGGGGATGGTCGTTCCTGCTGATGATGCTGTTCTCCCCGACGCTGTTCCCCTGGTACTTCGCGTGGATCCTGCCCGTGGCATGGGCCCTGCCGCGCGTGCCACGTCGGACGCTGGAGTTCTCGTTCATCGCGCTCGTCACGGCCCAGCTCACCACCGAGAACTTCCGCCTGCCCGAATGGATGCACGTCGACCTGGCGATCGGTCATCCGATCCTGGTGATCGTGCTCGTCTGGTTCCTGCGCGACCTGTACCTGCGCCTGAAGCACGACGTGCCGCTCGATGCCGAGACCGAGGACGTGCTGCTGACCCGCGCCGAGCCCCGGCCGAACGCCTACCAGGCGTAGGCTTCGGGCGCCGGTCCGCCCGGGCCGGGGAAGATCTCGTCGAGCTTCGCGAGCACGTCGGCGGGGAGCTTGATGTCGAGCGCGTGCATCGCGTGCAACAGCTGTTCCTCGGTGCGCGGCCCGATGATCGGGGCGGTGACGCCCGGCTGGTGCAGGAGCCACGCGAGGGCGACGTGAGCCGGGTCCTCGCCCATCTCGGCACACAGAGCCTCCCACCGCTCCAACGTCGAGCGGTGCGCCTCGATCTCCCCCTGCATGTACTCGGTGCCTCGACGACCCTCCTCCACCTTCGAGAGGGCACCGGCGAGCAGCCCACCCGAGAGTGGGCTCGACGGGATCAAGCCCATGCCGTACTCGATGAGCGCCGGGATCACCTCGAGCTCGAGGGTCCGAGCGGTGAGGTTGTAGAGCGACTGCTCGGTCGCGAGGCCCAGCGAGTGTCGGTACCCGGCGATCTCGTTGGCACGGGCGATGTGCCACCCCGCGAAGTTGGAAGACCCGACGTAGAGGATCTTGCCCGTGCGCTTGAGCTGATCCATCGCCTCCCAGATCTCGTCCCACCACGCGTTCCGGTCGATGTGGTGCATCTGATAGAGATCGATGCGATCGGTGCCGAGACGGCGGAGCGACTCCTCGCACTGGCGGACGATCGCGAGCTTCGAGAGGCGCGACTCGTTCGGCCAGTCGCCCATCGTGCCGTAGACCTTCGTGGCGAGCACGACCTTGTCGCGGCGGCCGCTGCCCTTGGCGATCCAGCGTCCGATGATCTCCTCGGTGGCACCCACGCCCAGGTGACGTCCGTACACGTTGGCGGTGTCGAAGAAGTTGATGCCGTTGGCGATCGCGGCATCCATGATCGTGTGGGAGTCGGCCTCCGATGTGTGCGGGCCGAAGTTCATCGTGCCGAGGCACAGCCGGGAGACGACGAGGCCGAGCCGGCCGACGTGGGTGTACTCCATGACGACGAGTCTACGCCGGGCTCGATGAACGTTCGGTGAGCGGATCCGCCGGTCTCGTAGCCTCGACCGATCCGTCTCGTTCGGGAGCGCGCGACCCCGGCACGAGGTAGAGGAAGAGCAGGATCACGCTGCCCCCGACCGCTCCCGCGAGGATCAACGTGCCGCGCGTGCCGACCGCCTCTGCGAGCGGGCCGACGAGTGCGAACGACAACGGGACGCCGGCGACCGAGATCAGCCAGTCGAGGGACGAGACCCGTCCCAGGATCGACGACGGCACGAGGCGCTGCAGCAGCGTGTACCAGAGCACCAGCAGCACCGTGATGCCCGATTCCATGACGAAGCTCGCGAGCATCGCCTGCCAGATCGAGCCGGAGACCCCGAAGCCGATCATCGCGAACGCCGAGATCGCCCAGGCCCAGTAGAGGAGCGTGATCGGGCGGCGCGGCAGGTCGCGCTGTCCCATCGTCACCGCCGCGACCACGGCGCCGGCACCCCCGGCGGCGAAGACGAGCCCGAGTGAAGCGGCGCTGCCCCCGAGCTCGTTCTTGACGAGGTAGGGCACGAGCACCTCCCACGGGCCCCACACGCAGAGCAGGCTGATCGTGGCGGCCGCCATGCCCGCCCACAGCCACGGCCGCTGGAACACGAATCGGAGACCCTCGCGGGCGTCGTGCCAGACCGACGCATGCCCTCCCTCGGGCGCCGTCCGAGCGACCCCGCGCATCAGCAGCAGCATCAGAGCCGAGAACGCGAACGTGCCGGCGTCGACGTAGAACGCGACACCTGCGCCGACCGTGCCGACCAGCAGTCCCCCGAGGGCGGGACCCAGCAAGGTCATCGCGAACGGGCGCGAGAACTGCGCCAGGGAGTTCGCTTGCACGAGCATCTCCTTGGGCACCAGATCGGGCAGGATCGAGTTGTGCGCCGGCCCGTACAAGGACTGCCCGACGCCGAAGCACACGACCAAGGCATAGACCTGCCACAGCTCGAGCACCTCGAGGGTGACGAGCGTTGCGAGCGCGGCGATCGAGAGGCCCCGGATCACGTCTGCCGCGATCAGCAGTTTCCTGCGGTCGAACCGGTCGGAGAGCACGCCCGAGAGCAACACGAGCGCCACCTGGGGAAGGCTCCACGCGATGCCGACGCCCGCGAGGGCCCCGGGTCGGTTCCACTGGTCGTACACCTGCCAGGCGATCGCGACGACGTAGACGCCGTCACCGAGGAACGAGACGATCGTGCCGAGCCAGAGCAGTCGGAAATCACGGATCGCGAGCGGCTTGACGATGCCGAGGCGGGCGAGCCTGGTCACGGTTCCCGAGCTTAGTGAACGTGGGGTAGCCTTCGTGGGCGTCGTCCACGAGCTGGGGGGAGTTCGACGAGATGGGATGTCTGATCGTGCTGATGGCCCTGATCGGGCCGCGGGTCGCGCTCGGGTTCACGTGGTTGTTCACGAACCTCGTCGACCGTGCGTTCGACGAGTGGATCGTGCCGCTCCTTGGGCTGATCTTCCTGCCGTGGACGACGTTCCTCTATGTGCTCGTCTACAACCCGGTCGAGGGCGTCTCGTTCCTCGGATGGGTGTTCGTCGTTCTGGGCCTGCTCGCGGACCTGGGGTCGTACGGAGCCGGTGCTCGGACCGCCGCTCGTAGACGCCCGCTCCGAACACCCGACGGCGCGAGCGGTCGGCGAGGAATCGAGCGAGCGCGTCACCGACGCTACGATGGACTCGTGATCGCTCGCGCAGCCAGCGCCCACGACCTGGTGGAGGGCGACGAGAGGTGCGTAGTGACCGCCGTCGAGCACGCGAAGCTCGGCGGCTTCGATGCTCCGTCGCGAGCCATCGGCCGTGCGCGAGCGGGGACGCCGTGTCGTCACGCGCCGTGCCAGATGCTCACGGGAACGGTGATCGATCCTGGGTCGAAACCCCACGGCTCGGCGTAGGCGACCGAGTCGTCGAGCCATCCTTCACTGGACGGCCACCACGGCTTCTCGCATCGCGTCCGCGACATGGCTTCGATCCGCGGATGCGTTCGGAGGACGTCGCGGTCCGCCTGAGGCATCTCCGCCGCGTAGAGCTCCAGCGCGGCTCTCGGGTCGGCCAGGATGCGTTGTCGCTCCGGCTCCATCTCGAGCAGCTGCGCTCGCTCCGGTCGATACCCGAGCGTGCCTCGGCTTGCAACGCGCGGTTCGTCGCGGTCAAGACCGTCAGTGAAGTCGTGACCTTGCCGCATCGTATCGCCGTGCCGCGCCTGCCGCGAGAGGAACGGCGACACATGCGCACTCGGTGAACGGGTCGAACCGTTGCTTCGTGCCGGCCACATGACCTTGCCGTCGCTCTGCACCGCGACGTCCGGCCGTAGACATCGCCGTTGAACGACGCCTGCGCCCGGCCGTCGCCGCTGAACCCGACGTCGAGCGTGCCGTTGGCTCGGATCCTCGACGCCTCGAGCTGTGCGAGACCGGCCGAGAACGTCGAGCCCCCGACGACGATCCGTCCATCGTGCAGGGTCACCGCCGTCCCGGAGACCGCTTCCACGATGACCATCGCCTCCGAACCCGAGTCGAGGTCGCCCGGAGCCGCCGACACGGGCTGCGCTTGGACGAGCGCTAGGCACGCGACCGCCACCACGAGGAGTCCTCGGTGTATCCACATGACACCCACCTCCCTGTTCCGCTGCAGCTGTTCGTCTCGTCTCGAGCGATGCAGCGCGCACGCGACGTCGAGGTCGGCGGAAGGTCCCACAGTTGCGAGACCGAGCATCGCAGTCGGAGCAGGACGAGGATGGGAGGAGTGGGAGCGCGCCCCGAGGGATTCGAACCCCCGACCTTCTGATCCGTAGTCAGACGCTCTATCCGGACTGAGCTAGGGGCGCAGGGGCTGGGAGTCTACCAACCGGGAACGGCCGGGACGCAGACGCGCTCAGGACGGCCATCGCGCTGCTCGATCGGATCGGAGCGGGCCCACACTCGGTGCAGGACGTGACCGTCTCGACCTCGCTCGTCGAGCTGTGGGCTGCTGAGATCGAGGCGCTCGAATCGGGCGCCGACCCCGATCCTTGAGCACCCGGCCCAGGAAGGTACCGCCGATGCCCAGTTCGACTCCGCCTATCGGCTGGGGCCACCAGGGCTCGGATCCATGGCGAGCAGCCACACCTCCCAGCGTTGCAGGCCATCGCTCGCATCGAACCGGGAACGACGCACGTTCAGCGAGAGCCGGGTCGCGGAATCATACGCATAGAACGAAGCGGACACGACACCACCCCTCGGGTGGGCAGATGCTCCGGCCGACGGGCTCGTCGGCCACGTTGCTGCGATCATCAGCACCGCGAGTAGCGCCACCTTCTTGGATCGTTGCATCGAGAACCTCCTTGGTCGATCTTGACCCTAGGAGGAAGGGCTTCGGCCGGAATCTGGGAAACCCCCACGCTTAACCCGTTCGACACGCGACTCGCGTGCCGGCGGGAAGCGTGCTATGGACGAGCGGTGAGCACCGAGGACCGTCAGTTGGTCGGGCGCGCAGAGGAGCTGATGGCCCTCCGCGAGTTCTTCGGTGCCCCGGAGGCGCTCCCCGGCGTCCTCTTGATAACCGGAGAGGCGGGTATCGGCAAGACCACGCTGTGGGATCGCGGCCTCGAACTCGCTTCGGCACGCTCCTACCGGGTGTTGGCGGCCCGACCGACGTCGACGGAGGCACACCTCTCCTTCTCAGCTCTGGGCGATCTGCTCGAGCCGGCGCTCGACGACGGCCTGGCGGCACTCCCGACCCCGCGGCGGCGCGCGCTCTCGGTCGCCCTCCTCCTCGAGGAGCCGGAGGGGCCACCCCCGGATCAACGGGCGATCGCGCTCGCGGTGTTGGGGATGATGCGCGGCCTCGCCTCACAGGGGCCGGTGGTCGTCGCCGTGGACGACGCACAATGGCTCGATCCTCCAACCGCGTTCGTGCTTGAGTTCATCCTCCGCCGACTGAACAGTGAAGCCGTCGCCTTCCTCCTCACGGCGAGGACCGAGTCATCGGAGGCCGATGAGCCCGACGGCCTCCATCTCCAAGACGCGCTCGCCAGCGAGCGGTTCCGCCGGATCCCCGTTCGTCCGCTCGACCTGGGATCCCTCCACCGCTTCCTGCGCGACCAGCTCGGCTCGACGATCCCACGCCAGGAACTGCGCCGGGTCCATGAGCTCTCAGGGGGCAACCCCTTGTTCGCACTTGAGATAGGCCGCGCGCTCGAGCGGGGATCGATCCGCCTGGAGCCCGGCGAGTCCTTGCCCGGCAGCCTCGAAGCACTCGTGCGTGGCCGGCTCGAGGCACTTCCGTCCGACACCCGTGCAGCCCTCCTCGTCGCATCCGCGGTCGCCGAGCCGACCCTCCACCTTGTCCGACTCGCGACGGATGGCGATCCAGAGCTCCTGCTGTCGCCCGCCGTCGCCGGGAACGTGATCCGGTTGCGACACGAAGACATCCGCTTCACCCACCCCCTCTTCGCGTCCGACCTCTATGCAGCCACAACGGAGGTCGAGAGGCGAACGCTCCATCGACGACTCGCGGAGCTCATCGCCGATCCGGAGGAGCACGCGCGCCATCTTGCACTCGGTGCCGCAGGACCCGATCCCGATGTTGCGGCTGCGCTCGAGGAGGCGGCGTCGCATGCCGAGTCGCGGGGTGCTCTGACGACCGCCGCCGAGCTCTCCGAGCGATCCCGTCGACTGACCCCATCGAACCTCGAGGAGGATCGCCATCGACGGACCGTCCGGTCGGCAGGCCTTGCATTCGAGGGAGGGGACATCGGCCAAGCCCGCGTCCTCCTCGAGGAGGCCCTCCGTTCGACCCTGTCGGGCGCGAGGCGTGCGGTACTCCTGGGCTGGTTGGCCAGACTCCACGAGTACGAGGGCGACCGGATCGCGGCCCTCGAGCTCTACGGGGACGCGCTCGCGGAGTCAGGCGACGACCTCGCACTCCGCAGCGAGCTCGAGGAGGGGCTCGCATCGTGCTTGCTCCTGATGCGAACCGATCTCCCTGCCGCCTCGGCCCACGCCCGAACCGCGGTCGAGCTGGCGGAACGGACCGGGAACGACGAGGCGGGCGTCGGTGGCCTCGCGACGCTGGGGATCATAGACTCCGTCCTCGGCCGGCCCGAGGGCAGACTCGAGCTCGAGCGCGGGGTCGAGAAGGAATCGGCTGCCGGGTTCATTCGGCTCGTCGCGAGACCGTCTTACTGTCTCGCCAATGCCCTCCTCTGGACCGACGAGCTCGATCGAGCGTGGACGATCGCCACCACCCTCCGTGATCGCGCGGAGGAACAGGCCGAAGACAGCGGGTTGCCATGGGTCCTCACCTTGCTGTCACTCGTCGAGTTCCGGGCCGGTCGCTGGGACGACGCGCTCCGGTCGGCGGAGCAGGCTCACGAGGCGGCGCTCCAGGTCGGCCAGGAGTCACAGCGTCTGTGCGCCCTCGGCGCCCGCGCTCTACTGCGAGCGTCGCGAGGAGAAGCTGCTGAATCGCGCGCCGACGCGGAAGCCGTGCTCGGGTCGGAGAAGCAGCACGAGGTGATGCTGGCGCGGATCCTCGGCTCCCACGCGCTCGCCCTCCTCGAGCTCTCGCTCGACCGACCGGACGCGACCCACAGATTGCTCGGCCCCCTCGCCCAAGAGCTCGAGGAGGGCGGAGTCGTGGAGCCAGGGTCGACGTGGTTCATCTGGGACGAGATCGAGGCGCTGATCCGACTCGATCGACCGGACGACGCGGTGGAGCTCATCGACCGACTCGAGGAACGCGCGCGCCGGCTCGACCGGACTTCCGCGATCGCCTCGTGCATGCGCTGCCGAGGCCTGATAGCGGCCTCCCGGGGCGATCTGACCGACGCGATCATCTCGCTCGAGGGCGCCGTGGCGGAACACGAGCGGGTGCCGATCCCTTTCGAGCACGCACGCACTCTCCTGGCTCTCGGTTCGACGTCGAGGAGGGCGAAGCGCAAACGCGCTGCCCGCGAGCAGCTCCAGGACGCCCTCGCGATCTTCTCCGATCTCGGGGCACGTCACTGGATGGACGAGGCGCGACGCGGGCTCTCGCGCATCGGCGGCCGCGCTCCGACGGGCCGATCGCTCACCCCCACCGAGCAGCGGGTCGCGGCACTCGTCGGAGAGGGTCGGTCGAACAAGGAGGTGGCGGCCGCGCTCTTCGTCACCGTCAAGACCGTTGAAGCGAACCTGTCTCGCATCTACACCAAGCTCGACGTTCGCTCACGCGCCCAGCTCGCCCACGTGCTGGCCTCGAGGCCTACGAAGGATGGAGAAGATGGCTCCTGACGTATGGGCGGCACAGGCCATGACAGCCGAACGGCGAGCGACCCGTCGGACGAGCGGGGGCCTCGTGGAGCGATGAGGCCGCTGAGATCGACGCACTCGAAGGTGGGGCCGACGCCGATCCTGAGGCACTACCCCCTGAACTCGGGACCTAGCACCCGCACGACCAACCGAACGCGACCCCGAGAGTAGGAGACCCAGGGGCGCAGGATCCGTAGTCGACGCTCTATCCGGACTGAGCTAGGGGCGCAGGAGCGACAGCATACCCGAGCCGGTCCCCCGGGCCGAGGGTCCATCGCCTTGGCCAGAGCACGCCCGTGCGTCGCACGATGGCATCAGCGCGACAGGGCTGGGGGCGAGAGCGATGCGCGGACGATCGCTGTTGATCTGGGTGCTGGAGATCGGTCTCGTGGCGATGTCGACGACCGCCGGGGCCGCGGCGGGTGATCTCGATACGACGTTCAGCGACGACGGGATGAAGCTCGTCGCGGGTGTCACGGTCGCTGCGTCGACGGTGCAGGCAGATGGCAAGATCGTGATCGTCGGCGTGGTCGATGCGACGGCGCGTCCGGTCGCCATGCGCTACACGACGTCCGGGGTGCTCGACACGACGTTCGAGGGAGACGGTCGGGCCACGCTGCGGATCCCCTCTCCGAGAGGGCTCGCCCTGCAGGCGGACGGGCGGATCGTCGTTACCGGCCACGTGGGGCCTGGGGAGGTGTTCGGCAGCGAGATCGCGGTGGAACGGCTCACCGCGACTGGCCGCCGCGACCTCACGTTCAGCGGCGACGGATGGGCCGTGACCCACCTGACGGACCCATGGGAAGGCGACTACCCGGTGATCACGGGCATCGCGATCGACTCGCTGGGCCGCATCACCGTAGCGGTGGATTCACTGGAGTACCCGAACGACATCGACACCGACGTCTCGCTGCTGCTGCAGTGGGACCCGAGCGGTGCCCGTCGGTGGAGCTTCGGGAACGGCGGCGTGGCGTGGGCCCGTCGGTGCGAGGGGGTCTCCGACCTCGCCGTCCAGGCCGATCGCAAGCTCGTCGTGATCGGTCGGGGGTCAACGATCGACCCGATCGTCGGGCCCTATGGGGGGGACCCTTGCGTGACCAGACTCAACCCCAACGGAACGCTCGACGGCGCGTTCGGCACCAACGGCTACACCCCGTTCCCAGGGCCGCCAGGCTGGTGGCCTGCTTCGGTCGCCGTCTCGCCGACGACGGGTGCGATCATGCTCTCGTTCACCGACGATCACCTGGGTGCGACGCTGGTCGCTCGGACCATGAGTGATGGATCGCCCGATCCTTCGTTCGGGGCGGCCGGCACGACGACGATCGGCCTCGCTGGATCGCGCCCCGATCTTGCGCTGCAGGGGAACAAGGTCGTCGTGGTGGGATCGTCGCGGCCCGGCACCTCCGATCAACAACCGGCCTGGACCGTCGCGCGACTCACGGGCACCGGACGGCCCGATGCGACCTTCGGAGGCGACGGGGTCGTGACCCTCGACGTGGGGCCCGGTGAGGACTCGGCGCGAGGAGTGACCGTGCGGCTCGGGAAGATCGTCGTCACCGGCTCGACGTCGCAAGGAAGCGCGATCGCGAGGTTCCAGGGGTAGTACGGGGGGATCCCGGCCACCGCTCATATGAGGCCGATCCTCTCGATCGGGAACGGCGGTTGTGACAGTGGCCTCACGGCCACGCGGAGCAGGATCAGTGGGTTGTCGTCGCCCGCACTCCGATTCAGGGAGAGTGCGTCGCAGCTTCGGCAACGGTGCACCAACACCCACTCGCCGTCGCCCCGAACCGTGATCGCGATCGGCTCCATGAGCGCACCACAGTGCGCGTCTCGATCGCCGGGCGTGTCGTCGTCCAGGTGGCGACTCCACAGGCAGTTCGGGCAATGGTTGCGGTGCGCCGTTCCGACGGCATCCGTCGGGACATCCAGACGGCAGTATCCGCATCTGAAGGATGACGTGCGGTCACGATCCTGACCGCGACGTTGATCGCGTGACATGGGAACCTCCAAGCGACGGGTAGCACGCGCCGTCGCGCCTTGGAGGGTCCGGCTCGTTAGGAAGAGCCCAGCGGACCGCCGAGGCGCGACGCGATGACCACCATCCCGGTTGCCATGTTGTCCCACCCCCTCTCGGTCAGGCCGCGATATCCGCGGCGACCGCGACCGTAGCATCCACCCCCGTGTCGCGCAATCGTCCGAATTACAACACCGGTTCGCTGTAGATGTCGGACGCGAAGTCCCGGCAGCGCAGCCGCTCGTAGTAGAGCGAACCCCCCGCGCTGTCGTCGAAGAACGAGTCGATCGTCGCGCTAAGGTGACACGATGAACCTCGACGTCGGAGATGCCGCGCCTCCGTTCGCCCTCACCGACCAGCACGGCGAGACCGTGCGGCTCGAAGACTTCCGAGGACGGAAGGTGCTCATCTACTTCTATCCGAAGGCCGACACCCCCGGCTGCACCACGCAGTCCTGCGACGTGCGCGATCACCGCCAGGAGTTCGTGGACCTCGGGGTCGACGTGGTCGGCATCTCGCCCGACGAGCCGGGCGCGCAGCTCGCCTTCGACCGGAAGTTCTCGCTGGGGTTCCCCTTGCTCGCCGACACCGACCACGCCGTGGCCGACGCCTGGGGCACATGGGGAGAGAAGAAGCTCTACGGGAAGGCCTACATGGGCGTCATCAGGTCGTCGTTCCTCGTCGACGAGGACGGCCGCATCGAGCAGGCCTGGTACAAGGTCTCGCCCTCGAAGACGGTGCCGAACGCCCAGCGGGCGCTCGCCGGGTGACAGGTGTTCCCGACCGGACCGTCCGCAGCTGCCGAAGATGGGGCCCCCGTAGGCGACGGTGAGTGAGACCCCCTCCCCGGTCTGGTGATCCACCCAGGTTGCGCATGCATGCACCTCTCCTCTATGGTGGATCCAGGAGGCTCTCATGAGGCGGCTCGCGCTGCTCGGTTCCATCTTCGCGCTGGTGTTGGGAACGGCAGGACCGGCGTTCGCCCTTCCGTCGCAGCAGCCGGACGACACGTGGATGGTGAACGGTCCGGTTCGCACGCTCGAGAAGGTGGGATCGACGATCTGGATCGGTGGGAGCTTCACACGACTTCGTTCCAGCGCTGCCGGCGGTTCGATGATCGTCGTCAGTGGCCTCGCAGCCGTGAACGCCGAGACCGGAGCACCCGTCGCCGGCCTGCACCTACCGAAGGTGGGGGGGGCGGCTCCGATCGTGTACGACCTGGACTTCGGCGGTGGCGTGCTCTACGCGGGAGGCAAGTTCGACTCGGTCGACGGATCGGGCCGGCGCAACCTGATCGCCATCGATCCCGCTGACGGGCACGTGCTCCCGTTCTCGTCGAACGCCCCGACGACGTTCGCTGTGCTTGCCGACCCGAACGGTGGGGTGTACGCAGGCAAGCCGTACCTGCGTCGATACAACCCGTCTGGTGCGCGGGACACCGCGTTCGAGAGCCAGACACCCACGGTGAGCGCGTCATCTGCGAACGGCCCCGTGATCCTCGACCTCGCGTTCGCACCGGATGGGGACGTGTTCGTCTCCGGTGCGTTCGACTTCCTCAACGGTGAGCCACACCGCATCATCGCCAAGCTCGACCCGGTGAGCGGCGAACCCGGATCGTGGGCCCTCGGGGGCCCGCTCGGGACCAACCCGCGAGGCATCGACATGTTCGTCGACGCCGGGAGCGATGCCCTGTTCGCCGCGGTCGGCGGATCGGACTTCGCGGCGCGGTATCGGATCTCCGACGGAGGACTGGTCTGGAAGATCGACACATCGGGGGCATCCCAGGCGGTCGATCGTTTCGATGCCGAGCAGATCGTGGTCGGCGGTCACTTCAAGTGGGTCGCGGCGGAACGGGGGATCCAGTGCGGGAGCAACAAGCACCCGACTGGGAACTGCGAGCGGCGCCTGCGATTGGCAGCACTGGATGCCGATACCGGTGATCTCGACCCGGCATGGGATCCGGACGTCAAACCGCTTTACTTCGGGGTCTGGTCGGTCTTCGTCAGCGCAGGGAGGCTGCACGTCGGAGGCGAGTTCACCGAGATCGAGGGCGTGCCCCAGCTGTACTACGGTCGGCTCTCTTAGCCCGCGCCGCCCGTCGCAGCTGCGAAGATGGGCTCATGGCGACGGTGAGCGAGACCCCGCTCCCCGGTCTGGGTGTGCGCTTCGAGTTCGAGACGAAGGGCGGCACCCGGCTCGGCGTGTTGCAGCATCAGACGGGACGGGTCGACCTACTCGTCTACGATCCGCACGACCCCGACTCGGTCAGCGAGTCACTGGCGCTCGATGAAGAGGACGCGCGCACGCTCGCCGAGCTGCTGGGTTCGTCCCGCGTGGTGGAAGACCTCGGCCGGCTCCGCCAGCGCATCGAGGGTCTCGCGATCGACTGGCTGCCGATCGGCGACGACTCCCCCTTCGCCGGCCGCACGATCGGCGACACGGGAGCACGGACCCGCACCGGCGTCTCGATCGTCGCGATCGTCCGTGGTGAGGACCCGATCCCGGCCCCCGGCCCCGAGCACGGGCTCGAGGCGGGCGACACCCTGGTGGTCGTCGGCACCCCGAGGGGTATCGAAGACCTCGTCGTGATCCTGCGGACCGGCTAGACACACATGGTCGAGCCGGCGTTCCTGCTGGAGCTCGGCGGGGTCGTGGTGGGGCTGGCGCTGCTCGCGCGTCTCGCGGCTCGGTACCGGCTCCCCGCATCGCCGCTGTTCCTGCTCGCCGGCCTGGCGTTCGGCGACGGGGGCGTCTTCCCATTGCTGACCGCCGAGGAGTTCATCGAGCTCGGGGCCGAGGTCGGCGTGATCCTGCTGCTCTTCATGCTCGGGCTCGAGTACTCGGCCGCCGAGTTGACCTCGGGGCTGCGCCGTCACGCTCCTGCCGGCGTCGTCGACCTCGCGCTCAACTTCACGCCGGGGCTCGTCGCGGGGCTGCTGCTCGGCTGGGGGGTGGTCGCGGCGGTGTTCCTGGGGGGCATCACGTACATCTCGTCGTCGGGCATCGTCGCGCGGCTGCTCGACGACCTGCGATGGCTCGGGAACCGCGAGACCCCGGTCGTGATCTCGATCCTCGTGATCGAGGATCTGGTGATGGCCGGGTACCTTGCGCTCATCGCCGTGCTCGTGAGCGGGGCAGGCATCGCGGAGGGTGCCCTCACGCTCGCGGTCGCGCTGACCGTCGTGATCGCCTTGCTGATCGTGGCGCAACGGTGGGGTCACGTCGTCAGCGACGCGCTCTTCCACCGGTCGGACCAGACGCTCGTGCTCACGATCGTGGGGATCACGTTCCTGGTGGCGGGGCTCTCCGAGCTCGTCGGCATCTCGGCGGCCGTGGGAGCGTTCCTGGTGGGCCTGATGCTCTCGGGTCCGGCGGCGGAACGAGCCCACGACCTGCTCGGGCCGCTGCGAGACCTGTTCGCGGCGATCTTCTTCGTGTTCTTCGGCCTGTCGATCGACCCCGGCACGATCCCGCCGATCATCGGCGTCGCGGTGCTCCTCGGGATCGTCACCGCCGCGACCAAGGTGCTGACCGGGTGGTGGAGCGCCCGGCGTGAGGGCATCAGGACGAGGGGGCGCTTCCGTGCGGGGGTCGCGCTCGTCGCACGCGGCGAATTCTCGATCGCGATCGCGGGCATCGGCACCGCCGGCGGGGTCGAGCCGGAGCTCGCCTCGCTGGCGGGCGCCTACGTGCTGCTCATGGCGGTTGCGGGGCCGCTCGCGGCGAAGGTGGTCGACCCGATCGTGCTGCGGCTGCAGGCGCGAGCCCGGGCGTCGTCCTCCGCCGGCTGAACGGATAACCGCCCGTGGTCGCTGCTGACTCCCTCGCTACCGTGGGTGCGCGGCGACCCACGCTTGCAGGTTCACCACGTGCGAGCGTGCCTCGGCGCCATACTCACAACCTCCCGGGTGATCACACTGCGGATTGCCCTGCCCCGTCATGAAGTTGAACCGGCAGTTGGGGCAGAACACATCGAGGTCCTCGGGCAGGTAGGGGCAGTCTCCCCAGGAACACGACCGCTCTCCCTCACCCGTGGCCAGGTCGTAGCCGCAGCCCGGACACTGCACGAACCCTTCCCATCTCGCCATCAGCTCGCCTCCCTTCCGGACCCACCGTGCGCCTTCGTGAGAACGACGCCAGGGCTGGCAGTCCCCTTGGGGGGAGGACCTATCGCCCGGTGAGATCCACCCTCTGACCCGTCGCAACAGCCGAGGACCCCATCGGCGTAGCATGGCTCCGACCGGGCGACCGTCTCGGTCCGTCGCCTACATCTCGACGATCCCTCGTGGATTAGAGACTCGAGATGACGAAACAGGCACTCCGTCTCGACGCGATACGAGCCGCGGACACCGACCTGTCCGTGCCGCTCACGTTCGAGGAATTCTTCCGTCTCGAGCGCGACCACCTCTTCGGCACGCTCTGTCTCATCACCGGGGATCGCGACGAGGCCGAGGAGCTGGCCCAGGAAGCGTTCACAACCGTCTGGGAACGCTGGGACCGGGTCCAGGGCATGGACAATCCGGCCGGCTACGTGCATCGCGTCGCGACGAACGCGTTCCGGAAGCGCTACCGCAGGCAGATGGTGCTGCGACGTGTCCTTCCCCACTTCGCCGAACGCGAGCACGAGGGGTCCGCCGAAGCCCCGGCGGTCCTGCACGAGGCACTCGCAGCGCTGACGCCCCGCCAACGAGCAGCACTGGTGCTCACGGAGCTGTGGGGATTCAGCGCCGCGGAGGCGGGGCGGGCGCTGGTGACCGAGGCCATGCTGTGGGCATGGAGCGACGGAGAGCGTCGGGAGTTCATGCGTCAGGACATCCAGCACGTGATGCGGTGCTCGCCGGTCGAGTGGCTGCACCGCGAGATCGACATGCGGACCTCTGAGGCCCTTGAGGCATTCAAGGACGACCAGCGTCGATTCGTCGAGCGGTTCGTTCCGGCGGAGGGGTTCCTGATCGGCGCGGCGAAGCGTTCCAGGATCTCAAACGGTGTCGAACGGCTCGCGATCGCGTGGCGCTGCGCCACGGGTTGACGGCCCCAGATCGCCGAAGCTCTGAACGGATCGATCGGCACGCCTCTCGATACCCCTTGACCGCCTCGTGTGATGAACTCGCCTGATCGCCTGATCGCCGGATCGCCGGATCGGCACGCCTCGCGCGACGCGGTCGGGGAGAGCGGAGCAACTCGTGGCCATCTCGAAACGGCGGAGACGGTGAGATTCGAACTCACGAACCCCGGTTAGAGGGTTAACCGCTTAGCAGGCGGCTCCTTTCGGCCACTCAGGCACGTCTCCGTCGTCGATTCTACCGGCGCAGCCGAACGGCCCACGGTTAGGCTGCGCGACATGCCCGACGTGGTCATCGTGGGAGGCGGCGTGATCGGCGCCGCGTGCGCGTTCGAGCTCGCCTCGCGCGGCGCATCGGTGACCCTGCTGGAACGCGACCACCTCGCGGCGCACGCATCGGGCCGCAACCAGGGGCTGTGGGTCCTGCCCGTGGACGACGTGAACGTGCCGATGGCCCGGGCGAGCATCGAGACGTACCGGGGTGTGGCCGTCGAGGCGCCGATCGACGTGCGCCTCGACGACGAACCGGTGGGCACGGTGCTCGTCGCGATGAACGCACGCGATGTGCGCGCGGCCCGCGAGGCCGTCACCCGGGCCGAGCGTCACGGCTTCGCCGTCGACGACATCTCGGGGCCGGGCGACATCCGCGATCACGAGCCCGGAGTGACCCGCAACGTCGCCGGGGCCTGGCTCGTGCACGTCGGGCACCGGCTCGATCCCGGGGCCCTCACGGTGGCCCTCGCCCTCTCCGCGGCCGAGCGGGGTGCCGAGATCCGCCACCACGTGCACGTTCGTGGACTCGCGGTCCGCGACGAGACGGTCGTCGGGGTCGTCACGGACGACGGCGTTGTGGAGGCCGGCACGACGATCGTGGCGGCCGGCCCATGGAGCTCACCGCTCCTCGAGCAGGTGGGCGTGCACCTGCCGATCGTGGGCGCGCGTGGATGGCTCGTGCGCGTGGCGCCTCGCCAGCCTCACCTGCTCACGCACCTCGTCGAGGCCGTGGGGCCGCACGCGGCCCTGCACGACGACACCCTTCCTCTCTGGCCGACGGCCGCCGACGTCGTCTCCGACGGAGAACCTCGCAGCGAGATCGGGGCCCTGCTGCATCCCCATCGGGACGGCCGCACGATCGTGATCGGGTCGACCCGGCAGATCTGGCTGACCCCCGAGCCTCCCGAGGAGCGGATCGTCGCCCGGGTGCTCGAGGCCGCGATCGAGCTCGTGCCCGAGGTCGCCGAGGCGCGAGTGCAGTCGTCGTGGTGGGGGCTCAGGCCGCTGACGCCCGACGAGCGGCCGCTCGTGGGCTCGGTCCGAGAGGGACTGCACGTCGCGACGGGTCACGGTTCCGAGGGCGTGATCCTCGGCGCCGGCACCGCGCAGCTCGTTGCAGCACAGCTCGCCGGCGAACCGCCACCCTTCGACGCCACGCCGTTCGACCCTCTGCGGTTCCAGGACGAACGTTGAACGTCGTTCAGTGGGAGAGGCGGCCGGCACGATCGAGCGACTCGAGCACGCGGTCGACCGGCATGGCGAAGTACGTGTGACCGTCGCGCCCGACCGAGTCGTCCGCCGCGACCAGCGCGTTCACGACCGCTTCCTCCGTCGCCTCGACCGTGGCTCGGAACAACGCCGAGAGCGCGTACGTGTGCCGGACCGGCCCATCGACCACGGCGCGCACGTCGCGCATCGCCTCGCTCGCATCGAGGCGGTTCGACGTGGAGAAGGCCATCATCTGCTCGCCGCTGCCGTTCGAGGCGTATGAGCCGGTCGCGGCGAGCCCGAGGCCGGCCCGGCGGGCGATGCGGGTGAGCTGGTGCGGCAGCAGGGGCGCATCGGTGGCGACCACGACCACGCACGATCCCTCGTGGTGCTCGCGCGGCATCAGGTCGGTCAGCTCTCGTCCGACCGGCACGCCGTCGATCCGCAGATGATCCCGACTGCCGTAGTTCGTGAGCACGAGAACCCCGACCGTGAACCCTGCCTCGTCGTCGTCGAGCACGCGCGACGCCGTGCCGATGCCCCCCTTGAAGTCGAAGCACTGCATGCCGGTGCCGGCGCCGACGTTGCCCTCCTCGACGGGGCCGTCCGCCGCTGCGTCGAGGGCGGCCGCGACGTCGTCGTCGGCCAACGGGAACGAGAGCACGTCGGAGAGCCAGGAGTCGTCGCACTCGGAGACCACGGGCATGACCTCTTCGGCGCCGGTCGGGTCTCGACCGGCGATCCAGCGGACCGTCGCGTCGTACGCCTTCCCGATCTGCAGCGACGAGGTCAGCACGATCGGGCTCATCAGCACGCCCCACTCGCGCAGTTGGTTCACGCCGATCAGCTCGCCGTACCCGTTGAGGATGTCCACCCCCGCGTAGACCCACTCGCGCCACGGGTGTCCCTCGTGAGGGAACAACGCCGTCACTCCCGTGCGCACCGCATGGGGATCGCCGCCGGCACCCCGCACCACCGTGCGATGGCCGACGCGCACACCCGGCACGTCGGTGATCGCGTTCAGCGGCCCGGGTGTGCCGCTGCCGATCGAGATCCCGAGGTCCCGTGCACGGGGCGTCATCGTGGGCCGCATCCTACCGGGCGCCCCACCCCTCCCCGTCCGGATGGGGGAGACACGCCACGAGCTGCGGCGATACGATTCCTGGTCTACCTGCCATGGCCATCCTCACCCTCGGGGTCTCCTTCCGTCGCGCGCCGATCGAGCTGCTGGAGCGGCTCGCATTCACCGACGACGACCTCGCGAAGGCGTACCGGGTCGCCACCGATCTCGACGGTGTCGACGGTGCGGTGATCCTGTCGACCTGCAACCGGGTCGAGGTCTACGGTGAGGTCGCCAGCTACCACGCCGGGTTCATGGCCTTGAAGCGCCTGCTCACGGAGACGCGGGGCGTCGCCGCCGAGGAGCTCGCCGACCCGATGTACGCCCAGTGGGAGCGGGACGCAGCCGACCATCTGTTCGCCGTCGCGAGCGGGCTCGACTCGATGGTCCTGGGAGAGACGCAGATCTACGCACAGGTGCGCGAGGCGCTGCGCCGGGCCGAGAGCGAAGGTGCAGCCGCCTCCCCGCTGACCGGGCTCTTCCACTCGGCGGCACGCGCCGGCCGCCGGGTGCGCCAGGAGACGTCGCTCGGCGCGGCGCCCGATGCGTTCGTGGCGCTCGGCGCCGACCTCGCCGAGGACGCGGCGGGCGGGTTGGGCGGGCGCGACGTGGTCGTCGTCGGGGCGGGCACGATGGCCGCCCTGGCCGTGAAGCACCTGCGCCAGCGCGGCGTGGGGCCGGTGCGCATCCTGAACCGTTCCCTCGAGCATGCGAGGGCGCTGGCCGAGCGGACGAACGCCGAGCACGGCGACCTCGACGTGCTCCCCGACGCGATGCGGCACGCCGACCTCGTCGTGAGTGCCACCGGCGCCGCGGGCACGGTGATCCGGCGCTCGGTCGTCGCCGACGCGATGGCAGACCGTGGTGGTCGGCCCCTCGTGCTGCTCGACCTCGCGGTGCCTCGCGACGTGGAACCCGAGACCGCATACGTCGAGGGGACCCGAGTGATCGACATCGTCTCGCTACGCGAGCGCCTCGCCGAACACGACGCCGAGACGGCGGGCGACATCGAGCGAGCACACGGCATCGTGGCCGACGAGGTGCGCCGCTACGTGGTACGCCGGCGAGGCGACGAGCTCGCACCCCTGATCCGCGCGATGCGGCGGCGGGGCGACGACGTCGTCCGAGGCGAGATGGATCGGTTCGGAGCGAGGCTCGCCGAGATCACACCCGACGAGCGGGAGGCGGTCGAGGCGCTCGCACGAGGCATCGCCGCCAAGCTGCTGCACGACCCGATCGTTGCCTTGAAGGAGCGCTCCGAGCCGGGCACGGACGGGATCCACGCCCGGGTGCTCGCCGAGCTCCTCGGCGTCGACCCCGACGCCACCTCGTGAGCGCCCTGCGCATCGGCACCCGTCGCTCGCCGCTGGCGCTCGCGCAGGCGGAGGAGATCAGGATCCGGCTCGAGGCGACCGGGGTGATCGCCGACATCGTGCCGATGAGCACGTCCGGTGACGAGGGTGCTCGGGCCGACTCCTCGCCGCAGGGGCTCAAGGGGCTCTGGATCGACACGATCCTCGACGCCTTGGAGTCCGGCGAGATCGACCTGGCCGTGCACTCGGCGAAGGACCTGCCGGCCGAGGAGGACGAGGGCTTCACGATCGCCGCGGTGCCCGAGCGCGAGGACCCGTCCGACGTCCTGATCTGCAAGGAACCGGGTGAGCTCCGGGGAGGGGCCCTCATCGGCACGTCGAGCGTGCGTCGACGCGCCCAGCTGCTGGCCGCCTTCCCGGGCCTCGAGGTCGTCGACCTGCGCGGCAACGTCGAGACGCGGCTGCGCAAGCTCGAGGAGGGTGAGGTCGACGCCGCGGTGCTGGCGGCGGCCGGGCTCTCGCGCCTGGGGCTCGCCCCCGAGCATGCCCGCGCGTTGCCGCTCGCGATGATGGTGCCGGCGCCGGGGCAGGGCTGCCTCGCCGTCCAGGCACGAGACGACGACGACGACACGATCGCCGCGGTGGCACCGATCGATCACGCCGCGAGCCATCGGGCCCTCGACGCCGAGCGATCGCTGATGTGGCGCCTCGGCGGCGGCTGCGCGTTGCCGCTCGGGGCCTACGCGACCGTGGGCATGGAGGCGGTCTCGCTGGCCGCGGTGATCGCGACGGCCGATGGCACCACCGTGCTCCGCGTCGAGACCGAGGGTGCGACGCCCGAGGACGCCGCGGCCGACGCGGCGAAGGACCTGATCGCGCAGGGGGCCGAGCGCATCCTCGCCGAGGTCGAGACCGGGTGACGGGAACGGGAGCCGGGCGACGCGGTGGGCGGCCGCCTCGTCCCCTCGCAGGGCGCACGGTGCTCGTCACGAGGCCGGCCGACCAGTCGGCTGCGCTCGTCACCCTCCTGCGGCGATCGGGAGCTCGTGCGATCGTCGCGCCGGCGATCGAGATCGTGCCGGCGCGGTCTGCCGCCCTGACCAGGGCGCTGCGCGAGCTCCAACATGGGGACTTCGCGTGGCTCACCCTGACCAGTCGCGCCACCGTCGACATGCTGGCCTCGAGGCTGCCCGGACCTCGCACGATCGGAACCACCGAGGTGGCGGCGATCGGCGACGGCACGGCGGCGGCGTTCCGACGATGGGCCCGGCGCGACCCCGACCTGGTGCCGGCGACGTTCACCACGTCCGGGCTCGCGCGGGCGTTCCCGCGCGGCAGCGGCCGGGTGCTCTGCGCCCGGGCCGACATCGCGCCACCTGGCCTCGAGGACGCGCTCGCCGCGAAGGGGTGGACCCCCACCCGTGTCGACGCGTACCGCACCCTGTTCCCTCGCTCGCTGCCCGAGGACACTCGCGACGCGTTGCGCCACGGCGAGGTCGACGCGGTGACGTTCACGAGCGCCTCGACCGTGCGAGGGTTCGTCGGCGCGCTCGGGGTGGTCAAGGGGAACCCGAAGGTCGTGTGCATCGGCCCGGTCACCGCGAGGGAGGCGCGGGCGCACGGCCTCGTCGTGCACGCGGTGGCCAGGCCTCACACCATGGAAGGCGTGGCCGCGGCGGTCGTGCGGGCGTTGGCCCGGTGATCCGCGGTGGCGTGAGCGAGCGCGCCGCCGGTACCCTGGCGCCATGAGCTTCCCCGAACACCGGCCGCGGCGGCTGCGACGTACGCCCGCGCTCCGAGCCCTCGTCCGCGAGACGCGGCTGCACGCCGACGACCTGATCGTGCCGATGTTCTGCAAGGAGGGCATCGACGAGCCGGTCGCGATCTCGTCGATGCCCGGGCAGTTCCAGCACACCCTCGAGTCGCTGCGCAAGGAGGCGGTCGCGACGGCGGAGACCGGCGTCCGCGCCTTCATGCTCTTCGGGGTCCCGGCCGAGAAGGACGCCGAGGGATCGCAGGCCTGGCACCCCGACGGCATCGGCCAGCGGGCGATCGCGGCGCTGCGCGAGGAGTTCGGCGACGACGCGGTCGTGATGAGCGACCTCTGCCTCGACGAGTACACCGATCACGGGCACTGCGGCGTGCTGAACGACGCGAACGAGGTCGACAACGACGCCACCCTCGAGCGCTACCGGCGCGTCGCCCGTGCCCAGGCCGACGCCGGGGCGCATGTGATCGGGCCGAGCGGCATGATGGACGGCCAGGTCGGCGCGATCCGCGAGGCGCTGGACGGAGCCGGCCGCGACGACATCGCGATCATGGCCTACGCGGCGAAGTTCGCGAGCGCCCTGTACGGGCCGTTCCGCGAGGCGGCCGAGGGGGCGCCTCGCTTCGGCGATCGCACCGGCTACCAACAGGATCCGGCCAACGCCGACGAGGCGCTCCGCGAGATCCGGACCGACATCGACGAGGGCGCCGACATCGTGATGGTGAAGCCCGCGCTGCCGTACCTCGACGTCGTGCATCGCGCGAAGCGCGAGACCGGCGTCCCGGTGGCCGCCTACCACGTGAGCGGCGAGTACGCGATGGTGAAGGCGGCCGCCGCGAACGGCTGGCTCGACGAGCGGCGCACCGTGCTCGAGATCTTGATGTCGATCCGCCGCGCGGGCGCCGACATGATCCTCACCTACCACGCGAAGGACGCTGCGACGTGGCTCCGCGACGGGGCATGAGCGGTTCCGAGGAGCTGTTCGACCGTGCCCGGACCGTGATCCCCGGCGGGGTCGACTCCCCCGTGCGAGCGTTCGGGTCGGTCGGCGGCACGCCCGTGTTCATCGATCGCGGTGAGGGCGCGGAGATCGTCGACGTCGACGGGAACCGCTACATCGACCTCGTGCAGTCGTGGGGCGCGCTGCTGTTCGGCCACGCCCGCGCCGAGATCGTCGAGGCGGCGAGCGCGGCTGCCGCTCGTGGCACCTCCTTCGGGGCGCCGACGCCGGGCGAGGTCGAGTTGGCCGAGCGCATCGTCGAGGCGGTGCCCGGCATCGACCGGGTCCGGCTCGTGAACAGCGGCACGGAGGCTGCGATGAGCGCGATACGGCTCGCGCGCGGCTCGACCGGGCGAGACCTGCTCGTGAAGTTCGAGGGGTGCTACCACGGCCACTCCGACTCGCTGCTCGCCAAGGGTGCCGGCAGCGGTCTCGCGACGCTCGGGATCCCGTCGTCGCCCGGGGTGACCGAGGGTTCTGCCCGCGACACCCTCACCGTCCCGTTCAACGACCTCGACGCCGTGCGCGCGCTCTTCGCGGAGCGTGGGAGTGACGTGGCGGTCGTCGCGGTCGAACCGGTGGCCGCGAACATGGGCGTCGTGGCGCCCGAGCCCGGCTTCCTCGAGGGGCTGCGCGCGATCTGCGACGAGCACGGAGCCTTGTTGCTGTTCGACGAGGTGATCACCGGTTTCCGCATCGCGTACGGCGGCGCCCAGTCGTACTACGGCGTCACGCCCGATCTGACCGCGCTCGGCAAGGTGATGGGCGGTGGGTTCCCGTGCGCGGCGTTCGGCGGTCGCGCCGACCTGATGGCGCACCTCGCCCCGGACGGTCCGGTCTACCAGGCGGGGACCCTCAGCGGGAACCCGGTGGCGGTCGCCGCGGGCATCGCCACGCTCGACCTCGCGCGTCTCGAGGATCCGTATCCTCGGCTCGAGGCCACCGCCGACGTGCTCACGGGCGGCATCGAGACCGCACTCGCGGCGACCGGCATCCCGGCGACGGTCAACCGGGCGGGCTCGTTGTTCAGCGTCTTCTTCACCGCATCACCCGTGCGGAACTTCGACGGGGCGCGGGCGGCCGACCACGATCGCTACGGGCGGTTCTTCCACCACATGCTGGCCAACGGCGTCGCGCTGCCACCGTCGGGCTACGAGCTGTGGACCCTGAGCACGACGCACGGCCCCGAGGAGACGGAGAGGATCCTCGGGGCCGTGGCGTCGTTCCGGGACTGACGCGGCAGGCAGGCCGATCCCGGTTCGAACCCCGGCGCCGGACGGGCGGTCGGACGCCGGAGCACGCTCGCTTACGCGACCGCGGCGGGCTCGGGGACCTCGCGCAGGTCCACCCGCTCCACCTTGATCGCCAGGCAGAAGGTGCCGATCACGCGGTCGAGCGCATCGTGTGTCGGCGCGACCTGGCATCGGACCGAGGCCCTCGCTCCCTCGAGCGTGAATTCCGCGGTCTCGCCGTTCAGGGCCGCCACGTGCGCGTCGAGCAGGTCCAGGTTCGGACCTTCCATGCCGAAGATCGCGATCACGTCACGGCCTTCGACCTTCGAGCGGCACAACCCGACCACCTCTGACGCCGCGCCGGTCACCGTGCGCACACGCAGCGCGGTGTCGGTGCTCCAGAAGAACACGGGACGCCCCTCCGCAGCCGCCCCGATCGTCTCCGCGTTCGCGAACCGCGAGCGCGGAGGCGGTGGTGCCTGCGGGGTCGGCACCGTGTCCGTGATACCGATCAATTCCCACTGTCGCATGACTCTCACCCCTCCCGAGGTTCGGGGACGCTTCGTTACCTGTTTTCGGGTAGCGGGGGGTGATTCCGCATAGGACCTTCGACGGTTCTTCCCGCATCGGCCGTTGGGCCTAGGTGGCGGGGGGTCGTTCCTCCCAGTCGACCCATCCGACACCCGACGTCTGCACGTACCCGTCGACCGCCGTGCCGATCGTCGGGAAGAAGCGCTCGTCGCCGACGCGCTCGTAGAGGCCGTACGCCCGCAGGCGGTCCTTCACGGGCCCCTTCATCTCCGCGAAGGCCAGCGTGATGCCGGCGGCATCGAGGTCGTCCATCAACTCGCCGAGCATGTCGGCGGCGGTGGTGTCGATATCGGTGATCGGCTCCGCGGCGACGACGAGCCAGCGCACCGGCTCTTCGGCTGCCGCGACGTGGGCTCGTACCTCCCGTCGGAAGAACGACGCGTTCGCGAAGAACAGCGGTGCGTCGAACCGGTAGAGCAGCAGCCCGGGGATCGCCCGCCCCTCCGGGTGACGATCGATGTCGTGGTAGCCCTTGAGCTCGTCGACGCGGACGAGGGTGGCGTCGTGCGGCCGCCACGCGCGGCGGACGAAGTCGACGAGGGACAACACGATCGCCACGAAGACGCCGGGCAGCACGCCGAGCACCGCGACCCCGAGGAACGCGGCCGCCCACAGGGCGAACTCGGTGCGCCGCATGCGCCAGAGCCGGCGGATCTCCGCGACGTCGACGAGGCGCGCGGCGGCCGCGACACCACGGCGCCGAGCACCGCCTGCGGCAGGTCGCGGAGCAGCGCCGGCGCCACGACGAGCATGAGCGCGACGGCGATCGCACCGACCAGCGGGGTGAGCTGCGACCGGGCGCCCGCCGCGATCGCGACCGGCGTGCGCGACGCGCTGCTGGAGACCGGGAACCCCTGGAACAGCCCGGTGGCGAGGTTCGCGACGCCCAACGCGACGAGCTCACGATCGGGGTCGACCTCTTCCTTCCGCTGCGACGCGAGCGACTGCGAGAGCACGCTCGTGTCGGCCGTCGCCACCAAGGCGATCGCGAACGCCGCCGCGATCAGCTCCGGGAGCACGTCACTCGGCACCCTGGGCAGGACGAACGAAGGGAGCCCCTCGGGCAGGACCCCGACCGTGTCGACCGACAGATCGAGCAGCGCCACCGCGGCGATGCCACCGACGACCACGATCAGGGTCGCCGGGAGGCGCGGGGCCCACCGGCCGAGCACGGCGATCACGATGAGCGCCGACGCCCCGACCGCCGCCGTGACCGGATCGACCGCCCCGCTGCCGATCGCGTCGGCGATCGCCTCGACCTGGTCCAGCAGATCGTCGGCGCCGATCGAGAACCCCAGCATCTTCGGGATCTGGCCCACGACGATCGTGAGGGCGATGCCGGTCAGGTAGCCGAGGCGGGTCGGGCGCGACAGCAGTTCGGTCACGAAACCGAGCCGGAACAGACCGGTGAGCGCGATCACGAATCCGGTGATCACCGCCAACGCCCCGGCGACCTCGATCGCCGTGGTCGGGGAGCCGGCCGACACGCCGACGACGACGGCCGCGATCACCGGCGCGAGGGACGAATCGGGACCGAGCACGAGCACGCGGGAGGGTCCGAACACCGCGTACGCCACGAGCGGCACGATCGTGGCGTACAGGCCCGTGATCGCAGGCAGCCCCGCGGCCTCGGCGTAGCCCATGCCTACCGGCACGAGGAAGGCCGCGAGCACCACCCCGGCGACGAGGTCGAAGCGCAGCCACTCGAGCCGGTAGGTTCGGAGCGCGTCGAGTCCCGGCAGCCAGGACGTGCGACCAGGGCCGAGCGTCGACGGACGATCCGATCCGCTCACGCCTGCCCCCTTCGCCGGTCCGGGCCCGGCAGGGCAACCCTAGCTCGGCATCTTCCTCTTCTTGTCGCGCAGGATCTCGCGCACGCAGTGGTGTCCGGGCATGCCGGTCACTCCCCCGCCTGCGTGGGTCGCGCTCGACGCCTGGTACAGACCGGCGAGCGGGGTTCGGTAGTCGGCGTAGCCGACGGCGGGACGCATGTGGAACAGCTGATCCACGGTGAGCTCGCCGTGGAAGATGTTCCCCCCGATCAGACCCCAGCCGTCCTGCATCTGCTTCGGGCCGATCACCTGGCGCGCCTTCACGGACCCCTTGAATCCGGGCGCCACCGCGTCCATCCGATCGATCAGCCGGTCGGCGTAGGCGTCGAGGTCGGCGGTGTGATCGTCATCGTCATCCGCCCACGTGTGCGGGACCCACTGCGTGAACATCGACATCACGTGCGTGCCCTCGGGAGCAAGCGTGCGATCGAACACCGTCGGGATCGCCGTGTCGCTGAACGGCAGGGTCGCGGGCTTCCCGGCGCGAGCCTCCTGGAACCCGCGCTCGAGGTACTCCAGATCGTCGAGCACCTGGATCGCGCCGCCGTGGATCTGCGGGTCGTACTCGGGGTCGGCGGTGAAGGTCGGCAGCCGATCGATCGCGAGGTTGATCTTCACGGTGCCGCTGCGGGTCTTCCAGTGCTCGATGTCGTGAACGAACTCGCTCGGGAGCTCGTGGCGGTCGATCTGGTCGAGGAACGTGATCTTCGGGTGCACCGCGGTGACGACCAACGGCGCCGACAGCTCCTCGCCACCATCGAGCACGACCCCTTGGACACGGCCGTTCGAGGCGAGGACCCGCTGGACGCGTGCGTCCGTGCGGATCTCCGCCCCGAAGTGGCGGGCCGATCCCTCGCACGCCGCGCTCACGGCTCCCATGCCGCCCTCGGGGTAGCCCCACGCACCCATCTGGCCGTCCCCGACGTCGCCGACCGAGTGGTGCATCAAGCACGTACGCCGTGCCGGGCGCCTCGGGGCCGGCCCACGTGCCGATGATGCCGTTGACCGCCATGAAGCCCTTGAGCACCGGCGACTCGAACCATCGGTCGAGCAGGTCCGCCGCGCTCATCGTGAACGAGACGCGTGATGTCGCCCACGGTGCGCTCATCGAGCTCGCGGCGCAGCATCCACCCGAGCTGGCCGAGATCCCTGATGTCGCGTGGGCGACGAGAGCCCAGATGCGGCGGCGTCTGCATCAGCAGCGGCCCGAGGATCGCCCCGACGCGCCCCATCCACGCCTCGTACTCGAAGTACCTGTCGGCGTCCCGCTGTCGAGAATCGCGCGATCGACTCTCGGGTCTTCTGCTCGCTCTCGTGGCGCACGATCGAGGAGCCGTCGGCGAGCGGTAGATAGCCGAGGCCCTGCGGGTGGACCGTGTAGCCGAAGCGCTCGAGCTGCAGATCGCGCTGGATCGTCGGCGGCATGAGGCTCATCACGTAGCTGAGCGTCGTGACCTTCACGCCGGGAAGCTCCTCGGGCCACGGTTCCATCGTGTCGGCGGCGCCGCCGGTCTTGTGCCGAGCCTCGAGCACCACGACGTTGGCGCCGAACTTCGCGAGGTACGCCGCCGTGATCAGACCGTTGTGCCCGCCGCCGACGACGATCGCGTCGTATCGGTTCGCCTGCTGCTGTGCCACAGCGCCCCCTACCTCTTCTTCGTGCGTGCCTTCTTGTCCTTGATGATCTCGCGCACGCAGTGGTGACCGGGCAGGCCGGTCACGCCGCCACCTGCGTGCGTGGCGCTCGATGCCTGATAGAGGCCGTCGATCGGCGATCGGTAGTCGGCGTAGCCGACCGCCGGTCGCATGTGGAAGAGCTGATCGACCGTGAGCTCTCCGTGGAAGATGTTCCCGCCGATCAGATCCCACCCTTCCTGCATCTGCTTCGGGCCGAGGATCTGGCGCGCGAGCACGCTGTCGCGGAAGCCGGGTGCGACCTCGTCCATGTGGTCGATCAGGCGATCGGCGTAGGCCTCGAGCTCCTCGGTGTGGTCGTCCTCGTCGTCGGCCCACTCCGCCGGGCACCACTGCGTGAACATCGAGACCGTGTGGATGCCCTCGGGCGCGAGCGTCGTGTCGACGACCGTCGGGATCTCGGTGTCGCTGAACGGACGGGTCGCCGCCTCACCGAAGCGGGCCTGCTGATAGGCCTGCTCGAGCTGCTCCACGTCGTCGAGCAGCTCGATCGCTCCGCCGTGGATCTCGGGGTCGAAGTCCGGGTCGGCCGTGAAGGTCGGCAGCCGGTCGATCGCGAGGTTGACCTTCACCGTGCCGCTGCGGGTCTTCCAGTGCTCGATGTCGTGCACGAACGAGCTCGGCAGCTCGGCGCGGTCGAGCTGCTGCAGGAACGTGATCTTCGGATGCACGGCGGTGACGACCAGCGGGGCCCGGACCTCCTCGCCGCCGTCGAGCACGACGCCGGTGACGCGGCCGTTCGACGTGGTGATCGTGTGGACCGGCGCGTTGACGCGGACCTCGGCGCCGAAGAACTTCGCCGACTCCTCGCACGCCTTCGAGACGGCCCCCATGCCGCCTTCCATGAAGCCCCAGCTCGCCACCTGGCCGTCGCCGATGTCGCCGACGGAGTGGTGCATCAGCACGTACGCCGTGCCGGGCGCATCGGGGCCGGCCCACGTGCCGATGATGCCGTTGACCGCCATGAATCCCTTCATCTCGGGCGACTCGAACCATCGTTCCAGCAGCTCGGTGGCGCTCATCGTGAACAGGCGCGTGACGTCGGCCACGGTGGCCTCGTCGACGTGCGAGCGGAGCTTCCACGCGAGCTTGCCGAGGTCCCACAGGTCGGCGGGCTTCTTCGAGCCGACGTGGGGCGGCGTCTCCATCAGCATCGGCCCGAGGATGTCGGAGATGCGCGAGATCCACCCGTAGAACTCGAAGTAGGCGTCGGCGTCGCGCTTGGAGACCTTCGCGATCGACTCTCGGGTCTTGCGGTCGTCCTCGGCCTGGATGATCGAACCGCCGCCTCGCATCGGCATGTACCCCTGGCCGAGGGGGAGGAGCTTGAAGCCGAACCGCTCCAGCTGCAGCTCGCGCCGGAGCGACGGCGGCATCAGGCTCATCGTGTAGCTGAGCGTGTTGACCTTGACGCCGGGATACTCGTCGGGCCACGGCTCGCTCGTGTCGGCCGCCCCGCCGGTCTTGTGGCGCTTCTCGAGCACGAGCGTGCGCGCGCCACGCTTGGCCAGGAGCGCGGCGGCGACGAGGCCGTTGTGGCCGCCGCCGATCACGATCGCGTCGTACCGGTTCCCCTGCTGCTGCGACATATTGAATCTCCGTTCAAACGGGTAGGCGCAGCCTACACCGGCCTCGCGAGCGGGGGTAACCGGTCCTGCGGAGTTCGTGCCATCGGGGTGAACCCACCGGCCGGTGTGGCGACCATAATGGCTGGGCCATAAGGTCCCCATACCGCCAGACGGAAGGATCGATCGTGAGCGACCAGGGAACGCGCGTCGAGTGCCCGCGCTGCGGACGCGTGGAGACCGACCCCGACATCAACTTCTGCCCCACGTGCGGCTCTCCCCTGCGAGGCGAGCCGGCACGCCTGAAGCTGCGCCGCCGACTCTCCGGGTTGTTCGTGTTCCTCACGGTGCTGTCGCCTCGTCGTGACGGTCGTGGGGGCCTGGGCGCGCGCCGTCGCGCTCGACACCGACCGGTTCGTCGCCACGGTCGGTCCGGTGATCGACGACCCGGCCGTGCAGCAAGCGCTCAGCATCCGTCTGACCGATCGCGTCATGGAGGGCCTTCAGGTCGAGGATCGAGTCTCGACCGCGCTGGCGGGCTCGGACCAGGGCGAACTCCCCGTGTCACCCGCGCTGCTCGCCGCGCCGATCACCGACGGCATCCGCAACGTGCTGCTGAAGCGCACCGAACAGGCGATCTCGAGCGACGCGTTCAGGAACCTCTGGAACACCGCGCTCACGAGGGCGCACTCCCAGGCGATCGCGTTGCTCAGGGGCGAGAGCACGAACGCCACGATCGAAGGCGACGCCGTCTACATCAACCTGCTCCCGTTCATCAACGACGCGCTGGCCTCGCTCGAGGATCAGCTGTCCGAGATCTTCAACAGATCGATCGACATCCCCACGATCACCGAGGCACAACGTCGGAGCAGGCGGTCGGCCTGCTCGAGCAGCAGTTCGGCGTCGATCTGCCGAACGACTTCGGCCAGATCAAGGTCTTCGAGTCCGACGCGCTTGCCGGCCGCGCAGGCGGCGATCGCCACGATGGACAAGGTGGTCTACGCGCTGGTGGCGCTCACGATCATCCTGGCCATCGTCGCCTTCGTGCTGTCCACCCGCCGCCTGCGCACCGCGCTCTGGCTCGGGTTCGGCGTGGCGATCGGACTGATCGTGGTCCGGCGCCTCGCACTCCGCCTCGACGATGCGATCGTCGCTCGGGTGACCGGTGAGACGAACCAGGCGGCGGTGGGCGCGGTCACGAACGACGTCTTCCAGGATCTGCGCAACTTCACGACCCTGATGCTGGTGGCGGCGATCCTGATCGGCGTCGGGGCCTATCTCGCCGGACGGCCACCATGGCTGACGCGCACGCTCGAGCGTGCGTCCGACGGCACGCTGGTGCCACGCGACGCGGGGTGGATCCGCTGGATCGGTGAGCACGCGCTCGTCCTCCGCGTGGTCGCCGTCGTGCTCGGGGCACTGGTCCTCTTCTTCGCCAACCTCGGTTGGATGTCGCTCCTGGTCGTGATGGCGCTCGTCGCCGCAACCTGGTTCGTGCTCACGTACCTGCACGATCGGGTGACCGGCCAGGCCGACGTCGCGACGGGGTGAGCGACCGACCGACGCCGGAGTCCATCGTCCGATCTCGAACGGCGCAGGCTCGACCGCCTTCGCCGACCTCGGTGCACGAGGGCTCGGCGAGGCTGACCGCCGCCCGTGTCGATCACCCGGTGATCGATGCGGGGTTCCAGGTGATCAGCCGAGATCGCCTCCTGGCGGGCGGCCTCCTCGCGAGCGCGGTCGCCTTCCGCGTGTTCCTCTGGATCGTGCCGCTCGCCGTGGTCGTCGTGTCGGTGTTCGGCTTCTACTCCGCAGCCGACCCGTCCGAGGCCGCGGACCTCGCCGACGACCTCGGCGTGACCGCGTTCATCACGGGCTCGGTGAGTCAGGCCCTCGAGGCGTCGGGTCGAGGCCGGTGGCTGGCCTTGACGTCGGTCTGATCGCGCTCGTCTGGGCATCTCGGTCGCTCGCCGTCTCCCTTCGCGCCGTGCACGCCCTCGCGTGGGAGATCCGCCCGGTCCCACCGATCACCTGGACGGCGCGCGCGGTGGTCGCCGTCTCGGGACTGATGGCCGGCATCGCGTTGGTGTTCCCGATGGTCAGCTGGCTCCGGGATCGGTCGCTCGGCTTCGGCCTGATCGGCATGGCCGCGAGCATCGTGGTGATCGGCGCGTTCTGGACCCTGGCCTCGTCGATGCTCCCGCGCCCCGCCGACGTGCCGGTGCGAGCGCTCGTGCCCGGTGCCCTGCTCGTCGGCACCGTGGTCGAGCTGTTGCACCTGGTGAGCGTCCTCTACCTGCCCGGTCGCTTCGACCGGGCATCCTCGACGTACGGGTCCCTCGGGGTCGCCGTGGCGGCCCTGGCGTGGCTCTACTTCTCGGGAAGGGCCGTCGTCGCCGGAGCCGTCCTGAACGTGACCCTGTGGGATCGGAACCACGCGCGTAACGGAACACCGCCCGACTGAGACGATGGTGATGCCCGTCCCGACCAGCCCGAGGAGGTCCTGACCATGCACGAGATCGCCACGTTCGGAGCCGGATGCTTCTGGGGCGTCGAGTGGGTGTTCCGGCAGGTGCCCGGCGTGGTCGAGGCGGTCTCCGGCTACGCCGGCGGGTTCGTCGAGGACCCCGACTACCGACTCGTCTGCACCGGCACCACCGGTCATGCCGAAGTGGTCCAGGTCGAGTTCGACCCGGCGATCGTCGGCTACGAACAGTTGCTCGAGGTCTTCTGGGCGATGCACGACCCGACCCAGGTGAACCGGCAGGGCCCCGACGTGGGCTCGCAGTACCGCAGCGTGATCCTCACCCACTCGCCCGAGCAGCGAGCGGCGGCCGAGGCGTCCCGTGACCGGGCACAGGCGTCCTTCGATCGGCCGATCGCGACCGAGATCGTCGAAGCCGGCCCGTTCTACGCCGCGGAGGACTACCACCAGCGCTACTACGAGCAGACCGGGCACGAGCCCTACTGCCACGTGCTCCCGACGGGGGTGCTCGAGCGTCTCGGGCTCATCGGCTCCCAGGCGTGAGCCGGTTCGACGAGGTCGTCCCCGGCCCGCCGACCCCGCGTCAGTCCGGCTCGCGGTATCCGACGACCTTGTGGGAGCCGTCGCAGAGGGGTTGGCACCGCGACGCGCCGCACCGGCACAGCGAGACGCGTTCGCCGGCGTCGACGACAGCGCCGGACCTCGCGTCGTGGATCGGGACACCGCCCGCCAGGCGGACCGGACCGTTCGGCTTGAGCGCCATCTCCGGCCGTCTCCCGTCGGGGAGCTCCCAGGCGAACGGTTTCGGCAAGCACGCCGGTGGGTGCTTCCTCGTCGAAGCACCCGTAGGGCTCCTCGCGGTCGCAGAACGGCAGACCCGACGAGCCCCCGCATCGGCAGAGGGCATACTCCGCGCCGGTGTCGAGCGCCGCCGAGAGGGCCCAGGCGCCGTCGCGGCGTTCGAGCCGCGTGAGCGGCACGCCCTCCACGATCAGCGGACCGCCTCGCACGACACGGATGTTCGGCGCCGGTCGATCGCTCATCCGTCGCGGAACCCGGCGTGCACGTGGGAGCCGTCGCAGAAGGGCTTGGTCTCGGAATGCCCGCACCGGCAGAGGGTCACCCGGTTGCGCACCTCATAGGTCTCCCCGTCGGCGCTCGTCACCGGGATGCCGCCCCGGACCCAGTAGGGGCCGTCGCGCACGACCCCGATGCTCACCGGAAGCGCCGGCTCGAGCTGCTCGCCGTCGGCGTCCGGTCGCATCTCGAGCGCGCCCGACGGACAGAGCCGCACCATCTGCATCAGCCGCTCCCGCACGGCGGGGTCGCCGGCCTGCCGGGCCAGCCGGCGCCAGTTCGTGAACCGGTCGCCGCAGAAGCCCGCGTGCTCACAGGTCGCGAGGTCGAAGCTGACCGTTCCGTCACCGGCCGGGAACTCGTAGCGGCGCTCGACGATCGTCGACCGATCGAAGGTCTCGGTGCCGTCGAAGCCGCCGGTCTCGTGGCTCCCGTCGCAGAACGGCTTGTCGTTGGATCGACCGCAGCGGCAGAGCTCGTACGTCTCCTCGGCGTCGTCGACGGGCTCGTCGGGGACCCACCCCACGGGCTCTCCGAACTCGGTCTCGACCTGGGCGGTTCGCCCGAGCGGCACGTCACCCCGCACCACGTACGGGCCGTGCTCCCGGATCTCGATCTGGGGCTCGTCGCCCTCGTGCACCGTCACGGGCACCATCGTCGTCTCGTTCGACCGCCGTGTCACCCCGATGGAACTCGCGGCGCGGCAGCCGGTCTGCGATACTCACCGGGACTTCCCCTCCTCGTTCGTGTGCGTTCCCGACAGGAGGATCCATGAGGTTGAGGAACATCGTGCTCACCGCGGTCATGGTCGCCGGGCTCCTGGCGACGACGATCGGCGGCGCATCGGCGTCGTTCCCTGGGCAGGACACCGTGGCATTCGTCCGTTACAACGGCGCGGACACCCGCATCTTCGAGATGCGCCCCAACGGCACCGAGGAACACAAGGTCTTCGGGCCCACGAAGGGGAGCTTCGTCTACGCGAGCGCGATGGCGCCCGACGGCCGCCGGTTCGTCTTCTCCGCGTCCGACGGTGAGCAGTTCGACCTCTTCGTCAAGCGCATCGGCGGCGGCACGAAACAGATCACCGACACGCCGAACCGCAACGAGTACTCCCCGATGTGGTCGCCCGACGGCGAGAACGTGGTGTTCATGGAGACCGACGAGATCACCTACTCGGCGATCGTGCGACGCGACGCCGACGGCACCCGGCGCGGGAGATCCACGCACCGAGGCGAACTACCTGCTCTTCCCGAGCGTCTCGCCCGATGGCCAGCGGGTGCTGTTCTCCGCCCCGCGTGGCGGCGCTGCCCGCGGCGACGGGACCTACGACCTCATGACGAAGCGGATCGACGGCACCGGGCGCCGGTGGCTGACCGAGACGCCGACGAACGAGATCGCGGGCGACTGGTCTCCCGACGGTGACCGCGTTGCCTACCTGATCGCGGCCGCGATGATGTCTCCATCGCTCGACGGCGGACTCCCCACCCTGACCGCGGCGCCCGGTGTCCGCGGTCCGGCTCCGATCCAACCCGTGTACTCGATCCGCTCCGAAGGCGGCGGGAAGCGACTGATCACCGACAAGCCGGGCATCAACGGGCGCGTGATGTACACGCCGGACGGCAAGCGAGTGATGTTCTCCCGACTCACGTCCGAGTCGATGGATCTCTTCTCGACCCCGGTGGGTGGAGGGGTGCTGAAGCGGCTGACCGAGACCACGAAGACCTACAACGCCTTCGATCTCTTCCAGATCCTGCCGACGTGAGGGTGTAGCATCCTCGAACACATGTTCGGGGATGCGCTGAACGAGGCTCAGCGATCGGCGGCGGCCCACGGTGAGGGGCCGCTGCTGATCGTGGCCGGCGCCGGCACCGGGAAGACCACGACGCTCGCGTCGCGCGTCGCCTGGTTGCTCGCGCAAGGGCGTGCGACCCGAGCGCCTGCTGCTGCTCACCTTCAGCCGGCGCTCGGCTCGTGAGATGACCTCCCGGGCCGAGCGCATCGCCGGCGAGCAGGACCTGCCCGGCGTCGACGCCTCGCGCATCTGGAGCGGCACGTTCCACGCGATCGGCAACCGACTGCTGCGTCTGCACGGACGCGCCCTCGGCCTCGACCCGTCGTTCACGGTGCTCGACCAGGCCGACGCCGCCGACGTGATGAACCTGCTCCGCGACGACCTGGGCTTCAGCGGGCGGGAGCGACGCTTCCCTCGCAAGGAGACGCTCGCCGGCATCTACTCGCGGACCGTCAACGCCGGTGAACGACTCGCTGACGTGCTGAAGCGTCACTACCCGTGGTGCCTCGACGAGGCCGGCGGCATCCGGGAGATCTTCGCCGCCTACACCGAGCGCAAGCGCTCGCAGCACACGCTCGACTACGACGACCTGCTGCTGTTCTGGAAGGCGCTCGTCGACGAGCGACGCCACTCGGGGCCCGCTGTCGGAGATGTTCGACCACGTGCTCGTCGACGAGTACCAGGACACGAACGCGCTGCAGGCCGACATCCTCGAGGGGCTCCGCCCCCAGGGCACCGCGCGCAACCTCACCGTCGTCGGCGACGACGCGCAGGCGATCTACGGGTTCCGCGCGGCGACCGTGCGCAACATCCTCGAGTTCCCCTCGCGGTTCCCGGGAGCCGCGATCGTGCGGCTCGAGCAGAACTTCCGATCGACGCCGACGATCCTCGACGCGTCGAACGCGGTGATCGCCCTCAGCCCCCAGCGCCACGAGAAGACGCTGTGGTCGGCGCGGCGCAGCGACCGTGCGCCCACGCTGCGCACCTGCCTCGACGAGGCCGAGCAGTGCGACGCCGTCTGCGAGACCGTGCTCGCGCACCGGGAACAGGGCGTGCCGCTCAAGGAACAGGCGGTGCTGTTCCGCGCCGCCCACCACAGCGATCACCTCGAGGTCGAGCTCACGCGACGGAACATCCCGTTCGTGAAGTACGGCGGCCTGAAGTTCATGGAAGCCGCCCACGTGAAGGACACGCTCGCGATCCTGCGGGTGCTCGAGAACCCGTACGACGAGGTGGCGTGGTTCCGCGTGTTGCAGCTGCCCGAGGGGATGGGTCCGGCGACCGCGCGCAGGCTGATGGATGCGATCGGCGTGCGGATCACCGACGACGGGGCTGCATCGCCGCTTGCCCGCTTCCTCGACGAGCCGGTCGAGGTGCCGAAGGCAGCGCTCGACGGCGTGCAGGAGCTGCGCTCGGCCCTGCGCGGATGCGCCGACGAGACGGTGCTCGCACCGGCCGCCCAGATCGAGCGACTGCGCGGGTTCCTCGCTCCCGTCTTCGCGCGCCGCTACGACGCCGCGGCAGCCCGCCTGCGTGATCTCGATCAGCTCGCGGCGCTCGCCGCCGGCTACGAGGCGCGGCAGCGATTCCTCGCGGAGCTCACGCTCGATCCCCCGTCGAGCACCGGCGATCTCGCCGGACCGCCGCTGCTCGACGAGGACTGGCTCGTGCTCTCGACGATCCACTCGGCGAAGGGCCTCGAGTGGGACGTCGTGCACGTGATCCACGCGGCCGACGGCATGATCCCGAGCGACATGGCGACCGGCGACGACGACGAGATCGAGGAGGAACGCCGTCTGCTCTACGTCGCGATGACCCGGGCGCGCGACGCCCTGCACGTCTACCGCCCGATGCGCTACTACCGCCGACCCAAGGGCGACCCGCACTCGTACTCCCAGCTCTCGCGCTTCCTCGAGCCGGCATCGGTGCGATCGACGTTCACCGAGGTGGGACCGGCCGTCGATCCTCGCGAGGACCGGGTCGTCGACCTCGGTGCGGGCACGGCCGACGTCGACTCGTACCTCGCCGGCCTCTGGTCGGAGTAGCGGCGGGCCTCGCTAGGCTTGCGCCCGTGACCTACGACGCGGTGCTGCTCGATCTCTACGACACGCTCGTCTGGAGCGACTGGCACGCGTGGCAGGGCCGGCTCGCCGACCGCCTCGGCATCACCCTCGAGGCGATGGGGCAGGCGTTCAGCCGCACCCGCCCGGCGCGGAGCGTCGGCGCCTACCCCGACACCGAGGCCGAGCTCGCCGCGGTGCTCGAGGCCGCCGACATCACGCTCACCCCCGAGCTGATCGCCGAGCTCCTGGCGTTGGAAGACGAGATGGGAGCGTCGGTTCGCCTCTACGACGACTCGCTCCAGGTGGTGACGGCGCTGAGGGAACTCGGCGTGCCGACCGCCCTCGTGAGCAACTGCTCGCACAACACCCGCCCGATCGTGGACCGTCTCGGGCTCGAGCGGGAGTTCGACGCGGTGATCCTCTCGTTCGAGGTCGGCGCGATGAAGCCCGACCCGACGATCTACCGAGAGGCGCTCGCGCGACTGGGCGGCCCCGATCCGGCGCGCTCTGTGTTCGTCGACGACCAGGTCCGCTACTGCGACGGCGCCGCAGCGGTCGGCCTGCAGACGTTCCTGATCCTGCGACCGGAGGAGGCGCTCGAAGGCCGCCCGATCGACCTCAACGGACACCGGCCGATCGAGACGCTGGCACCCCTGCTCGAGCCCGACGCCTAGCCGCGGAGACCGAGCACGACGAGCAGGATCGACAGGTACTGGCACACCGCTGCGGCGATCGTCGCCGCGTGCCACACCTCGTGGTAGCCGAACGTGCGCGGCCAGGGATTGGGCTTGTTCGTGGCGAGCACGAGCGCGCCGAACGAGTAGAGCAGCCCGCCGGCGATCAACAGCACCGTCTCGGCGGTATCGAGCCCGCGCAGCAGCGCGGGCAGACTCACCGCGACGAGCCACCCGAGGCCGATGTACATGAATCCCGAGAGCACGTGCAGGTCGACGCGGTACAGCTTCGTGGCGACGCCGATCGCCGCTCCGACCCACACCGCGATCAGGACGACGGTCGCCATCGTGCCCTGCAACACCAGCAGGCAGTACGGCGTGTACGTGCCGGCGATCAGCACGAAGATCATCGAATGATCGAGGCGCTGCATGCGCGTGTACGCGACCTCGGTCCAATCCCCCAGGTGGTAGGCCGCGCTCGCCGCGAACAGGCCGGTCAGCGTGAGCGCGTAGATCAGGGTCGCCACGCGCGCTCGGGCATCGGGAGCGAGCAGCACGAGCAGCAGGCCGGCCGGGATCGACGCGACGAACGCGCCTTGGTGCAGCCGGCCCCGCATCCGCGGCTTCGGCCGCTCGTGGATCGGGATCGCACGCAGGGTCGCCTTGTCGGCGAGCACGTCGGGGTCGACGTCTGAGGGGGCCATCACCTCAAGGGTAGGGCACATAGACTTCCCCCACGACGACGCGCGAGGTGGGGTCCATGTCCGAGGCGATGGAACGCGAGGGGTCCGGCAGGGCGAAGTACCCGAACAAGGTCTACGAGCGCGAGCTCTTCCGGCTGCAGGAGGAGCTCGTGAAGATGGAGCAGTGGGTCTCCGACACGAAGGCCCGGGTCGTGGCGATCTTCGAGGGACGCGACGCGGCCGGCAAGGGCGGCGCGATCAAGCGCATCACCGAACACACGAACCCGCGCATCACCCGGCATGTCGCGCTGCCCAAGCCCTCGGACCGGGAACGCTCGCAGTGGTACTTCCAGCGGTACATCGAGGAGCTGCCGGCGGCGGGCGAGATCGTGCTCTTCGACCGCAGCTGGTACAACCGCGCCGGCGTCGAACGCGTGCTCGGGTTCTGCACGCAGGCCGAGTACTACCGCTTCCTGCGCCAGACCCCGATCTTCGAGCGGCTGCTCGTCGAGGACGGCATCGTGCTGATCAAGTACTGGTTCTCCGTGAGCGACGAGGAGCAGGAACGCCGGTTCGCCAAGCGCATCGACGACCCGCTGCGCCGCTGGAAGCTCAGCGAGACCGACCTGTACTCGCGCACGAAGTGGGTCGACTACTCACGCGCCAAGGACGAGATGTTCGTGCACACCGACATCCCCGAGGCGCCCTGGCACGTGGTCGACGCCGACAACAAGAAGAAGGCGCGGCTGAACTGCATCTCGCACCTGCTCTCGATGGTCCCGTACGAGCCGAGGCCCGTCCCCGAGATCGTGATGCCGCCACGCCAGCGGGACGAGGGCTACGTGCGGCCGCCTCGCGAGATGTACACCTACGTGCCCGACCACGCCGACGACGTGCTCCACGAGGCGACGCACGACCAGTAGTCTGATTCGGACTACTGACGCGCGCTCCGGCTCAGACGAGGTCGTCGAAGGCGTCCGCGACCGGCTTGCGGATGCCCGTGACGAACGGGATCTCGACCTTCGTGTAGAGCCTGGCCTTCGTGTTGCGCAGCTCCCTGATCACGTCGACGAGCGTGTCGGCCTGCTCGGCCTCGAACGCGAGTATCCACTCCCAGTCGCCGAGCCCGAACCCGCTCGTGGTGTTCGCGAGCACCTGCGGGTACTCGCGGCCGACGATGCCGTGCTCGCGCAGCAGCTCGCCGCGCTCCTCGCGCGGCAGCAGGTACCACTCCGGCGTGCGCACGAACGGGTACACGCAGAGGAACGTCTCGGGCGGCACCCCCTTCACGAACGCCGGCTGGTGGTCGGGCGTGAACTCGGCGGGCTTCACGACTCCCATGAACGTCCACGACAGGTCCATCAGACGCCCGGCGCGCGTGCGCCGGAACTCGACGAGGAACCGCTGCACGTCGTGCGGTGACTCGCCGACGAGCCACAGCATCAGGTCGGCGTCGGCGCGGAAGCCGACCGTCGAGTACGTGCCGCGGACCGCGACCCGGCCGTCCCATGCCTTGTAGAGGTTCTCGACCTCCTGCACGGCGTCGCGCAGATCGTCGGCGCCCGCCAGCTCGACGCGGAAGTCGGGCGTGGCCTTGAACACCGGGTACAACGTGTAGATCGTCGTCGGCTGGTCGGTCATCGAACCGTCTCCTCGTGGTCGGTCGGCGTGTGCTCAGCTCGCGGCGATCAGGCGCTCGGCGGTCTCGTTCGCGGCGCGCACGCAGTCGGGCACCCCCACGCCGTCGTAGGCCTGACCCACCACGACGATACCGGGGGGCAGGCCGTCGCGGATGCGGGCGACGCGCTCGAGGTGGCCCACCTCGTACTGCGGCATCGACGCGGGCCATCGCACGACCGTGGCGCGCTCGGGCATGTCGGGCAACCGCACGACGGCCGCCAGGTGCCGGGCGCACGCCTCGACGATGTCGGCATCGTCGGCGTCGAGGACATCGTCCTCCCCGACCGCGCCGACGTAGCAGCGCACGACGGCCCTGGTACCGAACGCCTCGCTCGGCCACTTGCTGCTGAGCCACGTGGCGGCCGTCATCGGCGCCTTGCCCCGCGGCACGACGAAGCCCGTCCCGTCGGGCAGGCCCGGCTGCGTGCCCTCGGGGTAGACCATCAGCACGACCGCGGTCGAGGCGTACGTGATGCCGGCGAGATCGGCGGCGGTCGCGGGCGCGGCGGCGGTGAGCAGCCTCGACGCCTCGTGCGCCGGGGTCGCGAGCACGACCGCATCGGCCTCGATCGTGTCGCCCCCGTCGAGCGCGACCCTCCCCGTCTCGACGGACGTCACCGACGCATCCGTTCGCACCCGGCCTGCCAGGCGCTCGGCGAGCTCCTCGGTCAGCCGCTGCACGCCGCCGCGCGGCCGCACGAACATGGGGCCGAGCTGCGACCGGCGCGCCAGCTTCGACGTCGCCTGCGACCCGCGGAAGAGGCTCCCCTGCGCCCGTTCCCACGCCACGAGGTCGGGGAACGTCGCCCGCACGCTCAACCGGTCGACGTCGCCGGCGTAGAGACCGGCGAGCAGCGGGCCCACCGCGAGGTCGGTCGCCTCGTCGCCGAATCGGCGCCGCAGCAGCGAACCGAGCGATTCGTCGTCGTCGCCCTTGCGCGCCTTCCGCACGAGATCCTGGGCGGCGCGGCGCTTCCCGGCCGCGGACAGACCCGGCCACCGGAAGAGGTCGCCGATGTCGCCGGGGATGCCGAACGGTGCGTCCTTCAGCAGCGGCACCAGACCGGAGTCGGTCCACAGGTACGCGCCCGAGGACCCCGGGGCCTCGAGCTCGACGCCGAGCTCCCTGCAGAGCTCGACCGCCCACGGCTTGCGTGCGAGGAACGAGTCGGCGCCGGCCGGCAGCGTCAGGTCGCCGACGTCGACGCTGCTGAGCTTGCCGCCGGCCCTCGCTCCGGCTTCCAGGACCGTGACGTCGACCGCGGGGTCGGCCTGCACGAGGCGGTGCGCGACGGCGAGGCCCGTGACCCCGCCGCCGACGATCACGACCCGCCGACCACCCGCCGCGCTCACCCCACCGGCACCTGCGCCATGTGGTCGCGCACGACCTGGGCGAGCACGTCGAGGTACTCCGGATCGGCGTTGGGCATGCGCGTGCGCGCGAACGTGATGCCGGCCTCCTCGGCGATCTGCTTCGCCTCGATGTCGAGGTCGTAGAGCACCTCGAGGTGGTCCGCGACGAACCCGGCGCTGCAGACGAGCACCGCGGGATGACCCTGCATCGCGAGCTGCTGGATCACGTCCTCGACGGGCGGGCCCCACCAGGGATCGGCGGTACGTCCTGCGCTCTGCCACGCGATCAGGAAGTGCTCGAGACCGAGGCGCTCGGCCACGAGGTTCGCCGTCTCCTGCAACCCGTCGCGATAGCGGCAGGAATCGTCGCAGTCGCAGTACTTGCACCGCTGCGAGCCGTCGTCGAGCGTGCGCACCGGCAGCGAGTGCGCGCTGAAGATGACGGCGGCGGCGTCACGCACATCGTCGGGCAGACCCTCGAGCCCCTCGCGCACGCGCTCCGTGAGGAACGCGATGAACGCCGGATGGTCGTGGTAGCTGCGCACGAACGTGAACCGCGGCGTCTCGCCGTGATCCTCGACCGCCTGCTGCACACGCTCGACGTAGGTCTCGACCGACATCCCGGACCAGTGCGGCGCCATCACGATGCCGATGCCGCGCTCGATGCCGTCGTCGCGCATGCGCTCCACACCCTCGGGGATGAACGGCGGCGAGTGCTTCATGCCGAGGTACGCGCGGTAGGCGTTGCCGTCGGCGTCGGCGTTCAGCCGCTCGACGATGCCGTCGGCCTGCGCCGCCGTCGTCTCCGCGAGCGGGAACACGTTCCCGATCGCCTCGTAGCGATCCTTCAGCTCCTGCAGGTGCTCGGGCGTCGGCGCGCGGCCACCGCGGATGTCGGTGTAGTAGCGCTCGATGTCGTCGGGACCGGCGGCCGTGCCGTAGGCCATCACGAGCACGCCGATCGGTGGTGCGTCGGTCACTGGGGCTTCCTTTCGGTCTCTGCATGGACGAAGTCGATGAGGCGCTTCGAGCGCGTCGGGCGGGGTGTCGGGCAGCACGCCGTGCCCGAGGTTGAAGACGTGGCCGTCGCGGCCGCCGGCGCGGCGCAGCACCTCGAGCGTCTTGCGCTCGACGACCTCCCACGGCGCGCCGAGCACCGCGGGATCGAGGTTGCCCTGGAGGGCCCGGTCGTGGCCGACCCGGTCCCAGGCCTCGTCGAGCGGCACGCGCCAGTCGACGCCGAGGACCTGTCCGCCCGAGACCGCCATCTCGCCGAGCAGCTCCCCGGTGCCGACGCCGAAGTGGATCACGGGCACGCCGAGATCGGCGAGCCCTGAGAAGACCCTCGACATGTGCGGCTGCACGCGGCGCCGGTAATCGTCGCGGTCGAGCGCGCCGACCCACGAGTCGAAGACCTGGAGCACCTGGGCGCCCGCTTCCACCTGCGCCCGCAGGTGGGGCACGACGATCGCCACGAGCGCGCGCATCAGGGCGTCCCACGTGACGTGGTCGCCGTGCATCAGCGCCTTCGTCCGCTCGTGGGTGCGGCTGGGGCCGCCCTCGATCAGGTAGCTCGCCAGCGTGAACGGCGCGCCCGCGAACCCGATCAGGGGCACCGTGAGCTCCTCGCGCAGCAGACGGATCGCCTCGAGCGCCTCGGGCACGTCCTGTGACGGCTCGAGCGGACGCAGCCGGTCGACGTCGGCCGCCGAGCGCATCGGCGTGTCGACCACCGGCCCCCGCCCGGGCTCGATGCGCACGTCGATGCCGACGCCGGCGAGCGGCACCATGATGTCGCTGAACACGATCGCCGCGTCGACGTCCATGCGCCGCAGCGGCTGCAGCGTGATCTCGACGACCTTCGCCGGGTCCTTGCAGGTCTCGAGGATGTCGCGGTCCCCGCGCAGCTCCCGATACTCCGGCAGGTATCGGCCGGCCTGGCGCATGAACCACACGGGCGTGCGGTCGACGCTCTGCAGCCGGCAGGCGCGCAGGAAGCGGTCACGGAAAGAGGCCGGAGCTCACGCATCCAGTCTACGGAGCGGCCGGCGCCGAACCTCTGCGTCCATCCGCTAGGGTTGACGCAGGAGGTGTCGCGACATGACGGACGATTGGACGGCAAGCGCGTGGTCGTGCTGCTGGCCGAGGGCTTCGAGGATCTCGAGTTCCATGTGCCGCTGATGCGGCTGCAGGAGGAAGGCGCCGACGTCACGGTCGCGGGCATCACGACCGACGAGGTCGCGGGCAAGCACGGGTTGCTCGCCTCGGCCGACACGACGGTCGACGCGATCGACGGTTCGACCTACGACGCGGTCGTCGTGCCCGGCGGGTGGGCTCCGGACAAGCTCCGCCGGTACGACTCGGTGAAGGACCTCGTGCGCGGGGCGCACGAGCGCGGCGCGATCGTCGGCATGATCTGCCACGCCGGCTGGGTCGGCATCTCGGCCGGCATCGTGAAGGGCGTGCGCGCGACGGGCTCGATCGGCATCAAGGACGACCTCGAGAACGCCGGCGCGACGTGGGTCGACGAGCCCGCGTTCCGCGACGGGAACATCGTCTGGGGCCGGGTCGTCGAGGACATCCCCGACTTCTGCCGCGAGCTCGTCGCCGCGATCGAGACCGGCTGATCGTGGCTACGGCGTGCTGAATGCGCGCACGTCGATGCCCGAGCGTTGCAGCCCGAGCGCGAGATCGTTGACCCAGGGGTGTTCCTCGGCCGTGAGCTCGCGCGGGTTCCTGATGCGGAACCGGGCCACATCGCCGTCGTGGTGCACGACGAACCGGGCGCGGAACCTCCGCAGCATGCGCCGCACCTCGTCCTCGTCGCTCGACGCGACGCTCACGCGGATCGCCATCGGCCAGCTCGGCTCGGCGAACGCCGCCCGCGTGCTTGCTCGACGGCCCGCTCGTACGCGTCGGGGTCCGACGCGGCACGCCGCCTGGATCGGTGCCGAAGATCGCGTTCCACAGGATCTTGCGCGAGCCCTCCATGTGGCCACCGGAGAACGGATCGCTCGGCATCAGCACCACACGCCCGTTCCTCGACGGCTCGTCGATCACCGCGGGGGTGCCGTAGAGCTGTCGCTCGCCGAAGGCCAGCCCGGAGACGAAGAACCCGTTCCGGGGGCCGCGAGGGAACCGCACGGGCGCTGCGCCGCGGTGACCACTCCGTGACGACGTCGTCGTCGTCGAACAAGATCCAGCACCACCGGCCGATGCCCTCGGCGAGCGGGCTGCTCGCGATCGAGCTCGACCCGAACGACGCTGCCCGGCACGTCGGCGACCGGGTCGCGCATCTGCGCGGTCGTCAGGCCGAGTGCCTGCGCGAGCTTCGCGCCGCCGCCCCGGTACCCCACGTACCGCCCGCCCTGTCGCACCCATCGCCTGATCGCCTGCGCACCGTCGTCGCCGAGACGTCGGAGCGCGGTCGGCCAGTCGCCGCCGGGCGTGACGAGCACGTCGATGCCGTCGAGCCCTCCGCCGATGATGTCGTCGGCTTCGAGCAGGGTGTAGGGCACGTTCCAGTACGTGTCGAAGAGCCACTGGGTCGCGCCGAACGACTCGGCCGCGTAGCCGCCGCTCGACATGCGGTACAGGCCGATCGTCGGCGCGCCCTGCGGGATCGGTGGCGGAGCCGGCACCGGCTCGAGCGGGAGCAGGGTGGCGGTAGGGCTTCACCTTCCCGCTCGTGGATCCTGCCTCGAGGTTCATGCTCAGCGGGAAGCTCCATCCCGAGAGCCCGTACGTGTAGTACGTGGGGCAGTACGGCTGCTCCCCCATCACGGCCTGGATCCAGTGCTTCTGACGCTGCGCCATCGGGATCCACACCGTGCCGGCCGGGACGCCGCTCCCGACCGCGGGCGCGGCCGCAGTCCGCCGGCGGTGGCACCCCGAGCTCGATGGAAGTCGGGCAGCGGACGAGGTCCTCGTCGAGGCGGTAGACGTCGACGTCCATGCGCTGCAGCCGACGGATCAGGATCGACACCTCGTCGTGGGTACGCGGCGTGTCGAGCACGAAGTAGTGGCGCAGCGGCTCGGTCGGCACCTGGGTCCGCACCTTCAGGTCGGGCCGGAAGTACCGCTTGTTCGGCTCGAGCTTCCCGGCCTTGCCCTGCTCGACCGCGGTCACGCTCGCGTCGTGCCAGGCACGCAACACGCGGCGACGGTTCCGAGCGAGCTGCCACAGGCACGCCCACTGGATGCCGAGCTGTCGCGCGAACCGCCGGTCCATCGGGGAGCCGTTGTAGACCTCGAGCGTCATGCCGACGCCGTTGAACCCGAGCGACGTGCCGGTGTCGTTGAACTGGGGCGCCAGGAAGTCGTAGATGCCGCCGTTGAAGAACGGCCAGTCGTTGCGGTGGAACAGGCGCGCCATCGCCGGTCCGTAGAGGTCGTCGATCTGGCGCATCACCTGCTCGGGCACCTCGTGGTGCACCGGGTCGGCGTTCGGCGGGAAGAACGACCGGTAGTAGCCGAACTCGTGGTGATCGAGCAGCAGCACCGGCGGGTAGGTCCTCATCAGCTCGACGCGGTCGTCGGTCTCGACCTGCGCGCGGGCGAAGAAGTCGCGGTTCAGGTCGAACCCGTACGCGTTGCGGCGCTGATCGAGCACGCGGCCGTCGGGGTTCTGCACCGGGATCACGAAGATCACGAGCTCGTCGAGGATGCGCTCGACGACGCAGTCGTCACGGTCGGCGAGCTCGTAGAGCAGCTGCAGGGCGGCGTCGGCGCCGCTCTCCTCCGAGCCGTGCACGTTGCCCGTCATCCACGCGAACGCGGGCGTCGTGCGGGCGAGCTCGTCGGCCCGGCCCTGACGCGTCTCGGGATCGCGGATCTCCAGGTTCGCCTGTCTGATCGCTTCGAGTCCGCCCACGGTGATGTTGCCCGGATGCCCGACGACCGCATACCGGATCGGGCGTCCGTCGACGCTCTGGCCGACCAACGCCTCCCGAACCCGATCGCTCGCCGCGGCGACCGCCTGCAGGTACGTGTTCGAGTCGGCGGCCGAGACCTCCTCGTCGATCCCGATCGGGAACCCCAGCACGCTCTCGGGGTCGGGCACGACGCCCATGAAGCTCGGAGGTGTGTCGTAGAGGTCGCAGCCCCCGCCGGCGCGGGCGCTGCTCGCGCGCAGGATCGGGAACGCCGCGGCGGTCGTGGCTGCGGCTCCCTGCAGGAACCGTCGCCGCCCGAAGGGGTGGCGTTCGGTGGGGTCGATCCGGTCGCGCTGACGTCGGGCCATGTCGCCTCCTGTTGTGGGGGGAGATGGTCCTATCACGACGGCGAGGGACCACCGCAACGCAACGGATGTGGGAAGACCCTCAAGTTCAGCGGCGAGTTCGGCGGGAGGAGTGGGATTCGAACCCACGGGCCCGGTCGCCCGGACCAACGGTTTTCAAGACCGTCGCCTTCGTCCGCTCGGCCATCCTCCCGAGACAGCATGCTCGCAGCTCGGAACCGGCGTGGCACCCAGATGATGCCGGGATCACTCGTCGCGCGATCCGGCTTCCTCATCGGACGCAGGACTGCGGAGCGTCTCTCTCAACAGGTCGGGCCGGTCGGTGAAGATCCCGGTGACGCCGACTCGATGAGTGCGCGCATCCGCACAGGGTCGTTCACGGTGTAGACGGTCGACGCGAGGCCCAGCTTCCGCGCTCCCCGGATGGCATGTGTGGTCGCCTGTCGGTCGATGAAGCCGACACCCCAGGCGTGCTCCGCCGCGGCGCGCATCGACACCCGCCCGAGATGCTGGATCGTGCGCAGCGCCGGCCACAGGCGCCTCGTCGACGCGATCGCCTGCGGTGAGAACGAGGCCACGATCGTCGGATCCTCGTCGACCCCGTACTCGCGGAGGAGCGCGAGCGTCCGTTCGGTCACGTCGTGGCGCTTGAGGTCGAGCACGATGCCGATCTTGCCGACGCACTCTTCGAGGACCTCGGCGAGCGTCGGGACGTCGGGGCTGCGCTCGCGGAGTTCGCCGAACGGGACCCGGACCGGGTCGTGAGCGGCGATCAGCACGCCGTCGCGCGTGGCCCTGACGTCGAGCTCCACATGGTCGGCGTCGAGCTCGATCGCCCGCCGGAAGGCTCGGAGGGTGTTCTCCGGCTCTTCCCATGACGCTCCACGGTGGGCGATCACGAGCGGCTCGCGTCGCGGGTCGTGGGGACCCGAGGCGCGCGCGTTCGGTCGCGGTGGGATCGGCATGGTCGTGACATCACATCACCGCGGTTCCGGACCGACCAGTGCGCAAACGCGAACGGGCGGGAACGCGACGCTTGCCGCGGGTTCTGCCGGCGGGCACACTCCATCGATGGGACGACGCGGTGCCGACCGATCGCTCGCTGCAGCGTTGTTCACCGACATCGTCGGATCGACGGAGATCGCGTCGGAGCTCGGCGACGCCCGGTGGCGCGTGCTCGTCACCCGCCACCACGAGATCGTGCGACGCAGCCTCAAGCGGTTCGGCGGCCGAGAACGAGACACCGCCGGTGACGGGTTCTTCGCGACGTTCACGAGCCCGGCCGACGCGGTCCGCTGCGCCGTCGTCCTGCAGCGCGAGGTCCGAGAACTCGGCATCGAGATCCGCGCCGGCGTGCACTTCGGTCAGGTCGAGACGGTCGACGGCAAGCCCGGTGGCCTCGTCGTCGTGGGTGCCGCCCGCATCATGGGCGAATCGGGTCCCGGCACGGTGCTGGTCTCGTCGTCGGTACGTGACGTGCTCCCTGGAGCGGGGATCTCATTCGACGATGCCGGCGACCGACGCCTCAAGGGCCTCGACGGCGAGATGCGCCTGTACAGGGTGGCGGCCGTCGACGACGAACCGGTCGAGCGTCCCGACCTCGACCCCGCCGCCGCGCGTCGACGCCGCGAGGAGATCATCGAGCGCGAGGGCCAGCACGGGCGGCGATCGTCGAAGGTGATCGCTGCGGTCGCGGCCGGCATGCTCCTCGTCGCCGGGTTGTTCGCCGTGACACGCGCCCGAGGAACCGATGACGATCCCGCGGCGCCGGTCGGGCCTCCCGACAATGCGCTGGTCGGGATCGATCCCGTGTCCGGGAGCCAGGAGCAGGTCATCCCGATCGAGTTGCAGCTGCGGCGCTACGCGGCACCACGGACCGCCGGACACGTCGGCGCCGCCGGCGATGGTGGCATCTGGTTGGTCCGCGACACCGTGGTGCTCCACGTCGATCCCGAGCACGAGGAAGTCGTCGACCCTCCCGTGAACCATGCATCGTGGGGAGCGAACATCCCGATCGCGATCGACACCGGCGGCGATCGACTCTGGGCGTCGAACGGTGAGGTGTTCGCGATCGACGGGACGGAGAACAGGGCGAGCGCGTTCGCCAGGCCCGACATCGGCACCAGCGTCTACGGGATCGACATGACCGTCGGAGGCGGGTGGATCTGGGTGGCCGACACCCTCGGCACCCTCTGGCGGGTCGATCCGGAGGACGGGACCGACATCAGGTCCGTGCGCCCCTCGGGCGGACAGATCGACGCCGTCGTGGCCGACGCCGGTTCCGTGTGGGTCTATGACAGCTACGAGAGCACCGTGATCCGTATCGACCCGGCGTCGCTCGAGCCGGACGAGGCTGTGCCGGTCTCGAGCGGTCTCGCCGCCCTCGCCATGATCGACGGAAACCTATGGATGCTCAGCGGACCGAGCGGCACGCTCGGCACGCTCGATTCGTCGAACGTCGCGCAGGTCGGCGCCAACCCGGTGTGCCTCGCAGCCGGTCTCGGGAGTCTGTGGGTCGGTGATGAGAACGGCGACGTGCATCGGGTCGACCCCCTCACGTTCGAGAGCGAGGTCGTCTATCGGGCCGGCGGTCCGGTGAGGGCCGTGATCCCCGACGAAGACCGAGAGCTCGTGTGGCTCGACGTCGGCTCGAACTCGACGTGACAGCGGCCGTCACCGATCCTGCCTTCCCCTTCGCTCGACCCCCGCGCTACCCTGCGCCGGTGACGGAGGTTCCCGACGTCCCACGTGACGACGCCCTGTTCCGGCGCATCGTCGAGGACTCCCCGGCCGCCGTGCTCCTGCTGTCGAACGAGCACGCGACGAGGGTGCTCTACGCGAATCCCCGCGTCGGAGAGATCACCGGTTTCACGGCCGACGAGCTGACCGGGCGAGCGGACCTCTGGTTCGGCCGCATGCACCCCGACGATGCCGATCGTGTGAGCGCCGCATGGAACCGCGCGGTGGACGGCGCCGAGCGGTTCAGCGCCGAGTACCGGTTCCTGCATCGATCCGGCGAGTGGCGGGTGTTCCGCGACACCTCGTCGCCCATGCGGGCGGCCGACGGCACGATCCTCTACCGGCAGAGCTTCACCGAGGACGTCACGTCGGAGCGGTTCGCCGAGGAGCAGGCCGAGCGGTCGGAGGCCCGATACCGCGACCTGGTCGAGCGGCTGCCGGTGATCGTGTACGTGGACACCGACGACGAGGTGCCCCGCAGCCTCTACATGAGCCCGAACTCCACGGAGATCCTCGGGTACACGCCCGACGAGTTCCTGACCCAACCCGATCTCTTCTTCCGCAAGATGCATCCGGAGGATCGCGAGCGCGTCGCGGCGACGTGGGCCGAGTCGATCCGTACGCGGCAGCCCTTCCATGCCGAGTACCGAGACGTGAGGCCCGACGGGTCGGTGGTCTGGGTCCGCGACCAGTCGCTGCCCGTGCGCGATGACGATGGCGATCCGCTCTTCTGGCAAGGGATCCTGCTCGACATCACCGCCGAACGCGAGGCGGCGACCACGGTGCGCCGGCACGAGGCTCGATACCAGGATCTCGTCGAGCACCTGCCGGTCGTCGTCTACATGGACGCGTACGGGCCGGCCGAGGCGAGCCGGTACGTGAGTCCCAACGTGGTCGACGTGCTCGGTCACCCCGCCGAGGCGTTCGTGACGGACACCTACCTCTGGCGGGTGCTCGTGCACCCCGACGACGTGGAACGAGCCGCCGCGGCGTGGAACCAGGGCTGGGCGACCGGCACCGGGTGGTCGGTCGAGTATCGGTTCGTCCACCCCGACGGACACGAGGTGTGGGTGCGCGACGAGGCCCGCATGGTCGTCGACCCCGCGACCGGGGAACCGACGTGGCAAGGCGTCATCATCGACCTCACGGTCCAGAAGCAGAGCGAGGCCGAGCTCCGACGGTCGGAGCTCCTGCACCGCGCCCTCGTGGAGCAGGTGCCCGCCGTCGTCTACCTCGATCGCTACGAGGAGGGCCGGCACACCACCTTCAACAGCCCCCGCGTGACCGAGATGACGGGGCTCCCGCCCGAGCGGTGGATCGAGGATCCGGAGCTGTGGCAGCGGGTGATCCACCCCGACGACCTGGAACGGGTTCGGGCCGAGCTCGAGCGGTGCATCGCGCAGACGCGAACGCTCGACATCGAGTACCGGTGGTGTCACGTCGACGGCCACGACGTGTGGGTCCACGACACGTGCAGCCCCGTCATGGCTGAGGACGGCTCGGTCGACTATTGGCTCGGGGTGATGCTCGACATCACCGAGCAACGGCTCGCCGAGCAACGGCTCCTGGCGAACGAGCGCCGGTACCGGGCCCTGGTCGAACAGGTGCCGGCGATCATGTACGAGATGGGCCCCGACGACGAACGTCGGACCCTGTTCGTCTCCCCCCACGTCGAGGCGATCCTCGGCTACGAGCGCCAGGAGTGGCTCGACCAACCCGACATCTGGGTGGAGCTGCTGCACCCCGACGACCGGGAGCGCGAGCTCGCGGCACACGATCGACACAACGAGACCGGCGAGCCGTGGCAGCGCGAGTATCGGCTGATCGCGAACGACGGCCGTGAGGTCTGGGTCCACGACCAGGCGCAGCTCGTGAACGATGCCGACGGCTCGCGATGGCTCGGCGTGATGCTCGACATCACCCCGCAGAAGGACGCCGAGGAGCTCCTGCGCCTGGCGAAGGACGAGCTCGAGATGCGCGTGCTGACCCGCACCACCGAGCTCGAGGACGCCAACGAGATGATGGGCCTCGAGATCGAGGAACGCCGCCGGATCGAAGACCAGCTCCGCGAGGCGGAGACCCGGTACCGCCTGTTGCTCGAGGACCTGCCGGCCGCGGTGTACTCATGGGAGACCAACTGGGACGACGACCCCGAGCCGGCCGATACCGCGCTCTACACCAGCCCTCAGCTCGAGGCGATCCTCGGGTTCCCGCGCGAGGACTGGCATCAACCCGGCTTCTGGCAGGAACGGCTCCATCCGCACGATCGCGACCGCATCGTCCCGCTCGCCGAGCACAGCATCGAGACGGGCGAACCGTTCAGCGCCGAGTACCGCTACCTCGCGGCCGACGGTCGCATCGTCTGGGTGCTGGACCGTGCGACGCTGCGGACCCGCGATCGACACGGACGTCCTCGCCTGTTCCAGGGGGTGATGCTCGACATCACCGAGCTCAAGGAGGCCGAGGCGAAGGCGCTCGAGGCCGAGGAGCGATTCCGCCGGCTCGCCGAGGAGGGTCCCTTCGTCGTCTACCAGTTCGAGCTCGAGCACGGCGATCCACCGGCCGTGCACCTGCGGTACCTCAGCCCCTCGGCGAGCCGAGCTGCTGAACGTTCCGGCGTCGCTCTGGGGAGGAGGGGACCTCGAGGCGTGGTTCGCGCTGATGCATCCAGACGACGTCGAGCGCATGCGTCCGCTCGCGGAGCGAGCCTTCGCCACCGGAGGGCCGTGGAACTACGCGTTCCGCATGATCGGGGCTGACGGGCGGATCGTGTGGCTGCTCGACCGTGGTCGTGCGATCGAACGCGACGCCGAGGGACGCCCGACCTTCTTCCAGGGCGTGATGCTCGACGTGACCGAGGAGGCGGAGCTGCACGTGGCGCTCGAGACGTCGGAGGCGACCTTGCGGTCGCTGGTCGAGACGATGCCCGCGGCGCCGTGGACGGAGGTGATCGACCCCGCGTCCGGGCGGGGCAAGTACCGATTCATCGGACCGCAGGTGCAGGAGCTCCTCGGCTACACGCCGCACGAGCTCTTCATGGAACCCGATCACTTCTTCCGGCTCGTGCACCCCGACGACCAGGAACGATTGCGGGCGGCGTCGGATCACTGTGACCGCACCGGCGAGCCCTGGGACCAGTTCTACCGGGTGGAGCACCGTGACGGTTCCGTGCATTGGATCTTCAGCTATGCCCGACGCACCTTCGAAGACGAGCGGCCGGTGTGGCACGGGGTCTCGATCGACGTGACGCGACACGTGGCGTCGGGCGCGTTCCCCGTCGCCGTCGGCGACGCGACCGAGGCCGATCGCGGGCTGACCTAGGACGAGACGGGGCGGAGCACGCGGGCCCGTTCGGGCAGATACGGGTGCAGCTTCTCGGGCAGCACGACCGAGCCGTCCGCCTGCTGGTGGTTCTCGAGCAGCGCGATCAGCGTGCGCCCGATCGCCGTCGCGGTGCCGTTCAGCGTGTGCGGAACGCCGATGCTTCCATCGCCCCAGCGCATCCTGGTCTGCGCTCGGCGGGCGCCGTAGTCCGTGTAGTTCGAGCAGGACGTGATCTCCCGGTAGCGCTGCTGTCCGGGAAGCCACGCTTCGATGTCGAACTTCTTCGCGGCGGCGCCCCCGAGGTCGCCGGCCGCGATGTTCACCACCCTGTACGGCAGATCGAAGTTGCCGATGATCTCCTCTTCGACGGACACGAGGAACTCGAGCTCGTCCCAGCTCGAGTCCGGGTGGCTGAACGAGAACATCTCGACCTTGTCGAACTGGTGCACGCGGAACATGCCGCCCATGTCCTTGCCGTAGGTGCCCGCCTCCCGCCGGAAACACGTGGAGTAGCCGGCGTAGCGAAGCGGCAACGCGCCCTCATCGAGGATCTCGCCCATGTGCAGCGCGGCGAGCGGCACCTCCGATGTGCCGACGAGATAGAGCTGGTCGGCGTCGGTCCGATAGATGTTGGCTTCGTCGGTCGGGAGGAACCCCGAGCCGTACATCACCTCTTCCCGGACGAGCACGGGTGGGATCACCGGCACGAATCCCTTGTCCGCCAGTATGTCCATCGCGTGGCGCACCAGGGCGAACTGCACGAACGCGAGATCGCCGAGCACGTACACGAACCGCGAGCCGCTCGCCCGCACCGCGCGGTCGACGTCGAGCACGCCGAGCAGCGCGCCGAGCTCGGCGTGGTCCTTCGGCTCGAAGCCGAACTCGGTGGGCTCGAGGTGCCGGCGGACCTCGACCGCGTCGTCGTCGGTGAACCCGTCGGGTGCGCTGTCGTGCGGCAGGTTCGGCGTCGCCGCCAAGAGCGAGGCGAGTGACGCCTCCGCCTCGGCGAGCTGGGGCTCGAGCTCCTTCAGCTCGGCGGAGACACGGGCGACGTCGTCGATCAGCCTCTGCTTCTCGTCACCCTCGGCACGGCCGATCGCTTTCGACGCCTTGTTCTGCTCGGCGCGGAGCTCGTCGACGCGGGCGGTGAGGCTCCGGCGCCGCTCGTCGGCGGCGAGCAACTCGTCGACGGCGTCACCGAGGTCGCGGCGTGCGAGCGCGGTGCGGAACCGCTCCGGGTCGTCCCTGACGGCCTTGATGTCGAGCATGTCGCTACGGCACCTTGACCTGCTCGCCGCCCTTGGCCTCGGCCTGTTCGCTCCGGCCCTGCTGCGCGGGCGCGGTCGTGCCGCCGTCCATGATGCTCTGCCCGTGGAAGATGCCACCCTCCTCGACGACGAGCGTCTTCGACGTGATGTTGCCGTCGATGCGGCCGCCGCGGGCGAGGTGGGCCTTGCCCTTGACGATGAGGTTGCCCTTGAACTTGCCTCCCACGCTCACGTTCTGCGCGCGGATGTCGGCCTCGACCTGGCTCTGGGGGGACAGCGTGACGTCGCCGTCGGCGTTGATCTGCCCCTTCACCTGGCCGTCGATCCGAAGGTTCCCGGCCGAGACGACGTTGCCCTCGAGGCGCGCGCCGGCGCCGACGATCGTGACCTCTCCATCGTTCTCTGCCATGTCGCCTCCCTGGTCTCGTGTCCGCCGTCTCGTCTGGGGCTCGACGTCGCTCGGAGCCGTCGCGGCGATCGGGTCGGCCTCGTCGTCGTCGCGCCTGAAGATCA
>CAWGUD010000007.1:0-219185 GCA_963825685.1 uncultured Actinomycetes bacterium | reverse complement strand
ACAGACGAGTGGACCGGCAACGACGTGGCCGGCGGCCTCGAGCGCCGCCCGGGAGCCACCCACCGCTGCGATCGCAGCATCGCGGGACAGCTCGACGAGCCTGGGCGCGCCACCGGTGCCCGATGTGGCGATCACGACCGCGACTCCCGGGGTCGACCGGCTCGGCCCCCGCGAAGACGGTGGTCCCCGCCTGCGCCGAGCACCGCGGCCGGCCGTGCGAGGTCGAGGAGGCGCCGACGCTCGGGCTCGGGGAGCCGTTCGTCGAGCGGGAAGAACGCGATGCTCTCGGACCACAGCCGGTGGAGCAGCGGCACCCATGCCGGCCCCGCGGGCACGTCGACCGCCAACAGCTCCCCGGGCGCCACGCCGAACCCACTCCTCATGCTCGCGGAGCCTACCGGCGCCTCAGTCCTTGACGACGAAGTCGACCGAGGCGACCTGCCGATACACGTCGGTGAGCAGATAGTAGGCGGTGTAACGCCCCGGGGGCAGCAGCGCGTCGAACGTCACGGCCCTTCGACGACCGCGCCCGCGTACCGATAGTCGATGTAGTAGTCGACGAGCGGATCGCCACCCCGCTCGTACAGCCCGATCCAGTCGAACCGATTCGCCGGCGCCTGCGTGAAGGCGATCTGGATCGGCTCGCCGATCCCGTGCGCCACCGGGTGCCGAGCAGCGGCGGGGCGTCGGGTTCGCGCACCCGGAACGGCGCGCGGGCCAGCTCCGCATCGGCGCCGTCGATCAACACGACGTCGTAGGGGCCGGCGGCGAGGCGCGTCGGTCGGGAACGTCGTCAGTGCCGTCGGTCGGCGCGCCGGCGAGGGTGCCGTGCGAGTCGATCACGTCCGACCACCGGGTCGCCGTCGCGCGGCACGATGCGCACACGCTCCCCTGCACCTCCGGGCGCGTGATAGGTCACGTCGAGCGCGTCGCCGATCTCGACCAGCATCGGCGCGGGCGAGACCATCACCGCGGCGTGCCCGGGATTGACGTCGAACATCGTGACCACCGCCCGATGGTCCGACCCCCACGGTCGCGCCGAGATGTCGACTCCCGGGCCCGTGCCGCTCGCCCACGAGCACGCTCGTGATCGCGGCGGCCGGGCCCGCCGACCAGATCTGATCGATGCGATCCTCGGGCGCGTCGCGGCGCGGGTTCCAGCTCGTGTCCGACCGGGGGCGTCCCGCGGGCCACGTGAGCCCCGCGTCGGCGACCGGGTCGGGGTGCACCCCGCGCCACGCGTCGACGAATCCCTCCCTCGCCAGGAGCCGGGTCACCGGCCACCGCACCGGGAATCGCACCTGCGGCCGAAGCCCGACCGTGGCCTCGACGTAGTCCTGTGAGACGGCGAGTTCAGGTCCCCGACGATGAACGTCGGGATGCCCGCGGCCGGCAACCATCGGGTGGCCTTCACGAACCGGCGGAGGTCGGGCACCCGCACGCGGCGTTCGGTGCGCAGCACCTTCCTGCGACTCCAGCCGTCGAGCAGGCGCCGAGGGCCGTAGTCGCTCGAGGACAGGTGAACGTTCGTGACTGCGACGACCTGGCCGGGTGCGAGCTGCACGAACACGTACCGGCCGTCGGAGCCCGGCGCGTCGACGAGGGGGTAGCGCGAGACCAGGTCGAGCCTGCGGCTCGCGTACTCGTAGCCCGTGAGGCGCCCGAGCCGCGCGACCTTACCGTAGACCTCGTTGAACGCGACGACGTCGGCGTCGGCCCGGCGCACGGCGGCGAGGATCGAATCGAGGTCGACCACGGTGCCGCCGTATTCGATGTTGAACGTCATGATGCTGAGGCTGGTGGGCACCGCGGCCCCGGCCGGGTCGCCGCCGCCCTGCGCGACGGTCGGCGTCGGCGCGATCGACAGCAGCGCGAGACGGCGAACGTTGCGACGCGTCTCACTCCGCGTCCAGTCATGCCGCGGACCGTAGCATCGGCCCCCGCCCGTCCGATAGCCTCGCGGTCATATGGACGGCCGAACGGACGATCGAGCCCGCCGCCGACTGGGCGCCGGCGGGCGAGTGGAGCGATATCCGGTATGAGACCGCCGACGGCATCGCGAAGGTCACGATCGACCGACCCGAGGTGCGCAACGCGTTCCGCCCGACGACCACGGCCGAGCTGATCCGCGCCTTCGAGATCGCGCGCGACGACCCGTCCGTCGGGGCCATCGTGCTCACCGGCCAGGGTTCGCTCGCGTTCTGCTCGGGTGGCGACCAGTCGATCCGCGGCGACGACGGCTACGTCGACGAGCAAGGCATCGGGCGCCTCAACGTGCTCGATCTGCAGGTCCAGATCAGGCGGCTGCCGAAACCGGTCATCGCGATGGTCGCGGGCTTCGCGATCGGCGGAGGCCACGTGCTGCACCTGTGCTGCGACCTCACGATCGCCGCAGACAACGCTCGGTTCGGTCAGACCGGACCTCGCGTTGGCTCCTTCGACGGCGGCTACGGCATCAACCTGCTCGCGCGCCAGATCGGCGAGAAGCGCGCGAAGGAGGTGTGGTTCCTCTGTCGACAGTACGACGCCGAGACCGCGCTCGAATGGGGGCTCGTGAATGCCGTCGTGCCCGTCGAAGAGCTCGAACGTACGACCGTCGAGTGGTGCCGAGAGATGCTCGCGTTCTCACCGCTCGCCCTGCGTCTGCTGAAGGCTGGGTCGAATGCCGGCACCGACGGCCTCGCGGGTGTGCAGCAGCTCGCGGGCGACGCGACGCTCCTCTACTACATGAGCGAGGAAGCGCAGGAAGGCCGCGACGCCTTCCAACAGAAGCGCTCGCCCGACTTCTCCCGGTTCCCGAAGCGGCCGTGACGGCCACGCGGGAACGTCCGAGCCAGCTCCCCCTCTGGTGGCGCGGCGCCCGGCCACGCACGCTCGGGGCCGGGCTGGTGCCCGTCGTACTCGGCACCGCCGCCGCGGGCGAAGTGATCTGGTGGAGGTTCGCGGCGGCGCTGCTCGTCGGCGCCGGTCTGCAGATCGGCGTGAACTACGCCAACGACTATTTCGACGGCGTGCGAGGCGTCGACACGCACGAGCGGCTCGGGCCGCCGCGGCTCACGGCCACCGCGACCGCCTCGCCGCGGGCCGTGCTCGCGGCCGCGCTCGTCGCGCTCGGCGTCGCGGCCGTGGCGGGCCTGGCGCTCGCGCTCGCGACGGAGCCGCTGCTGATCCTGTTCGTGGGCGCGCTCGCCCTGATCGCGGCCGTGCTCTACAGCGGCGGACCTCGCCCGTACGCGGGGCTCGGCCTCGGCGAGCTGATGGTCTTCCTGTTCTTCGGACTGATGGCCACCTGCGGCAGCGCGTTCGTGATGGTGGAGACCGTGCCGACCCCAGCCTGGTGGGGTGGGGCGGCGCTCGGCTTCCTCGCGGTCGCGATCCTCGTGGCCAACAACCTGCGCGACATCCCGACCGACGAGGCGAGCGGCAAGCGCACCCTCGCCGTGCGTATCGGCGACCGCGCGACCCGGCACGTGTATCGGGCGACCGTGATCGCGGCCTTCGCGACGATCGCGCTCGGCGTGATCGTCGGCATCGCCGTCGACGGTGCGGGCCTGCCGCAGTGGGCGCTCGTGGGCCTCATCGCGTGGGTACTCGCGATCCGCCCGATGGAGGTCGCCGGCTCGGCCACCGGGCGCGAGCTGATCCCGGTGCTCACGGGCACGGCGGCCACCCATGCCGCGTGCGGCCTGCTGATGGCGCTCGGCCTGGTGCTGGCCGCGGTCGATCAGTCGTCGGGCGACGTCGTCCCCGCAGCGGCGTGGCTCTGGCGCGGCATGTGATGGACGTCGGCGACCTCAACCTCGCGTGCGCCTGGGCCCTGGTCGACGGGCTCGTGGGTGGGGGCGTCAGACACGCGTGTGTGTCCCCTGGGTCCCGCTCCACACCGCTCGCGCTCGCGCTCGCGCGTCATCCGGCCGTGACGTTGCACGTGCACCTGGATGAGCGCTCGAGCGCCTTCTTCGCGCTCGGGCTCGCCCGTGCGACCGGCCAACCGGTCGTGGTCGCCTGCACGAGCGGCACCGCTGCTGCGGAATTCCTTCCCGCCGTGGTCGAGGCGTCGCAGTCCCGCCTGCCGCTGGTCGCGTTGACCGCCGATCGCCCGCCGCGCCTGCGCGGCACCGGCGCGAACCAGACGATCGACCAGGTCGGGCTCTACGGCGGATACGCCCGCTCGACGCTCGACCTGCCGGTGCCCGAGGCGACCGGACAGGAAGCCTGGTGGCGTCAGGCGGCCCGCGAAGTGCTCGAGGCCGCCTACGGCGACCCGGTCGGCCCCGTCCACGTCAACTGCCCATTCGAGGAACCGCTCAGCCCATCGATCGACGTCGAGCTCCCCGCCCCGACCGGCGAACCGGTCGAGCTTCCTGCGCGCCCTGATGCCGACCTCACGACCGAGGAAGCCGAACGCCTCGCGGCCATGGCCTCCGGCGCCCGCGGCGCCGTCGTGGTCGGTGGTTGGCCCGGCGACCTTTCGGCCGAGTGGAGGCTCTGGGTGCAGGAACTGGGATGGCCCGTCCTCGCGGAACCGACGTCGAACGTCCGAGAGCCGAACGAAGCGCTGCTCGCCGGTCAGGCGCTGCTCGGCGACCCCGCGTGGATCGAGGCGCACCGACCCGACGTCGTGCTGCAGATCGGCGCGGCGCCCACGACCCGCGCGACGCAGGCGTTCGTAGCATCGGCGGAGCGACTGATCGTGGCTGATCGCTGGCACCTCGACCCCGACCCCGAGCGCCTCGCGACGTGGCGCATCGGCGTCGACCCGGACGCCCTCGCACTGGCGCTGCACGACCGCCCCATGAAGGTCGTGCCGGCGCCGGATGTCTGGACGGAAGCCTGGCGGGAGGCCGACCGGAGGGTTCGAGCAGCGCTCGACGACTTCCTCGACGGCGTCGACGAGCCGTTCGGACCTCGGATCGCGCGCGACGTGGCGGCGGCGATCCCATCCGGAGGAACCCTCTTCGTCGGCAACTCGACGCCGATCCGGGACCTCGATCTGGCGATGAGGCCGCGCAGCGGTCTCCACATCCTCGCGAACCGCGGCGCCAGCGGCATCGATGGCCTCGTCTCGACCGCCCTGGGCATCGCCGCCGGTGGCCCGACCGTCGCCATGCTCGGCGAGCTCTCCTTCCTGTACGACGTGGGGGCGTTCATCTCGGCGAGACGGCAGACGGGGGACCTGGTCCTCGTGGTGATCGCGAACGGAGGAGGCGAGATCTTCGCCCGGCTTCCCCAACGTTCTCTCCCCGAGCATCGGGACCTGTTCCTGACGCCGCATGCCATGGACATCGCTGCCCTCTCGCGGGCAGCCGGCGCGACCCATGTGCGCGTCGAACATGCTGCCGACCTGCTACCGGCGATGGAGGACGCCATCGCGGATGGCCTCCACGTCGTCGAGGCCGTCGTCGACCTCGATCGTTCATCAGCGCTCAGAGCCGCCGCGGTGAAGAGGATCGCAGACACACTCGCCGGCGACGGTTCAGACTCGCGCTAGGGTCGGCCTAGGCCGTTCGATGTAGTTCTCGGGAATAGCCTTGACCCGAACGGCAACGCCTGATGGTATGACGCCCGACCTGAGGATGGCCTCGGGCGTCCAGATGGAGTAGTGCGATGGGGCACGATCGATACCGCCGTGTGAAAGCTGCGCTCGTGTGCATCTCGACCGTGGCTATCCTTACCGGATCCGCGACGACAGCGTCAGCGGCCCTCCCGTCGACGACTCCCGACGAGACGCTCGGCGTCAACGGCAAGGTCCGCGCGATCGTCCAGGTGGGGAACGTCCTCTGGGTCGCCGGGAAGTTCACCGCCCTCGTGGACCGCAAGGGGAACGTGGTGCAGTCCGGCACGAACGGACTTGCCGCGATCGACGCCACCACGGGCCTCAAGGCGACCGGGGTGTCCATCCCGGAGCTCAGCGGATCGAGCGCGATGGTCTGGGACCTCTCGGTCGATGGCTCGGATGTCTACGCTGCGGGAACCTTCGGGGCTGCCAACGGCTCGAAGAACCTCCTGGAATTCGACGGCGCCACAGGAAGCCTGGGCGACCGATTCTCGGCCTCCGCCTTGAAATCGGTGTTGGTCGACGGCAGCCTCGTGCTCGGGGGTGGGCGGAAGATGAACGCCTGGACGAGGACCGGCGCGAAGGTGCCGTCGTTCGCGACCACGACCGTGCAGACCGATCCTTCCCTTCGGGCCCACGGCACGTCGCCCATGTACACGGATATCGCGCCGATGCCGGGAGGAGGGTGGCTCACGGCCTGCAAGTGCGACTGGGCACTGAACCCGGGTGAGTCGACGGGATCGGCCACCCTCGAGAAGGCCATCGTGAGACTCCTGCCCGATGGGCGCATCGACCATACGTGGAACAAGCAGATCAGCCCCACAAGCGCGGCGTTCGGGTGGAGCCTCGAGATCGATTCGGACGGTGTCGTGCTCGCGGCCGGGGGGTCGGACTTCACGCAGAAGCTCACGTTCGACGGGCAGCAGATCTGGAAGACCGACACCAACGGATCGTCCCAAGTCGTGATCAGGTTCGACGATCGCTACATCGTCGGTGGCCATTTCAGATGTGTGGGCAACGACGTGTTCCATCCGAGGCTCGTGGCCTTGACGCTCTCCGGAGCGAGGGATCCCGGCTGGGTGATCCCCATCACCCCGCAATACAACGGGGTGTGGGCTCTCCACCAGAGCGGAGGCTCGCTCTGGGTGGGCGGGGAATTCACCAAGGTCGGAGGCGCCTGGAATCCCGCGAACCAGTCGTGCAGCGGCACCAAACCCACGGCCGCCGGGCAGTCAACCCAGTACCGTCTCGCGCGGTTCTCTTAGACCGCCGGAACGCAGGGATCCGGGGAAGGTCGCGAGTCATGTTGCGTCGTGACGCCCTCGATCGTCCCCCGCTGACTCAACGGAGGCAGCCGTGTCACACCGCACGTCCCGCACGATCGACATCATCCTGGTGCTCTGGCTCTTGCTGTGGTGCACGATCGGCTACACGCTCGGCCACGCCGTGAACGAACTGAGCGGCCTGAGCGACGGCGTGATCGGCGCGGGTGAGGGCGTCTCCGATGCGGCCGGCGCTCTCGAGGGTCTCGCCGAGGTGCCCCTCATCGGGGGCGGCATCCAGGAGATCGCCGATCGCATCGATGCGATCGGCCAGGGCACCGTGCAGAAGGGCCAGGCCAGCAAGGACGCGATCTTCAACATCTCCCTACTGATCGGGCTCGTGATCGCGCTGGGGCCGACGATCCCCTTGATCGCGGGCTGGCTCGTGATCCGCGCGCCGCTCGCGCGCGAGCGTCGACGCATCGGCCGAGCGCTCGACGCAGGTGACATCGGCCTCGAGGGGTACCTGGCGCTGCGGGCCGCGACCCGCTTCCCGTACTCGCGCATCGCGGGAGTCACGACCGACCCCTGGGGCGACCTGCGGTCGGGGCGTCACGCCGCGCTCGCCTCGCTGGAACTCGGCCGGCTGGGTCTCACGCGACGGGCCGCGAAGGCCGCCCTTCCCCCGGCCTGACGGGAGGACTCAGCCCCAACGCAGCGAGTCGAGGAACGCGCGGAACTTCCGATCGGTCTCGTCGAGCTCGCCCGCGGGGTCGGACCCGACGACGATGCCGGCGCCGGCGTAGAGCGTCGCTCGCTCGCCGTCGAGCAACGCGCACCGCAACGCGATGGCCCAGTCCCCGTCGCCCCGGGCATCGACCCACCCGACCGGACCGGCGTAGCCGCCGCGGTCGAACCCCTCGAGCTCGGCGATACGTTCGCGCGCGCGTATCGACGGCGTGCCGCACACGGCAGGCGTCGGGTGCAGCTCGGCCACGAGGTCCAGCGCGCTCGCCGATGGGTCGCGGAGCGTGCCTTCGAAGCGCGTGGCGAGGTGCCACACGTTGGCGGTCGGCTCGAGCACGGGCTCGGCATCGAACGTGAGGTCGTCGCAGAACCCCGCAAGCACGTCGGCGACCGCGGCGACCACGATCGCGTGCTCTTCGCGGTTCTTGCTCGAGCGGGTGAGCGCCTGCGCGTTCGCGAGATCCTCGTCGGGGTCTCCCGAGCGGGACGCGGTGCCGGCGAGCGGGGTCGAGCGCACCCGATCGCCGCGCCGCGACACCAGCAGTTCGGGGCTCGCGCCGACGAGGGTGCGTGCGGGGACGGCATTCCTCGGCGTCGGTTCACGCGACGTGGCAGGGACCTCCGTGTCGGAACCAACGACGGAAGACGGAGGTCCGAACCACGTCGGCGCGGCGAATGTGTAGCAGTGCGGCTCGACGGCGCGCAGGCGATGCAGCAGCCGCCGGGCGTTGAGCTCGCGCCCGGCCTCGACGCGCAGGGTCCGCGCCAGCACCACCTTCTCGAGATCACCCGCTTCGATGCGCTCGACGGCCGCCCGCACGGCGTCTGCGTAGACCTCGGAGGACGGCTCCTCCGTCAGCTGCACGGGCCGGAACGCCTCGTGGGGCAGGTCGCCGACCACCCGTTCGGGACGGAAGGGCCCGGCCTCGCTCTCCTCGTCGGGGAGGTCGAGTAGCCACGTCTCACCGTCGTCGGCGCGCACGACGGCCCGCCGCGGCGCCCACAGCGACGCGGGATCCGGCGCGAACGGCAGCACCCCGACCGCGATGGGTGCGACGCCGTCGCGGTCGTCGAGGTCTCGCAACACCGTCGAGGACCTTCCGAGCGAGCGAGCGCAGATCCGACTCAGGACCGATCTCCGACGCGCCTGCGAGCGACCCCGTCGAGACCCCGACGCCTTCCCGCTCGAAGAAGAAGCCGGCGAGCGGTGCGTATGCGGCGAGCAGATCGAACGCCCCTCCCAGAGGTGTGGCCCGCATCGATCGGGGTGTCACGACCGGGTGCCCATGAGCAGTTGGGTGAGCCCGCCCGACAGCTGGCGCCGGTGCGCATCGTGGAAACCGACCTCGCCCAGCATCGAGAGCATCTCGGCCGGCTGGGGAAGGTAGGCCATCGACTTCGGCAGGTAGGAGTAGGCGGTCTTGTTCGACAGCGTGCCACCGATCATCGGCACGACGCGGTTGAAGTAGACGCCGTGCCCGGCGCGCACCAGCCGGTTGTCGGGCTCGCTCGCGTCGAGCAACGCGATACGACCGCCAGGGCGCACGACGCGCCCGAGCTCGCGGAAGAACCCGGCGAGCGACACCACGTTGCGCAACGCGAATCCGCAGGTGACGCCGTCGACCCCGCGGTCGGCGATCGGCAGCTGCAGCACGTCGGCCTCCACCAACGGCACGTCGGTGCGCGCGTTCACGAGCATGCCGTGGGAGAAGTCGAACCCGACGGCACGGTAACCACGCCGATCCAGCTCGCGGCAGAGATCGCCCGTGCCGCAGGCGAGATCCGCCACGAACGATCGACCCGGCAGCCGCAACGATGCGACCGCCGTGCGGCGCCAGCCGACGTCCATGCCGAACGTCATCACCCGATTCACGAGGTCATAGCGAGGAGAGATCGAGTCGAACAGCCGCCGAACGGCTCGACGCTTCTCGTCCCCCTGCGGCAACGGTGCGCTCACGTGGCACCCTCGTCTGCGGCTGGTTCCTCGATGTGCGCCTCCGCCGTCTCGAGCAGCACGCGACGGAAGTGGTGCGAGACGAGCGTCGTCACCGCCGGCAGCAGCTCGCGGAACGCCTCGACCATCTGCGTGGCGGCCTGCTCGTCGTCGCCGGCGGTGTCGCGGATCGGCTTGCGCACGTGTTCGTCGAACAGGTCGACCGCGCGATCGGCCAGGCCCCGCATGGCCGCATCAGCGTCGCGGGCGAGCGCCAGTAGGTCGGGCAGCGGCAGCCCGAACTCGAGCAGACGGAGCGCCGTGCGCACGAGCTCGATGTCGGCCGCGGTGTACCGATCCTCGCCCTCGACGCGACGACCGAGGTGGATGCCCTCACGCTCCACCGCCTGGATCAACGACGCCGGCACGCCGCTCGCGACCGAGAACGCATCAAGAGTCATCAGCTCGCCGCTGTCGATGCGGTCATCGGGGTCGCCTGCCTTCCCACGGGCCGCGGCGATGGCCGCGGCGAGGTCGGCATCGGCGTGGCCGAGCTCTCCGGAGACCACCCGCCTGATCGCGGCGAGCGTCAGCCCCTTGCGCTGCAACGAGCGGATCTCTGCGAGACGCTCGACGTGCTCGGGCCCGTACCAGGCGACCCGGCCTTCCCGTTCGGGGGCATGCAGCAGCCCTCGCGCCTGGTAGTAGCGCACGGTGTCGACGGAGACGTCGCAGGTCGACGCCAGCTGCTCCACGCGGTACCTCACGACCGGACACTCTACGAGTCGGCGCTCACACGGTCATCCGCCCGAGCGCTCGCGGGTGAGCATCCGGGAGGCGAGAGCATCCGAGGAGACCGGTGGCGGGCCCACGCCAAGACCTGACACGATGCGGCGCGATGGGTCGCCAGGTCCGCAGGTCCACCAGCCTCGGCATGGTGCTCGCGTGCGTGATCGGCACGATGGCGCTCGGTGCAGCCTCGAAGGCCCCGTGTGCCCCCGGCGAGTGGGGCGACCTCCGTCAGTACCGCCGGCTCTGCTACACGGACGTCGTGCCGCTGCTCGACACCGAGCAACTCCGAGGCTCTCGCCTGCCCTTCCTCGACGCCTGCGAGCCGGTCGAGGGTCGCAACTGCGACGAGTACCCGGTCGTCACGATGTACGTGATGCGGCTCGCGTCGTGGATATCCGGTGACGACTACGCCCCGTTCTACTGGGTCAACGCCCTGCTGCTGACGGGGTTCGCGGCGGCGATCGCCGTGATGCTCTACGTCGCGAACGGATCACGCGCCCTGTACTTCGCCCTCGCGCCCACCCTGCTCGTCTACGGCACGGTGAACTGGGATCTCGTCGCCGTGGCGTTCGCGACCGCCGGTCTGCTCGCCTTCTTTCGCCATCGGGATCGCGCGGCCGGCGTCGCCCTCGGGCTCGGCGCCGCCACCAAGCTCTACCCCGCCCTGCTCGCGGTGCCGCTCATCGTGCAACGGCTGCGGGAACGGCGCCCCGACGGCGCGATCGTGCTCGCCTGGTCGACCGCGGGAGCCTGGCTCCTGGTGAACCTTCCCTTCGCGGTGGTCGGACCTTCGGCGTGGCTGACGTTCTTCCGGTTCAACGGCGAGCGCGCCGCGGACTTCGACAGCCTCTGGTACCTCGCCTGCCGGCACCTCGAGATGTGCCCGTCGACACGAGCGATCAACGTCGGGTCGTTCGCGGCCTTCCTCGCGTCGATCGCGGCCGTGTGGGCGATCAAAGCCAGGAGGCATCCCGACTTCCCTCGGTGGACCCTCGGTCTGCCGCTGCTCGTGGCGTTCCTGCTGACGAGCAAGGTGTATTCGCCGCAGTACGGGCTCTGGCTGCTGCCCTGGTTCGCGCTCGCGCTGCCGCGGCTCTGGACGTTCCTGGCGTTCTCGCTCACCGACGTGGCGGTGTTCGTGACCCGCTTCACGTGGTTCGGTCGGCTCCAGGGTGCGCCGGGCTCGTCCCAGGAGCTGTTCGAGGTCATGGTGCTGCTGCGGGCCGCCGTGCTCGTATGGTGCGTCGTGTCGTGGATCCGCAGTGAGCACGAGCCGATCGAGATCGAGCGCCGACGACGAGCCGATCCTCCGATCCCCCGGACCGTGGTGGTGCCGGCGTGACGGAGCCGTCCGCGGACGCGACCGGCCTCGAGGGCGCGCCGGTGAGGCTCCGTGAGGGACTCCGGGACTCGTTGCTCGTGTTCCTCGGGGTGCGCATCGGCTTCTCGGTGCTCGGGCTCGTGGCCGTAGGCTTGATCGCCTCACGACAGGGCCCGCCGGCAGTCGGGGGCTGGCCGATCGCCCCGCCGACCCATGGATGGCAGGCGCTGGTCACCGCGTCGGAACGACAGGACGCAGCGTGGTTCCTCGCGATCGCGACCCGCGGGTACGACCCTGCCGATGGCAGCGCCGCGTTCTTCCCCCTGTACCCGCTGTTGATCAGGATCGTCGCGTGGCCTCCGGGCATCGGCCCGCTCGGCGCCGCCCTGCTGGTCTCGAACGCCTGCTTCGCGGGGGCCCTCGTGATGCTGCACGGGCTCACACGACTCGAAGGCATGTCGCGCGAGGCCGCACGGCTCACCGTGCTGTTCATCGCGATCTTCCCGACGGCGTTCTTCTTCCTGGCGCCTTACACCGAGGGCCCGTACCTGTTGGCGTCGATCTCGGCGTTCTGGTTCGCTCGGCGCGACCGGTGGTGGCTGGCCGCCCTCGCCGGGGCGCTCGCGGCGAGTACCCGCAGCGTGGGCCTGCTCATCGCGCTCGCGCTCTGCGTCGAAGCCGTGCTGCAGCATCGGCGCCGTGGCCGCGCCCTCCTGCCGCGCCTGGCCGCCGCATTCTTCGTGGGGCTCGGCCCGCTGCTCTACTTCGCCTGGTGGCGCGTGCAGCACGACGACGGCACCGCGCCGTGGACGGCGCAGCGGAACTGGCTCCGCGAGACGCGGTTCCCGTGGACGACCTTGATCGACGCCGGCAGCGACGCGTGGCGGCTCGGCGGCTACTGGCTCATCGACGCCCTCGTCGTCGGCGTGGTGCTGCTCGCCGTGCTCGCCGGCCTGCGATGGCTGCGGCCCACGTACTCGGTCTACGCGGTGGCGAGCCTCGCTCTTCCACTCGCCTACGTCTGGCCGACGCGCCCGCTGCTCTCGATGCCGCGGTTCGTCGCGGTGATCTTCCCGGCGTTCTGGGTGCTGGCCCGCGCCGCGGAACGCCGCCGCATCCCTGAGCGCGTGATCGTGGCGGCGTTCGCGGGCGGGTACGCGCTCATGGGCGCGCTGTTCGTGACGTGGTGGGACGTGTTCTGATGCAGCCGGGGCGCCCGGCGATGCGGTTCGCATCGATGCACCCCGCGAACGATTAGGATGTTCGGAACTCGGGGGCCTTCAGGAGGGGAACGTGACGATCAAGGTTGCGATCGCGGACGACCACTCGCTGGTGCGCCAGGGCCTGCGCCGGTACCTCGACATGGCCGACGGCATCGAGGTCGTCGGCGAGGCCGCCGACGGCAAGGAACTGCTCGACCTGATCGGCACCGAGACCCCCGACATCGCCCTGATCGACATCCGCATGCCGGAGATGGACGGTCTCGAGGCCGCCCGTGAGATCCGTGACCGGTGGCCCGACATCGGCGTGATCATGCTGACCGCCTACGACGACCGCCAGTTCGTGGTGGAAGCCGTGCGCTCCGGCGCCCGCGGCTACGTGTTGAAGGCCCGCGACGCCGAGCACCTGATCCAGACCGTGCGGCTGGTCGCGGGCGGCAACATGGTGATCGACCCCCAGCTGGTGGTCGCGCTCGCCGAGGAGCTCTCCACCGCAAAGGAACGCGACCGCAAGGCCGAGACCCTCACCGCCCGCGAGATCGAGGTGCTGCAGCTCCTCGCGTTCGGGCACACGAACCGCGACATCGCCGAGCGCCTCTACATCTCACCCGACACGGTCAAGACCCACCTCGAGCACATCTTCGAGAAGCTCGGCGCCTCGGACCGCACGGCCGCGGTCGCCGAGGCCCTGCGCCGCCGCCTGATCGAGTAACGCAGAGCGTGCCGAGCCCTGGATCCGTCCCCTCGACGGGCTAGTCCGTCTGGTCTCCAACGACCCCCGGTCGGGTGATGGAGTCGGGTGTCCCCAGCAGGCATCATGGAGACCACATGAGCGACGTCGCCGTCCGCCCGCGTGCACGCACTGCCACGGGCCTGTTCCTCGGCGCCGCCGCGGTGGCCGCCGTCGTGACCTTCATGGCGTTCCCCAGCGGCTCCAGGGAACAAGGCCTGGCCGCACAGGCCATGGTGGCCGGCTCTTGCCTGCTCTCGGGCGGCCTCATCCTGCGAGCGGTCGGGAAGGGCGAAGCGTGGCGAGGCACGGTGCATCTCGCTTACGCCCTGTTCATGCTCGGGGCCGTCAACGTGGTGTTCCTGGTCACCGACGTGAGCGAGCCAGGCACCTACCAGCCACGCGCCACCGATCTGGCGTTCGCCCTGTTCCTCGTGCCGCTGGTGCAGCTCGCGCGCGCCGAGTTCCGCGACCACTTCGACGAACGCGACGGCATCGAGATCGGCACCGACGTCTTCCTGATCGCCGCCTCGGTCACGGCGCTGATGTACGTGGTCGTGCGACCCTTCGACGCCTCGCCGCAGGCGTCGATCACCGCCGCGGTCTTCAGTGCCGTCACCGCGTTCCAGGTCGCGGCCTTCGGCGCGCTTGCGCTGTGGGCGCCCTCACGTCGACACCTCGTGCTCTTCGGCATCTTCGCCGTCACGGCGGCGGCCACCGCGACGTTCGGCTGGCATTGGACCCGAGGCTCGTTCGAGAGCACGATCGCCTCGATCGAACTGCCGTTCATGCTCTGCCCCCTGGCGTTCGCAGCGTGGACGGTATTCACCGGCATCTCCGACCGCGGGACGGCAACAACGGCGCCTCGGCGCTGGGCCCGGCCGGTGCTCACGAGCCTGTCGGTGGTGACGGCCTGTGCGGCGCTTGCGGTCGTGGCGATCTTCGACACCAATCGCGGGATCGACGGGGCGCAGTCGACCGCGATCATCCTGCTGCTCGGGCTCGGTATCGCGGCTCGTATCCTGTCGAACCAGACGGCGAGCACGATCGCGCACCGACAGACCAGTGAGGCGCTCGAAGAGCGGGAACGCGCGCTCGCCGAGACCGACCAAGCGCTCGAACGGGTGCGCGAGGCCAACGAGACGCTCCGCCAGTCCGAGGAGCACCTCCGGTTGGTCTTCGAGACGGCCGAGGACGGCATCGTCGAGCTCGACGAACTTGGGGTGGTGCTGCGAGCGAACGAGGCGTTCGCCGAGATGATCGCCCTGCCGCGGGAATCGATCGAGGATCAGCCCTGGACGGCCCTGGCCTCGGTGGTCGTCGGCGCCGACGACGCCTTCGCGGGCCTCCGAGCCGGCGGACAGTCGCAGATCTCACGTCCGGGTGGGCAGGTGCTGCACCTCGAGTCGCGCACATCGGCCGTGCCCACCACCCCACCGCGGACACTGTTGCTCGTGCGCGACGTGACTGCGGCGCGCGTCGCCGACCAGACGATCCGGTCACTGTTCCAGTTCCTGCAGGACCGCGACGAGGACAGGAGCCGGCTGATGCGCCGGACGAACGCCGCGATCGAAGCCGAGCGCAACCGCATCGCGCGCGACCTGCATGACGGGCCGGTGCAAGGGGTGTCCGCCGCGTCGCTCTCCCTCGAAGCCGCGCTGCTGATGATCCGAGCCGGCGACGTCGACCAGGGCGTCGAGGTGCTCACGAAGATCCGCGAAGAGCTCGCCGGCGAGGCCGACGCGCTCCGCCGGTTGATGTCGGGCCTCAGGCCGCCCGTGCTGGAGGAACGTGGGTTGCTCCCGGCGCTTCGCGAGACGCTCGTGCGGTTCGGCGCCGACCAGGGAGTCGACACGGAGTTCGCCGGGCGGGTCGACGTGCCCCTTCCCGAGGATCTCGAGACGCTCGCCTACCGCGTCGTGCAAGAGGCGTTGTCCAACGCCGCCAAGCACGCGCAGGCCACCCAGGTGATGGTCATGGTGCAGGCCAACGACTCGCAGCTGCGGGTCGAGGTCGAGGACGACGGTCAGGGGTTCGACGCGGGGCTCGCGCGTGACTTCCTGCGTGACGGTCGGGTCGGGCTCGCCTCGATGCGGGAGCGCGTCGAGCTCGCGAGCGGCTCGTTCGTGGTCCGCTCCTCGCCGGGACGCGGTACCTCGATCGTCGCCAGCTTGCCGCTCGACGAGCTCGCGCCCTCGCGCCGCGGCACCACCCTGCACGAAGCCTCGTAGCTCACCGCGGACCTCGATCTCGCGATGCCTCAGGGGGTCGGTGAAGGATCGTCCGTCGGACTCGGATCGTCGGTGGGCGACGGTTCCTCGCTCGGGCTCGGTTCCTCGCTCGGGCTCGGTTCCTCGCTCGGGCTCGGTTCCTCGCTCGGCGACGGGGACGGCGACGGCGTGGGCGACGCGATCGGCGTGGGAGCGCCCTCCGTTCCCGTCAGGGTGAAGTCGGTCGAGAACGGCGTTGCTTCCCAGTCCCATTCCTCCTGCCCGTAGGCCATCGCCCCGAGCATGAAGTCGTGCCAGATGGCGGCGGGGATCGTGCCGCCGTACACGGTCGACACGCCGGCGATGTTGATCAGGGGACGCTGCTCTTCCGGGTAGCCCACCCAGACGCACGTGGACAGCTGCACGGTGTAGCCACAGAACCACGCGTCGACGTTGTCCTGGGCGCTGCCGGTCTTGCCGGCCGCGGGCCACGGGTAGATCGACGCTGCCGACCCCGTCCCCCCCTGGATCACGCCCTGCAGGGCCGACGTGACGGCTCGCGGCACGTCGGGGGTGTCGAACTTGGGCTTGGGCCGCGAGGCGACCTTGCGGTCCGCCGGCTCCCCGTTCGGACGATCGACCGCGAGCAGCGGGTTTGCCCGGTGGTAGACGCCGTCGGCCGCGAGGGTCGAGTAGGCGTTCGTCATCTCGAGCGGGTTGATCTGCACGCTACCCAGCGTGATCGAGCAGACCGCCGGGAGGTCGGACTCGATCCCGAGGGTGTGTGCCATCTCGACCACGTCGGCCGGCCCGCCGGCGAGCGCCGCGACGAGCTGCGCGTACACCGTGTTCACGGAGTTCACGGTGGCCCCGTACAGATCGACCGTGCCGGCGGAGCTGTCGCCGGCGTTCGTGGGGGTCCACAGAGCCGTCCGGACCTGCGCACTGGGGGTCTGCGATCGTCATCGTCGACGGACCCGACCAGTACTGGCCGCGCAGAGCGAACCCTTGGTCGAGCGCCGCTGCCAGGGTGAACGGCTTGAACGCCGACCCGGCCTGACGCCCGCATCCTTCGCAGGGAAGCGTCGCGAGGTTCAGCTTGGACTCGTTCCAGTCGCGACCCCCCACCATCGCGAGCACCTCGCCGGTCTCATTGTCGATCGACACGAGCGCGGCATCGGGGTTGTAGTCCGTATCCGGAAGGTTCGCCTCGACCGCCGCCTCCGCCATGCGCTGCAGCTTCAGGTCGAGCGTGGTCTCGATCTGCAGGCCACCGCCGTACACGCGGGCGCTCCCGTACTCCTCGAAGAGGCGCGAGCGGGTCCAGTCGACGAAGTACTCGGAACCGGCGGGACTCGAGATGAGGGCGTTCTCCTGCTTCTGCGACCGGGGGATGCCGCAGCACTTCAGCGACTTCAAGCGGTTCGCCTCGCTCTGCGGGATGTAGCCGTACTTCGCCATCTGGTCGAGCGTGTAGTCGCGCCGGAACTCGTTGTCGTACTTGCTCTTGATCGGGTCGTACAGGCTCGGCGCGTGCAGCACGGCGGCGAGCACGGCCGCCTCGTTGACGGTGAGGTCCGTCGCCGGCTTGTCGAAGTAGGTCTGGGCGGCGGCCTCCGCGCCGTAGGCGCCGTGACCGAAGTAGACGGTGTTCAGGTACTTGGCGAGGATCTGGTCCTTCGAGAGCTCCTGCTCGACCTTGATCGCGAGCAAGGCCTCGCGGACCTTCTCCTTGATCGTGCGGGGCGGCACGATGTACTCCTGGGTGCCGTTCGAGTGCTCGATGTATTCACCCGCGTAGACGTTCTTCACGAGTTGCTGGGTGATCGTCGAGGCGCCCACCACGGTGTCGCGCTTCACGAGGTCGGTCCAGGCGGCCGTGATGATGCCGCGCACGTCGATGCCCGGATGGTCGTAGAAGCCGGCGTCCTCGGTGGCGATCACGGCGTGCTCGAGGTTGTCGGAGATCTGCTTCAGCCCGACGATCTTGCGGTCGACGGCGCCGTGCAGCGACGTGAGCACCTCGCCGTTGCGATCGAAGAGGTAGCTCGTTCGGATCGGCGGCAGCGTCTCGGGCAGGTCGATGCGCGCGTACGCCATGTAGAGCGATCCACCGAGCGCGATGACGACCAGCAGGGGCACGAGGACGAACACCCACCAGAACCGACGGAAGAATCCCTTCCTCCTCGTGCTGGGGGCGTGCTTGGGAACGTGCTTGGCCCCTTCGGGGCGCGTGGGGGTTGCGGTCGACACGACCTCTGATTGTATCCACGAGGTCGCACGACGTGGCTCCTCACGGTGTGACGGAGCGATGGAGATGTGGTTGCGCCGCAGGCAGGTGCGGACGCCACCGACCTCGCTATCCGGTGGCGGTCCGCCGCGCGGTGAACGCCTCGCGCAAGTGGTTCCACTGGCAGTTCGTGCACACCTCGACCACGTAGCAGCTCGCACCCGGATGGGCCGCCGTCATGCGCAGGCCGGTGTCGATCGACCACACGCGCCCGTTCTGATCGCGGAGCCCCTCGCCGTAGACGTAGGCGAGCAGCACGAGCTTCACCTTGCCGCAGACCGGACAGTCGTGCTTCGTCGGCTCACCGACATGCTTCGCAGCGCGCAGCAGCTCGGGGTGGGCGTCACAGATGTCGGTGAGCCCGAGCACGCCGACCTGCGCGTCGCGCAGGAGCGCCCGCTTCGCGAGCGTGAAGTCGATCACGCCGAGCTCGGCCCGCCTGTTGCGGCCCAGCGGCGTGCGTCTCGACCGGTTCCCCTGCTGCTTCGGCATGGTCGGGAAAGCATACCCCCGGTCCATGTCACGACGGACCCGCCAGAAGTCGTAACCCCGGTAGCCTTGCGTCGTGGGGCCGAGGGCCCCCCTCGGGAGGCGAGTCGGCGGATGAGCATGACGCAGGATGCGACGATCAGGGTCGAGAAGGCCGGCGACCGCGACACGTGGAGCGCGCTGGTCGATCCGCCCGGCGAGATCCCGTCGGGAGGTCGTGAAGCCGACGTCTTCTCCACCGCCGGTGGCAGCCTCACGACGGGGTTCTGGGAACGCGATCCCGACACATGGTCGTTCGAACGCCCCTACGACGAGGTCGCGTTGATCCTCGAGGGCGACGCCGACATCGTTACCGACGACGGGCGCACCCTCACGATCGGTCCCGGCGATGTGCTGGTCACGCCGAAGGGGTCGGCCGGCACGTGGGTGATCCGGGAGCGCATCGTGAAGTTCTGGGTGATCTACGACGGATAACCCGTACGGTTCGCTCGATCCGGATCGCGACGGCATCGGCGCCGAGATCGCCGGCGGGCCGGCCGGCGACGCGGAGCCGTCGCGGCCCTTCTACCCGGAGACCGGCACGTTGGCGACGCTCCTGCGCGGGGCGCGCGGGCGCTGCCCCCGATGCGGTGACCGCGACACGTTCGTGTCGTGGTTCGTGATGCGCACCGCGTGTCCTCGGTGCGAGTGGCGATTCGAGAAGGAACAGGGCGGCTACCTCGGGGCGATGGTGCTGAACTACGTCGTGGGCATCGGGCTATGGATCGTGGTGCTCGTGGTCGGCCTCGTGCTGACGGTGCCCGACGTCCCCGTGCTCCCGCTCACGATCGTCAGCGTGCTCGTGCTCGTGCTCGTGCCGCTCGCCTTCTACCCTCGATCGAAGACGACCTGGGCGGCTGTGGAGTACCTGGTGCTGCGAGCCGACCCCGACTACCACGCGCCCCGCCATCGCGACCCCCGTGCGAGGGGTCTGGAGTGATCGACCCGAGGGATCGATCGTGATGGATGCCGTCGTCGGGACGATGACCGCGCTCGCGCTCTCGACCGCTGCGGGGCTCAACGCCTACCTGCCGCTGTTGATCCTCGGCGGGCTCGCTCGCTGGACCGACCTGATCACGCTCGACGCTCCGTACGACACGCTCTCGGACCCAGGCGTGATGCTCGCGATCGGCGTGATCGCCGTGGTCGACTTCGTCGGCGACAAGCTGCCGGCGATCGACTCGGTGCTGCATGCGATCGGCGTGGTGGTGGCGCCGGTCGCGGGCGCGTTGGTGGCGCTCGCCGCGACGGGCAACGATGCCGTCGATCCGGCCTTCGCGGTCGTGCTCGGCGTCGCCGCGGCAGGCGCGACCCACGGCGCCCGCGCGATCGTGCGCCCGGCGTCGACGGCCTTCACGGGCGGCGCCGGCAACCCGGTGCTCTCGCTCGGGGAGGATGCGGTCTCCTCCGTGCTGTCGTTCAGCGCGGTGATCGTGCCCGTGGTGGCGTTCCTGATGGTGCTGTTCCTGTTCGGGATGCTGTTCTGGGGCGTGCGACGAGCATGGCGACGACGACGGGGGCGCGGCGGTGCGATGGGCGTACCGATCGCACCGAGCGCGGAGCCTCCTCAGCGACCCGACGATCACCGCTCGACGTAGCGGCGGAGGGACTCGAGCCTCGAGTCCCGATCGGCTCCGACGTCGACCATCCGACCTTACCGCCGACGAGGCGAAGGCGTACGGGTCGTCGAACACGTGATCGCGAGCGTCCCGTCGGTACGCGGGCTCGCAGGGGCCTCGCGGCCGCGCTGCTCGTTGGGGACACCGATTCGACGGCAACGCGATCGCGGTCGGTGAGACGACGAGACCACGGGCTGGAGGATCCTGGACCGGCCGAGGTCAGGCGACGGGCACGTCGATGACCGCGCGGGCCCGGGCTCGCACCGTCAGACGGTCCTCGGCCAGGAACATGGGACCGATCGCGACCTCGACCTCGACCGCAGCTGCGAGGGTGCCGGCCGCGCAACCGCACGAGACGAGTGTGGCGCCGTTGCGCGCGGCGTAGTCCCCGGCGAGCTCGGCCGGCGTGCGACCACCGGGGAGCGCAAGCTCCTGCGCAGCGGCGAGGGCCGCGGCGTCAGCCGCGGCCCTCGCTCGTGCACGGGCCACCAACGCCTTCCCCACGTCGGCGACGCCGAGCGATGCGACCAGGGCGACGGTCGCCACCCCGGCCACCACGATCGAGACCGAGCCGCGCTGCGAGTGGGCGCGGGGGATCACGTGAACTCCTGCCGGTCGGTCGCCTGCGCCCTCATCGACACCCCTGACGGGAACAGCCAGGAGACGAACGGCACCCGAACCGCGGCCACGTAAGTGAGGGTGACCGTCACCGCCTCGCCTCGGGTGCCGGGGCGGGCGACCGCGAGCGAGACCGCGCCCGCGTCGAGCGCCGGCGCGGCGCGCAACACCGCTGTCCGCACGGCGTCGTCGCTCGGCTCGACGGCGGCGGTGCGCGCCCCGGAGCGCACCGCCGACTCGACGAGCAGCCGGTCCCGCACGAGCAGGCCGACCTGCACCAGCGCGAGCACGATCGCGAGCACGATCGGCAGGACCAGGGCGAACTCCACGGCGGCGGTGCCGCGCTGGCCTCCCTTGCGAACGCGCCTACGCGCCGTTGGCGTCTCCGATCACCTGGTCGATGACCTGATCGAAGAACGCCGGCAATCGCCCCGACGACCGCGCCCACGCGATCAGGACGACGGCGACGGCGGCCGCCGCCAGGATCACCAGCGCGTACTCCGCCGTCGTCTGCCCTTCCTCACGCCGGAGCTGGTGACGCATGAACCAGGCCGCGTCGAGCCACAAGGTGTTCAGCACCTGCATCGAGCACCTCCTTGACCTAGCTGATGGACCGCACGGTGGTGAGCAACACGGGCACCACCGTGAGGAGGAGGAACGCGGGGAGGACGAGGAACACCAACGGGAAGAGCATCTTCACCGGCGCGGTGCGGGCCCGCTCCGAGGTAGCCGCTCGCCGGGCCTGTCGCACAGCAGCGGCAAGCTCCGATGTGGCCTGGGCCAGCGACGCTCCGAGCGACTCGGTGCGGGTAAGCGCAGCGACCGCGCGCCGGAGGTCCGGAAGATCGAGACGATCGGCGAGCGCCTCGAGCTCATCGCGCCACCGCGCGCCGAGGTCGACCGCCCGAACGGTCGCTCGTACCTCGTCGGCGAGCGGCCCCGCGAGCCCTTCGGTGGCGCGCCGGAGCGCGAGTGGCGCCGCGAGCCCCGCCGACGACCCCGCCGCGAGCAGGTCGAGGAGCTGGGGGATCTCCGCGTCGACGGCGGCCCGGCGTCTCCTGTCCGCCAGAGAACCAGCGAGCCGGCGAGCCACCCAGCGGCCGGACGCCGCATTGCGCGCGCCCGAGGACCGTCGCCCCGCGAGCCTGAGCGACGGGCGATCGCTGACTGCCTGGTGCACCCCGAGGATCGAACACACCACCGTCGCCACGATCAGGCACGAGGCGAGCGGCGAAGTCATCGGACCTCCAGCAGATGCCGGATCCACAGGAACGCGAACCCCTCGAGCACGAGGCCGAGCGTGATCGCGGCGACTCCGGCAGATGAGCGGAACGCCCCCTCGATCTCCGAGCGCGACGTGAGCCAGAGGAACGCGAAGAACCCGAACGGCAGCACGCCGAGGATCGTGCCCGAGAGGCGAGCCTGGGCGGTGAGCGCGCGAACCTCGCGGAGCGCGGCGCGTCGCTCGCGAAGCGTTCCCGTGACCTCGTCGAGGACGGCGGGGAGATCACCACCGCTGCGGCGATGGAGGGTCAGCACCCCGGCGAGGAGGCGGGCATCGTCGGTGTCGACCTCGCGCGTCCAGGCAGCGACCGCCTCGTCGAGCGGCACGCCCAGGTCGATGGACCGATCGAGCCGACGCAGAGAGTCACGCAGCGGCGGGCGTGCCTCGGATGCCGCGAACGAAAGCGCCTGCGGCACCGAACGGCCGGCTCGGATCGCGGCGGTGATGGACACGACCGCGTCGACGACCTGCTCGTCTCGCTCGGCATCGCTCGCTCGGGCCCGGCGCCGTTCGCGAAGGCGCCACACGAGCGCGCCCGCGGCTCCTCCGCCGATCGCCGGCGCAGGGCCGGATGCGATGAACCCGATCACGGCTCCCACCCCAGCCCAGATCGCCCAGGTCGGCATCGTGCGCGCCACATCGTTCCCCGGCGCCGCAGACGCGTGTGCGCCGAGGGGACCGAGGCGACGGCGACGGGTCGCTCGTGACCCTCGCTCGGCCAGCCACGCCGCGATCCCCAGCAGCGTGAGGGCCAGCGCGCTCACCGGTCGTCCTCCGGTGCGAACATCCAGTCGTCGACGTCCTCCCCGCGGTCCGCCAGCGTCGTGGTGATCGAGGGCACGGTGCCGGTTGCCTCGAAATGCCCGTCGGCGCCATGGCGCGGTCGGTACCGGAAGACCGGGGTCACGATCGGCTCACCGCGGCGGGTGCCCTCGATCACGGCGATCTCCCAGACCACCCGTCGGCCTCCGCGCAGTCGGGCGAGGTGGACCACCACGTCGATGGCCGATGCGACCTGGTTGCGCACGTGCACTGCCGGGAGGTCGACATCGGACATCATCGCCATCGTCTCGAGGCGCCACAGGAGGTGACGGCAGGAGTTCGCATGCGCGGTGGACAACGACCCCTCGTGGCCGGTGTTCATCGCCTGCAGCATGTCGAGCGCCTCGCCGCCTCGGACCTCGCCGACGATGATGCGGTCGGGTCGCATGCGCAGGGCGTTGCGCACGAGGTCACGAACGGTGACCTGTCCCTTCCCCTCCACGTTGGCCGGTCGCGCCTCGAGAGCAACGACGTGCGGCTTCGCGAGCCGGAGCTCGGCGGCGTCCTCGATCGTGATCAGGCGCTCGCCGTCGGGGATGTATCCGCTCAGCACGCCGAGCAGGGTGGTCTTACCGCTTCCGGCCCCGCCGCTCACGATCACGTTGGTTCGGCCTCGCACGCATGCCGCAAGGAACGCCAGCATGCGCGGACCCATCGTGCCGCCGCCGACGAGATCGGTGGCGGTGAACGGCACGCGAGAGAACGTGCGGATCGTGACGGCAGGACCGCGGAGCGAGAGGGGCGGCACGATCGCGTGAACCCTCGAACCATCTGGAAGTCGCGCATCCGCCCAAGGCGATGATTCGTCGACCCGCAGGCCCAAGGGTCCCACGATGCGTTCGATCAGATGCAGGATGGCCTCCTCCCCCTCGAATAGACCGTCCGGCGCCCTCTCGATGCGCCCCCCTCGCTCCACGTACACGTCGTCGGGTCCGTTGACCATGACCTCGGTGACCTCGGGATCCTGCAGCAGGAACTCGATGGGACCGAACCCGACGACCTCGTCAGAAACCTCGTTGACCATGCGGGTGAGCTCGCGCTGGGGAAGGATCTCGCCGCCGTCCCGCAACAGGGCGAGCGCCTCCTCGCGGACGCGCACCCGTCGTTCGGTGCGGGGTGACGTGGCCAGCCCACGTGCATCGACACGCTCGCGCAACTGATCGCGCAGTCGTCGACGTACACCGGCGAGCGCATCCGCACTCACCCGCGCCTGTTGGCCACCCTCCACAGTCACCACCGACCTCCGTCACAACTCGCGCGTCACCAACGAGGGATGCTTCGAGGGAGAGTCGGCGGTCGGCTTACGAGACCGCCGAAGGGGAAGCAAACGATAGCGAGCCGCGGGGCGCGAACCCATCCCCAACCCGACCGATTCCAGGTTCTTGTCGGGGGACCCCGTCGAAGGATGTCGGGGGAGGCAGATCCGTCTGGACTTCTCATCCCTCGCGGGCACGGGGAGGGGCCCGGGGCTTGGTCGGACGTCAGAGACCGACTGCGACGTACGCTCAGCGACAACCCTAAGGAGGAGGCGATGGCGGAGTTGAGGATCCCGAGTCCTCGAGGAAAGCTGCCCGTCTATCTGGCCAGTCCGTCGGGCGATGGTCCGTGGCCCGGGGTGGTCGTGATCCACGACGCGTTGGGCATGAGCCAGGACCTACGCAACCAGGCCGACTGGCTGGCGGGTGAGGGATACCTGGCTGTGGCGCCCGACCTCTTCCATCGGGGCGGCGGGACGATGACCTGCCTGATCTCCATCAGTCGCGATCTGCGCGCCCGCCGAGGAGCAGCGTTCGATGACGTGGAAGCGGTGCGTACCTGGCTGGCCGGCCAAGACGGATGCACGGGCACGATCGGGGTCATCGGCTTCTGCATCGGCGGCGGGTTCGCCTTGCTGCTCGCCCCCGGGCACGGCTTCTCCGCATCGAGCGTGAACTACGGCGTCGGCATCCCGAAAGACGCCTACACCGAGAGCGCCTTGGCGGGTGCCTGTCCCATCGTAGGCAGCTATGGGGCGACAGACCGGGGCAACCGAGGGACAGCCAAGAAGCTCGACCGGGTCCTTCAGGCGCTCGCGATCGATCATGACGTCAAGGAGTACCCGGACGCCGGGCACGCGTTCCTCAACGACCACGAAGGCGCGGGCGACCCTCCCCCTTCATCTTCGTGGTGATGGGTGTGTTCGCGGGGGCCTCCGACTACCACGAGCCATCGGCGCAGGACGCCCGCCGCCGCATCGTCTCCTTCTTCAACACGCACCTGCGCCCGGGAGAGCCAACGAGGATCGCGTGATCCGAGAGGGCCCCAAGCTCGCGGCACTTCCGACCCTGGGCAGCCGCCGCTCCGAGCGCATCGTAGGAGCGGAGGGAGGTACCCGAGATGGTTCGTGTCGAGGGCGAGATCGTGATCGAACGACCGACGGAAGAGGTGTTCGACTTCGTCGCCGATGAACGGAATGAACCTCGCTACAACCCGAAGATGCGTCGCGCCGAACTGATCTCGGAGGGACCGATCGGCGTCGGCACACGCTTCCGGGCGGAGACCGCAAGCATGGGTCGAGCCGTCCAGATGGTCATCGAGTTCACAGGCTTCGAGCGACCCCGGCGGATCGAGGAAACCGTGCACATGTCCTCGATGGATCTTCAGGGCACCATGACGTTCGACCCCGTTCCCGAGGGGACACGGATGCGGTGGGCGTGGGATCTGAAGCCGCGTGGCATGCTCAAGGTGATGGGCCCATTGGTCGCCCGCATGGGCCGGCGCGGGGAGCAGACCATCTGGGGAAGCCTCAAGCATCTGCTCGAGGGCCAGGGATGACGATCAACTCGGCCCCGCTTGGAGTTCGGATCCGTAGCGCATGGTTACCGGGATGACCCTGCTCTCCGCCGATGAAACTACCCTCGTGACCGGTGGAACCTCAGGGCTGGCGTTCGCGATCGCGCAGCGATTCCCCTGCTCCGATGACGTCTGATGGGGGACTACGCGTGGACTCCGGTTGCTGTACGGGTGTTCGCGTTCTCAGTGCTTCCGGTGCTGCTCGCCGCCCTTCATGTGCGACTCGACACGAGCGCGAAGGATCGTCTCTGGAAGGTAGAGGTGTACCTGATCTACCTGTTCATGCTCGGCGTGGGCGCGAGCGGTCTCAGCGGGTTCTTCGGTCACGTCTTCACGCCCGATGCGGTCGCGGAGTCGATCGACTGGCCGAAGGGCAGTCCGTTCCAGCAGGAGATGGGTTTCGCCAATCTCGCACTTGGCGTCTTGGGTCTTATCGCTGCGGGGCGCAGGGACGGCTTTCGAGAGGCGACGGTGATCGCGGTCGCCATCGTGGGGGTCGGTGCGACCTCGGTGCACGTCATCGACATCCTTCGGGAAGGCAACCTGGCCGCGGGCAACTCCATCCAGAACGTAGCGAATCTTCTGAAGCCGGCCCTGCTGATACCGATGCTCATCGTGAGTCGTCGTTCTGAGCCCGCCGGGGTGGGTGGCCCCTCCTTCGATCAGTGGCGGATGACGGTTGTCGGAACCGCAGGGATGGTCACGGCCGTCGTTGGGACCGGTTTCGGTATCGGTTCTTCGCTCGAACTCGCCCTGCCGGCGACGCTCGTCGCAGCTGTCCTGGCGGCAGGCATCACGGCGCGGTCGGCGAGCCTTCCAAGGAACTCCTAAGGCTCCTGCTCGCACCCACCGCGTAGGGCCGCCGTTCACGATGACCTGGGCACGGCGCTGATCAGTGCTTATGAACGAACCCCAGGCTGCTACGGCGGATCCAGTGGTGGATCAGTCGAAGAACGTGATCCCCTCGCTCGAGTTGTTGGTCCGTTGCCGCCGAACTCGTTCCTGCAGGCGTGTTCGCTGCCGTTACGGAAGGACTCGCCACCGAGCGCCTGGCAGACGGCGGGCTCGGCGAAGGCGAGCATCGCCCAGATCGAGACAACGAGAGTCGCGCAGGTTGCCGCCGCGATCCAGGTCCTGCGGCCGCGATGTGTCGTGTGTGTCGAGGCCCGGTGCGGAGATTCCCCCTGACTGCGACCTCGATCACATCGGGATCCGAGCAGGAACTCCGATAGGACCGAACCCGACGAACTCGTCCGAGTCCTCGCGATGAGCTCATGCGCCTTCCCGGTCCTCAAGGAGGCGCTCGGCGAGCATGCCGAACGCACGTCCCACCCGCCCCTTCGGCGGCACGAGGCGACCGCGATCTTGGGCTCGTGGCGCCGCCCGATCGGCGGGCACCACGGCCATCGGTACGGCTCCGAACACCCGCTCGACATCACCGGGCGTGATCTCGCTCCGCCCTGCACGGTTCACGACGAAGCCGATATGTGCCCTCAGACCGAGGGGCGTGACGACCTCGATCGCCCGCGTGGCCGCTCGGAACGACAGCACGTCGAGCGAGAGCACCTCGAGCACGCGATCGGCGCTCTCGAGCCCCGCGACCGTGAGCCCCCCGAGCTCGCGCGGCAACGAGACGACAACCGCATCGCAGCTCGACGCGGCCACCCGCACGATCGCAGCGAGGTCACCTGGCGTCACGTTTCCCGCTCGCTCCGGATCGGGTGCTGCCAGCGCGCGGAACCCCGCCGGATGCATCCACGTCGCGTCGTCGAGGTGCGCGGTCGACAGCTCGTTCACGAGCGGCAGGAGATCGGCGATCGTGTGCACGTCGTCGATGGGCACGCCGATCGCGGCGGAGACGTCGCCGTAGGTCGGATCGCCGTCGATCAGCACGCAGTCGAGTCGCCGTCGAGCGAAGGCCTGGGCGAGATGCGTGGCAACGAACGTCGACCCGACACCGCCCTTGGCCCCGTGCACTGCGACGACGGTCGCCCGCTTCTCGCCGGCCTCGGGCACCGCGACCGTGGCGGCGGCCGCCCCCGCGAGGTCATCGCGCTCACCGGGCCACAGGTAGAAGCCGCGGGCACCGACGCGGATCGCCGCGCGGAGGGACGCCACCGACTCACGGGTGTCGAGCGCGAGCACAGCCGGCCCCCGCACCGCCGCCGGCTCGACGAGCGACGGCTGCGCCACGACGGCATCGGGTTCGAGCTGCCGCACCGCCTCGACCAGCTGCCGATCGTCTGATGCGGTGGCCACGACGCGGGCGCCGCCGCTGCGGTCGAGGAAGTGCATCACCTCCTCGGCGACGTCGTTCGCCTCGAGGGCGAGCACGATCCGGGCGACTTCCTGCATGGACCCTCCAACACGTGCACGGGCACCACCGCACGACACGGCGTCGCGCGGAGGGAAGTGCGAGGGAGAGTCGGTGCCCGGCCTGGGCCGTCGCACCGAGGGGATGCGAACGCTAACCGCCGTGACCCCGCGCGGTCGATCCCCAGGGCGGCCGATTTCCCGGCGCCGGCTGGGGGACGTCGAGCCGCGTGGCCGGGGACGTGGCCGTGACCGTCGTCACCGGGTTCGTGGCATGCTCGGTCGGTAACCACCCGCGGCTCGAAGAGGGGGGCCGAAACCGTTGCCGAACTGTCAGACCTGCGGCGCGTCGCTGCCCGCCGGCGCGCGGTTCTGCCCTGCGTGTGGCTCCGCCCAGCACGGTCTTCCCGGTGCCGGCTCGCGCCGCCCGGTGACCGTCGTCGTCACCGACGTCGTGGGGTCCACGTCGCTGGGCGAACGACTCGACGCCGAGACCCTGGGCGGAGTCATGACCCGCTACTACGAGGCGATGCGTACGGTCATCCGGCGACACGGCGGCGCGGTCGAGAAGTTCATCGGCGACGCGGTGGTGGCGACGTTCGGCGTACCCGACGTGCATGAGGACGACGCCTTGCGCGCGGTGCGCGCCGCCTCCGAGATGCACCAAGCGCTCACCGAGCTGAACGACGAGCTCGAGCGGCGATGGGGCAGTGCGCCTCGAGGTGCGCACCGGGGTGGCCACGGGCGAGGTCGTCGCCGGCGGCGGCCCGGCGGTACTCGGCAATCCCGCCAACCTGGCGTCCCGGCTGCAGGGCCGGGCCGGCGACGGCGAGATCCTGCTCGCTGCGGACACCCACCGCCTCGTGCGCGATTCCGTGCGGGTCGAGCCCGCCGGGACCCTCGATCTGAAGGGATTCGACGAGCCGGTGTCGACCTTCCGTCTCGTGGGACTCACCGACCGGCAGCGGCAGCGCTCTCGGAGCACGCACGTCGGGCGCGAGCAGGAACTGGCGCTGATCGACCTCGCATACCGGCGAGCCATGCGAGATCGGCGCGTTCAACTCGTCACCGTGATGGGCGACGCGGGCATCGGCAAGACGCGCCTGGTCGAAGAGGCCGTCGGGCGTCTGGGCTCGGAGCCGCTCGTGCTGCGCGGGCGGTGCCTGCCCTACGGCGAGGGCATCACGTTCTTCCCGGTCAGCGAGGCGGTCGCGGCCGCGGCCGGCATCGAGCGCGACGACGACGCCGAGAGAGCGCGGGAGAAGGTGGCCGCCCTGATGCCCGATGGCGCCGACACGATCGTCGCCCGTGTGAGCGAGGCGATCGGGCTCGGAGGTCCAGCAGGCGCCCCGGAGGAGACCGCGTGGGCGATCCGTCGTTTCTTCGAGCTGCTCGCCGCCGCTCGGCCGCTCGCCCTGGTCTTCGACGACCTGCAGTGGGCCGAGCCGACGTTCCTCGATCTGGTGGCGCAGTTCATGGAACGCGCCCGCGGTGTCGCGGTGCTCGTCGTGGCCGTCGCCCGACCGGAGCTGCTCGAACAGCGTCCGACATGGGGCGGCGGCTCCGCGAACGCGGTCGCGATCTCACTCGAGCCACTCACCGACGAGGAGGGTGCGCTGCTCGTGCGCGGGATCGTGGGCGACGGTCGGATCGACGACGCCCTGGCCGTCGCGCTGGCGACCACCGCGGGCGGCAATCCGCTGTTCCTCGAGGAGTACGTGGCGATGCTGCTCGACGACGGCATCGCTCGCTCGCCGCGACGACCGGTGGAGACCGCCCTCGACTTCGCGACCGCCACCTCGACGCCGCCGACCCTCACCGGCCTGCTGACTGCCAGGCTGCATCGCCTGCCCCCCGATGAGCAGGAGGCCCTCGTCCACGCCTCGGTGATCGGCAAGGTGTTCTCCGCCGATGAGCTCGCCAAGTTGGTCCCTGAGCCGGACTCGCCCGGCCTGGACGCGGTCGTCGAGCGGCTGCTCGAACGTGATCTGTTGCGAGCGCCGTCGGGAACCCCGGAGAGCTCGGGGGCGCTGGAGTTCCAGCACCAGCTGCTCCGCGACGCGGCGTATGGGTCGTTGCCGAAAGCTCGGCGCGCAGAGCTGCACGAGCGGTTCGCCGACCGGCTCGAGGCCGGGTCGGCGGAACGACCGGAGGAGCTCGACGAGATCGCCGGGTATCACCTCGCTCAGGCGCACGGCTACCGGGCCCAGCTCGGAGCGCCCGACGAGGCCACGCACGCGCTCGCCGATCGCGCCGCCACCCGTCTGGGCGCGGCCGGCCGCCGAGCCGTGGAACGGGGTGACGCCTCGGCCGGGATCCGGTTGCTCGAGCGGGCTGTCGCTCTCGCCACGCAGCCCGGCACGCGGGCCGGACTGCGGCTGCCCCTGTGCCAGGCGATGGGTGATGCGGCCGACCCGGAGGGGTTCAAGGCCGCCGTCACGATCGCCGTCGCCGAGGCCGCGCAGGCGGGCGACGAGCGCTTACGGCTTCGGTTCGAGCACCTGCGCACGGCGTCGGCCATGCTGTACGACCCAAGGGCCACACCGCCTGAGGAGGTCGCCGCGATCGTGCGGGATCAGGCCGACGCCCTGCTGGCGCTCGGCGACGACGAAGGATTCGCAGAATGTCAGTACCAGCTCGCCTCGGTGGCTTGGTTCGTGGGAGACGCGGCAGGGTTCGAGCGGTCGGCGCGACGCGCGCTCGAGCACGCGATCGCGAGCGGCAACGCTCGCTCCGTCGGACGCGCCGCCGACTACGTCTTCAGCGCAGCGATCCGAGGGGCGACGCCGCTTCCCGACGCGCTGGAGGAACTCCGGGGGATCCGGGCAACGGTTTCCCTCGGGCTCGCGGCAACCGCGGAATTGCGCGTCGAGGAGGCCGAGATCCTGGCCTACCTCGACCGAACCGACGAGGCCCGCGAGTTGGCCGCCGAGGCCGCCGCCGAGCTCACCGAGCTCGGGCTGCAGCGGTCTGCGGCCGGCGCCGAGGCGGCCCTGGCGATCATCGAAGACGAGGCCGGCAACCTCGAGGCATCGGAGGCGGCAGCACGCCGAGCGTACGAGTTCTTTCGCGACAACGGAGACGTGGGCAACGGCAGCCTCTTGGCGGTGCAGTTGGCCGACGTGCTCGCTCGTCTCGGGCGCTCCAAAGAAGCTGAGGATCTCGCCGGCGTGGCAGCCGAGATGTCCGCCGAGTTCGACATCGAGGCCCAGGTCGGCTGGCGCATGGCGAGGGCGCGCGCCAGGGCCAAGCTCGGAGACCCCGACGAGGGGGTCCGGCTGGCGGAAGAAGGGCTGCAACAGCTCGAGGGCACCGACCTAGTGTTGTTGCGCGCCGATCTCCTCCGGACCTACGGTGACGTCCTGGCCGGGATCGGTCGATCCGACGACGCCGCGGATCGGTGGCGGCGAGCGCTCGACGCCTACCGCGCCAAAGGTCACGTCGTCGGTGCCCGCCGGGTCACCGCGCGACTGAGCGAGGTCGACGCAGATCAGCCCTCGTAGCGCCGGGCGTCGGTGAAGGCGGTGTTCGTCGAGGCGATGCCGGGGATGCCCTGGAGCGGCCCGGCGGCGGCATTCGCGACTTCCTCGAACGTGTCGCCCCCGAGCTGCAACAGGATGTCGTAGTCGCTGAACACCACCGACGCCCCTTTGAACGTGTCCTTCAGCGGCGCCCCCTCGTCCTGGCTGGCCACTGCCTCGAGCACCGACTGCAGCTGGCCCTTCTTGACGCGCAACCGGATCAGCCCGATCACCTCGGGCGTGTCGCGTTTGGCCCCTGCCTTCCTGGTGCCGACCGTCGCCGTGCCGCCTTCCGCGCCGTAGCTGCAGTGCACGCCGCGACGCGAGAGCCCGTCACCGATGAAATCCTGCAATTCGGCGAGCGTCTCTGCACGCAGGTGCGCGAAGCCTTTCGAGCTGCCGACGAGCTCGGCCGCGAACATCACGGGACCGTCGGGCGGTCCGTAGGCGCGAAGTGCGTCGATCACGTCACGGATCGTCGTGACCCCCGCGCCAGCCTCTTTGATCGTTCCCGTGACGACGTCCATCGCCGGGTCCACCTCGTTGATGAACACGAACGCGTGCACACCGGTGTAGTCGTACCTCTCGTCGGCCATCGTTCCCCCTCCCAGGATCGATGGCCTCCACCCTGGACCCCGTGGCGCGGTCGTGCAACCCGTCGATCAGACCGACGCCCGGCCCTGCGGCTACACGCGCTCGGGCACCACGTCGTCCGAGCCGCTCGAGTCGCGGCCACGACGGCGACCCGCGAACACCAGCGCGAGCGCGATCAGCGCGATCGCGACGGCGGCCGCCGCCCAGGGGTGCACGAGCGGACGCCCGGCTGCTTCCTCGCGCGCCGTATCCGCCGCGGCGACTTGCTGCTCGAGGGTGCTCACGTGATCGGTCAGCGCCTGTCGCGCGGCCTCGCTCTCGTCGAGGGCGCCCGACAACGAGGCGAGCTCCTCCTCGGCGCCCTTCTCGCCCTTGCGCAGCTCGCGCTTCAACCCGGCGAGCTGGGAATGCAGCGTGCTCACGTCGCCAAGGAGGGCCGCTTCCCGCTCCGTGGCGACGACGGAGAGCACGCCGCTCACCGGCTCGCCGAAGCCGTTGAGGGTGCACGGGTCGTTGCACAGACCGAACGAGTAGTAGTCGCCTTCGGTCTGAGGCACCGTGAACGTGACCTTCAGCTCCGTCTGATCCTTCTCCTGCTCGATCGTGAAGGTGCCGACCCTGATCGCGCCGGCTGGCAGCCCTCGCCCGGGGTCGATCGCCGTCCCCGGGGGCAGCACGTAGGCGTAGAACGGACCGCGATCGAGTAGCTCCGTCTTGCCGGCGGGGATAGAGACGTAGACGGTGCCCGTCACCTGCTCGCCGGGCAGATGATGCGTGCCTGCGAACTCGATGTAGGCGCCTCCGTTCGCCGACGCCCGGGGCGCCGTGAGCGCGACCACCGTGACCGTCGTCAGCACCAGAGCCCGTGCACGCATGATCGCCCTCCTCGTGTCCTGCCGTCGACGAGCAGACCGACGAGGGACGCGTGTGGTTCCACCACGGGTGCACATGGAACCGATCCGGTCCCGGGGCGGTATGTGGGGTAGCGCGTCCGACGGCGGCGCCCTGCTCGAGGAGGACGACGATGCGGACCAGCCGACTCGCAGCCCTGGCGGTCACGGTCACGGCGCTCGCCGCCTGCACCCCTGATCGGGCCGCGAACCCGCCCGACACCGCCGGACGGGCACGCACCCCGGGCGGCGTGCTGATCGCGTCGACCGGAAGCGGCGACCTCGCGATCGACGCCACGTCGGGCGCCCTGCTCGCGGGTGGCGCCGGCACGGTCGCCGCTCCCGACGGCGACGCGCTCTACCACGCGACGAGCGACGGGATGTCGACCACGATCACGTCGGTGGACCCCCGGTCGGGCGGGACCGTGGGCACCCAGCAGGTGCGGGGCGAGCTCGATGTGGCGGTGGCCTCGGTCTCCGGCCGCGCGATCGCCCTCGTGGAACCGGTGCCCGGCGCGGCCCCCGGCGTGCCCGTGCCTCGCACCGGACGACGATCGTGGTCGCCGACCCCGCCGGCGGCGGCGAGCCGATGCGCTTCCGCCTGGACGGCAACTACGAGCCCGAGGCGTTCTCGATCGACGACGAGCGGCTGTTCCTGATCCAGTACCTGCCGGCCGAGACCCCGGCCGTCTACCGGGTTGTCGTGCTCCAGCTTGGCGATCCGGCGAGGTGCGGCCCGTGCACGGGCGGTTCAAGACCCCGCCGCAGCGCATGCCCGGGGTGCGGCTCGGCCAGGTGTTCGACCCGGTCACGTCGCAGATGTACACGCTGTACTCGAACCGACCCGGCGCCTACGCCGACGCGTACGAGGACACCGGCGGCACGAATCCCTATGGCGGCGCTTCCTATGGCAGCGACTCAGGCGCCTCAGGTGACTCCGGTCGGGGTCAGGCGGTGATCGGCGAGGATCCGGCGCCGGTGGCTACTGGCCCGAGGAGACCTTCGTGCACGTGCTGAACCTGCGTAAGGGCTGGGCCTTCTGCGCCGGGCTTCCCAAGGTGATGTGGGGTGGCGCCGCGAGCGACCAGGCGATCGCCCCCTCGCCCGACGGGCGCTCGCTCTACGTGGTCGACGCACGGCAGGGCCTCGTGGCCGTGATGGACACGGAGACCCTCGAGGTCGAGCGCACCGGCCGGGTCGACCTGGGCACGGTCGACGGACGAACGTCGGTCGCGATGAGCCACGACGGCGACACGCTCTTCGTGGCCTCGGCCGGCGATGACCGTCCGCTGTTCGCGATCGACACGGCGTCGCTGACGCTCGCGGACCGTTGGACCGCACCCGGTCCGATCTCCGGGCTGGGCATGTCCCTCGACGGCACGGCGCTGTTCGCGGCCGTCGGGGGGCGGATCGACGTCCTCGACCTCGGCACTGGCGACGCCGTCGCGTCGGTGCCCACCCCCGGGTTCGCGCCGATCGTGTCGCTCGACCCGCTCCCCGACTGAACCGGGCGCCGAGCGTCCCGCGATCCGCGCGGGGGACGAGGCGCAGGGAACCTTCCCGCCCCTGCGCCGGTCCCCTCGCAGAGGGCCTGCCGACGGGCCTAGGCTTGCGTGGCCGACGGAACCGACCGAGGAACCGAGCGAGCGAACGCCCGACAGGACGAGAGGAGACGGGTGCGCGACGCCGACCCCCGTACGCTGGACCGAGCGCGCCGTGGCGACCCGACCGCGTTCGAGCAACTCGTGCGCGAGTACCAGGCCGACGTGTACCGGTTCGCCTGGCACCTCACGCGCGACCGGGAGCTCGCCGCCGACGTCACCCAGGACGCGTTCCTGCGGGCGTTCCGCTTCCTCGACGGATTCCGTGGCGACCGGAAGTTCGGATCGTGGCTGTTCAGCATCACCAGGAACTGCGCGATGGACTCGCTCCGGGCTCGGCGGTTCCCGCTCGTGCACGACGGCGACCGCGAGGTCGAGGGTGCGGTCTCCGACGCGACGTCCCACGCCGTGCTCGACGAGGCGTTGCGCTCGATCTCCGACGAGCACCGGGAGACGTTCCTGCTCGTCGAGGTGTTCGGGCTCAGCTATCGGGAAGCCGCCGACGTGCTCGCGGTGGCGACCAGGAACGGTGAAGAGCCGCATGTTCCGGGCCCGGCAGGCGCTCTGCGCGGCGATCGCCGAGGACGAGCCCGGTGCGTCGCGCGAGGTGGCGGCGGACGGACCCGGCGAAGGGTGGCGGCGATGAACTGCGATCGAGCGCAGCTCGTGCTCTCGGCCCGGATGGACGGCGAACACGTCGGTGGGCGCGGCGTGACCGACGTCGACTCGCACGTCGAGGGTTGTGCGTCGTGCCGGGCCTTCGCCGACGGCTCGGGCCGGGTGCGCGCCGCGGTGCGGATCCGCCCGGCCGACCCCGTGCCCGACCTGGTCGACCGCATCGTCGGCTCGCTCGAGCAGGCTCCCCCCCGCGAGCGGACCGCGACCTCCTCCCGCAGGCATCGGGCGCCGCTGCGCCGCGCGATGCCCGTGGCGGCGGCGCTCGTCGCGGGCGCGGTGATCGGCAGCGTGATCGTGGGCGGACCGTTCCGCGGGCGCGACCGTGAGGCGATCTCTGCCCAGGCCGTCGCCCAAGGCGTGCGCGCGGCCTCGCCGGGCCTCGACTCGTTCCGAGGCACGTTCGAGATCGTGGAACGGGGCCTCTCCCGCGAAGTGCCCGAGCGACGGCTGCAGATGCGCGTGGCGTTCCTCCCACCGCAGCGATTCCGCCTCGAGGTCGACGACCGCACCGCCTACCCCTCGGCCGCGTGGACCCCCACCGACATCACCTACGTCGAGGACATGCCGGCGACCTACCTCTCCGGGCCCACAGGGTGCCCGACCGGGCTGCCCGCCGACGCCTGCCCGACGACGCGCACGACCGTCACGACCACCTCGCCGTACTCGCTCGCGGCGCCGCTGCCGGCCGACCTCGTCGTACCTCTGCGCACCGTCGGCTCAGCCAGAGGCATCCGCGTGCTCGGCACGGAGCAGGCCGGCGATCGCGAGGTCGTACACGTCGAGACGACGTTCGACCGGGCTGCGCCGATGTTCCCGTTCCTGCGGCTCGGCGGCACGTGGCGGCCGTTCTTCGACGGCGACCGCGTCGAGCTGCTGCTCGACGCGGAGTCGTGGCTGCCCGTGCGCATCACGGTCTTCCCCGCCGACGGCGCACGGCGCCGCGACTGGGAGCTCCGTTTCGGACTGCCGGTCGAGGCGCCGAGCACGGCGATCCTCGACGTGCGTGCCACCTCGATCGTGGCGGGGGAACCCGACCCGTCGCTGTTCGAGATCCCCGGGCGCGAAGGGGGTGCCCTCGACATCGCGTCGCTGGCCGAACGCCTCGGCTACCGGCCGGTGACCCCGACGTTCACCGGTGCCCTCGAGCTCGCCACGGCCGTGGCACCGCCCGAGGGCGTGGGTGCGCCGAGGTCGCTGCTCGTCTACGTCGACGGCCTCGACTACCTGCGCGTGGGCGAGCGACCGGGCCGCCGCACCGGTCGCGCGTTCGGACCGGTAGGCCCCGACGCCACCCGCGTGACGTTGCCGGGCGGCGGCGTCGCATACTTCGAGCCCGCCGCCGACGGGCTCGGGCGGCGGCTCGCGATCGTCGGTGACGACACGAACCTGTTCCTGGAGACGAACCTGCCACTGGGGGACCTGCTCGAGATCGCGAGCTCGATGCCCGTGCGAGGGCTCCCGGCGGTGGCGCCGTGAGGGGTGACGTGAGGGGTCGCGCACGCAACGGCGTGCGGCCCGGGGCGGCGGCGATCGCCGGTCTCGTCGTCGGCGCGGTGGTCACCGTGGCGCTGCAGGGCGGGACGACGCCGAGCGCCGGTGGGCGCGACGGCCCCGCACTGCCGGCGCCCGGCCCCACGCCGCCCGAGACGTTCCTCGTCTGGGTGCCGCGGGGTCTGCCGGCGGGATTCGACGACGCGGTCCGGTCCCTGCAGCTGACCGGACGGGTCACGACGGTCGCCCAGGACAACACCTGGCTCGCCCGTTCCTGGGATGCCGACGGCGAGGAGATCGACCGACCGGCAGGTGGGTACCGGATCCCGCTCGACACGATCGCGGTCGATCCGGCGACGTTCGTGGCCTTCCTGCCGGCAGCCGACCGTCCGGTGACCGAGGCACTGATCGCCGGCGAGGGGGTGCTCGGGGCCACGTCGGCGGTGGTGCGCGGACTGGGGCCTGGCGCCGTGCTCGGATTCCCGGGCGGCGAGCACGTGCGCATCGCGGCGGTGCTGCCCGACGAGGCCGTCGGCGCGGCCGAGCTGATGGTCTCCCGCGAGACCGGCCGCCGCATCGGCGTACGGACCGACCGCTCGCTGCTGCTGCGGCCCGCGCCCGGCCGGGCACTCCGCACCGACGCCCTCCGCGTCGCCTTCGACCGACTGCTCCCCACGGAGCTCGGTCCCTACGGGCGGGTGCAGGTCCGCGCGCAGGGCGAGACCCCGTACTTCCGGCCGGGCGATGCGGTGCTGCCCACCGTCATGCTGAAGACGCTGTTCGGCGAGTTCGCAGCCCGTCCTGAGGCTGGTCGCCCGGGCTACCTCGACCTCGATCCGACATGGACGCAAGCGCAGATGGAAACCGCCCGCCTGCCCGTGCTCGGCCTGGTCACGTGCCACCGCTCGGTGATGCCCCAGCTGCGCGGCGTCGTGAGAGAGCTCGTGCGCAGGGGTCTCGGGGAGCTGGTCGAGACCTACGACGGGTGTTTCGCGCCCCGGTTCATCGGGCGCGATCCATCGGCGATGCTCTCGCACCACTCGTGGGGCATCGCGGTCGACATGAACATCGCCGGCAACTACTACGGCGTGCACCCCGATCAGGACCCGCGGCTCGTCGCGGTGATGGAGCGATGGGGCTTCGCCTGGGGCGGCCGCTTCATCGTGCCCGACGGCAACCACTTCGAGTACCACCGCGCTCCTGCCACGTAGGCTTCCGGCGATGGGCGCGCCCCCACCCCAAAGAACCCGCCGAGGAGCGGCCTCATGAGTGGCATGCCCCTTCGGCGGTGGGCCTTCCTCGCAGTGGTGGCGGCGTTGGGGATCGCGGCGGTCGCGCTCACCCTCTCTGGTCCGCCAGGAGCGTCGGTGCCGGTCGCGGCCGGGGCCTCAGACGGCCCGGCCGCAGGTGGGGGCACCTGCCGTCGGCGCCGCCGGAGGGATCGCCGCTCCTGAGGCGCCCGCTCCCGCCGCCCCCGAGCCTCCCCCGTACTTCCTCGCCTGGACGCCGGGCGGGCTGCCGCTCGACTTCCGGGCGCGGGTGCGCACGGTCCGCGGGCTCGAGTCGACCGTGGTCGTCGCCGGCGACTCGCGCTGGCTGACGCGCTCGCTCGACGCCGGTGGCGACGTGATCGACCGTCCGGACCCGCCATTCGCGATCCCGATCGACGCCTTCGCCGTGAACCCGGTCGAGGTCGCTCCGTTCCTTCCCGCACGTGTCCGCGGCGAGGTGGTCGACGCGCTCGCGCGAGGGCAGGGGGTGCTCGGGACGCGCAGCGCCGTCGTGCGAAGGCTCGGCGTGGGCGGCACGCTGGAGTTCGGGGACACGTCGGTGCGCGTGGGCGCCGTAGTCCCCGAGGAGCTGATCGGCTGGAGCGAGCTGCTCGTCTCCCGCGACGTCGGCACACACCTGGGAATCGTCGATGACCGGTACCTCTGGGCCTTCCCCGAGGGGAAGCCGGGCCTCGACGCATTCGAAGGCATGGTGCGCCCGCTGGTCCCTGCGAACGAGCCGATGCGGGTCGAGCTCCCCGGCGGGAGCCCGTACATGAGGGTGGCGAGCGGTGTGAACCCGCCCGTCGTGCTGAAGCAGGCGTTCGGCGAGTTCGCCGCCGCGCCGGACCCCACGAACCCGGCGTCCTTCCGCATCGACCCGGCCTGGAGCGACGCGAACCTCGTCAGCCGGGCCGTACCTCTGCTCGGCAGGCTCACCTGCCACCGCGGCTTCATGGAGGATCTCGTGCGCGCGATGCATCGGGTGGAACGCGCGGGATTGGGGGCGATGATCCACTCGACCGCCGGGTGCTTCAACTCCCGCACGGTGGCACGCAGCCCCACGAACCCACCCTCGTTCCATGCGTACGGGGCCGCGGTCGACATCAACGCCCCCGAAAACGCGTTCGGCGCTGTACCCACGATGGACCGCCGCATCGTCGCGATCTTCGAAGACCTCGGGTTCAATTGGGGCGGCGACTTCTTGATCCCCGACGGCATGCACTTCGAGTACGGGGGCGGACCGCTCGCGGCCGACCCGTGACCGAGAACTCGCGAGTTACGACTTCCGGCCGATGCCAGCGGCATGTGACCGTGCGACGCTCCTTCGGCGTAGGTCGCAAGGAGTCACCCATCGACCCGGAGGGATCGGGACTTCATGTTCAACGGACGACACGCCCGCACGTCCGTGAAAGCGCTCATCGCGACGCTGGTGGCATCGATCATCTCGCTGCTTCCTGCCGTCCCGGCCAACGCCGCGATCCCGGCCACGGAGTCCGACGAGGTCGGCATGGTCGACGGGCTCGTGCGAGCGATCGTCGTGTCCGGCAACCAGGTGTGGGTCGGGGGGTCGTTCAGCGAGATGCGCGACGCCAACGGCACGAAGGTGCAGGCCGCAGCCGAGCCTGGCCGTCTTCGACGCCGACTCCGGAGCACCGATCACGTCCATCGCCGTGCCCGAGGTCACGAAGTCAGGAACAGCGGGAACCGTCTTCGACCTCTCGCTCGGTCCTGACGGACTGCTCTATCTCGCCGGATCGTTCGACCGTGTCGGGGGCCTGGCTCGCAAGAACGTCGCGGCGATCGACCCGAGCGACGGATCGGTGGCCCCGTTCGCACCGAGCACGGCCGCGGCGAAGAGCGTACTCGCGACATCGGGGGCGGTCTTCGTCGGCACGTCGAAGCTCCTCTCGTTCGAGACGAACGGCGCGCCATCGCCCGGGTACGACGCGCCCGAAGTGGAGACCGATCCTTCGCTTCGAGGTCACAACACCCCGCCGCAGGTGCGTGACATGGTGTCGATCGGCTCGACGATCGTCGCAGCCTGCCAGTGCGACAGCACGCTCGAAGGGGGTACCCGGAAGGCCTCGAAGGCCGCCATCAAGGTCGACGCGGGCACCGGCGCCGTCCTCGACTGGACTCCGGGCAACCTCCCCGATCACAGCGCAGCGTTCGGCATCAGCGTGCTCGTGCAGAACGATCCGGGATCGGGGAAGCCGACCGTCTACCTCGGCTCCGGCGGCTCGGACTTCGCCGCCGGATTCGATCTCACGACGGGCGACCAGACATTCAAGACCGACACGTCCGGCTCGTCGCAGGCCCTCGCGTGGATGGACGGCCTGTTGTACGTGGGTGGTCACTTCCAATGGGTGGCGAAGCAGCAGGCGCAGCAGTGCGACGCGAACGACAGCCCGAACACCGACTGCCACCATGCCCCACGTCTCGTCGTGATCGACCCCGACACCGGTCGCGTGATCCCCGAGGCCGACCCGTGGAACCCCGGGATCTGCTGCAAGTACAACGGCGTGTGGGCCCTGACTCCCGACGTCGGCCGTCACCGCCTGCACGTCGGCGGCGAGTTCACGAAAGCCGGCGGCACGTGGAGCGGAAGCGGCACCGAATGGGGGCTGGTGGGCGCGAGGACCCAGTCCTATTACGCGCGATTCTCGGCGACCACGACGACGCTCGAGACGTTGACGCTGTCGTTCTCGGGCGACGGAGGGGGGCGCGTCACGAGTGAGCCGTCTGGGGTCGACTGCATCGACGATTGCGAGGCCGGCTTCGTCGACGGCACCGCCGTCACGCTCACCGCCGATCCCGATCCCGGGTCCGTGTTCGCCGGCTGGAGCGGTTCGTGTGTCGGCACCGGCACATGCCAGCTCACGATGGATCAAGCCCGATCGGTCACCGCCGCGTTCGCGCTCGAGGGACCGACCTCCACGTGCGGTCGCATCGCGTACACCTCGTCGAGCGGCGGCAACGTGGACGTCTTCACGATGACGCGCAAAGGCGCGCTGAAGACACGGCTCACGAGGAACGCCGCCGCCGACCGCGACCCGGCATGGTCGCCGGACTGCTCGCGGATCGCCTACTCCAGCACGCGGACGGGAGACGCCGAGATCTTCGTGATGGACGCCGATGGCTCGAACCGGACGCGCCTCACCGACGCCGACGGCGCCGACACCCGCCCGACATGGTCGCCGAACGGTGATCGCATCGCCTTCACGAGCACGCGGACGGGAGACGCCGAGATCTTCGTGATGGACGCCGATGGCAGCGGCCTCGACGAACCTCACCGACGATGCGGCGCGCGACCGGGCCCCGGCCTGGTCGCCCGACGGCGCACGGATCGCATTCGACAGCGACCGAGGCGGCGACACGAACGTGTGGACGATGAATACCTCGGGCGGCTCGCTCCTCATGCTGACCGGAGACGAAGGACGGTCGTCGGCACCCGCCTACTCTCCCGACGGCGGCACGATCGCGTTCGTGAGTGACCGCGGCGGTTCGAAGCAGATCTGGCTGATGGACGCCGACGGTGACCGTCAACGTCGAGTCACGAACGACGGCGGTGCGCACACCCACCCGACGTTCGCTCCGAACGGAGATCGGATCGCCTTCGCGAGCACCCGCACCGGCCGAAACCAGATCTGGGTCGTCAAGCAGAACGGCTCAGGCGCGAAGAACCTGTCGAAGAGCGACCGCATCGACTCCACGCCGAACTGGTCCTGACCCACCGTCAGGAACGCCCGCCATCGGTAGGGTGACGGCCATGCCGCACACGACGAGGACGCACGCGCACCGCCGTCACGTGCACCGAGCGCCGCTCCGGATCGCGATCCAGCTGATCTCGGTCGCTGCGCTGACGGCGGCCTGCGTGAGCACCCAGGCGGACACTCCGCCACGCGGCGACATACCCTCGGCCAACGCCGATCCCTCGTCGGTCGCCGCGCTCTCCGAAGCCGTCTGCGCCTCGCTCGACCCCGAGCTCGTTCGACGCATCTCCCATGGCGCGGACCCGCGACGCAGCGGGGAGATTCAGCTGATCCCGCCGGAGAGCCTGCAGGCCGGAGGGTTGTCCCACGCATCCCCGTTCGACACCACCCAGCAGGTGCCCCTCCTCGTGTACGGCGCCGGCATCGCGCGCCCGGGCGTGTACGACCAGCGCGTCAGCCTCGCCGACGTCGCGCCCACCGCCGCGAGGATCCTGAAGTTCCCGGGGTTCCACGCTCCCGACGGCACCGCACTGTCGGCGGCGCTGCTGCCGGCCGCCGAACGCGATGTGCCGCGTCTCGTCGTCACGGTCATCTGGGACTCGGCGGGCACCGACGTGCTCGAGCGTTGGCGCGAGGGCTGGCCGCGCCTGCGCGAGCTGGGCGACCGTTCGGCCTGGTTCACGAATGCGGCCCTGGATGCATCGCCGTCGAACACGCCGCCGAGCCACGCCACGATCGGCACGGGCGCGTTCCCGAGCACGCACGGCATCCCCGACGAGTTCGTGCGCGTCGGCGGACGCATCGAGCGCCCGCTGCACCTGGGGCCTCGAGTACTGCGGGTGCCCACGCTCGGCGACCGGTACGACCTGGCCCTCGACAACGAGCCGCTGGTCGGCACCGTGGGGTCGCTCTCGGCCCACCTGCTGATGATGAGTCGCGGCTCGTTCGTGCACGGAGCCGACCGCGATCTGGCGATCACGAGGGAGCCGAAGGATGCCGCGACCGGCGGCGACGACTCCGCCCCCCGATGGCAGCTCGCCGAGGAGATGGCGCCGTACTACGCCATGCCCGACTACGCGAACGATCCATCGATGGACGACCGCTTCCTGCAGGAGACGGAGGCGATCGACCGGGCCGACGGCGCCGACGACGGGATGTGGCGCGACCATGACATCGCGAGCCTGCTCGGCGGCTGGGACACCCCGGCGCGCTCGGCGTGGCAGACCGACCTGGTCGAGGCCGTCATCGAGCGGGAGGGCTTCGGCGCCGACGACGTGCCCGACCTGCTCTACGTGAACTACAAGATGCTCGACTCGCTCGGCCACAGCTACAGCGCCGACGGAGTGGAGCTGCTCGACGGCCTGCGCGCTCAGGATCGGGAGCTCGGTCTCCTCATCCGGCTGCTCGACGAGCGGGTGGGTTCCGGAGAGTGGGCCATGATCCTCACCGCCGATCACGGTATGGCGCGGGACCCGGAGGTGACCGGGGCCGACCGCTACGACGTGACGGCGCTCACCGCATCGATCGAGGATGCGTTCGGCCCTGACGTGGTGGAGCAGATGCGCCCCACCCAGATCTGGCTCGACACCGAGGCATTGGAACGCGCCGGCTCGACGGTGGAGGACGTCGCCACGTTCCTCATGGCGATGCCCCGAGCCGACGTCGTGCGTGGCGAGGGCGACATCGAGCACCCCGACGATCCGGCGTTCCTGGCCGCGATCCCGACTCCAATGCTCGAGCACCCGCTCTGCCTGCGCGACTCGCGAGACTGATCGACCGAACGCCCTGCCGGTAGGCTGGCCGCCCGTGAGCCGAGCACGCCCACTCCCCGCCGCTTGGACGAAGATCCTGGCCGTCGTGCTCGTTGCCGGCCTGCTCGCCGCGCTCGCGGTGCAGCTGACCTCGACGGAAGCGGCGGCCCCGGCCGCGCCGCCGAGCGACGTGGCTCGCGCCGAGAAAGGGCGCTCGTCGGCGTGCGACCTGCCGCCACGGCAGCTCCTGCGTGTCTGGGAGGGGACGAAGGCCCCGGCGAGCGGCGAGATCCAGATCGTCGCGGCCGAGCCCGACTACGTGGGCGGCGGCCTGAGCCACGCGGGCCCGTGGGATTACGTGCAGCGGGTGCCCCTGCTCTTCTACGCGCCCGGACGCGTGCCGGCACTCGGCAGTGTCGACGGCCGAGCCACGCTCGCCGACATCGCGCCGACCAACGCCGGGATGCTCGACTTCGACTTCGACGCGCCCGACGGGCACGAGCTGACGCGGGCGCTGCTGCCCGACGGCGAGCGCGCGGGACCCCCGAAGCTGCTCGTGACGCTCGTGTGGGACGGCGCCGGCCGCAACGTGCTCGACCAGTGGCCCGACGATTGGCCGTTCCTCTCGAGTCTCATCGACCAGGGCACCTGGTTCGACGACGCCGAGATCGGGTCGTCGCCGTCGAACACGCCTCCGACGCACGCCACGATCGGCACGGGCGCGTTCCCTCGCCGCCATGGCGTGATCGACCTCTACCAGCAGATCGACGGCGTGATCGACAAGCCTCAGCAGAACGGACCCGGCACCCTGCTGCTGCCCACGCTCGCCGATCTCTACGACGTCGCGCACGACAACGAGCCGCTCGTCGGCGTGGTCGCCACCCTCGGCGCCCACACCGGCATGGTGGGCCACGGTGCCCAGTGGCAAGGCGGCGACGCCGACCTCGCGATCATGCGCGAGCAGGAAGACGCAAGCACCGGCGGCGACGAGGGCGACTCCTGGCAGCTCACGACCGGCATGGCGCCCTACTTCGAGATGCCCGAGTACGTGAACGATGTGCCCGGGCTCGAGCGGGATCTGGCCACCCTCGACCAGGAGGACGGCGTGGTCGACGAGGCGTGGGGCGACTACCCGTTCGACGCGCTCGACGACGGGTTCCAGACCCCGGCTCGCTCGCCTTATCAGACGCGAATCGTCGAGGAAGTGATCCACCGGGAAGGGTTCGGCGCCGACGAGGTGCCCGATCTGCTCTACGTGAACCTGAAGGCGATCGACTCGGTCGGCCACATCTTCAGCGTCAACGGCGAGGAGGTGGGCCAGACGCTCCGCTGGCAGGACGATGCCCTCGAGGATCTCGTGCGCTTCCTCGACGCCGAGGTCGGCGAGGGCGAGTGGGCCCTCACGCTCACGGCCGACCACGGTCACCAGTACGACCCCGCGATCTCGGGGGCGCTTCCGATCGGCATCACGGCGCTCACTGCGTTCATCGAAGACCGCTTCTCCGAACCCGACGGCCCCGACGTCGTGCGGCGCGCGCGTCCCACCCAGATCTGGATGGATGAGCAGGCCCTCGCCGATGCCGGCCACACGGTCGACGAGGTCGCGGCGGCGCTCGCCGCAGCCACGCGCCAAGAACTCTCGGGCGGCGACGAGTTCCCCGGTGATCCCGGCGCTCTCGCGTTCTCAGCGGCCTTCGCGACGAGCGACCTCGACGACCTCGGGTGCCTGTCTGCGTCGGCCCGCGATTGATCCTTCCGTCGTCGTCGCGGACGAGCGGGTAGGAGCTCTCCGCAACCTCGCGCAGCGACTCGAGTGGGATCCTCGTGCCACCTGGGTGGACCTGCTCGCCGAGGTCGGCTTCGTCGACGTGCGGACCGTCGGCACCGGCTACGACGAGGAAGCCGGCGCCGAGGGATTCCTCGCTCGCGGGCCCGCCTGAGCGCCGAACGGCCCATTGTGGCCCCCACGCAGGGGGACCCCCGGCCCCGCACGGACCCCCCCGCCGGGTGTACGCATTGGGTGAGAAGGAGGTGCGTCATGGTGGTCACGGCGACGAAGGTGCCCAAGGTGGATTACCGACGCGAGCTCGGCGACCTCTACGACGCTCGCGAGGAGCCCGCGCTGGTCGACGTGCCGACGATCAACTACCTCATGGTCGACGGCCACGGCGACCCGAACGGATCCAAGGTATTCACGCACGCTGTGGAGGCGCTCTGTTCGGTCGCGTATGCCTTGAAGTTCCGGGTCCGCAAGCTCCCTGGTGGCATCGACTTCGCGGTCATGCCGCTCGAAGGGCTCTGGTGGATCCCCAACGCCCGGGTCTGGGATTTCGACGACAAGTCCGACTGGGACTGGACCCTGATGCTGGCACAACCAGGCATCGTCACGCCGGAGCTCGTCGCCGAGACGATGGCGACGGTGCGTGCCCGCCGGAAGATGGAGACACTGGACCTGGTGCGCTTCGAGCCGTTCAGAGAGGGCGCCTGCGCGCAGGTCCTGCACCGGGGTCCGTTCTCGGCCGAGCGGCCGGCGCTCGAGCGTCTGTACGGGTTCGTCAAGCGTGAGGGGTTCATGCCCGTCGGCAAGCATCACGAGGTCTACCTGAGCGATCCGCAGCGCACGGCTCCCGAGCGCATGCGCACGATCATCAGGCAGCCGGTCGCCCCCAGGTCTTGACGCCGACGACGGCAAGGAACCGGAAGCACGCACGTCGGCGGGCCGGGGTAGGCTCGTCGCCATGGCCGTGGTGATGCTGCGAGCGCCGTTGTCCCAACGCGCCGGGAAGACGTCGGAACACGACCTTCCGGGCTCGACCGTGGGCGAGGTCTTGCGAGAGCTGGAGCGACGTCACCCGCCGATCGTGGGCTGGATCCTCGACGAACGGGGCCGGGTCCGGCCCCATGTGAACGTGTTCGTGAACGGGGAGCGCACCGGCGAGGGTTCGGCCGTCGGGCCGACCGATGTGCTGCATGTGCTCCCGTCGATCTCGGGAGGGTGAGTGATGACGGAGCTGTTGGTCGGCACCAAGAAGGGGCTGTTCGTGCTGAGGGGCGAGCCGGGCGCCGGCGAGCCGTTCCAGATCGCTTCCAGGGCGTTCCCCGGCGACATCGTGGAGTTCGCGACGCGCGATCCACGCACCGGGCGATACTTCGCGAGCCACACATCGGGGTTCTACGGCCCGAGGCTCATGTACGCCGACGACCCGACCGGGGAGTGGCTGCAGGCCGACGGTCCCGCGTTCCCCGAGGGCGGCGACATGAGCCTCGAGCGCATCTGGATGATCATGCCCGGCGAGGCCGACGGCCTGCTCTATGCGGGCGTCGCACCCGCCGCGCTGTTCACGTCGACCGACGGCGGCGAGTCGTGGTCGCTCAACGACTCCCTCTGGAAGGAGCATCAGGCCGGTGACTGGCAGCCCGGTGCCGGCGGCCTCGCCCTGCACTCGATCTGCCCCTGGCCCGGCGACCCACGAAGGCTGGCGGTCGGCGTGAGCGCGGCCGGCGTGTGGATCACCGACGACGGGGGTCAGACCTGGCGCACCGGGTACGACGGGATCGTCCCCGAGTACATGCCCGAGGAAGCGCGAGAGGGCACGAACGTGCTGTGCGTGCACAACATGCACCGGGCACCGACCAGGCCCGAACGGCTCTTCATGCAGTTCCACGGGAACGTCTACCGCAGCGACGACGAGGGCTCGAGCTGGCATGAGATCAAAGCCGGGCTGCCGAGCGGGTTCGGGTTCCCGTTGGTGATCGATCCGGCCGATGCCGACAGCGCCTACGTGATCCCGCTGGTCGCCGACATCGACCGGGTGACCCCCGACGCCCGTGTGCGCGTCTACGAGACACGCGATGCGGGATCGACGTGGGTCGCGCACGGCGAGGGTCTGCCGCCGAACGAGGCGTACCTCACGGTGCTGCGACAGGCGTTCGGCTCGGCCGGCCAGGGGCCGGACATGGAGCTCTACTTCGGCGCCACGAGCGGCGACGTGTTCGGCTCGCCCGACGCGGGGGGCTCGTGGTTCCAGGTCCACGAGCGACTCGCGCCGGTCACGAGCGTTCGCGTGGCCTGAAGCGCCGCCCTGAAGTCATCGCTCCCGTGGCTCGCGTCGCTCGATCCATTCGTGCGGCCAGGCGATGAGCAAGGGAGAGCGCTCCCACACGACGTGCACGGCGCCGTACCCGACGCGCTGGATCACGCCGAGCTCCCCTGGGACCGGCGACTTGAGCACGGCGCCAGGAGGGCCCACGAACGCCACGTGGTCGTCGGGCCGCATCGCTACCATGTTTCGGGTATCGGCACGGACCGTCGGCCAGTTGAGCTATCGGCGTGTCCCCCGATAGGCCGACATGGAACGAATTATTTCCGGTCTAGGTCTTGACCGGATGCCTGCCATTGAGCTTTTGTGAACCGCTCGATAGTAGGAGGCCTCCCCATGCGTTGCTCCGCACCGAACCATCGTCACATCACCTCGCTCCTCTGCGTCGTCATCGTCAGCCTGCTCCTCTCCGGAACGGCGTCCGCCGCAACCGTCACCGTGGCCGCCGCTGGCGATATCGCCAAGGCCAACAGTCCCAACACCGCTCAGCGCAAGACGGCATCGCTGATCACCGACGTGATCCATCCGACGAGCGTGCTGATGCTCGGTGACGCGCAGTACGAGCGCGGAGAGTACGCCCAGTTCCTCAAGTCCTACGACCCGACATGGGGGGTGTTCAGGTCCATCACCGCTCCGGTGCCGGGCAATCACGAGTACGAGACGCCGAACGCGGCCGGCTACTTCCAGTACTTCTCCAGCGTCCTCACGCAGTACGGCTCGACGGCCACCGACCCGAGGAAGGGCTACTACTCGTTCAACCTCGGCGACTGGCACATCGTGGCGCTGAACACGAACTGCTCCGTGTCTGGGATCAGCTGCACCGGAGAGCGGTCGTGGCTGAAGGCCGACCTCCAGGCCGACGACCATCAGTGCGAGCTCGCTATCGCGCATCACTCCAACAAGTCGTTCGCCAGTGTCCTCGCGTCCGAAGGTGCCGAGCTGTATCTCAATGGGCATCGCCACACGTACGAACGCTGGGACCGAGGGTTCGGCTTGCCGATCCGACAGTTCGTCGTCGGCACCGGCGGCAAGTCGTCCGGCACGCCGAAGGCGACGGCCGACGCGGGATTCAAGGGCTTCGGCGTGTTGAAGCTGCAGCTGGACGCCGCGAACTACTCCTGGTCGTTCCTCGACGTCGCTCGCACGGTGCGCGATTCCGGAACGGGAACCTGCAGCTAGCGGACGGAGGCACGGGATGCACACGTCGGGTGTGCATCCACGATCATCCATCGAGCGTGATACCGGCCGTGTCAGACCCCTGGGCTATCGTTCAGGACATGGCACAGGTCATCTCGCTCGACGACTACCGCACACGCCGCAAGGGACCACTCGCGATCGCGATCGAACGGCTCGATAGGGCTGTGGGGCGCCTCGATCCGCTGGTGCACGATCGCATGGCGCCGCTCGCACCGTCGGTCGAGCGAGAGCTCGCGTTGATAGCGCGCGACGTGGGCGCGGCTCGCCCGCTGCAGGCCGCGATCCGGGCCGAGCGGCTGGCCGATCTCTTGGAGCATCCCGCCGCGTCCGGTTGACCAGGCTCCCGCGTCCACGGCCCGCGCCCGGACATAGAGCGAGGGGAGCAGGTATCAAGCGTCTCGTCTGCACGTGCTCGGGCGCCGGCGGCGTGGCCCCCGGGGCCTGAGCATGCCTCCCGCGGCATGACTCGCGCGTGGGTTCTGCTCCCCTCGCAGGTACCTCTCGGCACCCGCCCGAACGTACACCCCACCAGGGAACGGCGCAAACGCGGGAGGCTCAGCCTTCCGCTCGGTGCGTCCGAGATCGCAACACGACCCACACCAGCACCACCGCCACCCCCACTGCGCCGACGGCGGCCGCGATCGACGGCTTCGGCGGCGGCACGGCCTGCGCGATGCGCGTGCGCAACCGCACGGGCCGCCGGAAGTCGCGCACCTGCCATCCGCGCTCTTCGGCCTCGCGGCGAAGGTCTCGGTCGGGGTTCACCGCGACCGGATGCCCCACGACCGAGAGCATGGGCAGGTCGGTGACCGAGTCGCTGTATGCGTATGAGGCATCGAGGTCGATGCCGAGCCGTTCTGCCAGCCCCTCGATCGCCTCGGCCTTCTGGTCCCCGTACGCATAGAACGCAAGCTCGCCCGTGTAGTGACCGTCGTCGTCGATCTCAGCGCGTGTCGCGATCACCCCGCTCGCGCCGAAGTGCTGACTCAGGGGACGCACGACCTCCTCGGGCGAGCTCGACACGATGTAGATGCGCCGGCCCTCGCTGCGATGCAGCGCGATGAGGTCGAGCGCCTCCTGATACACGTACGGGTCGATCACGTCGAAGATCACCTCGCGCACGAGCGTCTCGACCTGATCCTGGTTCCAGCCCTTCGTGAGCGAGAGCATGCCCTCTTTGAGGCGCTCCATCTTGTCCTCGTCGGCCCCGACCAACAGGTAGACCAGCTGGGCGTAAGCGCCACGGAGCAGCTGGGACCGAGACACCATGCCGGCCCGGTAGAGGGGACGTGACAGGGCGAGCGACGACGACCTTGAGATGATCGTCTTGTCGAGGTCGAAGAACGCAGCTTCCATCGTGTTTCCCATCGTACGGTCGGCCACCGACCTGGAGCCGGAGGGTCGGCGACCCGCTAGCGGCGGACCTTCCCGAGCGTCGCGCGATACGTCGTGAGCCACGCGAGCTCGGCCTCGGCGAACGTTTCCTGCTGACGGAGCATTGCCGCCGACACCGAACGGCCGGGGTCGTGCTCGGCGGCCGTGCGATCGAGCTCGGTGCGGAGGGCCTCGAGCAGGTCACGGATCGAGCGTTCACGCGCGTCGGCAGCGGCTTTGGCCGTTGCAGCAGGCACCGCGTGCGCGAATCCCAGCGCCACGGCTGCTTGGGAGTCGAGCGGTACGAGGTCGCCGGCCATCTCGATCACGCCCTCGGCCAGGCGGTCGCGTCCCTGCCTCGTGATGCGGAAGACCCTGCGGTCCGGCCCTTCCCGGCCTTCCTGCGCCTTGCCCGTGACCAGTCCGTCGCGCTCGAATCGCTTGAGCACCTGGTAGACCGACGCGCGGCTCAGCTCGGTCCAGAAGCCCATACTGCGCGTGCGGAAGCGCTCGAGCAGGTCGTACCCGTGCATCGGCCCTTCAGCCAACAGCCCCAGCACCACGATCTCAACCTTCGTCGCCATCGTTCCTGCTCCTCGTCTGGCTCGATCCCCCGGTCTAGTCTGGCTTAGATTAGTGGAAGTGTACCGCCTCGCACGCGACGCCGGACGAGGCGGGTAGCCTTGTGACGGAGGCGTCAGGGTTCCTGGTGGGCCCCGCGGTCTTCAAAACCGACGTGGGGGCGCACGCTCCCAGGCGGGTTCGATTCCCGTCCGCCTCCGCGATGCATGAGACCGATGACGATCGGGGCCGGTACCCGGCCCATCGAGAGACAGACGTTGTGCTGCGCGATGGCCGCACCGTGCACATCCGCCCGGCCCGGCGCGAGGATCGCGAGCGTGTCGAGGATTACCTGATCGGACTGTCGGACGAGTCGCGGCGTCTGCGGTTCTGGGGCATGTCGGTCGACATCACCGACGTGGCAGCCAAGACGGTCGACGTCGACTACGCCGACCACCTGACCTTGCTCGCGTTCGCGGGTGGCCCCGAGGGCACGGTCATCGGGGGTGCGCAATACGTGCGACAGGGCACCGCGCCGCGGGCAGAGGTGAGCGTCAGCATCGCCGACGCACTGCAGGGCCACGGACTCGGATCGATCCTGATCGCCCATCTCGCCCAGGCGGCACAGGGTAGCGGCATCGAGACCTTCGTGGCGCAGGTACTGCCGGAGAACCACCGCATGATCGACGTGTTCCGGCGCACGGGGTTCGCTGTGCGCATCCGCGCGGTGCCCGGCGAGGTCGAGGTCGAGTTCCCGACCGAGATCACCGATGAGGCCGCCGAACGCTACGAGGAACGGGAGGATGCGGCGGCGGCGGCGGCGGTGCGACTGCTGCTGGAGCCGATGTCGGTCGCGGTGATCGGCGCGTCGCGCGACCCATCATCGATCGGAGGGCGCCTGCTGCACAACCTGCTGTCGGGTCCGTTCCAGGGCGTGGTGTACCCCGTGAACCCGAGCGCGCCGGCGGTGCAGGGCGTGCCCGCGTACCCGTCGGTGAACGACGTGCCCGGCGACGTCGAGGTCTCGTTCATCGCGGTGCCTGCGGCAGGGGTCGTCGATGTCGCTCGCCAGTGCGCCGCCAAAGGCGTGCGCGGGCTCATCGTGATCTCGGCGGGCTTCGGCGAGACCGGCCCCGAGGGCCTCGCGCGCCAGCGCGACCTGCTCGAGGTGTGCCGCGCCAGCGGCATGCGCCTGATCGGCCCGAACTGCATGGGCGTGGTGAACACCGACCCGGCGCTCGTGCTGAACGGCACGTTCTCCACGGCGTGGCCTCCGCCGGGCCGCGTGGGATTCCTGTCCCAGAGCGGCGCCCTCGGCCTCGCGGTGATGGGGCAGGCGGCTGAGCTCGGGCTCGGCCTGTCGACGTTCGTCTCGGTGGGCAACAAGGCCGACGTCTCGGGCAACGACCTGCTCTGCTACTGGGAGCAGGACGATCGCACCGACCTGGTGATGCTCTACCTCGAGAGCTTCGGGAACCCGCGCCGGTTCGGCCGGCTCGCCCGTCGCATCGGTCGCACGAAGCCCGTCGTCGTGGTGAAGTCCGGACGCAGCGCAGCCGGGCAACGCGCCGCGTCGTCGCACACCGGTGCCCTGCTGGCGGCCAGCGACACGACCGTCGACGCGCTCTTCCGTCAGCACGGCGTGATCCGCACCGACACGCTCGAAGAGATGTTCGACGTGGCGACGCTGCTCGCGAACCAACCGGTGCCGACCGGCGACCGCGTCGCGATCGTCACCAACGCCGGCGGACTGGGCATCCTGTGCGCCGACACGTGCGAGGCCACCGGCCTGTCGGTGCCCGAGCTTGCCTCCGAGACGGTCGCTGCCCTCGAGGCGTTCCTGCCCGACGAGGCATCACTGTCGAACCCGGTGGACATGATCGCCTCGGCCACCCCCGAGGACTACGGACAGGCGATCGGCACGGTCGCCGCCGATCCGAACGTCGACGCGATGATCGCGATCTACATCCCGCCGCTCGAATCCGACGCCCCCGCCGTCGCCACGGCGTTGGTCGACGCGATCACCCGGATCGACGGTCGCATCCCGGTGCTCACCTGCTTCATGTCGTCACGCGGGTTGCCCGATGCACTCCGAGCGCCCGGGCTCAGGATCCCCTCGTTCGCCTACCCGGAGCAGGCAGCGATCGCGCTCGCGCACGCGACCGAGCTCGGGGTGTGGCGTGCGAAGCCCGAGGGCGCCGTGCCGTCGTTCGAGGCCCGTGAGGACGAGGCCGCTGCCGTGATCGCTGACGCGCTCACGCGTGGCGAAGGGTGGCTCACCCCCGACGAGGTGCGCACCCTGCTCGACTGCTACGGGGTTCCTACCGCTCGGCAGGCTCGCGCGACGTCACCTGAGGAAGCGGCCGACGCGGCGGCATCGTTCGATCGCGCGGTCGCGCTCAAGGCGGTCGGCCCGGTGCACAAGACGGAGTCGGGCGCCGTCGTGCTTGATCTCCTCCCCGCCGACGTGCTGGCCGAGGCGACCGCGATGGCCGAGCGCGTGCTCGCGGCCGGGGAGCAGTTCGACGGCTTCCTCGTGCAGGAGATGGTGACACCCGGCGTCGAGATGCTCGTCGGCGCCGTCGCCGACCCAGTGTTCGGCCCGGTGATCGCGGTGGGAGCGGGGGGGGTGACGGTGGAGCTCACACGCGACGTGGCGGTGCGGGTCGCCCCGCTCACCGATCTCGACGCCGACGAGATGGTGCACTCGCTGGCGACGTTCCCGCTGCTCGACGGGTTCCGAGGCGCCGAGAAGGCCGACGTCGCGGCGCTCACCGAGGTGGTGTTGCGGCTCGGTGCGATCGCGACCGCGCACGACGCGATCGCCGAGATGGACTGCAACCCGGTCATCGTGCACACCGACGGTGCCGTCGTCGTCGACGCACGCATCTCCGTGCAGACCCCCGAGCCTGCCACCCCGTTCGGCGCTCGCGCCGAGGGGTGAGCGAACGGCTCCCTGCGCCGGCCCAGTTACGCGTGCGGGCTTCGCTCGCGGGAACCCGCGCTACCCTGGATGCCATGAGCAGCCTGGAGCGCATCAAGCACCTCGCCGAGCGAGCCGACATCGCAGCCGATGAGCTGCTGGAGTTCCTCGAGTCGCCCGCGGGCCGACGCCTGCGGAGCGTGCTCGCTGGGGCGGTGATCGTGTCGGTGCCGCTGCTCATGCGCGTGCCCGGCCTGAAGCGCTCGCCCCTCGGCCGGCTCGTGGCCATGACCGGTGGCGGCGCGATCTTGATCGGCATCGCCGAGGCGATCCGCGACTGGGAACGCACAGAGTCGTCGAAGGTCCGCAGGCGCTCCGTGATCGACGTGCCGCCCGCGAACCAGTAGGGACGCCGGCGGCTATCGCGCGGACGGCTCGTCGGGGCCCTCCGGCACCTCGGCCCTCGTCGGCGCGTCCTCGAGATGTAGCTCCTCGTCGATCTGGTCCGGCGCGAGCGTACCGACCGTGCCTCGCTTGATCGCGCGGGCGTACAGAGCCAGGGCAGGAAGTCGCAGCAGTCCCGATACGACGAGCGCGGTCGGCACCGAGACCGACCGGGCGATCAGGCCGATGCCCGGCCCGCCCGCTGCCTGGCCGATGGCGTCGGACTGCCCGCCGACCGAGTTGATCGTGGCGCGGGTCTTCGCGTCCAAACCCTGATTGATCCATGCCGTGAACACGGGCTCCCGCACGCTGCGCAGCGTGCCCACCAGCCAGAACGCCGCGAGGGCGAGCCAGAAGCTCGACGAGACGGCGAACACCACAACCGCGACGACCAGCACCACATCGACGACGGCGAGCACCCGGGCGACCGTTCCGTGCCCCTGCAGGTGCACGCGACGCTTCACGATCGCGAGCGCGCCGATGCCGAACAGCAGCGCGCCCCCGTCGAGGATGCCGAACCACACCGGCAGCTCGAGCCCGCCCACCGAGGGCAGCCCGATGTCCTCGAGCAGATGCAGGTCACTGAGACGGTCGAACCCTTCGGTCGACATGCCGTGCAGGGCCGCGGTGCCGAGGATCAGCAGCAACACGTGGTGGGCCCGGACCGCGGCCACTCCGTCACGGACGGTCGTGGCCAACGACGTGTGCAAGCGCTCGCCCTGACGCCGTTCGGGCCGGAACCCTTCCTCCTTCATCGCCACCGCCATGAAGAGCGCCATCGCCAGGAATCCGAACCCCGATACGAGGATCGGCGTGCGAAGGTCCGAGACGGACGCGATCGTCACTCCCACCACGATGCCGACGAGCGATCCCCACTGCCACCACTGCTCGCTCCGCAGATACATCGGCTGGGCGGCTTCCTCCCCGATCTCATCCGTGAGCCAGGCGACATCGGCGCCGCTCTGGAACGTCGCGAACACCCCCCACACGGCCTGGGAGAGCACGGCGATCGCGAAGGACCCGGCGACGCCCAGCACCAGGAACGCGACACCGGAGCCGAACAGTCCGATCACGACCGAGAGGCGACGGCTCACGGTGTCGGCGACGACCCCGGTCGGCACCTCGAAGAGCAGGTACGTGAGCTCGAGCACCGTGCCGAGCAGCAGCAGCTGGAGCGCGTCGAGCTCGAGCTCCACGATCAGGAACACGCTGAACAGCACCGACATCAGGTGGAAGAAGAAGCCCTCGCCGATCGAGTAGACGAGGTACACGGTCTCCGGTCGTAGGCGCCGCATGGCGTGAGGAGCCTACGCCGCCGGCCATCGCCGAGACGCCTGTGTGTGGGAGCATTCGGGGCGTGAGCGCGGTCTTCGACCCTGCACCCGACGATCGACCCTTCGCCGTCGTCGACCTCGGCTCGAACTCCGGACGCATGATCGTGTTCCGGCTTCGCCAGGGCGAGCACCTCGACGTGATCGAGGACGCCCGCGCACCACTGCGCCTCGCTCGCGAGCTCCGCGACTCCGATCGACTCGGCCCCGAAGCGATCGAGCGCACCCTCGAGGCACTGCGCGACTTCGTGGCGGTGGCCAAGGGCGCGGGCGCGTCGCAGATGATCGCCGTCGCCACGTCGGCCGTGCGCGACGCGACAGACGGGCCCGAGCTGATCGAGCGGGCCCATCGGCTCGGCGTGCCGCTGCAGACGATCGACGGCGACCACGAGGCGACGCTCGGGTTCTACGGCGCCGTGCATGACCTGCCGGTCACGAGCGGGTTCACGTTCGACGTGGGCGGAGGCAGTGCCGAGATCTCTTCGTTCCGCGATCGGCGGCTCGTGCGCTCATGGTCGATGCCGCTCGGGTCGCTCCGCGTGAGCGACGCCTTCCTCACGTCCGACCCACCAGCCGAGCACGAGATCCGGGCCCTGCGCAAGTCGGTGAAGTCGTCGATCGCCGAGGCCGGGATCACGGAACTCGACCCGCAGGATCAGCTCGTGGGCATCGGGGGCACCGTGCGGAACCTCGCCAAGATCGATCTGCGCCGCACCGACTACCCCCTCCCGTTGCTCCACGGGTACCGGCTCGCCGACAAACGTCTCGCGACCGTGATCGACGAGCTGGCCGGGCGGTCGATGAAGCGACGTGCACAGGTGCCGGGGCTGAACCCCGATCGATCCGACACGATCGTGGGCGGTGCGCTCGTGATCCAGGGCATCGCGAAGCATCTGGGTGCGAGCGAGATCGTGGTGTCGAGCCGCGGACTCCGTGAAGGCCTCGCCCTCGCAACCGCCGGGGCGACCGCCCCTTCTCCGGAGTGGGTCCGTTCGATCTCTGTCGCGACCCTCGCCGTTCGGTTCCGCACGTGGAACGCGGCGGCTGCCGAGCGGCGCACCGGCCTCGCGGCCGACCTGATCCAGGCGCTCGATCCGACGGCGCCGCTCCGCCTGCGCGAGATGCTTGCGCACGCGGCGACCCTGCTCGACGTCGGGCGAGCGATCGATTACTACGACCGCTTCGAGCATGCGGCCAATATCGTGATCGCCGCGGACCTCGCCGGGTTCTCCCACGCCGATCTCGGCGCGCTCACCGCGATCCTGCGCCAGGCCGACGACGACACACGGCTCGGCCCGTACGGAAGGCTCGTTCCCGACGACGACCGGCCGGCGGTGCTCAGGGCCGCGACCGCACTCACCCTGGCCGACGAGCTGAACCGCCGCATCCCACCGGGCGCCCCGTCGCCGATCTCCTGTAACTGGATGCGCGGCGGCTTCGAGGTCGTCGCTCCTGTGCCGAGCGGGTGGCGTCCGCGTGGCGTGGCGCGGCGGTTCCGTACGGTCTTCGGCGCCGAGCTGCTCGTGGTCGCGAACGAGTCCGCACCGATGCTCGCCCCTGTGCTCGAGCCCGACTAGGGCTGACCAGGCCTCAGACCTCGGTGCGCTCCCCCTCCGAAGGGAGCCAGCACTCGACCGTGGTGCCCGCATCAGCGGCGCTCGTGACGCGACACCACCCGCCGACGAGCTCCGCTCGCTCGATCATCGTGGCGAGTCCGAGATGCCCCGGCACGGGGGTGTCCACCCGGTCGGTGTCGAACCCGGTGCCGTCGTCCGCGACGAGCACGGTGACCCCATCCCCGGCGGTCGTCACCCGGATCGACATATGCCGGGCGTCGGCGTGCTTGCGGGCGTTCGCGACCGCTTCCTGCACGATGCGATAGATCGAGACGCGGAGCTCGGGCTCGGGCTCGCGCGTCAGCTCGTCGATCACCTCGTAGCTCCACCCGATCTCCTTCGCCGCGTGGGCCAGGTACTGATCGATCGCGACCAGGAGCCCTTCGCGGTCGAGCGTCGCCGGACGCAGCTCGAAGACGAGCGACCGCAGCCGCTCGATCGATCCGCGCACGGTCGACTGCAGCTCCCCCAAGGCGGCCGTCGTGATCGTCTCGGGTTGTTCGGCCAGCATCGCGAGCCGCAGGTCGACCGCGCTCATCACCTGGATCGGATCGTCGTGGATGTCGGCGGCGATCTGGCGTCGTTCCTCTTCCTGTGCGGTCTCGATCCTCTGCGCGAGTTCGCGCCGCTGCTGGATCGTGCGACGCAGCACCTCGAGGCTCCAACGGAGCTTCTCCTCCGCTTCCTTCTCGGCGGTCACGTCGAGCATGATGCCCCGCCAGTACTTCGGTTCGCCGTGCTCGTCGCGCACGAGCAGAGCGTCGTCGCGGATCCACACGATGCGCCCGTCCTTCGCGACGATGCGGTACTCCGCGTGGAACGGCTCACCGCCGGCGTTCGACCGCTCGTTCTTGGCTCGCACAGCGTCGACGTCGTCGGGATGGATGATCCGCATCCAGAGATCCTGGTCGCTGCCCCACTCCTTCTGTGAGTAGCCGAGCAGCGCCACAGCCTGCGGGCTCGTGTAGAAGTTCGTGGAGAACTCGTCGGGGCGGTCGATGTACAAGATCGCCGGGATGCCCTCGACGAGCTCTCGATAGTCCTCGACGAACGGACGGCCGTGCTCGTCCTGCATCGGCTCGTCAGACCCTCGAGATCAACCCCGCGAGCAAAGCCACACGGGGCACGACGCTCGTGAGGTCGAGCCACTCCGCCGGGGCATGGTCGTCTCCCCCGATTGGGCCCAGGCCGTCGATCGTCGGGGTGCCGGCGGCGCTCGTCGTGTTGGCGTCGCTCGCGCCCCCCGTCGCGGCGTCCCGCAACACGAACCCGAGCTCCGAAGCGATGTCGATCGCGAGCGCCGCGAGACGAGCGCCTCCTTCCTTCTTCTCCATCGGGCGATGCCAGCCGTTGCCATCGACGCGAGTGGTCACGCCGGCGACGCCGTGGTGCGCACAGATGCGATCGATCTCGGCCTCGGCCTGCTCGAGGGTCGCGAGCTCCGGCGACCGCAGGTCGACCTGGAGCACGCATCGTTCGGCCACCACGTTGGTGCGGGTGCCACCGCGCGCCACCCCGACGTTCACCGTCACCCCCGGCCAGCGGCCGTTCAGCGCCTGCATCGCGACCGTCGACTTCGCGGCTGCGAGCACCGCGTTCGCGCCCTTCTCGGGCTCCACGCCGGCGTGGGCGGCACGGCCGACGAACTCGATCGTGTAGTCGGTGATGCCCTTGCGGGCGCTCACGATGTCGCCGTTGGCCCGCGCCCCCTCGAGCACGAATGCCGCATCGTGCACGGCTGCGAGCTCGCGGATCACCGGTCCCGACATCGGTGAGCCGATCTCTTCGTCGGGGTTGCAGACGTAGGTGATGCGCCCGAACCCGTCGAAGCCCGCATCCTGCAGGGCGGCGACCGCGTGGAACCCTGTCAGCAGGCCACCCTTCATGTCGGACACGCCGGGTCCTCGAGCGAGGTCACCCTCGATGCGGAAGGGACGCTCGGCCACCGTGCCCTCGTCGAACACGGTGTCCATGTGGCCCACGAGCAGCACGTTCGGTCCTCCACCGCCCCCGAGCGTGCCGATCACCAGGTCGCCCAGCTGCGGTTGGTCGCCCTCGGGCGTGTGCACCCGTCGCTCCACAGACCATCCGTGCTCGCGCATCCGCGCCTCGCAGAGATCCGCGACTTCGTTCACACCGTCGGGCGTGTACGACCCGCAGTCGACGTTCACCATCTGCTCGAGCTCTGCGACGAACGCGTCGTATCGGGAAGCGGCGAGGTCCCGCAGAGCCTGGGTGTCCATGCGGCTGACGCTAGCATGGCCGCCTCTCGGCGAGCAGGGGGTGTCATGACCACGGACGGTCTCGGGGCGGTGGTCGAACACGCGGGCGCGGCGATCCGCGTCGAGCCGATCGTTGTCGACGAGCCGGGGCCCGGCGAGGTGCTCGTGCGGCTCGCCGCGAGTGGGGTGTGTCACAGCGACGTCTGGGCGATCGAGCACGGGAACTGGGGCGCCCCATGGCCGATGCTGCTCGGCCATGAAGGGGCCGGCGTCGTCGCGTCGGTCGGCGACGGCGTGACGTCCGTCACCGGCGGTGACCGGGTCGTGCTCACGTGGGCGGTGCCGTGCGGACGGTGCCGCCAGTGCATGCGTGGCGCGCCGCGCCGGTGCGGACACGAGCTGCACCAGCCGCCGCGCGTGCACCGTACGGGAGGCCAGGTGCTCACCGGCGTCCTGCACTGCGGCACCCTCGCGACCCACACCGTGGTGACGGAGCCACAGGTCGTGCCGATGCCCGACGCCCTCGCCCTCTCCCGCGCCTGCCTGCTGGGTTGCGGCGTCTCAACCGGGATCGGGGCCGCGGTCCAGACCGCGAAGGTATGGCCCGGCGCGACCGTCGCGGTGATCGGTCTGGGCGGCATCGGTCTCGCGGCGCTGCAGGGGGCACGGGTCGCCGGCGCGACGAGGGTGATCGCGGTCGACGTCGTGCCGGCGAAGCTCGAGTGGGCTGTCGGGTTCGGAGCCACCGACACCGTCGACGCATCGGCGGGCGACCCCGTCGAGGCGGTCCGCCGGCTGACGGACGGCGAAGGAGTCGACGTGGCCCTCGAGGCGGTCGGACGCCCCGAGTGTGTGCGGCAGGCGGTGGAGATGCTGGGCTTCGCGGGCACCGCGGTCGCGATCGGCGTGCCTCCGATACCGAGCGAGGTCACGATCGCCTGGAACGGCTCGGACAGAGCCGCGTATCCGCACAAAGTGAACCTAGTCGTCACCGACGGAGGTGACCCCATCCCCCGCGAGGACTTCCCGCGGATGGCGCGGTGGGCGATCGAAGGCTCCTTGAACCTCGACGCGATGGTGAGCCGCGAGATCGCCCTGAGCGAGGACGACCTGAACGAGGCTGTTCGCGCGATGCTTGCGGGCGAGGTGATCCGGTCCGTGGTCGTCTTCCCCGGCGTCGACGACTGAACGTCACCGGCCGGGGGCCGGCCGACTCGGTAGCATCCGCGCGTGCAGAGGCGCGAGATGAACTGGATCTGGACGATCGGCGCGCCGCTGGTCCACGCGATCATGTCGATCGTCTTCAGGGTGCGCATCGAGGGGATCGAGCACGTCCCTCGAACCGGTGCCGTGATCCTCGCCCCGAACCACCTCAGCGTGCTCGACGGCCCGGCGGTCTCGGCCGTCACGGGCACCCACCGATGGCGAGCGACCCGCAACCTGATCGCGGCCGAGGTCTTCCGAGGGGTGATCGGATGGATCCTCGTGCAGGCCCGGCAGGTCCCCATCCGCCGTGGCACCGGTGACACCGGTGCCCTCGACGAGGCCGTGGCCGCCGCCGAGAGCGGCTCGTGCGTCGGCATCTTCCCCGAGGGAAGGGTGAGTGACGACCCCCATCAGGGGCTCCAGCGCATCCGATCGGGGCTCACGCGTGTCGCGATCCCGTCGGGGGCGCCTGTGGTCCCGGTGGGCGTCTGGGGCACGCACGAGGTCTGGCCGCGCTCCGGGCTCGATCGTGCATCGCTCCTGCGGCGCCACACGTTGGCGATCATGTACGGCGAGACCCTCATGGCCCACCCCGGAGAGTCACCGGGCGAGTTCCGTGAGCGCTACCGGGCGGCGCTCGAGATCGCCGTCTCGCGCGCTCGCACGATCGCCGGCGGCCCGCGATCCCTCCCGATGACACCCCGAGCCCGTGGACGCGCACCTCGCGTTCGCTGGCTTCCGAGAACGCGTGGATCCAGGTCTTCCACGACGAGGTGCTCGGCCCGATGGCGAGCCCGAGCCCGGTGTCTACGGCGTGGTGCATCCACGCACGCACGCGGTGGGCGTGGTCGCACTCGACGAGCGGGCCGCCCTCCTCGTCGGGCAGTACCGGTACACGCTGGAACGCTACTCCTGGGAGATCCCCGAGGGCGGGGTGCCGATCGGCGACGACCCGCTCGAAGGGCACGCCGGGAGCTCGCCGAGGAGACCGGATTTCGAGGGGCGACGTGGCGTGAGCTGATGCGGTTCTCACTCGCGAACCCCGTGACCGACGAGACCGGCGCCCTCTCCGTGGCGACCGACCTCAGCGAAGGCGAACCGGCGCCGGACGGGACCGAGGATCTCGCGCTGCGGTGGATGCCCTTCGTCGATGCCGTCGAGGCCGTGCGATCGGGCGAGCTCTTCGACTCGATGACCCAGCTCGGTGTGCTCCGCCCGGCCTCGACCGTGCCGTCGGTCGTGCGTGAACGCTGCGCCGGCTCAGACGCGAGCGGCGATCTCCTCCGGCAGCCAGAACCAGCGCAGATGCTCGAAGTCCTCGCCGACGTCGAGCCGTGCGTCGCCTGGGGTCGGCGACGGCAACGGTGACGCGGCGAGCACGGCTCGCGCCTCGTCGAGGTGGGCGGCCAGAGCCGACTCGGTCGCGTGATGGCGATGACCGGTGAACGCCATCTCCCCTCCGTCGTATCCGACATCGTCGAGCGACATCGGGGGTTCGGGCTGGCCGTCCACGTGGCGCCACATGCCCGTCGCCGCGTCGAAGCGATAGCGGGGCAGCAGCCGCCATCCGTGCGTCGCCACCATGTCCACCGCGTCGAGCACGTAGTCGAACACGGTCTGGGTGATGAAGTAGTTGAAGTTCACCCGCACCCATCCCGGCTTGATGCCCTCGCACCCGCGGGCGATCTCGCGCCCGAACTCGTGCGACGTGTCGAGATCGATGCCGAGCAGTCGGTGGCCGTAGGGGCCCGCACACGAGCACCCTCCCCGCGCCTGCACGCCGAACAGGTCGTTCAGCAGCGCGACCACGAAGTTGTGGTGCAGGAACCGTTCCTCGTGCCGGACGACGAACGACACGATCGACAGCCGCGGGAGTTCGTGGCTGCCGAGGATCTCGATCGTCGGGTTCTCCTCCCATCGATGTATCGCCCGATGTGTGAACGACTCCTCGCGCTCTCGGATCGCCTCGGCGCCCACGGCCCGCTTCAACTGGAAGACGAGGCCTGCCCGGATCGAGCCGACGATGTCGGGGGTTCCACCCTCCTCCCGGTGCTCGATGTCGTCGAGGTACACGTGCTCGGTGGGGTTCACGTAGGCGACCGTGCCGCCTCCGGGAACGCTCGGCACGCGGTTGGCGAAGAGCCCGCGCCGGGCTATGAGCACCCCCGGCGTGCCCGGCCCTCCGACGAATTTGTGCGGGGAGACGAAGATCGCGTCGAGCGCGGCGCTCTCGTCGCCCCCCGGCGTCATCTCGATCTCGACGTACGGCGCTGCGGCCGCGTAGTCCCAGCACGACAAGGCGTCGTGACGGTGCAGCAGGGCCGAGAGCGCCGGGACGTCGGACAGGATGCCGGTCACGTTCGACGCTGCCGAGAAGCTCCCGATCTTCAGCGGGCGATCGGCGTGCTCCTGCAGTGAGCGTTCGAGCGCGGCCAGATCGATGCGGCCGTCATGGTCCTCGGGCACGGTGACGAGGTCGGCGATCGACTCCCGCCACGGCAGGTCGTTGGAGTGGTGCTCGTACGGACCGATGAAGACCACCGGACGTTCGGTGGCCGGGATGCGCTCGAGCAACGCGTACCTGTCGTCGAGCTCGGCCGGCAGGCGCAGCCCCAGGCAGTCGATCAGCTTGGCGATCGCTCCGGTCGACCCGCTGCCGCAGAAGATCACGGCATGGTCGCGCTCGTTCGCGCCGGACGCCTCACGCACGATGCGCCTCGCATCCTCGCGGAACCGTGTGGTCTGCAGACCCGTGCCGCTCGATTCCGTATGCGTGTTCGCGTAGAGCGGCAGCACGGTGTCGCGGATGAAGTCCTCGATGAACGACAGCGACCGCCCCGAGGCCGTGTAGTCGGTGTAGGTGACTCGACGCAGCCCGAAGGGGGTGTCGATCGCCTCGTCCTCCCCGATCACCGCCGACCGGATCGTGCGGATCAAGGCGTCGTCAACCACACTCGGCATCCTAGCTCGCGCCGCCCTTGGGCCCGCCTCCGTTCACGCGCGTTGCTCGAGGCTCTTCATCGCCGGCTGCCCCCGCGTGCGCCGATCTGTCTTGTGGAGCCCTTCCACCGGTCGAGGCATCGGCACGACCCACCCCGTTGCCTGAGAACGCGATGAGCGGCCCCGAGGGGCCGCTCATCGGTGGTTCCGAGGTGCCGGGGGGTCTACCCCAGCGCCACCGCGTTGATCAGGTTCGAGTCGCGCAGCTTGCGCAGCGCCTCGCGCTCGATCAGGCGCACCCGCTCCCCGGAGAGGCCGAGCACCTTGCCGGTCTCACGCAGGCTGAGCGGCTGACCGTTCTCGAGCCCGTAGCGAAGCGCCACCACGTGCCGCTCGCGCTCGTCGAGCACTCGGTCGACGGCGCCGCCGATCTCCTCTCGGAGCAGGGCATCCTCGACCTCGTTGAACGCGGCGTCGGAGTCGACCTCCTCGATCAGGTCGCCGAGCTCGGTGTCTTCGCCCACGGGCGACTGCAGCGACAGCGGCTCACGGCGACCCATCTCTGTGAGGTCGTCGATCTCCTCGACCGTGGTGTCGAGCGCCTTGGCGAGCTCCTCACGGGAAGGCTCGCGACCCATCGACTGCGCGAACTGGAACCGCGTGCGGTTCAGCTTGCGAAGCCGGTCGTGGATGTGCACCGGCAGGCGGATCGAGCGTGAGCGATCGGCGATCGCGCGCGTGATGCCCTGACGGATCCACCATGTGGCATAGGTCGAGAACTTGAACCCCCGGCGCCAGTCGAACAGCTCGACGGCACGCATGAGCCCGATGTTCCCTTCCTGGATCAGGTCGAGGAGCGGCAGACCTTGACCCTGGTACTTGCGGGCCACGGAGACGACCAATCGCAGGTTGGCCATGATGAATCGCTGGCGCGCGGCCTCGGCCGTACGAACGTCACGGCGAGCCTTCGCGATGCTCTTCTCGGACCGCAGGCGCCCGGCACGGAGGCGCTCCTCTGCCTCCTTGCCCGCCTCGATCGTCATGGCGAGCTCGACCTCCTCCTCCTTGGTGAGCAGCGGCTCGCGGGCCGCCGCCTCCAGGTAGAGTCGCAGGTCATCGGCGTCATCGGTCCCTAGGGGACGCGCTGGCTCCGGCACTTCGTATCACGCTCCTCCTCGAGGCCGCTCGATCGCATGGTGCGACATCATCGGTCCTCGGGAACTCGAGTTCCTCGGTCGTTCGGGCGGTACGTGCTGCAGGGGATCGGGGCGTCCTGAAGAAAACGCCTTGGCAGCCGCTCGTGCGTATGGTAAGGGGTTCGCCTCACCTTTGTAAAGCTGAACCGAAGTGGAGGTCTCGTGACTCCTGCCTCGACCTGACGATCCCCGGTCTGGCATGTCAAGTCAGCTCCTCCCCCTCGCCCCGGCTCAGGTACCTCTTCTAACACCGTGACCTGCGGAAACCTTCCCATCCCGGCTCCGCTCCTCACCCGTCGTTCGACACCGACCGGGCCGAGGATGTCGAGGAAGCGTCACGGATCGTCATCGAGGCGGTGAGGGGCGGCCCCCGCGAACACGGCGCGTCCATCGGCCCACGCCCGCATCGTGGCGATCTCGTCGGCGCGCGATCGGGCGAGCGGGGTCGTGGCCAGTGTCTCGACCTCGATGCGGTCGGTGGTGAGCTCGGCTCCGTCGGCGAAGGCGCGGTAGAGGGCAGCCACCACGACACCCTCGAGCTCCGCCCCGGAGAAGCCCTCCGTGCGAGCAGCGAGCCCGTCGAGGTCGAAGGCCGAGGCATCTCGCCCGCGCTCGCGAAGCTGAAGCGCGAGGATCTCCGCTCTCTCTGGCGCATCGGGCAGGTCAACGAAGAACGTCTCGTCGAACCGGCCGCGCCGCAAGAGCTCCGGAGGCAACGAACCGATGTCGTTACACGTGGCGACCAGGAACACGCCGTCGGGCCTCTCCTGAAGCCACCGAAGGAACGAGCCGAGGACCCGCATGCTCGTGCCGCCGTCACCGGACCGTTGGCCGGCGGCGAACCCTTTCTCGATCTCGTCGACCCACAGCACGACGGGGGCCATCGCCTCGACGGTGCGCAACGCCCGCCGCATCCGAGCCTCGGACTCGCCCACGAACGACCCGTAGATCGCGCCGGGGTCGAGCAGCACGAGCGGCAGGCTCCACGCGCGCGCCAGGGTCTTCGCGACGAGTGACTTGCCGCAACCCGGGACGCCCGTCAGCAGTACCCCCCGCGGCGCATCGAGCCCGAACGCACGGGCCTCGGGCTCGAACCCGCGGCCGCGCACGCTCAGCCAGTCCTTCAGGGTCTCCATGCCGCCCACGGCATCGAGGCCCCGCACATCGGTCGGAACGAGCTCGAGGACGCCGTCGTCGGCCAGCAGTTCCGCCTTCGCCTCCCGGATGTCGGCCACGTCATCGCGATGGAGCCTACCCTCGGCCATCGCCTCACGAAGGATCAGACGTTCCGCCTCGGGCAGCGAGATGCCGCGGACGGCTTCGGTCAGCGCATCGAGCGCGGCCTCGTCGAGCGAGATCGCGAGCCCTCGCTCGACCAGCTCTCCCGTGACCTGATGGACGAGCGCCGCCACCTCCCCCACGTCGGGAGGTTCGAGGGTCCACGGCAGGGCCACACCCTCGAGCTCGGGCGGCATCGTGAGATCGGGAGACGTCAACACGACCGTCTGGCCCGGCGGCTCCTCGAGCGCGAACTCCTTCAGGCGACGGACCACTTTCGCGTCGGCGAGGGCCGCCTTCACGTCGAGGAACACGAACACCGACGGGTCCTTCAGCTCGGCTGCGAAGCTCAGCGCCTGGGTGATGTCGGCCGTCGACGGCTGTGGCGGCAATCCATCGCTCGCGAAACCGCGAGCCGCGGACCAGGTCCACAGCTGCATCCCGGCATCGTTCGCGGCGCGGCGAAGCACGCCGAGGAACCGGGCCTCGTCGTCGACCCGAACGACGATCAACGGATGCCGTGATACCAGGAGGAGGCGGAGGTCCGACGTGGGATCCACGAGATGCATCTTCGCAGGCCGGTAGCCTGGCTCCCGTGAGCCTCGAACTGCCCCAGCTGCAGGTCGCCGATCTCGACGGCCCGATCACCTACCGCGAGTGGGACGGCCCCCGCGAGACGACCTTCGTGCTCGTGCACGGGCTCGGGGGCTCGCACGTCAACTGGGTGCAGGTTGCCCCCGGCCTGTCGGGCCTCGGCCGTGTGATCGCCCTCGATCTGCCCGGGTTCGGGTACTCCCCTCGCGAGGGTCGCGGCTCGGGATTGATGGACGAGCGCCGGGCGATCTCGCGGTTCCTGGCGGCCCATGCGAGCGGGCGGGTCGTGCTCGTGGGCAACTCGATGGGCGGCGTGATCGGCATCCTGCACGCGGCCGTCGAGCCGGAGTCGCTCGCGGGGCTCGTGCTCACGAGTTCCCCGTTCCCGTGGGTCCGAGGGGCGCTCCCACATCCCGCAGTGATCGCCGGGTTCGCGGCCTACGACGCTCCGGGCCTCGGCCCGCTGGTGCTCGAGACGCGTATGCGCCGCCTCGAGGCCGAGCGAGCGGTGCGCCTGGGATTCCGGTTCATCGCGGCCGATCCACGGGCGATCCCCGACGAGGTCGTGCAGCTCATGGTGGATCAGATGAAGGAGCGCGCCCTCGATCCGGACGCTCCCGCCGCGTTCCACGACGCCTGGCGGTCGCTCCGGCGGCTCGGTCGGCGCCCCGACATCGCACGGCGGGCGATGGACGGTGTTCGATGCCCGGTGTTCGTGCTGCACGGTCGACGCGACCGGCTGGTCCCCGCCGCCCATGCCGAGGCCGCGTTGCGAGAGCACCCCGCCTGGCGCGGGCGCATCTTCCCGGATCTCGGGCATGTGCCGCAGATGGAGGCCCCGGGCCGGTGGCTCGCCGAGATCGCTGACTGGCACGCCGAGACGCTGAACTGATTCAACGCCGCGGCGTCGCCGCCGCCGCCTTCTCGAGCTCGTCGATCGCGGTCTCGATACCCCGGGCGAGCACCTCGACGTCGGGAAGTGAGTCCCAATCGGCGGTGAGCCCGAACGCCATCGTTCCCGCGAGGCTCGTGCACGCGACCGAGAGCCCGCTCCGCTCGCCGAGCGGCATCGCAGGATAGTTCGCGACGAGCGGCGCACCCGCCAGGTACAGCGGCACCTGCGGCGCCGGCACGTTCGACACCACGAGGTTGAACCATCGGCCGCGGCTGGCGAGGCGCGCGGCCATCGCATGTAACGCCGGCGGCGCGTAGGCACCGAGCCCGATGATCGAGTCGGCCCCCACTGCCATCGACGATTCCTTCAGCTGAGCCGTGGCGCGGCGCACACGCTGCAACCGCCTGCGCGCCCGGAGCTGCCCGACCGGCACGTCGACGAACGCCGGCGCCACCCGATTGCCCACCTCGCCTCGCTCGGCCTTCGACCGGACCGACACCGGCACCATGACCCGCAGGGTGCGGCCGCGCGTGTCCTCGCCTCGATGTTCCAGCAGGTCGTGGAGGCCGCCCGCCACGGCCGTGAGCACGACGTCGTTCACGGTCCCGCCGAGCCTGCGCTTGATCTCGTGGATCCGGGAGAAGGACGCCTCCGCCATCGCGAAGCGCCGCGCGGGGCCGATCTCGGTGTCGAACGGCCCGGCCGGCGGGGCCCCCATGTCCACGACGTCGCGCACCCCCGAGAGCGTCTCGGCGACGACGGCCAACGTGCGGGCCGGGGCGCCCACGGCGTGGCCGATCGCCTCGAGCGGGTGGAGCACGAGATCCTGGGCAGCGTCGCGCAACAGGTCTTCGCGCGTCGGAGGTGCGTCGGCGATCCACGGCGTCGGCGGCGGGGTGCCGATCTCGGCGTCGGGTGCGAGGTCGAACAGCGCCGAGGCGATCGTCATGCCCGAGATGCCGTCGGCCAGCGCATGGTGCATCTTCAGGAGTACGGCCGTGCGGCGTTCCGCGAGGCCCTCGAAGACGTAGAGCTCCCACAACGGCTTGGCAGGATCGAGCGGGCGCGAGAGCACCCGCCCGACGGCCCGCTCGAGTTGGAACCTCCCGCCCGGCGACGGGATCGCCGCGCGCCGCAGGTGGAAGTCCAGGTCGAACCGGTCGTCGTCGACCCAGAGGGGGCGCGCGAGCCCGAACGGCACGCGCATCACGCGCTGACGCAGGCGGGGAGCCATGTGCAGGCGCGCCTCGACGACCCGCTGCACGTCGTCGTAGGAGAGCGAACCGTCATCGCGTGGATCGAAGACCGAGACGCCGGCCACGTGCATGTGCACGGCGGGCGTCTCCAGGTACAGGAAGCTCGCGTCGAGGCTCGTGAGTCGTTCGGGTGCCATCGCCGACGAGCGTACCCCGCACCGAGGATGGCCGACGAGGGGTGCTAGCGTTCGGCGCGATGGCCGGCCGCCGCCCGATCGCGCTCGTGTTCGCTGGCGCCCTGGCGACCCTCGTGTCCGCGGCACCCATGGCCGCGGCCGAGGCATACGGCGCGACCGTCAGCGCGATCGACAACCTGTTCTCACCGCCGGTCGTGCGGGTCGAGCCGGGCGAGACCGTCGAGTGGATGATGGACGGGCGGACCCCGCACACCGTGCAGGCGGACGACGGTTCGTGGGACTCCGGCGACCTGCGACCCGGCGACGAGTACGACCGAACGTTCGACGAACCGGGCGCCTTCCCGTACTTCTGCGAGTACCACGGCGCGCCGGGCTCCGGCATGGCGGGCATCGTGCTGGTCGGCGACGTGCCGCTCCCGGGTGCGAGTGGTGACGTCGGGCCCGGGCGCGAGCCCGTGCCGAGCGGGTTCGCCGAGACCGTGCGCGTACCGGGCGACGCGGCGACGATCCAGGAGGCCGTGGACGCGGCCCGGCCGGGCGGCATGGTGCTCATCGACCCCGGTGTCTACCGGGAGTCGGTGACCGTGACCACGCCGTTCCTCACGATCCGCGGCATGGACCGCAACCGGGTCGTGATCGACGGGGGCTTCGAACGGGCGATCGGCATCCAGGTGATCGAGGCCGACGGCGTCACGGTCGAGAACCTCACGGTGCGCAACCACCTGCTGAACGGGGTGCAGTGGACGAGCGTGCACGGCTACTGGGGATCGTTCCTGACCGCGTACAACAACGGCGACTACGGCGTGTTCGCCTACGACTCCGACTGGGGGCAATTCGACCGGTCCTACGCGAGCGGATCGCCCGACTCGGGGTTCTACATCGGCCAGTGTTTCCCGTGTCACGCCGTGGTGCGAGACGTGCTCGCCGAGCACAACGCGCTCGGGTTCAGCGGCACGAACGCGGGCGGTGACCTCGCGATCGTGAACAGCGAGTGGCGATACAACCTCGCGGGCATCGTGCCGAACACGCTGGACTCCGAGGCCGACCCGCCGCAGCGCGAGATGGTGATCGCCGGGAACTTCGTGCACGACAACAACTCCACGACCGCCGACACGAAGGCGCTGACCTACCCGACGTTCGGGACCGGCATCCTCGTGACCGGTGGGGTCGGGAACCTGATCGCCTCCAACCTCGTGCAGGATCATGAGAGCTACGGAATCGCGGTGCTGCCGAACATCGATCGCGACGTGTGGGTCACGAGCGGGAACGAGGTGCGTGACAACCTGGTGCGCGCCTCTGGGCTGGCCGACCTCGCGCTCGGCGCGCCGGCTGCGGGGGGCGATTGTTTCTCCGGCAACCTCGCCGGACGTACGGCGCCCCCGGCGATCGAGCTGCTGCGCGGGTGCGACTCCTGGCTCGCCGACATCGGCGGGGGCTCGCTCGCGCCGACCCTCAACGCGGGGGTGCGGTTCCTCGATGCGCTCGACGGGGCGTTTCCTCACGGCGACTGGCGTGAGCAGCCGGTGCCGCCGGACCAGCCCACGATGCCCGACCCCGAGAACGCCCCGCCCCGCCCGGCGATCCCGGAGCAGAGCGTGCCGCAGCCTTACCGCATCCGCGCCGTCGGCTCGATCGAGCCTGCTGAGGCCACCGTCGACAAGGAGCTCACCGTGTTCGGAACCCCGCTCGCCGCCTCGTGGTGGAGCCTGCTTTTCGGTCTGTACGGCTACGTGCTGCCGGGCATCCTGTACGCGGCGTGGGTCACGATCGCCCTCTGGGACCTGATCCGTCAGGAATCGCAGCCGATCTCGTTCCGCGCACGCTGGATGGCAGTGGTGCTGCTCGTGCCGTTCGCGGGCCCGCTCCTCTACTTCGCGTTCGGGCGGTCGCCGATCCCATCACAGCTCAGGTTGATGCTCACGGTCGGCGGCCTCGTGGCGACGATCGCGATCTCGGCGCTCGCCGCCTTGCTCGGAGGCTGATCAGGCGGGGCCGATGTTTGCAGATGCTTGCCCTTCCCTTCCGATGAGGGCTCGCCGCACCTAGGCTCGCGGCCATGTCACGCGGCCGAGGCGCTCTCGCGATCGTGTCCCTGCTGGTCGTCACGCTCACCGCGTGCGGTTCGAGCGACTCCGCCGATCCGTCGACGACCGCGGCGGCATCGACGACCGCGGGACCACGAGTCGCCGAGATCGTGGCGCGGGTCTCTGTCGGCGGCGAGCCGATCGGCATCACCCCGGGGTTCGACAGCCTGTGGGTCGTGAACTCCGAGTTCGACTCGGGCGGCGAACCGTCGGTCTCGAGGATCGATCCGGTCACGGCATCGGTCGCCGCCACGATCCCCGTCGGGAAGGTACCCCTGGAGGCGATCGCCACCGACGAGGCGGTGTGGGTCTCGAACTCCGGGGAGGCCTCCGTGAGCCGGATCGACCCGGCCACCGACGAGGTCGTCGCGACTATCGAGACCTGCAGCGCACCCGAGGGCTTCGCCGAGGCCCACGGATCGGTGTGGGTCGTCTGCGAGGGCTCGGACGCGTTGGCCCGCATCGACCCCGACACGAACCGCGTGACCGATCAGGTCCGCGTCGGGGACGAGCCCCGGTTCGTGGCGGCTGCGTTCGGCGACCTGTGGGTTTCGAACTACTTCGACACGAGCGTGTCTCGGATCGACCCGATGAAGTCGAAGGTCGTCTCGACGATCGAGGTCGAGCTCGGCGCCCAGGTCATGGCCGAGCTCGACGGCGCCCTGTGGATCTCGGCCGTCGACACCAACGTCGTGCAGCGCATCGATCCCGCCACCGAGAAGGTCCAGACGTTCGACGAGGTCGGCGACTACCCCGACGGACTGCTCGCCCTCGACCACGCGTTGTGGATCGCGTCGGATCTCGGCCCGGAACTGCGTCGCATCGATCCGGCGACCGGAGAGATCACAGGGCCATGGGTGATCGGGGAACAGGGCGTGATCAACGCGAACCAACTCGTGGTCGAGGCCGAAGGATCGTTCTGGATGCCGCTGCTCGACTCAGCCGAGGTCGTGCAGGTCACGATCCCGGAGTAGCGTCAGAGCCGCTCGATCAGTCGGGGAACCCCGACCGGCCGATCGCATGGGTCAGCGCGAACGCGAAGGCAGCGCCGAGCAGGAACGCCACGAACCGACGGCTGCGCATGCCGCCGAGGAACGAGCCGGCGTCTGGGAGTTCGTCGCCGGCTCGGGGATGCGCCCTGCTTCCATCACGGTTCCTCGAGCTGGATGCGGATGCGCTTGTTCGCCTTGCCCTTGGACTCCGTCTTGACGACCTTCACGCGCCCGACCTCGCCGCTCGACGCGACGTGGGTGCCGCCGTCGGCCTGTTTGTCGATGCCGGAGATGTCGATCACGCGGATCGGATCGACCGACTCGGGGATCAGCGAGACCTTCGTGCGGATCAGATCGGGGTCGGCGAGCGCCTCCGCCCTCGGCAGCTCGAGCACGAGCACCTCGACGTCGTCGGCGAGGCGGGCGTTGAGACGTTCCTCGACCTCGCGCCCGAACTCCTGACTGATGCCGTCGAGCTCGAAGTCCATGCGGGCGACGCCGCCCGACTCCATGTTGCCGCCGGTGACCTTCGCGCCGAAGTCGGTGAAGACGACCCCCGACAGCGCGTGCAGCGCGGTGTGCGTGCGCATGTGCTGGTACCGACGGTCCCAGTCGATCTCGGCGGTCACGGCCGCGCCGACGGGCGGCGGCGGGCCCGCGGGGTCGATCGCGTGCACGATCTCGCCGTCGTCGCGTGACTTGGTGGTGTCGAGCACGCGGCACTCCCCCTCGCCCCACCGCAGCACGCCCGAGTCACCGGGCTGCCCTCCGCCCCGCGCGTAGAACACTGTGCGGTCGAGCACGACGCCGTCGTCGCGCGACTCGACCACCGTGGCCTCGCACGATCGCAGGTAGGCGTCTCGCGAGTACAGGGCGTCGGTCGTCATCGCACCGGACGCTACCGCAGCCGCTGCGAGGCCGTCAGCGGCCGGCGAGCGACGACCTCGTCGCCCTCGCGCTCGCCGGTCTCGACGAACCCGGCTCGCTCATACAGCGTCTTCGCGACCGTGTTTGCGGGCTCGTAGCTCAACGCCGACGCCCGGCCGTCGGCGGTCGCGCGGGCGACCAGCAGGTCCACGACCGCCCGGCCGACGCCGCGGCGCTGGTGGTTGCGGTCGATCACGAGGCCACCGATCCAGGCGCTGTCGTCGTCGGGGTCGACCCCGTGCATCACGAACCCCACGACCTCGCTGCGCTCCAGCACCGCGAACGGCCGCCACGGCGAGCCCTTCCAGTCACAGAGCTCGAGGTAGTGCTCGACCGGGGTGACGAACCGGCGCTGCTCGGGTTCGACCTCGAGGGCGACCACGGACACCCGCAGCGCAGGGGTGATCGCCTGCAGCTCGACCTCGAGCGCGCCGGCCATCAGACGTTGGGCTCCGCGGTGCGTGTCGTGCGCACGACCGACGCGATCACGGCGCCCACCAAGATCAACGCCCCGCCCACCGCGACCGTGGCGGTGATCGGCTCATCGAGGAACACCGCCGCGAGCACCGCCACCGTGAGCGGCTCCATCACACCGATGATCGCATTGCGCACCGCGCCGACCCGCTGCAGGCCCGCGAGCATCGTCGCGAACGCGCCGGCCGACACGAGCACGATCGCGGCCAGACGGACGGGCGTCGCGCCCGCCGGCACGACGAACGAGCCGAATACGATCGCGAACACCACGTTCGACGTCGCCGCACCGGCGCCGAGCCACCCGGCGGCCGTGACCGGGTCGGTGCGACGCACGTGGCGGTCGGTGCCGATCAGGTAGGCCGTGTAGGTGAGCGAGGTCGCGAGCGCGAGGGCGATGCCGAGCGGTTCCACATCGGTGCCCTCGCCGCCGCCGAGCACCACCACGGCGCTGCCGGCGATCGCGAGGGCGAGCGCGACGAACAACGGCGGCGAGGGTGCACGCCGGTCGAGCGCGATCGTGGCGAGCATCACCCACACCGGATAGGTGTAGAAGAGCAGCGTCACCGCGGCCGCCGACCCGTGGTTCAGCGCCGAGAAGTACAGCGCGGCCTCGGTGCCGTAGCCGAGCGTGCCGGCGAGCGCGAGGGCGAGCCGCTCGCCGGGGGCCGGCAGCCCGGGCCGGTGGAGCGCGAGCGCGAGGCCCACCAGCAGCACCGACTGACCGCCGAATCTGATCGCGAGCGTCACGAACGGCGGCCCACCCGCCTGCACTTTCGACCCGAGGATCACCACCCCGGCGAACAGCACCGCCATCGCCATCGACAGGCCTGAGCCGATCAGCTCGCCCCGGCGGTCGGTCGCCCGGCGGGTCGCGACCTCGCTCACGGCGCCCCCGCGAGGAAGCGGCTGACCCGCTCCACGAGCATCGGGATCGACGCGAGCAGGTCCTGCTCGGAATCGAGCACGATCGCCTCGGCGTTCGGCATGGCGCCGGCGAGACGACGGGCCACGTCGGCGGGATGGATGACGTCGCCCTCCCGAGCGATCACGAGCGCGGGCGCGCGCACCGCCCCGAGCACGCCGAGGTCGGGCACGGCGGCGTCGCGCACGACCTGGCGGATCGCACGCGCCACGCCCACCGGGTTCATGTCCTGCCACAGCAGCAGGTCGAACTCCCGGAGCCCTGGCTGCGTCTCGTAGTTCTTCGCCCGCCCCGACTCCGACAGGATCGCCTCGATCGCCTCGTCACGGGGCAGCGTCTCGAGCAGCTCGGCCGTGCGCTCGAATATCGGCCGGTCGCCGATCGAGCCCTCGAGCGAGGGCGGCAGCAGGAATACCACCCGCTCGAACCGGTCGGGCTCGCGGGCGAGCAAGTACGCGAGCGCACCTGCGCCGAGCGACGTGCCCACGGCGCAGGTCGCGCCCGTCTCATGAGCGACGGCGTCGAGATCACGGGCGAAGTCGGCGTACCGATAGGAGCCGGCCTCGGGTGTGCTCGTGTGTCCGTGCCCGCGGAAGCAGAACCGCACCTTCGTGCCGGGAGCCATCGGCGTGAACGCGGCGAGTTCCATGCAGGAGTTGGTCAACCCATGGGCGAACACGGTGATGGGAACGCCCGAGCCCTCGATCTCGACGTGGAGCGTCGCATCGCGGGTCTGCAGCTCAGGCATGGATCGGGGCTCCCTCAAGCATCGAACCTGAGGGTACGATGCCCCTCACGATGCACGACGATGCAACCGACGCCCCGGTCATCGAGATCTCGCGCAGCGATGTCGAGAACGTGCTCTCGCGCTTCCGCGTGCGGCTCACCGACGTCGACGGATCGACGACCGACTACGACGTGACGATGTCGCGCGCCGAGTGGGAACGGTTCGGCGCCGGCTACCGCACGCCCGAGGCGCTGGTCGAGGCGTCGTTCAGGTTCCTGCTCGCCAGGGAGCCCAAGGAGCAGATCCTGGGCGCGTTCGGCCTCGGACTGATCCCCAGGTACTTCCCGTCGTACCCGCGCGATATCACGCCGACCGACTGACGCCGGTCAGTCGACCTCGGCCGGCACCACGGTCTCGCCATCGATCTCGATCAGGTCGTCCTGCGGGGCGAACTGATCGCGGATGCGCCGCGCCCACGCCGCCACGAGTGCGGTCAGGCCGAGGAACACGACACCGGAGACGAGCAGGATCGAGCGCGTGGTGACCTCGCTGTCCTCGGTCCAGAGCAGGAAGAGGATCACCGCCGGCACGATGTAGCCGAGGTTGTAAGCGATATCGAACAGCGCGAAAGCCCGGCCACGGAAGTCGTCGGGCATCGTCTGCTGCATGATCGTGTCGGCCGAGATCTTGCCGACGAAGAACGAGAAGAAGCCGATGAACAGCATCGCGGCGAACCCGGCCACGGAGACGAACAGTCCGCCCACGATGGTGCCCATGCCGAGCAGCACCATCGACATGAGCAAGAGTCGCACCGGCGGCACCTTGTCCTTGTACTTCTGCGCCACGACCATGCCGAGCGCGCCGCCGATCAGGCCGCCCAGACCCGAGAGCACGAGCGAGAGCGTGTCGGAGTCCCCACCGGCCACCAGGTTCTTCGCGTAGAGGCCGAACACGAACAGGCCGAACCCCCAGAACTGGTAGCGCAGCATCTGAAACGACGAGAGCCCCAGCGCCGCCGGCGCCCGGCTCGCGACCTCCTTCAGGCCGGCCACGATGTTCCGCACGACCTGCGAGGCCTCCTGTGTGAACGTGGTCTCGTGCGGACGCAGCTCGGCGTGACGCAGCTGCTTCGCGACGAAACCGCCCAGCAGCAGCAACACGGCGCCGACGACGACCGGCACGAACGGAGGCACGAACCCGGCGAGCGCCCCGCCGAAGACGATGCCGAAGATCTGCGCCAGGGCGCCGCCCGCCTGTGACAGGCCGTTGCCCTGCAGCAGGTCCTTCCCCGAGAGCACGTCGGGCATCGCTGCGGACTTCACGGCGAGGGCGATGCGAACGCACGCCTGCACGGCGAGCAGTCCCACGATCAGCGCCCCGGTCGCCAAGGTCTTGCCCTGGGTCGTGTCGGAGCCGAGAGGCGCGAGCACGGCGAGCGCGACCACGACGACCACGACGGCCGTGACGATGTCGGCCCACCACACGACGCGCCGGCGCGGGAAGCGGTCGATGAACACGCCGATGAACGGCGAGATCAGCGTGTACGGCACGTAGAGCGCCAGCACCACGGTGAGCAGGTAGTCGGCCGATGGCAGGTTCTGCACGTCGAAGCCTTCCTGGCCGCCGAACGCGAGCGACTTCGCGATCGCCCCCTGCACCACGCCCTGGCCGGCCTGGGCGAGGAACTGCACGCCCATCAGCACCGAGAAGTCGCGGTTGGAGAACGCCGCGAACATCGCGTTGAAGAATCCGCCGAACGCATCGAGCGGCTTGCGCAACCACGCGTCGGCCACGCGCAGCGCCGCGCCCAAGCCGATCGCGACGGCGACCACCGTCCACCCCTTGGCGACGCTCAGCGGCCCTCGCCACACGGTCAGCACCGCGATGCCGGCGAGGAGCACCATCACGACCGACATGCCGGGGATCAACGCGATGCGGTCGACCGTGGTGCGGATGCCGAGCCAGTTCGATGCGAGCCAGCCCGGCACGATCAGGAGTAGTGCGAGGAGGAGGACCACCAGCAGGTTCTGCGGCAGGTTCTCGAGCGGACCGGGGTGTGCCTCGAACTTCGCGGCTTCCTCGGCTGCAGCGGCCTGCGCGCGCTCGACCACATCGGGAGACGGCGCGTACAGACCGTCTCCCTCGATCACGTACACGTCGGGTCCGACCTCGACGCCATGCGACGCGACGGTCTCCAGTTTCTGCTGCTCGATCTCGGCCGAGCACTCCTGGATGCCGTTGCACAACCCGCCGTAGTACTGCCCGATCAGGAACACGACCGGCGGCTCGCTGAACTCCTCGAATCGCGGCTGGAAGTCGTCGGTCCGCTTGTCGTCGGGGTCGCAGAGGTCGTCGGGACCACCGAACGCTTCGCACCAGTGGGCGGTGGCGGCGTCGGTGTACCCCTCGCTCTCGGCGGTGGACGTCGTCCGCTCGCCGGCGAGGAAGTTCTCGAGGGTGCCGAGGTAGGTGACCGATCGCTCGATCGCCTCGCCGGGCAGTCCGGTACGGAACACGTTCGTGTAGGTCTTCGCCCAGCCGTAGGCGGTGTTCGTGTCGGTGGCCGGGTCGTCGGTGTCGCCGTAGTTCACGACGAGCACGTTCGGTCGCTCACCGGCGGCGTCGACGACCTCGTTCACCGCGGCCAGCGACGTGCGCACCTGCTGGTTCGCCCACTGGTTCGTCTCGCTCACCCAACGGTTCTCGACGCCGTCGAAGAGCACGTACCCGAGCGACGCCAGGACGAGCACCGCGCCGAGCGCCCCTGCGAGCAGGGCTGGGCCGTGCCGGCCCCGGAGCAGCCAGCGGATCGCGACGAACGCGCCGAGGCCAACGAGCGCCATCGGGGCGGCGCTCGCGTTCATGAACCGGTAGTACGGGAGCGCCGCACCGGTGAACACCGACGCCGCGCCCGCGAACGCGACGAGCCACCAGATCGAAACCTGGTCCTCGGTGCGAGCCGGCTCGCGCGTTCGGCGCGACAACAGGATCGTCGAGACGATCGCGATCACGATGAACGGCACGATCACGAGCGGTTGCAGCGATGTCACCCACTCGACGAGCCGTTCGGTGAAGAACTCCGCGGAGTAAGGCGGCGGCAGCGCCGCCTCGGCGAGGCTCGCCGGCTTCCCCCAGATGCCCACCACCCACATCGCGAGGCCTGCGACCATGCCGAGGCCGACCGACATCAGCATCGGGGCATCGGAACGCAGCGCGGCGCCCAGCGAGAACCGACTCGTCAGGAAGTGGAAGCCGAACACCGCCATCAGCACGGCGCCGAAGATCACGCACGTCGTCGGATGCGTGAAGGCGGCCGTGATGCCGATCAGGAACAGCGCCGTCCTCGCCCCCCATGACGTTCGAGCTTCGTGCACGAACGGGATCATCAGCGCGAGCAGGAACAGCACCGTGATGTTGTCGAGGTAGCCGACGTACGGCGTCGTCAGGAACAAGGCCACAGTGGCGAGCAGCGTGGTCAGCACCACGAGCGGATCTCGACGGCTTCGGAACAGCGCTGCCCCGAGCGCGAGCCCCGTGAGGATCGGGATGCCGATCATCAGGTAGGCGCTGAACGTGTACCGATCGATGCCGACCACCTGCTGCAACAGCGCGCCGGCGAGCGGCACGGTCACCCGGTAGCCGCCGGCGAACAGCCCGTCGGGGCCCCATTCCTCGGCCACGCGCACTGGGTCGGCCTCGAGGATCACCTGCGCGCGCCACGTGTACCAAGCGGGATCGCGCGTCGGCGCCGAGAGGCTCGGGTCGACGAGGAACTTCCAGCCCAGCACCAACAGCATCAGCAGGGCAAGCCCACCGACCATCCACCACGAGCCGAGCCAGCCGGATCCGGAACCCGAGCTCGAGCCGGACAGGGGCGGTTCGCCCGCCGGAGCCTTCACGCTGGTCGCGGCCATGGAGCGGGTTCCTCTCTCACGTCGTGGGGAAGGAGTCGTTCGGGCAGCCCACAACCCCGCGGGAGGTCATGGGGACCGCCACAGGATAGACGAGCCGCACCCCCGTGCCCCGGAAGCGCTCGTGCACGTCAGCGCGCGGCCTCGGGCAAGCACGGAAGATCCCGCATCAGCGCGGACGGAAAGGCTGCCTGCATCACCGCGTCGTTCTCTTCGCCGGGGTTCGGGACGACCCCGCCGCCCGCCGTCTGGGCCTGCGTGAACGTCATCATGAACCGGGCCACATCGTCGACCGTGTGCCCGTTGGCCTCGAGCTCCTCCACGTTCAAGAAGGCCTGTGTGGGTTGCATCAGTTCGACGATCTCTGGGCCGCCCGGCCGTCCGAAGCGTTCGTCGATCAACTCCTGCATCGGGCCGGTGGAGATCTGATAGCCGCCGCTCGCCGCCGGGTCGGGCATCGATGCGTGATCGGCCGTGAGCACCATCGCCCACTCCCCCTTGCCCACCTCGCGGTTCAGGAACGTGACGAGGTCCTTCATCGCGCGATCCTGTGCCACGACGGCGTCGAGCATCTCCGGGGAGTTCATCGACCACACGTGGCTGACGTAGTCGATCTCCTTGAAGTTCAGGTACAGCAGATCAGGCACGCCGTCGGCGCCGAAGCCCTCGCGCCGGATCACCTCTTCGACGACTCTCTGCTGGTACGGGGTGCGGGCGGGGGTATCGAAGCCCTGCAGCAGCTCTTCGATATCGTTGTCCCGCCACTTGCCGTCGAGCTGACCGTCGGCCCGGTCGACCGCCTCCTTGTCGTGCTCGAACCCTTCGACGTCGTTCGCGTACCCGGCGAGCTCGTAGTAGGCGGCCTCACGCTCGGGCAGGTTCCACTCGAACCCCTCGTCGGTGAGCGTCTCGCCGCCGATCACCGATCGGGTGAGGGCGAGGTCGCGATCGCCGCCGGAGAAGAACGAGCCGTGGCCCAGCATGCCGAAGTGGATGTCGACCGTGCCGATGATGCCCGCGAGCGGCTCGTTGCCCATGGCACGGTCGTACACGTCGGCGAAGGTCGGCTCGATGAAGAACGTCGGGCCCTGGTTCCACGGGCCGGTGATGCGCCCGGCCACGAGCATGTTGTGCCCGACGATGCCGTGGTGACGGGGGTAGGCGCCCGTGCCGATCGTCGCGTGGATCTGCGCAGTGCTCGTCGGCGACGACCCGACGGTCGCGTCGGTGTACCACGTGCCCTTGGGGATCAGCGACTTCGTGAAGGGCCATGCGTTGGGATGTGCCTCGAGCACGTTGATGCCCCCCGCATCCCACACCATCGTGACGAGCAGCTTGGGGATCTCGCGCTCGACCTCGGGCAGCAACGCCTCGGTCATCGGCCGGCCGTCGGGCGCGCGGAACCCGTCGAACTTCATGAGCTCCGCCGCCGTGGGCGCGATACCCGCCACGGTGACCGGACGGTCGACCTCGCCCTGCGCCCGCACGAACCCGGGGCCGTACCAGAGCATCGGCACCGTCTGGATGTAATCCCACGGGCCGACGTGCGGCAGACCGGAACCGACGAAGTTCGGCTCCTTCGGCACGAAGGTGAGCTGCGCCCCTCGGTCGGGCCGCCAGCCACGCCAGATGCGGAGGAGCTCGTCGTGTGGGAGCGAGCACGCAACCGACACGAGGTCCCGCGCGCCCGACTGGGCTTCCGCATGGATCGGAGGGCGGACCAGCACCAGGCCGACCAACACGGCGGCGAGCGAGAGCGGAACGAGAGATCGGCGGACGGGCATGTCGGGATAGGGAACACGACCCCGAGCGAGCGCGACAACCCGGGCGCGTGGAGAGTCTGTGACGCCCCGGGACGCGAGCGGACACCCTGGTCGGAGGCGGTAGCGTGGAAGCGTGCTGATCGGTCGTCGGCTCTCGACCTTGCTGCTGGTCCTGGCTCTCGTGGGCGCACCGGCGGTGGTGCTCCGCATCTTCTGCGTCGGCAGCAGCTGCGATGCGGGCGAGGCGGATGCGCAGGCTGCGGTCCCGTTCTGCCCCCTCCCCTCGGCGCTCCGTCATCAGATCGCAGCCGGCTTCCGCGAGGGACGGTCGCCCGACGTGATGGCGGCGACCGAGGGTCTCGACATCGTCTCGACGGAGGTCCAGCCCGGCACGCGGGTGCCCTGGCCGGGTTCCGAGGCGGGGGGTGAGGCCGACGGTGTGCCCGATACCCGCGTGCCGATCGTGTTCTTCGGCGCGGGCGTACGACGGGGCGAGTTGCCTGCGGGAAGCGGTCTCGACGCGATCGCTCCCACGCTTGAGTCGATCACGGGGTTCACGCGCGATCACCCGGAGGTCCGGACCGGCGAGGCGATCGACGGCGTCGCGCTCGAGCATCGAGATGCACCCCCGCTCGTGGTGATCATCGCGTGGAAGGGCCTCGGCTCCGCAGATCTCGAAGGCGATCCGGCGGCATGGCCGTTCCTGCGCCGAGGCCTGCGCGAGGGCTCAGGAACGCTCGGAGGCACCACCGGTTCCGTGCCGCTGGACCCCGCCGCGACGCTCACCACGATCGGCACCGGCGGCCGGCCTTCGAGCCACGGGATCACGGGCACGGCGTTCCGCGAGGACGACGGTGACATCTCACGCGCCTGGTCGACCCCGGGGTCCGGCTCGGTCATCGCCACGTTCGCCGACGACCTGGACCACGACTCGGGTGGGCGGGCGCGGGTGGCCGCGATGGTGACCGGTCCCACCGACCGCGGCATCATCGGCAACGGCTGGTATCTCGATGCCGCCGACGATGACACCGTATCCCGCGTCGGTCACGACCCGGGTCGCTCGGCGGCAGAGGCCGAAGCGATCGTCACCTCCGGCGACCTCGGCGTGGACGGCGTCACCGACGTGCTGGGCATCGTGCTCGGGGGAGGGATCGAGCGCGTCGACACGGCGACCGCCGAGATCGTCTCGGCGGTCCGCGACCTGGTGCCCCGAGCGACGTTCGTGGTGGCCGGCACCGGATCGCTCCCCGACGACCCGGCCGATGACGCCGCCGACCTCGCGACGGATGTCGATGCGGCGCTCGGCGCGCCGGTCGTCGCGGAGGTGGCGGCGGACGGTCTCTTCCTCGACCGAGACGTGCTCGTGGACCGCTCGCTCACCGCGCAACAGGTGGCGGATGCGCTGCGCGACGCCCCCTCGGATGGTCCAGCCCTGTTCGATGACGTGTATCCCTCGTTCGCCGTCGCCTTCTCGAGGTACTGCTGATGGCCGTCGACGTACAGCCTCGAGCACCGTCATCCGAACCGTCGCCACGCGACCGCGACCGTCCTCGGATCGCATCGGTGCTGGTCGTGCTCGTCGCCGTCGCCCTGCTCGTGCGCGTCGTCGACCCCTCGAGCATGCCCTGGCTCCGGAACCTGCTGATCGTCTTCGGTTCGCTGTTGGTCGAGGCGATGCCGTTCATCCTGCTCGGCGCAACCGTCTCGGCCGCGATCGAGGTGCTCGTGCCCGCCTCGGCGTTCGCGCGCATCGCCTTGCTCCCGCGCGGCCTGCAGCTGCCGGCCGCTGCCGCGGCCGGCGTGGCGTTCCCGGTCTGCGAGTGCGGCTCGGTGCCCGTGGCCCGGCGGCTCGCCGCGAAGGGGCTCGCGCCGAGCGCGGCGATCACGTTCATGCTGGCGGCCCCGATCGTGAACCCGGTCGTCGTGGCGTCGACGTTCGTGGCGTATCGCGGACGAGACACCCTCTGGATCATGGTGCTCGGGCGCCTGGCGCTCGGCTTCATCGTGGCGATGACGGTCGGATGGGTCATGGGTCGGCTGCGCTCGGGCGACCTTCTGCGGGCACGGACCGACCAGGTCGAGGCGCACGAGGTCGATGACGCCGAGGCACGGTGGCGCCGGTTCTTCGGGCACCTGACCGGCGACGTGGTGTTCATGGCGCGGTTCCTGATCATGGGCGCCGCGCTCGCCGCCGCGATCCAGACGTTCGTGCCGCAGTCCATCGTGAACAGTGTCGCGAGCCTGCCGGTGCTGAGCCTTATCGCGATGATGGCGCTCGCGTTCGTGATGTCCCTGTGCTCGGAGTCCGACGCCTTCGTCGCGGCCTCGTTCACGGCATTCGGTCCCGCGGCGCAGCTCGCGTTCCTGGTGTTCGGACCGATGGTCGACCTGAAGCTCGCCGCCTTGTACGTGGGCACGTATCGGCGGGGGTTCCTGCGCACGGTGGTGATCGCGGTCGGCGCGACCACCCTCGCGGCGACCCTCTGGATCCAGGTGATCTGGGGATGACGGGATGAGCGCACACGAGGACGAGCGCCTTCGGTTCAGCGCGCCGCGTGTGGCGGCGGCGCTCGCGATCGGTGCATGGGCGGGGCTCTTCTGGTTCCTGCTGGTCGCGGGGCGCACGTCGCTGTACCTGTCCACGCGCACCGCGTGGCTCGTGCCGCTCGGGGCCGGGACTCGCCACGGTCGCCGCCGTCGGACGTCTGGCGTCGGCCAGGGTGCGCGCCCCGGAACCGCTCGGCACCCGGGAGACCTGGATGTTCGGCGTGATCGTGCTGCCGGTGGTGCTGCTGCTCACGCTGCCGCCGGCCACACTCGACTCTTACGCGGTGGACCGGCGCTCGAACTCGACCGCGATCGGATCGAGCGCGCGCATCGTGAGCGGGCCGATCGACCTCGTCGACGTCGCGGCCGCACGAGCGGTGGTCGATGCGCAGGCCGCGCTCAAGGCCCGGGCCGGCGAGCGGGTCACGATCGAGGGGTTCGTGACCGAGGAGCCCGGCGAGGCCGACCGCTTCCAGCTGACACGGTTCGTGATCACGTGCTGCGTCGCCGACGCCACGATCAGCTACGTCACCGTCGTGGACGCGCCTCCGGGAAGCTTCGAGACCGACGACTGGGTCCGCGTCGTCGGTCCGATCTATCCGCTCGGCAGCGACATCCTGGTGCAGGCCGAGTCGATCGAAGCCATCCAGCAGCCGGAGCAGCCCTACCTCACACCCTGACGAGGCTCACGCACACGTGCGGCAGGTCCCGATCAGGTCGAGGCGATGACGTACTTTCGCGAACCCGCTCCGTTTCGCCAGCCTGTCGACAGCGCGATCCATCGTCGTCTCGAGATCCGGCGGGATCGTCACGTCTTCCACCTTGCCGCAGTTCGAGCAGATCAGGTGGTGGTGGTGTTCCGTGAGCTCCTCCGCGAGCTCGAACCGTGCGAACTCCCCCTCGGTGACCACCCGGCGCACCACGCCGGCGTGCTCGAGCACGGCGAGGTTACGGTAGACGGAGCTCTGCGGGCCCGTTCGCGCCTCGACGATCTCGGCGCTGGACAGGGGTGTCCTCGCGCGCTCGAGGGACGCGACCAACGCTTCCCGCTGCGGCGTGTATCGCTGCCCGACGCCGCGCAACCGCTCGGCGACGGTCGAGTGCAGATCTGGCGCCACGAGCCGCATCATACGTCGGCCTCCCGCGCGCCCCGCCCCCGGGCGAGGGCGCGGGAAGCGACTGCGACCACCACGAAGACGCCCGCCGTGACCAGCACGATCGTGCCTCCCGTGGCGAGCCCCCCGGGGAACACCCTCGACAACGCGAGCCCGGCGACCGACGAGCCGACGCCGATCGCGACCGAGATCGCGAGGGCTCCCGAGAACGAGCGCGCGAGCATCTGCGCGCTCGCCACCGGCAGCACCATCATCGCGGCCACGAGGAGGATGCCGACGATCTGCATCGCGGCGACGACGGCGACGGCGGTCAGCACGGCGAGCAGCGCATTCAGGACGCCGACGGGAAGCCCGGCGACCCGCGACCATTCCTCGTCGGTCACGACCGAGAACATCGCGCGGCGCAGCACGAACACGGCGACCACGATGCCGAGGCCGAGCAGCACGATCGCCCACACCTCGTCGTTCGTCACCGTGAGCGGGCCCCCGAACAGGTAGGTGAGCACGTTCGCCGAGAGCCCGTCGCCGGCCGAGATCAGCACCACGCCGAGCGCGATGCCGGAGTAGAAGAGGATCGCGAGCGCGACGTCGCCCGACGTGCGTCGACGGGCTCGGAACCATTCGATGCCGAGCGATCCCCCCACCGCGAACGCGAGCGCCGTCCACAGCGGCGCCCACGCCGCGAGCAGCCCCGCTCCGACACCGGCGAACGCGACGTGCCCGATACCGTCACCGATCAGGGACAGCCGCTTCTGCACGAGGAACACGCCGATCGTGGGGGCGAACGCTCCCACCGCGACGCACGCGATGAGGGCACGCTGCATGAAGGCGAGGTCGAACGGGTACGGGAGCGCCACCTCGGCGATCACGAGAGATGCTCCAGCCAGATCGGCAGGTCCTCGGCGTGCACGCCCAGGCTTCCGACCCCTCGCGCGGCCAGGTCCGCGGGCTCGCCGTCGAACAGCACCGTGCGCTTCAGCACGATCACACGATCGACGTCGTCGGCGACCGCCGAGAGCTCGTGCGAGACGAGCAGCACACCGGCTCCGTGCTGACCGATCAGATGCACGAGCGAGTCCCGGAACAGCCGTTGCGAGGCGGCGTCGACCCCTGCGATCGGCTCGTCGAGCACGAGCAGCGACGGCTCGCTGGCGAACGCCCGCGCGATGAACGCGCGCTGTTGCTGACCACCCGAGAGCTCGTTCAAGGGCCGGCTGGCGAGATCGGCGAGGCCCACCGACGCGATCGCATGATCGACCTGTCGACGATCGGCGCGCGACAACGGCAGCCACCATCGTCCGTCGGTGAGCCGGCCGGCCGACACGATCTCCCGCACGGTGGCCGGCAGCTCCGAGTTGAGATTGGGGCGCTGCGGCACGTAGCCGAGTCGCCCACGGCGGTGCACGCTCCCCGGGGGCCGGCCGAACAACCTGGCCTCGCCGGCATCGGGTTCGAGCGAGCCGAGGAGCAGACGAAGCAGCGTCGACTTGCCAGATCCGTTCGGCCCGACGAGCGCGACGAACTCGCCCGCGCGAACCGAGAGGTCGACGTGTTCGAGCACCGGCTCGCGGCCGTACCCGAACGTCAGTCCCTTGCCCCCGAGGAGCTCCTCGCGCGCGTCACCGCCGGACACGGGCTGGACGCTAGGTGCAGACCAGGCCATCTCGCAACGCCTCCAGGTTCTGCCGCATCACGGACAGGTAGTCATCACCGGCCGCTTCCTGATCGTCGGTGAGCCCTTCCAACGGGCTCAGCACCGCGGTGTCGATGCCGGCTTCGGCTGCCAGCGTCTCGGCGACCTCGGGAGAGACGAGGACCTCGGTGAAGATCGTGGTGACTCCCTCTGCGTTCGCCTGCGCCGCGAGGTCGGCGATGCGTTCGGGGTCGGGCTCGGACTCCGGCGAGACCCCCGAGATCGCCCGCTGCTCGAGGTCGTACGCGGCGGCGAGGTATCCGAACGCCGCGTGGTTCGTGATCATCACCCGGGTGCCGCATCGGGCGAGCCCTCGACGGAACTCGTCGTCGAGCGTCGACAGTTCCACGCCGAAGTCCTCGGCGTTCGCGGCGAAGCGATCGGCGTCTGCGACGCCAGTTACCTCGTCGAGCGCGGTCGCGATACGGGTGACGATGCCCGAGTAGAGGATGGGATCGAGCCACACATGAGGGTCGCTCGCCTCCTCGAGCGGCTCGGCGCTCTCGTCGCCGTGACCTTCGGCCGGCGGCGCGGGCGCCGGCTCGATGCCCTCGAACGCGTCGATCGTGACACCGGTGGCCTCGGCCTCGACGGCGTCCTCGACGACCGGCTGGAACCCACCTCCCAGGTAGACCACGACGTCGGCCTCGGCGATCGACTGCAGGTCGTCGGGGGTGAGCTCGAGGTCGTGCGGTTCCACACCCGGCGGGGTGAGGTTCGTGACGGTCACCGCGTCGCCGCCCGCACGCTCAGCCGCGAACGCCAAGGGGTAGAAGCTCGCGACCACGTCGATCGAGCCGTCGCCCCCGTTCCCCCGCTCCGGCCCACGCCCGCAGCCGACGGCCGCGAGCGTCAGGACGAGAATAAGACTGAGAATCGCTCTCATATACTCGAGAACGTACGCGCCTTGCCGTGCACCGTCAATGGCGTATTCACCGTGTCCTCGGTGGTAGCGTCAGCTCGTGACGGTGCGCATCGGCATCGGGCTGTTCACGGGCCAGGTCCCGGCCGGATCGGATCGTTCCTTCGCGCAGGAATACCGCGACACGATCGAGCTCGTCCGGCTCGCGGAATCGGTCGGCTTCGACTCCGCCTGGGTGAGCGAGCATCACGGCGCATCCGACGGCTACCTTCCCTCCCTGCTCGTGATGTGCGCCGCGCTCGCCGAGGCGACCTCGACGATCGGACTCGGCACGGGAGTGATCCTCACGCCCTTCCACGACCCGCTGCGTCTCGCGGAGGATGCCGCGGTCGTCGATCAGCTCTCCGGGGGGCGCCTCACGATCGGCCTCGGCATCGGCTGGCGCTCCGAGGAGTTCCGCATGTTCGGGGTGCCGGTGCGCGAGCGGCTGCCTCGCACGGTCGAGACCGTGATGATCCTGCGCCAGGCGTGGACGGGGGAACGGTTCTCGCATCAGGGCGACGTGTTCGAGTACGAGCGCGTACGGATCACGCCTCCACCCGCCCGACCCGCAGGGCCACCGATCCTGCTCGGGGGCTACGTCGACGCCGCGCTCCGGCGGGCCGGCGAGCTCGGCGACGGCCACATCACCGACGCGGACGACCCGCTCCACGTCCGCAGGGCAGTCTCGATGATGGAGGATGGCGCGCGGGCAGCCGGGCGAGACCCAGCGACGCTGCATCTCGCGTTGATGGCGAACGCGTTCGTCGCCGAGGAGCATGCCTGGGAGAAGGTCGCACCGGGCGTGATGCACCAGCTGGGCGCCTATGAGGCCTGGGATGCAGGCCACGACACGCCCGAGCACGACTCGCTCGAGGCGGTGGTGAGCGACGAGCACGCCGCGCGTCGTTCGACGGCGGCCGGCACGGCCGACGACGTCGCGCACGCGCTCGAACCGATCGTGCGCTCGCTCGGCGGGCGGCACGAGGCCGACCTGATCGTGCGGCTCCACTACCCGGGCATGGCGTTCGACGACGCAGCTCGAGCCGTCACCCTGTTCGGGGAACAGGTGCTCCCGGCGCTCCGCAACGACGGGAGCTAGTCGGGCAGCGAGACTCGGCCGCGGTCGCGTCCCTCGAGGGCGCCGGCCGAGGCGACGACCACACCGTCACGGTGCAGTCCTCGCACCGCGTCGACCAGGCGGTCCCGAGGAGCACCGGTCGCCCGCGACAGCCCGGCGAACGTCCGCGGCGATCTGTCACGCAGCGCCGCCAGTGCGGCGCCGCGGACCTGCCGGAGCGATCCCTCGAACCTCGGCTGACGGCGGGTAGACGACCTGCCGCTGCGCCCCGACGCGGCGAACACGCACCAGGGACGCAACGGGCAGACGTCGCAGCGAGGGGTCGGCCGGCACACGTCGCGTCCGAGGTCCATCAGCGCCTGGTTCCATTCAGCAGGTCGGCGCGTATCGAGCCAATCGGCGGCGGCGCCAGCGAGGTCGCGAGCCCCGACTTCGTCGGGCTCTGCGCCGTGATCCACCCTCGCCCACACCCGACGGACGTTCGTGTCGATCGCGGCCACCGGCACGCCGAACGCCAGGCTCGCGACGGCCGCCGCGGTGTAGTCGCCGACCCCGGGCAGCGTGCGCAGGATGAGCGGGTCGCGCGGCACGTCGCCGCCGTGGAGCCGCACGATCGCCGCCGCGGCACGATGCAGCGCGACGGCCCGTCGTGGGTAGCCCAACCGGCCCCATGTGCGAAGCACATCGGCCGGCGAGGCTTCCGCCAGGGAGCGCACGTCGGGGAACCTCCGCATGAACACCTCGAAGGTCGTCTCGACCCGGGCGGCCTGGGTCTGCTGCAACATCACCTCGCTCACCAGCACCGCGTACGGGTCCGGGAACCGCGCCCCGCGGCGAGCGAGCTGCCGCCAGGGGTACGCGCGTCGGCGAGGCCGGTACCAGGCGAGCAGGGCTTCCCGCGCCTGCTCGCGCGGACTAGGCTGCTCGCCGGGAGCCGAGGTTCCGAAGGGGCCAGTCATGACCGTGATCCGTGAGGTGATGAGCACCGATCTCACGACCGTCTCGCCCGGCACGACGATCGCCGACGCTGCGACGATGATGAGCACCCGTCAGGTAGGAAGCGCGCTCGTCCTCGAGGGAGATCACCTGATAGGCATCTTCACCGAGCGCGACGTGTTGCGCGCGGTGGGGTCGGACTTCGATGCCGAGCATCATGCCGTGAGCGAGTTCATGACGAAGGACCCGAAGACGATCGGGCCTGAGGTCGACGCGCACGAGGCGCTCGAATCGATGTTCGCGTTCGGGTTCCGCCATCTGCCCGTCGTCGACGAGGGTCGCGTGGTGGGCATCGTTTCGATGCGCGACGTCACCCGGCGGGCCTGAACCACTTCCGCCCGCCTCAGAACCCGGCCTTCGAGTCCTTGTTCGGCATCTCTTCGGCTACCGACTTCAGTGCTTCGTGCACGGACCGGAAGACCTCGGCGACGAACGACGCCTGCTGTCCGTCGCTACCGGTCATCGTTCCTCGCACCGCCGAAGCGGTGATCTCACAGGCCTTCTCGAACACAGCCCAGTCGCTCTCGCGGGACATGCGATCTCCTCCGTGTGATCGTGACCGATGATCGTGTCGCGGCGAGCCGCGGCGCCGATCGGACCTTCAGGCTACCTGAGGGTGCTCACTCGAACGCCCGCAGCCCGGTCAGACCGCGCCGACGATCAGCGTGTGGATCTCCTCGGTGCCCTCGAGCGTGATCACCGATGCCGGATTGTTCGTGGCCATCGCAGCGCGGCCTGTAGCAGGCTCGTGCCGCACCCATCGCCCCGCGCCTACGGATGCCGGCGGTCGACTTCGGGCAGGATGTCGAGGAACGAAGCGTTTCGTTCGTCGTATGGATGGAACACGGTGAACGGTCCGTCGAACGCGAGGAGGAGCAGGATGCAGTACATGCTGCTGATCTACGGCGCCATGAGCGCCTACCCGGAGATGAACGAAGCGGAGCAGGCGGCCGACATGAAGCGGTGGTACGACTACAGCGGCTGGCTTGCCGAGAAGGGGTGGATGAAGGCCGGCGACGCCCTCGTCGATGTCGACCAGGCGACGAGCGTGCGCGTGCGCGACGGGGAGCGCCTCGTCACCGACGGTCCCTTCGCCGAAACCAAGGAAACGCTCGGCGGCTATTACCTGCTCGAGGTCGACAACCTCGACGACGCGATCGAAGCCGCCGCCGCGTGCCCCGGAGCACGGAACGGCACGATCGAGCTCCGGCCTGTGGCGGAACTTCCGGAGATGCCACAGGGTTGACCGCAGCGACGGAGGACGTCGTCGATCGTCTCTTCCGGCGAGAATCGGGGCGGGCGCTCGCGACCCTGATCCGCGCGGTCGGCAGTTTCGACCTCGCGGAGGACGCGGTGCAGGATGCGTTCGCGATCGCGCTCGAACGGTGGCCGCGCGAGGGCATCCCCGACAACCCGGGGGCGTGGATCACCACCACGGCCCGCAACGGGGCGATCGATCGCATCCGGCGAGAGCAGGTCGGTCGCAGGAAGACCGAATCGGCCGAGCAGCTGCGCGCGCTGGAGGGCATGGACACCGACGAGATGCAAGAGATCCCCGACGAACGTCTGCGACTGATCTTCACGTGCTGCCACCCAGCCCTGCCCATGGACTCCCGAGTGGCTTTGACCCTGCGGACGGTCGGGGGCCTGTCGACCAGGGAGATCGCCCGCGCCTTCCTTTCGCCCGAGCCGACCGTGGCGCAACGGCTCGTGCGGGCCAAGAAGAAGATCCGCGACGCCGGCATCCCCTACCGGGTGCCGCCACGCGATCTGCTCGAGGAGCGGCTCGGCGGCGTGCTCGCCGTGCTCTACCTGGTCTTCAACGAGGGGTACAGCGCCACGAGCGGCGACCTCGTGCGCGTCGACCTCTGCGACGAGGCGATCTGGCTCGAACGGGTGGTCGACCGGCTGATGCCCGGCCAACCCGAGGTGCAGGGATTGTTGGCGCTGATGTTGTTGCAGCATTCCCGCCGAGACGCTCGCACCGACCCGTCGGGCGACCTCGTGCTGCTCGAGGACCAGGACCGTGCACGCTGGGACCACGACATGATCGACGAGGGAGTCGCCGTGCTGGACCGGGCGATCGGGCACCGAACACCCGGTCCCTACCAGCTGCAGGCGGCGATCGCTGCGCTGCACGCACAGGCGCCGCGCCCCGAGGACACCGACTGGCCGCAGATCGCCGGTCTCTACGGGGCGCTGGCGGCCACGGCGCCGAGCCCGGTGGTCGAGCTGAACCGTGCGGTCGCGGTGGCGATGGCCGACGGCCCAGCGGCAGGGCTGGCGCTGCTGGATCCGCTCGAGGCAGACCTCGACGGCTACCACCTGTTCCATGCCGCCCGGGCCGACCTGCTCAGGCGACTTGACAGGACGCCCGAGTCCGCCGCCGCGTACCGACGCGCGCTCGCTCTGGCGACGAACCCTGCTGAGCGGACGTTCCTCGAGCGGCGACTCGCCCAGCTCTGACGGGGCCCGTCCGCCCGCGTGCGTTAGGGTTCTGCGTCGATGCTCTTCCCCACGATCGACTTCGCCATCTTCTTCGCCCTGGTCTTCCTGGGCCACTGGTTGCTGAACCCGAAACCACTGCCCTGGAAGCTGTTCATGATCGGGGCGAGCTACGTCTTCTACGCGTGGTGGGACGTGCACTTCATCTGGCTGCTCGCTGGGGTCTCGGCCATCGCGCAGCTCGGGGCGATCGCCGTGGCCCGGCAGACCGACGAGATACACAAGCGCATCGCGATGGTCGCGGGGGTCACGCTCGCGCTGCTCCCCCTGCTGTACTTCAAGTACTACGGGTTCTTCTCGCTGAACCTCACGAACGCGGCCGCGGAGATGGGCCTCGAGAACCTCGGACTGCCGCTCGTGCAGCTGATCCTGCCCGTCGGCATCTCGTTCTTCACCTTCATGGCGATCAGCTACATCGTCGACGTCTACCGCGGACACACGCACGTCGCGAGCTGGATCGACGTCTTCCTGTACCTGTCGTTCTTCCCGCACCTCGTGGCCGGACCGATCGTGCGGCCCGACGAGCTGATCCCCCAGCTCGACGTGCGACGCGACCCGCGCCACATCGACGTCGCGGGGGCCTCGTGGTTGATCATCGGCGGCCTGTTCAAGAAGGTGGTGGTCTCGAGCTTCCTCGCGACCACGATGGTCGACCCGGTGTTCGGCGACCCCGCGAGCCACTCGGCGATCGACGCATTCTTCGGCGTCCTCGCATACGCGATCGTGATCTACACCGACTTCAGCGGGTACACCGACATCGCGATCGGCGTGGCGAAGATGCTCGGATTCCAGTTCCCCCAGAACTTCGACCGGCCGTACTCCGCACGGTCGTTGCAGGACTTCTGGCGCCGCTGGCACATCACGTTGTCGCGATGGCTCCGCGACTACCTCTACATCCCGCTCGGCGGCTCGAAGCGGGGCGAGATCCGCACCTACGTGAACATCGTGGTCACGATGGTGCTCGGCGGCCTGTGGCACGGTGCCGCCTGGACCTTCGTGTTCTGGGGTCTCTACCACGGCGTGGGGCAAGCGATCGGCGCCTGGAAGCGCACCCACCTGCCGGAGCGGACCGAGACCCCCATGCTGTTGTGGGGCCAGCGGCTCTCGACGTTCGCGCTCGTCTGCGTGGGATGGGTGTTCTTCCGCGCCGACTCGATGGCGACAGCGTTCACGCTGCTCGGGCGCCTCGTGTTCGGGTGGACGACCCCGACCGACGTCGTGACCCCACTCGTGATCGGCACGATCGCGTTCATGCTCATGCTGCAGTACGCCCCCCGGGACCCGGGCCTGCTGCTGCAGGAGGCGATCTCACGATGGCGGCCGGTGCCGATGGGCCTCGCCTTCGCCGGCGCGTTGTTCGTGATCACCACGCTCGGACCCCAGGGCGTGGCACCCTTCATCTACTTCCAGTTCTGATGACCGAGGAACGACCGTGACCGACGAACCCACACCGACGCCGGGACACCCGGATCCCGAGCGCGACCACTCACGCACGTCTGTGCCGCGAGGGCGCGCGACGATGCCGGCCGGCCGGGTCCTGATGGTGGTCCTCGTCGCGCTGCTCGTGTGGGGCGCGTTGTACGCCCCGAGCCTGAAGCGCGCCTCCGAGGCACAGCCGCTCGGCGCGCGGCGCACGGTCTCGCTGTGGGTGCTCCGCCCGGTCGCGGCGATCAGCGACTTCGTGCAACTCACCGCCCTGACCGACGGCGCGATCCGGGCGCTCGGTCGCGATCCGAACGAGGCGCCGGGAGGCGCCCTCGACGTGCCCGAGCCCGAGGATCTGCCGACGCTCGATCCCGACGTCTCGGTCTCGCCGAAGCCCGACGAGCCGGTGGTGAAGGACACGAAGATCCGCCGGCCGACCCCGACGAACGAGCTGCGGGTCGCCGTGGTCGGGGACTCGCTCGCGGCGGGCCTCGGCGTCTACCTCGAGCGCGAGTTCCGCCCGGCGCTCGTGCGACTGACCCGCCAGGGCCGCATCTCGACGGGACTCTCTCGCCTGGACTACTTCGACTGGATGACCGCGATGCGCCAGATCGAGAACGGCTTCTCGCCCGACCTCGTCGTCGTGATGATCGGCGACAACGACAACCAGAGCCTGCAGACCCCGGGAGGTCAGGTGGTCGCCGAGATCGGCTCGTTCGAGTGGCCCGCGGGCTACGAGAAGCGCGTCGAGGAGTTCACGAGGATCGCGGTCGACGGCGGCGCCCACGTCGCATGGGCCGGGCTGCCGATCGTGCAACGCAAGGAACGGTGGGACGTGATGCAGCGCCAGAACGCCATCTACGAACGGGTGGTCGATGCGACGCCGAACGCCATCTACGTCGATACGTGGGACCGGTTCGCGACCCGCGACGGCCAGTACACGCCGTTCTACTGGGAAGGCGGCAAGGCCGAGCTGGTCCGCGCTCCCGACGGGCTGCACTTCACCCCACGTGGCTACGAGTTGCTCGCCCAGGCGGTCACCGACGCCGTGGTCGAGTCCTTCCGCCTGATGCCGAACGCCCTCAACGACTGAGCGGTCCGGCTTCCTCAGACCTGGATCGGCACCTCGGGGAGGTTCGCGAGCGCGGCTTCCTCGTCGGCGGCGTCGAACTCGAAGTCGGGAAGCCTTCCCGCGAGGTAGTCGTCGTAGGCCTGCATGTCGAAATGCCCGTGCCCGCAGAGGTTGAACAGGATCACGCGCTCCTCGCCGGCGTCTCGGGCGGCGATCGCCTCGTCGATGGCGCCCTTCACTGCGTGGTTCGCCTCGGGAGCAGGCAGGACGCCCTGCGCCTTCGCGAACATCAGCCCTGCTTCGAAGACCTCGTTCTGCGTGTAGGCCACCGCCTCCATGTGGCCGTGCTTCACGAGCAGCGACAGCGACGGGGCGTCGCCGTGGTAACGCAGGCCGCCGGCGTGCACCGGCGCCGGCACGAAATCGTGGCCGAGCGTGTACATCGGCACGATCGGCGCGATCTGCGCCGTGTCGCCGTAGTCGTAGGCGAACCGCCCCTTCGTGAGCGTCGGGCACGCGGCCGGCTCGGTCGCGAGGAAGCGCATGTCGGGCGTCTCGCCGCGCAGCTTCCCGGCCATGAAGGGGTAGGAGATGCCGGCGTAGTTCGAGCCGCCGCCCACGCAGCCGACGACGACGTCGGGACGCTCCCCGGCCATCTCCATCTGCCGCTGCGCCTCGAGGCCGATCACGGTCTGGTGCAGCAGCACGTGACCGAGCACGCTGCCGAGCGCGTAGTTCGTGTCGTCGTGGGTCGCGGCGTCCTCGACGGCCTCACTGATCGCGATGCCGAGGGAACCGGTCGAGTCCGGGTGCGCCTCGCGGATCGCGCGGCCGCTGTTCGTCTTGTCGCTCGGGGAGGCCACGACGCTGGCGCCGAACGTCTCCATGAAGATGCGGCGGTACGGCTTCTGGTCGTACGACGCCTTCACCATGTACACGTCGCACTCCAGGCCGAACATCTGGCACGCGAGCGCCATGGCCGAGCCCCACTGCCCCGCGCCCGTCTCGGTCGCGATGCGCCGGATGCCGGCCTCCTTGTTGAAGTACGCCTGCGGCACGGCGGTGTTCGGCTTGTGGCTGCCGGCAGGCGAGACGCCCTCGTACTTGAAGTAGATGTGTGCCGGCGTCTGCAGCGCCTGCTCGAGCCGGGTCGCGCGGAACAACGGCGACGGTCTCCAGAGCCCGTAGATGTCGATCACCTCGCCAGGGATGTCGATCCACTCCTCGGTCGAGACCTCCTGGCCGATCAGCGACATCGGGAACAGCGGCGCGAGGTCGTCGGGACCGATCGGCTGCTTCGTCTGCGGGCTCAGTGGCGGCAGCGGTTCGATGCCCGACTTCACGATGTCGGGCATGAGATTGAACCACGCGCGTCGGGATCTGATCCGGCTGCAGGTCGAAACGGGTGCGGACGTCGCTCATGCTGGCTGCCTCCCTCGCACGCGGTGAGTGGGCGAGCCTACCCCTCGCCCGGTCGCGTCGCCACCTCGACCCACCCGTCGACCTCACGCGCTCGATAGATCGAGAGCGGGTCGGCGGCGGGGCCTTCGATCGGCTCGCCGTTCTCCACGTCGAAGACGCTGCCGTGACACGGGCACTCGACCGTCGCGGCGCGGTCGTCGAACTCGCCTTCGGCAAGCGAGCAGCCCTGGTGCGTGCACTCGTCACCGAACGCGTACAGGTTCGCCTCGATGTGGGCCACCGTGACCCGCCCGGCGGCCGTGTCGTACGCCCGCATCTCGCCCTCGGGGATCTCGCCGAGCGCCCCCACCCTCACGTACTCCATCGACGTGCTCCCTTTCCGGGTCAGGCCCGCGACAGCGCGGTGAATCCACGCTGCACCACCGTGAACACCCCCAGCGTCGCGAGCACGATCAGCGCCGGGAACATCATGCCGGGGATCAGCAGCCCGATCATGAGCGCGAGCATCCGCTCGAGGCGTTGGAACAGACCCTCGCTGAGGCTGATGCCGACGGCCTCGGCCTCGGCTCGGATCTGACTCACCCCGAGGCTGACGATCAGCGTGAGCAGCGCGAGTCCCGCCTGCACCATCTCGCCCTGCGCGGCCAGGTTCCAGAACAGGCACGAGAACAGGATCATGTCCGAGACGCGGTCGAGCACCGAGTCCATGAACGCGCCCGACCGCTTCTCCTCGCCTCGGTGACGAGCCACCGAGCCGTCGAAGACGTCGAGCAGGCTCCCGACGATCAGCAGGAACCCGGCGACGAGCCAGTTCCCTTCGACGATCTGCCACCCGGCGAGCACGATGAACACCGGGGACAGCAGCGTGAGCTGCCACGGCCGCACCCCCGTCCAGATCAAGAACGCGAGGATCGCCCGGTAGGGCCACGCGAGCAGGCGCTGCATCGCACCGCCCGCAGCGCTCTCGTTCTTGCGGGGCGGGGGCAGGTCTCGAACCCGAGGGGCTTCTCGCTCGGACCGGTCCGCTCGTTCGTTCGTCACTAGTCCAAACCAGACTAGTTCGCGAGAGTCACCCCGCGAACGGCTCGAAGCTCACGACCACGTAGCGGACGGTTCCCGCCGGGGCCTCGTAGGCGACTTCCTGCTCCGCCGCGGCGCCCACCAACGCAGCCCCGAGCGGAGACGTGGTGGTCACGGTGCGTGCCCCTGGGGCCTTCTCCTCGGCATGCTCGGCGAGCAGGTAGGTCTCCTCGTCGTCATCGTCATCGTCCATCGGCCGGATCGTGACGAGCATGCCGGGTCCGATCTCGTCGGCGTGCTCAGGGGCCTCGACGATCTCGGGATCGCGCAGCATGTGCTGAAGCTTTCGGATCTTCGATTCCATCAGGCCCTGCTCGTCCTTCGCGGCGTGGTACTCCGCGTTCTCCTTGAGATCGCCGTGCTCGCGAGCCACCTTGATCTTCTCGGTGATGCGCTCACGTCCGTGCACCGTGAGCTCCTCGAGCTCGGCCTTGATGCGCAAGTAGGCATCGAGCGTGAGCGTCGCCGTGGGTTCCTGTCCGGCCGCGCGGGCGGGACGGTTCTGCAGCTCTTCGGGGAGTTCAGACATGCCGCGAGTGTACCGATGGCCCGAAGCCGGAGCCGAACCACGTCATCCGCCGAGCGCCGCCCTCAGGAACCGCATCGCCCGCAGGGTCACCCACTTGCTGGGCTCTCCACGGCGATCGACATCGAACCAAGTCTTCCCGGCGTAGGAGTACTCGTTGAGCCAACGGCCACCCGGCGTCTGCTTCGACACGACGAGGTCCACCGTGTTGACCAGTCGTGGGTCACTCGCCTTGCCGAGGTCGGCGAGGACCTCGCCGACCTGCAGAACGTCGGCCACGTATCCGGACGGGAAGCCGAGCTTGAACCAGGACGAGCTGATGCTCGTCGCCGTCGGATACGCGGCCGTCGCAGGGTCCACCGAGAGCAGGAACCCGATGCCCGTTTCGACGGCCGCGCGCACCTGCTTCGTCCGGCGGCGCGGAGGGATCGCCGCGAGGCCGCGCATCGCCTTCGCGGCGCCCCACCCACAGGGCTCGCCGCCGTTCACGCCGCACGCGAACCCGGGTGCGCTCGTCGTCGACACGAAGAAGCGATCGTGCCCATCACCGGTGATCGCGCTGGCCTCCCAGGCGATCGCCCGGCGGACGCGTTCGTCGTCCAGCCACCCGAACGCGATCATCGACCTGAGCAGGTTGCCGTTCAGGCAGTGCACGACGGTCGAGGGAGGCGGCGGCCGTTCCGAGATGCTTCCGGACATCCCGAATCCGCCGGAGTCGGTGATCGCGTGGGTGAGGACGTACTCGCAGGCCGCACGGATCCGAGGGTCGCCGGCATCGGCGCCCATCTGCTCCAGGAAGATCAGCGACCACACCGTGCCCGTGTATTTGGCGGCGTAGCCGGCGCCGGGCTTGACCCAGAACCCGGCCGGATCCTGGGCGGCGAGGGTCGCGGCGATCGGGCCGGACCGCATCGCGGCCGTACGCGCGCGTCGGACCTCGGGCGCGTCCTCGGACTGGTCGAGGAGGTAGCGGAGGACGAGATGGCGGACCGCGGGGTCGCCGCGTTCGAGCAGCCACGGGAGAGGATCGCCGCGCAGCGCCGCCCGCCACGCATCCATCGAGCTCACTCCTCGCTGAAGTAGACGTTCTTCACTTCGGTGTAGAGCTGCACGGCCGCCATGCCCATCTCGCGTCCGATGCCGCTGCGCTTGAACCCCCCGAACGGGGCCTCGGTGTGCACGCTCGAGGCCGAGTTCACGCTGAGGTTCCCGGTGCGGATGCCCTTGGCCACCCGGATCGCCCGGCCGAGGTCACGCGTCCAGATCGTGCCCGACAGACCGAACGGGGAGTCGTTCGCGAGTCGGATCGCCTCGTCCTCGGTGTCGAACGGGATCAGGCAGACGACCGGGCCGAAGATCTCCTCCTGGGCGACGCGCCAGGCGTTGTCGACGTCGGCGAGCACCGCCGGGCGCATGAAGAAGCCGTCGCCGTCGGGCACGTCGCCGCCGGTGACGTGGCGCGCCCCCTCGTCGATGCCGATCGACAGGTAGTCGAGCGAGGTCTGCCGCTGCCCCGACGAGATCAGCGGCCCCATCTCGGTCGCGTCGTCGAGCGGCTGACCGACGGTGATCGCCTCGGTCCGTGCGGCGAAGCGCTCGAGGTACTCGTCGTAGACGCCCCGCTGCACGAACTGGCGCGATCGCGCGCAGCAGTCCTGCCCCGCGTTGTCGAAGACCGACCACAGGGACTTCTCGACGCAGACGTCGAGGTCGGCGTCGTCGAACACGACGTTGGCCGACTTGCCGCCGAGCTCGAGCGAGACGCGCGTGATGTTCGTCGCGGCCGTCTGCATCACCGACGTGCCGACCTCGGTGGATCCCGTGAACGAGACCTTCGCGACGCGCGGATCGGCGATCAGCGCGCTCGCGGTGCTGGATCCGGGCCCGGGCAGCACGCTCAGGGTGCCCTCGGGAAGCCCTGCCTCGTAGAGGATCTCGGCGAGCGCCAGGGCCGTGAGCGGGGTCTGCGATGCGGGCTTCACGACCGCGGTGTTGCCGCACGCGAGCGCGGGGGCGATCTTCCAGCTCGCGATCACCGCCGGGAAGTTCCACGGGGTGATCAGCGCACAGACGCCCACCGGCTCCCGCAGGGTGACGTCGAGCCCGGGCGGCACGATCGGGATCGTCTCGCCGGTGATCTTGTTCGCGGCGCCGCCCCAGTACTCGAAGACGTTGGCGACGATGTCGATCTCGCCGCGGGCCGCCGAGATCGGCTTGCCCCCGTTGCGGGCCTCGAGCTCGGCGAGCCGCTCCTGGCGCTCCCGGACCAGGAAGGAGGCCTTCGTCAGCACCCGACCGCGCTCACGGGCCGACAGTCGGGGCCACGCACCCTCCTCGAAGGCCCGGGTCGCGACGTCGACCGCCCGCGTCGCATCCTGCGCGGCCCCCGTCGCCACCTCGGCCATCGGCGCACCGCTCGCCGGCTCGACCACGTGGCCGGTCGCTCCGTCGAGGGCCTCCACGCGCTCGCCGCCCAACACGATCAGCTCGGTCATCGGGTCGCCTCCCTCGCACTCGACGCGCGCATCGTAGACCCAGGGCGTACCCTTCGGCCGTTCGGAACGACGGGAGGCTCTGCGATGCGACTCGACGGCAAGGTGGCCCTGATCACGGGGGGCGGCAGCGGGATGGGCAAGGTGGCGGCCGAGCTGTTCGCGAGCGAGGGCGCGAACGTCGTGCTCACCGACGTGAACGACGAGGCCGGTGAGGCCACGGCGTCGGCGATCGGCGACCGGGCGTTCTACGTGCACGCCGACGTCTCGAAGGAGGCCGACGCCGAGTCGATGGTCGCCGCGGCGATCGATCGGTTCGGCCGGCTCGACGTGCTCTACAACAACGCCGGCATCATGCCGCTCGACGACGGGTCGGTGACCGATGCCGACGGGTCGATCTGGGACACCGTGCTCGCGGTGAACGTGAAGGGCGTGATGTTCGGCTGCAAGTTCGGCATCCCCGCGATGCTCGAGACCGGCGGCGGCTCGATCATCAACGTCGCGTCGTTCGTCGCGTGGCTCGGCGCGGCGACGTCGCAGACCGCCTACACCGCGTCGAAGGGCGCCGTGCTCGCGATGACCCGCGAGATCGCCGTCGAGTACGCGCGCAGGGGCATCCGGTGCAACGCGCTCTGCCCCGGTCCGATCGAGACGCCGCTGCTGCTCGCCCTGCTGTCGGACGAGGCGAAGAAGCAGCGCCGCTTCGTGCACATCCCGATGGGGCGCCTCGGTCACGCCGAGGAACTCGCGAAGGCGGCGCTGTTCCTCGCGAGCGACGACTCGAGCTACATGACGGGCTCGAGCCTGATCGTCGACGGCGGCATCACCGCGGCCTACGTGACGCCGGAGGACTGAGCGAGTCGTGCCGCGATGGCTCCCAAGGCCACTCGTTCTCGTGCGCACTCGCTCTGACCGCTGCTCATCTCGATCTCGTGCACTCGGAGGGACGAGGTCGCGAGCACACGCACGTATCACCCGGGACCGCTCCAAGGGGCGAATCGGTGGCCAGACGTTGACGGGCGTCCCTACGCGGAGTTGATCGTCCGGTGTCGATCGGCGTCGAGGTAGTGGGTTCCGACGGCATTCGCCGCTGATCTTCAGATCGCGGAAGTCCGGTTGATCGGCGCTCCGCCCGAGCTTCGTATGGTCGGCGCACTTGCCTCCACTGGGCGCGGCGAGAGCTTCATCTGCGTCGGGCTCCTCGCGCTCGTTTCCCGCCGGAGGGTTGCCGTGCTCGAGCCCCTCGAAGGCTGGACGGTCTCGGCCGAGGCGATCGAGCACGGTGGGTTCCAGATCGTCCTCGGATTGGCGGTCTCGCAACGAGGGACCTACGGATACCCGAGTGTGCTCCTCACCTACGCCGATGCGAGCGGTGAACGATTCACCGAGGTGTTCCTCCAGGGCGGCCAGGTGTGTGCGCCCGTGACAGGAAGGGAAGACCGGGTGTCCGAGATCGGGCGAGATCCGTCGGGAGCAGCGGAGGATCGCTGACGACCTCGAGGCCGGAACGTTCGTGATCCCCCCGTGATCCCCGACGGGTGCCCTGAAGTTGGAACCGCTGGAACACCGTCAGGTGCCGAAGACCGGGCGCAGCGCTCCGTACACCGCCCGGTAGCGCCCGTACGCATCGTCGTACGCCTCGCGGTTGGCGTCGTCGGGCTCGTGCACGTCGGGACGGAACCGGACGAACGCCTCGACCGCGTCGGACACGTTCGCGTGCACGCCGGCGCCGACCGCGGCGAGGATCGCCGCTCCGGTCGCCGTCGTCTCGACCGACTCGGGCACGCGCACCGGCAGCCCCGTCACATCGGCCTTGATCTGTCGCCACAACGGGCCCTTCGCGCCGCCGCCGACGATCACGAGCCGGCGCACGTCGAGGCCGGCGTTGCGCATCGCGTCGAGGATGTCGCGCAGGGCGAACGCGCTGCCCTCGAGGATCGCGCGGGTCATGTGGTCGCGCGTATGTGCGAGCGTGAGCCCGTAGAAGACGCCGCGGGCGGCGCCGTTCCATTCCGGGGCCATCGCGCCCTGCATGCACGGCAGGAACACGAGCCCCTCGGCGCCCGGATCGACGTGGCCCGCTTCCACCGACAGGAAGTCGTACGCGTCGCCGAGGCCGACGGCTTCCGCGTCGCGCTCGACCTGCGCGAACTGATCGCGCCACCACCGCAGGTTGCCGCCCGACACGAACCCGGGGTTCTCGAGGAGCCACGCGTCGGGATCGGCGTGCGGATGGCACTCGACCAACATCGTCGGGTCCTCGCGCGGCTCGTCGCTCGCCGCGCAGACGGGCTCGGCGGTGCCGACGACGTCGCACACGTCGCCGGGCGCGTAGACGCCGGCGCCGAGCGTGGCGGCCATCTCGTCGCCGCAGCCGAGCGCCACGGTGGTCGCGGGATCGAGCCCGCTGGCCTCCGCGAACGAGGCGGTGATCGGACCGATCGCCTGCGTCCCGGCGCCGAGCTCGGGCAGCATCGCCGCGTCGATCCCGGTGGCGGCGAGCGCACGATCGGACCACGCCCGCGTGCGCGGATCCAGGAGCGCCAACGACGACGCGTTCGAGTAGTCGACGGCCAGGGTCCCCGTCGCATGCCGGAGGACGTAGCTGCCGGGCGGCATGATGTGGGCTGCCCGGCTCCACGCATCGGGGCGCTCGTCGCGGACCCACATCGCCTTGAACACCGCATGCGACGAGTCGAGGTTCGCGCCGACGGCCGCGTAGAAGTCCGCCGGTGAGATCTCCCCGGCGAGGGCGGCGGCCTGCGCCTCGGCGCGCCGGTCCATCCAGATCATCGCGGGGTACAGCGGCGCCCCGGACCCGTCGACCACGACCATGCCGTCGAGCTGCGAGCCGAAGGAGAGCCCGCGGATCGCGCCGGCACCGTCCGGACACTCGGCGACCAGGCGCCGGCACGCGCGCTCGACGGCGGCGTTCCAGTCGTCGGGATCCTGCTCGGCCCATCCCGGCGACGGGTACGACAGGTCATAGGTCTCGTAGGCGCTGGCGATCAGCTCGCCGTCGTCGCGGTAGAGCGCGGCGTTCGTGCCCTGACTCCCGACGTCACAGCCGATCACGTACGGAAGCGGTCACGGCACGATCACCATCTTCAGCCCGCTGCCCGAACGGATCGTCTCGAACGCCTCGCCGATCTGCTCCAAGGGCCACCGGTGCGTGACGACCGCGGCGAGCAGGTCCTGCTTGCGGTCGAGGTAGTCCATCGTGATGCGGTACTGACGGTGCGTCGCGCCGTACGCCCCTCGGATATCGAGCTCCTTGTAGTGCAGCTGGTTCATGTCGAGCGGGCTGACCGGATCGTGCTTGGGCAGCCCGGCGAAGTAGACGACCGTGGCGCGCTTCGCGGCCATCTCGAGCGCCGCCTGCTGGGCCGGCTTGGCGGGCGCCGCCACGCTCACCCGCTCCGCGCCGTGCCCCCCCGTTCGCGAGAGCACCTCCTCGACGCCGTTGTCGTCGCCGGCGACCCACGAGTCGTCGACCACGTGCCCGACGGCGTCGAGCGCGATCTTCAGCCGATCGCCCGAGACGTCGGTGAGGTAGACCCTCGACGCGCCGCGATCGCGAGCCATCACGGCCTGCCAGCACCCGATCGGGCCCGTGCCGAGGATCACGACCGTGTCGCCCAGTCGCACGTCGAGCTGCTCGATGCCGTTCAGCGCGCACGCGAACGGGTCGGCGACCGTCGCGAGGTCGCTCGGCAGCTCGGGCGGCAACGGGATCAGGTTCTTCATCGCGATCGGCGGCACGGCCGCCACCTCGGCATAGGCCCCCGGATACGGGTCGTAGCCGTACAGCAGGTGGTGCTCGCACAGGTTCTGGAAGCCCTCGAGGCACCAGCGGCACTCCCCGCACGTGAGGATCGACCCGAGGAACACCCGGTCGCCCTGCGCGACGCCCGGGGGCAGATCGGCCCGAGGACCGACCTGTTCCAGCACCCCGACGGGCTCGTGGCCGAGCTGCCATGGCGACGGCGCCTTCGGATCGCCGTTGAAGAACGTGCGCGCGTCGGTGCCGCAGATGCCGCACGCCTCGACCCGCAGGAGCGCCCCGGCAGGATCGAGCTCGGGCTCGGCCGCGTCGTCACGCACCTCGACCGCGTTGACGCCGGTCATGAACGCCGCGCGCATCTACGACATCTCCTGCCGCAGCGCGTCCAGCGCCTTCTCTGCCGTCCATCGCTCGCGGATCACCCGTGAGAGCGCCCGCGTGATCGCCTCGGGATTCGCGTGCATGAAGATGTTCCGACCGACCGAACAGCCGATCGCGCCGGCGGCCATCGCCTGTTCCATGCGGGAGAGCAGCTCGTCGTCCCCGAGGCGTGAGCCGCCGGCGAGCACGACCGGGATGCCGTTGGCCGCCTCGACGCACTTGCCGAACGAGTCCTGATCGCCTGGCCAGTTCGTCTTCACGATGTCGGCGCCGAGCTCGGCACACAGACGCACGTTGCGCCGCAGGTACTCGAACCCGTACTGCTGCTTCAGCTCCTCGACGGTCGCGTAGGTCGTCGGGAACTCGGCCTCGGCGATGAACGGCATGCCGAGGATCGCGCACTCCCGACCCACCGCCGACAGGATGTCGATCATGCCGGCCTCGGTGTCGCCGCCGAGGGCGGTGAACAGCACGACGGCATCGGCGCCCAGCGTCAGGGCCTCCTCGACCTCGGCGATCTGCACGATCTCGGGCCGGTCGCCGTCGGGCGAAGCGCTCGCCGAGAGGAGCAACGCGAGCGACGTGGTGGGAGAGAATCCCTCGGCCGCGATCCGGATCATGCCCTTGCTCATCATGATCACGTTCGAGCCTCCGGCGACCGCTTCGCGCGTGCGTTGCACGATGTCGGCCAGCGGCTCGAGGAACGTCGGCGAGGTCATCCCGTGATCGAGCGCACAGATCACGGAGACGCCCTCAGGGTCGATCACGCGCTTGAGCCGCATCGCCTTGCCGACGTCGGTCATCATCAGGATCTCCTTCCCGGCCCGCGTCGGACCACGGTGAACTCGAACGCCTCAGCGAGGTGGTGCTCGTGGGAGAGCAGGAGCGGCTCGCCCTCGCGCCCGTAGTCGATCTGGCGCAGGTACAGCAGCGAGGCACCGCTCTTCACGCCGAGCCGCTTCGCCAGGGCGCGATCGGCACGCGCCGGCTCGACGGTCACGACGCCGTGCTCGACCGGGGTGCCGTGGCGCTCGAACAGTTCGTAGACCGAACCATCGAGCGGCATCGACGAGAGCTCGGTGGCCGCGACCCGCCCCGCCGACACCACGTCGACGGAGAGCACGACCGGATCGCCGTCCGCCGTGCGCACCCGTTCCAGCCGCACGACCGGATCGCCGGGATGCAGGTCGAGGCTCGCCGCCTCGTCGTCGGTGGCGCCGTCGGTGTGCACGGCGCCCTGGCTCGTCCCGGGTTCCATGCCGGCCGCGCGGATCGCCTCGGTCACACCGAAGTTCACGTCGAGGTTGTTCCGCAGCCTCGGACGGTGGGTCGCGTACGTGCCCGCACCGCGGGTCCTCGTGACGAACCCGTCCTCCTCGAGCGATCGGAGCGCCTCGCGCAGCGTCGGGCGAGAGACCCCCATCTCCTCGGCGAGCTCCGGCTCGGGAGGAAGCTTCGATCCGGGCGGGATCCGTCCGGTCGCGATGCGCGACAAGAGGTCGTCTCGTACCCGGAACGACAACCGCTTCCTCGCCACGTCAGCCCCCTCGTCGCGGTTGCAGATTAGTTTGTCTGACAAAGGTCTGTCAAAATGCGAAGCGCCGTAGCATGGGCGGATGGACGTGCTCGGCGTCGGCGTGCCGGTGGTGACCGGTCCCGCCCAGGGGTGGAACTTCTGGCCGATCCTCGGCATCCCGCTGGCCCTGCTCGTCGCCCTGCGATGGCTGCGGCTCCGCGCCAGTGCGTGGGTCGTGGTCGGATCGATCCTCGTCGGCCTGCTCGCGGCCGACGCGGTGGCCTGGTGGGGGGTCGTCCCGGCCGCCGCCCTCGCCGCCGTGGCGATCGTGATCGCGGCGATCGCGATCGGCTGGAAGCGACGCAAGCCCATCTCGGACGTTTGACAGACAAACCCCTTTTGTGTCTCCATACCGACTGTCCGCGCGACGGGGGGTCGCCGGGAGGGAGGGTGACGCATGTCCGAGCGCAAGGTCGGATCGGTCACGTACCGAGAGGTCGGCGAGGGCTACTTCGAGGAACGAGGGCTCCGGCGCCACGCCGGCGTGTGGTCCCTCTGGGCACTCGGGGTCGGCGCCGTCATCTCGGGTGACTACTACGGGTGGAACTTCGGTCTATCCGTCGGAGGCTTCGGGGGCCTGCTGATCGCGACGGCGATCATCGCCGTCATGTACTACGGGCTCTGCTACAGCATCGCCGAGATGTCCCCGGCGCTCCCGCACACCGGAGGCGCGTACTCGTTCGCGCGTTCGGCCATGGGTCCGTGGGGCGGTTTCCTCACGGGACTCGCCGAGAACGCCGAGTACGTGATCACGACCGCCGTGGTCGGCGGAGCGATCGCGCTGCTGGCGCAATCGACGATCGCGGACCTGTTCAACATCGTCGGCGATCCGTTCTGGAACAGCGAGCCGTTCTGGTGGGCGGTCTTCTACATCGTGTTCCTCGCGATCAACATCAGCGGCGTCGAGGCCACGTTCCGCTTCACCGTCGGCATCACGATCGTCGCGATGGGCATCCTGATCGTGTTCTACATCGCGGCGCTCGTGAGCGGAGAGTTCAGCCCGGATCTGTGGTTCAACATCGCCGACGGAGGTGGTGAGGTGCCCGCAGGGGACGGCTCGTTCCTGCCGTTCGGTGTCAGCGGCATCTTCAAGGCCTTGCCGTTCGCGATCTGGTTCTACCTGGCGATCGAAGAGGTGCCGCTCGCGGCCGAGGAGTCGATGGACCCCCGCCGCGACGTGCCCAAGGGCACGATCCGCGGCATGCACACGCTGCTGCTGCTCAGCATCGGCGTCCTGCTGCTCAACTCGGGCGTCGGCGGCGGCGCGCTCGCGATCGGCGAGTCCGGCACGCCGCTGTTCGACGGCTTCAAGGCGATCTTCGGCGACAACACCGGCGCCGTGCTGCTCGGCATGATGGGGCTCGTCGGCCTGATCGCGAGCTTCTTCACCATCATGTACGCCTACGGTCGGAACACGTACTCGCTCTCACGGGCCGGGTACTTCCCGCAGTTCCTCTCGAAGACGCACAAGACGCGGAAGACGCCGCACGTCGCGCTGATCGCGGGCGCCGATCGTCGGCTACGCCGTGCTGTGGATCGTCTGGTACCTCGGCAGGCAGGAGGGAGACCTCGGCGCGCAGGTCGTGGCCGCGGTGCTGAACATGGCCGTGTTCGCCGCGGTGCTCGCGTACGTGCTGCAGTGCCTGTCGTTCGTGCTGCTGCGGAAGAACCTGCCGAACATCGACCGGCCCTACGTGAGCAAGTGGGGTGTCGCCGGCGCCTACATCGCCGGCACGATCGCGTTGGTCGCGCTGGTGTCGATCTTCCTCAACGAGGACTACCGGCCCGGCGTGTACGGCGTGGCCGTGTACTTCGTGCTCGGCATCCTCTACTTCGCGATCGTGGGCCGGCACCGCCTGGTGCTCTCTCCCGAAGAGGAGTTCGCGCTGACCCAGGGCGAGCAGGGCGTGCCCGAGGAAGCAGGGTTCAGCTCCTCGGCGTCAGAGCAGGAGGCGATCCTGCGCGGGGGTGACGGCGGGTCGTCGACACCGCCGCCGTCCGGCTAGACGAACGCGACCATCGGTGGAGGACACGGCGGCCGGCAACGGCCGCCGTGTCCATGTAGGCGGCTGAGGAGGAGCGATGGAAGTCCGAGGCATGCTGGACGCTCAGGAGCTCGAGGCGCGCGCGAACGCCGGCGAGATCGACACCGTGCTGTGCATGTTCACCGACCTGCAGGGCCGGTTCATGGGCAAGCGGGTGCTGCCCGACTTCTTCCTGCACGAGATCCTCGGCGAGGAAGGCCTGCACGCCTGCCTCTACCTGCTCGCGATCGACATGGAGATGGAGCCGCTCCCCGGCTACGAGTACGCGAGCTGGGAGACCGGGTACGGCGACTTCCGCATGGTGCCCGACATGGCGACCCTGCGTCTGTGCCCATGGCTCGAGAAGACCGCGATGGTCATCTGCGACATCTACGAGGAGGATATCGGACGAGCCGGTGCGCGTGGCACCCCGCCAGATCCTGAAGGACCAGCTCGAGCGAAGGCCGCCGAGATGCGGCTTCACGGTCAAGACGGGCTCCGAGCTCGAGTTCTACCTGTTCAAGGACGGCTACGACGAGCTCGCCGAGCGCGGCTACCGCGACGCACGCCCGTCGTCGAGCTACATCATGGACTACCACATGCTCCAGACCACCAAGGACGAGTGGATCATCCGCAAGATCCGCAACGACATGCGCGGGGCGGGCATCCCGATCGAGTTCTCCAAGGGCGAGTTCGGCAAGGGCCAGCACGAGATCAACATCACGTACTCCGACGCGCTCTCGAACGCCGACCACCACTCGCTCTACAAGCACGGCGTGAAGGAGATCGCGGCGCTCAGCGGCGTCGCGGCCACCTTCATGGCGAAGTGGACGATGGACGAAGCCGGCTCCTCGTGCCACCTGCACTCCTCGATCTGGAACGCCAAGGGCACGAAGAGCCTCACGTGGACGAGAAGGGCGCCGTCGGCCACCTGACCGACGAGTTCCGCTGGTACCTCGGTGGGCTCATGGCGACCGCGCGCGAGATGGCCTGGATGTACGCCCCGTTCGTGAACTCGTACAAGCGATACCAGCTCGGCTCGTGGGCGCCGACCGCGATCGTCTGGAGCCGCGACAACCGCACGTGCGGCTACCGCACCGTGGGCGAGCGGACGGCGTTCCGGGTCGAATCGCGGATCCCCGGTGCCGACGCGAACCCCTACCTCGCCTTCGCGGCGACCGTGGCCGCCGGCATGTGGGGCATCGCGAACAAGGTCGAGCCGCCGGCGATGTTCGAGGGCAACGCCTACGAGGCGAAGCGCGTGCCGAGGGTACCGACGAGCCTGCACGAGGCGATCGACGTGTTCCGCAAGTCGAAGGTCGCCAAGGAGATGTTCGGCGACTTCGTCTTCGGTCACCTGCTGAACACCGCCGTGCAGGAACAGGCGATCTTCGACAACCTCTGCATCACCGACTGGGAGATGACGAGGTACTTCGAACGCGGCTAGGCGCCGCGAGCGCCGACGAGCACGACGTCGACGCCGGCCTGCACGACCTCGCCGCGCTGGTTCACGACGCTCACGTCCATCGTGACCACGCCGCGGTCGGGCTTCGATCGCGATCGACGCACGTCGGTGACGGTCGACAGGGTTCGGATCGCATCGCCCGCGTACACGGGAGCGACGAACCGGCGCGTCTCCTCGAGGTAGATGCCGAGCGCCCATCCATCGGCGGCCGTGGGTTGCCCGCTCGAGATCGATGTGACGAGCAAGCCGTGGGCGATGGGAGCGTCGTAGGGCGATCCCTCGGCGACCGCGGCCGGGTCCGCGTGCAGCGGGTTGTGGTCGCCGGTGAGGTGGGCGAAGGCGGAGATGTCGTCGGGAGTGATCGTGCGAGCCGGACTCTCGAGCACGGAGCCGACCTCGATGTCCTCCAGATGGATGCGGTCCATGGAGCCTTCCACTCAAGGGGTTCCTCTCTGGGGGTTCCTCGCCTGCATCGCGAGCCTAGCAACGGCTAGCATCGGCCCGTGAACATCGCGGTGCTCGTGAAGTGGGTCCCCGAGCCCCAGGGCACGCCCACGCTCGGCCCCGACCATCTGCTCGTGCGAGAAGGTGCCGACGGCTCGCTCGACCCCGGCGACGAGTACGGGCTCGAGCGAGCCCTGCAACTGGTGGAGCGTGACGGCGGTGAGGTCATCGCGATCTCCATGGGCCCCGAGGTCGCGGCCGCGGCCGTGCAACGCGCCCTCGCGATGGGAGCCGCGCGCGGGGTGCTCGTGACCGACGACGCCCTGCGCGGCGCCGACACCCTCGTCACCGCCAGGGTGCTTGCCGCAGCGATCCGCTCGGTCGATGCCGACCTCGTCGTCGCGGCGGTCGAGTCGACCGACGGGTACACGGGAACCCTTCCGATCACCGTCGCCGAGCTGCTCGCCCTGCCGAGCGTGACGTTCGTCACGTCCCTCGACGTCGTCGGGTCCGAGCTCCACGCCGAGCGACAGACCGCCGCAGGAGCCGAGTCCGTCGAGAGCCCGCTGCCCGCGCTGATCACCGTGACGACCGGCGTGGCGGAGCCTCGGTATCCGAGCCTCAAGGGCGTGATGGCCGCGAAGTCGAAGCCTCTGGACCGGCCCTCGCTCGCCGACCTCGGGCTGGCCGGCGACGACGTGAGGTCATCGCAGACGGTCGCCTCGGTCGAGGCCGCGCCGGAGAAGACGGGGGGCCGGGTGACCGAGGCCGGGCCCGAGACGGCCGCCGAGATCGCCGACCTGCTGACCGAGGCGCGGGTGATCTGAGATGGCGGGCGTGTGGATCTGGGCCGACGTGGCGCCCGACGCGGTGGCCTCGTCCGCGCTCGAGCTGCTCGCGAAGGCACGAGCCCTCGGGGACGACGTCGGCGCGGTGGCGCTCGGGCCGGGCGCGACGAGAGCCGCAGGGCCGTTGGGCGAGCACGGCGCCGCTCGCGTCTACGCCTCCGACGACGAGCGCCTCGCCGAACCGACCTCGCGGGTGGCCGCTCACACGCTCGCCGCGCTCGTCGTCGAGCACTCCCCCGACCTCGTGCTGTTCCCCTCGTCGTACCGAGGACGTGACGTCGCCGGACGTCTCCAGGCGATCACCGGCTCCACGCTCATGGCCAACGCCGTCGACCTCCCGTCGACCGACCGAGCGCGCGCGGAGATCCTCGGCGGCACCGCGATCGTCGACGTCGACCTCGGCGGTCCGGCGCCCCGGCTCGTGCTGATGCGGCCACGATCGTTCGAGCCGTCGGCGGTGGGTGGCGCGGCCGAGGTCGTGGAGGTCGATGTGGTCGAGCCGGACGGGTTCGTCTCCACGCGAGTGCTCGAACGGACCGACACCGTCTCTGCGGGACCGAGCCTCGAGGAGGCGCAGGTCGTGCTCGCAGGAGGACGTGGGCTCGGGGGGCCCGAGGGGTTCCGCATGCTCGAGGAGCTCGCCGAGGCGATCGGCGGCGCAGCGATCGGCGCCTCGCGCGCCGCGGTCGACGCCGGCTGGATGCCCTACGCATCGCAGATCGGACAGACCGGCGCCACCGTGAAGCCCGAGGTCTACCTGGCGGCGGGCATCAGCGGGGCGCTGCAGCACGCCGTCGGCATGAAGGGCTCGCGGCGCATCGTCGCGATCACGAAAGACCCGGAGGCGCCGATCCTCGAACTGGCGGATCTCGGCGTGGTCGGCGACATCTTCCAGGTGCTGCCGGCGCTCACGGAGGAGATCCGCCGACGGACCGGGCGCTGAGCGCGGCGCTGCTCGCCGTGGCGGTCGCCGCCGCGGCCGCCCTCGCCTGGCGCCGCGCGGCCCCGCGGCTGGCCACCCTCCGGGCCGCGCGGCCAGACGACCGGATCGCGCAGGACCGGCCGGCGACCGCATCGGACGCGAGCTCGTCGAGGTCGCCGGGCAACGCAAGCTCTTCCAGCGGCTCGTGCCGGGCATGATGCACGCCGCGATCTTCTGGGGCTTCCTCGTGCTGCTGCCCACGATCGTGGAGGCGGCCATCGCGATCGTGGACCGTGACGGCCACCTCCCCCTGATCGGCGACACGGCCTGGTTCGCATGGATCGTCGACGTGTTCGCCGTCGGCGTGCTCGCCGGTGTCGTGGTCGCGGTGTGGATCCGCAAGGTCCAACGTCCCGACCGCTTCCGCGGCTCGCACCTCGAGGAGGCGGACCGCATCCTGCTGATGATCACGGCGATCGTCGTCTCGTTGCTGCTGTGGCAGGCGACGCGGGTCGCGCTCGGACTCGTCGACGTCGAGGGTCCCGTCTCCGGATGGCTCGCCGGCTCGATCGACGGCCTGTCGGCCGGTTCCCTCGAGGTGGCCGAGCGGATCCTGGTCTGGCTGCACCTGCTGCTCGTGCTCGCGTTCCTCGTCTACCTGCCGGGGTCCAAGCACCTGCACATCGTGACGGCCGTCCCGAACGTGTGGCTCGCGAAGGCGGCCCCGAGCGGTCACCTGACGCCGTTGCGCATCGATCTCGACGCTGACGAGGAGGACCTGCGGTTCGGGGCCGCCGTCGCCACCGACCTCACGAGGAAGCAGACCCTCGACCTGTTCTCGTGCACCGAATGTGGCCGCTGCCAGGACGTCTGTCCCGCCTGGGCCACGGGGAAGCCGCTCAGCCCGAAGCTGCTGATCATGGGGCTGCGCGACCACGTGACCGCCGTGCCGCCCGCCGGCGAGGTCGAGCTGCAGCCGCTCGTGCCGAACGCGGTGACCGACGAGGTCGTGTGGGACTGCGTCACGTGCGGCGCGTGCGTGCGGGAGTGCCCGGTCGACATCGAGCACGTCGACACGATCGTCGACCTGCGACGTCACCTCGTGATGGCCGAGGCGCGGTTCCCCTCGGAGGCGGGTGGCCTGCTCCGCGGGATCGAGGGCCCGGGAGAGAACCCGTGGGGCCAGCCGGCGAGCGCCCGCCTGGATTGGGCCGCCGGGCTCGATGTGCGCGTGCTCGCACCGGGCGACCCCGCGCCCGAGGTGCTCTTCTGGGTCGGCTGCGCCGGCGCGTTCGACGAACGAGCGCGCGAGGCGACCCGCTCGACCGCGCGTCTCCTGCAGGCCGCCGGCGTCGACGTCGCCGTGCTCGGCACGCGCGAGTCGTGCACGGGCGACCCCGCCCGGCGCATGGGCCACGAGTTCCTGTTCCAGACGCTCGCCGAGCGCAACGTCTCGACGCTGAACGAGGCCGGCGTGACGACGATCGTCGCGAGCTGCGCGCACTGCTTCAACACGCTCGCGAACGAGTACCCGGACTACGGCGGCACGTACGAGGTCGTGCACCACTCGGAGCTGCTGGCGAGGCTCGTCCGTGAGGGCAGGCTGCACCCCTCGCGCGACTCGGTCGCCGTGACCTACCACGATGCGTGCTACCTCGGTCGCCACAACGACCGGTACGACGCACCGCGCGACGTGCTCGGCGCCGTCGCCGGCGGGGTCGAGGAGATGCCACGCACCCGCGAGCGCTCGTTCTGCTGTGGCGCCGGCGGCGCACGCTTCTGGATGGAGGAGGGCGGCGACGCTCGCATCAACGAGACGCGCTACGCGGAAGCCGCGAGCACCGGCGCCGAGGTCGTCGCGACGGCCTGTCCCTTCTGTCTCGTGATGCTGGACGACGCGGCGAACGCGGCGGGCGACGGCCCCGAGGTCGCCGACGTCGCGACCCTGCTCGCCCGCTCCGCACTCACCGATGGGAGCGCGGGCTCGGCGCCGTCCTGAGACTCACGGCCGCGCCTCAGACGAACGCGCGGTGGCCCGTGAGCAGTCCCCCGATCACGAGCGTGTGCACCTCTTCGGTGCCCTCGTAGGTGATCACCGACTCGAGGTTCGTCATGTGGCGCATGATCGGGTACTCGAGCGTGATGCCGTTCGCGCCGAGGATGCCGCGCGAGGTGCGCGCGATCTTCAGCGCCTCGCGCGTGTTGTTGAGCTTGCCGATCGAGACGTGCTCGGGACGCAACCTGCCCCTCGTCCTTCATGCGGCCGAGGTGGTACGCGAGCAGGGTGCCCTTCTCGATCTCGAGCGCCATGTCGGCGAGCTTCTTCTGCGTGAGCTGGAACGCGCCGATCGGCTTGCCGAACTGCACGCGCTCCTTCGAGTAGTTCAGCGCCGACTCGAAGCACGCCCGGGCCGCGCCCATCACACCCCAGACGATGCCGTACCGCGCCTCGTTGAGGCACGACAGCGGGCCCTTCAAGCCCTCGACGCCCGGAAGCACCGCCCCCGCCGGCAGCCGCACGTCGTCCATCACCAGCTCGCTGGTGACGCTCGCCCGCAGCGACATCTTCTTGTGGATGTCGGGCGCGCTGAAGCCGGGCGCGTCACACGGCACCACGAACCCGCGCACGCCGTCGTCGGTGTTCGCCCACACGATGGCCACGTCGCTCACGCTGCCGTTCGTGATCCACATCTTCGTGCCGCTGAGCACCCAGTCGTCGCCGTCGCGCCGGGCGAACGTGCGCATCGAGCCCGGGTCGCTGCCCGAGTCGGGCTCGCTGAGGCCGAAGCACCCGATCGCATCGCCACTCGTCATCCGCCCGAGCCACTCCGCTCGCTGCTCGTCGCTGCCGTAGGTGAGGATCGCGAACATCGCGAGCGCGCTCTGCACCGACACGAACGACCGCAGGCCGGAGTCGCCGGCCTCCAGCTCGAGCTCGACCAGGCCGTAGCCCACCGCGTTCAGGCCGAGCATGCCCTCGCCCTTCAGCTGCATGCCGAGGAAGCCCATCTCCCCGAGCTCCTTCGCGAGCTCGCGCGCCGGGAAGTCGCCGGCCTCGTACCAATCCTCGACCTCGGGCAGGATGCGACCACGCACCCACTCCCTCGCGGTGTCGCGGACCGCCCGTTCGTCGTCGCTCAGCAGGTGGTCGATGTCGAGCATGTCGTGAGGGTCGATCGGAGCGCTCATGGAGCGACGCTAGCACCTAGACTCGACCCCATGGCTGCCATCTTGCTCGTGCGCTGCGACCCTGAGGAGACGTTCGGCATCGCGCCCGACGCGCTCGCATCCGCGGGCGCCTCCGACCGTCGTCTGGGACGCGATCGACGGCGAGCCCCGCCCGACGCTCGACGACATCGACGGGGTGGTGCTGTTCGGCAGCTCGTACAACGTCGAGCACGCCGATGAGCGGCCGTTCATCAAGGAAGCCCGCGAGCTGACCCTCGAAGCGGTCGATCGTGGCGTGCCGTACCTGGGCATCTGCTTCGGGGCACAGCTGCTCGCGTGGTCCCTCGACTCCGACGTCGTGAAGGCCCCGGTCCGCGAGGTCGGATACGAGCCGATCAGGCCCGAAGCGGCCGCGGTCGACGACCCGCTCGTATCCCACTACCGCGACGGCGATCGCGTCTTCCAGTGGCACATGGACACGTTCCTCCTGCCCGAGGGAGCCACGCTGCTCGCGACCGGCGACCGGGTCGCCGAACCAGGCGTACCGGGTCGGTGATCGCACGTGGGGCATCCAGTGGCACTTCGAGATCGACCGGCCCGAGATCGAGATGTGGCTCGGCTCGTTCGAGCAGGCTGACGGGGGACTCGAGTCCACGTGGGGCAAGGCGAGCGCGACGATCCGAGCGGAAGCCGACCGGTTCCAGGCGATGCACGAGACCAAGGGACGCGAGGTGTTCACGCGGTTCGCAGGGCTGGCGGCGTCCGCGGGATGACCAGCGGGTCGGGCGTGTCCGCCGCGTTCCGGCCGCTCGTCGCCGTCGTCGCCTACCACCTCGCCGACGATCGGGTCGCCCGGTGGCCGGATGGCGGCTACGGGGTGCCGGCCCCCTACATCGCCGCCCTCCGACGTTCGGGGGCTCGCACGGCCATCGTCTCGCCGGGCGAGATCGGTCCTCCCGAGGACATCCTCGAGCCCTACGACGGACTGCTGCTCGTGGGCGGCGGCGACGTCGACCCCGCGCGGTACGGCGCGGTGCCCGACACCGAGCACAACTACGGGGTCGAGCCCGATCGCGACGCGTTCGAGATCGACCTGCTGCTGACCGCCGAACGCATGAGGATCCCGGTCCTGTGCATCTGTCGCGGCATGCAGGTGATGAACGTCGCCTACGGCGGCACGCTGGCCCAGCACCTTCCGGATCGACCGGAGCTCATCGAGCACGGGGTGCCGCTGGACGGCACCGAGACGCTCCACACGGTCACCCCGGAGCCGACCTCCTCCCTCGCCGCCGTCACGAAGTCGGGCGACCTCACGTGCTCGTCGCACCATCACCAAGGCGTCGAGCGGGTCGGCGATCGGTTGCGGGTGACGGGTCGCAGCCCCGACGGCCTCGTCGAGGCGATCGAGCTCGACGTCGGGCACACCGAGGACCCGACGTCCGAACCCTGGATCGTGGGCGTGCAGTGGCACCCGGAGGAGACCGCCGAGGCCGACCCGGCCCAGCAGTCGCTGTTCGACGCGCTCGTGCTGCTCGCTCGCCTGCGCGGGAGCCGAGCGAAGCCCGGCGGTTCCGGTGGGCGCGGACGCGCCTACCGCATCGCGGACCCGGATCCGAGCTGGGCCGAGCGGTACGAGGCCGAGGCCGCCCGCATCGTCGCCTCGCTCCCGTCCGACCTGGTCACGCGGATCGAGCACGTCGGGTCGACCGCCGTCGCCGGCCTCGCCGCGAAGCCGATCGTCGACATCCAACTCTCGCTGTCCGCGATCGCTCCGCGCGACGCCTACGTCGAGCCCCTCACGGCCATCGGCTACCGGTGGGTGCTCGACCCGCGGAACGTGGAGCGCGAGTACTTCAGTCGTGACGTCGACGGCGAGCGATCGTTCCACCTGCACGTCTGTGCGGCCGGCTCGGACTGGGAACGCCGGCACCTCGTGTTCCGCGACTGGCTCCGAGCCCATCCCGACGACGCCGCGGCGTACGAGGCGCTGAAGCGGGAACTCGCCGCCGCCCATCCCAACGACAGCCTGTCGTATACGGAGGCCAAGACCGGCTTCATCGTCGGCATCGTCGAACGGGCGACGACGGACGCCGGGCTCGCGCGATGCGGGACAAGGAACCGGAACCGGGGACTAGCGCGCGGTGGCTCGCTCCGGCATAATCCCCGGCATCGTGGGGGAGGGAACGAACGCGTGACGCACGTCGCGGCCACGCTGTTCGGCTCCCCGCTGCCACCCGGTGGCACGATCGGCGTCTGCGCCCCGAGCGGACCCTTCTACAACCGCAGCGACGTCGAGCGCCCGGTCGAATGGTGGCGAGAACGCGGCTTCAACGTGAAACTGAGCGACGGTGTCTGGGCCCAGGACGACTACGTCGCGGGCTCAGCGGAGCAGCGCGCCGCCGATCTCAACGCCCTCTTCGCCGATCCCCAGGTCGACGTGATCCAGGCGTTGTGGGGTGGCACGGGCGCGATGCAGATGCTCCCCCACCTCGACTACGGCTTGATCGCGGAGCACCCGAAGGCGCTCATGGGCTACTCCGACATCACGAGCCTGCACATCGCGATCCGCCAACGCACCGGCCTCGCCACGATGCACGGGCCGGGACTGGGCTCGATGGGCATCCCGGAGCGCACGGCGTTCACGTGGGACTCGGTCCTCGAGGCCTTCATGAACGGCGGTGCCGGCCAGGTTCCGCGCGATCCCGACGATCCGTACGTGCGAGCGATCGCGCCGGGGAAGGTCACCGCTCCCATCGTCGGCGGCAACCTGTTCACCCTCGTGCACCTGATCGGCACCCCGTTCGATCCCGTGCTCGACGGCGCGATCCTGTTCTTCGAGGAGGTCAACGAACCCAGCTACATCATCGAGGTCCATCTCGATCAGCTCCGCCTCGCGGGCAAGCTCGAGGGTATCGTCGGTGTCGTGATCGGCGAGATGAAGGACTGCGGGTGGCGAGAGGATCGTCCGGAGACCCCTCGGGACCGATCGCTCGAGGACGTGTTCGAGCGGCACCTAGCGGGGCTGGGTGTCCCGGTGCTATACAAGCTGCCTCTCGGCCATGGGAAGCACCTCGCGTCGATGCCGCTGGGGGTCACCGCGACCCTCGACGCCGACGCCCGGACGCTGACGGTCGACCAACCTGGGGTCGCACCACGTGCGTAAGACAGTTGAGGTACGAAGAAGCTCGACGAGGAGGCCTGCAATGAGGACCGCGCACCGTAGAGGATCGGCCATCGCGACGGTGGTGCTCGCGTGTCTGCTGGGTTCGACGGCAGCGCTCGCGCAATCCTCGGAGAGTCCGACTGCCGACAAGGACCTGACGTTCATCATCGGCTACACGCAGCCACCGGTGACGCTGAACCCGTTCAAGCAGATCCTGACCTCGGAGTACGAGATCAACAGCCTCCAGTACCCGCTGCTGTTCAACTTCGACCAGGACACCCTGGTGGCCGCTCCCGGCGGCCTTGCGACCGAGCTCCCGTCGACCGAGAACGGCGGCATCTCCGACGACGGGATGACCTACACGATCAAGATCCGAGACGGGCTGACCTGGAGCGACGGGGAGCCGATCACGGCCAACGACGTCGCCTACACGTACAACACGATCCTCGACCTCGAGTTCACGAACTTCACGAACTACCTTCCGTTCACCGAATCGATCGAGGCGACCGACGACACCACGCTCGTCTGGACGACGACGAAGCCGACGTCGGCCCCGTTCGTGCCGCCCTGGATCTTCATCGTTCCCGAACACATCTGGAGCCAGTACGAGACGAAGGAAGAGATCCGCAAGGCCGAGGTGAACTCCGACGCCGTCGTGGCGGGCCCGTTCCAGGTGACGGACTTCGCCGACGAGGAGTCGGTCACGATGGAGAACCTGCCGGGTGAGAGCTGGCTCGGCGAGCCCGAGCTCGACACGGTCATCTACCAGTTCTTCCAGAACGACGAGACGATGGTGCAGGCCCTGAAGCAGGGCACGATCGACTTCGCCGAGTCGATCCCGTCCGACCTGTTCCAGACCCTCGAGAGCGAAGAGAACATCACGACGAACGTCGGCGCAGCGTTCTCCTACTCGCAGCTGAGCTTCAACCAATGCTTCGTGCAGAAGGGGTGTTCGGCGCCCGACTCGACGAGCACCGGGCCCGAGTACTTCCAGGATCCCGCCATCCGCCAGGCGGTGGCGATGGCGATCGATCGCGACCAGCTGGTGGACCGCATCCTGCGCGGATACGGGGAGCCCGGCACCACGATGGTGGTGCCGTCGGCGGCGTTCTGGCACTGGGAGCCGACCGAGCCCTATCAGTTCGACCTCGAGGGCGCGAACCAGATGCTCGAGGATGCCGGCTACACCGATACCGACGGCGACGGCATCAGGAATGACCCCGCGAGCGGCGACAACCTGGAGTGGCGCTTCAACGTGCCGACCGACAACGGGGACCGCGTGAAGGCCACGAAGCTGATCGCCGGATGGCTCGGGCAGATCGGCATCGAGACGTCGCCGACCCCGGTGACGGTCGCGAAGATCACGGACATCTGGTACGCGAACGACTACGACATCTACGCGTGGGGGTGGGGACCCGACCCCGACCCGGACTTCATCCTGTCGACGTACACGACCGATCAGTGCCTCGTCTGGAGCGACACCTGTTGGTCCAACGAGGAGTACGACCAGCTCTACGAGGACCAGCAGACGGCCGCGAGCAAGGAGGAGCGGCAAGCGATCATCCAAGAGATGCAGCAGATCTTCTACGAGGAGGTCCCCCAGATCGTGCTCTGGTACGACAACGACCTGCAGGCCTACCGGTCCGACCGGTGGTCGGGGTTCGTGCAGTCGCCGGAGCCCGACGCAGAGGGCAACGGTGGCAGCATCCTGTTCCAGTACACCCCGTACTCGTACGCGACCATCACCCCGGCGAGCGAGTCCGCCGGCACCGTGGGCGACAGTGGTGGCATCTCCCCGATCCTGTGGGCGGGCATCATCGTCGTGGCGATCGCGGTCGTCGGCGGCGTGATCGTGGCGCGCCGTCGGCGCGAGGACGAGGACGAGGCCTAGGCACTCCGAGACGGAAGGAACGGGGTAGGGGTGGGGGGTCGCAGGTACATCCTGAGGAAGATCGCCGGTTCCCTCCTCACCCTGTTCCTGGTCTTGGTCTTCAACTTCTTCCTCTTCCGGATCCTGCCCTCTGATCCGGTGAAGTTCCTCACGAGGGGGGCGGGCCTGCAGATCGACGCCGAGGAGCAGCAGGAGCTGCTCCGCGAGTTCGGGCTCGACAAGCCGGTCTGGCCGATCACACTTTCGCCGCTGAGCGTCCAGGCCAACAACCAGTTCTTCGACTACATCGGCGACACGCTCCGGCTCGATTTCGGATCGTCGCTCACGGTGCAGTCGGGCCGGCCGGTCCTCGAGGTCTTCCTCGACTTCCTCTGGCCGACGCTGTTGCTGGTCGGCGTCTCCACGTTCTTCTCGGTGCTGATCGGGGTCTGGATGGGCATCCGAGCGGGCTGGAAACGGGGCGGCGCCTTCGATCGAGCGTCGATGGGCGTCTCGCTGATCTTCTATTCGATGCCCGAGTTCTGGCTGGGGATGTTGCTGATCATGCTCTTCTCGGTCGGGCTCGGGTGGTTCCCGAACGCGGGGCGGGCGACCCTGGGTGCCGAGTACACGGGGTTCGCGGCCGTCGCGGACGTGGCCAACCACCTCTTCCTCCCCGCCCTGACCCTGACCCTCGCGTACCTCGGTGAGTACTACCTGGTGATGCGATCGTCGCTGCTGGACGTGCTCGGCGAGGACTTCATCCAGACCGCCAGGGCCAAAGGTGTCCGAGAACGGATGGTCAAGAACAAGCACGCCGTGCGCAACGCCCTCCTGCCCACGATCAGCCTGATCGCGCTCTCGTTCGGCTTCGTCCTGGGTGGCGCCATCACGGTCGAAGTCGTCTTCAGCTACAAGGGACTCGGGGGCCTGACCTACGAGGCGCTCCAGAGTCAGGACTTCCCGCTGCTCCAAGCGATCTTCCTCTTCGCGAGCGCCGCGGTCATCTTCATGAACCTGGGCGCGGATCTCATCTACGGTTACTTCGACCCACGAGTCCGGGAGGCCTGACGTGCAAGCACCTCCTATCAAGCCGGGAGGGGATCGAGCGATCGCCGGCACGCAGGACCCCGAGAGCCTGCCCGAGCTCCGGAGCCCGCGCAGGATCCGCTGGACCCGGCGCAGGATCGCCTTGTCGCGGTTCTGGAAGCAGTACCGCAAGAGCAAGATGGGCATGATCGGGCTGACGATCCTGATCGGTTTCGCGGCGATGGCCCTCTTCGCGATCTTCGCCGACGCGTCGGGGGTCGACCCCTCGAAGGTCAGCGGCCCGGTGTTGGCACCGCCCTCTCGAGACTATCCGATGGGGACCGATGACTTCGGCCTCTCGGTGCTGACGCTCGTGGTGCAGGGATCGAAGATCTCACTGTTGGTCGGGCTCACCGCCACCGTGCTGTCGATGACGATCGGAGCGACGGTCGGCATCGTCGCGGGCTACCGCGGGGGCACGATCGACACGGTGCTGATGCGGTTCACCGACTTCGGGCTCGTGATCCCGTGGCTCGCGTTGGCGATCGTGCTGGCCTCGATCATCGGTCAGTCGTTGGGAGCGATCATCCTCGTGATCGGCGTCACGTCGTGGCCGGGGACCGCGCGACTGGTCCGGGCACAGGTGCTCTCGATCCGCGAACACCCCTACATCGAACGGGCGAGGGCCCTTGGCGCGCCGAACCGACACATGATCGTGCGACACGTGCTCCCCAACGCGATGCCGGTGATCTTCGCGAACACGATCCTCACGATCGCGATCGCGATCCTGTCCGAAACCGCCCTGTCCTTCCTCGGATTGGGCGACCCGACCAAGCCGTCGTGGGGAACCATCCTCGAGGAGGCGTTCGCGGCCGGTGCCACCACGCTCGGCGCGTGGTGGTGGATCGGATTCCCGGGCTTGTGCATCACGCTCGTCGTGCTCGCGTTCACGATGTGCGGCTTCGCCTTCGACGAGATCATCAACCCCAAGCTGAGGGACCGATGAGCGTCGTGCGAGGGGCATACGATGAGTGAAGTCCTCCGACTCCGCGATCTTCGCATCACCTACCGGACCGAGTCGGGTGAGGTGCCGGCCGTCCGGGGCGTGGATCTCGACATCAAGACGGGCGAGGTCATCGGCCTCGCCGGCGAGTCCGGGTGCGGCAAGTCGACGATCGCAGGAGCCATCCTGCGACTCCTGCCCAAGACGGCGAAGATCGAGGGCGAGATCGTGCTCGACGGCGAGGACGTGCTCGCGATGAAGCCGGGGCGTCTGCGCGCCGTGCGCTGGACCGGCGCGTCGATCGTGTTCCAGGGCGCGATGCACGCGCTGAACCCGGTGCAGACGGTCGGCGACCAGATCGGGGAGGCCATCACGATCCACCAGCAGGCCGGCGAACGGGAAGCCCGCGTCAGGGTCGACTCGCTGCTCGAGCAGGTGGGACTGCCCACGCGTCGCGCCAAGGACTACCCGCACGAGCTCTCCGGCGGCCAGAAGCAACGAGTGATGATCGCGATGGCGCTCGCGTGCGCGCCCTCGCTCGTGATCGCCGACGAGCCGACGACCGCCCTCGACGTGATGGTGCAGGCGCAGGTGCTCCGCTTGATGAAGGAGCTGCAGAACGACCTCGGGCTCTCGATGATCTTCATCACACACGACCTCTCGGTCCTGGTGGAGACGAGCGACCGGCTCGCCATCATGTACGCGGGCCGCATCATCGAAGAGGGTCCGGCGGAGCAGGTGTTCCACGATCCCAAGCACCCGTATACGGAAGCGCTCTCCGCCGCGTTCCCGGAGATCGGCGACATGCGCTTCCGATGGCACCCGACCGGGCTCGGAGGCGACCCGCCCGATCCCGCCGACGTTCCCTCCGGCTGCTCGTTCCACCCGCGCTGCCCGAAGGCGTTCGACGAGTGCCCGCAGATCGATCCTCCGCTCTACGACGCCGGGCCGGGTGGTCGCCGAGCCGCCTGCTTGCTCGTTCGCAGCCCGGCGGCGGCCGTCGGTTCGGAGGTGCCGCGGTGAGTCAGGTCGCGGAGACGACGGGCTCCGGCGCGTGGGCGGGCGACGGCGAGGTCGTCATCGAGGTCCAGGACCTGCACGTCTCGTTCCAGGGTCGCGTGGGCGTGTTCAAGGGTCTCAGCGGCAAGCAGCCCGTCGTCTCGCGGGCCGTCGACGGGATCAACTTCCAGCTGCGTCGGGGTGAGGTCTTGGCCCTCGCGGGGGAATCCGGCTGCGGCAAGACGACGACCGCCCGGGCGATCATGGGACTGCAGCCCCCGGAATCAGGCCGGATCCTGTTCGAGGGTGAGCCGCTGCCGCGGAACCTGAAGCCGTACCGCCGGAAGGTGCAGATGGTGTTCCAGGATCCGACGGGCACGCTGAACCCTCGTCAGACGATCTACGAGATCGTCGCCGAGGGCCTCCGGATCCATGGCATCGACCGAGGGCCGAACGGGGAGCCCGAGGAGCAGCTCGTCGGCAGGGCACTGTCGCACGCCGGCCTGCGGCCCCCCGAACGGTTCTTCCTTCGGTACCCGCACGAGGTGTCGGGCGGGCAACGCCAGCGCGTCGTGATCGCCGGGGCGCTCGTGCTCGAGCCCGAGGTGATCGTCGCCGACGAACCGGTGTCGAACCTCGACGCATCGGTGCGCGGGGAGATCCTCCAGCTGCTGATGAAGCTCCGTGAGGATCTCGGGCTCACGATCATCATCGTGACCCACGACCTGGGTTTGGCCTGGACCGTCGCGGATCGGGTCGCGATCATGTACCTCGGCCGCATCGTCGAGATCGGCCCCGCCGAGGACGTGTTGCTGCGGGCCGAGCACCCCTACACGAAGGCACTGCTCGACGTGGTCCCCGAGGCGGGCGGTCTCGATCGACCGATCCTGACCGGGGAGCCGCCGGATCCGACCCGCATCCCCGAGGGATGCCGGTTCCACCCGCGATGCCCGGTCGTCGAGTCGGGGCGAGCCGCGGAGCTGGGGATCGAGTCACGATGTCGCGGCGAGGATCTCGGGCTGCGGCAACTGGCGCCCGACCACGAGGCGGCGTGCTACGAGGCCTTCCTGCGCCACGAGGGCGGCGCCGCCCCCGGCTGATCGCCTCAGGCGGTCTCGGGGTCCGGGGTCGCGACACCGCGCGTCTCGACCGGGTCGTCGCCCTTGAGCACCCCGAGGATCGCCTCCATCTCCGAGTCGGAGACCCCCGCATCGCGAGCGGGATCCTCGGCGTTCTTCGAGCGCACCGTGGCGAGCACCGTGCGCAGGTTCGACTCGGCCATCTCGGCGCGAGCCTCGAGCTCTCGGACCTTCTCCGAGAGTGAGCGCGCGCGGCTCTCGGCCTCGTCGCGGTCCTGGCGCGCCTCTCGCGCCTCCTCGCGAGCCGACCGCAGGGCGGCGCGCATCTCGGCGGCTTCCCGTCCCACCTCGACCAGGCGATCGACCACGGCGCGACCGAAGTCGGAGTACCGCGCGGTGCCCGGCTCCGCGCGCGTCGTCGACGAGGGGCGCTGACGGGTCGTGCGCGGGCGCCGTCCGAGCGATTCCTTCTCGCCCGCCTCGACGGGCCTGCTGTCGAGCAGCCGGTAGGAACCTTGTGCCGGTTCGAGGCGCCTGCGAGCGATCAGCGCCCGCACCGCCCGCGCCGTGGACAGAGCATCGGGGAACCCGAGCTCACGGCCGATCTCGGCCGGCGTCACCGCCATCACGTCGCCGACCGCCGTTCGGCGCGCGGCCTCGGCCAGGAAGGCGTTGACTCGATCCAGGCTCTGCTCGTTCACGGGCCCATCATGCCCGACCGGGGGGCCCCGGGGCCAGTGGCACGCCTCGGCAACCCGGCGGACGACCGACCCGGGTAGGCTGCCGACCCATGACGGGCGGTTCCCAGACGGCGCCGGCACCGCTCGCCGGGCTCCGGGTGATCGATCTCTCGCGCGTGCTCGCGGGACCGCTCGCCACGATGACGCTGGGCGACCTGGGGGCCGACGTCGTGAAGGTCGAGCGTCCCGGCGAAGGCGACGACACGCGCCACTGGGGGCCGCCGTTCGCCGGCGACGACGCCGCCTACTTCCTGTCGCTCAACCGGAACAAGCGATCGGTCGAGATCGACCTGCGAACGCCCGCCGGGGTCGCCGCCGTCGAGCGGCTGGCGACCCGGGCCGACGTGCTGATCGAGAACTTCCGGCCGGGACTGATGGCCGAGCTCGGACTCTCGCTCGACGGCCTGCGAGCGGCGAATCCTCGCCTGGTCACCTGCTCGCTCACCGCGTTCGGCGATGCCTCGGCGGAGACGGCCGCTCGGCCGGGATACGACATCATCGTGCAGGCCCTCTGCGGTCTGATGAGCGTCACCGGGGAACCGGGCGGCGAGCCCGTGAAGGCCGGCGTGGCGCTGCTCGACGTCGTGACCGGCTTGCAGGCGGCGATCGGCATCCTGGCGGCGCTCGCCGAGCGGGAGCGAACCGGCCTCGGCCGCCACGTCGGCGTCTCGCTCTTCGATGCCAGCGTGGCCGCGATGGTGAACCAGGCGGCGAACACGTTGATCGGAGGGGTGGTGCCCTCGGCCCTGGGCACCGCCCACCCGAACATCGTGCCGTACCAGGCCTTCCACGCCTCGGACCGCCCGTTCATCCTGGCGGGCGGGAACGACCGGCTGTTCCGGCGGACGTGCGAGGTCGTCGGACACCCGGAGTGGGCCGACGACGATCGGTTCGCCGCGAACCACGACCGCGTCGCGAACCGCGACGAGCTGGTGCCCCTGCTCGCGGCAGCGTTCGCGACCCGCCCGGCCGCGCACTGGCTCAGCGAGCTCGAGGCGGCCTCCGTGCCCTGCTCGCCGATCCGAACGATGGACGAGGTGTTCGCCTCGCCCGAGGGTGCCGCGCTCGTCGACGACGTCGACCGACCCGGCGCACGGATGGTGCGCTGCGCCTGGTCGCGAACCCGCTCAGGTTCGACGGCGAGCGGCTGCCGACCAGGCTCCCGCCGCCGCGGCTCGGTGCCGACACCGACGAGGTGCTGGGTGAGGGGTGACCCGGTGGCGCTGGAGGCCGCCTGGGCAGACGCCCTCGCGTCGTGGGCGATCCCCCCGGCGATCCTCGAGGCGGCGCCGGAGTCGCCCTACGGGTTCCCCTCGGAGCTCTTCGCCCGCCGAGGGGATCGGGCGGCGACCGGCGACGGTCGAGCCGGGCCGACGCCGACCACTTCGCGGGCGCTCGAGGCGCTCGCCGAACCGGGCGCGGTGCTCGACGTGGGGGTGGGGGGCGGAGCGACCAGCCTGCCGCTGGCGGCTCGCTGCACCGGCCTGATCGCGGTCGACGGTCAGAGCGACATGCTCGAGGCGGTCGCCGCCCGGGCGGCGGACCTGGGTCTCCCCGTCACCAGCGTGCTCGGACGCTGGCCCGACGTCGCATCCGACACCCCCAGGGCCGACGTCGCCGTCTGTGGCCACGTCGCGTACAACGTGCCCGAGCTCGGCGCCTTCCTGAGGGCACTCTCGGCACACGCTCGCCGCCGGGTCGTGATCGAGCTGACCGAGCGCCATCCGCTGTCGTGGATGAACGACCTGTGGGTGCGCTTCCACGAGCTCGAGCGCCCCGATCGGCCGAGCGCCGACGATGCCGAGGCGCTCTGCGAGGCCCTCGGCTTCGACGCGCATCGCGACGAGCGCGTCGATACCGCCGACACGGCGGGGAGCGGCTTCGAGCGTCGCGGCGACGCGATCGCCCTCGTGCGTCGACGGCTCTGTCTGACGCCCGAACGCGACGACGAGATCGCCGACGCCCTCGGTTCCCGGCTCCATGAGCACGCCGGGCTGTGGGGGGCGGGACCGCATGAGCAGCGCGTGATCACGCTGTGGTGGGAGCCGGCCGGTGGCGACGGTCCCTAGGGGGCCGCGGCGGTGAGCACGACGGAGCCCGCGGCACCGAAGGTGCCCTGCCCGCCGTCAGGGATCTCGAGGTCGAAGCTCGCGGTCGCGCCGTCGCGTGCCGGCATCTCGAGGCGCAGCGTCGGGATCGTCTCCAGGAAGCCGCTCAGCTCCTGGGACCCGGCCGGGCTGCGCCCGGTCTCCTCGAGGCGGAAGCGCAGCTCGCCGTCGCGCAGCACTCCGACGGCCCGCAGGTCGATCCGCTCGGCCTGCACCTGGGCCGTCGGCTCGTCGCATCGCAGCTCGCTCTTGAGCGTCGCCGCTCCCGCGGAGTCGATCGGCCCGTCGGCCACGGCGATGCCCACGTCGATGCGCCAGTTGGCGGCGCACCGGCCCCCCACGAACAGGTCGTGGTAGGTGCGCGTGTCGATCCGCACGAGCCAGGAGCCGCCCGACGCGCTCGGGTCGGGCTCGACGGTCGGGGACGCTGCGCTCGGCCGCGCCCCGGGGTCCTCCACCCCCGGCGGGAACGGGTTCGTGTTCGCCGCGACGACCGCGCCCACGGCGGCACACGTCGCGAACACGAGGGTCCACACCACGATCTTCACGAACCGCCGCACGGGAGCGACCCTACCGCGAGCCGCCAGAGCTTCGGCTCAGCGTCGACGTCACCGAGAACGCCGAGCGACGTAGTCGCGGAGCACGAACTCACCGACCCGATCGTCGTCCATCAGGAAGACCCGCCCCTTCGTCACGCGAGCCAGCCGCTCCATGAACCGGGCGAGGCCCTCGGACTCCTCGAGCATGAAGATGTTCAGGCGCACGTCCGACCTCGCGAGGCGCATGGCTTCGGCGAGCGTCAGCTCGATCGTCTCGGGAACCGGCGGCCACGAGAAGAACGCCTGCTCCCCCTCGAGGTGCGCCGTCGGCTCGCCGTCGGTCACCATGATCACCTGTCGCGTCGCACGAGGGTGCTGCGAGAGCAGCCGGTTCGCCAGCATGAACGCGTGTTGCATGTTCGTGCCGTACACGCGCTCGAACCCGGGCGCGGTGAGGTCCTCGGGCTGCAGCCTCCGCGCGTAGTCGCTGAAGCCGATCAGGTAGAGCGTGTCGTGCGGATAGCGGCCCTCGATCAACGCGTGCAGCGCCAGCGCCATCTTCTTCGCGTGGATGAAATGCCCGCGCAGCGGCATCGAGAACGAGAGATCGAGCAGCAAGGCGGTGGCCGTCTCCGTGCGCTGCTCCGCCTCGATCATCTCGAAGTCGTCGGGGACGAGGCGCACCGGCTCGCCGGGCGTCGACCTCGTGACCGCGTTGAACACCGTGCGCTGCACCGCGAGCTGGCCGTGGTCGCCGAAGTTCCATGGACGGGTCGCCCCCGTCGGCTCGGCCAGACCGCCGGCGTCGCGAGACTCGTGCGTGCCCTCCCGGTCCCGCTGCAGCTCCTCGAAGATCTGCGTGAGCGCGCGTTCCCCGAGCTTGCGGGCCCCACGCGGGGTGACCTCGAGTCGTCCCCGGCGTCGTTGCACGAGACCGGCCTCCTCGAGCATGCGCTCGATCTGCTTCAGCCGACGCAGGTCCTGGGCCGCCGTGTCCCCGAGCGTGCGACGCACGGCGTCCTCGTCGATGTCGTCGATCGTCGCACCCGCATAGTCCCCCTGCATCGACCGGTCGAGCTCCTCGTAGTCATGGAGTCGTTCCATCGCGTCGACCGCCGCCGACATCGGCATTCCGGCTCCCAGGCCGTGCCCCTCGCCGATCCCCATCCCCTCGCCCTCGCCCCACGGCATCTCCGGGAACGCCTCCTGCAGGTTCGCGCTCAGGCGGTCGACCTCGAACGCGAGGTCCATGTCCTGCATCACCTGCTCGGCCAGGCGCGCGAGCTCGTCACGCTGCTCCGGCGAGAGTGAGGCCATCAGGGCCCTCATCGCCGCCATGCGGCGAGCCATGCCCTCGAGCAGCTCATCGAGCGTGCGCGGCTCGTCCGGGAAGAACCCGCCGTGGCGCGACATGAAGTCCTCGAACGCCGGCTGCGTGTCCTGACCCTGCTCGCGCATCTCGATCAGGCCGTTGAGCTCCGCGAGCATGTCCTTGAAGCGAGCGATGTCCTCGGGAGACATCGTCCGCATCCCTTCGGCCATCTGCCGGAAGTAGGAACCCATGACCTGCTCGCGGAGGTGCTCCTGGAGCTCGTCGAACATGCGTTGCGCGGCGGGATCGGCGAACCGGTACTCGCGCAGCTCCCCGAGCTGACCCGGCGCGTCGGGTGGCAGGGCGTCGAGGAAGCTCTCCCGCATGCGTGCATCGTCGTCATCGCGGAAGCTCAGCTCGGCGCGTTCCCGCTCGAGGATCTCCTCCAGCCGTTCCCGGACGTCCTCGAGCGGACCGGTGAGGTCGAGCAGCTGCTCCTCACGCTCACGCTGTTGACGCAGGCGCTCCCGGAGCGAGTCGATACCCGAGAACCGCCCCCGCATGCCGCGACGCATCAACCGCCGGAGCGCATGATCGGCGCTCCCGCCCATCAGGATCTCGTCGGCGAGCTCCTCGAGCACGTCGGCTGCGGGCACGCCGGGGCCGAACGGATCCTGGGTACCGTCCCATCGCGAGTAGCGGAAGCGCATGCGACCAGCCTACGCGCGCTCTCGCGCACGGTCGGATCCGGGCTCAGCTGCGGACCGTGAAGTGTCGGCGCTGGTCGCCGGCCACGTGCACACCGAGCGCCCTCGCCGCAGACTGAGCGCGGGTGTGCGACTGCACGCCGGGCCTGGCCGAGATGTCCCGGGAGAGATCCGCGAGCTTCACGAACCGTCACGCCGGCGGCGTCCACGGGGGGCCCGGCGATCGCCTGGGTCAGACAGACGATCGGCACGACCGAGGCCAGCGCCGACGCCTTGGTCAGCCGCCCGGCGAACCGTCGCGCCCCGGATCGAAGCTGTCGGAGCGACGGCACCGCCCGATCCCCGACCACCGGGCGCCTCGCGTCGACCAGCGCCACTCCTGGGAGATCGCACACCGTGATCAGGAAGGCGCCCGTGGTCCCGACCACGGCGTAGTCGGCGTTCCAGTCGTGCGCGGGCAGCACGAAGAAGCTGTAGGCGTCGAGACGACCGAGCGCTCGAGCGACGGCCGGGTGCGCGGATCCACGCTCCTGGTCCCCAGGCATGGTTCGGGATTCGGCCGGGCCGGCGAGCGACTTGAGGGATGTCAAGGGAGAAGGAGGATGGCGATCGAGCGCCGCGTCAGCCGATGCCGAGGCCGGTCATCAGGCCCCTCAGGGTCAGCCCGAAGCAGATGAACGCGGCGAATGCGAACGGCACCCACGGCTGGATCGGCTTCGCTCCGGGCTGGGTCTTCTGGAGATCGCGCGCGAGCGCGTGCGCGATGATCAAGATCAGGATCGGTCCGAACCCGTAGACGTAGTGGAGCCACTCCGTGGGTCTGCGTCCGAGCAGCAGCAGCACGATGCCGATCAGCGCCTGGAGCCCGGCGGCCACCTGAGCGAGGGTCAGCCACTGCCAGTACCGCTCGCCGGGCCCGCGCCGCACGATCAGCGCGCCCAAGGGCCAGAGCCAGCCGATCGCGAACAGCGCGACCACGGCGAACCCGACCCACTCGTGCAGCTGTGACATCGCGCCGGATACTACGAGGCCGCGCCCTCAGGCGGCCTCGGGACCCGAGTAGCGCGCGGCACGGTCCCCGCCGTCCTTGTTCAGCCGGCGGGAGAGGTAGAGGCCTTCGAGGGCGAACTCGAGGGCGCTCGCCGCGACGCCCGGGCTCTCCTCTTCGACGCCGAGACGCTCGAGCAGCTTCGCCAGACCGGGCAGATCGCCGATCGCATCGAGCAGATCGCTGGCGGGCGTGAGCTCGCCGGTGTCGATCGCGAGCCCCTCGTCGAACCGCGCGAGCAGGGGTGCGAAGTCGTACCCCGACAGCCGGCGGCGGAACACCTCGAGCTCGGCGGTGCGCACCGCGCGCAGCAGGATCTCGGCCTCTCGGCCTTCCTCGATCGTGTCGAACTCGACGCGGCCCTCGGAGCTCATCAGCACCGCGGGAAGGTCGACCACGCGCGGCACGGCTTCCGGCTCGCCTGTCCGGGCCGCCCGGCGAACGGCCGCCGCCTGCAGCGTCTCGAGGTTGCCGATCGAGTAGCGCACGCTGATGCCGCTGCGGTGGTTCACGTGCGATGAGCGACGGAGCTCGGCCGTGAGCGCCGCGACGATCTCCTTCATGAAGACCGGCACGCGCATCGGCACCGCGCCGTCGATCGGGGCGGCTTCCTGATCCATGATGCGGATCTCCTCGTGCAGGGTCTCCGGATAGTGCGTGCGGATCTGCGTGCCGAAGCGATCCTTGAGCGGCGAGACGATCCGGCCGCGATGCGTGTAGTCGTCGGGGTTCGCCGTCGCGACGAGCAGCATGTCGAGGGGGAGACGGATGCGGTACCCGCGGATCTGCACGTCGCGCTCCTCGAGGATGTTGAACAGCGACACTTGGATGCGCTCGGGCAGGTCGGGCAGCTCGTTGATCGCGACGATGCCGCGGTTCGTACGCGGGATCAGCCCGTAGTGGATCGTGCCCTCGTCGCCGAGGTAGCGACCCTCGGCCACCTTGATCGGGTCGACGTCGCCGATCAGGTCGCCCACGCTCGTGTCGGGTGTCGCCAGCTTCTCGGCGTAGCGGTCGTCGCGGGAGATCCAGGTGATCGGTGTCTCGTCCCCGCGTTCGGCGACGAGCGCTCGACCGTGGGCGCTGATCGGGCGGTAGGGGTGGTCGTTCGTCTCGGTGCCCTCGATCGCCGGCGTGACCTCGTCGAGGAGGCTCACCAACGCCCGCACCAGGCGCGTCTTCGCCTGGCCACGCTCCCCCAGCAGGATCAGGTCGTGTCCGGCGAGGATGCCGCGCTCGAGCGCCGGCAGCACGGTGTCGTCGAACCCGACGAGGCCGGGGAACAGGTCCCCTCCGGCGGCGAGCTTCGCGAGGAGGTTGTCACGCACCTCCTGCTTCACGGTGCGGTCGGGGAAGCCGGTCGCGCGCAGGGCGCCGAGGGTGCTGGGGAGAGCGGTCATGCCACCAGGGTAGTCCGGCCCGCAGATAGCGCGGGGCGTGACCTCAGGTGCGTGGTGTCCGGGAGCGATCAGCCGGCGCTGCGGAGCGACATGTCGACGCCACCGAGTGCCTTCGCGAGCTTCGACGGGGTCCGGCCCTCGTGGTTCTCGTGGTGAGGGTCGGCGCCGGAACCGAGCAGCATCTGCACGATCGGCCCCTCGCCCCGCGTGCGGAGCGTGGCGCACCAGAGCGGCGTGTTGCCGTCCACGTCCTCGGCGTCGACGTCGGCCCCGTGCGAGAGCAGGAGATCGGCGACGGCCACCGAACACCCCTGGGCGGCGTAGTGCAGCGGGGTCTGACCGTCGTGGTCGCCGATACGGATGTCGGCGCCGGAATCCACGAGATCCTGGGCGCGATGGAGGTCGCCGAACAGGGCCGCATAGTGCAGCGGCACGCGGCCCGACACGTCCGCGGGCGGCCTGTTCTCGACCAGAGCCATATGGTCCCTATCGGCGGCAGCCGCCCGAGTCTGAAACGGTTTTCGAGCCGAACCGTCCGAGCCCGCTGGTAGCGTCGCGTCGATGGCACCGCCGACCGACCCTCTCGCCGGGCTGAACGTCGCGCAGCGTCGTGCGGCCGAGGCCGTGCGAGGACCGGTGGCGATCCTGGCGGGAGCGGGCACCGGCAAGACCACGACGATCACCCACCGCATCGCGCATCAGGTCCAGGTCGGCGCGTTCGAGGCCGCCGCCGTGCTCGCGGTCACGTTCACCGAGAAGGCGGCCGGCGAGCTGAAGTCCCGGTTGGCCGGCCTGGGGATCGAGGGCGTCGAGGCTCGAACGTTCCACGCGTCGGCCCTGCGCCAACTCGGCACCCTGTGGCCGAGGTTCACCGGGCGGGACCTGCCCGAGGTGCTGAACACGAAGGCGCAGATCCTGAACCCGATCGCGAACGGCCTGCCCGGCGCGTACCGGTTCCTGCCGCGCCGCGAGCTCGCCGGCGAGATCGAGTGGGCGAAGAACCGGCTCGTGAACCCGGTCGGGTACCTGGAGGCGATCGAGGCGGCGGACCGGACACCCCCGCTGCCGGCCGATCTGATGCAGCGCACGTTCGCGGCCTACGAGCGCACCAAGGGCGAGCGTCGCATGGACTTCGAGGACATGCTGCTGATGCTCGTGAGGCTGCTCGACGACGAGCCCGAGGCCGCCCGGCTCGTGCACGAACGGTTCCACGCGTTCACGGTCGACGAGTACCAGGACGTGAACCCACTGCAGCAAGCCCTGCTCGAACGATGGCTCGGTGGACGCGACGAGCTCTGCGTCGTCGGCGACGACTACCAGACGATCTACACGTTCACGGGTGCCTCTCCGGAGCACCTGCTGACGTTCCCCGAGCGGTATCCGAACGCCACGATCGTCCGGCTCGAGGAGAACTACCGTTCCTCGCCGCAGGTCCTCACGGTCGCGAACGCACTCGCCCGATCGATGGGTGGGTTCGAGAAGACGCTGCGCTCGACCCGCGACGACGGCCCGAACCCCACCGCGCGCGCGGTGGCCGACACCGAGGCAGAGACGGCCTTCGTGATCGGCGAGGCGCAGCGGCTGCACGGCGACGGCGTGGCATGGGAACGGATCGCCGTGCTCTACCGCATCAACGCCCGCTCCGAGGCCTACGAGGAGGCGCTCGCCACAGCGGGCGTGCCCTACCAGGTCCGCGACGGGTCGTTCCTGCGGCGGCCGGGGCCACGCGGTGTGCTCGCCCGGCTGCGCAGGGTCGACGGAGCCGACGACATCGCCGAAGCGGTCGAGGCGATCACCGACGCGCTCGGATACGCCCCCGACGGGGCGAGCGACGACGCAGGCGAGGAGGAGGCCACGCGCCAGGCCGACCTGGCCCGCATGAGGGCGCTCGCGTCGGAGTACGCTCGCGCCGCCGATGGCGAGGCAACCGTCCCCGGCTTCCTGGTCGAGCTCGAGCATCGCTTCGCGGCCGAGCGCGAGGGTCGCGGCGTGCAGCTCATGACCTACCACCGTGCGAAGGGACTCGAGTTCGACGCGGTGTTCCTGCCTCGGCTCCTCGACGGCGAGCTCCCGTACCGGGCGCGCAAGAGCGAGGCCGACCCCGACGAGGAACGACGCCTGCTGTACGTGGGCATCACACGGGCGCGCGAACACCTGTTCCTGTCGTGGCCGCGAGAGCCGCGCTCCGCGCCCAGCCCCTTCCTGCGGGAGATCGGTGTGGTGAAGGCCGAGGCGGCGCGCTCGACGGCGAAGGCTCGGGGCGCGCGAGCTCCCGTCACGGTCGGTGCCGGAGGGGGTCCGTTGTTCGACCGTCTGAAGGAGTGGCGGCGCCAGCGCGCCTCGACCGACGGTGTGCCGGCGTACGTGGTCTTCCACGACTCGACGCTCGCCGAGATCGCGGAGCGCAAACCGAGCGACTGGGCCGACCTGGCGGCCGTGCCGGGGATCGGACCGGCGAAGCTCGACCGCTACGCCGATGAGGTGTTGGCGATCGTGTCGTCCGGGTAGGCCCGGATCAGAGCAGCCGTGCGGCGAGCAGTGCCGCCGCGAGGAGCGGCACCGCGAGCGACAGCAGCCGCAGCCCGGACTCGGGGGCCTCCCGCAGGGTCGATGCGTCGACCGGCTCGCGGGTCCCGTCTCCGAGGATCATCTCTCCGTGCACGTCCACGACGTGCCGCCGCAGGCGCCTGACCGGCGTCGACAGCGCCCGTTGGGCGGCGCTCAGGGCCGCACATCGCAGCCGCGGCGAGGAGCGCCGCCACACCGAGCTCGGCGGTCTGCGCGAAGTACGCGGTGAGCACCGGGAAGGCTCCCCACGCCAGCGCGAACCAGAGGTCGGAGTGGAACACGCCGCCGAACAGCTCGAGGTTGTACGCGACCACCAGGAAGGCTCCGACCGCGATGAAGACGCCCAGCCACGGCGAGACCTCGATCATGCCGTCGATGCCGAGCGCGACCGCGCCCGCGAGGCCGACGACCGCGACGGCGACCAGGGCCGCATCGGGGATCCGCGTGCGGAGCGGGCGTCCGTGCAGCTCGTCGAGCGCATGGGCGGCGAGCCCCATCGCCAGGAAGAAGGCGAGGAGCGTCTCGCCCAGCCATCGCACGTCGACGTCGGGCGCGAGGGACGCGCCGATCACCACGTACGACAGGTGCCAGACCGTGTACGGCGGATGCAGCAGGCTCCACCAGTCGCGCCAGCCCCCGGGCTCCAGCGCGTAGAACGCCGGGCGATCCGAGGACCCGCCTCGATCTATCCCCCACGACGGCCTTCCTTCACTCCCCAGATGACCACGGCGGCGCCGAGCGTCAGCTCCCTCGAGCGCACGTGTCGGATGCCCGCCTCCTGCCACCACCGCACCTGCTCGGGCAGCGGTGCGCGGTCCTCGAGCCGGCTGATGCTCGGCCCGAGGAAGTTCCCCGTGCGTCGCCACTGGGGCGACACGAACGACCCGAGCACGGGCAGCACGCCGCGCGTGTACGCGTACCACCCCGCGCGCAGCATCGGCTGCTGGGGCACGTGGAACTCGAGCGACGCGATCGAGCCTGCCCGGGCGGACGACGCGCGCGAGCTCTCGGAGCGTGGTGGCCGGATCGTCGACGTAGCGCACGAGGTAGGTGAACGTCAGCGCGTCGAAGGTCCCGTCGGCGAAGGGAAGCACCTCGGCCCGCCCGAGCACCGGGTGGATCCGGTCGGCGAGCCCGGCGAGCCTCGTTCGCGGGGATCCCCGCTCGGAGCATCGGCTCGCTGGGGTCGAGCGAGACCACGTTCACCCTCGAGCCTCGCCGCGAGATCGCGCGAGACCAACCCGGTGCCGGCGGCGACGTCGAGCACGAGCGATCCCGGCACGGCCCCGAGCTTCGAGACCATGAACCGTCGCCATCGAGGGTCCTGGCCGAACGACAGGACCGCGCCCGCCCACGAGTACTGCGGAGCGATGCCCGTGAACAACCCGGGCGCGACGGTCCGGTCCGATCCCACGTCAGCCACCGATCCCGAGCAGCGCCGGCACGTCGGCGAGCGAGTCGACCACGACGTCCGGCGTGCCACGACCGAGGTCGGAAGGCTGGAACTTCCCCGTCCGCACGAGCACACCGGTGAGACCGGCGTCCTGGGCGCCGAGCACGTCGTTCACGATGTCGTCGCCGACCATCGCGGCGCGTTCGGGAGCGACCTCGAGCGTGTCGAGGGCAGCGGCGAAGTAGGCGGGCGCCGGCTTGCCGCACACGATCGGCGTGACGCCCGACGCCGCCTCGAGGGCTGCGACGAACGCGCCTCCGTCCAGTTGGAGCCCCTCGTTCGTGCGCCAGTAGAGGTTGCGGTGCATCGCCACGAACGCGGCACCGTCGTTCAGCCGACGGAACACCCGGTTGATCGCCTCGTAGCTGAAGTCGTCGCACCCCCCGCCGAGCACGACCACATCGGCGTCGTCGACGTCGACCAGCTCGACGTCACCGAGGTCCTCACCCGGGTCTCCGTCGCTGAGCACGAACACCTTCGCGCCGGCGTGGTGCGAGCGAAGGTGACTCGCCGTCGCGGTCACGGCCGTGACGATCTCGTCGGGTTCGAAGTCGAAGCCGGCCTCGCGCAGCGTCTCGGCGAGCCCGAGCCGCGAGTGCGTCGTGGTGTTCGTGAGGAGCCGGAACGGCACCTCGCCCTCGCGAAGGACGGCGACGGCTGCGACCGAACCCGGAAGGGCCTGCCACGACGTGACGAGCACGCCGTCGATGTCGAGCAGGAGCGCATCGACGTCGAGAGGAGCCGTCATGGCCGCAGTCTGCCACGCGACGCCCGTTGCCGAGATGCCCCCGGCTAGAGCCGGATGCCGACCCGCTTCCTGACCTCGGCCTGATCGACCTCGGGGTCGATGCCGCGCTGGCGGAGCAGGAACTCCGAGTACGGGGCGATGAAGCGGTACTTCGGCGGCAGGAGCGGCCGAGCCGCTCGGATGACCGGGAACGTCGCGCGCATCGCCGTCCGCTTCACGGCCCCGAACGGCATGCCGTACATCTCGCGGATGCCCTCGGGCAGCGTGCCGTAGGCGAGGCGCGACACGCCTCGGAGCACCGGGCGCCACTCCGCTTCCTCGGGAGGATCGAAGAACAGATCCAGCACCCTGCGGGCGCCTTCGGTGACCTGCAGCTCCCCTCGATCCTCGAAGTCGGCGAGCCAGGCACGCAACGCCTGCCAGGTGGCCGGGATCATCGCCCGAGGGACGAGGCAGAGCTCCGCGGCGAGCATCTGCTCCTCGTGGAACCGCTGCCGTCCCGCGTCGTCGAGCTTGCCGACGGTGAGCTGCTCGAACAGGATCGCGGAGTCGACGAGGCATGCGTGGACGTAGAGCAGCAGCTCGGGATCGAGCGCGTCGTAGCGCTTCCCGGTGACGGGGTCGGTGCCGTTGATGCGGGTGTGGACCTCGTTGATCTTGTCGGCGGAGGCATGAGCCTCGGCCTTCGTCCCGAACGTGAGCGTGTAGGTCAGGATCAGCGTGCGCTGCAGTCGCTTCCACGGGTTGCGCTCGTACATGCCGGTCTGGTTCGCGCCGGCGACCACGAGGGGGTGGGCGGCCTGCATCAGCAGGGCACGGGCCCCGCCGAACAGCACCGTGACCTCGCGATGGACCTGCCACGAGACGCTCTCGGGCCCGAAGTAGCCGGTGTCGGCCATGCTCGCCATGCTTCGAGCGTACGGCGAACCATCGACATCGGCCGGGGTCGAACCTCTGCGCCGCTCGTGGCTGGACTTGCGACGGAACCGATGCGACGATCGCAGCCCGCACGCGTCATCCTTCCCCACCATGATCGTCGTCCTGACCGTCGCCATCATCGGCCTCGTCGCCGGATCCCTCGCGGGCGGAAGCGTGCGCAACTTCGAGCGGATCCACGTGTACTGGTGGGGCGCCGCCGCCGCGGGACTCGTGCTGCAGCTGGTCCCGTTCGATCGCTGGCTCGACGACGATGTCGCGGTCGTCGCCCTCGTGGGCAGCTACGTGTTGCTGATCGCGTTCGTCTGGGTGAACCGACGACTCCCGGCTGCGCCCCTGCTCCTGCTGGGCCTCACGCTCAACATGGCCGTGATCGCGTTCAACGGCGGCATGCCCGTGAGCGAGGCGGCGATCCGCGCAGCGGGGGGACCGAGCGGGGTGCTGCCCTCGGCGATCGACGACGGGAAACACCACGTGATGACGTCGTCGGACGTGCTCACCCCGCTCGCGGACGTGATCGGCCTGCCCCCGCCGATCTCGACCGTGCTGTCGATCGGCGACGTGTTCCTCTACGCAGGCATCGTGGCGTTCACCGTGATCGTCATGCGGGGACACTTCGCGGGAAATCGTCGTCCCCCCGCGTGGATCCCGATGTATCGGGGGAAGCACCTTCCGCCTGAACGTCGCCTGCCCCGCCGGTCACGGCCTGAGGGGGAGCCTCGGCTTGCAGCAGTGAGCTCGGGAACTTCACCGTGATCGTCGTGCCCTCGCCGGGAGCGCTCTGCACGTCGAACGTGCCGCCACCGACCTGGGCGCGCTCGCGCATCATCGCCATGCCGAAGTGACCCTCGGGTCCCGGCGCGTCGACGTCGAACCCGACGCCGTTGTCGCGCAGCTCGAGCACGATCGAGTCCGCGTCCTCGTGCACGCCGATCCAGAAGTCCGCGGCCTGCGCGTGCTTGAGGGAGTTCATGACCGCCTCGCGCGCGATGTGGAAGATCAGCAATGCGATCGGTGCCGGCAGCGGCATCTCGTCGATGTCGCGGTGATACGTGACGTCGGCATCGCGCCCGACCTCGTCGGTGAACGACTCGAGTGCCTCGGCGAGCCCCTTGGCTCCCAACGGCGAACGATGCAGGTCTCGGATGAGCGCTCGGATGCGGTCGGAGGTCGCCTGCTTGGACTCGCGGATCTTCTCGAGCTGATCCCGAACCGCCGGGATGTCGTCCTTCTCGAGGAGCTTGCGCGCGACGTCGACCTGGATCGAGAGCCGGAAGAGCACCTGCGCCAGGTCGTCGTGGAGGTACCCGGCGATCTGCAGCCGTTCGTCCGCACGCTCCTCCGCCATCGCGTTCGACAACGTCTTGAGCACCTGCTCACGATCCTGGAGCTCCTTGTGCGCCTCCTCGAGCGCCTGCGACCTGAAGAACATCTGCCTCGCAAAGACGAGCGGCGCGATCAAGGCGGGCAGGACCCACCAGGTGTTCTCGTCGAACAGAATGGCCAGGGCGAGACCAAGAACCGCCAGACCCAAGTAGCTGAGCACGAACTCGCCGAGCCCACCAATCCGTAGCTCTCGCACCACTGCGCGGAGAGGTAGACCCACCCTCAGGCTCGTAAAGACGGCGACCATTGCGGTGTTGACGCCGAAGTCCGCGACGGCAGCGACCATGGCCGGGAACACAAGGGTCCACTGCTCAGGGGTGTCGATCCCAGCGGGCCCGGCTAGCCAATGGAAGACCCCGCTTGCCGCGAGCACAGAGAGGCTCACCTGACATCTGTTGAAGAGCGCCCGAAGAACGCTCACCTCTCGTCGGAGCTCTCGAGGATCGAAGGATCCGATCAACGCCGTGGCGGCAGCCGCCGGAGGCGCATAGAGGATCCCAACCGTCATGAGTAGGGGGAACCCGAGGCTTAGGTGGACGCCGCGCCATGCAGGCACGGGGAGTAGCTCCACGGCCGCAATCAGGACGGCCCAGAGGATTAGTTGAAGATCGAAGACCGAAGGATCCTTCGCCACGGCCACGCCAAGAAACACCAAGGTGGGCACGACGACCAAGAGCTGGAAAGCGAGAAGAAGGCGCTCTCGCGAGACACCCTGACTGGAATCTGCGGCCCGGGACACCCATTCATCTTCGGCCCTCGAGCCACACTTTGAAAGTAGGACACGAGGAGGGGTCGGAGCCTACATCGAACGCAGTAGCGTCAACTCCCCGTTGTCCCCCATGTGGGTGTCCCCCGATAGTTTGTCATGTCCCCCAGATGGGGGCGGACTTCAGAACAGCAGAATGATGCACCGTCGGAGAAGGAGTGGATCATGAAGATCGCTCGCAGGATTGCAATCGCTCTCAGCTCCCTGCTCGCCGTCGCCCTTGCGGGTGGCGCGCACTGGAAGGCCTGAGGGCCGTTCCAAGAAGGCTTGAACCGAGACCCCGGATTTCAATCCGGGGTCTTGTTCTTTACCCAATCAGGTATCAGGGCGTGAACAACGGTCCCTGAACCCAGACTGGTCCTGACCTCCACCGTGCCCGCGGCCGCCTTGACCCGTTCAGCGATGAGACTAAGGCCGAAGTGACTCTGGGGATCCACCGTGGCTGGATCGAATCCCACACCGTCGTCCGCAACCGTCAGGTCCAGAGTCTCAGCTGCCTGATGGAGAGTGACGTTGATGCGGGAGCCTTTTGAATGCTTGGCTGCGTTGCTCATGGCTTCCCGAGCCAGCTGGTAGCAGAGGAGTTCGGCGCTTTCGCTGGCCGAAACATCGTCGACCTTCAGGAATAGTCTCGGCGAACCAGCCGACTCCAACTGCTGTGCCACCAAGCGGAGGCTCGATTCGAGTCCCCCAGGGCCAACCTTCGCGGACCTGAGCCCGTTGACCACGCCACGCACTGCCGTCTGCGCCGTCTCCGTGGCGCTCAGTAATTCGGGAAGGTCGTCGTCAAGATTCAGGAGACGACCGGTTTCTATGTCCTGTTGAAGCACCTGCCCCATGAGATGCACCTTGAACAGAGGCGGCAGCACCTCATCGTGCAGTTCCCCAGCCAGCACCTGACGTTCATCCCGTCGTTCGCTGGCTATCGCGTCGGTTGCTGAGACGAGTGCCGCAGTCTGTTGATCGGCGTCTCGACGCAACTGAAGCACCTGACGACTCTGCTCAAAGACGCCCTTGGCCAACGCCAAAGGGACGATGAAGGCCACGAACCCCCTCAGGCCCATGGCAGCGGTGGCCTCGGCCAGGAGAACGCTCATTAGTCCGTAGGAGAGGTACATGAGCGCAAACAGCCTTCTTGACCCCAGCTGCATCTCCGAGAGTGACACCGAGATCGGCAGTCCGGTTCGGAACGACGTCATGAGAGCGACAAGCAGGTAGTTGACTGAGATATCAGTAGCGAGGGCGAGGAGACCTCCGACCAGGGACCCCGGCCAGATTCCCAGCTCACCCCCCACAGCCACGAAGACAAGCGATCCAGCCATGACACTGAGAGCCGTCTGACCTCGGTTGCAGATCGCCCTGAACAGGCTTACTTCGCGCCGCCACTCTCGTGGGTCGATGTATGCCACTAACGCAAGCGCTCCTCCGACACCAGGCCCGAAGACCAGCCCAGCGGCGAGGAGTACCGGCATGTCGAGAGACAAGGCGGTCGATGATCCAGACCTGACGGACAAGATCCCGGCGAAAGCCGCGGCGGCGGCGAAGGCGGCGAGCTCTGGCCAGGATGGCGAGGAGTGCTGCTCCGCCAATCCGGCAACCACAGCAACGACCGAGACGAGGAAGATGCCTACAGAAAGCAGCCGGAATCTAGCGGTTTCGTCTTCACGACCGACGGCAATCCGAGATCCCTCGATGGCGGCATCTTGTGACACCCGACGCTCCCTTCGTTCACCCCGAAGTCCGTTGATCCACGTCTGTGGGAGCTTTCTAACCGGCGGTAGTGACACACTTCAAGGAGTGTGACAAGAGTTCTCCACCGAAGTTCCGGACGCGCGGCTACCATCGCTCCATGAAGCCTCGTGTGCTCGTCGTGGAGGACGAGACGAGCATCTCCGAGCCCCTCGCAGAACACCTGTCGCGTGAAGGGTTCGACCCGCAGGTGGCCGGCACGATCGCCGAGGCGACGGCCGCCTACGAGGTCGAAGAGCCGGACATCCTGCTGCTCGACGTCATGCTTCCCGACGGAGACGGCCGAGACCTGTGTCGGGAGATCCGGCGTCGCTCGGACGTGCCGATCATCATGCTCACCGCCCGCGGCGAAGAGGTCGACCGCATCGTCGGACTCGAACTCGGCGCCGACGACTACGTCGTCAAGCCGTTCAGCGCCGGCGAGCTCGTGGCCCGCATGCGAGCGATCATGCGCCGGGGTCGAGCCGGGAACGAGGCCACCTCGAAGTCGCCGATCGTCATCGGAGCGATCTCGCTCGACCCCTCGTCCCGCACGGTGACGAAGGACGCCCGAGACGTTCAGCTCGCACCCAGGGAGTTCGACCTGCTGATGCTGCTGATGTCGCGGGCCGGCGAGGTCGTCCCACGTGAGCAGATCATGGACGAGGTCTGGGACCCACACTGGTTCGGTCCCACGAAGACGCTCGACGTGCACATCTCGTGGCTGCGGAAGAAGCTCGAGGACGATCCGAGCGACCCGCGCTACATCACCACGAGTCGCGGAGTGGGCTTCCGCTTCGCTCCCCCGGCCGACATCACGGATTGAGGAGGCTCACACGAAGGTTCGTACGCGGCTCGTCATGGCCTTCGCCTACGTGTTGATCACCGTGATCGTTGCCCTGACCGTGCCCCTCGCGGTGAACCTGCGCGAACGCGCCGAGTCGGACCTGCTCGGTCAGGCGAAGGTCACGGCCCAAGCCCTCGCGGCGTCGTTCGACTCGTCGTCGCTGGCGCCGAGCTCTCGCGACCAACTGACGCGCCAAGCCGAGCGATACTCCAGACAGATCGATGGGCGGGTGCTGGTGATGGACGACGGCGGCGTGGTGCTCGCCGACGCGAATCCCTTCTCCGTCCCCGCCGCGTCGGCCGTCGGCGAGGACTACGCGACCGTTCAGCGCCCGGAGGTGCTGAGCGCCCTCGTCGACGGAGAGCCGTCGGCGATCGTTCGCAGCAGCGACGAGCTCGCGGTCGACCTGCTGTTGGCCTCGGCGCCCATCGTCGACGACCCCGACGGTCGACCGGTGATCATCGGCGCGGTGCGCATCACGCTCGACGTGCAGCGCGTGAGCGACTCCGTCAGCCGCGTCACGATCGTCGTGCTCGTGATCGGCCTCGCCGGGCTGCTCGCGGGCATGTTGGTCGCGTTCGTGCTCGCCGGGTCGCTCGCGCGGCCGCTGACGAAGCTGGCGGCGGCGGCCCGGAGCCTGGGCAAGGGCGACCTCTCGACCAGAGCGGGCGCGATCGGCGGACCCGACGAGGTGAGGGAGCTCGCGGGTTCGTTCGATGAGATGGCCGATCGGGTCGAGCGCACGTTCCGGGCGCAGCGTTCCTTCGTCGCGAACGCGTCGCATCAGCTCCGCACCCCGCTCACCGGCATGAAGCTCAGGGTCGAACGTGCATCCGACGAGACCGAGGACCCGGAGGTGCGAACCCAGCTCGAGGCGGCCGACCGTGAGGTCGACCGCATGGCGGCGACGATCGATCGCATGCTGGAGATGGCTCACGAGGTCGAGGAGGGCGCGCCGACGGAGGCCGATGCCGGTGAGGTCGCGCGCGCCGGCGCGGAGCGGTGGGCCGATCGCGCGACCCAACGAGGGGCCGAGATCACCACCGACGCGGCCGATCGGGCGCCCGTGCACGCGAACCCGACGGATCTCGATCAGATCGTCGACAACCTGCTGGACAACGCCACGGCGTATGCGCCCGGGCAGATCGAGGTCACGGTGACGCCGGGCCCCAAGCGCACGGTGCTCGCCGTGCGCGATCACGGCCCGGGCGTCGCCCCCGACGAGCTCGAGGCCGTCACCGAGCGCTTCTCGCGGGGCCGTGCGGCTCCGCCAGGAGGCTCGGGCCTCGGGCTCGCGATCGCTCGCGAGCTCGCCGAACGCTGGGGCGGATCGCTCGAACTGATCAGTCCGCCCGACGGCGGGACGCTCGTCGAGATCCGGCTGCGGCCGGCGCCGGGACCGTCGAGCGGTGGCGTCGGATCCGATCGACGCCCGGTTGCGGACGAGGCGCACCTCACGTGAGCGCTCCCGCGACCCTTCCGACCCTGGCGGTGTGGACCGACCCCGGTTGTCCATGGGCGTGGGAGACGTCGCGATGGCTGCGGGACCTGCGGGATCGGGACATGTTCACGATCGAGTGGCACCTGTTCAGCCTCGAGATCAACACGGCCGGCCTGCAGATGCCGTTCCACGAGGCGGCGGATCGATACGGGGAGGCACTCACCGCGATGGCGCTCGCTCGGCGCGAGGGTGGTGACCCCGCCCTCGAGGCGTACTACGTCGCGCTCGGCACGATCGTGCACGACGAGGCAGAGCCGATCTCACGAGACGTCGCCAGTCGAGCTGCCGAAGTGGCGGGCATGCCCGGACTCCTCGACCGGGCGAGATCGGACCCCGGCCTCGCCGACGCGATCGTCCAGGAGTATCGCGACGCCCGCGAGCTCGACGTCTTCGGCGTGCCGAGCCTGCGCCTGGGCGACGCTCCGCCGATCTACGGACCCATCCTTCCCGAGGCGCCTTCGGGCGCCGAGGCGCTGGAGTGGTGGGAGCACATCTCGTGGCTGATCGGGCGCGACGACGTGTACGAGCTGAAGCGCTGGCCGCGCGGACGCCGGCCGGGCTCCTCCTTTACCTCCCCTTAGCCCGGCCCCCTCTAGGCTCGTGTCATGAAACGCATCCTGCTCGTCGGCGCATACGCGTTGGGCGGACTCGCGCTCGCCGGAGCCATCTCGCTCGGAGCGTTCGCGGTGACCGCGCGCCAGCTCAGCGAGACCCCCGAGCCGATCAGCGTCGGCCGATCGGTGAACGTGGACCCGACCGCCGACGACGCGGGTGGCTCGGGCGACGGCGCCGGGCAGAACGGACAGGGAGGCGCGTGGTCCCCGTCGTGGTCCCCGTCGCACTCCGGCTCCCCGTCGGGCTCGGGCTCCGGGTCCGAGGACGGCGGATCGGGAGGCGGGGACGGCGATTCCTCCGGCTCAGGTGGTGACGACTCCTCCGGCTCAAGCGATGACGACCACGTCGACGGTGGCGACGACGACTCGTCGGGCTCCGGAGACGACGGGGACGACGATCACGACGACGACTGAGGCCTTCCACCGTTCCTCCGAGCCGTGAGAGGATGGTGGTTCCGATGACGGACCACCTCCATCGACACGACGTGTGGGGCGACGACCCCGAAGAACGCGACGCCAGCGCGGTGGTCGAGGAGCTGCTCGCCGAGCCCGGCATGGCGAGGAAGTGGCACGACCACCCCACGATCGTCTGGACGAAGGCCGTCGGCCGCTTCATCGGGCGCAACGGCCAGCGGATCGCGGTCACGATCGCCGGGTTCGCCGTCCTGCTCGCCGGGGTCGCGCTCCTCGTGCTCCCGGGCCCCGGCTGGCTGCTGATCTTCGTCGGTCTCGGCATCCTCTCGACCGAGTACATGTGGGCCCGCCGCCTGCTCGACACGGCGAAGCGGAAGGCCGAGCAGGCCAAGAATGCCGTGGTCGAGCGGAAGAACGGGCGCGCCGAGCGCCGCGAAGCTCGCCGCAACGGCGTCGCCTCGACCTCGACCGACGACGCCGCCTGAGCGTCGCCACGCATGGCCACCGGCCAGATCCTGATCGGCACGTCGAGCTGGACCGATCCCACCCTCGTGAAGGAGGGACACTGGTACCCGCCGGACGCGAAGAGCGCGAAGGCCCGGCTCGAGTTCTACGCGTCGCGCTTCCCGCTCGTCGAGGTCGACTCGACGTACTACTTCCCGCCGAGCGAGAAGAACTCCGTGCTGTGGATCGAGCGCACGCCCGTCGACTTCACGTTCAACATCAAGGCGTACTCGCTGCTCACGAACCACCCCACCCGCACCGAGTCGCTCTACAAGGACCTCGCGGCCGAGCTCCCCGAGGAGACGCTCGCGAAGCGGCGCATCTACCGCGACACGCTCCCCGACGAGGTCGTGCTCGAGGTCTGGCAGCGGTTCCGCGACGCCCTGATGCCCCTGCACTCGGCGGGCAAGCTCGGCGCGGTGCTGTTCCAGTTCCCCCAGTGGTTCGTGATCTCGAAGAAGAACAAGGCGTACATCGAGGAGTGCGCGGAGCGCCTGCCCGACTTCCGCGTGGCGGTCGAGTTCCGGCACGAGAGCTGGATGGAGGAGCGCAACGTCGAGGAGACGCTCGGATTCCTCTCCGAGCGCAACCTGCCCTACGTCTGCGTCGACATGCCGCAGGGGTTCGACTCGAGCCTGCCCCCGATCGCGGCCGCGACCGCCGACGACCTCGCGATGGTGCGATTCCACGGTCGTGACCCGAAGGCCTGGGAGTCGAAGGCCGAGACGGCGAGCGAACGCTTCCGGTACGACTACTCCAAGGGCGAGCTGGCCGAGTGGGTGCCCAAGCTGGAAGAGCTCTCCGGTCAGGTCCGCGAGACCCACGTGCTGATGAACAACTGCTACCGCGACTTCGCGGTCAGGAACGCCCGAGAGCTCGGCGACTTGCTCGACCTCGACCTCCCCGACTGATCGCGGCTCGCAGGCTTGCTCGACGGCACCTCGAGGATCGGCGCCGGGTACCCGGTGCGCGACAGCAGCTCGGGGTCCCTCCACGGCGCGAAGATCCAGGGCGTCGACACGTCGGCGAGCTCCCGCACGTACCGCCGCACATAGGCGCCGTCGGGGTCGAACCGCTCTGCCTGCCGCACCGGATTGAACGAGCGGGACCGTCGCGGATCGGTGCCCGTGCCCGCCACCCACTGCCAGCCCCCGGAGTTGTTCGCCGGGTCGCCGTCGACGAGCCAGCGCATGAAGTGCTCGGCGCCGCGCTGCCACGGGATGCCCACGCGCCGGGTCAGGAACGACGCGGTCACCATGCGGGCACGGTTGTGCATCCACCCTTCCCGGTGCAGCTGTCGCATGCCCGCGTCGACGAGCGGGATGCCCGTGCGACCACGCTGCCAGCACTCGAGGAGGTATGCGGCGTGGGCGGGCATCGGCGGCACGTCGTCGGGGGGTGCACGGAAGTCGGTCCACGCGATCGCGGGGTCGTGGGCGAGCAGCTGCCCGTAGAAGTCACGCCACGCGACCTGTCGCACGAGCTCCTCCGCGCCGGGGACCTCGCTCGCCGATGCGACCACCTCGTTCGCGCTCACGTTGCCGAACCGCAGGTACGGCGAGAGCCGCGAGGTCGCGTCGGCAGCGAGATCGTTGCGCAGCGTGGCGTATCGAGATGCGCCGTCCGCGAGGTAGGCCTCGAGGTGCTTGCGGGCCGCGCCCTCGCCTCCGGGGGGCAGGTCGATCGAGTCCGCAGGCACGGCGTCGGCATCGGGTCTCGGGCCTGGATCGATGTCCGAGGGCGTCTCGATCGACGTCGGCGCCCGCAGCACCTGCCGGCGAGGAGCCTGAGCCCACGCCCGGTGGTACGGCGTGAACACCGAGTACATGGGCTTGCCGGGCGGGACCACGTCGCCCGGCTCGATCACCGCCACCCCAGGGTGGACGACCAGGTCGAGCCCGTGGGCGGTCAGCGCGTCGCGGAGCGCGGCTTCCCGCCGCTGAGCGGTCCGGCTGACGTCGGACGACACGTGCACCGCCCGGGCCCCCGAGAGGCTCGCGACGTCGAGCACCCGCGCGACGGGATCGCCCTCGCGCACGATCAGCCTCGACCCCCGGCGGACGAGCGAGCGATCGAGCTCGGCGAGGCCCTCCATCAGGAACCGCCGCCGGTTCGCGCTGCGCCCGAGCAGCGCCGGGTCCAGCACGAAGAGCGGCACCACGGGCTCGCCCGTGCGGACCGCCGCGTCGAGCGCCGGATGGTCGTGCACGCGCAGATCGCGGGTGAACAGCACGATCGAGCTCATGCTACCCACGGTAGGCGCGCCGCGCGGGCCATGCCCGAGGGGAACCGATGCATCGGGGCCGCCGGAGCGACGGCGAGGACGGTGCACCGGGGTACGCTCGTGAGCGATGGGTGGAGGCAACCGTTGGAAGGTCGCGACCGTGCGGGGCATCCCGCTCTACGTCAGCACGTCGTGGTTCGTGATCGCCGCGCTCTACATCTGGCTGCGGTACGAGGACCTCACGCGCATGTTCGTGGAACCGGCGGAGGCGGCCACGATCGCCGTGCTCGCCTCGGTGCTCTTCTTCGGCAGCGTGCTCCTGCACGAGGCGGCGCACGCGATCATGGCCCGGTCGCTCGACCTTCCGGTCTCGGCCATCACGCTGGTGTTCTGGGGCGGAGCGACCGAGACGAAGGCGAGCGGCAAGGGTCCGCTCGGTGAGTTCCTCGTCGCGTTCGTCGGGCCCGCCACCACGCTCGTGCTCGCGGGGGTGTTCTGGCTCGGGGAGACCCTCACGAACGGGCTGGTCGCCGACACGATGGGCTCGCTCGCCGTCCTCAGCCTGATCTTCGCCGCGTTCAACGCCCTGCCCGGGTTCCCCCTCGACGGCGGACGCATGCTGCTCGCGACCGTCTGGGGCATCACGGGGAACCGGCGCACGGCGATGCGCGCCGCGGGATACGGGGGCATCGTCGTCGGCGTCGTGATCGGTGGCGTCGCCGTCTGGATGATCGCGACCGGTGACATCGGCATGGCCGTCTTCCTCGGGTACGTCGCGATGATCCTGATCTCGGCCGGCCGCGGCATGGACCAGCGCATCGCGCTCCGCGACCAGCTCGTGCGGGGGACGGTCGCCGACGCGATGCGGCCGCCGCCGCCCACCGTGCCGATCGAGATGTCGCTCCTGCAGGTGCTCGACGGGTACCTGCGCGGCGCCGACGGCCAGGCGTTCCCGGTCGTCGATGCGGGGAAGGTCGTCGGCACGGTCTCGATCGAGAGCGCCCGCAAGGTCGGCGGGCGCGATCCGACGCGGCCGGTGCGCGACGGCGTGCGGCCGTTGGCCCAGACCCCGGTGGTCGCACCGACCGAGACGCTCGACGATGCGCTCGAGTGGCTCGGCGGCCGCGAAGGCCTCGTGCTGCGCGACGGCGTGCTCGTGGGCGCGCTCGGGCCCGAGGACGTCGAGCGCTGGTACCGCCGCGTGATCGAGGGGAAGGCCGAGGATCCCCGCGACGCGAACGTGCCGACCCGCCCCGACCTGTAGGCGGCGCAGCTGTCGGTGGGCGGCGGTAGCATCCGCGATGTGACGCCCCCCTTCTCCCCCGACGAGCGCCAGGCGCTCGTGCTCGGCCACGCCTCGGGCACGCTGCTCGTGACCGGACCGGCCGGCACGGGCAAGTCCGCCGTGCTGCGGGAGCGCTTCGCCCGGCTCGTCGAAGGCGGCGCCGATCCCGACCGGATCGCGCTCGTCGTGGGTTCGTCGTCGGCACGCGAGTCGACGAGATCGGCCCTGCTGCAGCGTCTGCCCACCTCGCTCTCGGGCCTGCACGTGGTCACGATGCACGGGCTCGCGAACCGCGTCCTCAAGGCCCGGGCCGAGCAGACGGGCGAGGAGCCGCCCCAGCTCCTGTCGGCGACCGAGCAGTTCGCGAAGGTGCAGGAACTGCTCGCGGCCCAGGATCCGGAGCGGTGGCCCGCGTACGGTCCGCTGCTCGGCATGCGCGGGTTCGCCGACGAGGTGCGGCAGTTCCTCTCGCGAGCGCAGGAGGCATTGCTCTCGCCCGAGCGCCTCGTCGAGGCGGCCGAGCGGCGGGGGCTGACGGGCTGGCGCGAGCTGGCCGGCTTCCTCGGTGAGTACCAGGAGGTGCTCGACGCGCTGAACCTCGCCGACTTCGCGACCGTCCTGCAGCGCGCGGCCGGAGAAGCTCTCGGTGGCGAGCCGCCGTTCGACCACGTGCTCGTCGACGACTACCACGACACGACGGTCGCGGCCGAGGCGATCCTGCGCGGGCTGCGCCCGCCCGACCTCGTCGTCGCGGCCAACCCCGACGCCCACGTCTTCTCGTTCCAGGGAACGAGCCGGGCCCCCCTCGAGCGCTTCCTCGACGTGTTCGAGACGAGTACGTCCGTCGAGCTGGCCACGAACCATCGAGCGCCCGAGCCCGTGACGGTCGAGGCCTGGGTCGCGCCCCACGCGAGCGAGGAGCACGCGGCGATCGCTCGAGAGCTCCGACGACTGCACGTCGAGCACGGCGTCGGGTGGAACGACATGGCGGTCGTCGTACGCCGGCAGGGCGCCAACCTCGGCGGGCTGCTCCGGGCGCTCGACGACGCACGCATCCCCAGGGCGATGCCCGAGCGCGGCCTCTCGCTCGCCGCCGAGCCCGCGACCAGGCCGTACGTGCTCGCGCTGCGGTGGCTCGTGGCCGACGAGGCCGCGCGCGAGTCCCTGGTCGAACAGCTCCTGGTCTCCGACGTGGTCGGCCTCTCCCCGGCCGCGGCCCGTGGCCTGCTGCGCGCGGCTCGTGCGACGACGGGTTCGATCGCGAACGCGCTCGACGTGACCGAGGGACTGACGCCGGCCGAGGCCGACGCGGTCGTGGCGGCGCGCGAGACGCTCACGAGGGCCGCGCTGTTCGCCGGCATGAGCGTGCAGGACGCGTTCCGGCACCTCTGGGAGCACCTTCCCTGCTCGCGCCGGCTGGTCGAGAACGCGGGCGAGAGCGCCGAGGCGCGGCGCGAGCTCGACACCGTGGTGACCTTCGCGAACGTCGTCGCCGAGACCGACGAGGCGAGCGCCGACGCGGGGGTCGCCGCGTTCCTCGAGTCGCTCGATGCCGGCGAGCACGGTCCCGGGTACTCGGCCTGGGAACGCGGGCGATCCGACGCCGTGCAGGTCCTGACGGCGCACGGCACGGTCGCTCGTGAGTTCGACACCGTGCTGGTCTCCGGCGTGAGCGAGGGCACGTTCCCGAGCCTGTCCAGACCCGAGCCGATGTTCGACCTGGCGGTGCTGGAGCGCCCGGTGACCAACGCCGAGCGCAACCGCGCCCGCCTCGACGACGAACGCCGCCTCTTCGACCTGGTGCTCGCGCGGGCGAGACGTCGCGTGGTGCTCACCTGCACCGACGCGCAGCACGACGCCGACGAGCGATCGGCTCGCTCTCGCTTCGTCGAGGCGGGCGTGTGGACGGCCGCGCCCGCCGGACCGTTCGAGGACCCGGTCTCCACCCGAGAGGCGGCCGCAGCATGGCGGTCGCATCTCGCCGACGCGGCCCGCCCCGCGTGGCAACGCATGGCAGCGCTCGACGGGCTGGTCGCGCTGCAGGTCGACGCCGGTCGATGGTGGTTCCAGCGCGACTGGACCGACACCGGCCGGCCGCTCCACGAGACGATCCGCGTCTCGTACTCCCGTCTGTCGAACCTCGAGGCGTGCGAGCTGATGCACGTGCTCGGCGACGAGCTCGGCCTCGGCAAGCCGGGCGGCTATCACGCCTGGGTCGGCAAGACCGTGCACACGATCCTCGAGCAGGTGGAGAAGGGCGACCTCGTGAAGGATCCGCGGGCGATGGTCGACGCGCTCGAGCAGCGCTGGCGCCAACAGGAGTTCCCGTCGATGGCGGTGTCGACGGCGTTCTTCACGCTGGCCAAGGACCACATGCTCCGCAACTGGTTCGAGAACTACGCCGAGCGTCCCGCCGCCGCGATCGAGTGCTTCTTCGAGTTCGAGTTCGAGGGCGCGAAGGTGATCGGCTACATCGACCGCATCGGGCCCGCGGTGCAGGACGGGTACGTGATCACCGACTTCAAGACCGGCAAGAGCGACAGCGCCGGACCGCCGCGCGACAGCCTGCAACTCGGCATCTACTACCTCGCGGTGCAGGAATCGCCCGACCTCGCCGAGTTCCAGCCGGTGAAGACCGTCGAGCTCGCCTTCCTGCGCGGCAACTGGAAGAGCCCGAACATCGACTACCGCAAGTGGATGGTCACCGAGCGCGACGAAGACGCGTACCAGGCCGAGATGCGCGAACGCCTGGCGACGTTGATCGCGCGCAAGCGTGACCTGAACGAACGCGAGGTGTTCCGTCCGAACCCCTATGCGAACTGCCGGTTCTGCGACTTCCAGACGCTCTGCCCGCTGTACGCGGAGGGTCAGCCCGTGTTCTCCGTCGAGTCGGTCCGCGCCGGAGCGCCCGAGCGGGTGCCGGCATGAGCGCGTCGTTCCCACCCGAGGTCGTCGCCGCGATGGGCGGGGCGCCGCCCACCGACGAGCAGTGGCGCGCGATCACGATGCCGCTCGAGCCGAGCGTGCTGATCGCCGGCGCGGGATCGGGCAAGACGAGCGTGATCGCCGCACGGGTCGTGTACCTGGCGTTGGCGGCGCTCGGGCGGGTCGACGGCGACGTCGACGGCGTGCTGCCCGGCAACGTGCTCGCCCTGACGTTCACGGTGAAGGCCACCGACAACCTGCGCTCGCGCATCCGTCGCGCGCTCGCCGGGGTCGAGCTCGCCCAGGGTGAGGAGCCCGAGATCCTCAACTACCACGGGCTCGCCGCACAGGTGATCGATCGCTACGGCATCCTGGCGGGCATCGAGACCGGCCGTCGCGTGCTGAGCCAGGCGCAACGCGTCACGTTGGCCGGGCGCGTGCTCGACGAGATGACGTTCGAGCACACCAAGACCGAGTGGCAGCCGAGCGTGGTCGACAAGATCCTCAACCTCGACGGGCAGATCGCGAACCACCTGGTCGACCCCGACGACGTCGTCGCGTTCGTCGAGGGGCGACTGCCCGTGTTCAAGGAGATCGCGCGCACCGACCGCGTCTACTACACCGCGCTCGAGCGCATCGAGCTCGCGAGGGCGGTGGGGGTGTTCCGCCGGCTGAAGCGCGACCTCGGCGTGATCGACTTCGGCGACCAGATCGAGCTCGCGGTGCAGGTCGCGAGCGCGCACCCCGAGGTCGGCCGGGAGTACCGCGACCGGTTCGCCGCCGTGCTGCTCGACGAGTACCAGGACACGAACGTCGCCCAGGCCAAGCTGATGCGGGCGATGTTCGCCGGCGGGCACCCCGTCACCGCGGTCGGCGACCCCGACCAGAACATCTACGCGTGGCGCGGGGCGTCGTTGTCGAACCTGTTCGACTTCCCGACCGACTTCCCGAAGGAAGACGGCACGCCCGCCGAGCGACTGCCCCTCTTCACGAACTTCCGGTCGGGGGCGCGCATCCTGCACGCGGCCGACACGATCATCTCGCCGCTGCCCCCGGCCCAGCGTCCCGACCCCGACAAGCGGCTGGTGCCGTTCGGCCCGAACGGCGAGGGCGAGGTGAGCGTCACGTCGCACCGCGACGAGCTCACCGAGGCGCGCGCGATCGCCGACCGGATCCTCGCCTTGCATCTGGGCGCTCAAGGAGCCGAAGGCGTAGCGCCCACGAGATGGCACGAGATCGCGGTGCTCTGCCGCACGTCCCGGCTGTTCTTCCTGCTGCAGCAGACGTTCGCCGAGCGCGAGATCCCCGCCGAGATCGTGGGGCTCGCCGGGCTGCTGCGCACGCCCGAGGTCGTCGAGGTCATGGCGTACGCGCGCGCCGCGAACGACGCGATGGCGAGCGTGGCGCTCGCCCGCATCCTCATGGGTCCCCGCTACCGGGTCGGATTCAAGGACCTCGCCCTCGTCGCGAGCTGGGCCAAGGGCAAGAACTACGCCTGGCGCGACGAGGGCGGCGACGACGAGGAGACGCCGTTCCTGTTCGCCGAGGCCCTCGAGCATCTCGACGAGGTCGAGGGTCTCTCCGACGAGGGCCGCACCCGCCTCGAGGAGTTCCGCGCCGAGCTCTCGGCGCTGCGGGTGGAGGCCCGTCGCCCGGTGCCCGAGTTCCTCGGCGAGGTGATGCGGCGCATCGGCATCGTCGACGAGCTCGAGGCCGACGTCGATCGCGCCGCGGCCGCCCAGCGCTCGCGCAACCTCGCGGCGTTCCTCGACCAGGTGCACGCGTTCGAGCCCGTCGAGGGCGAGCTCACCCTGCGGGCCTTCCTCGACTACGTCGACTCGGTCGAGGCGCTCGAGAAGGAAGAGTGGGAACCCGTGCAGCCGAGCGAGTCCGACTCGGTCAAGGTCATGACGATCCACCAGGCCAAGGGCCTCGAGTTCGATCACGTCTTCGTGCCGGGCGTCGCGGCGGGGCTGATGCCCTCGAAGCGCATCCAGCAGAACCCGGCCGAGCGCGGCTACTCCCTCGACTTCGAGCTGCGCGGCGACGCGGCGATCCTGCCCTCGTTCGACGGCGTGCTCTCGCACTTCAAGCGCGACCTGCAGGCCCAGGAGGTGATCGAGGAACGGCGCACGATGTACGTGGCCCTCACCCGCGCGCGGAAGTCGCTGCACGTGAGCGCCTCGAACTGGTACGGCGAGAACGTGCGCGCGAAGGGGCCGAGCGAGTTCTTCGCCGAGCTCGCCGAGTGGGGAACGACGACCGAGGAGGCCGACGTGACGATCGAGGCCGACGGACGCCCCTCGGGTGACGACGGGGAACCCGATCAGAACCCGATGCTCGGCTACCGCGAGTCGCTCGTGCGCGACTGGCCGGGCCCGGCGAGGCCCGACGACACCGATGCCGCGTTTCCCGACGGATGGCGACGCACGGCCGTCGCGGCGATCGAGGCCGGCGCCGTGCAGACCGCGCTCGTCGACGCGCTCGAGGCAGACGATCGCGCGGCGTTCGAGCGCATCACCGCCGACCGGCGCCAGCTCGCCGCGCACCTGCGCGAGCGCGAGGCGGTCGAGGGCGGCCCGAGCGTGGAGCGCACCCCCCAGGCGGTCGGCGCGAGCGATCTCATCACCTACGTGCAGTGCCCGAAGCGCTTCTACTGGTCGCGGGTGCGCCCGCTGCCGCGCTTCAGCGGCCCGGCGGCGCGCATCGGCACCGAGATCCACGCCTGGATCGAGCGCCGCGCCCGCGGCCAGGGCCAGCTGCTCGAGCTCGAGGACCGGGTCGACCTCACCGACGAGGAGCTCGCCGGCGACCCCGGCCGCGTCGACCGCCTGCGCGAGTCGTTCCTCGCGAGTCGCTTCGCCGGGGTGTCGCCGCTCTACGCCGAGCGCGCGTTCCTGCTGCGTCTCGGCGAGTTCTCGGTCGGAGGCCGCATCGACGCGATCTTCGGCGATCCCGACGGCCCGTGGGAGATCGTCGACTGGAAGACGGGCCGCAGACCCGCCGCCGACGACCCGACCCTCGGCCTGCAGCTCGACGTGTACGGGCTCGCCGCGGTCGAGATCTGGGGCAAGGCGCCCGTCGGACCTCACGCTCACGTACCTCTACCTCGCGAGCGGCGACGAGGTCACGAAGCCGATGGACGACCCGGCGCTCGTGCGGTCACGCGTCGAGGCCTCGCTGGCCGCGATCGGCGAGCGGCGCGTTCGACCCGACGCCCGGCCGGTGGTGCACCCACTGCGACTTCCGCTCGTTCTGCGACGCGGGCCAGGCGTGGCTCGCGGAGACCGAGCCCGCGGCTGGCCGGGCACCCTAGACGGGAACCGGCTGCCTCCGGCGGGCGATCGCCTTCTGGATCGCGATCACCGACATCAGCATCGCCGCCCCCGCCATCGACACCGCCAGCTGGAGTGGCGTGAGAGGAGCGGTCTCGAAGATCGAGTGCATCACCGGCAGATACACGAAGGCGGCCTGCAGTAGCAGGATGGCGACGATGCCGATCACGATCGCTGGGTTCGAACTCAGCCTGCGCATCGAACTGCCGGTGAGCGACCGACTGAGCAACACGTAGAAGACCTGGGAGAAGATGACGGTCGTCACCGCCATCGTCTGCGCGTCGGCGATCGCGACCGCGTGCGTGAGGCCATCGGCCAGCTGGGTGCGGTACTCCCAGATCGACAGGCCGATGGCGCCAGCCGCGATGAGCACGGCGACCGAGATCGTGCGGAGCACGACGAACCGCGAGAGCGGAGAGGACTGGGGGTCGCGCGGGCGCCGGCGCATGACGTTCGCCTCGGCCACCTCGAAGGCGAGCGGCACCGCGAGGGCCACCGAGGCCACGAGGTTGATCCAGAGGATCTGGCTCGGCTGGATCGGCAGCAGCAGCTCGCCGGTGACCTCGTCGAACGGGAAGAAGGCCACCGCGAACATGAGGATCAGCGCGAGCGCGAGGTTCGTCGGCAGCACGAACACGAGCGACTTGATGAGGTTGTCGTAGACACGTCGACCCTCTTCGATGGCAGCACGGATCGACGCGAAGTTGTCGTCGGTCAGCACGAGGTCGGCCGCCTCCTTCGACACCGACGTGCCGGTGATACCCATCGCGACACCGACGTCGGCCTGCTTCAGGGCCGGGGCATCGTTCGTGCCGTCGCCGGTCATGGCCACGACCTGACCCCTGCGTTGCAGGGCGCGGACGAGCCTGAGCTTCTGCTCCGGCGCCACTCGAGCGAACACGTCCGTGGCTGCGACGGTCCGATCGAGCTCGTCCTCGTCCATCGTCGCCAACTCCGATCCCGTCACCGCGCGCTCGCCGGCGTCGAGACCGATCTCGCGGCCGATCGCGGCGGCTGTGATCGCATGATCGCCCGTGATCATCTTCACGCCGATGCCCCCGTCGTGGCAGGCGCGGACTGCGTCGATCGCCTCTGCCCGCGGAGGGTCCATCATGCCCACGAGACCCTCGAACCGGAGACCCACCAGATCGTCATGGAGGAGCTCGTGGCGGTCATGCGTCCACGGTCGGGAGGCGATCGCGAGCACACGCAACCCGCGCGAGGCCATGTCCCCGACCCGCCTGAGCAGTCCGTCACGCTCGGCATCCGACATCTCCGCCCGGGACACCACCGCCTCCGGGGCGCCCTTGACGATGAGCCGACGCTGGAGATCGTGGTCCACCAGCACGGCCATCATCTGCAGGTCGGAGTCGAAAGGCACCGCGTCGACCCGGTCGACCTCCGTACGGACGGCGGCGGCGTCGATCCCAGCCTTGTACGCAGCGGCCATGATCGCGCCCTCGGTCGGGTCGCCGGTGATCGTCCAGACATCCCCGTCTCGAACGAGCGTGGCATCGCTGCAGAGCGCCGCGTCCCGCAGCATCTCCTGCACGTCGGCGGGTGCCTCGACCGACTCACCGGCGAGCTCGAACGTCCCCGACGGCTCATACCCCACGCCGCCCACCGCGAACTCACGTTGCCCCACCCGCACGGCCCGAACCACCATCTCGTTGCGTGTCAGCGTGCCGGTCTTGTCCGTGCACACGACGCTCGTGCTGCCGAGCGTCTCAACCGCCGGCAGCGACCGTACGATCGCCCGGCGGTTGGCCATGCGCCGCACCCCGACGGCGAGCGCCACGGTGACGATCGCGGGCAGACCCTCGGGGATCGCACCGACTGCCAGCGAGATGGCGAAGATCGCTGAGTCGGCGAGGGCGTCGGCCAGATCCGCCCCCGCGGCCACGGCGCGCGCGGTGCCGATGACGAGCATCGTCGCGGCCAGTGCGACGACCGCCAATGCGATCGTCCTGCCGAGCCTGCCCAGCGCCTTGGTGAGCGGGGTCTCGAGCTCGACGACCTGCTGCAGCAGCGACGACATGCGTCCGAGCTCGGTCCGCGAACCGGTCTCAACAACGAGCGCCGTCGCGGTGCCCGAGGTGATCAGCGTGCCGCCGAAGACCATCGAGGTTCGATCCCCGAGTTGGGCATCCGCGGCGACCGCCTGGGGTGACTTGACCGCCGGGACCGACTCCCCGGTCAGCATGGCCTCCTCCACCTGCAGGCCCTTGGCGGTCAACAGGCGTAGATCGGCGGGCACCTCATCGCCGGCACCGAGATGCACGACGTCACCGGGCACCAGCGTCGCCACCGGCACCCGCTGCAGCGCACCATCGCGCATCACGGTCGCATACTCGGGCACCATGGCGGAGAGGGCCTCGACGGCCTTGCTGGCCCGGAACTCCTGCAGGAACCCGATCACGGCATTGATGACGACCACCGCCGCCACGATCAGGCCATCGTCCACCTTGCCGAGTGCCAACGCCAATGCCGCCGCACCGATCAGAACCCAGATCAGCGGTTCGTTGATCTGGGCCCAGAGCACGGCGAACGGCCTCGTGCCGCCGACGCGAGGCAGGGAGTTGGGTCCCGTTTCCTGGAACCGAGCGGTGGCATACTCGGCCGATAGGCCCGAAGCGTCGCTCTTGAGGTCGACGAGAGCGCGCTCGGGGGAGAGCGCGAACCACGGACGCCCCTGCCCCGCATCGGTTCGAAGCGCCCTCGACTCTGCCGGATCGTGCTCCATCCTCGAACGGCTAGTCCCGATCAGACTACTGGCCCGATGACAGTCGTTCGATCGAGTCCTCGAACCGCCGGTAGCCGGCGGCGGGATCGTATCCGCCTTCGGTGACGCCGGGCACGAGCCGGGCCTCGACGCCGGCTTCCGCGGGCACCCGCACGAACGACACGGCACGGAACCACTCGAGGTCGCCCGGCTGGATCTGCACCTCACCGTGCGTGCCGAACCGCCGGTACGACGCGTCGTCGGTCACGACCGGCGTCATGCGGTACGCGCGCTCCAACAGCGCTCGCAGTTCGTCGTCGCCGCACTCGACGACCGGCTTCCCGTTCGTCCACGTGGCGATGCCCACGAGTTCGGGCGGCGGCGCTTCCGCGTCCGGCTGATCGGCCGGCGGCGGCGGCCCAGGGCGATAGAACTCGACCTTCATGCGAGCAGCGTACGCGCGCTCAGCGCGCGAGCGACCGGTCGACGCGGCGGATCATGCGAGCGAGGCTCTCGAGCAGCGAGACCGCGACCTCCGGGTCCTGCTCCAGCTCCTTCAGGAAGTTCTTCCGCGTGATCATCAGCAGGGTCATCGGCGTCTGAGTGACGACCGTGGCGGTGCGCTCGCCGCCGTCGAGCAGCGAGATCTCGCCGAAGTGATCTCCCGGCAGCACGCGGTGCACGGTCCTGCCCTTCACGGTGACCTTGGCCTCACCCGTGAGCGCGACGTAGAAGCTGTCGCCCGGATCGCCCTCCTTCACCACCGAGGCGCCCTTCATGAAGTTCGCCATCTCCGCGAGCGACGCGAGCTTCTTCAGGTGTCGCTTCGACAGCCCCTCGAAGAGCGGGACGGCGGCGAGCACGGGCTCGAGCTTCGGCTTCGACTTGGCCACGAGGGTTCCTCCTTGAGCTCATCGTCGGCGGGCTCGCGGCAAGCCTAGCCGTTCAGGGGGGTGCGATGCATCGGCCCGTCCGGCTCACGTGCACCTCCGTCGATGTCGGAGGTGGCCGGTAGGGTCCGGCTCCCTCAGGTCGCGCTCCTCCCCCGGAAGGAGCCGGTGCCGATGGTCGCCCCAGGGCAACAGGGACCGCAGCAGCGGGGACCGCATCCGCGTCCTCTCGAGATCGCCGTGCGCGCCGGCGGCGTGGTCGTTCGGCAGGGCGAGCCGGCTCCGCCGATGCGGGTCGTGACCCACGGCGCCTTCGTCGTCGAGGTCCTGCGCCACGACGGGCGCCGGCTCGTGCTCGACGTGCTCGGCCCCGGCGACGGCGTGGGCGGGCCGGGTGACGGCATCGACACCGACGACGAGGGCCGACTCGCCCAGGCGACGGTCCGCGCGCTGCGGCCGGGACGCCTGCGCGCGACCGAGCCGGGCGAGGCCGTGTCATTGCTCGTTCGGCGGGCCGAACGAACGGCGCGCCTCGCGGCCGACCTGGCGTGGTTCGACGTGCCGACCAGGCTGTCCTCGCGGCTGCAGGTGCTCGCCGGTCGCTTCGGCCATCCCGTTCCCGGAGGGGTCGCGATCGGACTGCGCCTCACTCACGAGGACCTCGCCGACCTCTGCGGCACGACGCGCGAGTCGGTGACCCGGGCGATGCGCCAGCTCGCGCGTCAGGATCGCATCGAGGTGCCCAGGCGCGGGCGCATCGTGCTGCGTCACCGGTTGTCGGCCGTGCCCTCCTGCAACAGGATCAGGCTGCACGTGCCGCAGTAGCGAGCGCGACCCTTCACGGGCTTGCCGCACCGCTCGCAGGATCGGGGCGCGACCGCTTCCCAGCGAGCGTCGTCGCCACGGCCCGTCTGCGCGACGCGGCCCTCCGCGGAGAGCTTCAGCAGGTGCGCCAGCACCGACCGAGCCGCCAGCTCGTGCACCTCCGGCGGGTACGCGGCGTAGATCTCGCCCACGACCTCGGGGATCGTGCGAGGCCCGTGCGAGATCGCCTCGATCACCTGCTGCTCTCTCTCGGCGCGGTGGTCGACGTACTCCCGCAGCTTGGCGGCGGCTCCGAGCACGACCGGCCCGTGGCCGGGGTAGATCGTGCGGGGGGCGAGCTCCTGCATGCGGGCGAGCGACCGCAGGTACTGCGCGAGGTCGCCGTCGGGAGGATCGATGAAGCTCGTGCCACGGCCGAGCACCGCGTCGCCCGTGAACAGGGCGCCCTCCGAAGGAACGTGGAACGCCATATGGTCGCTGGTGTGCCCGGGGGTGTGCACCGCCGTGAGCGTCAGGGCACCAGCCTGCAGCTGCTGGCCATCGCGCAGGTGCTCGGCGCCGGCGAGCCGGAACGCGTAGAGCGGCGCGTCGACGCGGGCGGCGAACGACGCCGCTCCCGGCGCGTGGTCGGGGTGGTCGTGGGTGACGAGCACCGCGCTCACGGCGGCGCCTGCGGCGAGCGCGACCTCATCGAGGTGACCGGGGTCGTCGGGACCCGGATCGATCACCACGACCGGGTCGTCGCCCACGATCCAGGTGTTCGTGCCCTCGAGCGTGTAGACGCTCGGGTTCGGAGCCAGCACCCGCACGATCGGCAGCACCGCCTCAGTCCTCCCAGAAGACCGACCGTGGCAGCCGCACGACCTCGTCGTCGTCGGGCTCGCGCGTCTCGAACGTGAGTGTCACGATCGCCTCGGCGCTCTCGCACGCGGCGAGCTCCAGCATCGTGGCGTACGTCGGCCAGTAGAGCCTGCGGGCGCCCACCTGCCACTCGGCGAGCAGGGACCGGGGCGACGCCCACCACGCGTGTGCTGCCTCCGCTCCGTCCGGCGCCGGCTCGAGACCCCTCGGCGCGGCAGATCGTGAAGTAGCGGGCGTCGAAGCGCACCGGCACCTCGTCGGGCGCCACCCACCGCGCGAGCTCGTGCAGTTGGGCGGCGTTCGGCGGCGCCGCGTGCACCGGATCGAGCGAGTCCGGATCGCCCGCGTCGACGAGTCCGTCGCGGGTGAGGGCGAGGCCGGCCTCCTCCACGAGCTCGCGAACGGCGGCGGCGCGAACCGCCTCGCCCTCGTCGTCGAACCAGCGGACCGCCAACGCCGCGTCGTCGTCATCGACCGCGCCGCCGGGGAACACGACGTAGCCCGGCAGGAATCGGCTGGCGGCACCGCGCTCGAGCACGAGCACCTCGGGCTCGGCGTCGCCTTCGCGCACGGCGACCACCGACGCCGCGTGTCGGATCTGCTCGGTCATCGAGCGTTCATCCTCCCAGGTACCCTGCCGCTCGATGGACGCCGAAGGGCCGGACGCGGTCGCCCGGACGATCGCCGACGAGATCGGCCGGCTCGGGCCGATGCGGTTCGACCGGTACATGGAGCTCGCCCTGTACTCGCCGGGCGGCTACTACGACGATCCACCGGTCGGGGCCGGACCGACCGGCGACTTCGTGACCAGCCCCCACGTGCACCCGGTCTTCGCGCAGCTGCTCGCCGAGGCGATCCGCGACCTGCACGAGGCGATGGGCCGACCCGACGGGTTCGAGCTGATCGAGGCCGGGGCCGGCGACGGCACGCTCCTTCGGGCGCTGCTGCCGGAGCTCGCCGATCTCGACCCTCGCGTCACCGCGGTCGAACGCAGCGCCGGCGCCCGAGCGGCGTTGGCGACGATCGACGGGGTGGCGGTCCGCGACACGATGCCCGACGCAGGAGACCCCGCGCTGATCCTCGCACACGAGCTGCTCGACAACCTTCCCTTCCGGCGGCTCAGATCGACCGGCGACGGACCGCGCGAGGTGTACGTCGACCTCGTCGATGGCCGGCTCGTCGAGGTGCTGGAGCCGGTCACCGGCCTCGAGACGACCGACGAGGACGAGACGGTCGTGCCGACGGGTGCGGCGTCCTTCGTCGTCGAGGCGCTCGCCGGGCCGGCGCCGCGCGCGATGCTCGCGATCGACTACGGCTCGGACCGAGGTTCCGGGGGGCCGGCGCACGGATACGCCTCGCACCGTGTCGTCGAGGACCTGCTCGCCTCGCCGGGCACCACCGACATCACCGCGGGGGTGGACTTCGGCTTCCTCTCCGGGGCGGTCACGACCCAGGGGCTGCGAGCGTTCCCGACGGTCTCCCAGCACGACGCGCTGATCGCCCTCGGCTTCGAGGACTGGCTGCACACCGAGCTCGAGCGCCAGCAGGACCTGCTCGACACCGGGCGCGGCGCCGACGCGGTGCGCACGTGGGGCGGCCGAAGCCGCGCGGTGATGCTCGCCGACCCCGCCGGCCTCGGGCGGTTCCGGTGGTTCGTGGCCTCGACCCCCGACGTCGCCGAACCGACGTTCCTGCGGGCGGCTCGTGAGCGTCATTCAGCCGCCGAGGCCTGAGCCCGCCCAGAGCCCCCCTCGGCGCACGCGATCGAACGCGCGGTACTGCAGCCACACGATCGAGGCGGTCAGGACGAACATGAACACCGTCGCGGCCGAGGCGTATCCGTAGCGCAGGTACTCGAACGCGTTGCGGTACACGAACAGCGGCAGGTACGTCGTGCCGTAGGGAGGCGGCCCGCCCTCGGTCACGATCAACGCCGGCACGAACGTCGCCTGGAAGCTCATGATCGTGTCGCGCATCGCCATCAGCAGCAGGGCCGGCGTCATCAGCGGCAGCGTCACCCGGGCGAAGCGCGCCCACGGACCGGCCCCGCTCGCCGAGGCCATGTCGTAGAGCTCCCCCGGCACGGCGCGCCGCGCGGCGAGCGCGATCAGGAAGCCCTCCCCGATCAGGAACAGCCCCATGATGATCACGCCCCACCGGGCCGACGCCGGCACCGAGAGCCACGACGGCGTGGGCAGCCCGAGCGCGCCCAGCAGCAGGTTCAGCGGTCCGTAGAGCGGGTTGAGGATCCAGAGCCAGAGCAGGGCGTACGCCACGTCGGGGATCACCGTGGGGAAGAACACCCCCGCGCGCTCGGCCCCGACGCCCCGCATCCGGCGATGCATCAGCAGGGCGAGGGCGAGCGCGATCGCCACGCGCAGCGGTACGGCGATCGCGACGTACGTGAGCGAGTTCCGCAGCGACGCCTTGAACGCGACATCGCCGACGAGCTCGCGGAAGTTGTCGAGCCCGATGAAGCGAGCCGGCTGCAGAAGGTCCCACTCGAACAACGACATCACGAGCGTCACGAGGGCCGGCGCGGCCACGAGCACGACGACGCCGACCAGGAACGGCGCGGCCATGAGCCACAGGCCCAGCCGCTCCCGGTCGACCCGCATCGCCACCCGTCAGCCGCCCGAGTTCGCCCGCTCGAACAGCGGCTGGGTCTGGTCGAGGATCGCGACCACGAGCTCGCCGGCCTCGCCGCTCCCCACCGGCTCGTAGTAGGCCTCCTCGAGCAGGTCGTTCACGATGTCCTCGATCTCGGGCCACGTCGCGATGTGGGGCACCGCCTGGATGGACGGGATGTTGTCGAGGAACACCTGCGAGCTCGCCGGCGGCACGCTCGGGTCCAGGAACGCATCGGACTCGGCCACCGAGCGCAGCGACGGCACGGTGCGGCCGGTCGCGGTCGCGATCTCCTGGCCCTGCGTCCCGAGCGCGAACTCCAGGAACTCCCACGCCTGATCCTTGTGCTCGCCCGCCGCGGTCATGCAGTACGCATCGGAGTGCAGCACCGTGGCCGGCTGCTTGTGCACGGGCAGCTGGGCGACGTCCCACTCGAAGTCGGTGATCGTGCGGAACGACGGCACGACCTTGCGCGACTCCATCATCATCGCGAGCGACCCGTCGAGGAACCTCGTCTCGAAGTTCGCCGACTCGGCCTCCTCGTCGGTCGGGGTCACGCCGTGCACCCCGCGCAGGTCGAGGAACGCCTGGATCGGCCGGATCGCATCGAGGCTGCCGATCGTGAACCGGGTCGGCCGTTCGGGATCGTCGACGATGTCGCCGCCGTTGGACCAGACGAACGGGGCCACCCTGATGATCTCGACGTCGGTGCCGAGGCCGTACACGTCGATCTCGCCGTCGCCGTCGGTGTCCTGGGTGAGCTCCGTCGCGGCCGTCACCATGTCGTTCCACTTCCACCCCTCGGCGGGGGGCGGGTCGACACCGGCGGCCTCGAACAGGTCGCGGTTGTAGTAGAGGACGAGGCTCGAGACGTTCTGGGGCATGCACGTCTGGACGCCGTCGTTCTGGAAGACGGTCATCGCCTCGGGATAGAACGCGTCGGCCGACAGCGCATCGGAGGCGTCGAGGTAGGGCCCGACCGGCTCGAGCGCCCCTTGCGACTCGAACTGGCCGAGGTAGCGGTAGTTCATGAGGAAGACGTCGGGCGGCTCGCCGCCCGCGAGCGAGGTCGACAGCCGCGCGATCAGGTCGTCGCGTTCGGCGATCACGACGAGGTCGATGTCGATCGCGTCCTGCGACTCCTCGAACGCCGCGGCGACGTCGACGAACGCCTGCGTCTCCTCGGGGTCGCCCGACACCCAGACCGACACGGTCGTCGGTTCGCTCGGGCTCAGGAGAGGCGTCATCGCTCGTGCACGCGGCGAGCACGAGGCCGATGACGATGAGGGCGGCGACCGGCCGGGCGTGGTTCATGCGGAGACCTTCAGTCTCGGGTCGGCGAACATCCGACGTTGCACGAACAGGAACGCGGCCAGCACGGGCAGGCAGGCCATCACCGACGCGGCGAGCATCAGCGGCTGCTCGGTCACCGGCACGATCGCGAGCGACCGCATGCCGAGCGGCACCGTGAACCAGCGGCCGTCGTAGATGTAGATCAGCGGGTCGAGGAAGTTCCCCCACGAGATCACGAACGCCAGCGAGGCGACGGCCGCGGTCGTGCCGCGCTGCAGCGGCATCGCGACCCGCCACCAGGTGGCGATCGGCGAGAGGCCGCGCTCGAGCGCGAGGTCGAACAGGTCGTTCGGCACGCGGGACGTGGTCCACGCGTAGAGCAGCACGAACAGCGGCGACATGCCGAGCAGGGCCGGCGCCATCAGGGGGATCGGCGTGTCCGTGAGCCCGAGCCAGCGGAAGACGCTCACCCGCCCCACGAGCAGCGACGTCGCGGGGATCATCAGCACGACGACGCACAGTCCGATCAGGAAGACGCGCGAGCGCCGCGGGAGCCGCGCGATCGCGAAGCCTGCCCACGAGGCCACGACGACCGAGAGCGGCACGGCGACCACGGCCACGAGCAGCGAGTTCGCCGTGTACCGCGCGAACGGAACGACCTCGAAGACCTCGGCGTAGTTGGACCACGCGGGCGACGTCGGGAACCACTGCACCGTCTGCGGGGGCGCCTGGCCGAGCGGACGCAGCGACGCCACGATCATCAGCCACAGCGGCACCAGGAAGAGCGCCGCCACGGGCACCGCGATCAGCTGCCGCGCGAGGCGCCCCCGTCGCTCGAACGCCGGCTCGGTGCGGCGGACGCTCGCAGGTCCGGTCGTGGAGGTCGCGGCCATGGCTCGCGAGCCTATCGGCTCCGACGCGGTCGCCACGCCAGACCCTCGACGGTAGCGCTCCGCCCACATGCCGGTGTAGCGTCCGCCCGAGGGCCGGTCGAGCGGGAGGATGCGCAGCCATGGTGAAGGGGCAGACGTGGACCAGGACGATCGCGACATCGCTGGCGATCGCGCTCGTCACCGCGACGGCGATCCTGGCGACCGGCAGCGACGGTGCCGGCTCGCTCGCACCCGGAAGGGCCCGCGCCGAGCGGATCGAGCAGGCGACCTCGACCGACCGGCGTCTGAACGCGGCCGAGGACGCCCGCCGGGCGGGCGAGCTCGGCCAGATCGAGCCCATCGTGGCGGCGGCCGCTCCGGGGTGGTCCGGCGAGCAGCTCGCCAGCCCCACGGCCGACGACTGGGAGCCCGCGATCGCGGCCGCGCCGACCACCCCTTGGGTCTACATGATGACCACGCGCTACACGGGGCCGAACGCGTGCGGGAACCGATGCCCGACACCGCACATCGTGCTGCGCCGCTCCAACGACGGGGGTGCGACGTGGATGGCGGATCAGTTCCTCTGTGAATGCCGCGGTCAGAAGGGGCAGTTCGACCCGATCGTCGAGGTGGTGCCGAACACCGGTCACGTCTACGCGGTGTGGATGAACGACTTCGACGTCTACTTCTCCAAGTCGACGAACAACGGGGCGACGTGGTCGGCGCCCGTGAAGACGTTCGGCAAGGTCAGCTGGAACGACAAGCCGATCCTCGCGGTAAGCGACGATGGGCAACACGTGTACGTCGCGTGGAACGGTCCCAGCGGCGGGGATCCCTACATCGCGCAGTCACACAACGCGGGCGGCACATGGACCCAGACCAAGGTCGTCGACTCCACCCGCTATTTCTTCGCGTTCGACGGTGATGTGCTGCCCAACGGCACGGTCGTCTTCTCACAGTCGAGCGTGAGCTACACCGGACCGGGGGCGTCGCCCGAGGGTCAGGTACAGGTGCACGCGATCCGTTCGACGAACCAGGGGTCGTCGTGGAACAACGTCGTCGTGGACTCGGTCGAGCTGGGCGCCGACTGCGTCGCCGACGGATGCAGCGCCGACTACTACCTCGGCCACTCGGCCGTCAGCGCCGACGCGAACGGTGCCCTCGTGATGCTGTACGACGGCGCGACGACGGCCGGCGGTCCGCAGACGATCTGGTCGAGACGGTCGAGCGACGGCGGCGCCACCTGGAGCGCCCGCTCCGCCCTGTCCACCGCCGGCGTCTTCTCGTCGTTCCCCGCGATGGAATCGCGAGGCACCGGCGACGTCCGTGCGTTCTACATGCAGCAGGACGGCGGTCCCGACGCCTGGAACGTCTGGTACCGAGCGTCGACCGACGGCGGGGTGTCGTGGTCGAGCCCGGTGAAGATCTCCGATGCCACGACCGGCACGGCGTACAAGACCGCGGCCGGGTTCCGTGAGCCGTACGGGGACTACGGTGAGGCGGCGATCACGAACGGCGGGAAGTTCATCGGGGTCTGGGGCGAAGGCGACAGCTACTCGGGACCCGGCGGCGTCTGGATCAACCGACAGCTGTGAGTCGCCCGACCCGTCGCCTCCCTCGGGACCCGGCGGGGTCTGGTTCAACCGCCAGCGATAGACCGGAGTCGTCGCGCGCCCGGCGACTCGAGGCCGTCGTCGCCGACCCCGGCCGGTGAGGGCTCGGGCTCCGCGAGATCGGCAAGGCCGGGCACGGTCCCCGACGCCTGCGCCCGTCGCGCCCGTGCGACGAGGCGGTTCAGCTGATCGACCGCGGAGACGTCGCCTTCGGACCAGAACGGATCCATCTCGTCGGGGTCGAGGGTGCCGGGTGACGGGAATCGCTCACCATCGGTGGTGAGCAGCACGCACCGGCCCTCGTGCTCGTTGCGCTCCCCCACGAAGCCGTCGAACCGGTCCCAGACCACGCGGTGCGTGCGCGCCACGTCGGTCACCTGGACGCCCGCGAGATCGACCCGCAAGCCCAAACGTGACATCCGCAGCACGATCCACGCACACACCAGCAGCATCGCGGCGCCGAACGCACGAACAGGCATCGGGAACGGTGAGAAGAGGAATCCGGCGGCGATGAGCACCGGCACGAGCGCCAGCACCTGCGATTCGAGGCGCCAACCCTTGGCCCAGATGTCCACCGCGCCGTCGCGGGCCACGCGGATGCGGAACAACCCGACCGCATGCACGTCTGATCCACCCGGGCCTCGTCCCATCCACGGGGTATCGGCACGAAGAGGCGGGCAACTGGAGCCGGGAGCAACGCAGACGTTCGGGTCAGCCACGACGGCCGGCGCGGGCGAGCGAAGCGGCGCGCAGATCGGCGGTCTGGGCCTGGATCAGGTAGAACGTCGCCTCGCGACTCAGCCGCTGTGCGGGATGCTCGAGCGACATCGCACCACCGCCGCTCGCGGCGACGAGTGCGTCGGTCGCCCGTCGGGCGAGGTCCAGTCCACGGTCGCGCTCGGTCGCGCCCGCCGCGACCAGGTCATCGTCGATCGCACCCCCGCCTGCCATCGATCCCGCGATCGCCTCGGCCACGAGGTCGGCATCCGTGCGTCGTTCGTCGAGCTCGCCGGCGAGCGATCCCGCCACGGTGGAGGCGCTCTGATCCGACCTTCGCTCACGCAGCAGGCCGATCGCACGGCCGGCGATGCCGAGCGGGGCAGCGGGGGGGAGCGCCGAGCCGGCCCGGTCCCGCCGGTGCCAGCCATCGTCGGTCTGCACGCCGACCACGTCATGGTCGGACACCTCCAACCCGTCGAAGCCCAGCGCCACGGTGCCGGTCGCCCCCATCACGGCGAGGGCCTGCGGCGTGCCCGCGCGCAGCGCGGCCTGCTCGCCCAACCGGTCGACGACGGCCGTCACCACGGCGCCATCGGCGGCCTTGGCCATGACCACGAGGACGTCGATCAGACCCCATCCGGTGATCCAGGGCGCCTCACCGTCGATCCGCCAGCCACGGACCGTCCGCTCGGCTCTCACGGCGGGTGGGCCGGGTCTGCGGAGGTACGCGAAGCCGATGCCCGCGAGGGTCGACCCGTCGCAGAGCCTCGGGAGCCACGCGTCGCGGGCCGGACCGTCGCCCCCGGCGACGCGTCGCACCGCGCCGTGGTGCTGCGCCCACACGAACGCCGTCGCTCCGCAACCGCCGGCGACGGCCTCGAACACGGGCCTGGCCGTCGCGTGACTCGCGCCCAGGCCTCCGGGCACGCTCACCGGACCCTGGAGGCCGAGCAGCCCCGCATCACGGAGGGCCTCGATGTTGGCGGCCGGCACCAGCACGGCGCGGTCGGTGGCCTGCGCCGCGGGGAAGAGCACGGCGTCGGCGACGGAGCGGGCTCGCTCGGACGCCGCGACGAGGTCGGGCTCGGTCGTCACGGATCGGGAGACGCGCTCACGCGGCGATGCGGCGAACGGTCATAGGACTCAGCGGTCGACGTCGCCGACCACGAAGAAGATCGACCCGAGGATCGAGATCAGGTCGGGAAGCTGCGTGCCGGGCAGCATCGCCGGGATCACGCTCACGTTCGAGAACGACGGGGTGCGCATCTTGAGACGGTAGGGCTGCACGTTCCCGTCGCCGACGAGGTAGTAGCCCATCATGCCGAGCGGGTTCTCGGTGCGCACGTACGACTCGCCCTCGAGCTTCAGCGTCTTCGGCAGCTTCGGGGCCCGGAACTCGCCCGCCGGCAGCTTGTCCATGCACTGCTCGATGATGTTGCAGCTCTGCTTCATGCGCTCGACCAGCACCCACAGCCGGTCGTAGCTGTCGCCGGTCTGGCCCACCGGCACCTCGAACTCGACCTCGGCGTACTTCTCGTACGGCTCGTCCTTCCGAGGGTCCATCGGGACACCGCTCGCGTGCAGCACGGGCCCGCTCGTGCCGAAGGCCACCGCCGTCTCCGAGGGCAGCACGCCGATGTTGCGACAGCGCGCGAAGATGATCTCGTTGCCCATGATCAGCGTCTCGAAGTCGCGGATCGTCTTGCGCACCGCCGCGAGTACGCCGACCGATCGCTGCAGGAACCCGGCCGGCAGGTCGTCCTTCAGACCGCCGACACGGCAGTACGAGTGGTGCATGCGCGCGCCGGTGGCGCTCTCCATCAGGTCCTGGATCATCTCCCGCTCACGGAACGCGTAGAAGATCGGCGTCATCGCCCCCAGTTCCAGCGGGTAGGAACCCGAGAACATCAGGTGGTTCAGGATGCGGTTCCACTCGGCGAACATCGTTCGGATCCACTGGGCACGCTCCGGCACCTCGATGCCGGCGAGCCGCTCGACCGCGATCACGAAGCCGAGCTCGTTGTTGAACGCGCTGATCCAGTCGTGGCGGTTCATGAGCACCATCGTCTGGCGCGCGTCGCGGAACTCCGCGAGCTTCTCCGCGGCCCGGTGCATGTAGCCGATCACGGGCTCGGCGCGCACGATCACCTCGCCGTCGAGCTCGAGCACCACCCGCAGCACGCCGTGGGTCGACGGATGTTGCGGCCCGATGTTGAGGATCATGTCCTCGGTGGCCATCGAGTCGTCGGAGATCTCGATGTCGAGGCCGCCGCCCCGGATCATGCTCGTGACCTGGGACGACTGGAAGGCGGGACGCTCGCGGGTGTCGGCCATCGCGCCCTATGGTACGCGGAACGCTGCCGATCTCGCGCCCGCGAGATGACAGGCGGCGACGTGCCCCTCGCCCACGCGCGCCAGCGCCGGATCGTCGCTACGGCAGGCCGACTCCACCCCGGCCGAGGCCGCCTCGCCGCCGGCGAGGGCGGGGCACCGCGGGTGGAAGCGACAGGCGACGGGGATGCGGGTGGGATCGGGCGGTTCGCCCGAGAGCAGCGGCCGCGACAGGGCATCGGCGTCCTGCGAATCCGGCACGACGTCGAGCAGAGCCTTCGTGTAGGGGTGACGCGGCTCGAGCAACACGTCACGCGTCGGACCCTGCTCCACGATGCGTCCGAGGTACATGACCGCGACGCGGTCGGCGATGGACCACGCGAGCGCGAGGTCGTGGGTGACGATGAGGATGCTGATGCGCTCGTCGCGTCGGAGCTGCAACAGCAGCCGCAGGATCTCGCCGCGGACCGAGGCATCGAGGTTCGACACGGGCTCGTCGGCCACGATCACCTTCGGCTCGAGGGCGAGCGCTCCGGCGATCACGACCCGTTGACGCTGGCCACCGGAGAGCTCGTGCGGGAACCGCAGCAGGAACCGCTCGGGGGGCCGCAACCCTGCGCGCGAGAGCGCCCGGCACACGAGCTCCTCCTCGTCCCCGGGCACCTTGTGGATGCGCAGCCCCTCGGCGACGGAGTCGTAGATCGTCTGGCGTGGGTTCAAGGCTCCCGTCGGATCCTGGTAGACCATCTGCACCTGGCGGCGGTAGGCACGCAGGTCGCGATCGAGTGGCTCCCCGCGGAACTCGATCGTGCCGCGATCGGGAGCGACGAAGCCCATGATCGCTCGGGCGAGCGTGGTCTTGCCGCATCCCGACTCCCCGGCGAGCGCCACGATCTCGCCGTCGTGCAGATCGAGGTCGACCCCGTCGACGGCACGGGCGACGGCCGTCTGTCGGTGGCGTTCGAGCACCCGGCGCCGCCCTGCGAAGGTCACGTGCAGGTCGCGGACACGCAGCACCGGCTCGCCGAGCGAGGCGACCGACTCCTTCCCCGACTCGCTCACGAGGAGATCCCCTCCGCGGCCGGAACCCCGTCGCCGAGCAGGAGGCAGGCGGCCGTGCGGCCGGAGCCGGCGCCGAACGACGGCGGGTCGACCGAGCGACATCGCTCCATCACGCGCGAGCACCGCGGGTGGAAGCTGCACCCCGGGGGCAGGTCGCGGGGATCGGGTGGATCGCCGTCGAGACCCCCGGGAGCCTGCACGAACGACTCGTCGCCGATCCGGGGGAACGCGCCGGCCAGGGCCGCGGTGTACGGGTGCGCGGGCGACCCGAACACGTCGGCCGCCGGGCCCGACTCCACGATGCGACCGGCGTACATCACCGCCAGGCGATCGGCCACCTGCGCGAGCACCGAGAGGTCGTGCGTGATGAACAGCATCGAGAGTCCGAGCTCGACCTGCAGCGACTTCAACAGCCGCAGCACCTGCGCCTGCACCATCACGTCGAGCGCCGTCGTCGGCTCGTCGGCGATGATCACGTCGGGATCGCAGGCGAGGGCCATCGCGATCATCACTCGCTGCTTCTGCCCGCCGGAGAACTCGTTGGGGAAGTCTCGCGCACGCCTCGCCGGGAGCCCGACCCGCTCGAGCAGGTCGCCGGCGCGCGACGTCGCCTCGCGCCGGGTCGAGGACCCGTGGGCCTGGATCGCCTCCTCGATCTGGTCGCCGACGCGGATGACCGGGTCCAGGGCGTGCTGAGCGCCCTGGAAGACGATCGAGGCCTGGGTCCACCGGACCGCACCGAGCTGGCTGGGCGGCATCGCGAGCACGTCGGCGCCGTTCAGCACCACGCTGCCCTGCATCTGCGTGCCACGGGGCAGCAGCCGGAGCATGCCGAGACCGATCGTCGACTTCCCACAGCCGGACTCACCCGCGAGCCCGAGCACCTGTCCCCGTTCGATCTCGAACGACACCCCGCGCACCGCGGGGACCGCTCCCTCGCGGGTGGCGTAGGAGATCGACAGGTCCTCGACCCTCAGCACGCTCATCGTTGGCGCAGCCTCGGGTTCAGGATCTCCTCGAGGGCGTTGCCGCACATCGTGAAGGCGAGCACCACGAGCACGATGCATGCGCCCGGGAACCCGATCCACCACCATGCGCCGATCGTCGGCGCGCCCGCATCGAACGCCAGCTCGAGCGTCGCGCCCCAGGAGACGCGGAGCGGATCGCCGAGGCCGATGAACGACAGCGCCGACTCGGCCAGGATCGCCAGGGCGATCGACAGGATCGTGTTCGCGAAGATCACCGGGAACACGTTCGGGAGCACGTGCTTGGCGATCAGTTGCGCGTCCCGGGCACCGAGTCCACGGGCGCGCTCGACGTAGGGCCGCTCCCGCACCGAGAGGGCCTGACTGCGGACGATGCGGGCCGTCCAGGGCCAGGAGGTCAGGCCGATCACCATCACGATGATGAACATCGACTGCCCCAGGATCGCCGCGAGGACGATCGCCAGCGGCAAGCCGGGCAGCACCAGGAACCAATCGGTGAATCGCATCAGCGCCGCATCCCAGCGGCCACCCCGGTAGCCGGCGAGGATGCCGATCGAGGCGCCGACGACCATCGAGACCACGGCCGCCAGCAGGCCGATCGCGAGGGAGACCCGCGAACCCCACACGACGAGCGCGAGCACCGATCTCCCCGACTCGTCGGTGCCCATCGGGTACTCCCACGAGGGTGGAGCGAGGATCGGTCCGTCGACCTGCGTGACGTCGAGGGCCTCGGGACTCACCAGCACCGGCGCGAGCAGGGCCATCAGCGCGAAGGCGACGAGGATCGCGAGGCCGGCGATCCCCATCGCGCTGCGTCGGTACGTCGTCCAGAACCGCTTCGCGGAGAGGCGGCGTCGCGTCCACACCACCGATCTCGTCCGGCGCCGGGGCGTCGCGGGCGTGGGCATGCCGGTCGCCTGGTTCGCCACGTTCAGGCCTCCCGGACCCTGGGATCGACCCAGCTGTAGACGAGGTCGGCGACGAGGTTCGAGACGAGCACCGCCACGCTCGCGAACAGGAACAGCGCCTGCAGCAGCAGGAAGTCCTGCGAATCGATCGCCTGGATCGCGAGCAGGCCGAGGCCGGGGTAGGAGAAGACGAGCTCGACGGTGATCGCTCCGGCGAGCACGAAGCCGAACGAGAGCGCGATCAGGGAGATCGTCGGGAGCAGAGCGTTGCGAACGGCGTGGCGCCACAGCACACGGTCCTCGCGGACCCCCTTCGCGCGGATCGTCGTGATGTAGTCCTCACCGAGCACGTCGAGCAACGACGACCGCATCACCAGGTAGTACTCGCCGATGTAGCCGAGGGTCAGCGTCAGGACGGGCAAGAACATGTGGTTCGCGATGTCGAGCATCCGCGAGAAGCCGGACAGGTCCGAGCTCGGGCTCTCGAAGCCGCCCGACGGGAACCACCCGAGCGCGGTCGAGAAGATGATCAGCAGGATCATCGCGAGCCAGAAGTCGGGCATCGAGTAGAAGACCAGCGAGAACCCCATCGACCCGACGTCGAGGGGTCGGCCGCGCTTCCACCCCCCGCGGATCCCCAGGTAGAGCCCGATCGCGATCATCAGCACGGTGGCGGTTCCGACGAGCAGCACGGTCGGCCAGAGGTAGGTCAGGAACACCGACACCACCGACCGACCCGGGAAGATGAAGGAGTTGCCGAAGTCGAGTCGAACCGTATCGATGAGGTACTGCAGGAACTGCGCGGGCAGCGGCCGGTCGAGCCCGAGATCCGCCGTGAGCGCTGCCTGCGCCTCGGGCGAGAGCTGCACCCCGCGTTGGCGGGTCAACAGCCGGACCGGGTCGCTCGGCATGATGCGGAACAGGAAGAAGTTGACCACGAGGACGAAGAACAGCGTGCCGGCCGCCTGCAGCAGCTTGCGACCGACGTAGCGCCATTCACCCATCGGATGGGACCCCTCAGGCGGCGTAGTGCTCGTCGCGGCGACGGCGGACCGCGACCACGCCGCCGATCACCGCGACGACGAGGACCGCGCCCCCGATCCACACGGCGGCCGGCAAACCGCTGTCGCTCGAGGCCGATGACGACGTTGCGTTCGCGACGCGGCGAACGTTCAGGGCCGAGTACGGATTCCCCCAGAACACGACGCCGTCGGGCTCGGGCCACGGCAGGAATCCCTCCCACCGGTCGGCGCGCCACGCCTCGAAGCCGTTCGGGTACCACAGCACGATCTCGGGCGTGTCTCGGTAGAGGATCTGCTGCATCTCGTGCACGATCGCCTGCCGCTCGTCGACATCGAGCGTGACCTGCTGCTCCTTGTAGAGGTCGTCGTACTCGGGGTTGGCGTAGCAGGTGTCGCTCCAGTATCCGCACTGCCCACTCGTGAAGCTCGAGAGGATGAAGTCTGGATCGGGGCCGACTCCCCAGGAGTAGATGATCAGGTCCCAGTCGAACCCGTACCACTGGTCATAGAGCTTGCTGTCGGTCATCGAGCGGACCGACGCTTCGATGCCGATGTCGCGCAGGTACCCCTGGACGAACGGCGCCGCCTTGATGCCGTCGCTGTCGGTGGTCGCGACGAACAGCCGCCACTCGAGGGGGTCGCCGCCGCCGGGCATCTCCCTGACGCCGTCGCCGTCGGTGTCCAGGTACCCCGCCTCGTCGAGGAGTCGGTTGGCCTCGGCCGGATCGAAGCCGATCTTCTCCTCCGCGGGCGGCTCCCAGTGCCAGAAGTCGTAGAGGGGCACGATCGGGGTCGTGCCCGGGACCGCGTAGCCGCGGACCACACGGTCGACCATCGTCTGCTTGTCCAGGGCCCACGAGACCGCCTGCCTGACCACGGGGTCGAGCACGGCCGGGTGCGCGGTGCTGGACGGATCGTCGACGATGTTGAACGACATCTGGTGGAAGGCTTCGGCGCTCGTGGTCGCCGTGCCGATCTCGCTCGGATCCTCCGACGTGAGTCGCTCGTACAGTCCGGCGCTCGGCACCACGGTGTGGTCGATCTCACCCTTGATCAGCGCCTGCACGACGGATTCGGGCGAGTTGTAGACGCGGAACACGATCTCGTCGATGTTCGGATCGCCCTGGTAGTAGTCATCGCGGGCCTCGAGCCGCCAGAACTCGCCCGGCTCCCACTCGACCAGCCGGAACGGCCCGCTCGCCACGGTGTCCGGGAAGTTGCGGAAGTCCTTGATCTCCTTCGCCGTCATCTCGCCCCACACATGCTCCGGGAGGATCAGGCTGTAGCCGGGCAGCCCAGGCACGAGCGTCGGCCGGGTCGTGGTCCAGACGATCGTGCGGTCGTCGGTCGCCTCGATGCTCTCGGTGAAGCGATATCCGTCGCTCCACGAGCTGATGTCGTTCTCCATGATGAAGTCGGCGGTCCACACGAAATCGTCCGCCGTGATCGGCTCGCCATCGCTCCAGGTGATGTCGTCGCGGAGCACGAACGTCCATGTCAGGCCGTCCTCGCTCGTGTCCCAGCTCTCGACGAGCTCCGGCTCGGTGGCGTAGTCGGCCTGGCCGAGACGGAGGAGGCCGTCGTACATCAGGCCGCTGAGGAAGCTCTCGGTCGTGTCGATCTGACGGAACGGGTTCGCCGAGTTGAGGTCGCCGGTCACGCCGACGGTGAACGTCACGGTCTCCTCAGGAACCGTCGACGGTGACTGGCCTGCGGCGATACCCGTCCACCCCATCGCCGCCGCACAGGCGACGACCACTGCCGAGAACGACCTGAGCTTGCGTCCCATCACGCTTCCTCCTGCACCCTCACGTTGGCGGGATGGTAGGCGACAGGACCCTCGAGGCGATAGACAGTGGGCAACACCCGCGGTCAGCCGGGGGGTCGGCGCCGCCCTAGACTGGGCCGCATGACGTCCGACGCGCGACGAGCGCTGCCCTCGGTCGACGCCTTGCTCCGCTCTGAGCCCGGTCGTCGAGCCGCCGCGACCGTCGGCCGCCAGCTGCTGAAGCACACGATCACCGACGTGGTGAGCGAGGTGCGGACGGGCCTCGCGAAGGGCGAGCCACGGCCGAGCGACGACGACATCCTGGCGCGGGCGATCGCCGCGGCCTCGCGCATCTCGGTCGGACTCACCCCCGTGATCAACGCGACCGGGGTGATCCTGCACACCAACCTCGGGCGGGCGCCGCTCCCCGAGCGTGCGATCGAGGCGGCCGCCAGGGCGGCACGCGGCTACAGCGACCTCGAGGTGGACCGTGAGACCGGCGCGCGCGGGAAGCGCTCGAGCCGCGCCGAGTCGATGCTCGTGGCGATCACCGGCGCCGAGGACGCGCTCGTCGTGAACAACTGCGCCGCGGCCTTGCTGCTGAGCCTCGCAGGGCTCGCGAAAGGCAAGCAGGTGCTGGTCTCTCGAGGCGAGCTGATCGAGATCGGTGGGGAGTTCCGCATCCCCGACATCATGGCGGCGTCGGGAGCGAAGCTCGTCGAGGTCGGCACCACGAATCGCACGCGCATCGGCGACTACCGGACGGCGTTCACCGACCGTGTCGGGGCGGTGCTGAAGGTGCACCCGTCGAACTATCAGGTGGTCGGGTTCACGGCCTCGGCCGCGACGACCGAGCTCGCCCGGCTGGCGCAGCAGCACGAGGTGCCCTTCCTCTTCGACGTGGGCTCGGGGATGCTGCGACACGGCCAGGGCATGCCGCACGACGAACCCGCCGTCGCCGACGCGCTCACCGACGGCGCCGACCTCGTGACGTTCTCGGGTGACAAGCTGCTCGGCGGGCCGCAGGCGGGCATCATCGTCGGACGGGCGGCGCTCGTCGCGAAGCTGCGCCGTCATCCGATCGCTCGCGCGGTGCGGGTCGACAAGATGCAGGTGGCGGCGCTCGAACAGGTGCTCGCGATGACCGTCGCCGGCGACCTCGACCACGTGCCGGTGGTCCGCATGCTGCAGGAGCCGGCCGAGACGGTGCATCGCCGGGCCCAGCGCCTCAGCGAGACGATCGGGGGCGACCTCGAGCACGCTCACGTGCATCGATGTGAGTCCGCGGTCGGGGGTGGATCGATGCCCGGCGCGGGGCTCCCCTCGTGGGGGGTGCGGATCACGGTTCCCGAACCGAGCGCGTTCGCCGCGCGTCTGCGCGCCGGTCGCCCGAGCGTCTTCGGTCGCGTCGAGAAGGACCACGTGCTCCTCGACCTGCGGACCGTCACGGACGAGCAGGTCCCCGACCTCGCGCGCGCGATCTGGTACGCCCTCGAAGGCGACGACCTCGACGACGAGGACTGAGGTGACGCCGGCGGCTCGAGTGGAGACGACCGGGGCCGCGCACCGTGTGGTGGCGACGGCCGGCCACGTCGACCACGGCAAGTCGTCGCTGATCATGCGGCTCACCGGCATCGACCCCGACCGGTGGGCCGAGGAGAAGCGCCGGGGCCTGACGATCGACCTCGGCTACGCCTGGTGCGCCCTCCCGAGCGGACGTGAGGTCGGCTTCGTCGACGTGCCGGGTCACGAGCGGTTCATCCGCAACATGCTCGCGGGGGTCGGACCGGCGCCGCTCGTGCTCTTCGTCGTCGCAGCCGACGAGGGATGGAAACCGCAATCCGAGGAGCATCTGGAGATCCTCGACGTGCTCGGGGTCTCTCATGGGGTCGTGGCCCTGACGAAGGTCGACCTCGTCGACGACGAGACCCTGGCCATCGCCGAGGAGGAGGTCCTCGAGCGGCTCCAGGGCACCACGCTCGCCGCAGCGCCCGTCGTGCCGGTCTCTGCGGTCACCGGCGAAGGGCTCGACCCGCTGCGCACCGCTCTGGACGCCGTGCTCGAGCGAGCGCCGGCGCCGCGGTCGGCGCCCGCGCGCCTCTTCGTCGACCGCGTCTTCACGATCAAGGGCGCCGGCACCGTGGCGACCGGCACGCTGACGGGAGGCTGCCTCAGTGTCGGCGACGAGATCGCGGTCGAACCCGGCGACCGGCGGGCCCGCGTGCGATCCCTGCAGACCCACCGTCAGAGCGAAGACCATGCGTGCCCGGTTGCCCGGGTCGCGGCCAACCTGGTCGGCACCGAACGAGACGACCTCGAGCGAGGAGACGTGATCACCCACCCCGCGGCGTGGTTGCCGACCTCGACGTTCGACGTCGAGCTCCGTGCGGTCCGGGGGCTCACGAAGGCGCTCTCCGCTCGCGGGGCGTTCAAGGTGTACGCCGGCGCCGCCGAGGCCGACGCGCGGGTGCGCTTCCTCGACGGGAACCGGCTCGAGCCCGGTGACTCGGTCTTCGCCCGGCTTCGGACCTCGCACCCCCTCGTGCTCGCCGTCGGCGATCACCTGGTCCTGCGTGAGGCGGGCCGGCGCGAGACCGTGGCCGGTGGTCTCGTGCTCGACGTCGCGCCCGGCAAGGCGGCGAAGGCCCCTGCCCGTCTCACCGCGCGCACGGCGGCCTCACCCGACGAGCTCCCCGCCCTGCTCGTGACCGAGCGGGGCGCCCTCGTCTTCGACGACGTGCCGAGGCTGGTCGGTCACGCCGCCGATCCAGCGACGGCGATCGGGGCGTGGGCGGTCGATCCGTCGGTCCGCGAGGCGTGGGAACGGGCGGTCACCGAGATGCTCGCCGGCGTGCACGAACGGGAGCCGCTCGCGGTCGGCGCGCCGGTCGGCGACGTGCGCAGCGATCGTCCTCGACGCGCTCCGCTCGGTCGGAGCGCCTCCCGACGCGGGACTGGCCGAGGCGGCGATCGACGCCATGGTGACGTCGGGCGTCGTGGAGCGATCGGCGACCACGGTGCGCCTGGCAGGGCATCGGGTCACGCTCGATGCCGACGATGCCGAGGTGCGGCGCATGCTCGCCGCGATCGGCGGCGACGCCGAGGCCACACCTCCGACGATCGCCGAGCTGGAGCGGACCGGCGTGCGACGCGACGTGGTCGAGGCGGCCGTGGGGGCCGGGCTCGCGTCAGGGTCTCGAAGGAACTGGTCTTCACCCCCGATCTCGTCGCGCGAGCCGAGAGCATCGTGCGGCGCTCGACCGAGGGCATCACGGTGAGCGCGTTCCGCGAGGCGCTCCACACGAGCAGGAAGTTCGCCCTTCCCTTGCTGGAGTACTTCGACCGGACGGGGATCAGCCGACGCGACGGCGACCTCCGGTTCCCTCGCTGAGCACCGAACCTGCGCGCGGGCCGGGAAGCTGTCAGCCGAGTTGGGCGGTGACGGCCACCTCGACCGACGTGCCGAGCGGTAGCGACGCCACGCCGACCGCGACGCGCGCGTGGCGCCCCGCCTCTCCGAGCACGTCGACGAACAGGTCGCTCGCCCCGTTGGCGACCGCGGGATGCTCGGTGAAGTCCGGGGTGCTCGCGACGTAGACGGTCACCTGCGCGATGCCGACGAGCGGTTCGAACGAGCCGAGAGCCTCCCGCAACGCCGAGAGAGCCTGCAGCGCACACTGGCGAGCGCTCGACGCCGCGTCGTCGGTGTTCACGTCGTCGCCGAGCCGACCTGGGTGCATCACCGCGCCGCCGACCATCGCGACCTGGCCCGCCACGAAGACGAGCGAGCCGGCGACACGCACGGGCAGGTACGAAGCCACGGCGTTCGGCGGCGGCGGGAGCTCGAGGCCCAGCTCGGTGATGCGGTCGAGGATCCGTCGGTCATCCATCGCGGGGGATACTCGCACGTTCGGGTGGCGGTGGGAACGACGAACGTTCAGCTCGCGGCGCGCGCCCGCTCGCGGAGCAGGCGGCGGCGTTCCATCTCGTTGAGGCCGCCCCAGATGCCGTGGCCCTCCCTGGTGGTCAGGGCGTACTCCAGGCACGATTCCCGCACCGGGCACCGCACGCAGAACGACTTCGCGACGGCCTCGCGCGCGTTCTTCTCCTGCCGGCGCTCGAAGTAGTTGGGCGCGAAGAAGTAGATCGCATCCTGGCCCCGACACGCGGCCCCGTGCTGCCAGTCCTCGGCGGCGTTCCACATCTCAACCCATTGTTCGGAGGACGCCTCGGCAGCGGATTGCAGATCCCGCCGACGAGCAGAGGAGCGCCACCGGATCGCCACACACCGAGCCGCGGCCTGGCCTGGTCAGGCTCGATCAGGCCGGGTCGGCCACCCCGCTGGCGGCGCTCGCGGGCTCGGCTCCCGGCTCTTCCTCGACCCGCAGCACGAGACCGTCGACGCCTCGCACGCGCACCTTCGTGCCGGGGGGGATCGGCTCGCCCTGCGCGCGTCCGCGCCACATCGCGCCCTTCACGTAGACGGGCCCTTCGGGAGCGAGCTTGCCGCGAGCCTCGCCGATCAGCCCGATCAGCCCTCGCTGGGTGTTCACGATGCGGTCGCGCGACTGGAGGGCGACGGTGAGCGCGAATCCGTAGTACAGGAGCGACGCCACGACCGCCCCGGCGATCAACCACGGGGAGATGCGGATCGCGTCGGCCACACCCGACCAGGCGAGCACCGACCCGGCGGCGAACGCGAGCAGGCCGGCCGCCGTCAGCAGACCGAGGTTGCGAAGACGCACGTCGAGGGTCATCAGGCCGATGCCGCCGAGCAGGAGCGCCATGCCCAGGATCGAGGGCGGCACCACGAACAGCCCGTACACGGCGAGGGCCAGCAGGCCGACGCCCGCGAAACCGGCGAAGCCGAACCCGGGCTGGGTGATCTCGAAGGCCAGGGCGGCCAGCCCGAACACGAGCAGGAAGTAGACCATCGACGGGGTCGAGACCGCGTGGGCGACCCGCTGGATCGGCCCGAGATTGTCGAAGCGCAGGGCGACCGTTCCTTCCTCGGCCTCGGCCTCGCTCGTCGCGATGCGCGTGTCGAGCGTGACCGGCCCGCTCGGCGTCTGCACGGTCTGCCCGTCGACCTCGGCGAGGAATCCGGTCACCGACGTCGCGGCCGCCGAGGCGATGCCCAGCTCGATCGCGTCGGCCGCGGGCAACGGTTCGTCGGTGCGTTCGAGCTGCGTGTCCTTGCCCCGCTCGTCGATCCAGCCCTGCGATCGTGGCGTCGAGGTCGGCCGGCACGTCGTCGGGGTGCAGCAGGTCGACGGGCTCGAGGGGTCCCGTCTGCGAGCCCGGTGCGACCCCCGCGAGCGACGAGGCGTACATCAGCAGCATGCCCGCGCCCGCCGCGGTCGCGGGGGTGGGGCCGACCCACGCCAGCACGGGCACGTCGAGTTCGACGACGCGCTGTGCGAGGGCGACGCCGTCCTGGCCAAGGGTGCCCGAGGTGTCGAGCTGCAGCACGACGATCGCTCCGTCGCGCTCGGCCTGCGCGAGGCGATCGTCGAGGTAGCCGAGCAACGGCCGATCGATCGCTCCCTCCACGCGGAGCACCACCACCGGTGTCGCCTCGGCGGCGCCGGCCGCGGGCGCCATGAACGCCACGGCGAGCACGCCGAGCACGGCGGAACACAGGGCCACGCGTCGCATGTTCTCCATCGTACCTGCAGGCAGCGGGGGGTATCCTGGGCGGCAACCGCATGCCTCAGTCCTCCGTTCCCCGCCGGCCCGATCCACGGCCGATCTCCGACCGTCCGGCCTTCAAGCCGTTGGCCGCGATCCTGCTCGTGCCCGTGATCCTGCTCGCGAGCGGCATGCTCGCGTTCCTGATCGCGCCCCCCTTCGTCGGCGTCGCCTTCGGCGTGATGCGCGTCGACGCCAAGCTCTCGACGCTCGGAGCGGACTTCACCCGCATCCCGCGGTTCCCCGAGCGATCGACGATCTACGCGAACGACGGCGAGACCGAGCTCGCCACGGTCTACCTCGACAACCGAGAGCTGATCCGGCTGAAGGACGTGAGCAAGGTCGCGCAGAACGCGGTGCTCGCGATCGAGGACGCCGAGTTCTACGAGCACGGCGCCCTGAACTGGAGCTCGCTCGTGCGGGCGCTGATCGAGAACGCCCAGGCGGGCGAGGTCGTGCAGGGCGGTTCCACGATCACCCAGCAGCTCGTCGGCGCGACCCTCGGCCTCGGGCAGTTCGATCAGAGCTTCGAGGGCAAGTTCCAGGAACTGGCGCTCGCGATCAGGGTCGAGGAGAAGTACTCGAAGCCGGAGATCCTCGAGCTCTACCTGAACCAGATCTACTTCGGGAACGGCGTCTACGGCATCGGCACCGCCGCCGAGTTCTACTTCCACAAGCCTGCTCGGAAGCTGACGCTCACCGAGGGGGCCATGCTCGCCGGCATCATCAGGTCGCCCGAGGACTACAACCCGATCGACCACCCGAAGCGCGCGCTCGTGCGACGCAACGAGGTGCTCGTGCGGATGGGCGCTCTCGGACCCGAGTCGCCCGTCGGCATCACCGAGGAGCGGGAAGAGCGGGCCAAGGCGCAGCCGGTGAAGCTGCCGGAGGGCGTCGGCAAGCTGCTCCAGAAGAAGCAACCGTTCTTCGTCCGCTACATGATCCGGCAGGTGCTCGAGAACGCGAACGGGCAGTTCGATTCGCTCGGACGCAGCGTCAAGGCTCGCAAGCGCACCTTGTTCGAGGGCGGCCTGAAGATCACCACGACGTTCGACCCGACCTGGCAGGAATTCGCGCAGCAGGCGGCGAACCAGCCGTACCGGGTGTTCATCCCGTCGAACGGCAAGGCGCACCCCGACACGTCGATCGTCACCGTCGACACGAAGACGGGCGCGATCCGCACGATGCTCTCGGGCAAGAACTTCATGGAGGACGAGCTCGCGCTCGCGACCGACCCTCATCCGACGGGGTCGGCGTTCAAGCCGTTCGTGCTGGCCGCGGCGTTCGAGCAGGGCGTGCCGCCGACGCAGACGTACTCGAGCGCCTCCCCCTTCTGCAGCCCGCTCTGGCAGGACGAGGACGGCTGCGTCTCGAACGCCGAAGGGAGCGGCAAAGGCAAGGTCGATCTGTGGACGGCCACCGAGAACTCGATCAACGTCGTGTTCGCACAGCTGATCCTCGACATCGGCCCCGAGACGGTGCCGCCGGTGGCATCGAAGATGGGCGTCACGAACGACCTGCCGCCGGTCGCATCGCTCGCCACCGGCTCGGCGGAGGTCTCGCCGCTCGACATGGCGGTCGGCTTCGCCACGATGGCGAACGGCGGCGTGCACTGCTCCCCCTACACGGTGGAGACGATCGTGCGCGACGGCGATCCGGTCTTCGAGCACGAGCCCGACTGCGAGCGCGTGCTGCGCCCCGACATCGCGAACCTGATCTCCGCGATGCTGCAGCGAGTGCCGGCGAGCGGCACGGCCGCGAGCGCCTTCTACGGATGGGGGACCCGGCCCGTCGCCGGCAAGACCGGCACGTCGGACCTGAACAAGGCCGTGTGGTTCTGCGGGTACACGAGGCAGCTCGCGACGGCGGTCTGGGTGGGTTCCAACGGCAATCCGTACTCGATGGGCAGCGTCTTCGGCGGCACGGTGGCCGCCCCGATCTGGCGCACGTACATGGCCCGGGTCGTGAGCGGCATGCCGATCGAGGGCTTCCCCGAGCCGCCGCCGCCGCCGACCGCGACGGTGCCGAACGTGGTGGGTCTCGAGAAGGACCAGGCGATCGCGCGTCTCGAGGGAGCGGGCTTCAACGTGTCGATCGTCGAGGTCGACTCGCTCGAGCCCGAGGGCATCGTCGCCGCCCAGAGCCCGGCCGGCGGCGCGACCGTCGATCTCGGCATCGCGGTGAGGATCGAGGTCAGCAGCGGGAAGCCGCCGAAGACGGAGGTGCCGGGCACGATCGGCATGGGCGCCGGCGTGGCCCGAGCCACGCTCGAGGACGCCGGATTCGTGGTGAAGATCGAGTACGACCAGGTCGAGGACGACTCGAAGGTCGGGAAGGTGATCCGCCAGGAGCCGCCGGGCGGCACGCCCGCCGCCGAAGGCACGACCGTGACGATCGTGGTCGGGAAGTAGCGCGGCTCAGCCGCCGCCGAGCCTGGCCTTCACCTTCGCCTGCACGGCCGAGCCGTCGACCTGGCCCTTGGCCGTCGCCATGATCGCACCCATCACCTGACCCATCTGCTGCATCGTGGTCGCGCCCGTCGAGGCGATCGCCTCGTCGACGAGGGCATCGACCGCCTCGTCGGAGAGCTGCTCGGGGGCGAAGGCCGCGAGCACCTCCCGCTCGGCGGTTTCCTTGGCCACGAGCTCCGAGCGACCGGCCTGCTCGAACGCCTCGATCGACTCGGTGCGCTTCTTCACCTGGCTGCCGGCGACGGCCCGCACCTCGTCCTCGCTGAGCTCGTGGCCCAGCTCGTCTTCCTTGTATCGGATCGCCGAGATCAGCATGCGCAGGGTGCTCAGCCGGAGCTCGTCGCGGGCCTTCATCGCGGCGGTCATCTGCTGGTGGATCTCGGTCTTCAACGCTGACTCGGTCACTACACTCCTCCAGATGCTTCCCCGTTGGCTGCCGCAGATGCTCGGCCTCCTGGCGCTCGTCGGCGTCGCCTGCGTGGCCTACGGGGTGGCGATCGAACGCCGGTGGTACCGGCTCGTGCGGCACCGCCTGGCCATCCTACCGGCCGACGGGCAGGGTCCCGAGTCGCTCACCGTGCTGCACCTGAGCGACCTGCACTTCGTGCGGGGCGACGAGGCGAAGGCGCGCTTCCTCGCATCGTTGCCCGAGGCAGACGTCACCGTCGTGACGGGGGATTTCCTCGCGGAACCCGAGGCGGTCGAGCGCGTGGTCGAGGCGGTGCGCCCCGTGCGCGGGCGGCTGGCCTCGTGGTTCGTGCTCGGCTCGAACGACTACTACACGCCCCGTCCCCTGAACTACCTGGCGTACTTCCGCAGGCATCGCAAGCCGCGCCGGGCCGAAGCGGGCCGGGCGCCCGACCTCGTCGCCCAGCTCACCGCCGACGGATGGCAGGACCTGACGAACGTACGCCGTGAGATCGAGCTCGGCGGATTGCCGATCGAGCTGCTCGGCCTCGACGACGCGCACCTTCGATGGCACGACCTGACCGTCGGGCCGCGTCGAGCGACGGACCGCTTCGGCGTCGCGGTGATGCACTCCCCCGACTCGGCTCCCGAGGCGGCGGCGCTCGGCTACGAGCTCATGGTCGCCGGGCACACGCACGGCGGACAGGTCTGCCTGCCGCTGCCCCGGCCGGTGGGGGGCGCGCTGGTCACGAACTGCTCGATGCCGAGGCGGCTCGTGTCGGGCCTGATCCGGATGGGCGGATCGGTGCTGCACACGTCCAAGGGGCTCGGCACGAGCAAGTACGCGCCGTTCCGGTTCGCGTGCCGCCCCGAGGCGACGCTGTTGGAGCTGCGACGAATCGCTACACTCGAAGCTCCTCGGGACGTGGCGCAGCTTGGTAGCGCGCAGCGTTCGGGACGCTGAGGTCGCGGGTTCAAATCCCGCCGTCCCGACCAGGACCACCGACGGGCGGGTCGCGCACGACGCGACCCGCCCTCGGTCGTTCCAGGGCCCGATGGAAGGCGGCGGCGCGCGCCCGGGCCCGAGGAAAACGGTTCTGCAAGACGCAACAGAGGTTTGACGACCTCCGTTTCGCTCGGTAGCCTCGTTCACGTTGGCTCCGGAGAACCGGAGCCTTTCGTATTCCTGTAGGCCGATCACCGGAGGACGATGACCCGCACCCCGAAGCGGATCGCACGGCTCGCGTTAGCCGTCGTCTTCGTCGTCCCCACCGTCGTCGTCGCCGCAGGATCGGCATCGGTCGCAGCCCCCACGAAGGCTGAGGTCGAGGCCGCCCAGGCCGAGGCGAACCGGATCGGCCACGAGCTCGAGATCGCGATCGAGCAGTACAACGATGCTCGGGTCCGCCTCCAGGGCGTGCAGGACCGGCTCGCCGACGCCCTCGACGACAAGGAAGCCGCCGAGGCGATCGCGGCCGAGGCGATGGGTCAGCTCGAGGACCGCGCCGTCGAGGCGTACACCGGCGCCGGCTCGCAGATGGACGTGCTGCTCGGCGCCTCCGACCTCTCGGAGTTCTCCGACCGCCTCGAGTTCATGGGCGCGCTCGCGCAGAACGACGCCGACCTCGCGACCGCCGCCGAGAACGCCCAGCAGCAGGCCCAGTGGGCGGCCGACCGCTACGCCGAGACGATCGACGAGAAGACGGCCGAGCTCGACCAGATGCAGGCCAAGCGGGCCGAGATCCAGTCGATGCTCGAGGAGCAGAAGGCCCTCGCCGCACAGCTCGACCAGGAGTACCGCGACTACATCGAGCGTCAGGAAGCCGCCGCGGCGGCGGCGGCGGACGCGGAAGCCGACGCGGCGAGCGACACGGGCACGAGCGGCGGCGGCGACACCACGGGTGGCGGTGGCGGGTACGTCCCGCCCCCCGATGCGAGCGCCGCCCAGATCGCGATCGGCGCCGCGGACTCTGCCCTCGGATCCCCGTACGTGTGGGGCACGGCCGGACCCGACACCTTCGACTGCTCGGGGCTCACGAGTTGGGCGTACGCGCAGGCCGGCGTCTATCTGCCGCACTCCTCGGCCGCGCAGGCGAGCTCGGGAGCCGTCGTGCCATCGCTGTCACAGGCGCAGCCGGGCGACCTGCTGTTCTTCTACTCGCCGATCAGCCACGTCGCCCTCTACGTGGGTGGTGGCACGATGATCCACGCCCGTCACCCGGGTCCGGGCGGCCAGGTCCAGTACGGATCCGTCGCCGGGTACGGCACCCAGGTCGTGCGGATCGTTCGCCCCACCTGACGTCTCGTCGTTCCCGATCGTCTCCCCCGCTAGTCTTCGCCTCGTGGACGCCACCGTCACCGCGCCCGGCGACGACGTCGAGCTGATCCGGCTCCTCCGCGAGGGCGACGAGGCCGCCTTCATGTCCCTCGTCGAGCGGCTGCAGCCGATGATGCTCCGCGTCGCTCGCATGTACGTCTCGTCGCAGGCCGTCGCCGAGGAGGTCGTGCAGGAAGCGTGGCTCGGCGTGCTCCAGGGCATCGACCGGTTCGAGGGCCGGTCGTCGCTGCGCACATGGATCCTGCGCATCGTGACGAACATCGCCAAGACGCGCGGGCAACGGGAAGGCCGCAGCGCACCGTTCGCGTCGCTGGCGGGCGACGACCTCGACGCTCCCTCGTTCGATCCCGACCGCTTCCTGGGGAGCGGTGCGTGGGCCGGTCACTGGTCGACGCTGCCGGTGGACTGGGCAGGCGCCCCGGAGGCGCGGCTGACGTCGTCGGAGACGCTCGACGCCGTGCGCCGGGCGATCGACGCGCTGCCGCCGATGCAGGCGCAGGTGATCCGCCTGCGAGACGTCCTGGGATGGACCTCGGACGAGGTCCGTAACGCCCTGGACCTGACCGAGACCAACCAGCGGGTGCTGCTGCACCGGGCTCGCGCCAAGGTGCGCGCGGCGTTGGAACGCGAGATGGAGATCGAGGCTTCGTCATGACCCGAACGAGCGATGACGACCTGACGTGCCGGGAACTGGTCGAGGTCGTCACCGACTTCGTCGAGGGCGCGATGAGCGACGCCGACCGGGCTCGGTTCGAGCGCCATCTCGGCGACGTGCGCGGGGTGCACGGCCGTGATGTCGCAGTTCCGCACCACGATCGAGGTCACCGGGCGCCTCACCGAGGACCAGGTCTCCGAGGATCAGCGCGATGCGATGCGCGAGGTGTTCCGTCGCTGGCGCGCCGGTGGCCTTGCCGCGCAGGACTAGTCGGGACTCGACTGACCGCCACCGACGATCGCGTCGAGGTCGGCGAGACGCACCTTCGCCTGTTGCACCAAGGCGTCGTTCCCGATCGCCTCCGCCTCGCGCAGGGCCTCCGCCAGCAACTCGCCGGCCTGCTTCGCGCGCACGTCACCCTTGCCGGCCGTGGCGTACTTCAGCTTCTCGTCGGCCTTCACGATCAGGTCGAAGATCTCGCTCGGCTCCATCGGTCGCTCCTCTGCCGACTCCCGTTGCGAACGATCGCACCGTAGCCGAAGTCGTCTCCCCCGGGCATGTCACACGAGCGGGTCGCCGCGGCATGGAGCGGTGAACGTCCGACGAACGGTGCGGGAACGTTCCCCGCAGGTCGTTCCCCTCGCCCGCGCCGTCGTCGGACACTGACGTGACGCGGCGACCGACCCACGCGTGCACGGAGGTGACGACCGATGGAGACAGAACTCGAGCGAACGCACGACGAGGAGGAAGCCGACGCTCGTCGCGCGATCGTCCGCGCACTGAACCGCGATCCCTTCGGCGTGTGGACGAGAGACGGTCTCGCGCGCTCCCTCGGCGTGTCGGCGAGCCTCGCCGAGCGGGTCCTGTCGCAACTGACGAGCTCCGGCATGGTGCGCCGCTTCGACGAGAGCGGCGAGGTCGAGTACACGGTCGGAGGCGAGGCCTACTAGTCTGGATCAGACGAGCGAGGGGTCGCGAGACCGGCCAGCGCCCGCGCCTCGTCCTCGATCGCCGAACGGTCCTGCAGGCGCGCGAGCCACGCGGTCGGCAGCGCCGCGGCGCCGTGCAGCGCCCCGAGCAGCGCCCCGGCGACCGCGGCGTTCGTATCGGTGTCGCCACCGAGCGCCACGACGTCGCGCAGACCCTGCTCGAACGGCATGCCCTCGCCGGCGACCCTCAACGCGACCCCTGCCGTGAAGAGCACGAACCCCTGATCGGGCCCGTCGATCGGTCGTTCGGTGCCGGCGGCGCCCACCAGGTACTCGAGCTCCTCGGCTCCCTCGCGACCCTCGACGCGCAGCCAGCGACTCCAGCACGGCACGGTCGGCGGGATCGCCCCTCACGAGCGCCGCGGCGGCGAGCGTCACCGCCAAGGCACGCCGTGCGGCACCGCTCGTCGGCATGGGTCAGCGCGCTCAACGCCGGGGCGGCCTCGAGCAGATCGACGGATCGGAACGCGTAGGCGAGCCCGAGGGGCGCGCAGTACATCACGCTCCCGTTCCCGGCGCTCACCTCCGGGCCTCTCCTGACCACGTAGCCGTGCGCCGGGTCCGGCTCCCCGTCGCGCCACCCGCTCAGCACCCGGCGCGTGAGGTTCCCCACGTCGGGAGGGGCCGTCGCGAGCCACGCGAGGTGCCGCCGCAGCACGTCGCCGGTGTCGAGCTCACCGCCCGTCGCGATCAGGCTCGTCCAGAGGTTGCGGGCCATCGCCGTGTCGTCGGTCGTGGATCCGGGCGGCAGCCCCATCCACGGGAGCTCGAACGCCGGCACCGGGTCGGGCACATCGTCCGCCCGCCGGAACTCGAACGGCGCACCGAGCGCGTCGCCGAGCGCGAGACCCAGGATGCTGCCGACGACACGGTCCTGCGCGGCGTCCACGCGGGGCATCTTCGCAGGTCGGCTGGTATCGTCGGTGCACACCGGAAGGGCACGAGTTCTCGCAGCGCGCCTGTCGCTCTCGGCGACGTCTCCACGGTCAGGGGCAGCCCAGCCCACGCGCCCTGGCCAGCGGGAACACCCAACAGGCTGGAGGATCACGGGAGACCCATGGACAAGATCGGACCCAAACACCGCACCTGTCGTCGCGTGGGCGAGCCGCTCTGCGGGCGACCCAACTGCCCGTCGAACAAGCGCCCCTACCCACCCGGCCAGCACGGCCGCGGCCGCAAGCGCATCTCCGAGTACCAGACGCGGCTCGTCGAGAAGCAGAAGCTCCGCGCGATCTACGGCGTGAGCGAGAGCCAGATGCGCCGCTACTACGACGAGGCGACGGCGAGCAAGGGCGTGACGGGCGAGGAACTGATCCGCCGCCTCGAGACCCGCCTCGACACGGTGGTGCTCCGCCTGGGCTTCGCGCTCACCTCGCGGCAGGCTCGTCAGCTCGTCTCGCACGGCCACGTGCTGCTCGACGGCAAGCGCGTGAACGTGCCGAGCGCCCGCGTGAAGCCCGAGCAGACGATCGAGATCTCGGGCAAGGCCAAGAACTTCGTCGCGGTCCGTGAGGCCGCGGAGATCACGCCCGATCCCCCGCCGTACCTCTACCGCAACAAGGAGCAGCTGCAGGGGACCCTCTCGCGGCAGCCCGAGCGCGACGAGGTGCCGCTGCCGGTCGCGGTCGAAGAGCGCCTCATCGTCGAGTACTACTCCTAACCGTCACGCGCCACCCCGCTGCGCCACCCCGCCTCGGTCTGCGAGGATGACCCGGTGGGCGCCAGCCCGCGATGAGCGAAGGGGTGCAACCGATGCAGCTTGGCATGGTGGGACTCGGTCGTATGGGCGCCAACCTGTCGCGGCGCCTGATGCGAGCCGGCCACGAGGTCGTCGTCTACGACGTGAGCGCCGACGCGATCGCGCAGCTCGAGGGCGAGGGGGCCACCGGCTCCGCATCGCTCGAGGACTTCGTCGCGAAGCTCACGCCGCCACGGGCCGCCTGGATCATGGTGCCGGCCGCGTTCGCAGGCTCGACCGCGTCGCAGCTCGCCGACCTGATGGACGCCGGCGACATCGTGATCGACGGGGGGAACACCTACTACCGAGACGACATCGAGCGGGCGAAGGCGTTCGAGCCGCGGGGCGTGCACTACGTCGACGTCGGCACGAGCGGCGGCGTCTTCGGGCTCGATCGCGGGTTCTGCATGATGATCGGCGGCGAGGCCGACATCGTGGCGCACCTCGACCCGGTCTTCGCGGCGCTCGCCCCCGGGGTCGATGCGGCGCCGCGCACGCCGGGCCGCGACGCGTCGGCTCGACCCAGCACGGCCGAGGCCGGCTACCTGCATTGCGGCCCGGCAGGGGCCGGACACTTCGTGAAGATGGTGCACAACGGCATCGAGTACGGCCTCATGGCCGCCTATGCCGAGGGGTTGAACGTGCTGCGACACGCGAACGTGGGGAACGAGCAGCGTGACGCCGACGCCGAGACCACCCCGCTGCGCGAACCCGAGTTCTACCGGTTCGACATCGACACGACCGAGGTCGCCGAGGTGTGGCGCCGAGGAAGCGTGATCGGATCGTGGCTGCTCGACCTGACGGCCGCGGCCCTGCTCGCCGATCCCGACCTCGACGGCTTCCAGGGGCGCGTCAGCGACTCCGGCGAGGGCCGGTGGACGCTGCTGGCCGCCGTCGACGAAGGCGTGCCGGCGCACGTGCTCTCGGCAGCCCTCTTCGACCGGTTCGAATCCCGGGGCGAGGCGGAGTTCGCGAACCGCGTGCTCTCGGCGATGCGCAAGGAGTTCGGCGGGCACGACGAGAAGGCGTCGGGGTGAAGATCGCCGATTCACCCGAGTGGGCGGCCGTCGCCGCGCACGCCGAGGTGATGCGGTCGGCACACCTGCGTGGGCTGTTCGCCGACGATCCCCACCGCGCGGAGCGGCTCTCGGCCGAAGCCGGCGACCTCTTCCTCGACTACTCGAAGCACGTGGTGACCGACGAGACGATCGAGTTGCTCCTGGCGCTCGCTCGCCGAGCGGGCCTGCGTGAGCGCATCGACGCGATGTTCGCCGGCGAGCGGATCAACGTCACGGAGGATCGCGCCGTGCTGCACGTGGCCCTGCGCGCCCCGCGCGAGACACGCATCGAGGTCGACGGACGCGACGTCGTGCCCGAGGTGCACGAGGTCCTCGATCGCATGGGCGCGTTCGCCGAGCGCGTGCGATCGGGTGAGTGGACGGGCCACACCGGCGAGCGGATGCGCGCCGTCGTGAACATCGGCATCGGCGGCAGCGACCTCGGGCCGAAGATGGCGGTGGAAGCGTTGCGCGACCACACCGACCGCTCGATGACCTACCGCTTCGTCTCGAACGTCGACGGCGCCGACATCGCCGAGGCCACGCGCGACCTCGACCCGGCGACGACGCTGTTCATCATCTCGTCGAAGACGTTCGGCACGATCGAGACGCTCACGAACGCGGGCAGCGCGCGGGACTGGCTGGTCGCCGGGCTCGGCGACGACCGCGCGGTCGCGCGCCACTTCGTGGCGGTCTCGACCGCCGAGGAGAAGGTGAGGGCCTTCGGCATCGACCCCGCGAACATGTTCGGGTTCTGGGACTGGGTCGGCGGCCGCTACTCGATGGACTCCGCGATCGGCCTCTCGCTGATGATCGCGATCGGCCCCGACGCCTTCGGAGCGATGCTCGCCGGGTTCCACGACATCGACGAGCACTTCCGGACCGAGCCTCTCGAGCGGAACGTGCCGGTGCTGATGGGTCTGCTCGGGGTCTGGTACGCGACGTTCCTGGGAGCGCAGACGAAGGCGATCCTGCCGTACAGCCACCACCTGTCGGCGTTCGCCGACTACCTGCAGCAGCTCGAGATGGAATCGAACGGCAAGTCGGTCGACCTCGACGGCGATCCGGTCACCTACGACACCGGCGAGATCGTGTGGGGCACGCCCGGCACGAACGGCCAGCACGCGTACTACCAACTGCTGCACCAGGGCACGCGGCTCGTGCCGGCCGACTTCATCGGCTTCGCGCAGCCCACCGATGCCGTGCCCGGCCACCACGACCTGCTGATGGCGAACTTCTTCGCGCAGACGGAGGCGCTCGCGTTCGGCAAGTCGCGCGAGCAGGTCGAGGCGGAGGGGGTGCCCGCGCACCAGGTCGCCGCGCGCACGTTCGCCGGGAACCATCCGACGTCGACGATCCTCGCGCGGGCGCTCACGCCGCGAACGCTCGGACAGCTGATCGCGACGTACGAGCACGAGGTGTTCACGAAGGGCACGATCTGGCACATCGACTCGTTCGACCAGTGGGGCGTGGAACTCGGGAAGTCGCTCGCGCTGAAGGTGCTCCCCGAGCTGCAGGCCGACGCCGAGCCCGCCGTCGGCTCACACGACCCCTCGACGCTCGGGCTGATCGGCCGCTACCGTCGGCTGCGCGATCCCGAGGAGGGCTGACCGATGGCGCTGCGACCACCGAACCCCCAGGCGATCGTCCTCTTCGGCGCGAGCGGCGACCTCGCGAAGAAGAAGGTGATCCCGGCCCTCTACAACCTGGCCGTCGCGGGCCTGCTCCCCGAGCGGCACTGCGTGATCGGCTTCGCGATGGACGCGTGGGACGACGAGGCGTTCCGCCAGCACGCCCGGGAGTCGGTCGAGACCTACTCGCGCACGCCGCTCGACGAGGGTGCCTGGACGCGGTTCGCCGGCTCCCTCTCGTTCATCTCCGGCACGTTCGACGATGAGGCCGCGATCGGCAGCCTGAAGCAGGCGCTGGAGCACGCCGATCGCGACCTCGGCGCGCAGGACGGCCGCCTGTTCTACCTCGCCGTGCCGCCGTCGACGTTCCCGACGATCGTGAAGAGCCTCGCCTCGATCGGAGCGAACACCGCGAACTCGCGCATCGTGGTGGAGAAGCCGTTCGGCCACTCCCTCGACTCGGCCAAGGCGCTCTCGGCCGAGATCCACACGGCCTTCGACGAGCACCAGCTGTTCCGCATCGATCACTACCTCGGCAAGGAGACGGTGCAGAACCTCGTGGTGTTCCGTTTCGCGAACTCGATCTGGGAGCGTGTGTGGAACCGCGACGCCGTCGACCACGTGCAGATCACGGTGGCCGAGTCGATCGGCGTCGAAGGACGGGCCGGCTACTACGAGCACGCGGGCGCGATCCGGGATCTGCTGCAGAACCACATGCTGCAGGTGATGGCGTTCCTCGCGATGGAGCCGCCGCGCTCGCTCGAGGCCGAGGCGTTCCGTGACGAGAAGGTGAAGCTCCTGAAGGGCGTGCGGCCGATCGACCCGGGCGACGTCGTGCGTGGTCAGTACGACGGGTACCGCAAGGAAGACGGCGTCGACCCGAAGAGCCAGACGGAGACGTTCGTCGCCGCCAAGCTCTGGATCGACAACTGGCGCTGGGACGGTGTGCCGTTCTACCTGCGCCACGGCAAGGAGCTGCCGGAGCGGAACACCGAGATCGCGGTCTACTTCCGGCAGGCGCCCGAGGTGTTGTTCCGCGAGCTCGAGATCGACCACATCCCGTCGAACCACCTCACGATCAGGGTGCAGCCCGACGAGGGCATCTCGCTCGCGTTCCAGGCGAAGATCCCCGGACCGGGGTACGAGCTGCAGACCGTGCGGATGGACTTCGACTACGACCGGTCGTTCACGAACGCGCTCGCCGAGGCCTACGAGCGGCTGCTGCACGATGCCATGTCCGGCGACCACACGCTGTTCACCCGCGAGGACGGCGTCGAGCGGGCCTGGGAGATCGTGACCCCGATCCTCGAGCAGCCCTCGCCGCTCTTCTTCTACAAGCGAGGATCGTGGGGCCCGGCGCAGTCCGACGAGCTGATCGAGCCACACGGCTGGCACCTGCGCACACGGCCGGCGGGGGTGCACCACACGTGAGCGACTCGCGCGGCGCGCCCACGGGATGGATCGATGTCTCCCTGCCGATCTCGCCCACGCTGCTGACGTGGCCGGGGAACCCTCCCGTGGAGCTGCTCCCGAACCAGCGCATCGCCTCGGGCGACGGCGCGAACGTCAGCGAGCTGCACCTCGGCACCCACTCAGGCACCCACGTCGACCCGCCGGTGCATTTCGTCGAGGGAGCGGCCGGCGTCGACCGCGTGCCGCTCGACGTGTTGATCGGTCCCTGCTGGGTCGCCGACGCGACCGGCCGCGGTGGCGCGCTCGGTGCCGACGACCTCGACGCGCTCGACGTGCCGGCCGGCACCGAGCGCCTCCTGCTGCGCACCGACAACTCCGAGCTGTGGCGCTCGATGCCGTCGGAGTTCCCCGAGGCGTACGTGAGCGTGAGCGGCGACGGCGCGCGCTGGCTCGTCGAACACGGACTGAGGCTGGTCGGCATCGACTTCCTCGGCATCGAAGGCCGTGGCTCCGAGGGACACCCCACGCACGTGACCCTGCTCTCGAACGACGTCGTGATCGTCGAGGGCCTCGACCTCGGCCACGTCGAGCAGGGCGAGCACGACCTGGTCGTGATGCCACTGCGACTCGTCGACGGCGACGGCGGGCCGGCGCGCGCGGCGCTGCGGAGGCGTTGAGCGATGGCCCAGCGACGGGTCGTGCTCTTCGATGTCGACGGCACGCTGATCGACACCGGCGGGGCCGGTGGTCGCAGCTGGTCGTACGCGTTCCGAGAGGCGTTCGGGGTCGACGGCGATATCCGCAGGTTCAGCGAGGTCGGCATGACCGACCCGGTCGTGGCGCGGGAGACGTTCGAGGGCACGATGGGGCGCGAGCCCACGACCGACGAGGTGATCCGGCTGATGATGCGCTACGTGCTTCGGCTGCCGGTCGAGGTCCACGAGTCGCCCGGATACCGCGTGATGCCCGGCGTGCACGACCTGCTCGAGCGTCTCGTCGACGCCGACACGCTCCTCGGGCTCGTGACGGGGAACATCGAGGGCGCCGCGCACATCAAGATCTCACGCGCCCGGCTGGGGCGGTTCTTCCTGTTCGGTGGGTACGGCAGCGACTCGTCGGTGCGCAGCGACCTCACCAAGGCGGCGATCGCGCGCGCCGAGGCCCTCTCGGGCCACGCGATCGACCCGGCCGAGGTGATCGTCGTGGGCGACACGCCCCGCGACATCGAGGCGGCGCACGGCGCGGGCACGATCGCGGTCGGCGTCGCGACCGGGGAGTACTCGGTCGACCACCTGCGGGAGGCGGGCGCCGAGCACGTGCTGCGTTCCTTCGCCGACGACGCGTTCCCGTCGGTCGACTGAACCCCGGTCGAGGCTACGGATCGACGATGAGGTCGGCGAAGTTCGCCGACGTCTTGCCGAACTCCCACCACCCGTGCACGAACGGCTTGAGCACCGCGAGGCTCCGGCCGTACACGAGCGGGATCACCGCGACGCGGTCGACGACGGCCATGCGATCGGCGTCGTGGAAGAGCGCCAGGCGCCCGCGGTCACTGCGTTCCTGACGGGCCCGTTCGATCAGCTCGTCGAACGGTGGGTGGTCGAAACCACCCTCGTTCGTGCGGCTCTGGGAGTGGAACAACAGCCGCAGGAAGTACTCAGGGTCGGCGTACCCCGGCAGCCATCCGGTGAAGTAGATCGGCGACTGCTCGCTGGGGGCATCCATCGTCGCGATGTCGTCGAGCGACCACTCGACCCGGTCGACCTGAAGACCGAGGACGGAACGCCAGCCGTCCACGACCGGGTCGAGGATCGGCTCGTCGTCGTCGAGCCCCGCGATCGAGAGCGGGCCGGCGTGTCCCGAACGAGCGAGGCAGGCCCTGGCCTCGTCGGCGTCGTACCGCAGCGAGATCTCGGGGGTGTGTCCCTGCAGGGCCGGCGGCACGATCCCACCCGTCGCCACCACCATGTTGGCGGGCATCGCGGCGGCGAGCGCATCGCGATCGATCGCGTGCGCGAGCGCACGCCGCAGCTCGAGGTTCGATCCGATCGTGGTCGTGTGATCGAACGCGAGGTAGCCGGACCACCCGGCCTGGCCCACCTTCGCGTCGGGCAGATGGCGTTCCACGAGGTCGGCGAGCCGCGGCGTGTAGCGGGCGGTGATCATGTCCAGCTCGCCGCGGTCGTAGGGACCGAGGGCGTCGGCGATGCGGGATGCCCGGTACTCGACCCGAGCGACGTTGCCGACGCGCGGGGCGGCGGCGTCCGGCCGTCGCTCGAGCACGAGACCGCCGCCATCGCGTGCCGTCACGCGGAACGCGCCGGAGACGACCTGCTTCCCCGGCTCCGTCCAGCCATCGCCCGACGCCTCGATCGCGTGCCGGGGTTGCGGTCCGCCGTCGGGCCGATTCATCACGCTCATGAAGTACGGCGCGGGGGCGGCGAGGCGGAACTCGACGGTGCGGTCGTCGAGCGCCCGCACGCCGACCGCCGACGCGTCGGGCTGCTCACCGAGGTAGTACTCCTGACCGCCCTCCAACACGAAGTAGATCGCGACCGATGAGCCCGGCGCCTCAGGGTTCAGCACCCGCTTGATGCCGAACTCCACGTCGTGTGCCGTGAGCGGCCGACCGTCGGACCACGTGAGTCCCTCGCGCAGGTGGAAGACGTATCGCAGGCCGTCGTCGGCGATCTCCCAGCGCTCGGCGAGCGACGGCACGATCGTGCGCTCCGGCCACTGCTCCACGAGCCGGTCGAACAGCTGCATGCAGAGCTGGATGTTCGGCCACGCGATCGCCGAGCGTGGGTCGGCGTCGTCGGGGAGGAAGCTCGATGCCACCCGCAGGTGCGCCTGGGGGACCCGTTCCGGCACCGGCGGGGGGGTCCAATGGACGAACGCACGCTGGTACGTGTCGTTGGCCTCCGCGAAGCGCAACGACATGTGCAGGGCCAGCGCGAGCTTGAAGAGCACGAGTGCGCTCTCCTGGCGCTCGCCGCGGCGATCGAGCAAGGGCAACAGCTCCCGGTAGTACGCGATCGCCTCGTCGAGGGCGTAGTCCTGGCGCGCCCGATCACCCGCGACGGTGAGGTACCGCACGGCCTGGTCCTCGTCCTCGGCCCCGAGCCAGTGGTGGGCGAGCAGGCCGGCGACGTCGGCTTCCCTGCCCGCATGGTGCTGCTCCAGCCATGCGGCCGCCCTGCGATGGAGCCTGGATCGATCGTCCGCGACGAGCGTGCGGTAGGCCGTCTCCTGGATCAGGGCGTGCGTGAAGCGGTACTCGGGGTCCGGCCATCGCCGGCCCTCGCGCACGAGGTCGACACGCATCAGTTCGCCGAGAGCCGCGCGGACGTCGTCGCCGGTCGCGACCGCCTGCAGCAACGGCAGGCTGAAGGACCGCCCGATCACCGAGGCCGACACGACGGCCTCGTAGGACGCCGGTGGCAGTCGGTCGATCCGAGCCAAGATCACCTTCTCGACGGTCGGAGGCACCTGCAGGTCGACCGCGTGGTCGAACCGCCATCCGTCACCCTCGGCGACGAGCGCGCCCGCATCGACCATCGATCGGACCAGCTCCTCGAGGAAGAACGGGTTCCCCTCGGCCGGCTCCAGGATCTGACGCTCCACCTGGCCAGGGAGCGTGTCTCGTCCGACGAGCGCGGTGAGCAGCTCCCGCCCGGCGTCGCCCGACAGCGCCTCGAGCTCCACCTCGTGGAAGCGGTGCGGCAGCGTGCGGGCGACGTCCTCCTTCAGCCGCCAGGCGCCGTGGTCGCGTTCCGGACGGAGCGTGCACACGACGAGCAGGGCGCCGGTCTCGGTGTCGGTGATCAGCTCCTGCAGCAGCTGGATCGAGGTCGCATCCGCCCAATGCAGGTCCTCGAGCGCGACGGCGACGGGGCCGTCCTCCGCGAGTCGGCGCAGCGTCGCGCGGACGACCTCGAACGTTCGGTACTGCAGCGCCTCCGGTGACAGCTCCTCGAGCCGCCCGGCCTCCCCGGGCGCCGGCGAGAGCCCGAGCAGGGCGGACAGGTACGGGACGAGCTCGTCCGGATGCAGGCCGGTGAGGCGGTCGACCTGGCGGCGGAGCGCGACACGCACGCGCAGCTCGGGCTCGTCGTCGCCGACCCCGAGCCACGACCGCAGCAGGTCGCGGAACGGCCAGTACGGGATCGAGCCCCCGTAGCTCACGCAGCGGCCCTCCAGCCACAGCGAGCGCCCGTGCTCGGGGGTCTCGGCGCCGAACGCCCGACGGAGCTCGTGGACCATCCGGGTCTTGCCGATCCCCGGCTCGCCCGTGACGAACACGACCCCACCGGCTCCGGCGGCGACCCCCTCGACCGCCGTCCGCAGACGCGCGAGCTCGAGGTCGCGCCCGATCATGCGCGGCCCCACGCCCGGGTCGGTGCGGACGCGGGTGCCGTCGGCGACACCCTCGACGGTGAACGCGGTCACGGGCTCCGACTTCCCCTTCAGCTCGAACGCACGGTCCGCGCTCCACGCGAACCGATCGGCGACGACCTGCTGCGTCGCCTGTCCGACGAGCACGGAGCCTGGGTGGGCGTGCGACTGCAGACGGGCGGCCACGTTCACCGCGTCGCCGAGCGCCGCGAACTCGACCCGGTCGCCGGCGCCGATCGCCCCCGTGATGACGGGCCCCGTGTTGATGCCGACCCGCACGTTGAGGGCGTCGACGCCCCACCCTTCGGCGACCTCTCTCCCGAACGTGGCGATGTCGTCGACGATGCGCAGGCCCGCGCGGACCGCGCGCTCGGCGTCGTCCTCATGCGCGGTCGGCGCGCCGAAGAGCGCGAGGACGCCGTCGCCGGCGAGGTCCTTCACGGTGCCCCCGAACGCCTCGACCGCCATCACCATGCGAGCGACGGCATCGCCGACCACGAGCTTGAGCTCCTCGGGGTCGAGCCGCTCACCGAGAGCCGTCGAGCCGACGAGGTCGGCGAACAGGGCGGTCACGTCGCGGCGCTCGTCCCGGATGTCCACGCTCGCATCCTGCGACACGCAGGCCCGCCCGGCAATCGGAGAGGTCAGTCGGTCGGACGCAGCGCGGCGCGCACGAAGAGGAGCACCTCACGCTCGCGGCGGCGCAACGACGCCTGGCCCGTGTCGGACCCGACCACGGCGTTCAGCACGCTCGCCTCGGTGAGCGAGCCGACGACCGCCGTGTACAGCGTGAACAGCAGCATCGCCGGATCCTGCTTGCGGATCTCGCCCGAGTCCATGCCGTCCTGCAGGAACCCGATCGCTCGGCGGCGCAGAGGGTCGAGCACATCGGCGAATCGGTCGAACGCCGTCGGCCCGAGCCGGGCCGCCTCTCGCACGAACATCGGGAACTCGGGCCACTCCGCGGCGAGGCCGAAGACCCCGTGGATCACCGCCTCGGCGCGATCCCAGTAGGTCTCCTTGCCCTCGAGCGCGGCGGCGATCGTCGCGCCGAGGCGTTCCCCGGCGGCCACCAGGCACGCCTCGAGCAACGCCTCCTTGTTCGGGAAGTAGTACAGCAGCGTCTGCTTGCGCACGCCGACCGCGGTCGCGATGCTCTCGATGCTCGCGCCCTTGTAGCCGTCGCGGCCGAACTGGTGGATCGCCTCGGCGACGATCGTGGTGCGCCGTTGCTCACCGCCGGTGCGGGGCACGAGCTACTCCCAGGTCTTCCGGCTGCCGCGGCGCTCGATCGGGCGGGTGCCCTCCCAGCGCTTCAACCACTCGGGGCCGCTCGGGCCGTACGGGGGCGGCGTCTCACCACGCTCCGCGCGCTGCAGCGCCTCCCACCAGGTGGTGCGGTCCTCGTCGAGCAGCTCGGCGACCGCCTGGGTCATGCGCGCGGTGAACGCCTGGTGCGTCTCGCCTTCCTCCGGGAACAGCGGCGCTCCGATGCGCACGCGCACCGGCGGACGTCCCGCGCGTGGCCACCAGCGTCCCTTCGGCATCGCCTGGTACGCCCCGCGGATGCCGATCGGGACCGCGCCGACCCCCGCCTCGATGCACAACCGCGCCGTGCCGTGACGGAACCGCTTCGCGTGCCCGTCGGGCGAGCGCGTGCCCTCGGGGAAGACGACGAGGCTCCACCCATCGTCGAGCAGCTCGCGCGCCTTCGTGACGGCGTTGCGTGCGCCGCGCGAGCGGTCGATCGGGAACGCGCCGTAGGTGAGCGCCGTGAAGGCGGCGCGCCACCACACGTCGAAGAAGTAGTCGCGAGCCGCTCCCACCGCGGTCTTCTCCTGCCATCGCTCGGGCAGGGCGGTCATGATGATCGTCGCGTCGAGGTGGCTCGAGTGGTTCGAGAAGAAGATCACCCCGCTGTCCAGCGCCCGCAGGTGCTCCAGGCCGTACACGCGCAGCGCGACCTGGCTGCGCAGCAGCGGACCGAGACCCACGTTCAGGATCACGAGCCGGGTCGCCGTGCCGGCCCCCGTGCGAGCCCAGTCGGTCGGGAAGGTCGGGTCCTCGCGCGGAGGGGTGTGCGGCTCGGCGCTGCGCGGCACCATCGGACGACGACCCCAACGGAACCCCTCCGCCATCGTCTTCAGCTCGCCGCGCAGACCCATGCGCCCCCCCTTCGGATGCTCAGCGCGCCATCGCCCAGCCCCTCACCGCACGTCCGCGATCATCACGGGCGGCGCGTGGAAGTAGGTGATCGTCGGCGAGGACCCCACGGTGTCCTTGGCCATCTCGAGGGCGTCACGCATCGAGTCGGCGCGCCGGTACCCCAGACGCGCGACGCTCGACGGGTTCCCGCCCACGAAGATCACGTCGCCGGCGTGGTCACGGCCGTGCGCGCCCCAGTACCACATGTAGAACGGGTGCACGCCGTGGTAGGCGTTGCTCGTCCGGTACAGGTGCACGTACCACGGATCGGTGGCGTAGCGCTCCTCGAACTTCGACTCGATCGTCTTCGGATCGGTGGTCTCGGCGAGCACCTCCTCGAAGAAGTCGATGTAGCTCGGGTGGTGGATCGAGTGGAACTCCCACGGCACGGGGTGGTGCAGGATGATCACGCCGCCCTGCTTCACGAGCGGCTTGTTGCGGTACATGTTGAACAGGTAGCCGAGCCCGAGGCAGTGCACGAGGATCGGGTTCAGGATCGAGTTCACGTTGTACGGCCCCAGGTAGGGCACGCCCATGATCAGCACGTCGGCCTGGCCCTGCACCTCGACGAGCTGCTGGCGATGCAGGTTCGCGAGGGTGCGCTCGTGCACCGCCTCGACCTCGCCGGCGTTGACGCCCGTGAGCTTGTACGGCGCCTCGATCCGACGGAAGAACTCGCGGCGAACTCGCGGCGGCGCCATGTCGTTGGCCTTCTTCGCGGCCATCATCAGCCCCTGGTCCGCCGCGCTCCACTCCCACTCGCGCTTGTTGAGGAAGCCGAGGTTCGACGGGAACGTGTCGGAGTTCACCGTGGTCTCGATCTGGAAGACCTTGACCCCCGCGTCCTTCAGCACCCGGCCCATGCGGTTCACCGAGTCGTTGATCGCGCTGTGGCCCTCACGGGGATCCATGTACGACTTCGAGTGCAGCATCGTGTGCACGTTGTGGTGATGCTTCAGGCTCTTGTACCCGGCGAGGCCGACGGCGACGGACTTGTGGCCACCGTCCATCGCCACCAGGTTGATGTTCACGTAGACGATCAGGTCGCTCTCGGCGGCGCGCGCGGAGATCTCGACGTCCTCACCCTCGTCGGTCATGCCGATGTGGGTGAGGCCGTGAGGGTCCTCGGCGTCGAAGTTCTTCAGCCGCTCGGGGTAGAACGAGCGATACACGCGCTCGCCGACCGCGCGGCGGATCTCCGCGCCGGTCATGCGCCTGTGCAACGCGGTCGCGATGATCAGCTCGACGTCCTCGACGCCCTTGCGGGCGGCGAGCTCGATCACGTGCTCGAGGATCGGTTGGCGGATGTCGGGCGTGCGCATCGGCGGCAACGGGATCGAGATGTCGTCGATCGCGATCGTGAGCTTCATGCCCGAGAAGAGCAGCTCGGGAAGCGGCTTCGAGTCTCCGACGGGGTTCAGCAGCGCGTGACGCACGGCGGCCGGCACGTCGCGAACCCCGGGAAGCGGATCAGGAGGGTAGACGACCCGCGTCCCCAGCGGGAACTTCTGCATGCGGTAGCCCTCGCCCTCGTGCACGAGCAGCGGGGGCGTCCGCTCGTCCACCTGCAGCACGAATCCGGGTCTGGGCATCTCGGTCGTCTCCTAGGTCGTGGGTTCGGTCGCGGCCGGGGCCGCATGGGAGCTCTCTTGCGGCGCGAAGGCCACCTTGAACGTGCCGAGCCGGCCGGCCGACATCGCGTGATCGATCGCGTCGCGCCACCGCGCGAGCGGATAGGTCGCACCGACCATCGGCGCGAGCATCGGGCCGATCTGGCTGGCCAGCTCGAGCGCGAGCGCGAACGAGTGGCGACGGCCGCCGTCGGTGTCCTCCATGCCGGTGGTGTAGGCGCCCACGAGCTCGAGCTCGCGGAACCACAGCGGCGTGAGATCGGCGCCGCCCGCGGGGATGCCGCTCACGACGACCCGCCCTCCCGCCTTCGTGGTTCGCAGCGCCATGTCGAGCGCGCGTTTCGAACCGGTGCACTCGAACACCACGTCGGCGCCGCCGAGCAGGAACTCCTGGCCGCGTTCGGGCTTCAGCTTCACGGCGTGCCCGACGCGGCGAACCGCCTTCAGCGCGTGCTCCGGGCGCACGACCTCGTCGGCGCCGGCCATCTTCGCGGCCGCCCGCTGAGCCGTGTGCTTCGCGGCGACGATCACGCGCCCCGGCTGCGCGAACCGGCGGAGCGCGACCTGCGTGAGCAGGCCGACCGTGCCCGAGCCGATCACGAGCACATCGGCGCCCTCGGGGATGCGAGCGCGGAACACCGAGTGGATCGCGGTCGCGAGCGGTTCGATCAAGACCGCGACGCGATCGTCGATGCCGTCGGGCACGGCCCACAGCTGCGAACGGTGGGCGAGCATCATGCGGCTCCATCCGCCGCCGGTGCTCGAGCAGAACCCCGTCTGCAGACCGGGCTTCAAAGAGCCGACCGTCACGCGGTCGCACCGTCCGTACTCCCCTGCGGTGCAGTGCTCACAGAGCTCGGCCTGATCGCGGGCCGCACAGCCGAGCACGGACGACAGGGTCACCCGCTGCCCCGCCGCGTGATCGCCGCAGTCGTCGAGCAGCTCGCCCACGACCTCGTGTCCCGGCACGAACGGCATCGAGACGAGCGGTGAGAAGTAGAACGACGACTCGCCGGCGATCGTGGACAGGTCGCTGCCGCAGATGCCGGTCAACGTCGGCTTCAGGCGCGCCCACCCGTCGCCCCGCGGTTCCGGATCGGGCTGGGTCGCGAGGCGGAGCGGCGCGAGCGGCCCGCCGGCCACCAGGCCCGGCACGCGACGCCCGGCGACCTTGGATCCGACGTAGCGCGGCATCGACCGGAAGTACTCGAGCGCGAGCGCCATCTACCGCCTCACCGCCCTCACGTGCGCACCGCCGGCCTGGGGAAGCGCACCCGTGGCATGCCCTTGGTCATGCCCCATTCCTCGATCGGCCAGCGGCGACGGCGCGCGTAGCGGTAGAGCGACGCGTCGGGCGACACCGCGACCGGGTTGCCCACCGCCCGCAGCAGGGGCAGGTCGGAGTACGAGTCGGCGTAGGCGTAGGAGTGCTTCAGTTCGATGCCCTTCCAGCAGGGCGTACCGACGGAGCCACGCGGCGCGCGCCTCACCCACGAGCGGCGGGGCCGACATGAACCCCGTGTACCGGCCGTCGCGTTCCTCGAGCTCGGCGCCGATCACCACGTCGAACAGCGGTGAGAGCGGTCGCACGAACGCCTCGGCGGCCGCGGTGATCAAGATCGTGCGATGTCCGGCGGCGCGGTGCTCCCGGATGCGCCGGATCGCCGCCGCGCTCGCCTTCTGCAGCATGAACTCGGCGACGTGGCTCGCCACGAGTCGGTCGATGCCCTCGACGCTCGCGCCCTCGTACCGTCGGAAGAACGAGCGCAGGAAGTCGCCGCGATCGCGCCGGTCGATCTGCAGGTAGCCGGGGATGCGGCCGAACACGCTCGCGAGCTCGCGCGGCCACTCCTCGGGGGTGAGGTCGGCCATGCGGGCCCACACGTAGCTCTCGACCACGTTCGACGAGATGATCGTGCCTTCCATGTCGAACAGCGCGAGCACCGGCTCCTCACGCTCGCGGATCGTCACGGTCGGTCGCTCGCGGTCGCGTTTCGAGAGCTCCCGCAACGACTGGGTCACGGCCGGCGAGTGCACGTCCTGCAGGTAGTACTTCCAGTCGACCATCGCCGCGTCGAACGGGAACGTCGCCTTGTCCTCGGCGCTCAGCGACTCGAAGAGCGCGAGCGTGCGGTCGTCGGTGTAGACGACCTCGGTCTCGGTGTACATGCCGTACAGGTCGCTGTAGCGCTTCACGAAGTCGACGCGCGCCTTGTCGCGATCGACGCGACGCACGGCGTCGCGCATCGCCTTCGACTTCGGCAGGTGGGTCACGACCTGCTCCGCGATGTCGGTGAGCCGCTCGGCCCGCCGCAGCATGCGTTCCACGGTGAGGTTGCCCGGGAAGTCCCACTCGGGGACCTTGTGCTCGCCTCGGCCGCGTTCGGGCAACGGATGCTCCTCGAAGTAGGCGCGGATCCATTCGTACAGCTCGAAGAACCGCAGCGGGTTCCGCGAGCCCGAGCTCACGTTGTAGTGATGCACCTCGCCGGCCGCCGGCGGGTTCGCCGCGACGGCGAGCAGCGCGTTCACGACGAAGTCGACCGGGATGATGTCGATGATGCCCTCGGGGATGCCCGGGAACTCGGGGATCTGCCCCAGCCCGTACGCCCGGATGATCGGGTCGGCCATCTTGAACCCGTCGATCCACCCCGGGGACGGGTGGGTGTAGGCCGACTCGATGATCGACGGGCGCACGATCGACAGCGGAAGGTTCGCCTCAGCGGCGAGCTCCTCGACCGCTCGCTCGCCCATCGCCTTCGTGAACGTGTAGACGTCGGGCCACCCGAGCGAGCGGGCGCGGGTGCGTCCGTACTCGACGAGTCGCTTCGTCACCCACTTCTGGCGCCGTTCCTCCGCGTCGTCGGCGACGGTCGTGGGCCCGGCGCGGGAGTGCTCGTCACGGGCCAGATCCATGAATGCGTTCAGCATCTCGGGCTTGCGGCTGGCCGCTTCCACGTCCTTGCGAGCAGCCATCGCGAGCTCGAGCTCGAGCATGTAGTCGACCCGATGCTCGAGCGGTCCCTCGGGGATCACACCCTTCTGCACCCCGGCGACGTACGCGGTCGACACGTGCACCAGCGCCGGGGTCGAGCCGCTCGCGATCACCCCGCCGTAGAGGTTCATCGCCCCCTGCAGGTTCGTCATGAACCCCTCGTCGATCGGGGGATCGAAGCTGACCGTCGCGGCGGAGTGCATCGCGACGTCGATGCCGGCGGGCACGCTGGGCTGACCTCGCCCGAAGTCGCCGTCGATCACCTCGACGCGCTCGTCGAGCATCGCCATCATGCCCGTCTCGCCCACCCGCTCGCGCAACCCGTCGAACGCGGGCTTGCGGAAGAGGTACTCGACGCGCTCACGGCTCGTGGCGCCGGTCTGGCTCCGCACCAGCAGGACCACGCGGGTCTCGGGGAAGTCGGCCAGCAGACGTTCGAAGACGACCTGCGCGAGGAAGCCGGTCACCCCGGTGAGCAACATCGTCTTGCCAGAGAGGGCCTCGACGATCGAGGACGACGCAGGTGGGCGGGCCCCACTCTCTACCATGCGGCAGATTATGCCTTGTCTACCGGTCGGTAGACAAATCGAGGGTCAGATCACGACGAGAGAGCTGTGTCCCCGTCTCGCGACTTCGTGAGCTCCGACCAACGGCTCACGTAGTCGACCGATTCATCCGTCTCGGCTCCTTCTGCGACCGCGAAGGAGCCTTCCTCGCTGAGGTCGCTGAGCTGGGGGGCGGCGGTGACGGTGACCCTTCCGTTCCGGCCGGCCGATCGTGCACGGATCGACTCGAGCCGAGAGATGTGGTCGGCGACGACGGCGAGCTCCTCCTCGAGCCGGTCACGCTCGTCGATCGACTTCCTGATCGCGTGGTCGAGCGTCGAGTCGAGCTCTGCGGCCGCTTTCGCGGCTTCGTCGGCGAGTCGGCGTCGTCGCTCTTCGGTCTCCTCCAGCTCGGCCTCGGCTCGTTCGAACCGCTGCAGGGCGTCGCTCAACGCGGGGTCGCCGGAGTGGTGCATCGTGTCGTCGGCCATGATCCCTCCCGGGTACAGGCGTTTCCTTCCTAGCATCGGCTCGCGCGCACCCAGAACTTGACCGGAGCGAGCGGGTTCGTCGCACTAGACTCCGACACCCATGGAGATCCGCGAGCTGCAGTCCTCGATGGCGCATCTCTACCTCGAGCGCGACGAGGCGCGGGGCCGCGACATCACGTTCCGATGGCTCACCGAGGAGGTCGGCGAACTCGCCAAGGCGATGCGCACCGGTGACCGCGCGAACCTCGAGCACGAGTTCGGTGACGTGCTGGCGTGGCTGGCCTCGCTCGCGAACCTCGAGAGCGTCGATCTCGAGGCAGCGGTGGCCAGGTACGCCCGGACGTGCCCGCGGTGCCGCGAGGCGCCGTGCGGCTGCCCGTTCCCATGAGTGCAGCGACGAGAAGCCCGCGCGACGACGAACGCGAGCGCGTGGCGACGGTGCTCGCGACGTCACTGAACTTCCCCCGTGACGCCGCGATCGCCCGCTCCCACCTGTACCCCCTCGATGACATGCGCGTCGCCGTCGTCGAGGGCGACATCGTGGCCACGGCCGGGGAGTTCCGATTCGACCAATGGTTCGGAGGTAACCCGCTCGGCTGCTCGGCCGTGTGGGGGGTCGCCACCCTTCCCGAACATCGTGGAGCTGGCCTGGCTTCGGCGGCGACGGAGGCGGTGCTCCGCGCCGCGAAGGATCGCGGCGCCCCGGTGAGCGCGCTGTTCCCGGCGGTGTTGAAGCCCTACCGCTCGATCGGATACGAATTGGCCGGCACGTTCACCAAGCACCGCATCGCGATCGACGCGATCCCGCCGCAGCCTCGCGACCTGCCGGCTCCTCAGCTCTTCGACCTCGAGCGCGATCTGCCCGGGGTGCGGGCCTGCTACCACGCGTTCGCGTCGAGACACACGGGCCCGGTGGAACCCACCGGCGACGGGCATTGGGCGGAGCGCATCATGATCCGCACGGACGACGAGAGCCGCCGTGCGGTCGTCGTGCGCGAAGGCGACGAGGTGAGCGGATTCCTGGTGACAGGACGCCAACACGACCCCGGCCCGCTCGATGTCGCGTTCGGGCTGTGGACCGAGGCGTTCGTCGCGAACACCGACACGGCGTTGCGGGCGTTGCTGTCGTACGTTCGACGCTTCGCCGGCATCGGCAAGTGGTTCCAGTGGAGCGGCCCGCCCAACGACCCGATCGGCCTGCTCGTCGACGACCAGTCCCTCGCGATCGACATGCACTACCGGTGGATGCTGCGCCTGCTCGACGTGCGGACCGCCTTCGAGCAGCGGGGCTGGCCAGCGATCGATGCCGAAGCGGTGTTCGCCGTCGACGACCCGATGTTCGTCGACAACGCCGGGCCGTGGCGGCTGCGGGTGCAGATGGGCGCCGCGACGATGTCGCGGACCGACGACGACGTTCGTCCGATCGCCGATCGGTACGCTCTCGTCGTTGTTCAGCGGGTACCTGCGACCGCCCGACGCGGTACGCCTCGGGCTCATCGACGCGAGCGACCCTGCCGTGAGCACGTTCGAGCGACTGTTCGCCGGCGCCGATCCTGGTGCCCCTTCTTCTTCTGAGCGTGACCCCATGATCGAGGTCACCGTGCGGATGGCGTCGCCCGACGACTGGGCGGCCGTTGCCGGCCTGCTCGTGGAGCTCGGCCGTGGCGTCGCGGCCGGCACCGCCGACGATCCGACGCACCGCCAGGCGTTCGCGGGGCACCTGCGGCAGACTGGGCAACGTCACGCTCGTCGCGGAGCTCGACGGTGAGGTCGTCGGTGTGATCGACATGGAGTACCACCAACGCCTCGGCGACCATCGGCCCCAAGCTCGCGTGAACGACGTGGTCGTGACCCAGCGCGTGCGTGGCGGTGGGGTCGGCGCGGCGTTGCTGCGTCGGGCGGAAGAACTGGCCCGCAAGCGTGGCTGCTTCCGCATGGCGCTGGTCACCGCCACCTGGCGCGACACCTCGATCGCGTTCTACCGGCGTGAGGGGTGGCACGACTACGGGGAGTGGTTCGTGAAGCCGCTCGCCGACGACGTCACCCCCGGCGGACAACCGGTCGACGACAACTGACGGGGCTCGCCCTCGACGTTCCTCAGTGCCCGCTGAGCCTGCGGGCGACGATCGGAAGCATCGCGGCGGCGATCGTGGGCTGCGCGTCGAGCAGCAGGGTGAATGCCTGGCGCTCGATCGCCAGGCAGCGCACGTCGGTCCGCGCACGGACCCGCGCGTTCCGTGGGGAGTCGGTGAGCAGGGCAACTTCGCCGAAGAACTCGCCTGGCCCGAGCTCGACGGCGTTGCCGTCGGGCAGGTCGACCGCGACCGTTCCCTCTTCGATGATGAAGAGGCCGGCGCCGGGCTGCCCGACCTCGGCGAGCACCCGCCCGGCCGGAGCGGCGAACTCCGTCGCGAGTTGCGCGATCACCTCGAGTCCGTCGTCGTCGATCTCGGCGAACAAGGGGATGCCTCGCAGCCTGTCGATGTCCATGTCAGGTCTCGGTTCCGGCGTCGCGCTCAGCCCTGCGCCACGGCGCGACCCCGTCGACCTCGACGTCGATCGCGAAGCTCAGCAGGATCCGTACCACCACGATCACGCCCAGGGTCGCGGCGCTCTCGAGGGTCGGCTCGACGACGATCGTCCGCACGATGTCGGCCACCACCAACACCTCGAGGCCGAGGAGGATCGATCGGCCGAGCCCGGCCCGGAGCTCCCTGAACGCCACGAGCCGCGCCGTGCCGCGGGCGAGCGTGAGCACGTAGCCGACGAACGCGATCGCGCTGCCGACGATCAGGATGGCGACCCCGACGAGCTCGAACGCCCTGACGACGTCGGACATGACTCCCTCGAAGCTCAGGTCCATGGGGTGGACCCTACCGCGGACCCAGCCGCTCAGCGTGTGAAGAGGTGCTCGGCGATCTGGATCGCGTCCAGCGCGGCGCCCTTGCGCAGGTTGTCGGCGCAGCTGAACAACGCCAGCGCGTCATCGCGGCCCGGCACCTGGCGGATGCGTCCGACGAGGGCGTCGTCACCGCCGGCCGCATCGAGCGGCGACGGGAAGGTTCCGGCCGCGAGGTCGTCCATGAGCAGCACGCCGGGCGCAGTCGGACAGCAGCTCGCGAGCTTCCCCGACCGAGATCGGGCGCGAGAACTCGGCGAGCATCGAGACGGCATGGCCCGTCGACGACCGGCACCCGCACCGAGGTCGCCACGACCCGCATGTCGGGCGCGCTCAGGATCTTGCGCGGCTCGGCCATCATCTTCGACTCCTCGCCCGTGAAGCCGTCGGCCTCGAACTCGCCGACCTTGGCGACCACGTTGAACGCGATCGGCTTCGCGAAGACGTCGCCCTGGGGCAGCGCGTCGTGGTCGGGGCGAGCGAGCGCCTCGACGTCGCCGCCGAGCTTCTCGACCTGCTCGACGAGCTCGCGGGTGCCCTTCCACCCGGCACCGCTCACGGCCTGGTAGCTCGAGAGCACGAGCGACGTGCAGCCCGCCGCCCGATGCAGTGGCCCGAGGGGCAGCACGGCGGTGATCGTCGTGCAGTTCGGCACCGCGATGATGCCGGGATGCGGCCATCCCTCGAGCGCCTCGGGGTTCACCTCGGGCACCGACAGCGGCACGTCGGGTTCCATGCGGAACGCGCTCGAGTTGTCGATGCAGACCGTCCCGGCCGCGGCGATCTCGGGCAGGAACGCCTTCGAGATCGAGCCTCCCGCCGAGACGAACGCGACGTCGACGCCGCGGGCCGCGTCGACCGTCAGCTCGCGCACCTCGTGCTCGGCGCCGGCGAACGTGACGAGCCGCCCGGCGCTGCGCGCGCTGGCGAGCGGCACGAACTCGTCGACCGGGAACCGGCGCTCCTCGAGGATGCGAGTCATCTCCCGGCCGACGGCTCCGGTGGCTCCGATGACGGCGACCTTCATGGTCGAATCACCGTACCAGCGAGGTTCCCCCGGCCTCGCAGCCGCTACGTGAAGCGCCAGGACTCGAGCAACTCGTCGAGCCGTGCGAGCGTTGGCCTCGAAACCGACCTCCTCGTCGGCGAGGGTCACCCGCCAGGCGACACCGTCCCTCGTGAACAGCACCTCGCGGGACCGCACCACACCGTCGGGTCCCTCGACGGTCACGTCGAACGCGACCGCCTCGACCCCGTCGACCTCGAGCGACGCGGCGGCGCCGGTACGAGCTCCCGCATCCTCGTCGTATCCGCGCACGAACTGCTCGAAGCGGGCGAGATCCTGTCCCTGCGTGAGCGGCACGGCGGTCACCGTGATCGTGGCCGCGCCGTCCTGCACCAGGAAGCGATCGAGTGGCGTCGTCGTCGCCCTGGGCCGCCGCGGCGATCCACCCTCCCGGCGGCGTCGAGCGCAGTAGCCGAAGCGGACCGACTCGAAGTCGCCCGCCTCGCACCCCGAGCCACGCCGCGGCCCACGACACGACGGCGAACGCACCGACGCCGACGAGCACCGTCACCAGGACGCGCGATCACCACCGGCACGGTGGCACGACGCTCGGGCTGGTCCGGGCTGGTCCGGCGGCGGCGGCCCCTCATCGCCACCGCCGGACCCGGGCGGAGGCGGCATCGGTGGGCCACCCGACGGCGCGGGGGGAGCGGGATCGACGACGCGCTCGCTCGAAGGCGCCCTGCGATCGCCTCGCCGAGATCGTCGACCGGCACGACTCAGCCCGTGGGGATGTCGGGCGTCGAGCCCGATCGGTCGAGCTCGAAGCGCTCGTGCACGACGCGCACCGCGCGCTCGCCGTCGCCGGCCCGGATCACGCACGAGATGCGGATCGGCGACGTCGAGATCATCTCGATGTTGATGCCCTCGCCTGCGAGCGAGTCGAACATGTCGGCGGCGACCCCCGGGTGGGTCTTCATGCCCGCGCCGACGAGCGAGAGCTTCGCGATGTCGTCGTCGATCGTGTAGGCGGCGGCGCCGATCTCCTTCACGAGCCGTTCCATCACGCCGTGCACGCGGGGAAGGTCGGCGCGCGGCGCCGTGAACGAGAGGTCGGTGGCGCCCGCGTGCGACACGTTCTGCACGATCATGTCGATCGAGATCGCATCGTCGGCGATCGCCTTGAACACCGTGGCCGCGACGCCGGGCCGGTCGGGCACGCGCTCGAGCGTGACCTTCGCCTCATCGGTGTCGAGCGCGACGCCGGAGATCAGCACACCTTCCATCGGTTCCTCCACTTCCTGGACCCAGGTGCCCGGCTCGTCCTCGAACGACGACCGCACGTGCAGCCGCACGCCGGTTCGACGCGCGTACTCGACCGATCGCGACTGCAGCACGTTGGCGCCCGCAGCGGCGAGCTCCAGCATCTCGTCGTAGCTCACCACGTCGAGCTTGCGGGCCCGCGGCTCGATGCGCGGGTCGGTCGTGAAGACGCCGGCGACGTCGGTGTAGATCTCGCAGACGCCGGCCCCGATCGCGGCCGCCATCGCCACCGCCGTGAGATCCGATCCGCCGCGGCCGAGCGTCGTGATCTCGTACTGGCTCATGCTCAGCCCCTGGAAGCCGGCGAGCACCACGACGTTGCCGGACTCGAGCGCCTCGAGGATGCGCTTGGGTCTGATCTCGACGATCCTCGCGGAGCCGTGCTGCGTGTCGGTCATGATGCCGGCCTGCGAGCCGGTGTAGCTGGCGGCCCTGCACCCCCGCGCGTTGATCGCGATGCCCAGCAACGACATCGCGATGCGCTCTCCGGCGGTGAGCAACATGTCGAGCTCGCGAGGGTCGGGCACGGTCGCGATCTCGTTCGCCATCGCGAGCAGCTCGTCGGTGGTGTGGCCCATCGCCGAGACGACGACCACGACGTCGTTGCCGTCCTCGCGCGCGCGCACGACCCGGTCGGCCACCGCCTGGATCCGCTCGACCGATCCGACGGACGTGCCGCCGTACTTCTGCACGATGATGGGCATGCCGGGTGGCTCCTGTCGCCGCCGTGTCGGAGCCCGAGTCTATCCGGGGGCGCTCGCCGCGGCCGGGAACGCCGAGGCCGCGGCGCAGGAAGTCGACCTCGATCTGCAGCATCGCCTCGGCGGCTGCGGGATCGGTGGGTCGATGCGTGATGCCGCTCAGCGGGATGAACGCGTGGGGCCGGCCGGCTTCCATGAGCGCCTTCGACATGCGCAGCGAATGCGCCGCGTACACGTTGTCGTCGGCCAGGCCGTGGATCAGCAGCAGCTCGCCGCGCAGGTTCGGCGCGTCGGGGATCAGGTCGGCGTTCGCGTACGCGTCGGCGTCGGTGTCGGGCATGCCGAGGTACCGCTCCGTGTAGTGCGTGTCGTACAGGCGCATGTCGGTGACCGGGGCGCCGGAGATGCCGGCGTGGAACACGTCGGGCCGGCGCAGCAGCGCGCCCAGCGTCAGGTACCCCCCGTAGGACCATCCTCTGATCGCCACCCGCGACAGGTCGAGGAACGGGTACCGCTCCGCCGCCGCCTGCAACCCGTCGACCTGATCCTCGAGCGCGTGATCGAGGTAGCTGCGATGCACGGACTGTTCCCAGGACACGCCGCGGTACGGCGTGCCTCGTCCGTCGATCACGAGCACGGCGAACCCCTGGTCGGCGAACCACTGCGACTCGAGCAGCGGCCGCTGGGCGCGCACCACCCGTCCGAAGTGCGGACCGCCGTACGGATCGAGCAGCACCGGAAGCTGCTCCCCGGGTTCCCGACCCGACGGTGTGAACATCGCCGTGCGCAGCTCGCGCGGCCCCGACCGAGACGAACGTCGGGCGGCCGACGATGACCGGGGTCTCGGCCACACGGTCGAACGTGTGGAGCGTCCTCGCCGTCACGGATCAGCCGCGCGGTCGGCAGCGGTTCGTCGACCGATCTCGCTCACCAGCACGGCGAGATCGCCGCCGACCACGGCGCCATGCTGACCTTCACCGTCGCTCACCTGCACCGGTCCTCGTGCTCGGTCCAGTCGCCACACGTGCAGCTCGGTCGGCTCCCGGGTTCCGCAGGAACCACACGGCGTCACCCGCGTCGAGCACCGAGTCGACCTGCAGCCCGATGGGGGATGCGGGCTCGCCGTCGATGAGCAGCACGCGCGTGTCGTCGCGGTGGCCCACCGTCAGCAGGCGACCACCCGGCAGCCACGCAGGCACGCCCGGCGTCACGTGCGTCCACCGGTCGTCGTGGTCTCGCCAGACGACCTCGGTCGCCCCGGTGTCGGGATCGATCGCCAGCACCTGCACGTCGCGTTGATCGCGCGACTGCACCAGCGCCAACGGCGGGCCTTCCTCGGTCCACGACACCGCGACGACGTACTCGAACCCCTCCCGGTCCCACGTCACGTCGACCCGTGAGCCGTCGATGCCCAGCACGTGCAGGGTCACGATCGCGTTCGGCGTGCCGGCCTGCGGGTACCGCACGGCGCGAGGCGCGGCCGCAGGGTCGATCGGCGAGGCGATGTGCCACACCTGCACCGGACGGTCGTCGACGCGACAGGCGATCAGCCGCTCGCCGTCGGGCGCCCACCAGTGCCCGCGCCGCCGTTCCATCTCCTCGGCGGCGATGAACTCCGCGACCCCCCACCGCACGTCGGGGTCCTCATCGTCGGCGAGCAGCACGTCGTCGCCCGTGGCGAGGTCGAGCACGCGCAGGGAACCGCCCGTCTCGTACGCGACCCGGCCACCGTCGCGCGTCGAGCCTCGGATCGAACGGCACCCCCGACGTCTCGAGTGTTCGCGTCGCCCCGGTGACGAGATCCACCTGGGTCAGCCCGTCGCCCGACGACGAACACGGCCGACCGCAGATCGCGATCGGTCGTGTACGACGTCACCCCGCTCTGCTTCTCACCCGCGCGCTCACGTCGATCGATCTCTTCCTGCGTGAGGTGCTCCTCGGCGCCGTCGGGTGGAAGACCTCTCGCTCGCGTCCCTCCGTCGACGTCGAGCACCCACAGCCCCGCCACCGGGTCGTCGCCCGCCCTCGAGCGCAGGAACGCCACCCGCGACCCGTCGTCGGCGATCGCGAACGCTCGCGGGAAGTCCGAGGTTGAAGTCGCGGGTGCGCGCGGCCTGACGCGGATAGGAATCGCTCATGAGGGCGTCGGTCCCGAGCTCTTCCTCACGATGTCACCGACGCGGACGGTGCCGCCCTGCACCACCCTCGCGTTCATCCCTCGAAGGCGCGCCGCCCGGCCCTCGGTCGAGTTCACGAACCGAAGCGCCTCGGCGCCGAACCGGGCGGAGAACTTCGCGCACCCCGTGTGTGGCTTCGCGCTGACCTCGAGCAGCACGTCGCCGACGTGCAACCGACTGCCGGCAGGCAGGTTCTCCACGCCGAGGTCCATGTCGACGTAGAGCTGATCGCCGGCGAGCGGCCATCGATCGACGTCGCCCGCGAGCAGCGCGACGCAGCGCGCATTCATCAGCGTCACCTCAGCCTCGGGTGACGGCTTCGGCTCCGAGACCCACCGGTCGCCCACCACGCCCCTGCCCTGCTCGATCCGCGCCTCGGACACGACCTCGCGCTCGTCCTCCACGGGTCGCCGCACGACCATCTCGAGCCTGCCCTCGTCACGCGGCGACCCCAGGATGTGCGTGAGGCCCTCCTGCAGTTCGTCGATCCCGAGCGCGGTCATGCCGACGACTCCTTCCTGCGGTCCCGCGAGCACGCCCGAACGTACCATCGCGGCATGCGCGCCTGGCTCCTGCACGACGCGAACGGCCCCGGCTCGTACGTGCTCGGCGAGACGCCCGAGCCGCAGCCCGGCCCGGGTGAGGTGCGCGTGGCGTTGCGGGCGTCGGCCCTCAACCACCTCGACCTCTGGGTGGCCCGCGGCATGCCTGCCCCGCCGTCGTTCCCGCACGTGAGCGGCGCCGACGGCGCGGGTGTCGTCGACGCGATCGGCGACGGAGGTCGACGACACTGCGGATCGGCGACGAGGTGGTGATCGACCCGTCCACCTCGTGCGGCGCATGCCCCGCGTGCGCCCACGGCGACGTGCCGTTCTGTCGCGACTTCCGCATCGTGGGCGAACACCGCTGGGGCACCCACGCCGACGCCGTGGTCGTGCCGGCCGAGAACGTGCGCTCGAAGCCAGACTCGCTCTCCTGGGAAGCAGGCCGCCGCGGCCGGGCTCGTCGACGTCGTCGGCGCTGCGGATGCTGCGCCGCGCTCGGTTCGAACCCGGCGCCGACGTCCTCGTCGTGGGCATCGGCGGCGGCACCTCGACGGCAGCGTTCCTCCTGGCCCGGGCGCTCGGAGCGCGCCGGCTGTGGGTGACCACGCGAGACGCCGCCAAGCTCCGATGGGCCGCCGCCACGGGGCGACCGGCGGCTGCCGCACGTCGGAGCGATTCGACGAGCTCGTCCGTGCCGAGACCGACGGCCGAGGCGTCGACATCGTCGTCGACAACGTCGGCACGCTCACGTTCGACCGCTCGCTGCGATCGCTCGCGAGGGGCGGACGGCTCGTCACGAACGGCTCGACGACGGGACGGACGGCCGAGCTCCACCTTCCGACGCTGTTCTGGCGCCAGCTCGAGGTGATCGGCGCGACGATGAACGACCATCAGGAGTTCGCCGACGCGATGCAGCTCGTCGGCAGCGGGGCGATCGAGATCCCGATCGACGCGACGTTCGGCTTCGAGGAGTTCCCGGCGGCGCTCGAACGCCTCGAGGCGGGCCGTCAGCTCGGCAAGATCGTGCTCACCCGCTGAAGGTCGGTCCGCGTCAGCGCATCCGGGTGGATGCGGTCTCGAGGCTCCTGCGCGCGTGCCCGAAGGATCGCCGGCACCAGAGTGAGGCAGCGATGATCAGCAGTGCCCATGACGAGCAGCGCCCAGACCGGCGCGAGCGAGGAGATGCCCTCGGCGTCGCTTCCCTGCCATCCGTCGAGCTCACCGAAGAGCGATCCGCCGGCGTCCCTGGCGAACAGATCGATGGCGAGCACGACGGCCGCGACACCCAGCACCGCGGCAGTGGCGACCGTGGTTCGACGGACGCCCCTCCAGAAGCACGAGCCCGGCGACGAGCGCGACGCAACCGATCGCCGCGGCCGCGGCGGCGGTCGGTGAGGTCGAGGCGAATCCCCACGCCGTCGCGTCCCACATCGACCAGGCAAGGAACGCGCCGAGCGCGAACACGCCCGACCCCGCGCAGAAGCACAGCCACCCGATGATGCGACGAGCCACACCCGACGCTACACCCGCCCGCGGGAACCGCGGCCGCACCTCAAGGCGTCACACCCCTGTCACACGCCCACGCTCCCGCGGCATGATCGGTCGTACGGACACGCACCACCCGGCCCGCGGGACGGACACGAGAGGTGAGGCCGTGCCCGAAGAGCGCACCGACACGGAACTGCTGATCGCCTCGCGCACCGAGCCCGAGGCCTTCACCGAGCTGTACCGGCGTCACGCCGAGGACCTGCTGCGCTACTTCGCGCGACGCACCCTCGACCCGGAGACCGCCGCCGAGCTCACCGCGGAGACGTTCGCCGAGGCGTTCGCATCGCGGGCGACCTATCGAGATCAGGGAGTGAACGGCGTGGCATGGCTCTACGGCATCGCGCGGCACCGGCTGGGACGATTCTTCCGCAACGGCAAGGTCGACGCCGCCGCCCGGCGCAAGCTCGGCATGCCGGAGCGCGACCTGCCGCCCGAGGACTACGAGCGCATCGAGGACCTGATCGACTTCGCGCCGATCCGTGAGGCGTTGGCCGAGGCGCTCGAGATCGCTCAGCCCGGACCAGCGCGAGGCGATGCGCCTGCGCGTGATCGACGGCCTGGGGTACGCCGAGGTCGCCGAGCGCCTGAAGTGCACCGAACAGAACGCCCGGCAGCGGGTGAGCCGGGGGCTGAGGAAGATCGCGCTGTTGCTGCAGGAGCGGGGGATGCAGCTCACCACGGAGGTGGAGGCATGAACACGGACATCCGCTCGCTCCAGCTGCTGGAACGAGATCTCGAGGCGGTCGCCGCGCATGAGCGCGACCGGCTCGCCTCGATCGACCGGGCGCTCGACGGTGGCTCCGGCGGACCGCGCCGCCTTCCTCGGCGCGGACGCGGCGGCGGTCACGCGTGGGGCGGCATCGCGGCGGCGTTGGTCGCCGTGCTGGTGCTGGCCGGCGGCATCGGCTTCCTGGCGCAGGGAGGCTCGAGCGACGATGCCGGCGCCGATGGCGGGCTCGCCGAGGTGGGCGACGCCGTCTCGGGTGCCGACGGCGGTGGCGCTGGAGGCCGGAGGAAGCGAGTCCGGCCCGCAGGCCACCATGGCCCCTGCCCCCGTGAAGCGCCCGCCGGTGACGCGAGCTACCTCAGCGACGAGGCGCTCGGGAACCTGAGCGAATCGGAGCGGGCCGCACTCGGCTACATCGGAGGAGGCGGCTCGAGACGCAGTCGGTCCCGGTGTCCAACAGGGCGTCGGCGCCGTGCCCGAGCAGCAGGGCGATCTCACGAAGATCATCCGGGACGGGCGCATCGGCATCGTGATCGCCGACGGCTCCTTCTCGAAGGGCGTCGCGGGCGTGACCCAGATCGCCCGACGCAACGGCGGGTTCGTGCTCGAGTCGAGCTCGCGCGACGAGCGGAGCGGCGCGTTGACGCTTCGCGTGCCGGCCAAGCGCTTCGACGACACGATGCTGGCGCTGCGCGCGCTCTCCGGTCAGCTCGACGGCGAGGTCGAGTTCCAGGACATCACGGGCCAGGACGTGACCGCCGAGTTCATCGACCTGCAGGCCCGTCTCGACATCCTGAAGGACCGTCGCGAGCTGCTGCTCGACATCCAGGCCGACGCGACGTCGACGTCGGAGATCCTGCGGCTCGCGGCGTTGATCGACGACGTGCAGCTGGAGATCGAGAACATCCAGGGCCGGTTGAACTTCCTGAAGGACCAGGTCGCCGAGGCGACGATCAAGGTCGAGGTGCGCGAGCGCGACGTGCAGCGCGAGGACCCGGGCTCCGACCCCGAGAACCCGAGCCTGGCCGACTCGTTCGAGCTCGCGGTGCAGGGGTTCCTGCGCATCGTCGGCGCGGTCGTCGTCGGGCTCGGCTACCTGATCCCGCTCGGCGTGATCGCGCTGATCGGCTGGGGCGTGGTCAGGCTGGTGCGGCGTCGCGATCGCGGAGCCAACTGAGCGCTCGGAAGCGTTCGGCCGCCGCCGAGGCCACGTGCGCGTCTTCCCCCGCACGGCCCTCGGTGGCGCCGAACCAGGCGTCGGCCTCGAGCCACGCCGCCTCGATCTGTTCGTCGGGGCGCAAGCGTCCGTGGGTGCGGAACGCGTCGACCGATCCGTAGCGCGTCACCGCCTCGTCGAGGCGCTGCTGCTCGAACTCCAGCCCGTACTGCGGCATCACCTCGAGGTGCTCGAGGGCCCACAGCAGCGTGCCGAGCGCCTCCTTGCGCCACATCGCGTCGGCGACGGCCTCACGCGGCCAGGAACCCGAGGGACCCTCGAACAGCCGGCGCTCGGCCTCGGTCACGGCCGGCCACACGGCCTCGCGCTCGAGCCAGTCGTCGGTCTCGCGGCGAGCCGCCTCTGCCTGGCGGATGCGACCGGGGTCGCCCTCGGTCTCGGCCACGACGTACTCGATCGTGCCGCGGCGCACCAACGCGTAGAGCACGAGGGCCCGGTCGCTGACCTCGCCGGCGGAGGGTCTGATCATGCAGGGTGACCCCTCACATCTCCCGGCGGCCGTCGAGGGCCTGGGAGAGGGTGACCTCGTCGGCGTACTCGAGGTCGCCGCCGACCGGCAGGCCGCTCGCGAGCCGCGTGACCCGAACACCGATCGGCTTCAACAGCGCCGCGACGTACATCGCGGTCGCGTTGCCCTCGAGGTTGGGGTTCGTCGCGAGGATCACCTCGGTCACGTGGTCGCGCTCGACGCGGTCGAGCAGCTCCTGCACGCGCAGGTCGTCGGGGCCGACGCCGTCGAGCGGGCTGATCGCGCCGCCCAGGATGTGGAAGCGACCCTTGATCAGCGCGGCCTTCTCGATCGTGGCGGCGTCCTTGGGCTCCTCGACCACGCAGAGCAGCGTGCGGTCGCGGGATTCGTCGCGGCAGATGCGGCAGAGATCGCCCTCGGCGACGTTGCCGCACTCGCGGCAGAACGCGATGCGATCCTTCGCCTGCACGATCGCAGCGGCGAGACGTTTCGCGTCGGCGGGGTCGGCCTTCACGAGCCAGAACGCGAGCCGCTGCGCCGACTTCGGCCCCACGCCGGGGAGCCTGGCCAGCTCGTCGATCAGCTCCTGGATCGGGCCCTCGTACACGACTTACTCCGCCGGTTCCGTCTCGGCCGCGACCTGGGCGCCGAGCATCTCCTGCACCCGCTTGAGCGCCTCGGCCTCGTCGACGACCTCGTCCTCCTCGACGATCTCGACCGCGGCCGGCCCGGCGGCGTCGCGGACCTCTCGCACGACGCACACGATGTCGGGCCTGACGCCGAACAGGTCGCCGAGCGCCGCCTGCAGCTCCGGCTTCTTCCCCTCGACCTTCTGGGGGCCGACCTTGCGGTCGGGCGGGAACGCGAGCTCGAGCGTCGAGCCGTCGTAGCTCGCCACCGTCGCCGACTCGAGGATCGCCGCGAGGATCATCTGTCGGTTCGCGGAGAGGTGCTCGAGCAGGGGCTGCCAGGAACGCCGCAGGAGCGCGACGTCGACGCTGCCGGCGTCGGCGGCGTGCGGCACGGGCATCTGGATCG
>CAWGUD010000006.1:0-317408 GCA_963825685.1 uncultured Actinomycetes bacterium | reverse complement strand
ACCGCGAAGTGCACGGACGGGTGAGCCGGCGTAAGGTACTGGCATCGTCGTGAAGAAGCGCAACACTTTCGTCGGGATCACGCTCCTGCTCGTCGGGGCCCTGATGGGCGGCATCGGTGCCGTCCCGATCCGGGCCGCGACCTGTCCGTCGGCGACGTCGACTGCTACCTCCGGGGACGTTCCGGTCACCGGCACGGTCAGGGCGTGTGCATCCGTCGCCGCCACCAACTACCGCGTCACGGTCGTCGCCAAGCAGGGAACGGCCACGACGACGATCTTCGACGTGAAGCCCGTGGCGCTGGACTCCACCGAGACGGTGGTCGGGACGTGGGCGCTCGGCACCACGGGTACCTACACCGTCATCACGAAGCTGCTCCGCAGCGGGGCACTCGTCACCAAGAGCACGATCACGGTGACGGTCGGCGGGACCACCCCGCCGCCGGCGGCCGACTATGACGTGGCCGCAGCAGGTGACATCGCAACGTCGGGGAACGGCGACACGAAGACGTCCGACCTCGTGCTGGCGCTGAACCCCCGGCAGGTGTACACGCTGGGCGACAACGTCTACCCGAGCGGCACCGCAACGCCTGCCCCGTACATCGAGAAGTACGGCCCGACGTGGGGCCGGTTCCTCGCCAAGACGTTCCCGACCGTCGGCAACCACGACTACTACCCGAAGCTGACAGGTGGTGGCTACGGGGGGCCCGGCGGGTACCAGGCGTACTTCGCCGACAGCGCGGGGGGCGGGGACCTGAACTACTCCCACACGTTCGACGAGTGGTTGGTCGTCCACCTCGACTCGGAGGGCCCGACCGCCACGGCGCTTGCCCACCTCGAGGGTCAACTGGCTTCGACCAGCACGTCATGCCAGATCGTGATATCGCACCACCCGTATCATCTCGTCGGGCGAGCACGGCAACGACGCGAAGCAGCAGGCCATCTGGGACGCATCGGTCGCAGGGAACGTCGAGATCGTCCTGAACGGCCACGAGCACAGCTACGAGCGCTTCGCTCCGGTGAGCGGCACCACGCAGTTCGTGGTCGGGATGGGCGGTGTTGCAACTCGTCCGTTCGGGGCGATCCAGCCTGGGTCGATCAAGCGCATCACCGGCAACGCCAACCGCGGCGTGCTGGGGATCGACATCAGCCCGACCGGATGGACCGCCGACTTCATCGCGGCCGCAGGGTCGACCGTGCTGGACTCGGCAGCCGGGGCATGCGAGGCATGACCCTCCGGTCCGTGAGCCGCCGGGGCTGACCTCACCGGCTCGCCGCCCACCTCGCGGAGGGACCACGTGCGCGAGCCATACGACGTCGTGATCGTCGGAGCCGGCCACAACGGCCTGGTCGCGGCCTTCTATCTCGCGCGGGCGGGCCTGCGGACGATCGTGGTCGAGCGGCGCTCGATCGTGGGCGGCGCCTGCACGACCGAGGAGTTCGCCCCGGGGTTCAAGGCCTCGCCGGGCGCGTACGTGCTCTCGATGCTCCGGGGTGCGATCTGGCGCGACCTGCGACTGCGCGAGCGCGGCTTGACCGTCGACGAGGGCGGCCCCTCCCTGAACGTCTACCCCGACGGCAGCACGTTCGTGCTCGAGGCTGAGCCCGAGCGGGCGCTCGACGCGATCCGGGCCCGCTCGGTCGCCGACGCGCGGGCCTTCCCGGCGTACGAGGAGAAGCTCGCGCGCATCGCCGCCTCGCTGATGCCGATGTTCGACATCACCGCCCCGAACCCCGAGCGTCCCCGCATCCGGGACCTGCGCGGCGGCGCGCGGCTCGCCCTGATGGCGGCCCGCCACCGGCGCGCCCTCGACGAGATGGCCTTCCTCTTCGCGACGTCGGCGAGCCGGTACCTGGACGAGCACTTCGGCGACGAGATGGTGAAGTCGGCCCTCGGCTGGGAGTCGATCAGCAACACGCTCGCCGGTCCCGGCACCGCCGGCACCGCGTACGGCTTGCTGCACGAGGCCGCGTCGGGAGGCTCCGGCGGCGGGGTCGGCTGGGGGTTCGTGCGCGGCGGCATGGGCACGGTGACGTCGCTGATGGCCGACGCCGCGAGGGAGGCCGGCGCCGAGATCCGGACCGACGCCGCGGTGGCTCGCATCGACGTGCGGGGCGATCGCGCGGTGGGGGTCGTGCTCGAGGACGGGCAGGAGATCCGTGCCCACCGCACGGTGTCCAACGCCGATCCGAAGCGGACGTTCCTCGGGCTGGTGGACCCGGCCGCGCTGCCGGCGGCGTTCACGGCGCGGCTCGAGGCGTACCGATGCGAGGGGGCGAGCCTGAAGATGAACCTGGCCGTCTCGGAGCTGCCGAGGATCGCCGGGGTCGACGACGGTGCGGGGGTGCGCTCCTACCATCGCGGCCTGGTGCAGCTGACCAAGCCCCTGCCCGAGCTCGACCGGGACCAGGCGACCGCGCGCGCCGGCGTTCCGGCCGACGACCCCCACATCGAGCTCTGCATCCCGTCGGTGCACGACCCGTCGCTGGCGCCCGAGGGCCGCCACGTGGTGACGCTGGGGGTGCGCTCACAGCCCTACCGCCTGGCCGGCCGCACCTGGGACGAGACCCGCGACGCGGTCGCCGACCGGGTGATCGAACAGGTGGGTCGGGTGTTCCCGAACCTTCCCGGGTCGATCCTGCACCGCGAGGTGCTGAGCCCGCTCGACCTCGAACGGCGCCTCGCGCTCACCGGCGGGCACCACCTGCACGGCGACATGGCGCCCGACCAGCTGCTCTTCCTGCGGCCCGTGCGGGGATGGGCCGACTACCGCACCCCGCTCCGCGGCCTCTACCTGTGCGGCGCCGGCACGCACCCGGGCGGCGGCGTCACCGGGGCGAACGGACGCAACTGCGCCCGCGAGGTCCTGCGAGACGCCGGGCGACGGTCGAGGAAGGGCTGACCGCGACGGCCGATCTCGCCGGAACGATCAGGCCGGCGTGACGATCCCCGTGCCGTCGTCGACCTTCACCTCGACGCCGAAGGGCTGCGACATCGTCCGCACCTCGTCGAGGATCGCCTCGGCGACCTCCGGGCTCGGGGTGCGCGGGATGCCGCGGCGCGTGATCGGCTCCTGCCGGCCGAGGTCCACCGGGTGCAGCCGGAGCTCCTCCAGCCCGTCCGGTCCGAAGCGGACGCGCGCGAGCAGCCCTCGGAACGTCGCGTCCTTGCCGAAGGAATCGTCGTTCAGCACGCCCATGAGGTCGGCGTCGGTCGCCGCCGTCGGATCGTCGAACCGCTCGCGCAGCAGCGCCCGGCTCTCGTCGTAGAAGTAGCGCTGGATCGGCTCCTGCATGTCGCACCAGAAGAAGTTGCCGAGGCCGTAGAGCACCGGCCGGCCGCGGTAGAGCTCCACCGGTGCGACGTGATGGGGTCCGCTGATCGCCACGACGTCGGCGCCGTGGTCGATCGCCGCGTGCGCCCACGAGCGCAGGAACTCGGGCGGCTCCCCGGGCCGGCCGTCTCCCTGGTGCGAGTGGGCTGCCGCGATCACCACGTCGGCGTGCTGCGCCGCGAGCCGGATCGCCCGCAGGTTCCCGGCCAGCGCCTCCTCGTCGGGTTCGTGCCGGACGCCCATCTCCTCGCCGACCTCGAACCCGCGCCCGTACAGCTCGAGGCGATCGGGCGGCTCGCCCTCGGGGTCGACGTGCTGCGCGAGCCAGGCCACGTCGCCCTCGGGGTGCGCCTCGCGGATCGTGACGAGGCTGCGCATCACCTTGCGCGTCACGATCACCGTCGTGCGCACCGCCACGGCGTGCACCCCCGGGCGCGCCGGCACCTCGCCGAACGCGTCGAGCGCGGGAGCGAGCCCGCTGGCGGGGCTCGTCGTCATCGACACGAGCCCGAGGCGCCCGGCGTCGGTCTCCAGGTACCTCGGGGCCCGTGCGGCCGCCAGCGTGGGGCCGGCCCCCGCGTGGAGCAGGGCCGCCTCGTCGAGGTAGAGGCCGGTCTCGAACATGCCCCCGGCGCCCCAGTCGGTGGAATGGTTGTTCGCGCGGGCGAAGACGTCGAAGCCGAGGGCGCGCAGATCGAGCGCCGTATCGGGCACCGCGCGGATCGCCCAGTCGTCGGGCAGGCCCGACGGCACCGCGGCGGTGTCGGTGAGGTCGACGAGGCTGGTCTCGAGGTTCCCGAACGTCGCGTCCGAGCCCCGCAGCAGGGTGACCACCTCGGCGAAGGCCCGGTCGACGCCGGCCATCGGCAGCAGCGGCCTCGAGACGATGCAGTCCCCCGCCGCCGCCACGGTGAACGATCCCCGCAGGGTCGTGGTGTCGGTCCCGTCGACGCGTCCCACGGCCGCATCGTACGGGTGGTGCGACGTCGGCGCACGCCCGACGAGGGTCAGCGGCGGATCAGCACGGTGGTGCCCATCGGGATGCCGCGCAGCTGGTTCATCTGCGGGTTGTAGACGCGCGCGCACCCGTACGAGACGCGGCGGCCCCGATCGGTGGGGTCGGCGGTGCCGTGGATCGCCATGCGCCCGCCCCCCGGCCAGTTCGTGAGCACCTCGGAGAAGCCAGAGAGCCCCAGCAGGTAGGTGCCGTACGGGCCCGAGGCGTCGCGGGGATCGAGGTGGGCCCAGACGAAGAAACGGCCCACCGTCGTCGGGGTGTTCGGCGCCCCGATGCCCACGGTGAACCGGTGGCGCAGCGTGCCGTTGCGGTAGTGGCGGAGCTGACGATCGGAGAGGTCGACCACGACCCGGTGGCGCGTGCGGTCGAACGTCACGTCGTCGCCCCTGACCCAGCCGCTCGACCCGTTGGGCTCGATGCCGGTCAGCACCCGGTACCACGTCGTGTCGCCCTTGACCCTGACCCCCCGGATCGGGAACACGATGCGCTGATCCCACGGGTTCAACGCATCGATGCTCATGCGCAGCCTCGCGCCGCCCCGAGGATCGGTGTAGACGTTCAGCCGATCGTCGACGGCCCGCAGCGCCCACCCCCATCGCTCCAGCGACTTCGGCGCCGGCGCCGCCATCTGGACGGGCTGCGCTGGTCTCGTGCGTGGATCCCGCCTCGCCGACCTCGAGGAACTCACGCGGCGAGGGCGACGCAGGGGGCGGGGGCGCGACGGTCGGGGCGAGCTCGCGCGCCGAGGCATCCTCGGGGAAGTCGTTGCAGCCCGCGCCGACGAGGGCGAGGACGGCGAGGCACGCGAGGAAGGAGCGCCGGGGGGCCACGGGTCCCCATCATTCCAGATGATCGCGTGACGTGCAGAGGGCCTGCCCCGGAGTAGCCTTGACGGGCGCGAGAGTGGCGGAATGGCAGACGCGCCGGGTTTAGGTCCCGGTGCCCGAAAGGGCGTGGGAGTTCGAATCTCCCCTCTCGCACCCCCTCTGACCTGCGGATCTTCGTTCTGAGCCGTCGAGCCAGGGCTTCGAGAACCCGCTCTTGCTCACGCTTGCTCACAGAAGTTGCGGCAGCGGGTTCCCTGCATGATTCCAGCGACGCGCCGAAGCGAGCGAGGAGCACCATCGAGGTGTCCTCGGTGGGACGCATCACGGGCGTCAATGTGTCCACGAGTCCTGGCCACCCACAGGACGACTCGAAGCGCCTGGTTCGGACTATGGCGCTTGCTCGACGACAACGTAGAGAGCAGGACGGGACCAGGGATCGGGAGGCGTGGCATACGTGCACACAATCTCTAGACGCTCGGGCAACGGATCGGTGAGTCCAGAGGTGACGTTGGCCCCGCCGCAACCTCCACCGCCATCGGCGTCGAGGTCGCTGTGCCTCCCGTGCCGTCTCCGGTGCACGTCACCTCCACCGAGGTGGGAAGGACGGCGGGGTCCACACCGCCGAGCAGATCGTCAAGGGTGCCACGCTCGTCATCAACCGTGGTGCTGAGCTGGGCTACGCGCGCACGCCCCATCTCGACTGGCGGCTGAACCGCCGGACGCTGCCCGACGGCTGACTCATCCCGAAGTCGATCCGCGTCTTAGGGGTCGTTCGACCCCATCACCCTTGCTCGCGCCGAGCTTACCGTTGAGTTGCCAGGCATCGGAGGGGCACGCTCCCTCGCTCGGAGGGAGCGCACTCTCCCAAGGAGGTGGGGAGATGCGAGGAAGGGCGTCGTTGGTCGGCTGCGTCGTCATCGTCGCCCTCTTGCTCGGGACGCTGGCTATCTTCTCGGCTTCAGCAGCCGGCGCGAGTAGTTGTCGAGCCTGGAACGTGACACGCGACACACCGATCAGTGCCGACCTTGGCCGAGTGCTCGACGCGGCGCAGCCGGGCGACATGGTCGCCGTGAAGGGCGTGTGCGTCGGCAAGTTCGAAGTCCCGACTGGTGTGAGCCTCATCGGTAGACCGACCCCGGGTCGACAACGGCCAGTACTGCGCCGAGGGGAGGTCGATGGTCGTGTGGTGAGAGCGTATGGCGAGGTAACGCTGGTCAACCTGAAGATCGTGGGAAGAACGATGGGACCAGCGGCCCGTGCACGTGTCCAAGGAGGAGGGATTCTGAACTACGGGTCTCTGATCCTCATGGACTCGATCGTGTCTGGGCACGAGGCCTTCAAGGGCGGCGGGATCGACAACATCGGGCGTGGAACCCTGCTCATCCTCGACCACTCGTTGGTACGCGGGAACCGAGCGAGGTACGACGGCGGTGGGATCCATAGCTGGAAGAACGGCACCGTCGTGATCAACGATTCTGTGGTCAGGAACAACTCCGCGGGCCGCGGTGGTGGGATCTCGGGCGACATCGGTGTCGACATCTCCATGAACGGTTCGTCAGTCGTCACCGACAACACGGCCTTTTGGAATGGCGGCGGCGTCTTCAGCCAAGGGTGGGGGTCGATGACGTTGAACGGCTCGTCTTCGGTTCGCTCGAACACAGCCCACTCTGGTGGGGGCATCGCGAACTCCAGTTCCATCGTCACGATGAACGACTCATCGTCGGTCAGCGACAACACGGCGGACGGTGTCGGCGGCGGCATAAGGAGCGACCCGAGGCCAGATGACCCCTTGAGCGGTGGCATCGTCTGGATGAAGGACTCGGCCCTCGTGACGGGGAACACGGCCACGATTGGCGGCGGGATCTACCTCGGCACCGTCAACGCCTGCGACGCCAAGGGCGCGGACGAGTGGACGGGCGCGATCAGTCCGAACTTTCCGGACGACCCTCCGACGGCGACCTGGATCACCTGCAGCTGAAGAACAGGTGAGTGCGAGCAGCGGGTCTCCGGACTGCTTTCGGGTTGGCGGGGTCACATCGTCGTGAGGCCGTCAGCCCCCTAGGGAGCGCGATCGGTGGGTCGTACGCTGGGAGCTGAGGCAAGAGGATTCGCGCCAACGCGCCAAGAGGATCCGCGCCAGGAGGTGGGCGATGAAGGCGAGGCTCGCGATCCTCGTGACGCTTGTTCTCGTGCACGGGATGCTCGACGTCTTGGCACCCCAGGCGGGCGCCGTGGCACCGCCGGGCCAAGAACGTGACCGAGGGAGGCCGATCCGCTCGACGGCCATCGACGCGGCGGCGAATCGTCGCTCGACCTCGCTGACCGGCGGTCGATCGCAATGCCGAGCTGGTGCGAGGCGACGTGGGGCACGCGGTCACCACTTACGCGGAGCCAGCGAAGGCCTGTGGGTAGGCCATCAGACGACCCGTGACGGCGGGATCCGTGCGTGGCGGCACCGCCTTTAGGTCCCGGTGCCCGAAAGGGCGTGGGGGTTCGACTCCCCCCTCTCGCACCCCCTCTGACCTGCGGATCTTCGTTGTGAGGCGTTCTCCGAGATCTCGCGAGAACCCCGTCTTGCTCACGCTTGCTGACAGAAGTCGCGGCAGCCGGTTCCCGGGTTCGATGCTAGGAGCCCGTCCCGAGGCGCATTGAGGCGTCCAAGTGTCGCCTGAGGACGGGCGGACGGCGTCCGGAGTCCGCCACGAGAACCGAGACCCGGTCGGCGCCGGCACGGGACGGAGCTCGTCGTTCGCCCCGATCCGGTCGGCAAGCAACGCCACGAGGATTCCTGTAAGCACTTCGCATGGCTCCGGCGTCCATGCCTCGAGTGTCCGAAGTGATCGATCCCGTTGAGGTGATGGCCTCGCAGTCCTTCGAGGAGTTCTTCGAGACGCATAGGCGCGAGCTCTTCGCCGCCATGTTGCTCGTGACCCACGATCGACACGAAGCCGAAGACATCGCCCAGGAGACGTTCGTCCGCATGTGGCAACGATGGGACCGGCTCGAAGCCATCGACGATCCGGTGGCCTACGCGTTCCGAATCGCGATGAACGTCTGGCGCAGCCGACGACGGCGAGTGCAGACCGCCCTGCGACGGGCCCTGCACTCCGAACTCGGGAGGGACGACCTGTCACTCGTCGACGAGGCCGACGCAGTGACAAGAGCGATGCGCCATCTCTCGCCACGCGAACGAGCGGTCGTGATCTTGACGGATCTCCTTGACTGGACGAGCCAGCAGGCGGGCAGCGCCCTCGGAATCCGCGCCTCGACGGTCCGGGTCCTGAGGTCGAGAGCTCACGAGAAGCTCCGAGAGCGGATGGGGGTCGAACGATGAACCGACTTCGGGAACGTCTGAGGGGTGCGGTGAACGCCGTGCCGGATCCAGCCTTCGGCCTCGATGCCCTGGAGCGGAAGAGAGACCGACGCGAGCTGCGCCGACGCTCGGGCGCAGGAGCCTTGGGGCTGGGAATCCTTGCGACTGATCGGTGTCGGGCTCTACAGCCTCAGCGTGGGAGTTCGAATCTCCCCTCTCGCACCCCTCTGACCTGCGGACCTTCGTTCTGAAGCCGTTCGAGCGAGGGCCTCGAGAACCCCGTCTTGCTCACGCTTGCTTACAGAAGTCGCGGCTGTGGGTTCCCAGCTCAGCAAGCGAGGTGCGGTGAGAATCAGGGCCAGCCGGGTCTAGGCTGGGTCGCGGAGTCGACGAGCCAGGGGGTGCCATGAGCGAACCGATCGAATCCGCCCGCTTCCACGAGGTGGGATGGCGGGTCCTGGCGTACACCGAAGCCACGCGATTCCGGACCGGATCGCTCGCGGAGGGGGCGGCGCTGGCGGAGGCGATCTGCGAGGTCGCACGCACCGCGAGCCGGCAGCCGGACATCGATCTGCGGTCGAAGGGCGTGACGGTCCGACTCCAGCGCGATGAGAGCGGAGAGCTGACCGAGGCCGACCTCGCGCTCGCAAGTGCGATCTCGAGCACGGCGAGCGAACTCGGCGCAACCGTCGACTTCACCGGCTTGCAGAGCTACCAGGTCGCGATCGACGCGCTCGTCATCCCCGACGTGCTGCCCTTCTGGGAGTCGGTCCTCGGGTACGAGCGCTTCGGCGACGCGCTGATCGACCCGCACTCCGAGGGGCCGACGTTCTGGTTCCAGCAGATGGACGAGCCGCGCCCGCAGCGCAACCGGATCCACATCGACCTCTACATCCCCGAGGATCAGGCGAGGGCCCGCGTCGACGCGGCGATCGCCGCGGGTGGCCGCATCGTCTACGAGGACCGCGCGCCGTTGTGGTGGACCCTCGCCGATCCCGAGGGCAACGAGGTGGACGTCGCTTCCTGGCCGGATATGGACTGAGAACTTCCGTCAGGAGGGTCCGCCGTCAAAGCGTCGAGACCTCTGGCTGGCGACATCATGTAGGTGTCCGAGATGGTCGTTTCGCTAGCCGGGCGTCGCGTCGCGTTCGCTTCGTTCGGCGAGGCTCTGGGCTTGCCCGTCGTGCACATCGCTGACCCACTCCCAGCCGGGCTTGGCCGATGGGCCGATCCGCGGGTCGTCGGGACCACGGCCGTCACGCAGGGCTTCCACGTACGCGCGGTCCTGTTCGATCCGTGCGCGTACCTGATCAGCTCCGCCGACGGACCCGTGACCCGGGATCGAGGACATCGACGTCGTCCGCCACCTCCTCCAGCAGCCGCAGCCCGATGAGGTAGTCCTCGATCGGGTCGTTGGAGCCGTCGAAGTCGTCGAGCATCGGGATCAAGACATCGGAGAGCATGTCGCCGGCGACGAGGACCCCGCGTTCCTCGACGAACAACGCCGCATGGCCCGGCGCGTGCGCCGGATGCTCGATGATCCGGACGTCGGGGCCATCCCACGGGATCTGCGCGGTTCCGGCGGGCAGACCGGTGATGAGGCCGAACAGGTCCAGCGGTACCTCCTCGGCGATCTCCGGCGGCAACCCCTCGGCGACGCGGGCCTTCCAGTCCGCGTCCGACAGCAGATCTCGCATCGAGGCTGCGCAGCGGGCTGTGCCGTACCGGGGCGCCTTCGCCGAGCTCGGCGTGCCAGAGCACGTGATCCCAATCAGGATGCGTCGAGAAGCCTGCCACGACGGGCTGGCCCGACTCGCGAAGGTCGTTCGCGAGGCAGGCCATCTCGGAGCCGGTGATCCCGGGGTCGATGAGCAAGACGCCGTCCCGGCCTCGGACGACGACGGTGTTGTTCTGGAGTAGCTCGCTCTGGTGGACCAGCACACCTTCGGCGACCTGCGTCAGCATGGGGAGGCACCTTCCGCTTGTGGCTGCAACCGCTCGTCGAAACGGTAACAGCGAGGAACGGGCCGTTCCGCGGGTGGCGCCCCCTCGTATCGCGTCTCGAAGCAGAACGGGCGACTCCCCTCCTTCTCTCGCGCCCCTACTGACCTGCGGATCCGCTCGACGTCGACACTTACAGCGCCACCAGGTGCAGATAGGCGAGGCCGAGGATGCCGCGGTAGCCCCCGAGGTACGCCGCGTGCTGGCGCGCCACACGGGCGCGGACCTCGTCGGCCTCCGGGGCGTCGGGCTCGTGGCCGGCCAGCCATCGCACCCAGCCGGCCGTGAAGCCGGACTCGAAGGCGTCCCACTCGTCGAGCGAGGCCTCGTGCGCCGCCATCACTCCGAAGCCATGCGACTCGGCGAGTGACACCAGCTGAGCGAGGGTGACGTACTCGTCGATGCGCCCGGACAGGGGTGCGACAGCGGCAGGCGTCGGCGGAGCGGACCAGATGCCCTCGCCGTAGACCAGCCGGCCGCCGCGAGGGAGCATCGCCCGTAGCGCCGTCAGGGCGGCGGCGTAGTCGAGCGGCTGAGCCTCCTCGACGTCGGGGCCCCAGATCTGGGACGCCCCGATGCAGGTGACCGCGTCGAAAGGCCCGCTCACCCCACGGGCGTCTCGCGCCTCGAAGGTCGCGCGCCCGGCCAACCCCCGGGTCTCAGCCGTGCGTCGTGCGTGGACCAGCGACTCCTCGTCGAGGTCGATCCCGAGCCCCGAGGCCGACGGGGCTGCCTCGAGCACGCGCAGCAGCAGCTCGGCCCAGCCGCAGCCGAGGTCGAGCGCCGTGACCGGCTCGTGAGCGGTCAGGAAGTCCACCAGCCGCTCGGCTCGGCTCTCCGAGAGCGGTGAAAGGAAGGTCAGGTCCTGGTGCAACGGCGGGAAGGTCGGCATCGAGCCCTATTGTCGGCGTTCCGTGCCCGAAAGACGCGTCCGCTACGACTGCGGGTCGTACATGAATTCCCGCAGCTCCTGGGCGGTGCGACAGGCGACGGCGATCTTGCGCGCCCACTCCTCGGCGGCTGCCCGATCCGGGAGCTCGAGGATGGTGAAGCCGCCCTTGATCACGATGCCGGGGTAGGTCTCGGTGCTCACCGACCCGTCCGCCGAGACGAGCACCGGATCGACGTCTTCCGCGATCCCACCGCCGAAGACGTAGACGCCCGCGGCCTTGGCCTCCTCGATGACGGCGTGGGAATCGGCGACGACGATCGGGAACTCCTCCTCCGTGAGCACCATGGCTTCGCTTGGAAAGGAGATCAGGTACTTGGTCATGCGTGGATCCTGATGCGCCGCGACCCTTCCGGCAAGGGTCCGTACGGAGCTAGATCCGTGCCGACCGATCCCGCGACCGACGGCGAAGTGCGATCAGCACGAGACCGCCCGTCACCAGCGCCGCGATGGGCACGAGCAGCCACCACGGCGCGGTGGACTCGGCGGCCGCGATCGCGGACCGAGGCGGAGCGGCTTCCGTGCCGAACGTCGGACCGTCGAGCCGCTGTTCGATCGGCTCGCTCGGTGGGAACTCGGTCGGCGAGGACAGCGACGTCAGGTCGTACACGACATCGGGTGCAGCACCGTCGGGGATCGTGAGGGTCGGGAAGCCGTCGAGCGTCGTACTCGGGACCATCGTGAACCGCACGGGCTCCGACCCGAGACGACCCACGAGGATGCCGGAAGCTCCGTCTACCGCGGTCCAGTCCCGCGTGAGCGCGATCGTTCGACCGTCCTGGCTCAGCTCGATCGAGTGCCGCCGTTGATCGAACCGCCCGATCACATCGACGGCCACGTCGTCCGATCCCAGATCGACACGGATGACGGAACGCTGCTTGATCGCGTAGATCGTGGTGCCGTCGAGGACGGCGTCGTAGACCGCTCCCCTACTGAACCTGACGGGTGATCCGTCCCGCACGATGAACAAGCCACGCGTGCTCGCCACTACGACCGTCGAGCCGTCGTCGGATCCGCAGACGACCCGATAGACACTGCTCATGCCACGCTCGGAGAAGAAGCGGAGTCGGTGCGCCTGTAGATCGCGCAGGTCTCGCAGGTAGAGGAACTTACTTCCCTTCATGCCCGCGGCCGGCGCCATCGTCACCTGTTCCAGCGCGATGCGGCCTCCGGGGCACGCCGACACGGAGTAGGTCACCCCACGCCCTTCCGCCCACGCCGCTACGCGTCCGGACGCATCGAGGGCGACGAGCCGAGTCCCGCCGAAGCTGCCGCCCGCAAGTACGGTCGCCGGGCCCGCGTCGGCATCGGCCACCAGCGGACCGACTGCTCCCAGGAGGTCGGCGGCCGAGATCGCGGAGCAGATGCTGCTCGTGTACCCGTGCCGCCATCGATGCAACAGCACGCCGGTCTGCTGCCCGAGCTCGGCACCGATCCCACCGCATGATGAGTTCGCACCCTCGCCGGTGATCGTGATCGTGTCGGCGAAGCTGCCCTTGACGGCTTCGTCGACGGTGAAGGTGTAGGTCGAACGCTCGTCGCCGATCGACTGGTCCGACAGCGTGCCGACGAAGGCGGCGTCAGCTCCCTCGAGCATGTTCCTCGGCGTGTCACCCGCGCACGAGCAAGCGGCAACACGCGAGGTCGGCACGGCCGCGAGAACGGCGGCGATCGCGGCACCGAGCAGCAGGGCGCGGGGGCGACGCATCACCGACACCATGCCGCGACGCTACCCCACCGTGACCGTCGGATGGCGAGCTTCGGCCGTGCGACACACTGTCTGCGTACAGGGCGTCAGTGCCCACTGCCCCCGAGGGCGACGCGCGCGTCGACGATGTCGGCCGTGTCGGACTCCTCCGCGAACGTCTCGTAGACCGCCCGGAGCGCGGCGCGCTCCTCGTCCGCCGGCTCACCCGAGGCCGAGCGAAGCTCCGTGAGCCGCGTGGCGGCCCGGAGCTGCCACATGCGTGCCCCGGCTGCCTCCGCCGACTCGAAGGCGTCGCGGAACGAGCCGCGAGCGTCGGCCGCGCCCGACGCGGCAGCGAGGAGGTCGCCCTTGACCAACGGCAGCTGGGGGAACAGGACGTTGTCGAGGCCCCGCATCAGATCGATCGCCTGGTCGACGGGTTCGAGACCTTCCTCGGACCGGCCGGCGATCCCGAATCCCCGTGCGCGCACCGACAGCAGCATCGGCCAGAAGACGGGCGGCGTCGTCAGGTCCTGGTAGCGAGCGATGCCCTGGTCGCTGAGCGCCATGCCCTCGGCCGGGCGGCCCAGCGCCGCTTCCGACACACCGAGGAAGATGAGCGCCAGCGCCCTCCACACCTGGTAGTCGTGCTCCTCGGCGATGTCCAGGACCTGCGACGCTCGCTCGTGCACGCTCGACCAGTCCCTGCGCCACACGTCGAGGAAGGCCACGTGGAAGAGCGCGTACGCGGCGCTGTACGGATGCCGAAGCTCCTCCGCGATGCGCAAGGCGCCCGCACCACGCTCGATCGCCCGGGCGGGATGCCCGGTCGACCAGAGCACGAACGCCGACGTCGTGTACGGCACGACCCCGGGGCTGGCGCCGAGGCGCAGGCGGCCCGAGGCCTGCTGCTGCGGGTCGAAGAGTCCGATCGCGCGATCGAGGTGCTCGAGGCCCTCGTCGACGCGTCCGAGCGACACGAGGTTCGTGCCGATGCGCAGATGTCCCTCCGCTTGGAGCGCGGGGTCCCGCTGCTGCTCCGCGAGCTCGAGGAGCCGGCGCCCGACCGCGATGCCCTTGTCGAAGTCGCCCCGATACAGGTAGAAGCTGGCGAGGCTCCGCAGCAGCGGCACCGCGTCCGCGGGCTCTCCGGTCTCCTCGAGCTGGGCGAGCGCGTCCGCGTACGTGTCCTCGACCTCCTGCGTGTATCCGCGGATCGCCATGAGCCCTCGCGCGAGGCTCGTCCGCACCGTGATCTCCTGGGCGGTGCGCTCCGCCGTCGCCGGCGCCGCCGAGAGCGCGGTGAGCAGGTCGTTCGAGAGCGCGATCGCCCCGTGGTACCAGCCGCGGTCGTCGTGCAGCGTCCACAGCGCGTCGAGCATCGCATCGAGTCGCTCGAGGTCGCCGATCTCCACCCAGTACCCCCACGCGGCGCGCAGGTTGCCGAGGTCGGCTTCCAGCTCGGCGAGGACGTCCGCGCGATCCCGGCCGGTGAGGCGCTCGCGCCGTTCGTGCGCGACGTCGGCGAAGTGCTCCGCGTGCGCGCGCCGGGCGGCGTCGCGATGCTCCGGCAGTTCCTCGAGCCGCTCGGCGGCGTAGTCGCGGATCGTCTCGAGCATCGCGAGCCGGCGGTGACCGTCCTCGTCGAGGCTCCGGATGAGGCTCTTGTCGACGAGCGACACCAGTCGCGGGAGCACGGACGCTCCGGCGCGTGGGTCCAGCCGCGCGGCGACCGCCTCCACCGCCTCGATGCGAGCGGACGCGAAGACCGAGAACAGCCGGAACGTCGAGCGCTCGTCCTCGTCGAGGAGGCGCTCGCTCCACTCGATCGTGCTCCGCAGGGTCTGCTGGCGCTCCGGGAGGTCACGGGTGTCGCCGCCGAGGACGCCGGGCTGCTCGCGCAGCCGGTCCCGCAGCTCGCCCGGCGAGAACAGCGCGATCCGGGCGGCCGCCAGCTCGATCGCGAGGGGCAGCCCGTCGAGCCGAACGCAGATCTCGGCCACGTCCGCGGCGTCGGCATCGGTGAGCTCGAACCCCGGACGGGCGTCGCGCGCCCGCTCGACGAACAATCGTCCCGCCTCGGAACCCGCGACGGCGTCCGGGGACGAGACGTCGTCGGGCAGGGTCAGGGTCGGCACGGCGAAGAGCCGCTCGCCGCGGATGCGCAGCGCCTCACGGCTCGTGACGAGGATCCGAAGGTCCGGGCTCGAACGGAGCATCTCGGCGATGCCGCCCGCCGCGTCGATCACCTGCTCCAGGTTGTCGAGCACCAGGAGCACGCGCCGCGACGCGAGATGCTCGCGCAACAGGTCGAGCGGCTCGCCGGTGCCGGACGCACCGACCGCCCGCGCGACGGCGTCGAACGCCGCGTCGGCGTCGGTCACCGGTGAGAGATCGACGAAGTAGACGCCGTCGGGCGCGAGGTCCGTGTGCTCCGCGCCGACCTGCACCGCCAGCCTCGTCTTGCCGATGCCTCCCGGGCCGACCAACGTCAGCAGGCGCACGCCCGGATCGGCGAGCAGGTCCCGGATCTCGCGGAGCTCCCGATCGCGCCCCACGAGCTCGGAGGTCTGCGTCGGCAGGTTGTTCGGGCGGTCGTTCAGGGTCTTGAGGGGCGGGAACTCGGCCGCGAGCTCCGGATGCTCCACCTGGAAGATGCGCTCCGGCTGCAACAGGTCCCTCAGCCGGTGCTCCCCGAGGTCGATCAGCGACACCTCGGGGGGCAGGGCGCGTTCGGCGAGCTGCGCGGTGCCGGCCGACAGGAGCACCTGACCGCCGTGACCGGCCGCGCCGATCCTCGCGCCGCGATGCACCTCGACCCCCACGTAGGACCCTGCGCCGATCCGCCCCTCGCACGTGTGGAGCCCCATGCGCACGCGGATCCGAGCGTCGTCGGGCCACGGATGCCGCTCGAGCGCGAGCTGCGCCTCGACCGCGGCGCGCAGGGCCGCGGGCGCGGCCGGGAAGACGGCGAAGAACGAGTCGCCCTCGGTGCTGACGACCAGGCCGTCGTTCGTCTCGACCGCCGACCGCACGATGTCGTGATGCTGCTCGAGCAGCGGAGGGTACGCGTCGCCCAGGTCCTGGACGAGCCGCGTGCTCCCCTCGATGTCGGTGAACAGGAACGTGACGGTTCCGGTGGGCAGGTCGCTGAGAGCGGGCACGCCCCATCATGGCGCAGGCCGTCGGCCCCGAGGCATCATCTGCGTCGCAGAGTGTGCGTCCGGTGTCCTCCTCCTCGCGGGGCAGGCCCTGCCGATCGAGCGAGCCGACCTCGTCTCATCAGCCCTTGCCCCTCCCGACCAGCCGGTGCGAGGATGCGGCGACTCCGGACACCCCGCCGGAAGGGGGTCCGATGTGCCTCGCCCGCCGCGTCACCTCAGACGAGATCTGTCGGCCCAGGAGGAGCAGATGAGGACATCTCGAGCACTGGTCGCTTCGTTCGCGGCGACCCTCGCGCTCGTGATCCCGCCGATGACCGCGTCCGCAGGTCAGGAGCCGTGCACGATCTGGGGGACCCAGGCCGACGATCCCAACCTGGAAGGCACAGAGGGCCGGGATGTGATCTGTGGCCTCGGTGGTAGCGACAGGCTCGTTGGGCTCGGCGGGAACGACATCCTGCGCGGAGGCGACGGACGAGACCATCTCCTCGGCGGCGAAGGGAACGACACCCTTGAAGGTGGCGGGGGTGGCGACAGGATCTCAGGCCAGGCGGGGAACGATCGGATCCTCGGCGGGCCCGGCCACGATGTCGCCACCGGTGATGCGGGGGACGATCTCGTCGCAGGTGGAGACGGCAGGGACGACCTCGAGGGGATCGGTCCGAACCGCGGGGACGACGTCGTCCTCGGTGGAAGGGATACCGACTTCATCCACGATGGCTACGGTGAAGATCGGCACGCCGGCGGCAGAGGGAGCGACACCGTGGGGTTCGAGCCGCCTCGCCTCGACGAACGCGACGTCACGCTCGGAGGCACGGGCCGGGACTGCGTCTGGGTTCGTGACGGCTATGGAGGCGACAAGGCGCGTGGTGGTCCCGGCCGTGACCGCTGGCGCGCTGATCCCGGCGATCGCGTGGCAGAAGTCGAAGTGCATGGGTGTCCGCTCGAGGCCCGCCCTGCATGAACCTCGAGTGCAGCCTCCCGATCGATCAGCCCTCGAGCTTCGTGGCGTAGGCGAGGGCCTCGTCGGCGGTCATCGCGCGTCCCTCCTCGAAGTAGCCCTGTGCCTCGTCCTCGGGGAGCGCCGCCCACATGCGCTCGAGCACGTCCGCGATGTAGGTCTCGGAGACGCCGATCCCGACCCCGGACCGGGCCTCGATCGCCGAGGCCGCCCCGTGCAACCTGAGGCCACGGGGCACGTCGTCACGCAGGGTCGCGATCACGGCGAAGTCGTTCAACAGCAGCGACAATGCCGAGCGATCGTCGGCGGCGAGGAAGAGGTCGAGGGACTCGCGCAGGTGCGCCTCGGCGCCGTCGACGTCGCCGGTGAGGGCCTCGGTGAGGCCCAGCATGTGCAGCGCCCACGCCTCGCCGAACCGATCGTCCAGCTCGCGGTAGATCGCGAGGCTCTCGCGGAACGCGGGGATCGCGTCGTCGGGCCGTGAGTCCGCGAGGTTCCCGCCGCTCGCCCAGAGCACCTTCGCGATGCCCAGCCGGTCGTCCTGCTCGCGGAAGATCTCGAGCGCCTCGGCGAGCAGCTGGTCGGCACGATCGACCGACCGGAAGGGTGACGCCGCGTACGTCGCCACGCAGGCGAGGTTGTACGCGGCCTCGGCGATCGGCGCCGGATCGCCGGCCTCACGTCGCAGGTCGAGGCAGGCCGCGTACCGCGTGTCGGCGCTCGCCCAGTCCGCCATCCAGTAGGCGACCCCGCCTGCCGCCTCGAGCGCGTCGGCGTGCAGCGCCGGCAGCTCGTCGAGCCCCGGCATCGCGAGCGCCTCGTCGATCCGTTCGCGCCCCTCGCGCAGGTGGCCGCGCATCTGCCAGAACCGCCAGCACCGCGAGACGAGCTCCAGCGCGAGCTCGGTCTCCCCCGTCTCGACCACCCACGTGAGCGCCGACCGGATGTTGTCGTGGTCGCGCTCGAGCGCGTCGAGCCACGTCGGCTGCTCGGGTCCGAACAGGTGCGGCGAGGCCTCGCTGCAGGAGGTCGAGCGTGAACCTCGCGTGACGGCGGCGGGTCTCGCGCTCGTCATCCGCGTTCTCGGCGAGGCGCTCCTTCGCGAATCCGCGGATCACGAAGAGCATCTCGAACCGCGACCCGTCGTCGAGCTCGACGCGTCGCAGCAGGCTCTTGTCGACCAGCGAGCCCACGAGCTCGAGCGTGTCGCCGGCCGGCTCGCACACGCGCTCCACGGCGTCGAGCGTGCACCCGCCTCGGAACACCGCGAGCCTGCGGAAGACCGACGCTTCGGCCCCGTCCAGCATGTCGTAGCTCCACGCGATCGCGCCCCGCATCGTCTGCTGGCGGACCGGCCGATCGCGGCCGCCGCCGCTCAGCACCGGCAGCGCCTCGTCGAGCCGCTCGGCGATCTGGCGCGGCGAGAGCAGGCGCACCCGCGCGGCCGCGAGCTCGATCGCGAGCGGCAGCCCGTCGAGACGGCCGCAGATCTCAGCCACCGCGGCCGCGTTGCCGGCGTCGAGCTCGAAGCCCGGGCGCACGCCGCGGGCGCGCTCGACGAACAGCGCGACCGACTCGTACGCGAGCAGCTGCTCGGGAGTCGCGGGGAGCGCGGGATCGGCCACCGCCATCGGCGGCACCGCGTACTCCTGCTCACCCTCCACGCGCAGCGGCTCGCGGCTGGTCGTCACGACGCGGAGCTCGGGCGCGGCCTGCAGCAGCGCCGGCACGACCGGCGCGGCCTCGATCACCTGCTCCACGTTGTCGAGCACGAGGAACAGCTCGCGATCGGCCAGATGGTCCGCGACCGTCTCGAGGACCGGACGCCCGGCTTCCCCCATCACCCCGAGGGCGTTCGCGATCGCGTCGGGCACGAGCTCGGGGTCGACGATCGGTGCGAGCTGCACGGCGAACGCCCCGTCGCGACACCGCCGCCTGGGCCTCCCGGGCGAGCTGCAGGGAGAGGCGCGTCTTGCCCGAGCCTCCGGGACCCGTGAGCGTCACGAGCCGATGCTCCGCGCAGAGGCGGCGCACGTCGTCGAGGACCTCCTCCCGCCCGATGAAGGGCGAGAGGTCGGCCGGCAGGTTCCCGCGACGGGCGTCGAGCGTGCGTGGAGGCCCGAAGTCGTCGGGGAGCCCCTCGATGCGGAGTCGATGCAGCCGCTCGGGCCGATCCAGGTCCTTCAGGTGGTGCTCCCCGAGGTCGCGCAGGTCCAGCCCTTCGGCGAGCGAGGCTTCCACGAGCCGGCGCGTCGCGTCGGACACCAGCACCTCGCCACCGTGGGCGGCCGCCGCGATGCGGGCCGCGCGGTTCACGTCGATGCTCGCGTACTCGCCGTCGGCAGCGAGCGCGCCCTCCCCCGTGTGCAGGCCCATCCGCACCTTCACGTCGGCATCCGCCGGCCACGCCTGGGCATGGAGCGCCCGCTGCGCGTCGGCGGCGGCGCGGATCGCCGCGGGCGCCGACGCGAAGACCACGAAGAAGGCATCGCCCTCGGTGCCGGAGACGTATCCCTCGCCGAACGCCTCACGCAACAGGCGGGAATGGTCGTCGATCAGCGAGCGGTAGTCCTCCCCCAGCTGTTGGAGGAGTCGCGTCGAGCCCTCGATGTCGGTGAACAGGAACGTCACCGTGCCGGTGGGTGGATCGCCGCGCGCCGCGCTCACCGGTCGATTATGCGGAGCTTCGACCTCCTGGGCTACTCACGGCTGCTCGGCCGGCGGGCTCGACGGACCGCTTCCGGGTGACGTACCGGGTGACGAGCACGGCCACGATCGCCGAGACCAGGGCGCCCAGCAACGCCTCGTCGAACGACAGCCCGTCGATGTTCGGCTGCAGCTCCTCTTCGGTCGCCCAGCCGAACCAGACCTCACTGGTCAACAGGCCGCCGACGAACGCCGCGGCCGAGGCGATCAGCCACAGCCAGCGCGTGGTTCTCTTCCCTGCGATCAGCTGAGCGAGGACGCCGAAGCCGAGCGACATCGCGACGAGCAGCCCCAGACCTTGGAGTCCGAGATCCCACTGCATGGGTCTCCACCTCCTCGGATCCTGCAGCTCCCGATCAGCCGACCGGGCGCTTGAGCAGGACCACCGGCCACGCCACCAGATCGCCCTTCTTGAGCGACAGACCGACGGCCTCCCAGCCCTGGGAGCCGAGTTCGTTCAGGCGGTCCGGAGCGAGGTCGGCGTTCTTCTTGAGTCCCCCGGCGTCATCGAGCGGCACGACGAGGTACTCCCACTTCGTGAGCGTCGAGATCATCGTCCACTCCCTCCTTCCATCGTCCACTCGCCATCGTGCCAGCGGCTCGTCGGGCCGAGCGGTGACGACCGACCCTGGGAAGGCGTGACCCACGGCCGCCCGTGCAGGTCAGTGAACGGCCGACGGTGCGAGGGTGGACCCTGGGCGAGGTCTCGACGGCATGGCGCGCCGTCGCGATCAGCCACTTGATGCCGATCAGGGCGGCCAAGGCCACGAGCCACGCCTGCGTCCCGACCACCAGTCCGCCGATGACCAAGGCGATCGCCACCGGACCGAGCAGCATGTCCGCAGCCAGGTACGGATCGTGCATCGCCTGCACCGGGTGCTCGAACGCCACGCTGTCCCAGAAGGCGTAACCGCCGATGACGCACATCGGCACGGCCAGCAGCACGACTGCGACGATCCCAGCCTTGTAGGAACCGAGCAGCGGCCACCCCCAGGACCCGGTGACCGCCAACACGATCAGCGCGATCAGACCCGCGAAGACAGCGGCGACACCATCTCTCCACGTCAGTCTCATCGTCGTCCCCTCCTCCCTTGGAGCGCCTCCACCTTCATGGTGGCACCGTGCACGGGCGTCGGGAGGGGCCGCCTGGACCTCGATGATCGGACCGACGTCGCCGCACGCTCCCCAACGTGGATCTGCGCTCGTCGGTGCGGAACGATTACTCGGGCGCCTCAGATGTCCAAGCCGGGCAGTCCGTTGGTCCCGAGGATGAGCGAGATCGCGCCTCCGTGGTGCGCCTCGTGCTCGATGAGATGCCAGACCACCCACCCGCGCGTCGTGAAGCGGCCTGAGGCACCCTGAGGGAGTTGGACGGCGAGGTCGTCCGGCGTCCAACGCTCGAGGCATTCCTCGATCTCACTCCAGGTCTCGTGGAACGCGTCGACGATCTCGGTTGCCGTGCGAGGATGGCTCTCGTCATCCTCCCACCCCGCGTGCTCAAGGGGCAGATCGGGGACGGTCGTGCTCGCGACGCGGAACATGTCACGGACGGCCGGGTCACCCTCGCCGAGGATGTCGTGGAACCAGTACGCCCGACCCCCGGCCATGTGGCTGGCGATCTGCCAGATCGCCATCTCCCCCGGAGCCGTCCGGAGCGCGAGCTGGTCCTGGCTGAGATCAGCGATCGCGGCGAGAAGGAGTCGTTGATGATCCGCCCACCCCGTATAGAAGGGCTGGAGGACAGGGGTGCCAGACACGGCTTCGACGCTACATCGAGGCGCACCGTCCCTCAACAGGCCGGGCAGGGCCGCGAGAACCGCAACGTGAGCACGACGACGGAACCTATACGCATACTCCCCGCGAGGCCGGGCGGTCTATCTTGGCGTTGTGGAACTCGCGGTTCCCGATCCACCCCTGAGCGATGGCGCTTGTCGCACTTCGAGTGCCAGCGAGCACGGACTTGCCTGCGATCGAACGGCGGATCGTTGACCCGGACGTCATCCGGTGGATGGGCCCATCTGAGCATCCTGCACGCGAGCTGTTGGAACTCAACCGGACGCGCTGGACCCGGGGCACCCGGGCAACGTTCTCCGTCTGTGACCCGAACGATGCCTGCCTAGGACACATATGGGTGGAAGTGGACCCGCGGACTCGCATCGTGGGAGCGTGGGGTACTGGCTCCTGCCCGAGGCTAGAGGAAAGGGCTTCGCCACTCACTCCGTGCAACTGATCTCCCGATGGGCGCTCGGGGAGTTGGGGATGACTCGCCTCTCCGTGTCGATCGAGCCGTCGAACGACCGATCCCAGCGGGTAGCGAAGCGAAGCGGCTTCGTGACAGGAGGGCGTTCTTCGGTCATACGAGGAGATCGGTGGCCGGCGCGTCGATTGCGTTGTCTTCTCGTTGGTCCCTGCAGACCTCGGCTGGGGCGAGACGCGATAGCACTCCGTCGTGGGTCTAGGAGCCTGTTCCCCCCAGCACGCCCTTGGGCCGCTTACCGTCTAGCTGCCGATTCCCGTCCTCTCGGCGCCGTGACCTGGTCCCCCGATTGCGGGTCCATCGTCGGCCTTGCGGCGCCGACCCGGTGCTTGACTGGTACGAGAAGCGAGATTGCGGAAGGGACAACGATGAGTGCGGTTCGACGTTGGGACAGGGGCGCCGACAAGGGCAAGCGGTCCACGGCCAGGGACTCGTGAACTCGAGGCTATCGCTGTACTTCCTGCTCTGGCTGATCGCGGCGCCGATCGTGGGGTTCGTGATCGCCGGAGACAGGATGTCGATCTCGGAGCTCGCGGTGACTGGGAGGTCTGGAAGGCAACCGTCATCGGCGACGTGTTGGCAGTCCCCTTCGCCGTTGGTGCCTACTTCGGGCTACGAGCCGTCTTGAAGCGGTGCGCCAGCGGCTGGGTCGAGACTCGTCGCCAACACGGGATTGGCCCTGTTTGCGATCGGGATGCCGATCCTGGAGGCGCTCAACAACTAGCACCATGCCTCCCAGCGGCGTGGCGTACGCGGACCTCGCCACGCTGATCGCGATGGCGCCCGCGAGCACGACGACGTTGACCGTCACCCACCCCCAGCAGGACGCGGAACCATCCATCGACACCGGCATATCGGGCGCGGGTTCCGTGTTGAGGCGAGCAGCGACCCGAGGGAGTCCACGATGTCCGACTGGAACGCCAAGGTGATCGACGAGTTCCGCTCGAACGAGGGCAAGGTCGCCTCGTTCGCGCGCCAACCGCTGCTGTTGCTCACGCACCGGGGAGCGAGGACCGGCAGCGGACGCACGAATCCGCTCGCGTACTTCCGCGACGGCGACGACTACGTGGTCGTGGCGTCGAAGGGCGGCGCACCGACGAACCCGGACTGGTACCACAACCTGCTCGCCCACCCCGACGCGACGATCGAGGTCGGCACCGACGAGCTCGCGGTGACCGCGCGGCCCGCCGACGAGCAGGAGCGCGAGCGCCTCTGGGCGATGATCACGTCCGCGAATCCGGCCTTCGCGGAGTACGAGACGAAGACCGAGCGCAGGATCCCGGTCATGATCCTCACGCCGGTCACCTGAGCACTGAGCCTCGTCGCGGAACCGTGTCGGATGCGTGGCGTTCTGGCGATGCGGGTTCCATCGCACGGTCTCAGCGGTCAGGCTCGGCCGCGTGGCCGACGTCGAGATCGTAGGAGCGAGCTTCGCGGGGCTCTCGTGTGCGCGGGCGAGCGCGTCGCGCGGCCTTCGCACGATCGTCTGGGATCGCAAGCGCGACGCGGGTGAGGCGGTGCGCACGACCGGCCTGCTCGTGAAGGAGGCCGACGAGGACGAGGAGTTCCCGAAGGAGCTCGTCCGACGGATCCACGGCGTGCGGCTCTACGGTCCGTCGCTGCGGTGGGTCGACCTGGATGCGCCCGGCTACTTCTTCCTCGCGACCGATACGCCTGCGCTGCTGCGCTCGATGGCGGCGCGGGCCGAGGCGGCCGGCGCCGAGATCCGGTACGGCAGGTCGTTCTGGGCGACGATGCGCACCGGTCGCATCCTGGTCGGTGCCGACGGACCGCGTTCCAGGGTCGCGCGCTCCGCCGGGCTCGGCGTGAACCGGCGCTTCCTCGCCGGCATCGAGGCTGAGTTCGAAGGGCCCGTCGAGATGGAGACGCGGCTGCACGTGTTCCTGGATTCGGACCTCGCGCCCGGCTACATCGGCTGGGTCGTGCCGGGTGTGGGCGTCACGCAGGTCGGACTCGCCACCCGCCTGCCCGCGAAGCCCGACCTCGATCGGTTCATCGAGCGCGTGCGCTCGGTCGTCGACCTCGCACCGGCGAGACGCGTGGCCACGCGCGGCGGGCTGATCCCGGTCGGGGGCACCGTTCGACCGTTCGCGACCCCGGACACCGTGCTGGTGGGCGACGCGGCCGGGCTCGTGTCGCCCCTGACCGCCGGCGGTATCCATACCGCGATGCGGTCGGGTCGCCTGGCGGCGCTCGCGATCGCGAGCCACCTGCTCGACGGCGGCCCTTCCCCCGACCGCGTCCTGCGCGACGCCTACCCCACGTTCGCCTGGAAGCGCCCGATGCGGGCCGCGATGGACGTCCACCCGCCGAACGCGTTGCTCGACCGGGCGCTCGAGAGTCCGAGGTTCCGGGCGGTCGCCCGCGCCGTCTTCTTCCATCACCGCGGCTTGCTCTCCGGCGATGCGTGGCGCGACGTCGCACCGGCGATGCTCCGTCCGATCGGCGCGCCGTGATCGTCAGACGGCGTGGAGCTGCGGTTCCGCCACCAGGCCGTCGGTCGCCTTGCCGAGCGGCGTGACAGCGCCCGGCAGCTCGACCACGAACCGTGCGCCGCCGGTCGCGGCGTCCTCGATCCGGGCGGAGCCCCCGTGCAGCTCGGCGAACCGCTGCACGAGCGAGAGGCCGATGCCCATGCCGCGCCCGCTCGAGTCCTCGCCCTGACGGAACGGTTCGAAGAGCACGTCCTTGAGCTCGTCGGGGATGCCCGGGCCGTCGTCCTCGACCACGAGGTCGATGCCGTCGGGGCGGGCGGTGATCTGCACGAGCACCGCGGTGCCCGGCGGCGTGTAGCGGGCCGCGTTCACGAGCAGGTTCTCGATCACGCGCTCGACCTTGCTCGGGTCGACCTCGACCATCACGGCGTCGGCTCGCACGCGGACGGGGTGGTCGTCGAGCTGGGCCGTGTCGGAGACGACGCGGCGCGCGAGCTCCCCCACGTCGGTCGGACGGCGCTGCGGGTGCACCTTCCCCCGGTCGATGCGGTCGAGGTCGAGCAGGTCGTCGATCAGGCGGTTCATCTTGCGCCCGCTGTGCTCGATCACCTCGTACAGCGCCTCGCGCTCGTCGGCGGTGAGATGCAGCTCGTCGTCGCGGCGGATCGTCTGCATCGCCCCGAGGATGCCGGCGAGCGGTCCCTTGAGGTCGTGCGAGACGGCGTGCAGCAGCGTGTCCTTCACGTCGTTCATCTCGCGCAGGTCGCTCGAGCGCCCGGCCTCCTCGTCGACGAGGCCCCACTGGGCGTCGATGATCGACCGCAAGGTGTCGAGCAGCATCGCGGCCGCGAGGAAGACCGCGAACCGCACGATGCCGTTCCAGTAGGGAACCGGGTCGGTGGTGCTGGTCGACGGCGACGACAGCACGTCGCTCACGAGGGCGGCGACCGTGGAGACCACGACGGCCGCCGCGCCCCAGCGGCGGCCGAGGTTCCACGTCACGAGCCCGATCGGCATGAGGTAGAGCAACGAGAGCGAGAGCTCGGGGCCGGTGAGGTAGTCGAGCACGCTCACGACCGCGATGAACGCGAGGCCGAGCACGGCCACGAGCAGCGGGGACTTGCCGTCGAAGAATCCCCGGGTGCTGCGCAGCACGCGACGGTCCACCGACGGCTGATCGACGGTTGTGTCCACGTCAGAAGACTCGACAGACGAGGTCGGTACCTTGAGTCGGGTACGGCCTCTTGCGGTGGGGTGCTCTCAGGCCTCGGCGAGCAGCTCGGCGAGCGCGCGGAACGCCCGTCCGCGGTGGCTGATCCGGTCCTTCTGGGCGTCGGTCAGCTCGGCCATCGTCTCGTCCCAGCCGGCGGGCACGAAGACCGGGTCGTAGCCGAACCCGCGCACCCCTCGCCGCTTCGAGACGAGCGCGCCCTCGCACACCCCCTCGGCGTGCAGCGAGCGGCCGTCGGGCCACGCGATCGCCGCGACGCATCGGTACCGGGCGGTGCGACCTCCCGACGGCACCCCCCGCACCGCCCGCAGGAGCGCATCGAGGTTCTGCTCGTCGGTGGCCTGCTCGCCGGCGTAGCGAGCCGAGCGATGACCGGGGCCGCCGCCGAGCGCGTCGACCTCGATGCCGGAGTCGTCGGCGATCGCGGCGACGCCGAGCGCGGCCGCGACCTCGGTCGCCTTCAAGAGAGCGTTCTCGAGGTAGGTGTCGCCGGTCTCCTCGACGTCGGGGAACGCCGCCGGGTCGTGGTTCTCGACCGTGACCCAGTCGACCGGCCACTGCGCGCAGATGCGACCGAGCTCCCGCAGCTTGTGGGTGTTGCGCGAGGCGATCGCGAGTCGATCGGGGAACGCCATGACCGACGCCTCAGCCGGCGAGCGCGCGATGCTGCAGCTCGGTGAGCTGCGTCACACCGGCCGCGGCCAGGTCGAGCATCGCGCCGAGATCGTCGCGCGAGAACGGCGTGCCCTCGGCGGTGCCCTGCACCTCGACGAAGTCGCCGCTGCCCGTCATCACGACGTTGAAGTCGACCTCGGCGCCCGCGTCCTCCTCGTAGCAGAGGTCGAGGCGAGGCTCGCCGTCGACGATGCCCACGCTCACCGCCGCCACGCTGTCGGCGAGCAGGTCGTCGGGCACCGTGCCCTCGGCCACGAGCCCGCGCAGGGCGATCGCGAGCGCGATGTAGCCCCCGGTGATCGACGCCGTGCGGGTTCCCGCATCGGCCTGCAGCACGTCGCAGTCGATCGTGATCGTGCGCTCACCGAGCCGCGAGAGGTCGGTGACGCTGCGGAGCGACCGACCGATCAGACGCTGGATCTCCTGGGTGCGCCCGCCCGGCCGACCGCGGTTCACCTCGCGGCTCGAGCGCTCGGAGGTCGACGCCGGCAGCATCGAGTACTCCCCCGTCACCCACCCGCTTCCGGTGCCCTTCAGCCACCGGGGCGCGTCGTCGGAGACGCTGGCCGCGACGAGCACCCGGGTCTTGCCCATCGAGAACAGCACCGAGCCCGCCGCCCACTCCTGGAACCCGAGCTCCCAGGCCACGGGGCGCAGCTCGTCGGCCGCCCGGCCGTCGGGGCGCGTCATGGCCCGATCTCCGTCGTCGTCATCACGGCGCGATCTCGATGGTCGTGCCGTCCTCGGCGAGGTCGATCACGCCGTCGAACGCGACGGCGGCCTCGTCCCGAGAGACCTCGCGGTCGAGCGTCGGCAGGATGTGCGTGAGCATCAGCCGCTTCGCCCCCGCCGCCTTCGCGTGCTCCGCCGCCTGGGTCGCGCTCATGTGGAAGAACGCCTTGCTCGAGGCGTCCTGGTAGGTGGCCTCGGCCACGAACAGGTCGGCGTCGCGCGCCATCTCGATCACCTCGTCGCACGGACCGGAGTCCCCGGTGTAGGCGAGCACGGCTCCCCCGGCCTCGATGCGGTAGCCGACAGCGTTCACGCCGATGTGGGTCATCTCGTAGGTCGTGACGTGGAGCGGCCCGATGTCGAAGACGTCGCCGCCGCGCACGGTGCGGAAGTCGTACGCCTCGGCCATCACGTTGCGGCCGTTCTCGCTCGTGAGCACGCTCATGCCCTCGACGAACCCGTCGGGCGAGTAGAAGGGCAGGTTGGGCGCCCCCATGCCCCCGTAGTGCCGCGCGTAGAACGCCGGGATCACGTCGATGAAGTGGTCGGTGTGCCCGTGGGTGACCACGATCGCCGCGATCTCGTCGATGCCGATGAACTCCTGCAGCCGCGCGAACGTGCCGGTGCCGGCGTCGAGCCAGATGTGCGTGCCCTCGTGGCTCAACAGATGACCGCACGTCGCGCCGCCGGCGCCGGGCCACGTTCCCGCGGAGCCGAGCACGGTCAGTTCCACGAGCCACCTCCGACGGGCACGGCCCGCGCGGCTCCCACCTCGGTGAGCTCCGGCCCGAGGAAGACGCCGGCGACGCGCTCGAACGCCTCGGGGTCGCCCGTGGAGAGGAACTCGTGCTCGGCGCGGCCGCCCTCGTCGCGCAGGAGGCGCTCGGCCACGAGCGTCGCGTACACGTCCTTGGCGGTCTCCTCGGCCGAGGACACGAGCACGACGTCGGGCCCGAGCTCGAGCTGGAGCAGGCCCGAGAGCAGCGGGTAGTGGGTGCAGCCCATGATCAGCGTGTCGATGCCGTCGGCCATCAGCGGAGAAAGATACCCCCGCGCGGCCCTCCGTAGCTCGTCGCTGGTCGTGTCGCCCCGCTCGACGTGCTCCACGAACACCGGACAGGCCCGCGAGCTGAGCGTGACCGGCGCCCCCGTCGCGGCCACGGCACGGTCGTACGCGCCGCTCGCGACGGTCGCCTCGGTGCCGATCAGACCGACGCGTCCGTTCCTCGTGACGTGCACGGCGGTGCGCGCGCCCGGATCGATCACGCCCACGACCGGGATGCCCGCCCGCTCGGCGATGTGGTCGATCGCGCTCACCTCGATCGAGTTGCACGCGACCACGAGCATCTTCACGTCGCGGTGCACGAGGAGGTCGGCGATCTCGAGGGCGTAGCGGCGGATCTGCTCGACCGGCTTCGGCCCGTACGGGAACCGGGCGGTGTCGCCGACGTAGAGGATCGGCTCGTGCGGCAGCTGGTCCATGATCGCGCGCACGACCGTGAGGCCGCCCACCCCGGAGTCGAAGACGCCGATCGGACGCGGGTCGCTCATGCGCCCGGACCCCTGACGCCGGCGATGCGAGCGCTCACCACCACAGCGACTCCGCGACGCCCTTCTCGGCCGTCGCGAGGTCCTCGGCCCAGGCCTCCGTCGACAGGTACTTCCAGCCGCCGTCGGGCAGCAGGCACACGATGTCGCCCTCGTCGATCTCGCTCGCGATGCGTTGGGCGACGTAGACGACCGCGCCGCTGGAGATGCCGGCGAAGATGCCCTCTTTCGACGTGAGCTCGCGGTTCGTGCGCAGCGACGCCGACGAGTCGACGAGGAACTTCCGGTCGATCTCGCTCGGATCGAAGATCGGCGGGATGAAGCCCGCGTCGAGCGAGCGCAGGCCGTAGACCAGGTCGCCGAGCTCGGGCTCGGCCGCCACGATCTTCACGTCGGGATCGTGGGCGTGCAGTCCACGGCCGACGCCGGTGAGCGTGCCGCCGGTGCCCATGCCGCCGACGAAGTGCGTCACCTCGGGCAGGTCGCGGATGATCTCCTGCGCCGTGCCCTCCTGGTGGGCGAGCGGGTTGGCGGGGTTCCCGTACTGGAACGGCATGTAGTACTTCTCGTCCCTGCGCGAGCGCGCGCGCGACCTCGATCGAGCCGTTCGTCCCCTTGTCGCCGTCGCTGAACACGATCTCGGCGCCGAAGAGGCGCAGCAGGCCGATGCGTTCCTCGCTCGCGTTGTCGGGGATCACGACCGTGAGCCGGTAACCCTTGCGCGCGGCCACCATCGCGAGCGCGATGCCCGTGTTCCCCGACGTCGGCTCCAGGATCGTCTTCTCGGGCGTGAGCTCCCCCGACGCCTCGGCCGCCTCGACCATCTTCAGCGCGATGCGGTCCTTCGTGGAACCCGTGGGGTTCGCCCCCTCGAGCTTGGCCCACAGGCGCACGCCGGGCGTGGGCGACATGCGGGGCATGCCGACGAGCGGCGTGTTCCCGATCGCCTGCAGGATGTCGTCGTAGCGGGTCACGCGGGCAGTATCCCAAGCGGGCAGTCGTTCGGGCGCTGTCGCTACGGGTATCGGAGCTGGGTGAGGGCCGTGATGCGTCCGTCGGTGACGGTGATGCGGAACGGGTCGTTCGTGATGCGCTGGGCGCGCCGGGAGTCGGTGCGCATCAGCCGCTGCAGCTCGCTCAGCGCGATCGTGTAGGTGACGCTGCCGCCCCACCGTCGCACGGTGACCGTGGCGAACGTGTCGACGGGGAGCGTCCGCCAGATCGGGTCGTCGTTGCGGAAGTAGCGGGACCTGGTGTCGCCCGCCACGATCACGCCGTCCTCGATCGCCGCCTGCGTCGCCGCGGCTCCGGTGAACCACCGGCCGAGATCGATCGTGACGCGCGCCGGCGACTGGTCGGCACCGACCGCGATCAGCCGGCCCACGTGGGGGCCGTCGCCCACGACCGGGCCCATGTACGAGCGGAAGCGAGCCTGTTCCTCGTCGAGGGCCTCACGGGACTGTCGCAGGTTCTCCCTCGCCTCCTGCTTGCTGGCCGAGGCGACGTCCCTGCCCTGGCGAGCGCGCTGCAGGTCGCCCTCGAGCACGCCGACGCGGGTCTCGAGCGCAGCGACGCGCTCGCGGGACGCCGTGGCCGCCTCGATCAGCGCCTGCTGGTCATCGAGGGCGGCCGTGAGCTGCGCATCGAGGTCGTCGGCACGGTCGCGCTGGTCCACCGCGTACAGCGCGAGCGCGATGATGAGGATCAGCGCGAGCGCACCGGCCACGATCGCCGCGACCACACCCCACCGACGAGGCTCCTTGGCCTCGGGGATGACGATCAGGTCTTGTTCGCGTCGGGGCGCCTTCGGAGCGCGAGGAGCCACGGGTACGTGGTCCTGCGGTCCTCTCGTGGGTGTTCGCACGGGGAAGCGCCCTCCCTTCCACCCCGGACGCTAGACCGGTGTTGACCTGCAGGTCAATAGGCCGATGGCCCCGCGGGAGGCGCTCACTCGAAGACCCACCAGTACCCGACGGCGCCGTCCTCCCGCTCCCCGCCCGCCCCCTCGTGGAGGCGCTTGGCGGCCGCGTTCCCGGCGTCGGTGAACAGCCACATCTTCTCGTGGCCCTTGGCGCGGGCGAACGCCACGAACGCGTCCAGGAGCTCGCGGCCGAGCCCCTGCTGGCGATAGGGCTCCGCGGCGCCCAGGTCGTAGAGCACGATCATCCAGAACCCGTCGGGCCGGAAGAGCTCGTAGCCGTAGGCGCAGCCCACGACCGTCTCGTCGTCGATCGCGACGAAGGCGTGGGCGTGCTGGTCGCGCAGGAACATCTCGGGCGCCGGCGACGACCGTCCCTTCAGGACCCGGACGCCGGCGTCGAGCAGCTCGACGTCGTCGGGATCGAGCTTGCGGATCTCCACGTCGGCCAGCCTAGCCCGGGAGCGACGACCGCCGACGTACAGTGGAGTGGAGGGTGGAGGTGGCTCGGATGCTCGGTCACGCGCCCGTGGTGCCGCAGGGATCCGATCGACAGCTGGGGACGCGGGCACTCCGTTGGTCGTGGATCCTGCTCGCCGCCTCGTGGCCGTGGCACCTCGTGGGTGGCGCGATCGCGATCGGCATCACGTGGCTCGCGGGCGGCCACTTCACCGACAGCATCGGGGTGCCGCGAGGCGTCTACCTCTTCCTCTACACCTGGATGCTGACGCCTCTGGTCGCCTCGTTCGTCGTCGGCATGATCGGCTGGCTCCGTGGACACCGGCCGGCGGCGATCGTGCCCGCGGCGCTCAGCGCATGCATCGCGATGGTCGTCACGATCTTCGGTTCCGAGGAGTTCTTCGGCTGAGCGTCGCTCAGGATCAGCGACCGCCGGCGACCGCGGGCAGGATGCTCACCGTGTCGCCGTCGGCGACCTCGGTCTCGAGTGATCCGAGGTAGCGCACGTCCTCGTCGTTCACGTAGACGTTGATGAAGCGGTGCAGGCCGCCGTCGTCGGAGATCACGTTCTTCGTGATGCCCGGGTAGTGGCCCTCGAGGTCGGTGAGCACGTCGCGCAGCGTCGCGCCGTCGGCGCCGACCTTCGCCTCTCCTCCGGCGTGCTTGCGCAGGATCGTCGGAAGCTTCACGGTCACGGCCATCGTCGTTCGGTCTCCTGTCGTGGTGGGTCGTGGGGTCGGTCGTCGATACCAGTGTCTCAGCGGGCGGGAACGCCGCAGAACGCCTCGTAGTCGATCAGCTCGGTGATCGTGGGCTCCTTGCCGCAGACGGGGCAGTCGGCGTCCCAGCGGATCTTCACTTCCTGGAAGTCCATGTGCAGGGCGTCGTAGAGCAGCAGCCGGCCCTCGAGCGTCTGGCCCTCGCCGGTGATCAGCTTGATCGCCTCGGTCGCCTGGATCGCGCCGATCACGCCGGGGAGCACGCCGAACACGCCCCCTTCGGCGCAGCTCGGCACCGTGCCCGGAGGCGGCGGCGACGGGAAGAGGCACCGATAGCACGGCGTCTCCTTGCCGGGCATGAACACGGTGGCCTGGCCCTCGAACTGGTAGATCGAGCCGTACACGAGCGGCTTGCCCGTGAACTGCGTCGCGTCGTTCACGAGGTAGCGCACCGGGAAGTTGTCGGTGCCGTCGACGATGATGTCGTAGCCCTCGAACACGTCGTAGACGTTCGTCGAGAACAGCAGCGTGTCGTGGCCCACGATCTCGATCGTCGGGTTGATCGAGCGCAGGTGCTCGACCGCGCTCTCGACCTTCGGGCGGCCGATGTCGTCGCTCGTGTGCAGGATCTGGCGCTGCAGGTTCGAGACGTCGACCGCGTCGAAGTCGACCACGCCGAGCTTGCCGATGCCGGCGGCGGCCAGGTACATCGCGATCGGCGAGCCGAGGCCGCCGGCGCCGATCACGAGCACCGAGCTATCGAGCAGCTTGCGCTGACCCTTCCCGCCGATGTTGGGCAGGATGATGTGACGCGCGTAGCGCTGCACCTGGTCCTCGTTGAACATCGGCTGCTGCGTCACGAGCCTGGGCCTTTCATCGAACGGTCAGCTCCTCTTCGGTGACCTCGCCGTCGGTGATGAAGAACGACCGGATCACCGGTTCCTCACGGTCGGTGAGCGAGACCAGGATGTAGCGCGCCTCGGGGTAGAACGCGAGCCTGATGTCGGTCTCGCTCGGGTAGGCCTCGGAGTGCGTGTGCGAGTGGTAGATCGCCCACAGCTCCCAGCCCTGCTCGTCGATCTCCTCGAAGACGCGGAGCTGCTCCTTGCCGTCGAGCCGGTAGGTCACGGGGCTCGCGTCGGCGTTCCTCATCGGGAAGACCTTCACGGGCACGCCGTCGGCGGCCGCGATCACGCCGCAGCTCTCGTTGGGGAACTCGCGGAGCCCCTGCTCCACGATCTCCTTGGTGAAGACGCCGTCCAGCTCGGTCAAGTCAGTGCTCCCGGGATGCGACCTGCGCGCGGACGCGTTCGCCCGACGCTGTTGCAGGTGCAAATGCTACCAGTGGGGTCGGTTATTCCGAGAGCCGGCCTGGCGACCCGGCCGGGTTCTCTGCGGCGCGACTTGGCAGGGACCTCCGTAGTGGGTCCTGCGACGGAAAGACGGAGGTCCCTGCCTAGTTCCGGAGGAGGCCCAGACGCTGCTATCCGTGCGTGAGGGTGATGCGGCCCGATCGACCGGGCACGACCGACCCGATCACGGCAGACATGACCCCGCGCGTTCGCATCGACGCAACCATCTCGTCCGGCCTGTCGGTCGCGACGAGCAACCCACCGCTCGTCTGGGCGTCCGCGAGCAGGAGCTGCTCCGGCTCGTCGAGGTCGCCCCAGTCGACGTGGGGCGCGACGTAGGCGTGGTTGCGCTGCGTGCCGCCGGGGACGACGCCGCTGCGCGCGAGGTCGAGCGCGCCGTCGATCAGCGGGACGGCGCTCGCGTCGATCTCGGCCGCGACCCCGCTCGCGAGCAGCATGCGGTGGAGGTGGCCGAGGAGGCCGAACCCGGTGACGTCGGTCGCGGCATCGGCGCCGACCTCGTTCACGGCCTCGCTCGCCGCTCGGTTCGGGGTCGTCATCAGCTCGACGGCGGTGGCGAGCATCTCGTCGGTCGCGACGCCGCGCTTGACCGCCGTGGAGATCATGCCGAGGCCGAGCGGCTTCGTGAGCACCAGCGCATCGCCTGCCACCGCGGTCGAGTTCCGCAGCATGCGGCGCGGGTCGACGAAGCCGAGCACGACCATGCCGTACTTCGGCTCGGGGTCGGTGATCGAGTGCCCGCCGAGCACCGGCACGCCGACGGCCCCCGCAGCGTCGGCGCCGCCCTGGAGCACGCGGCCGAGCATCTCCGCCGGCAGGTCGTCGATGGGCCAGTTCACGATGTTGAGACCGAGGAACGGCGTGCCGCCCATCGCGTAGACGTCGCTCATCGCGTTCGTCGCGGCGATGCGACCCCAGTCGTACGGGTCGTCGACGATCGGCGTGAAGAAGTCGAGCGTCGCGACGAGCGCGCGGTCGTCGTCGAGCGCGTAGACGGCCGCGTCGTCGCCGGTGTCGGCGGCGACGAGCACCTCGGACGGGACTCCGGGGAGCGAGAGCGTTCCGAGCACCTCGTTGAGCTGCTCGGGGCCGAGCTTGCACCCGCACCCCGCGCCGTGGCTGAAGGAGGTCAGCCGTCGTTCCGTCTGCATGCGTCGCAGCTTACGAGGCTGCGCGTCGTCGTCGACGGTCAGCCGCCCGCCGCCGGAAACCCTCGCGAAGCGGATCGTGTGCTTCATGACGTCGGCTTCCTCGAGGCGGACCCGCACCCTCGCGCCCAGCTCGTGCACGTCGTCGCACGGTCCGATCACCGCCGGATGCCGCAGCGCGACCTCTCCCCTGCCCCGCTTCCACAGGTCGATCACCAGTGCGTCCGACTCCTGTCCGACCAGCGGCGCGAGCACGGCGGCCTCGACCGCATCCACCACCGTTCGCTCGAGCCGGTTGCCGCGCTCGGCGCCGAGCGCCATCTCGATCGGCAGGGCGGGCAAGGCGTCGCGCGCCCACACGGGCACGTCGAGCCCGGCGCACAGCGCGAGGCACACCTCGTTCGCGTACCGATCGCCGAGGCGGCGCAGTGGTGCCGTGCAGTGGGCATACCGAGCCGCGAGGGCCGCGTGCATCGGGTCGGGCGGTGGCTGCCCGTCGAAGGCCACGTAGGAGGCGGCCCGGAACAGCACCGCCGCTTCCTGCAGGAACACCGCCTCGGCGTCGGAGCGGGAGGGGTCGACCGTGTGCAGCATGTCCGGGTAGGGAAGGTCGGCCGGCCAGTCGATGCCCAGGCCGGCGGCCACGCGTCGCAGCCGGGCCACGTCGTACTCGTCGGCCGGTGGCATCGTCCGCACGATGCCCACGCCCGCCTCGAGCATCATCTCCGCGGCGGCTCGCCCGGTGAGCAGCGAGAGCTGGGCGTTCCAGTCCTCCACCGGCAGCAGCGAGCGGAACCGAAGCGAGTAGCCCCCGTCGCGCCCGACGACCTCCTGCGTCGGAACGCCGAGGCTCGCGCCGCCACGGGCGTGCTCGGCCTGCTGCAGGAGCGTGCCGATCTCCGGCAGGAGCCGCAGCATGTCGTCGGCGGTCCCGTCATCGAGCGCCGCCTGCACGTCGGCGTAGCCGAGCTTCGCCCGACTCGTGACACGGGCACGCTCCACGTCGGTGTCGACCGTGGCTCCGGTCGCGTCGACGTCCACCCGCCAGACCACCGCGGGCCGCGGGCCGTCGGGCAGCAGCGATGCGGCGCCCTCCGACAGCACCGGTGGGTACAGCGGGGCGCGGCCGTCGGGGCTGTATGCGGTCTCGGCCCGCCGATGGGCCTCGGCGTCGACCGCGCCGCCCGGATCGACGAACGCGGCGACGTCGGCGATCGCGTATCGAAGTCGGAACCCGCCGCCCGGAAGTCGTTCGAGATGGAACGCCTGATCGAGGTCCATCGACTCCGGCGGATCGAGCGTGACGAACGGCACATCGGTGAGATCGGTGTCGGGGAGCCGTGGTTCACGAGCCGAGCGCTCGGCCTCGGCGAGCACGTCGGGCGGGAACGTCTCAGGGATGCCGATGTCGGCACGGATCGCCGCGAAGGTCTCGCGCAGACTCGTCGGCAGGAGCAACGAGCCGGATCGATCGCCGAGGCACCCGTCGAGGATACGGATCCGTTCGTGTCAGCTACAGCGGGACGTCGTATTCAGGAGCCATCCGCCCTTGCCGTCGGAGAAGTACGTGAGCACCGTCGTGGGATCGTCACCGTCGAACGCCACGAATGAGATCTCCTCGTCGGTGGCGTATCCCGCCTGGACCACCTCGGCACCCTCAGCCTGCTCCCTGGCGTCTGCCTCCGGATCGCTCACACCCTCGGCATCGGGGGCGTAGTCATTGGTTCCGATGAATCCCCCTTCCGCACAGCCGAGATCCGTCGACACCCATCCGGGAGGCTCCAGCACCTCGAAGGATGCCCAGCCGCCCGGATCGCCCGGATCGAGATCGTCGGTCAGCGCCTGACAACGGAACCGAGCGTCGCCGGGAGAGATCGGGACGAGCCGCCGCGATTCGCCGGGCGGCACGCCGTCGCCTCCACCCTCCCATTGCATGAGCACCTCGGCGTCGCTCACATTGTGGATCACCGTGTGCACCCCGTCGGGCTGTGCCTGCACGATCGGGGTCAAGATCAGCGTCTCGACGCCGTCGCATCGCACCTCGAGTTGGGCGGAGGAGGGGTCGGCAGCCTGATCGTCGGTTCCCGGATCGTTCGCATTGGCACATGCGCCCGGAAGCGACAGAGCCAATACGGCGAGAGGGACGAGCGCTCTCATATCGCGATCATGCCCCGAGGTCCACGCTTTGTGACGCTTCTCAGGCGAGCATCGTGGCCATCGTCGCCCACTGCTCGCGGTCGTCGTCGCGGAAGGCCTGCGTTTCGGCCATCGTCGTCGGCCCCAGCACCCGGTTCAGACCGGGGAGCTTCCGGCGGATCTGCTCGAGGTCGCGCCGGGAGAACTCGCACGTCTCCGTGTTCGGCTCCACGCCGTAGAGCGCGGCGCCGTTGAGCCCCAAGATCTTCGCCTTGAGCTCCTTCGTGAGTTTCGGGTAGCCGTAGCGCTCCTGGAACTCGGGCGAGATCTGGAACGCCCGCATCGCCTGGATCATCGGTTGCGGCGAGCCGTAGAACAGGCAGTCGGTGCCCCACAGCACGTTGTCCTCACCCACATAGCGCAGCAACTTCCCGAGGAAATGCGCCGCCTGATCGGGGTAGCGCATCACGAACCACCACGACGTGCCCATCTCGGCGTAGACGTTCTCGTTCGGGCCGATGCCCTCGCGTTCCATCGACCAGATCAATCGGTTCGTGCCCATGTGTCTCGTGGCCTTCGTGTACGGCACCTCGGACACGTTCGCCTCGAACCCGGAGTGGTACGCCACGAAGTTCATGTCGCGGTGCCTGCGCGCCGCCGGGCCCACGTCGTCGGGCGAGGCGAACGGCGAGCCGAGCGAGAGCCCCTTGTGGATGCAGATCGTGTCGGTGCCGATCTCCTTGGCCTTGCGGATGAAGCGCTCCCCCACCTGTCGTTCGTTCGGGTCGCGGTCGTCGAGCCACCATCCGTTGCCGTCGCCCTCGAAGGCGTCGGGGAAGTGGGTGAACGTCTTCCAGGCGGCGACGGGGTAGGCCGCGGCCGTGTGCTCCATCGCGGCGAGCGCGGCATCGAGCTTCCCCACGTTCGGCAGAGCCTGGCCGTGCAGCAGGATGCGCTCGTCGCGGCAGAGCGAGGCGGCGACCGTGCGCGTGAGGTCCATCACGTCGTGGCCCTGCGGACTGCCCTCGGGGAAGATCGGCAGCGCCGAGAGCACGAGCATGTTCGTGTCCGAGCGCAGGAACATCAACTCGAGGAAGTGCTCGATCGAGTAGCAGGCGCGCGGGTCGTCCTCGCCACAGTCCTGCTGCGGGAAGGACGTCCAGAAGTCCTGGCCGTTCAGCACCGGGTTCAGGTGGTACTCGAGCAGGTGCCCCTGGATGTCGAAGACGAACTCCTCGCCGCCGAGCGCGTCGAACGCGCTCTCGGGTTCGACCGACGCGCTCGGCGGCACCTCGTAGGAGCCGCCCGGGCTCGAGCCCGTCGCGCTCGGCGACGACGGCCCCGCCCCGTGCTCCTCGGCGGTACAGGCGTTCAACGCGAGGAACGCGGTCGCCGCGCCGCAGGCAGAGAGCAGGAACTCCCGACGCGACATGCCGAGCCGGTCGGCGTTCTCGGCCGACCACGCCTGCGCGCGGGCGATCGTCTCCCTGAGCACCGGCGGCAGCGACGGCTCGGGGTCGTACTCCCCGTTGGAGGCCGGACCGAACTGGATCGGCAGACCCGGGTCGTGCTCCTCGTCTCGCTCCACGACACCCCCGCTCGGTGCGTGCTGATGTGACCGTCGCACATCTCACGGAGTTCCGCGAGACACTGGCTCGATGCGCGTCGCGGTCGTCGGACACACCGAATGGGTCTGGTTCGGCACGGTCGACCGCATCCCTGCCGCCGGCGAGATCGCGCACTCGACCGACGACTGGGAGGAACCCGGCGGGGGCGGTGCCGTCGCCGCGGTGCAGCTCGCGAAGCTCGCGGGCTCCTGCGACTTCTTCACGTCACTCGGCACGGACGACCTCGGCGATCGCGCGGCCCGAGAGCTCGCCGGCTGGGCGTCGATGTGCACGCGGCGCGACGCGACGACCCCACCAGGCGGGCCCTCACGCTCGTGGACCCGGCGGGCGAGCGCACGATCACCACGCTCGGACGACGGCTCGCTCCGTCGACCGACGACCCGCTGCCATGGGATCGGCTCGACGAGACCGACGCCGTGTACGTGACCGCGGGCGATGCCGGTGCCTTCCGGCGGGCACGCAGAGCACGGGTCATGGTCGTGACCACGCGCGTGCTCGACGAGCTGCTCGATGCCGACGTCGTGCCCGACGCGCTCGTGGGCAGCGACCGCGACCCCGCCGAGCACGTGGACGCCGGGGCGCTGCCGTGGCGGCCGCCGCTGCTCGTTCGGACGGAGGGGACGTCGGGCGGCCGCTTCGAGACGGCGAGCGGAGGAACCGGGCGCTACGAGGCGGTCGAGGTGCCACGCGGACTCGCCGGCGACGCCTACGGCGCCGGCGATTCGTTCGCGGCCGGGCTGACGTACGCGTTGGGCATGTCGTGGGAGATCGAGCGGGGGCTGGCGTTCGCGGCCCGGTGCGGCGCCGCCTGCGCCTCTGGCCGGGGTCCGTACGACGGGCAGTGGGGCGGCAACTGACGATATGCCTCGCCGGCACCGAAGGCCATCGGCGATACTCCCGCCGTGGACATCGCGGGGTTCCTGCGCCGGTATCCGCCGTTCGACGAGCTGAACGCCGAACGGCTCGCCGAGGTCGCCCGCACGGTCGAGATCGAGCACTTCCCGGCCGGGGCCGTGATCCTGCAACAGGGTGGGGAGCCCGCGAGCGCCCTCTACGTGGTGCGCAAGGGCGCCGTCGAGCTGCTGGACGACGGCCAGGTGCTCGACCTGCTGCTCGAGGGCGAGGTGTTCGGACAGTTCTCCCTGCTGGCCCACGACGTGCCGTCGCTCACCGTGCGAGCACATGAGGACACGCTGTGTTACCTCGTGCCGGAGCCGGCCGCGGACCCGGTGCTCGAGACGCACGCGGGTCTGTCGTTCGTGATCGGCAGCATGCGCCGGCGCATCGCGCGAGCCACCGATGCGGCTGCCGACGTGCCCGATGCCCGCCTGCGACCGGTGGGCGACCTGGTGCGTCGGGCGCCGGTCACGGCCGACCCGACCGAGACGATCACCGAGGGTGCCGCGCGCATGGCCGCGGAACGGGTCTCCTCGCTGCTCGTGCCGATGCGCGACGGCTGGGGCATCGTGACCGATCGTGACCTCCGCACGAGGGTCGTCGCCACGCAGGCCGATCCGGCGACCCCGCTCGAGTCGATCGCGACGTTCCCGGTGCGGACGATCGGCCACGACACGCTCGCCGGCGACGCGCTGCTCGCGATGTTCGCCCAGGGGGTGCATCACTTCCCGGTGGTCGGATCCGGCGGGCGAGCTGATCGGAGTGGTGACCGACACGGACCTGATGGGGCTCGGCCGGCACACGCCGTTCGCGATGAAGAGCGCGATCGAGCGGGCGACGACGGCCGACGACGTCGCCGCGGCCGGGCGCGATCTCCCCCAGCTCGTGGTGACGATGGTTCGCGCTCACGCCGACCCGATCGACGTGGGCCGCGTCTCGGCCCTCGTCGTCGACGCGATCACCGAGCGTCTGATCGCTCTCGCGATCGACGATCTCGGCGACCCTCCGTGCGCGTGGGCATGGCTCGCGCTCGGCAGCGCCGCGCGGCAGGAGCAGGCTCTGCGCACCGACCAGGATCACGCCCTCGTCTACGACCCGGTCCCCGGGGAGCCCGATCCCGACCCCTGGTTCGCCGACCTCGCCGAGCGGGTGACGGCCGGGCTCGAGGCGGCAGGCATCCCTCGCTGCGAGGGCGACGCGATGGCGACGCATCCCACCCTGCGGCGACCGCTCGGCGAGTTCGTCGAGGCGTTCGTCACGTGGATGGACAGCGCCGACCCGCACGCCGTCGTGCTCTCGTCGATCGGCTACGACTTCCGACAGGTCGCGGGCCCGCTCGGCGCCGAGCCCGCGCTCGACGACGCGATGCGCCGCGCCCGAGCGAGGCCGGCCTTCGTGCGGCAGATGGCCCGCCGCGCGCTCGATCTGAAGCCCCCGACCGGCTTCCTGCGCGACCTCGTGGTGGAGGCCAAGGGTGAGCACGCAGGCCGGCTCGACATCAAGCACGGCGGCATCACGATCGTGAACAACCTCGCGCGTGTCTGGGCGGTCCGCGCCGGCGTGACCGCGAAGGACACGATCGGACGCCTGCGCGGCGCCGCAGCGGCGGGCTCGATCGAGCACCGGGTCGCGGACGAGCTCGTGGAGGCGTTCCACTTCCTCTGGGACGTGCGCCTGCATCACCAGGCCGGTCAGGTCGGGGCCGGCGAGCCGCCCGACGACTTCGTCGACCCTGCGTCTCTCGGCTCGTTCTCCCGCAGCGGCCTGAAGGAGGCCTTCCGTGTGATCGCCCGGGCGCAGCGGCTGACCGGCACCGAGGAGGGCGTGCACCCGGGCCTTCGGTGACGCGTTCAGTCGAGCGAGAGATCCGTGCCCATCGCGTGGAAGCCGCCGTCGACGTGGATCATCTCGCCGGTGATGCCCTTCGACAGGTCCGAGAGCAGGAACGCGACGGTGTTCCCGACGGGCGTCGGGTCGGTGACGTCCCAACCGAGCGGCGCGCGCCGCCCCCACGTGTCGGTGATCGCGTCGAACCCGGGGATGCCCTTGCCGGCCATCGTGCGCACCGGACCCGCGCTCACCGTGTTCACCCGCACGCCCCTCGGCCCGAGGTCGCGGGCGAGGTAGCGGGTGACCGACTCGAGCCCGGCCTTCGCCACGCCCATCCAGTCGTAGACCGGCCAGGCGACCGTCGCGTCGAAGTCGAGCGAGACGATCGAGCCGCCGCGCTCCTGCATCAGCGGCAGCATGCCGACCGCGAGCACCTTCAGCGAGAACGCACTCGTGCGGACCGCCGTCGCGACGCTCTCCCACTCCGTGTTGAGGAAGTTGCCGCCGAGAGCGTCCTGCGGGCGCGAACGCGATCGCGTGCAGGAACCCGTCGATCGATCCCCATCGGCTCGCGAGCTCGTCGCGCACCGCGACGACGTGGTCGGGCTCGTTCACGTCGAGCTCGAGCACGTCGGGCGGGTCGGGCAGGCGCTTGGCCACCTTCTCGGTGATGCTCACGCCTCTCCCGAAGTTCGTGAGCACGATCTCGCCGCCCTGCTCCTGCACGGACCGCGCGGCCGCGAACGCGATCGACTGCTGCGTGAGCACGCCGGTGATCAGGAACCGCTTCCCCTCGAGCAACACGTCTCCCCCTCGGGCGCGAGCGCTCAGGCGGCCGCGCCCGCGTCGGTGACTTCCCAGTCCACGTTGCCTTGATCGTCGCGCTGCGTGACCGAGATCGTGAACGTGGCGCCCGACTCCTCCTCGGCGGTGCACTCGAACGTGGCGCCGGCCGCGACCTCCACGTCGGCGGGGCAGTCGACCGAGGCGATCGCGCCGCCGGTCTGCTCCTCGATCTGGCTCTTCAGCTCGCCCTCCAGCCCGTCGGTGTCGAGCGTCTTCGTGCACGCGGCGGCCGCGAGCGCGAGCACGGCGAGGGCGGCGAAGCGGACGGAGCGCGAGCGCATCGACATCGGCGTGGAGCCTCCTGCGTCGTCGGACGGGACGACCGAGCCTATCGACGGTGGCTCGGGGGGACAAACGTCCGGCTCAGATCCGGCCCAGGATCGCCCACTGCTCCTCGCTCACGAACGGCAGCGTGTAGTAGCTCGCGCCGACCGCGCCCGCATCGCGCACGACGTTCACGAACGCGCGCGTCTCGGGCCCGGTCGCGTCGCGCGCGAGCCCGCCGATCACGTGGATCGGCACCTCGTCGCTGCCCACCCCCGCCCGGATCTCCTCGATCGCACGGGTCACGTAGGCGCCCGTCTCGGCCGGTCCGTGCACCCGGTACGTGAAGTAGGTCATCGGCAACACCGCGTCGTAGATGCGCGCGAGGTCTCCCCACGGGAACCCGGGCCAGTACGCGACGTCGTCGACGAGGCGCACCGGCGACGGCACGATCGCGCCGAGCGGGTAGCGGTCGCCCACGATCTGCCGCAGTCGCTCGGAGAGACGGATCAGCCGTTCGCTGCGCCTGCTCCGGGTCGCGGACGGCGGCGGACTCGATGTCGAGCGCGAACCCGTCGAAGCGATCGCCTCGCGGCGTGGCGAACGCGATCGCCGCCCGTGTGCGCGCCCGGTCGACCGTGAGGTCGGTGAGGTGTGGCAGGTACCAGGCGACGACGCCGATGTCGCGGTCGTGCGCCGCCTCGATGAACACCGCCGTCTGCTCCCGGTACACGAACGGCACGGATCGGTCGCCGTTCGACGTCTGCAGGAACAGGGTCTGGGCGCCGTTCGAGGCCATCGTGTCGATCGCGCCGACCGGGTCGGCCCATGCCTCGTCGTCGTGGATGTCGACCCAGACCCCGAGCCCCTCGAACGGCCCGGTGGCCGGGTTCGGGCGCACGAGCGGCTCGGCGGCCTCGGAGCCGACGTCGCGTCCGGCGACGAGCGCGATCGCGGCCACGAGCGCGATCACGACGGCGGACGCGCCGACGATCGCCCGAGGGGAAGGCTGCCGGGGCATGCGTGCAGCGTACGCGCTCCCCCGCGACACGTCGGTCCTCGTACCATCCTGGCCATGGATCCCGTGGTCGGCACGCGACAGGACCACACGGACCGCGCGCGCGCCCTGGCGGACCGGTACTGGCTCGAGCTGATCGAGATCGCGCCGCTGCTCGGCACCGAGGCCGGCGACGAGCGCTTCGACGACCGGCTCGGTGACCCGAGCGAGTCGGGGCGTGCCCACGACGCGTCCGTGCATCGTGCGGCGCTCGACGATCTCGCCACGATCGACCGTTCCGTGCTGCCGGCCTCCGAGCGCGGCACGATGGACGTGCTCGAGGCGATCGCGCGCCGGGGGCTCTCCGAGCTCGAGCACCGGCTCGACCGCCTCTACGCCGCGAGCTACTTCTCGGGGCCGGTCGCGATGCCCGCCGTGATCGCGTCGTTGCAGCGCGCCGACACGCCCGAGCGCCTCGACCGCTACGAGGCGAGGCTGCGCGCGTTCCCCGCCTACCTCGACGCGTGGGCCGACGTGATCCGAGACGGCATCGCCGCCGGCGTGACCTCGCCGCGGGTCGTCGTGGCGCGCTCGATCGACCAGCTCGAGCGCGTGCTCGCCCTCGGCGCTCGTGAGAGTCCGGCGATGCTCCCGCTCGCCGACGGCGGCGACGAGGCCCGCGACCGGATCGAGGGAGTCGTCGGCGACGTGCTGAACCCGGCGCTCGCCGCGTACCTCGAGGTGCTCCGCGACCTGCTGCCCCGCGCCACGGAGACCGTCGGGTTGTCGGCGCTGCCGGGTGGGGAGGACCTCTACGCCGCGCAGATCCTGAACTGGACGACGCTGCCGCTCGACCCGACGCAGGTCCACGAGCTCGGCCTCGAACGGTTCGACGCGATCCAGGAGGAGCGCCGCGCGCTCGCCGAGCGGCTCGGTCATCCCGATGCGAACACCGCGATCGCGGCCCACGGTGCATCGGGCAGGAACACCGCCGGCACGCCCCAGCATCTGGTCGACATGGCGAACGAGCAGATCGATCGCGCGATGGGCGCCGCCCCCCGGTACTTCGGACGCCTGCCGCGGTCGGCGTGCCAGGTGCGACTCGTCGAGCCTTTCCACGAGGCCGACCAGCCGTTCGCCTACTACTGGGCGCCGTCGGGTGACGGCGAGCGGCCCGGCATCTACTACGTGAACGGCTACGACCTGCCGACCCGTCCGCTCCACATCATGGCGACCGTCACGTTCCACGAGGCCGTGCCCGGACACCACTTCCAGCTCGCGCTCGAGCAGGAGGTCGACGACCGGCCGGCCCTGCGACGGTTCGCGGGGACGCACGCCGGCAGCGCGTTCGCCGAGGGCTGGGGGCTGTACGCGGAGCGCCTCGCCGACGAGATGGGCCTGTACGTGGACGACTGGGAACGCCTCGGCATGCTCGATGCGCAGATCCACCGCGCGGCTCGGCTCGTGACCGATACGGGCCTGCACGCGTTGGGCTGGAGCCGCGAGCGGTCGGTCGCCGTGCTCGAGGACGGCGGCGTGCCGCACACCGACGCGGTGATCGAGATCGACCGCTACATCACCGAGCCCGGCCAGGCCCTCGCCTACACGATCGGCATGATCGAGATCGAACGTGCTCGCGAGGCGGCGGCCGTCGAGCCGGGGTTCGACCTGCGCGGGTTCCACGACCGGGTGCTGGAACTCGGTCAGCTGCCGCTTCCGGCGTTCCGTCGCGAGATGGGGCTCGAGGGTCGACCCGGGTAGGCTCGCCGGGTCCACGACCCACCGAGGGAGGCTCGACATGCAGGTCGACATCAGGTTCAGCCCGGCGTTCGCGATGGGCGTGATCGCGATCCCGGCCGGCGGCGAGATCAAGGCGGAGGCCGGGGCGATGACGAGCATGTCGGGCGGCGTCGAGATCGAGACGAAGGCGCAGGGTGGCGTGATGGCGGGCCTGAAGCGGTCGGTGCTCGGCGGCGAGAGCTTCTTCATCAACACGTTCCGCGCGCCGCAGGGCGGCGAGCTCACCGTCGCCCCCACCCTGCCGGGCGACATCGTCCACATGCCCGTCGACGCCTCGACCCCGATGATGGTGCAGTCCGGCTCGTGGCTCGCATCGGAGACCGGCGTCGACGTCGACACGAAGTGGGGCGGCGCGAAGACGTTCTTCTCGGGCGAGGGACTCTTCCTGCTCCGGTGCACCGGCGCCGGCGACATGCTCGTGTCGAGCTACGGGGCGATCGAGCAGCGCCAGCTCGGCCCCGGCGAGGTCCTGAAGATCGACACCGGCCACATCGTCGCGTTCACCGAGGGCATCGGATACGAGGTCAACAAGGTCGGCGGTTGGAAGTCGACCCTGCTCTCGGGCGAGGGACTGGTGGCGACGTTCACCGGCCCCGGCACCCTCTGGATCCAGACGCGGAGCCCCGCCGACTTCCTCGGCTGGTTGATCCCGCAGCTCCCCTCGAAGAGCAACTAGTCCGCAGGAGAAGGTCCGCCGGGCTTGACCCCGTGCAGCAGCAGGTAGTCGAGCACGCCTCGTTCCCACAAGAGGTCCACCTGGCGCAGCATCAGGCGCACGGCGAGCTCGTAGCTCGTCGAGATCTCACCGTGAGCGCGGTCGAGCCGGTCGCGCACGAAGCGCAGGGCCGGACCGATCACCCGCTCCCCCACCGGCTCGGCCCGCACGTCGACGAACCCCGCGTCGAAGGCGAGACCCACGATCTCGTCGGCCGTGGCCGCCGCGTGCATGCCGAGTCCCCAGGCCCGGAGCTGCGTCCATGCCGCGATCGCCTCGCCCGGAGTGCGAGGGAGCCGCACCGTCGGGATGTCCGACATCGAGAGCACCCCGCCGGGACGCAGCACGCGGAAGGCCTCGGCGAAGAACAGCGCGCGCGACGGGAAGTGGAACGCCGCCTCGACGCTGATCACGCCGTCGAACGAGCCGCTGCGCAGCGGCAGCCGCGTGGCGTCGGCGTTCAGGCCCTGCGCGCCGGCCTCGGCCAGGCGAGGCTTCCCTGCGATCAGCTGCGACAGCGTGATGTTGAGCGCGGTCAGCGATCGCGTCCGAGCGACCTCGGCGATCAGCGGGTCCTGCTCCGCCAGGCCGTTGCCGACGTCGAGCACGTCGCCGTCGGTCGGCAGCTCGGCCGCGATCGTCCGCACGAGACGTCGCACGGCGACCGGGGCTTCCTCCGGATCGCTCCCGTCGCCCTCCCACAGACCGAGGTTCAGCCACCCCGGGGCGAGCGCGACCACGAAGTCCGCGCCGATGCTGTCGTAGACGGTCGCGGCGGGGTTCCGCCCGTGGCGGAGCACCGACAGCGCGTGCCAGACGTTCTCGCGGGTCCAGCCGGTGCCCGCCATGGGCTCAGCCTCGACCGTTCGTGGCCGGGGCGGATCGCCACGCATCGCGGAGCTTCACCCGGCCTCCGGTCCTCAGCACGGCGCCGGCATACAGACGGGCCGACAGCGGGACGAACAGACGCCGTCCCGGCCACGAGCAACGAGATCGAGAGGGCGATCTGCTGAGGGGTCGCCGATCCCAAGGCGATGCGGACGGGCATCGCGAGCGCCGAGGAGAACGGCAGGATCGACGCCACGACCGAGAGCGGCGAGTCCGGGCTCTCGAGCGCCCCGATCGAGATGAAGAACGAGATGAAGATGATCAGGTTGATCGGCACCATCGCGTTCTGCAGCTCCTCCATGCGCGAGACGAGCGATCCGGAGACCGCGAACAGTCCCGCGTAGAACGCGAAGCCCATCACGAACCAGACGAGCACGACGAGGGCGATCCCGATCGCCGTGCCCGGGATGTCGAGGGCTCCGGTCACGACCGAGAGGCCGATCGCGTACGCGGCGATGAACACGAGCTGCACGATGCCGAGCAGCCCGATGCCGGCGATCTTGCCGGCGAGCAACTGTCGCGGACGGATCGCCGAGAGCAGGATCTCGACCACCCGTGACGCCTTCTCCTCGATCACGCCGGTCGCGACCCACACCCCGTATCCGAAGAGCTGGCCGTACGCGAGCAGCACGGCGATGAAGGCGATCCCGGCGTTCTTCTCGCGGTCGGGATCCTCCGGTTCGAGCGTCCGCACCTCGATCGCGGGCTGGTTCAGCACCGCATCGATCTCGCGCGGCGCTCGCGCCCCCGGCCTCGAGCGCGGCCGCGATCCTCACCCGGATGAGCGCGCTGCGGACCAGCTGCGTCAGCGTGGCCGGGACCGCGTCGTCCCCCACCAACTCGTCGTCGACCAGTGCCGCATCGAGCCGTCCGCTGCGCACCGCGGCCTCGGCCTCCTCGACGTCATCCCAGAACGCGACCCGCAGCTCCACGCCCTCTCGCTCCGCCACGTCGTCGAGCTCAGCCGTGGTCCGCTGGATCGCGGCCTCGTCGGTTCCCGTGATGCCGAGGTCGAAGGAGGGCGTGACCTCGTCGCCGAACGCCCGCAAGCAGGATGAACACCGTCAGCACCGCGAGCGTGATGCCGGTGGAGATGAAGAAGCCCTTGTCCCGCAGCCGCACCCGGAAATCGCGCATCGCCACCAGACGCCAGGCGCCGCGGTCGGTCGGCCTCGGATCGGTCGCGCGGTGCTCGTTCACGCGCTCACCACCTCGCGGAACAGCTCGGCGAGCGTGGGATGCACCGGCCCGAACCGCACGACGTCGCCCGACGCCCGGGCGAGATCGAGCACGCGCTGCTCGTCGACGTCGTCGGCGAGCTCGAGCACGACGCCGTCCGTCCTCACCTCGACGAGCGCGACGCCGGGGACCGACGCGTACCACTCGTCGGCTCCGCCGCGCACCTGCACGACGAAGAGTCGCCGCTCGCGGCGAGCCCGCAGCTCGCCGATCGTCCCCTGGGCCACGATGCGTCCGCGGTCGATCAGCACGACCGAGTCGCACAGCCGTTCCACGAGCTCGAGCTGATGGCTCGAGAACACCACGGGCACCCCGTGGTTCGCGGCCTGCCGACGCAGCACGCCCGACAGCACGTCGACCCCGACCGGATCCAGACCCGAGAACGGCTCGTCGAGCACGAGCAGGTCGGGCTCGTGCACGAGCGCCGAGGCCAGCTGCACGCGCTGCTGGTTGCCGAGGGAGAGCGCCTCGACGCGATCGGTCGCGCGCTCGGCCACGCCGAGCACCTCGATCGTCTCCTCGGCCCGGCGCCGCGCCGTCGGCCTTGCCGACCCCGTGCAGCCTCGCCAGGTAGACGAGCTGATCGAGGACCCGCATCTTCGGATAGAGGCCACGCTCCTCGGGCATGTAGCCGAAGCGACGGCGTACCCGTGCATCGACGGCCTCGCCGCGCCAGCGCACCGTACCGGCGTCGGGCGTCAGCACGCCGAGGGCGATGCGCATCGCGGTGGTCTTGCCCGCCCCGTTCGGCCCGACGAACCCCACGATGCGCCCCTCGGGCACGGTGAACGAGACGTCGTCGAGCGCCACGAGGTCGCCGAACGTTCGGCGCAGACCGGTCAGCTCGAGCATGCGGACATCATCGGCACGGGCACGCATGCCAGCTTAGGCACGGGGAGGTGAACGTCGGATGCGAGGGTCAGTCGCAGGGGTCAGTCGACAGGATCAGCGGTGGTGGTCACATCGACGATGTGTCCGACCCGCCCGGCGCCGTCGAGCGCGTCGAGCAGAGCCGACGCGAAGTCGGCCCGGGCGATCGATCCACCGGGCGCTCGGGCGTCCACGGCCGCGACGTAGTACCCCGACGGGTCTTCCTCGGAGAGCATCGGCGTCGAGACCACGGTCCAGTCCAGGTCGCTCGCGCGGAGCGTGGCCAGCGCCTCGCGGTGCTCCCGGGAGACGGCTGCGTACGGTTCTTCGAGCGGGTCGTCGTCGAGGACCCGGGAGTTGGCCGCGATCACGAGCCTGCGCACCTCTGCCTGGCCCATCGCGCGGACGAGGGTGCCGATCGCCTCGGAGTACACGGACCCCGGGTCGGGACCCTTGGGGCCCATCGCGGAGATCACGACCTCGACGTCGCGGAGCGCCGACGCCACGGCGGCCGCGTTGCGGGCGTCGCCGGTGACCACGCGCTCGACCGGTCCGAGCGAGCCCTCGGCGGGCGTGGAGCGGGCGAACGCGGTCACCACGTGACCGCGTTCGAGCGCCTGCGCCACGACGAGGCGACCGGTCCGACCGGTCGCCCCGAACACCGCCAGCTTCACGCGGCGGACACTACCGCTTCCTCGCCGCGCAACGCCACCGCCGGCACCTTCTGCTTCAGCTCGTCCGAGCCGATCCCGCGGCGATCTCCCAGGTGGGTCGCGGTCAGGCCCACCTGGGAGATGCGTCGGCTCTCTCACGGCTCCAGCTTCCGCATGTCCTACGTCGTGGTGGCGTAGGACCCGCCCTCGCGGGCGCCGACCGCCGTGTCGGTGTATTCTCGGCCGTCTCAGCCCGTAGGACCCGCCCTCGCGGGCGCCGACCGCCGTGTCGGTGAACTCGGCCACCGGCTCGGGGACGACGATGTAGACGCCGCCCTCGCGCTCGGACCGTGAACGCGCCTTCGGGGTAGCTGACGGTCACCCCACCGGTCGGCGCCGGCTGATCCTGCATGGTCAGCGCGATGATCCCCGCGCCGACGGCGACGACCGCCGCCAGGGCCATCGCCACCACCCAGATCGTCCCGCGGGGCCGAGGGGGCGTTGCGGTGCGTCGCGGCTGCTGCTGCCGCTGTTGCTGCTGTTCCTGCCGAAGATCGATCGCCATCGGATCGCTCCTTCCTTCCGTGGCCCTCCCGGCGAGGACCTGGGCGCAAGGTTCGACCACGCCCCGTGGACGACCGGTGTGAGCGGGACCTGGAGCGCTGGAAGGGTTCTTCACGCGGTTCTCAAGCGGCTGCGGCCACCCTGGTGCCGTGAACACGACCGAGCGGGACCCCCTCCACGGCGCATCGGCCCGGGTGTACCGTCGCCCGGTGCGGTTCCAGGTGCTCGGCCCACTGGAGGTCCACGGCGGCAACGGTGATGGGCCGGTCGCCCTCGGTGGGCCACGACAGCGCGCCGTGCTGGCCCACCTGCTGCTGCGAGCGAACCAGACCGTCCCGGCCCCGACCCTGATCGACGAGGTGTGGGGCGACGAACCGCCCGAATCGGCGCGCAACACCCTGCAGACCTACATCTCCCACCTGCGCAAGGCGCTCGGCGACGGCCGCCTCGAGGGGCGGCCCCCGGGCTACCGTCTCGAGGTCGGACCCGACGAGCTGGACGCCGACCGCTTCGACGCCCTGCTGCGAGACGCCCGCAAGGCCACGGCGACCGACCCTTCGGCGGCCGTCCCGATCCTGGACGCCGCCCTGGCCCTGTGGCGTGGTCCCGCGCTCGCCGACCTGGCCGACGAGCCGTCGCTGGTCGGCGAGGCCGCCCGGTTGAACGAGCTCCGCCGGACCGCCGAAGAGGATCGGCTCGACGCGCTGCTCGCGAGCGGCGAGCACGCGCGGGTCGTCGGTGAGGCCGAGGCGCTGCTCGGACGCCATCACCTGCGCGAGCGCGTGTGGGGCCAGCTGATGCTCGCGCAGTACCGGTCGGGCCGACAGGCCGACGCGCTCGCCAGCGTTCCAGCGAGCCCGCGACGTGCTCGCCGACGAGCTCGGGATCGACCCCTCGCCCGAGCTGACGTCGCTGCACGAGCGGATCCTGCGGCAGGACCCCGACCTGGATCTGCGAGGGCGAGCCGCTGCGCGGGTACCGGCTGCTCGAACGGATCGACGACGGCCCTCGCGCCGTCGTGTACCGCGCGCTGCAGCCGAAGGTCGGTCGCGACGTCGCGGTCAAGATCGTGCACGCGGGGCTCTCGCAGCGACCCCGGGTTCGTCCGCAGGTTCGAGCACGACGCGCAGACCGTCGCGGCGCTCGAGCACCCACACATCGTGCCCCTCTACGACTACTGGCGCGAGCCCGACGGCGCCTACGTCGTGTCGCGGTACCTGCGCGGCGGGAGCCTCGCCACCGTTCGCGCCCGTGGCGACGCGATCGAGCCGGACCGCGCGCTGCGCATCGTGCAGCAGGTCGTCTCCGCCCTCGCGTTCGCGCACCGTCAAGGCGTCGTCCACGGCAACGTCGGCGACACGAACGTGCTGCTGGACGTCGAGCGCAACGCATACCTGGGCGACTTCCGGATCGGGTCGCCGGAGCCGCTGGAGCCCGCGGACGACGTCGTCGCGGCTGCCGGCGTTCGTTCGGTCGTTCGTCGGTGAGCGCCGCCACGGGCGGACTCGCCACCGCTGCTCGACCGGGTCGCGGCCGGGGACACGACCGTCACCGCGACGACCTGGCGACGGCGCTGTCGTCCGGAGACGGAGACGCTGGCCGATGTCCCCGCGACCGACGCCCGCAACCCGTACAAGGGCCTGCGGGCCTTCTCGTGGCCGATGCCCGGGACTTCTTCGGGCGCGACTCGCTCATCGAGGCATTCCTCCACGCGATGGGCGACGGAGACGCTCGCTTCCTCGCGGTCGTCGGTCCGAGCGGGAGCGGCAAGTCCTCGGCGGTCCGGGCCGGCCTGCTCCCGCGGCTGGCGGCCGGGGCGCTCCGCGGATCCGAGGGCTGGTTCGTCGTCGAGATGTTCCCCGGCGCCCATCCCGGTCGAGGAACTCGAGGCCGCCCTGCTGCGGGTCGCGACGCAGGCCGGCGGGCAGGCTCCTGGAGCGGCTCGAGGCGGGCTCGCGCGGCCTGCTCCAGGTCGATCGACCTGACGCGTCCCGAGCGACGCCGAGCTGCTGCTGGTCGTCGACCAGTTCGAGGAGGTCTTCACCCTCACCGAGGACGAGCGCGAGCGTGACGCCTTCCTCGAGCTGCTCAGGGTGGCGGTCGCCGACCCGGGGAGCCGGGTGCGGGTCGTCGTCACGCTGCGAGCCGACTTCTACGACCGGCCGCTGCAGCAGCCTCGGTTCAGCGAGCTGCTCGCCGAACGGACGGTGGCGGTGCCCCCGCTCACCCCCGACGAGCTCGAGCGCGCCATCACCGGCCCCGCGCGCGAGGTCGGCGTGAGCGTCGAGCCGGGCCTGGTCGCCGAGATCGTCGGCGACGTGTCGAACCAGCCGGGCGCCCTGCCGCTGGTCGAGTTCGCCCTGACCGAGTTGTTCGAGCGCCGTGACGTCGGCGGCACGATGACCCTCGAGGCGTACCGCGAGATCGGCGGGGTGGCCGGAGCGCTCGCCGTGCGCGCCGAGCACCTGGTCCGGGCGATGGGCCCGGCCGGCACCGACGCCGCGCGTCAGATCCTGCTCCGGCTCGTCACCCTGGGCGAGGGGCGCGAGGACACCCGCCGGCGCGTCACGCGTGCCGAGCTCGCCGCGCTCGACCTGGGCGTCGAGGACCTCGACGCGATGCTCGACGCGTTCGGCCGGCACCGTCTGCTGACGTTCGACCGTGAGCCGTCGACCACGGGAGCCGACCGTCGAGATCGCGCACGAGGCGCTGCTGCGCGAGTGGCCGCGGCTGCGGACCTGGATCGACGAGGCGCGCGACGACCTGCGGCGAGCCCGCCAGCTGAGCCGGAGCGCGAACGAGTGGCGCGCCTCCGACGCCGACCCGAGCTTCCTCTTGGTCGGGGTCGCGCCTCGAGCAGGTCGAGACGTGGGCGGGCTCGACCGGGCTCGCGATCGGCCGGAGCGAGCGTGAGTACCTGGCCGCGAGCCTCGCCCTGCGCGAGCGCGAGCGTGCCGCCGCCGAGGAGCGCGAGGCCTACGAGGCCGTCCTGGAGGGGCGGTCCAGGTCTCGGCTCCGCGCACTGGTCGCGGTGCTCGCCGTCGCCGCGCTCGTGGCGAGCACGCTCACCGTCATCGCCGTCGGTCAGCGTGGCAGCGCCGTCGAGCAGACCCGGCTGGCGTTCGCGCGCGAGCTGGCGGCGGCCGCGCAGGTGAACCTCGACGTCGACCCCGAGCGGAGCATCCTGCTGGCGAGCGAGGCGGTCGAGGCGACGAGCGAGGACGGTCTCGTCCTGCGCGAGGCCGTCGACGCCCTGCACGCCGCGATCGCGGCCGACCGCCTGCTGTTCACCATCAGCGACCCATCGACGGGAACGTGGTGTGGAGCCCGAACGGCGACCTGATCGCGACCGGAGGCTCGGTGGGCGGGAACGCCGTCAGCGACGTGGTGCTCTGGGATGCGCGCACCGGCGCCGAGGTCCGCCGGCTCAGCGGCCACGGGGCGACATCGAGAGCATCACGTTCAGCAACGACGGGTCGATGGTCGCGTCGACCTCCGCTGATCAGACCGCCAGGGTCTGGGACGTCGAGAACGGGGCGCGAGCTCGAGACCTTCACCGGCGGCGAGGCCGCGAGATCGCTCCCGGGGCGCCTCATTCAGTCCTGACGGCCGGTCGCCTCGTCCTTGGGACCGGCTGTTGCCCGGATCGATGACGGTGGCGCGAACGCCATGCGGGTGATCGACACGAGCGACTGGCAGGTGGAACGCAGCTTCCCCGCCGAGCCGTCGAGGATGCTTCGCCGCGGCGCCCCTCCTACAGCCCCGACGGCACGAAGGTCGTCGCCGAGACCGCGATCTGGGACGTCGAGACCGGCCGACGACTGGTCGAGATGCCGGCTGACGCAGGGCATCTGGCGGCCCGACGGCGCCGTCGTCGCGCAGTACGACCCGCAGACGGGTGGTGTCGTCATCGCCGATCGCGACCGACGGCTCGGTGCTCGATCGCCTGCCGGTGCCGGGCGGCGTCACCGGGTTCGCGTGGAGCCCTGACGCCACATTGTTCGCCACGGGCGGGTTCGACGGGATCGCGAGGGTCTTCGACGCCGGGTCGGGCGAGGAGCTCCTGACGCTCGCCGGGCACCGGGGCCTGGTCGGGCTCGTCTCGTTCAGCAGCGACGGGACGAGGCTCGTGACCGGCGGCGGCGACGGCACGGCCCGTGTCTGGGATGTCTCACCCGAAGGTGGCGCCGAGGTGGGCGCGGCGGCCTACAACCGGTGGCTCAGCGACGTCGAGTACGCGCCTGACGGCGCCACGATCGTCACGGCCGCCTGGGACAGGCGGGTGGATCTGGGATCCGACGACACTGATCGGGTCGAGCACTGCCCGATGCGAACACAGCGAGTCGCCGTCGCGCCGGACGGATCGATCGCTCGCGACGGCGACCGAGTGGTCCGCACGATGTCGGCGTGCGTACGTTCTCGACGCGGCGACGGGTGAGGAGCGCGCCTCGCTCCCCTGGGCGAGTCGGGTCGCGTTCAGCCCCGATGGTTCATTGGTCGTGACGGCGCGACGGGCCCCGTCGTCCAGGTGTGGGAGACGGCGAGCGGGAGCCATCGGGTGACCCGCTCGATGACCCGGGTGCTCCGACGGAGTCGAGCGAGGCGCTCGGCTTCAGCCCCGACGGTTCGATGCTCGCCGTGCTCGACGGCCGCGCCACCATCCGCGTGTGGCGCACCGACGACCGAGCGCTCGTCGAGAAGTGGCAGGCCAACTCGGGCATCGGGAGGGCCCTCGCGTGGGACCCGCGCGGCGACGTCCTGGTGACGGGAGGAGCCGACGGCGCCGCCGTGTGGACGACGCCGTCCTTCGAGCGGGTCACGCATCCTCTCTGGCGGTGGTCACGGTGAACGATCTCGCGTTCAACGGCGACGGCACGCGGATGGCGACCGTCAGCGAGCAGGCGCGCTCAAGATCTGGGACACGGGTTCGTGGCAGGAGGTGCTGGACCTGCCGACCGGCGATCCCCTGCTCGGGGTCGCGTTCGCTCCCGACGGCGCCTCGGTCGCGACCGTCATCGACGGCCGGAGAGGTGCGGGTCTACGCTCTCGACCTCGCCGGCTGCTCTCGATCGCGCCGCAGCGTGTCAGCCGGCCGCTCACCGACGAGGAATGCCAGCCGTACCTGCGTGCGTCGTGCACCCCGAGCCCGCACCGCTACCGACCGGCGCGCCACCCCCACCGGCGAGGGCACCCGACCGTGCTCGACGGCGCGTACCAGGTGACGATCACCGAGTCGGACGGTCGTGCGACAGGGCGGGATCGCGAGACGGCCTTCTTCGACCAGGCGAGCTACACCCTGGCGCTGCTCGACGGCACCTACCGACTGACCCAGGACCACCCAGACGAGTGAGCGACGGACGAGCTGGGGGACGTACGAGGTGACCGGTGATCGCATCGTGATGACCGAGGTGAGTGACGCCCGCTGCACGGGCGTCCGCTACGAGAGCACGTGGGACCGGGAGGGCGCGTCGCTGACGCTGCACGACCTCGGGTCAACGACACCGAGGCCTGTCCCGACGAGGGGTGGGCAGCCCTCGTGTTCGCATCCGAACCGTGGACGCGGCTCGGCGAGCTCGCCGCGTAGCTCCTCGGTGTTTCAGGCCGCGTGGGCGTCGCCGGAGCCCACCCCGACGTCGTCCGCCCCACGCAGAGCCACCGCCAGCACCTGGTCGATGCTCTCCGCGACGTGGAACGTCATCAGCTCGCGGACCGACTCGGGCACGTCGTCGAGGTCGCCCTCGTTCCGCATCGGCAGGATGACCTCCGTGAGCCCCGCCCGGTGGGCCGCCAGCACCTTCTGCTTCAGCCCGCCGATCGGCAGCACGCGACCCTGCAGCGTGACCTCGCCGGTCATGCCGACCTCGGAGCGCACCGGCGTCTCGGTGAGCAGCGAGACGAGGGCGGTCGTCATCGTGACGCCGGCGCTGGGGCCGTCCTTCGGCACGGCGCCCGCCGGCACGTGCACGTGGAACCGCCCGCGCAGCCGCTCCGGCGCGATGCCGAGCTCGTCGGCGTGCGACCTCGCGTAGCTGAGCGCGATCTGGGCCGACTCCTTCATCACGTCGCCGAGCTGCCCGGTGAGGGTCAGGCCGTCCGTGCTCGCCGTCCTCCTCGCGGCTCGCCTCGATGAACAGCACGTCGCCGCCGACGCCGGTGACCGCCAGTCCCGTCGCCACACCCGGCACCGCCGTGCGCTCGGCCGCCTCGAAGAAGAACTTCTGGCGCCCCAGGTACTCGCGCACGTCGTCGGCGTCGATCGTCACCGGTGGCTGCACCTCGCTCGCCGCGACCTTCGTCGCGACCTTGCGCAGCGCCTTGCCGAGCTCGCGCTCGAGGGTGCGCACGCCGGCCTCCCGGGTGTAGTCGCCCACGATCGTGCGCAGGGCGTCGTCGGTGAACGAGACCTCGTCCTCGCGCAGCCCGTTGCGCTCGCGCTGGCGCTCGACGAGGTGATGCTTCGCGATCGCGACCTTCTCGTCCTCGGTGTAGCCGTCGATGCGGATCACCTCCATGCGGTCGAACAGCGGACCGGGGATCGTCTCGGCCACGTTCGCCGTCGTGATGAACAGCACCTCCGAGAGGTCGAGGTCGACGTCGAGGTAGTGATCGCGGAACGTGTGGTTCTGCGCCGGGTCGAGCACCTCGAGCAGGGCGCTCGACGGGTCGCCCGCGCCAGTCCGCGCCGACCTTGTCGATCTCGTCGAGCATCATCACCGGGTTCTTCGAGCCGGCGTCCTTCAGCGCCCGCACGATGCGCCCCGGCAACGCGCCGACGTAGGTGCGCCGGTGCCCGCGGATCTCGGCCTCGTCGTGGATGCCGCCGAGCGAGACGCGGACGAACTCGCGACCGAGGGCACGGGCGACGGACTCGCCGAGCGAGGTCTTGCCCACGCCCGGAGGGCCGACCAGCGTGAGGATCGCGCCCGATCCGCGTCCGGTCGCCTCCCCCAGCCCGCGCTCGGCGCGCAGCTTGCGCACCGCCAGGTACTCGAGGATGCGCTCCTTCACGTCCTCGAGGCCCTCGTGATCGGCGTCGAGCACCGCGCGCGCCTCGGCGATCTCGAGGTTGTCGTCGGTGCGCACGCTCCACGGCACGTCGATCAGCCAGTCGAGGTAGGTGCGGATCCACCCGTACTCGGGCGACTGCTCGCTGGTGCGCTCGAGGCGCCCGAGCTCCTTCTCGGCCTGGGCCAGCACGTCGTCGGGCATGCCCGCCTCGGCGATCTTCGCGCGGTAGCCCTCGACGACGTCTTCCTCGCCGTCCTCGCCGAGCTCCTTGCGGATCGCGCTCATCTGCTCGCGCAGCAGGAACTCACGCTGGCGCTTCTCCATGCCCTCGCTCACGTCGGTGCGGATCTTGTCCTTCAGCTCGATCTCGGCGAGCGTGTCCTTCGCCCACCCGGTGACGAGCTCCAGCCGCGCCTCGACGTCGAGGGTCTCGAGCACCTCGATCTTGCGCTCGAAGCCGAGGTCGGGCGAGTAGCCGCTCGTGTCGGCGATCTGGCCGGGGTCGTCGATGCCGCGCAGGAACTCCGCCACCTGCGGCACGCCGCGCGCCTCGACGATGTTCTCGATCACGGCGCGGTACTCACGCGCCAGCTCGCGAGCGCGCGACGTGGGCTCGGACTCGTCCACGGGCTCGGCCTGCACCCACACGGCCTCGCCGGTGCCGGGCACGCCCACCCCGACGACGGCGCGCGAGAGCCCGCGGATCACGAGGGCCTCGACCCCACCGCGCGTCTGACCCAGCTCCTCGATCTTGGCGACCGTGCCCACGCGGGCGTAGCGACCGTCGACCTTGGGCACGAGCAGCAGCACGGCGTCGTCGGTGCTCGCCGCCGCCTCCGCGGCGGCGTGCGCCTCGTCGGTCTCGAGGGTGAGCGTCACGACCATGCCGGGCAGCACGACCCCGGTGGTCAAGGGAAGGAGCGGAAGGACCTGTTGGTCGATCTCTGGCTGGTCGAACTCTGGCGTCTCGATCTCGGGCATCTCGTGTCTCCGTCGTTCGCGAAGGAAGCGGCAGGAGCCGCCTTGCAGGTGCAAGAACGACGCTTCACCCCGGAGCTATTCCCGAGATGTAATCAGGATTACCCGTAGCGTACTCGGCGGGCCTACCTCGCCCTGCGCTTCGCCCGTCCGACTCGACGCGTTCGGCCTCCACTCGGACCCGGTCGAGCGCGGCGTCGTTGAGGCAGCCGAGGAAGCGGCGCTCGTCGTTGTCCCCGGGGCTCGGGCTGAGCCGCATCACGATGGCCCCCGGTCCCTCGACGATCTCGATATCGGTGTGCTCGTCGACCAGCGCCCGACACGACGTCGTGAGGGTCTCGGTCACCCCGAGAGGATCCCCCACGGCGCCACGGAACTCGACCGACAGGGCGTACGTGGTCGTCGTTCCGGGGAGGCCGGGCCTGTCGGCCTCGTACTGCGTGAGTCCGGCGAGCACGAGCACGGCCGCCGCGAGCACGATGAGGACCGACACCCCGGCCGTCACGATCTTCAGGCGATCCCGCCGTTCACTCGCGCGAGCGTCCGCGCCAGGACGCGTGTGCACGAGGCCGGACGATCCGCCGACGAGCGCGAAGCGACGCTCGACGGCGCGATCGCTCTCCCACGTGCCCGAGAGCGCTGCCACCCGTTCCACCACGTAGGCGATCGCCGAGAGGATCACACCGATGCCGAGCAGCACCGGCACGAAGACCCCGAGGCCGTCGGGCTCCAGCCACGCGAACGGGTGCGGGCGCTCGACGGCCGCACCCGCCGTCCGCTCGCCCCGGGGCTCTTCCCGCGTCGCCTCGACGTCGTCGAGCCGCCGCTCGATGCGGTCGAACCGACGCATCAACGTCCCGGTGGCGAGCGCGACCTCCGCCGCGACGAAGAAGAGTCCGCTGATCAGGGCTCGGTTCCACTCCCACCGGTACAGGTACACGAGCAGATAGATGCCGGACGTGACGAGCACCACCAGGCCGAGCAGCCGGACCGCCATGGAGAGGAGCCGGCGGATCGTCATGGGCCGGCCTCCTCATCGTCGATGAGGGCGACTTCACCGGTGAGGCCGTCCACGACCACGCGCGAGCCCTCCGGGAACCGTCGCCGGGCGCCGGCGACGGCGACGACCGTGGGCACGCCGATCTCCCTCGCGAGGATCGCGAGGTGCGAGAGAGCGCTGCCGGTCTCCGAGATCAGCCCGGCGAGGCCGGGGAGCTTCGTGGCCAGTGCCGGCGCCAGCACGTCGACCACGAGCACGTCGCCGGGGCCGGCGTACTCGGCCGACCGAACCTCGCCGCTCCCCCGCCCTCCGCCGGCCGGCATGCCGCGGTCCCCGCACCCGCGATCGGGCTCCGGCACCACCGCGCCGCCCGGCGTCAGACGGAACGACGCGGGCAGCGGCGGACCCGGAGGCGCCGCGACACGGGCTGCCAGGTCGTCCGGGACCGGTCCCCCGTGGACGACCTCGGCCACCTCCTCACGACGAAGGAACCTGACGTCTCCTGCATCCCGCAGACGTCCGGAGCGCACGAGCCGACATCCGAGCGACCACGCCGCGCGGGCCACGAGCTCGTCGACCCACCGGGCCCGCACCCGCAGGGCCTCACGCGCCCCGATCGCCGAGAGCGGCACGGTCGTCGAGGGACCGTGCCCCTCAGACGCCACGTCGGGCAACTCGGGCACCGGCGCGATCCTGGGCGGTGCCAGTGCGAGGGTGACCGGGGCCTCCGCCACGACCTCCTCGTCCCGCTGCCCTCGCGCCCGGCAGGCCGAGACGACGTCGATCGCGAGCGCCGCCGCGCCTGGCCCATGCTCCTCGGCGGGCAGCAGCATCCCGGCGAGCACCTGATGCCCGTGGAGACCACGGAGTCGGTCGGCGGCGTCAGCGAGCAGCGCGAGCAGCGCGTCGTCGCCGAGGGTGTTGAGAGCGGGGATGCACGTGAGCCAGTCGTCGGTCCGCTCGAGCAGCGCTGCGGCCTCCCCGGGCATCGCGAGGCGCAACCTCCCCGTGTGCCACGCGGCGGCGAGACGCCGCGCGCCGCGGCGAGGGTCGACCGCGCGCCACAGCGCGTGCCGCCTCGGCGCGAACCCGAGCAGCTCGAGGTCGGCAGCCACGCGCCCTCCGATCGTGAGGGCGATCGGCGATGCCTCGACCCGTGCGGACGACACCGCGCCGACCGCCCGCAGCGCGCCGACGATACCTTCGCGCAGCGGGTCGAGGAACAACTCCTCCTCGAGCGGGGCGAGCGGCTGCGGGAAGGTCTCCCCGATCGGTCCCGGGCCCAGGACGGGCCCGGTCGCCCTGGTCGCCTCCCCCACGGCGGTCACCGGACGGCTCTGCAGGAGCCACAGGTGATGCGCGCCGTCGACGGCCCACTCGACGTCCTGCGGAGCGCCGAAGACCCGTTCGGCCCGCCGGGTGAGCGCGGCGAGCCGGAACACGTCCATGCGGGTGGGGCGCGCATCGCCACGGCCGGCTCCCGGACGACGTACGCGCAGGCCGGAGCGACGGATCGAGACGTGGCACGCCGTCGCGACGCCGTCGACGAGCGCCTTCGGCGAGCCGTGCACGCTCTCCACGACGAAGCGCCGCCGATCGCCGGTGACCGGATCGACCCCGAACACCACACCGCCTCGCACGGGGTCGAGCATCGGCTGCACGAGCACCGCCATCGGCGCCTCGACCCCAGGGGGACCCGATGCCGACGCCCGGACCTTGCGGACTGCGTCGATGAACGCCTCCCATCCCTCGACCCCGACCACGGTCCGGAAGCGGCCCGCCATCGAGGATGCGTCGGCATCCTCGACCGTCGAGGACGAGCGCACGATCAGGGGCTCGCCGTCGGGCGAGAGCCGGCTCCACGCATCCTCGACGACGTCGCGGTCGAGATCGACGTCGGCGGACGTGGCGATCACGAATCCCGGGAGCACGGGGAAGCCGGCCACCGCGGCACGGGCAAGGGCCGCCGCCTTGGCGCCGGTCATCGCCGGATCGAGCGCGCGAGGATCGCCGAGCTCGACGACGGCCGAGCGCGACGCACTGCGCTGGATCACGTTCGCGGCACGCACCATGTGCCCCCCGGTCAAGTGCCCTCTCGTCACCATCGTGGCCGCTCCCGGCCCCCGCGCGTCGTGCCGCGCGTCCTCATGTCCAAGGGTCCTTCGGCGCGATCCGCTGCACGGGAACGACGCACGATGGAGATGGAGGGCCGGATGCACGCGCACACGAGCGCATCGGGCGCGCCGAGTCGCGGCGCGCTGACGTGGGTCTCACGTCGTCGCTGGTGGCTCTGGGTCATCGTGGTCCTCGTGGGGGCCACCGCGGCTGTTGGCCTGTACTACCGGCGCCAGATCGTCTCGCTCGCCACCCACCGCAAGGGACCGCCGCCCTCGACGGTGGCGGTCGACCCCTTCCGGCCCGGAGAGCTGCCCGATGTCCGCATCGCCGCGGTGGGCGACGTCGGAGAGGGCGAGGAAGAAGAATGGGACACCGCGCGCGCGATGACGATGCTCGAGCGGGGGAACCCGGCCTACGACGCGCTCCTGCTGCTCGGCGACAACGTCTACCCGAGCGGTGACCCCGAGCGACTGCCGGACACGGTCTTCCGCCCGTTCGGCGATCTGCTCGATCGAGGCACGACCCTCTACGCGATCCTCGGTAACCACGATGTCGCCGGTGGGTGGGGTGACGAGCAGATCGCCGCTCTGGGCATGCCGGGCCGGTGGTGGACCGACGCGATCGGCGACGTGCGCTTGATCGGTCTCGACGCCTACTCACTCGGGGATCCCGAGCAGCTGGCGTTCCTCGAGCGCACCCTCGACGAGGCGACCGAGCCCTGGACGATCGTGGCGATCCACGAGTCGCCGTACTCGGCCGGCTACCAGGGCTCCAACCTCGAGGTGCGCGATCGCTACGCGCCGGTGTTCGCCCGCGAAGGGGTGCAGCTCGTGCTCTCGGGTCACGACCACGACTACCAGCGCAGCGGGCCGATCGATGGCGTGACGTACATCGTCACCGGAGCCGGCGGCCTCACGAGAGGCACCGGCGAGGAGTGGTTCACCGAGGTCTCGTGGTCGGTGCTGCACTTCCTCGACATCAACGTCTTCCCCGACCACATGCTGGTGCGAGCGATCGATCAAGATGGACGATCGTTCGACCAAGTCGAGATCCCCGTCGATGACCGGTAGGTGGATCCGACGGGGTAGCGGCACTCGCCGGATGGCGGGAGGACGAGGGGAGAGTGAGCGGCGAGAACGTCGGCCAGAGCGCCGGTCCGAGTCATACGCGTGTGGCGTGGTCGTTCGTCGCCGTCCAGGCGGCGCTCCTGATCGCGATCGTTGCGACACCACGCGGCGACGACTGGGCTCATGCGGGGTGGCTGGACGCCGTCGCCTTCGGCGTCCTCGCGCTCGGCGTGGCGCTCGGGCTCTGGTCCGCCCTGAGGCTCGGGCGAGGGCTCACCCCCTCCCCCTTGCCCAACGGAGCGGTCGATCTCGTCACCAGGGGTCCGTACCGGTGGGTGCGACACCCGATGTACACGGCGGTGATGCTGATCGTGGCCGGTGTCACGATTCGGTCGGGCAGCGTCGTCGTGCTCGCCGAGGCCCTCGCGCTCGTGCTCTTGTTCAACGTCAAGGCTCGGTGGGAAGAGCACCGTCTGGCCGAAGTCTTCCCCGGCTACCGAGACCACGAGGCGGTCACGGGGCGATTCCTCCCGAGGATGAGCCACCGTGCTGGGTCGAGAGACAACTCCTAGGGCGATGACACCCCGTCAGGCCGGTCGGGCTCGTCGGAGATCTCCGGGAGCCCCGCCGCCCGCCACGCCGTCATGCCGCCGACGACCGTGAGCGCCTCGCGCCCGTGGGCCACCAGCAGGCTCGCCGCGACCGACGAGCGGAACCCGCTCCCGCAGATCACCGCCACCGGACGGTCGCCCGCCACCTCGTCGACGCGTGCCGGGAGCTCGCCGGCGGTGAGGAACGTCGCCTCGGCCGCATGACCCTCGCGCCACTCCCCAGGCTGACGCACGTCGAGCAGCTCGACCTCGTTGCGGACAGCGCCCTCGCGCGCCTCCCGTACCGAGAGCTGCCCCAGGGTCGCGATCGGCTCGCCCGAGGTGCGCCAGGCCCCCATGCCGCCGCCGAGCCAGCCGACGGGCGGGGCGTAGCCCGTGCGCAAGAGCTGCCAGGTCGCCTCCCACAGGTCGTCGGCGCGATCGAGCACGAGCACCACGTCGGCGCCTTCGGGGACGACCGTGCCCGCCCACGTCGAGAACGACGTGCCGAGCCCCACGTTCAAGGCGCCCGGCACGTGCCCTCCGGCGAACGACTCGGGCTGACGCGCGTCGAGCACGACCACTCCCCCCGCCCGCAGCTTGGTCACCTGCTCGACGTCGAACGCGGGCGGCTCGGCGAGCGTGCCGAGCAGCTCGGGTCCGGACATGTTCTGGCCGCGCATGCGCTTCCAGTAGGGAGGAACCGCCGGCAGGTCCTGCAGGTCCATGCACTCGCGCACGAACACGTCCTCGCTCGTGAGCCGACGCAGCATCGGGTTCGTGCGCCGCTCGTAGCCGACGGTGGTCGACAGCCGCGACCCGATGTTGCCCCCGCAGAGCGAGCCCGCCACGTGCGTCGGGAAGACCTCGACGTGGTCGGGCAGCTCCAGGATCTTCGTCTGCAGCATCTCGCACATCGCCGCCGCGCTCTCGCGCGTCTGCTCCGCGCCGCCGAGCAGGTCCGGCCTGGCCACGTCGCCGACGAGCAGCGCCCCGCCCGAGAGCAGCAGCGCCGGGTCCTCGCCGACCGAGCGGTCGTGCACGAGCAGGCTCACGTGCTCGGGGGTGTGACCGGGCGTGTGGAGCACCTCGAACGCCACGTCGCCCATCTCCACGACCTCGCCGTCACGCACCGGGCGATGGTCGTAGCCGTACGCTCCGAGGGCCGACGCCAACACCGTGATACCCGGGGCGCGCGCGACGACCTCGGAGATGCCCGACAGGTAGTCGTTGTGGCCGTGGGTGTCGATCGCGTAGGCGACACGGAACCCGTGCGCCCGGGCGGCTTCGAAGTAGGCACGCACGTCGCGTTGCGGGTCGAGCACCAGGGCATCGCCCGTGGACTCGTCGCCGACCAGGTACGACGCGTGGCCGAGGCTCTCGAGGTGGAACTGCTCCAGGTACATCAGGCGACCCTTCCCGGACGGCCGGTCTCGGTCGCGATCGGCAGCCCGTGGCGCTCCCACGCGACCATACCTCCGGAGACGTTCACCACGTCGAGGCCGTGCTTGCGCAGGAACCTCGTCGCCGCCGCGCTCCGGTTGCCGCTGCGGCAGATCACGGCCACCGGTCGGCTCGGGTCGATCTCGCCGAACCTCGCCGGGAGGCTCGCGAGCGGAAGGTGCGTCGCCCCCGAGACGTGACCTTCCTGCCACTCGTGGTGATCGCGCACGTCGAGCAGGGTCATCGCATCGGCCCGCTCGTGCGCCGCCGTCGGGTCGATCTCGTGTCGTCCGAACATCGTCATCGTCCTTTCCATCTCGATCCGTTCCTCACACCGTCGCCACGTCGACGAGGGTCACCACACCGATCACCATCACGAACACCGCGAACGCGCGCCCCAGCGTGCCCGAGCTCAGCCGCGAGGCGATGCACTGACCGCCGATCGCACCCAGCACGCCGCCGGCCGCGAAGGCCAGCGCCACCGGCAGGTCGATCGAGCCCAGGCCGAGGTGGGCCACCAGGCCCGCGAACGCGTTCACCGCGATCACGACGAGCGAGGTCCCGATCGCCACGGGGGTCGGCAGTTCGAGCACCAGCGCCATGACGGGCACCGCGAGGAACCCGCCACCCACGCCGAAGAGCCCGGTCAGCACGCCGAGTCCGAACCCCGCCGCGAGCACCTTGGGGATGCGATCGGCCGTCACACGGTCGCGGGTGGCGTCCGCGGCGGCGGCCGACATCTCGGGCTCCGGCCGGCCCGCCCGGCGCCACATGCCGATCGAGGCCACGACCATCACGACGGCGAGCCCTCCCAGCACGAGGCCTTCGTCGAGGCGATGGTTCACCCATGCCCCCGCGAACGAGCCGACGATGCCCGCCGACGCGAAGACGGCGGCCGTGCGGAACCACACGGTGCCCGCGCGCACGTGGGCGGCCGCCGCGCTCGCCGCGGTGAGCCCCACGACCAGCAGCGAGGTGGGGATCGCCTGGCGCACGGGCATGCCCAGGCCGTACACGAGCGCGGGCACCGCCAGGATCGACCCGCCGCCGCCGAGCGCCCCGAGCGCACCGCCGATCGCGAGGCCGAACAGCGCGGCCAGGGCCAGGTCGTCCATCGAGGCTCAGGCCAGCTGCAGGAACAGGCGCTGCAGCTCCTCGGGGTCGTACCCCTCGGCCGCGGCCGCCTCCTCGTCGCGCAGGCACGCGGTGAGGTTCGCCACGAGGTAGCGCGCCCCCGCGCGCTCGAGCGCGCGGGTCGCGGCGGCGAACTGCCTCACCACGTCGCGGCAGTCACGGCCGTCCTCGATCATCGTCGCCAGGCCGTCGACCTGTCCCTGCACACGGTGCAAGCGATTCACGACCTCGCGGAGTTCGGCGGCGTCCACGTTCATCGGGGCTCCCTTCCCAGGCTCACGAACGGGTACAACCCTATACCCCCTGGGGTATATTCCACGGGCGCCGCGGTTACCGTCCGGGCTCCCGGACGGGCTACCCTCGCTCGAACCCGCACCCGAGGAGACCCGATGTCCGACGCGATCCGCTCGTTCCCACGGTCCAGCTCGTTCAAGGTCCTCACCGAGGAGCAGGAGCGCACGGTGCACGAGCGCTGCCTGCAGGTGCTGGAACGGACCGGCGTGAGCACCACGAACGAGGGGCTGCTGAAGGTGATGGCGGACCACGGCCAGCAGGTGGACTTCGAGAACCAGCGCATCCGCTTCGCTCCCGACTTCGTCGAGGAGAAGCGCGCCCTCGCACCGCGCACGTACACCCTGCACGCGCGCAACCCCGAGTTCGACCTGCCGCTCGGTGGCGACCGAGGATGGCTGTCGACCGACGGCTGCCCCGCCCACGTCTTCGACATCGACACGAACGAGCGGCGCTACTCCACCAAGGCCGACATCGCGACGTTCACGAAGGTGGCCGACGCGGTGCCGCAGGTGGCGATCCAGTGGCAGCCCACGTCGGCCAACGACAAGCCGGTGCCGGTGCGCCCGATGCACGAGACGCACGCCCAGTGGCCCGCGACCTCGAAGCACATCATGCAGATGACCGCGATCGACCCGTTCAACGCGCGGGGCATCGTCGAGATGTGCCGCGTGATCGCCGGGGGCGAAGACGAGCTTCGCGAGCGGCCGATCATGAGCAACTTCCAGTGCTCGATCTCGCCGCTGCACTGGGACGACCCCACGGTCGACGCCCTGCAGGTCTTCGCGGAAGCGGGCATCCCGGTCGGCATCTGCTCGATGCCGCTGGCCGGCGCGTCGGCCCCGCTCTCGGTGCCGGGGCTGATGACGATCGCGAACGCCGAGATCCTCTCGGGCATCGTGATCCTCGAGACGCTCGTGCCCGGTGCCAAGACGTTCCACGTCAGCTACAACACGACGATCGACATGAACACCGGGGAGCTCAACCCGGCCTGGGGCGCGAACGACATCTTCGCGGAGATGGGCTCGGCACAGATGGGCGAGTCCTTCGGCGTGCCGACGTGCCACGGGGCCTACGGCACGGGCTCGAAGGCGAGCGACTGGCACTCGGGCGCGCAGGCCGGCCTCGCGGCGATGGGCGCGATGCTCGTGCCCGGCGACATGCTGACCGGCATCGGATCGCTCTACGGCGACAGCGTCTCCTCGCTCACCGAGCTGATGCTCGGCGCCGAGATCTTCGACATCGCGGCGAGGTGGGCCGAGGGGTTCCGGTTCGACGAGGACGACTTCCAGGTCGACGCGATCGACGAGGTGGGGCCGGCCGGGCACTTCCTCGACCAGGAGCACACGCTGCTCAACATGCGCGAGTTCTGGCGCGAGACGTTCATGGACCGGCGCACGTGGGACGCGTGGGAGGCCGAGGGTCGTCCCGACCCGCGCGCGAAGGCGAACGAGAAGGCCCGGGAGCTGCTCGCGACGCACGAGCCGGTGCCGCTGCCCGACGGCATGGAAGCCGAGCTCGACGCGATCATGGCAGACCTACGAGGCGCAGGCGCTCGCCGAAGCCCGCTGAACCCCAACGCAGGGCAAGGAATCGCAAACTCCGAGAGAGGCAGGGGCACCCCCCTGTCCCTCAGCGTCGATAAGGTTGTTGGCTATGTCCTCTCCCATCATCCGGACCGAGCAGCTCGTCAAGCACTTCGGCGAGGTCCAGGCGCTCAAGGGCGTCGATCTCGAGGTGCAGAAGGGCACCGTGCTCGGCATGCTCGGCCCCAACGGGGCCGGCAAGACGACGGCGGTGCGCATCCTGACGACGCTTGCTCGCGCCCACCAGCGGCCGGGCGGAGGTCGACGGGCTCGACGTGGTGCGCGACGCCGAGGAGCTCCGGTTCCGCATCGGGCTCGCCGGACAGAGCGCCGCGGTCGACGAGAACCTGACCGGGCTCGAGAACCTCGAGCTCGTCGGACGCCTCTATCACCTGCCCAAGGCCGAGGCGCGACGACGTGGCGGCGAGGTGCTCGAACGATTCGGCCTGTCCGATGCCGCCGACCGCCCCACGAAGACCTACTCGGGCGGCATGCGGCGCCGCCTCGACCTGGCCGCGAGCCTCGTCGGGCGGCCCGACATCCTCTTCCTCGACGAGCCCACGACCGGGCTCGACCCGCGCAGCCGCATCGACGTCTGGGAGTTCGTTCGCGAGCTGCAGGCCGACGGCACGACCCTGCTGCTCACGACGCAGTACCTCGAGGAGGCCGACCAGCTCGCCGATCGCATCGCCGTGATCGACCTCGGCACCGTGATCGCCGAGGGCACGAGCGACGAGCTGAAGGACCAGATCGGTGGCGAGGTGCTCGAGCTGCACGTGGACGATGCCGCCCATCTGGCACGCGTGGCCGAGGCGCTCGACGGTGTCGGGGCGGGTGCGCCCTCCGTCGACGCCGAGGCCCGACTGGTCCGCATCCCGGTGGGCAGCGATGGTTTCGACGCACTTGCGAGACAGCGTGCGCCTGCTCGACGAGGGGAAGATCTGGGTGGTCGACATCGCCCTGCACCGCCCGACCCTCGACGACGTGTTCCTCTCGCTCACGGGCCGCGTGGCCGAGGACGGCTCCGAATCCGAGTCCGAGCCGGCGGGTCGCACACGAGGCACGGGTCGGCGAGGCACGAAGGAGGAGCACGCATGAGCGCCGTCACGCAGACGCCTCTCGACCGGCGGGCTCCCTCGGGCATCGGCGGGCGCATGAGCCTGGCGTTCACCGACGGGCTGCTCGTCGCACGGCGGAACCTGGTCACCCTCACCCGGGTGCCGACCGTCTTCATCTTCGAGCTGGTGCAGCCGGTCATGTTCGTGCTGCTCTTCCGGTTCATCTACGCCGATCAGTTCCGGTTCCTGCCGGAGGGACTCGACTACGTGCAGTTCCTGATGCCGGGCATCTTCGTGCAGAACGCGATCTTCGGCGCGACGACGACGGCGGTCGGGCTCGCGGAGGACCTGAAGACCGGCATCATCGATCGGTTCCGATCGCTGCCGATGGCGCGGTCGGCGGTGCTCGCCGGGCGCACGACGTCCGACCTCGCGAAGAACCTGCTGCTGGTGCTGATCGTGATCGTGATCGGATACCTCGTGGGGTTCCGGTTCGAGAACGGGTTCCTCTCCGCGGTGGGCGTGGTGCTGCTCGTGCTCGCGGTCGGGTTCGCGTGGTCGTGGGTGTTCGCGTGCCTGGGACTGGCCTTGAAGCAGGTCGAGGCCGTGCAGGCGGCGTCGTTCACGCTGGTCTTCCCCGTCGTGTTCGTGAGCTCGGCGTTCGCGCCGGTCGAAGGCATGGTCGATTGGCTGCAGCCGATCGCCCGCGCCAACCCGGTGTCGATCTGGTGCAACCTCGCGAGGTACCTGTCGAACGGTCCGATCGGCATCACCGACCCGATCACGAACGTGCCCGTCGACACGTTCGAGAACCTGCTCTTCAAGTCGGTCGCGTGGATCGCGATCATCCTGGCGATCGCGGCGCCCGTCGCCATCCGGTTGTACCGCAGGCTCGACTGACGCTCGGAACACCACCGAGCGGCCGGGCGTTGCGGGAACCTGAGCCGCGCATCGAGTGAGGAGTGTCCGTGGGTCTGTTCGGCTTCGCAGGCGACGACGCGCGCGAGAAGGTCGTCGTGCTGCTCACGATGTGCTTCGCGCTGGCGATGGTGATGATCGACAACACCGTCGTCAACGTGGCGCTGCCGACGCTCAACCAGGAGCTCGGCGCGAGCATCAGCGACCTGCAGTGGATCGTCGACAGCTACGTGCTCGTCTTCGCCTCCCTGCTGTTGACCGGCGGCATCCTCGGCGACCGCTACGGGCGCAAGCGCATGTTCCTGGCCGGGCTCGCGATCTTCACGGCGTCCTCGCTCGCGTGCGGGCTGGCCGACAGCAGCATGCAGCTGATCGCCGCGCGCGCCGCGCAGGGCGTCGGCGCCGCCCTGCTGATGCCCGGCACGCTCTCCATCCTCACGGTGACGTTCCCGCCGCAGGAGCGGGCCAAGGCGATCGGGCTGTGGGCCGGTGTCTCCGGGCTGGCCCTCGCGCTGGGGCCGACCCTCGGTGGCTACATGGTCGAGCACCTCGGCTGGGAGTCGGTGTTCTTCCTGAACGTGCCGATCGGCATCGTCGCGTACGCGGTGGCGGTGCGAACGGTCCGGGAATCGCGCTCGGACGAGGCGCGCAGCCTCGACCTCGTGGGGCTGGCGCTCGGCACCGGGGCGCTGTTCGCGCTCACGTACTCCCTCATCGAAGCGAACCAGCGGGGGTGGGACGACCCGCTGATCGTCGCCGGGCTCGTGATCGGCGCGCTGCTCGTGGTCGCGTTCCTCGTGTGGGAGGGCCGCAACCCACACGCGATGATGCCGCTCTCGTACTTCCGCATCCCGGCGTTCACGGCCGGCAACATCGTGGCGTTCTCCGTCTCGCTCGGCATGTTCGCCACGTTCTTCTTCCTGAGCCTGTTCATGCAGAACCCGTTCCTGCGCGGGTACACCGCGTTCGAGACGGGCCTGCGGTTCCTGCCGATGACGCTGATGATCGTCGTGACGGCGCCCAACGCGGGCCGCTACGCGTCGAAGCACGGCTCGAGGGCGCCGATGACGTACGGGCTGATCCTGGCCGGCGGCGGGCTGTTGGCGCTCTCGCGCCTCACGCCCGACACGCCGTACTGGGTCATGGGCGTGCTGTTCGCGATCATGGGCCACGGCATGGGCTCGACGATGGCGCCGATGACGGCCGCGGTGATGAACGCCGTGGGGCCCCAGCGTGCCGGGCTCGGCTCCGCGACGACGAACACGAGCCGAGAGGTCGGGGGTGTCTTCGGCATCGCGCTGCTCGGCACGATCCTGTTCACCCGGCTGGAGGCCGTGCTGGCGCCGAGCATCGCCGATCTCGGCCTCTCGCCTGCGCAACAGGAGGCGATCACGGCCGCCGCCGGCCACGGCCAGCTCGACGTCGGCGCGCTCGGACTGACCCCGGAGCAGGCGGCGGCGGTGGGTCAGGCGTTCGGTGACGCGTTCCTGAGCGGGTTCCGGTTCGCGCTCGTCGTCGCCGGTCTCGCGCTGCTCACGGCGGCGCTCATCGCGAACCGGTTCATCCCGGGGCGCGACGCCGCGTTCGTCAGGGCCCCGGGCGAGGCGCCCGTCGCCGTGGAGGCCTGAGGGGTCGGGAGGTGTTCGACGGAAGGTGACCGTAATGTCGGAGCATCGGCCAGGTGAGCCCCGTGACCACTCGCCGTGATCGGGTCGACAGGTCCCGGCGCCAGGCATCGTCTTCCGAGATCACGATAGGACCGGAACGCAGTCGCATCCGGTTGCCCGCGACCAGGTGGCCCGACGATAACGTCGCCTCATGGTCGTGGAGGAACGCCAGATCACCGTCGACGATCGGCTCATCCATGAACGCTGCCATCCGGTCGAGTTCGGCGGCAGGATCCCGGACGAAGGCTTCGTAGCGGACCCTCATCATCGGCACACGTCGCGCGAGCGCGAGGACCTCCGAGGACAGGTTGAACCAGGTCCACTTGATCGCGCTCTTCGCCGGCCCGCGCCGGCCACGGTACGGTCGATCCGCGATCGACCCTTGTCGTGGCACGACCTTGGCGTTGGAGTTGGCCACCCCCCGGCTGTCACGAACGAGGTGCACGAAACGCACCTCGAAGTCCGAGCTCAATCCGCTCAGCATGTACACGTGAGCAGGGATCTTCATGGCGTCGACGATGACCCGACCCGTCGTCACCTCGTGGATGCCGCGGTACAACGTGGACATCAGCCCTCGGTAGGAGACGAGTCGGTCACGATACTGGGGCCAGAGCCCCGGCATCAGCAGGAACGGCAGGGCGAAGGGATGCTGGAACCGGCTCTCCTTGAGCACCAGGGAGTCACGCAACCGCACGATGTCGGCAGCATCCAGGCGGTCCCAGCCTCCGTACGAGACGCGACCGACCTCCCTCCAGAACGGACATGCTTCGAAGCTGGAGCCGCAGCTGCACTCGACGTGTTCGACCAGGCCCTTGTCCCAGAGTCGGCCGACCTCGCCGATCGCCACGAACCCCGGGAGCTCACCCAGCATCCTCGAGACCAGGGTCGCGCCGTTCTGACCGGTGCCCGCTATCGCGAGGATCCGGATCGGTCGCACCACGTCAGCGATCGCCGACCGGAGCTTGCTCCGGATCGACCCGCTCGGCCGACACCATCTGCGCCCCTTCCCCGACCCGTGCCCCGGGGTTGACTCCTGGGTCCACGTCCCGGTTGTATCGAAAGCATACCCCCAGAGGAGGGCGCACCGCAGAACCGCTGCGGCATGCTCGACCGAGCCACGAGCGCGACCCGTTCGTGCTCGGGGTCCGTAGCTCCGCTGTGGGAGCATCCCCGCATGGAGCTGGCCCTTCGCGTCGTCTCGGTCGTCGTCGGGGTGGCCCTGGTGGTCGCGGCGGTGACGTCGGCGGTCAAGACCGTCGTGATCCCTCGACATGCGTCGTCCGCGATCACGCGCGCCGTCTTCTCCGTGCTCAAACGCGCGTACGACCTGGTCACCCCGGCGTCGATGTCGTTCGAGCGTCGTGACCGCGTGCTCGCCACGTACGCCCCGCTCGGCATGCTGGGCCTGTTGGTGGCGTGGATCAGCCTGACCTTCCTGGGCTACGCGGCGATCTTCTGGGGACTCGACGGCGGCACGAGCGTGACCGTGGCGATCGAGCTCTCCGGCTCGTCGCTGCTCACCCTCGGGTTCCTCCGGCCTTCCACGTTCTGGCTGATGATGGTCTCGTTCACCGAGGCCGCGATCGGCCTGTTCCTGCTCGCCCTGTTGATCACCTACCTGCCCAGCATCAACGGCGCGTTCTCACGCCGCGAGCGGGGCGTGACGGCGCTCTCGGTCCGCGCCGGCGAGCCGCCCTCGGGCGTGGAGATGGTGCTTCGGTTCTGGCGACTCGAGCGCATGTCCGAGCTGCACGAGGTCTGGGTCGAGTGGGAGCGCTGGTTCGTCGACGTCGAGGAGACGCACACGTCGTTCTCGGCGCTCGCGTTCTTCCGCTCCCCGCAGACCGATCATTCGTGGGTGACGGCTGCGGGCGCGGTGCTCGACGCGGCGGCGCTGACGACCTCGACGATCGACGTACCGCATGACGTGCAGGCCGACATCTGCATCCGGGCGGGGTACCTCTCGCTTCGGCGCATCGCCGAGGGATCCGGCATCGCGTTCGACAGCGATCCCTCCCCCGACGACCCGATCTCGATCACGAGGCAGGAATGGGAAGACGCGATCGACGACCTGGCCGCCGACGGGCGTGGCGATCCGGGCCGACCGCGACCGGGCCTGGCGCGACTTCGCCGGATGGCGGGTCAACTACGACACGGTGCTGCTCGAGCTCGCCGACCTCACCGACGCCCCGTACGCGATGTGGTCATCGGACCGTGGCGTGCTGCACCCCGCTAGGCGCCGGGCTTGAAGACCATGTCGAGCACGACCAGGACGAGCACGGCGTAGTCGACGCGCGAGACCGTGACCAGGCGATCGCGCATCGCGGTCACGCCCGGGTCGTCGACGCCCTTCTCCTCGGCGAGCCTCGCGATCTTGCCGCCGGTCGGGCCGAGGAAGAGCGAGCCCGTGAGAGCGGTCGCCACGATGCCGATCGAGCGCGAGCGTGATCCAGAGCTCGAAGGCGTAGGGGCCGTACCAGACCATCGCGATGCCCGAGAGCAGCACGATGACCGACGCCGGCATGAACAACCGCTGCCCGATGTGCTCGGCGTCCTTGCCCAGCTGCAGGAACCCGGCGTTGTCGTTCGCCCGCTTGAACTGGGCGATCTTCACCTGGAAGAAGAACGCACCTCCCACCCAGACGATCGCCGCGAAGACGTGCACGAAGACGATCGCCTTGTACAGGGTCGTGTTGAACGCGAGCAGTTCCATCCCGGGCTGACCTCCCGTGTGTGAGCGGTGTCGCGCACGATACCGCCCGCTCCCACGCGACGGAAGCATGCGTCAGGGCATCGGATGCTCGGCGTCGTAGCGCCAGAACCCGGGCGCGAACCACCGCAGCACCCCCACCCCGACGATCGTGAGCACCCCTCCGGACACGATCGAGAACGGCACGCTGGTGAGCGAGGCCACGACACCCGATTCCACGTTGCCGATCGACGGGCCCGTGGCCCAGACCGCCATGCCGATGCCGTCGAGCCGCCCTCGAAGCCGGTCCTCGACCGCGGTCTGCAGGATCGTGTGCCGGAAGATGCCGCTCACCATGTCCCCCGCGCCGGCGATCGCGAGCATCGCGAGCGCGAGCCACAACGCGTCGGAGAGGCCGAACACGACGATCGCGACCCCCCAGACCGTGATGGAGACCAGGATCGCCCGACCCTGCCGTCGCACGTGCTTGGCGCGCCCCGACAACAGCGTGGCGAGGAACGCCCCCGCCGCCGGGGCCGCGTAGAGGAACCCGAGCGCGAGCTCGGTCGACATCCCTGCGCCGTCGAGCCGCTCCGCGACGGCCGGGAAGAGCGCGATCGGGAAGCCGAACACCATCGCGTTGAGGTCGGCGAGGAACAGCGACTGCAGCGTGCGCTTCCCTTTCAGGAACCGGAACCCGTCCTTGATCGCCTCCCAGCTCACATCGTTGCCCTCGTCGGCGGGTGGGGACGGCCGCATGCGCGAGATCTGCCAGATCACCACGAGGAACGTGACCGCGTCGAACACGAAGGCGCCGCCCGGGGCGACCGTCGCGAGCAGGATGCCGGCCACGACGGGCCCGAGCATCGAGTCGAGGGTGCCGAACCCCGCCTCGAGCGCGTTCGCCGACGGGAAGCAGCCCGGGTTCGAGCAGCCTCGCCGGCCACGTCGACAACGCCGGTCGGTTGAACGTGTAGAGGCCGGCCGAGACGAAGGCGAACACGTAGAGGGGCCAGAGCATCGGCTCGTCGCGGAACGCGTTCACCGCCATCAGCGACGAGAGCACCGCGAGGATCGCATGCGTGGCGATCGTGAGCCGGCGCCGCTCGAGCGCGTCGGCGAACGCACCGCCGACGATCGGGAACACGAGCACCGGCACGAGCTCGACCAGCCCGATCAGACCCACCGCCAGCGTCGATCCCGTGATGTCGTACACCTGGAACGGGATGACCACGGCGACGATCTCGTCACCGAAGTCCGAGACCGAGCGCCCGACGAACAGGTGCCGGAAGTCGCGCGAGACCTTCAGCGGCGTGACGTCGACGAGGTGTCCACGGGCGCGCGCGAGGAAGCCCTTCGGCTGCGGGTCGTGCGGTGGCGATCCCCAGTGGTCGGCCATGACGGCCGCCCACGCTACCGGAGCAGCCGGCTCATGCGACGATCGGCGAGCACCTTCCCGCCGGTCTGACAGTCGGGGCAGTACGTGACCTCGTGGGACTCGTAGCTCACGCGTCGCAGGTCGGCGCCGCACACCGGACATGGCTCCCCGGACCGGTTGTGCACCGTGAAGTGGTCGCCGATCTTCGTCGGGAAGGCCGCCCTGCGCTCCCGCTCCACCTCGAGCGCCTCGGCGAGGACCGAGTGCGTGGCCTCGATCAGCCGTTCCCGCTCCTCGTCGGTGAGCTTCGCGAGCGAGGCGTACGGCGAGAGCTTCGCCCGATGCAGGATGTCGTCGCTGTAGCCGCGGCCCACGCCGGCCACCGTGCGCTGATCGCGCAGGATCGTGTGCACCCGGCGGGCGTCGTCGCCCGAACGGAAGAGCTCGTCGGCGTCGGGACTCGTCGGCCTCCGGGCCGAGCTTCTCGAGCGGCCCGTCGTCGCCGGGCGCGAGCACCCACCAGCCGGCCTTGCGCTCCTTGCCGAACTCCTTCACGAGCACGCTGGGACGGTCGTGCGCGCGGATCCGCAGCACCGCGCCGCGAGGCTTCGTCGACTTCGGCGGCGCCTCGACGTCGACGCGCCCTCCCTGCGAGAGGTGGTACGAGCACCCGCACGTCGTCGTCGAGCCCGAGCACGACGTACTTCCCTCGACGGGTGACGGACCCGATCGTGCGGCCCAGCGCCTCAGCCGGCTTCGGTGCGAACGTCTTCAGCGAGCTGAACTGCAACATGTCGAGCGCGTCGAGCGTCGCGCCGGCGAGCACCTCGTCGAGCCGCTCGGCGAGCGCCTGCACCTCCGGCATCTCGGGCATCGCTGGCTCCTACGCAGCGAGCTCCGCGGCCGCCTTCGCCACGATCTCGATGCACTCGTCGATGCGGTCGCGGTGCGTGCGGTGCGACACGATGCAGATGCGCAGCACGTAGCGGCCGTGGATACGCGTCGACGACAAGAACACGCGTTTCGACGCGTTGATGCGCCGCAGGAACTCCGCCTGGCGTTCGTCGTCCGCGTCGCCCGCCAGCCGGAACGCGACGGTGCTCAGCTGCGGCCGCCAGCACACCTCGACGTTCGGATCCGCCTCGAGCGCCTCGACGACGACCTCGGCGAGGTCGAGCTTCTCGTCGAGCGCCTCGCGGAACGCCGCGACCCCGTGCAGCCGCAGCGGGAACCACACCCGCAGCCCACGCCAGTCGCGCGAGAGCTCGGCGGAGTACTCGCTGTAGTTCGGCAGCTCCCCGGTCGGCGGCAGGTCCTGCAGGTAGGCGGCTCCCTCGTAGTGCGCGTCGCGCAGCGCCTGCCCGTCACGCACGACCAGCCCCCCCGTGCCGTACGGCAGGAACATGCCCTTGTGCGGGTCGAGGGTCACCGAGTCGCTGCGCTCGATGCCGCGGAACGCCGCGCGCCCGCGCTCGGTGAGCTGGAAGAAGCCGCCGTAGGCGCCGTCGACGTGCATCCACAGTCCCTCGTCGGCGGCGATGTCGGCGATCGCGTCGAGCGGATCGATCGCGCCCGTGTTCGTCGTGCCCGCGCTCGGCGCCACGAGGAACGGCCGCAGCCCGGCCGCTCGGTCGTCGCGCACGAGCGCCCGCAGCGCCTCGGGGTCCATGCGCAGCTCGGCGTCGGTCGGCACGATGCGCAGGTTCCGCTTCGAGAAGCCGGCGATCGTCGCGGCCTTCGTGACGCTCGCGTGCGCCTGCTCGCTCACGTAGTACGTGCCGTCGAGGAAGTCCTCCCCGAGCTTCGCGTGGCGAGCGGTCACCATCGCCGAGAGGTTCGCCATCGAGCCGCCCGAGAGCAGCAGCCCCTGCGAACCCTCGGGGTAGTCGAAGACGTCGCAGAGCCAGCGGGTGACGTTCTCCTCGATCTGCACGACCGCCGGGCTCGGCTGCCACAGGCCGACGTAGCGGTTCACCCCCTGGGCGAGGAAGTCGGCGAGCGCCGCCGTGTAGAGACCGCCCCCGGGGATGTAGGCGAGGTAGCCGGGGCCCGCGTACTCGAACGTGCTGCGCGATCGCGCGTCGTGCCTCGTCGAAGAGCGGTTCGAAGTCACCGCCGCGCTCGGGCGGGGCGGCACGGAGCTCTCGTGCGAGCTCGATCGCACCCTCGGTGGCCTCGGCGGGCGCGTCGTCGAGGCCGTGGATGAACGCGATCAGGTACTCGAGCGCGGACTCCCCCATCGCGCGCATCTCGGCCGGAGCGGGATCGAGCGGCAGCATGAGGACCATCGTAGCGGCGAGACGGGTCGCGAGAAGCGGGCGCGACTCAGCGCGCCGTGCCGGCCGGGCTCACGTCGTCGAGCAGGGTCTTCGACGCTTCCGCGACCGCCTCGACGGCCCGTTCGAACGCCTCCTCGTTCTTGCGGGAAGGCTGGCGGTAACCGCTCACCTTCCGCACGTACTGCAGGGCGGCGGCGCGGATGTCGTCCTCGGTCGCCGGCTCGTCGGCGCTGCGCAGGGTCTTGATGCTTCGGCACATGCGCTCGCAGCCTACCGAGAGTCGGCCTGGAGGAGCTACCCGGCGCTCGCCCGCTTCTTCGCGAGGGCGCTGATCGCCTCCATCACCGTGCGATGCGCCAGGATCGCCGTGACCTCGGCGTGGTCGTAGGGCGGCGAGACCTCCACCACGTCCATGCCGACCAGGTCGACCTGGCCCACGATCTGGCGCACCGCCCGCAGCAGCTCGCGCGCGAGCATGCCGCCGGACTCGGGCGTGCCGGTCGCCGGCGCCATGCCCGGGTCGACGACGTCGATGTCGACGCTCAGGTAGATGCAGTCGGGGCCGTCGAGCGCCTCGGCGATCGCATCGGCGATCACCGCCTCGCTGCCGCGTTCCTCGATCTCGACCATCGTGTGCCACCGCAGGCCCTGCTCGCGCATCCAGTCCCAGGTCTCCTGCTCGGGCCAGTAGCCGCGCAGCCCGACCTGCACGAAGTTCGGCCCGGCGACCCATCCTTCCTCGATCAGGCGCCGCATCGGCTCGCCGTGGCCGTACAGGTTGCCCCACTGGTCGGCGCCGGTGTCGGCGTGGGCGTCGAAGTGCACGATGCCGACCTTCCGTGGCCACACGGCACGCGCGACGCCCGCCGCGCTCGGATACGTGATCGAGTGGTCGCCGCCGAGCACGATCGGCACGGGACCGGCGTTCGCGACGCGGAAGACCTTCTCGTGGATCACCCGCAGCGCGCGCTCGAACCGCGTCGGCACGATCGGGGCGTCGCCGGCGTCGACCACCGTGAGGTGCTCGTAGGGCTCCACGTCGAGCTGGATCGACCAGGCGTACTCGCTGCTCCAGGCCGTGGGCGCCATGCGGATCGCGCGCGGTCCGAACCGGGCCCCGGGCCGCGACGACGTGCCCTCGTCGAGCGGCGCGCCGACGATCGCGACGTCGGCGTTCGCCGCACGCAGGGACTCGTCGTCGGTGGCCCACGGCAGCTTCTCGAACGACCCTCGCCAGTCGGAGTAGTAGGGCAGGTCGGTGCTCGCTGAACTCGGTGAACTCGTCGTCACCGCGCAGCTCGCTGTGCTCCAGGCGGAAGTCGGGCGCGTCGCTCATGTCGCGAAGCTTCCCACAGGATCGCCAGGGACCTCCATCAGCTCGTCACACGTGCAGGAGCCGCTCGAAGGCTAGGCTCCGCGCTGTGGAACCTGCTCCCCGCGGCGGACGCCCGCGCCGCCTGCTGCCCGTTGCGCTCGCGATCGGCCTTCCCTGGGTGTGGTTCGGCGTCCGCGACGTCGGCGGTCCCGTCGACACCGTGGCGATCGGACTCCCGCTGATCGGTGTCGCGGCGATCGTGGTGGGCGCGATCGTCGGCCTGGCCACGCGGCGTGCATGGCCGGTGCTCGCCGGCACGTCGATCCTGGTGGTCTGCTCGATCGCGGTGATCTCGCCGCGGCTGCCTCGGGCGATCGCCACTCCCGATCCGGGTGTCCGCCTCGTCGTGGCGAACGTGTGGGACGACAACCCGACCGAGGCGGCCGTGCCGGGGTCGCTCCTCGCCGGAGATCCCGACGTCGTGGTCGCCGTGGAGATGTCGAACGACGAGTTCTACGAGGCGATGACCGCCCGGGCCGCCGCCTCGGGTCTCACCTCGACCGTGGACGACGGCGAGCTCGGGGCATGGTCGCGATTCCCGCTCAGGGAGCTCGGCGACGTGGGGCTGCCACCCGCACGCGTGATGCGGGTCGGCGTCGATGCGCCCGGGATGCCCTTCGTGCTCTACGTCGTGCATTCCCTGAACCCCCTGCGCGACACGAGCTTCGCCGACCAGCACCTCTTCACCGACGAGCTGCTGGCCGCCGTCGAGCAGGAGGACCGCCCCGTGGTCGTGGCCGGCGACTTCAACATGAGCGACCGGGTGGTGAGCTACCGGACGATGGACGCCGCGCTCACCGACGCGATGCGGGCCGGCGCCGCCGGCCGCACCACCTACGTCGGACGCTGGTGGACGACGCTCCTCCTGCGCATCGACCACGTGTTCGTCGAGCCCGCCTGGTGCGCGCAGGACCCAGGCACGATCACCGTGCCCGGGTCGGATCACCGGGGGGTGCGGGTCACCGTCGGACCCTGTCCGTGAACCTCTGCACCGGCGTGCCGGATCGATGTCGTTCGGCCGGACGGCGCGCATGATCGATGCATGCGACTCGCACTCCCGCCGAGGCGGCCCACGGTCAGGAGTCCGTGTGGCGACTACCCGCGCCCGCCCGCGCTCGTGCGCGACGAGCGTCACGTCGTCGTGACGTTCGCAGGGGTCACGATCGCCGATACGACCACGGCCCTCCGCATCCTCGAGACGAGCCATCCACCGACCTTCTACCTGCCGCTCGACGACGTGCGCCGCGACCTGCTCCGCCCGGCCGAGGGGGCGTCGTTCTGCGAGTGGAAGGGCGCCGCCGCCTACGTGGACGTGGTGGTGGGCGATCGGGTGGCGCGGGAAGCGGGCTGGTACTACCCGGAGCCGAGCCCCGCGTACCAGGCGCTGCGCGACCACGTCGCGTTCTACGCGGGCAGGGTCGAGCGCTGCACCGTCGACGGCATCGCGGTGACGCCTCAGCCCGGCGGCTTCTACGGCGGCTGGATCACGCCCGATGTCGCCGGTCCCTTCAAGGGGGAGCCGGGCACCCGGGGTTGGTGAGGACCGCGAAGGGCCGGGGACGAGCCCCGGCCCTCGCGATCGTCGACGCGCTAGAGGATGCCCGCGTTCGTCAGGTACTCCTCGGCGACGTCGGAGACGTCGCGCTTGTCGTTGAGGATCTGCCCGACCATCTCGCGCATGTTCTCGTCGGTCAGCGTCGTCGTGACGCTGTCGAGCAGGGCGCCGAGCTCGTCGCTCGCGACCTCCTCGCGCACGACCGGGATGAAGTTCCCGTTCGCCTGCAGGTTCTCGTTGTCGGTGAGCACCACGTATCCCTTGTCCTGGATCGTGGGGTCGAGCGAGAACAGCACGCCGACGTCGACCGCGCCGCTGTCGATCGCGGCGACCGTCTTCGGCCCGCCGAAGTCGAGCGGCTTGAACTCCGCGAACGTCACGCCGTAGGTCTCGTCGAGTCCCGGCACGCAGAACGCGGCCTTCGGGCAATCGGCGGGACCCCCGAGCGTCAGGTCGCCCGCGGCCGGCGAGAGGCTGCTCATGTCGGTGAGCGAGTTGGCCTCAGCGGTCTCGGGGGTCACCACGAACACGTTCGTGCTGTTGGCAGGCGAGATCGCGTAGGTCACCAGCCCCTCGGGCTCGAGCGCGGCGGTGAGCGCGTCGGCCACCGCCTGCGGATCGCCGTTCGTGGGCGCTTCCTCGTCGTAGAGCGGCAGATCGAACCCGGTGTACTCCGGCTTCAGGTCGATCTCACCGGCGGCCAGGGCCTCGTTGCCCACCGCACGGTCGGCGATGTCGAGCTCTCGGGTCACGGTGTAGCCGTCGGCCTCGAGGACCTGCGCGTACATCTCGGCGACGACCTGGTTCTCGGCGAACGCGCCGGACACGCCGACGACGATCTCGCCCTTGGGCTCGGCGCTCGTGTCGCCGTCGCCCGTGTCGTCCCCACCCGAGTCCCCACACGCGGTCGCCAGCAGCGACAACGAGAGGAGACCCGCCCCGAGGACGAACATGCGGTGCTTCCGCATGGGTATCCCTCCATCCGGTCATGGGGTGTCCATCTCCCCGACGGTGGACATCTGAGCACCGTATCAACGGCGCGATCGTTCATGTCGCACGATGCGATGCAGTCACGGCAAGGAACCGAACGTTACGCCGGCACGTCCCCGGGTTCGGAGCTGAGCTTCGGAGAGGTGATCCTCGTGAGCAGCGAGAACGCGAGGTCCGTCAGCAGCGAGAGCACCGCCACGAGGATCGCGCCGGCCACGATCCTGTCGTTCTCCCGCAGGGCGAACCCGTCGACGATGTAGCGGCCGAGCCCCCCGCCGGCGATCAGGGCGGCGAGGCCGGCGGTCGCGACGATCTGCACGGCGGCGAGCCGCAGCCCGGTCATGATCAACGGCATCGCCATCGGCACCTCGAGCGTCCAGAGCACCTGCCGCCCGCTCATGCCCATGCCCCTGGCCGCCTCGACCGTGTCGGGGTCCACCTGCTGGATGCCCACGTACGTGTTGATCAGGATCACCGGGATGCCCAGCAGCGTGAGCGCCACGATCGTCGGCAGGAACCCGAACGCGAGCGACGGGAACTCCTTCACGGCGATCAGGAACATGATCGAGAGCACCGCGAGCGACGGGATCGATCGACCGACGTTGGCGAACTGCACGGTCCAGAACTGCCCACGCCGGGTGTGGCCGATCCACAACCCGATCGGCACGGCGATGAGCGTGGCGATCACCAGGGCGATCACCGAGAGCTGCACGTGCTCCCAGACCCGAGCCGGGATGCCGTCGACCCCGGACCAGTTGGCGGGATCGACGAGCCACTGCAGGCCCTCGAGCAGCCCGTTCACGTGGCCACCGCCCTCACGCCCGACGCCTTGGCCCAGGGTGTCGCGAGCCGCTGCAGGCCGAGCAGCAGCAGGTCGGCCGCGAACGCCAGGGCGACCGACAGCACGACCCCCACGATCAACGGGGTCCAGAAGAACGTGTTCAGACCGTCGAGGATGAACTGTCCGAACCCACCCCTGCCGATCAGCGCCGCGATCGTGATCAACGCGATCGAGCTCACCGTCGCGATGCGCAGGCCCGCGATGATCACCGGCATCGCGAGCGGCACCTCGACCCGCCACAGCAGCTGCCGGCGCGACAGCCCCATGCCGACGGCCGCTTCCTTCACCTCGGGTTCCACGGAGTCGAGGCCCGCGAGCGTGTTGCGGAACAGGATCAGCAGGCTGTACGCGATCAACGGGATCACGACGGTCGTGAGCGAGAGGCCGGTGATCGGCAGCAGCAGGAAGATGAACGCGAACGCAGGGATCGTGTACAACACGCCGGAGATCGACGTGATCGGCGAGACCGCCCACCGATGCCGCGAGGCGTAGACGGCCGCCGGGAACGCGATCAGGAACCCGATCACCACGGTCACGATCGTCAGGTAGACGTGCTGCAGCCCGCGGCTCACGATCTCGTCGACGTGGTCGGAGATCCAGATCCAGCGGATCAGCGGCTCGGTGTCCTGCTGCGCGAGGAACGTCGTGGCGCCGACGACGAGGTCGCTCACGCGAGGATCTCCTGCGAGATGCGCTCCAGCGTCAAGACGCCCCGGTAGTGCTGGCCCTCGGTCACCACGACGGCGACCGCCGTTCGCGACGTGACGATCGAATCGAGGGCCTGGCGCAGCGAGTCGCGTCCGGTCACGTACGCGCTGAACCTCCTCGGCGTGGCCTCGCCCGCCGTCGCACACCCCTCCAGCGCCTGATGGTCGACCCACCCGAGCAGCTCCCCCTCGTCGACCACGCTGACCCACCCGAAGCCGGCGGCATCGATCGCGCGCCGGGCCTCGTCGGCGCCGGCCCTCGGTGTCACCACGGGGCCTGGCTCCACCTCGATGTCGTCGACCTTGATCAACGCCAGCCGCTTGAGGCCTCGTTCCGCGCCGACGAACTCACGCACGAAGTCGTTCGCGGGCTCTCGCAGGACGGTCTCTGGCGGCGCGAACTGCTCGAGCACGCCGCCGATGTTCAGGATCGCCATGCGGTCGCTCAGCTTGATCGCCTCGTCGACGTCGTGCGTCACGAACACGATCGTCTTGCGCAACCGCTCCTGGATCTCGAGGAACTGGTCCTGCAGCCTCCCCCGCACGATCGGATCCACCGCGGCGAACGGCTCGTCCATCAGCATCACGGGCGGGTCGGCGGCGAGCGCCCGGGCCACCCCGACGCGCTGGCGCTGGCCGCCGGAGAGCTCCCCCGGGTATCGGTCGAGCAGTTCGCGGTCGAGATCGAAGATCTCGAGCAGCTCGTCGACGCGCGCGTCGACCCGTTCGTCGTCCCAGCCGACGAGGTGCGGCACCGTCGCGATGTTCTGCCGGATCGTGCGGTGCGGCATCAGACCGGTGTGCTGGATCACGTAGCCGATGCCTCGACGGAGCTGCACCGGGTCCTGCTCGAGCACGTTCGTGCCGTCGAGCACGATGCGCCCGCCGGTCGGCTCGATCAACCGGTTGATCATCTTCAGGGTGGTGGTCTTGCCGCAGCCCGACGGTCCGACGAGCGCGACGGTCTCCCCCTCGTCGATCTCGAGCGTGAGGTCGTCGACGGCCGGTGAGGCCGTTCCCGGGTAGCGCTTCTCGACGTGCTCGAGGGAGATCATCGTCCGGTCGACCCTAGTGAGGGGCGGCGGGAACGTCCACGGCTCCGGTAGCGTGGCCCCGATGGTCGACGATCCGACACCGTTTCCCGTACCCGGAACCGAGCTCACGCATCTCCTCGTCGTGCGCGACGTGGAACGGTCGGTCTCGTGGTACCGCGACGTGCTCGGAGCCGAGCTGTTCCGCGAGTACGGCGGCACGTCGGCGGTCTTCCGGTTCGGCGCCGCCTGGCTGCTCCTCGTGACCGGCGGCGGGCCGACCGAGGACAAGCCCGACGTGACGTTCGAGACACCCGATGCGACCCGCGTGAGTCACTCGGTGACGATCCGAGTGGAGGACTGCCGCGCCGCCTACGAGACGCTCTCGGCACGCGGCGCCGAGTTCCTCACGCCCCCGCACGACTGGGGACACGAGGTCAGGTGCTTCTTCCGCGACCCCGACGGCCACCTCTTCGAGATCAGCGAGGTGTGAGGGCGACCGCTACTTCGTGTCGGTGAGGATCTGGCGGGCGGCGTTGGCCCCGGGACCGCCGGTGATGCCGCCGCCCGGGTGGGCCCCGGAGCCGGCGAGGTACAGCCCCTCGATCTGCAGCCGATAGCGCGCTTCCCCGTTGAGCGGACGCCAGGCGAAGAACTGATCGAGGCCGGGCTCGGCGTGGTAGACGTGGCCGCCGGTGAGGCCGTAGTCGGTCTCCATGTCCTCGGGCGTGATCACCTCGCGTGCCTCGACGAGCTCGCCGAGCCCTGGTGCGAAGCGCTCCATCGACTTCACGGCGATGTCGGCGACACCGTCGCGCTCGGACGCCCAGTCGCCGTCGCGGAGCGTCCGCGGCGCCGCCTGGAACAGGATCGACATCACGTGCTTCCCTTCGGGAGCCAGCGACGGATCGACGAGCGTGGGGATCGTCGCCTCCAGCATCGGGTCCTCGGCGACGTGCCCGTACTTGTTCGCGTCCATCGCCTGCTCGACGTGGTCGATCGACGTGCCGACCACGATGCGGCCCTTCAGGCGCTCGACGTCGTCGGCGCCGTTGAACGACGGCAGGTCCGAGAGCACCAGGTTGACCTTGGCGGTCGCGCCGGGCTGACGGATGTTCTCCGCACGCCACACCTCGTAGGGGTTCAGCTCCACGGGATCGCACAGGCGCAGGGTGCGCTTGGGGTCGGCCGCCGAGACGACGAGCGTCGCGTCGAGCTCGGTGCCGTCGGCGAGGGTCACACCCCGCACGCGACCGTCCTTCGAGCGGATCGCGACGACCTCGGCCCCGGTGCGCACGTCGACCCCGCGGGCCCTCGCGGCGGCCTCGAGCGCGCTCGCGAGCGCTCCCGTGCCGCCGCGCGCGAACACCGTGGTGCCCGCCGCGCCGCCGTCGGTGCCGGCGGAGTCGTTCAGGAACACGGCCGCGGTGCCCGTCGCCCACGGGCCCATCGACGTGTACAGCACGCCGCGGGTCGTCAGCGGTCCGCGCACGGCCTCGTCGTCGAAGACCTCCTGCACGAGGTCGGCGACGGCCATCGGCAACGCGCGGATCGTCTCGCGCCCGGCCTTGGCGCCGAGGTCGCGGAAGGCCTTCCCGAGCTTCAGCCCCATCATCGCGTCGGCGATCGAGGGCGACTTCGCGTCGGGCGGGGTCGCGACGTTGATGTAGGCGAGGAAGCTCGCGATCGAGCGCATCTTGGCGTCGAAGCCGCCGAACGCGTCGGCGTCGTGGGCACTGCGATCACGCAGCTCGCTCGCGGTGCGCGCGGGGTCGCCCCAGAACGTGACGGCCGAGCCGTCGGGCTGCGGCGCGAACATGCGCACGGCGGGCGTGATCGCCTCGAAGCCGAACGACGACAGCTGCAGGTCCTTCACGACCGAGGCACGCAGGCGCCCGACCGTGTGCGCGATGCCGGGGGCGGTCACGCCCTCGGCGGGCGAGGTGGTGCGCAGGATGCCGCCGACCTCGGGCGCCGCCTCGAGCAGCGTGACCGCGCGCCCCGCCTTCGCGAGGTAGGCGGCCGCGACGAGGCCGTTGTGTCCCCCGCCGATCACGACGACGTCGGTGCGGGGCGCCATCTAGGCCGCCCTCCGTCCGCGCTTGCGCTGCTTCAGGTACTCGCGCGCCGCGATCATGCCCGGCGCCCCCATGATGCCGCCGCCGGGGTGGGTCGCCGAGCCGCACATCCAGAGGTCCTTCACCGGGGTCTCGTAGCGCGCCCACCCGGGCACCGGCCGGTTGAAGAACAGCTGCTCGAGCGAGAGCTCGCCGGCGAAGATGTTCCCTTCGCTGAGGCCCGTGATGTCCTCGATGTCCTTCGGCGTGACGAACTGATACCCCTCGATCAGCGATCGGATGTTCGGGAAGCGCTCCTCGAGCGTGTCGATCACGTTCTGGCCGAACGCCTCGCGCTTCGCGTCGTCCCACTGCTCGCCGTTCTCGAGGTGGTACGGGGCGTACTGCACGAAGCAGCTCATCACGTGCTTGCCGGGCGGCGCCATCGTCGGGTCGACGAGCGTCGGCATGATGCAGTCGATGTAGGGGCGCGCCGACGGCCGGCCGTACTTCGCGTCGTCGTAGGCGCGCTCCATGTAGTCGAGCGAGGGCGAGAACGAGATCGCGCCGCGCAGCCACGGGCCGACGCCGGGCTTGCACGCGAGCTCGGGCAGTCCGTTGAGCGCGAGGTTCACCTTCCCGCTCGAGCCCCGGTACTTGTAGCGCATCACCTCGTCGCGGAACGACGGCTCGAGGTCGCGCTCGTCGAGCAGGTTGATGAACGTCTGCCGCGAGTCGAGCGAGCTCATCACGACGTCGGCCTCGATCTCCTCGCCCGACTCGAGCACGACGCCGGTGGTGCGTCCGCCCGTGGTCGTGATGTGCGAGACGCCCGCCTCGGTGCGGATCTCGACCCCGAGCGAGAGCGCGCTGTTCGCGATCGCGTAGGCCACCGACCCGGTGCCGCCCCGCGGCACGCCCCACGCGCGGAACGCGCCGTCGATCTCGCCCATGTAGTGGTGCAGGAGCACGTAGGCCGTCCCGGGCGACCGCGGCCCCTGGAACGTGCCGATGATGCCCGAGGCGCTCATCGTTGCCTTCAGCGGCTCGGTCTCGAACCACTGGTCGAGGAAGTCGGCCGCGCTCATCGTCATGAGCTGGATGAACGTGGACTGCATCTTCTTCGGGAGGTCCTTGAACGCCTTCGCGAGCGGACCGAGCGGAAGCCAATGACCCGGCGTGATCTTCCCGGTGTCGGGCGGCGCGATCGACAGGATCGGCTTGATGAACCGGCCCATCTCCGCCATGAGCTGGCCGTACTCCTCGTAGACCTCGGCGTCGTTCAGGCTCCAGCGACGCAGCTCGCGCACGTTCTTGCCGTGGTCGTTCACGCGCCAGAGGTAGTCGTCATCCAGGGGCGTGATCGTGCCGTCGAGGGGCAGGATCTCGAGCCCGTGCTTGGGGAGCTGCAGGTCGCGGATGATCTCGGGACGCAGCAGCGAGACGACGTAGCTGAAGACCGAGAACTTGAACCCCGGGACGATCTCCTCGGTCAGGGTGGCCCCGCCGAGGATGTGCCGGCGTTCGAGCACGAGCACCTTCAGCCCGGCCTTCGCGAGGTAGGCGGCGTTCACGAGGCCGTTGTGCCCGCCTCCGATCACGACCGCGTCGTACCGCTTCGCCATGGGTGCCTCCTGGGTGACTCGAGGTCAACGGGGCGTCCCGGAACACGGCCTGGGTCGCCGGTCGCCCATGCTAGCCGGGGGTCACAACGCCCACCAACGGCCCCTTGACCTCAGGTCAGTTCGTTCCGTGCCGCGGCCCGGCGGCGGTCGGATACCCTACGCGCTGTCGGGCGTCCCTCCGCGCGCCCCACGACCGACCGAGGAGGTCCACCCGTGAGCGTGCCCACCGCGTTCTTCCCGCGCCAGGAGGCGCTGAACTCGAAGATGGCCTGGGGCGAGTGGTCCGGCTACTACTCGGTGCCCGTCTACGCCGACTTCCACGACATCGAGTACAGCGCGATCCGCGAAGCGGCCGCCGTGATCGACATCAGCCCGCTCTACAAGTACGAGGTCACGGGGCCCGACGCGCAGCGCCTGCTCGACCGCGTGATGACCCGCGACATGACGAAGCTGCGGGTCGACCGCGTCTTCTACTCCCCCTGGTGCGACGAGGAGGGCAAGGTCCTCGACGACGGCACGATCGCCCGCCTCGACGACACCACCTACCGCATCACGGCCGCCGACCCCTGCTACCGCTGGTTCGTGCTGAACGCCACCGGGCTCGACGTCGAGGTCGACGACATCAGCGACCGCACCGCCGCGCTCGCCCTGCAGGGGCGGCTCAGCCGCGAGGTGCTGCAGGACGCCACGGGCCAGGACTGGACCGACCTGAAGTACTTCGGTCGGCGCGTCACCGAGATCGCCGGCGTCGCCGTCGACGTGACCCGCACCGGCTACACGGGCGACCGTGGCTACGAGCTCTGGATGGCCGCCGACCAGGCCCTGCCGGTCTGGGACCGCATCTTCGACGTGGGCGAGCGCTACGGCATCTACCCGGTCGGCATCAACGCGATGGACGTCGCCCGCGTCGAGGCCGGCCTCATCCTGATCGAGGCCGAGTACACGAGCGCCCGGCACGCCGTCGCGCCCGAGCAGCAGTACTCGCCCTACGAGCTCGGCTTCGAGCCGCTCGTCGACCTCGGCAAGGCCACCGACTTCACGGGGCGCCGGGCGCTGCGCGCCGAGCACGCGTCCGGCGGTCCCGCCCGTCGGCTCGTCGGGGTCGAGCTCGACTGGCTCGGCATCGAGGCGATGTACGCGAAGCACGGCCTCGCCCCCGCGATCAGCCCCTTCGTGCACCGCGACCCGGTGCCGGTCTACAAGGACGGGAAGCAGGTCGGCCGCGCCACCTCGGTCACGTGGGGCACGACGATCAAGAAGATGGTCGGGTTCGGCTCGGTCGACAAGGGCCACGCGGAGCCGGGCACGCGCCTCAGCGTCGAGTGGAGCGTCGAGGGCGAGCGCGGCAAGGTCGCCGCCACGGTCGTGGCGCTGCCCTTCCTCGACCTGGACCGCAAGCGCAGCTAGCGCGCCTTCCGTCGCAACGGGAACGCCACACGCACCTCCATCTGCAGCGAGGGCACCTCTGGGAACATGGAGGTGTCCATGGAACGACGCCCTGACATCCGTGCCCTGATCGTGTTCGCGGCCCTCGCCGGGCTCCTCGGGCTCGTCGTGGGCATCGCCGGATCGTGGGTGCTCGGCGTCTCGATCGGCCTGATCACGCTGGCGCTGGGGCTCGCGATCAGCGTCTGGGGGCCCGGCCGTTCGGCCGGCGCCGACGCGGATCCCGGGCGCCGCAACCTGCTCGTGGCGGCCGGCCTCGGCGGACTCGCGTGGGCGATCGCCGGGCCGTCGATCGGGTGGGCCGCTCGCAAGCTCGGCCGTCCCGATCCGCGCCCGGTCCAGGAGGCGATGGCCACCGACCTCGGCTCGGAGTACATGGAGCTCGTTCGGCGCACGTTCGTCCCGCGTCGCTCGGGCGACCTGCAGCTGCTGCTCGCGCCGTACAACAGCTCGAACTACCCGCAGGAGTCGCTCTCGCTCGTGCCGCAGGACCCCCGCACGAGCCACGCGAGCGTCTGGATGTACCTCGAGCGCATCCCGCTGCTCGTGCACGCCCCCGGCCACGTGCTGCCGAGCGACTCCGACGCCCGCGTGACGCTCGCCGACCTGGCGCCGACCACGGCGCAGATGATCGGCTACGACGGGTGGCCCGACGATCGCGACGGGTCGCCGCTGCCGCTCACGACGAGCCGCTCCGCGCGCACCCCCAAGGTCGTGGTGACCTACGTGATCGACGGCGGCGGCTGGAACCTCTTGAAGGAGTTCCCCGACGACTGGCCGAACCTCAAGGCGCTCATGGGCGAGAGCGCGAACTTCCGCAACGCGATCGTGGGGTCGTTCCCCGCGGTGACCGCGTGTGCGCACGGCACGATCGGCACCGGCGCGTTCCCGAACCGCCACGGCGTGACCGGTCACAACATCCGCGACGAGCAGGGCGTCGTCCGCAAGGCCTACGACTCCCCCGGGAGCGCCCAGCCCGGCGACATCTGGATCCCGACGCTCTCCGACCTCTGGCACGAGGAGACGAACGCCTGGGTGGGGCAGATCGGGTACCAGGTCTGGCACCTCGGCACGATGGGGTTCGGCGGTCGCGACCGACCCGCCGACGACCTGCCGGTGGGGGTCTTCTGGGACGAGGACGGCACCGCGACCTGGCAGCCCCACAACCCCGAGCTGTACCGGCTCCCCGCGTCGATGCCGACCGCCGAGGACTACCAGCGCTACCTCGACGAGTTCGACGACCCGGGCTGGGACGCCCAGTTCGCCCCCGTCGGACGTCAGTCGCCGTGCTGCCGCCCGCCGATCGTGCGGTATCAGGGCGACGTGATCGAAGCGGCGTTCGACTCCGAGCCGATCGGGGAAGGCGCGACCAGCCTGCTCTCGACGACCTACAAGTCGCCGGACTACACGGGCCACGTCTACGGGATGGGCTCGAAGTGGACCGGCCTGCAGCTGCGCGCCGTCGACGAACAGCTCGGGCGCCTGAAGGCGATGCTCGACGACCGGTTCCCGAGCGAGTACGCGCTGATCGTGACGGCCGATCACGGGCAGTGCCCGCTCCCGGACTCGGTGGGCGGCGTGCGGCTCGATCCGATCCAGCTCGAGCGGTTCATCGAGTCACGGTTCTCGGGCGTGACCGGCGTGGTCGAGAGCGTCGTGCCGTCGGAGGTCTTCCTGAACGTCGACCGGCTGCGCGACAACGGCGGAGCCACGATCGAGGATGTCGCGGCCTCGCTCGCCGACTACCGCTACCGGCAGAACATCGGCGCGTACGTGCCACGCAGCGCCGTGGAGCAGGACCTGCTCGACCAGAAGGAGTTCGCGGCGGTCTTCGGCACGACGTTCCTCGAGTCGCTCGCCGGTCGCGACCTCGCCGAGTACGGAGATACCGCCTACGCCGACGGCGACCCCGACGGCATGCCCGGTCCGCTCATCTAGTCTGACTCAGACTACTGGGCGGTCCCGATCCATTCCATGATCTCGTCGACCGGCTTGCGGCGGATCGCGGGCACGGTCGCGCCCTCCGCCGGGTACCCGACCGGGATCACCACGAACGGCCGCTCGTTGCGAGGTCGGCCCGACGATCTCGTTGAGGAATCGCATCGGGCTGGGCGTGTGCGTCAGGGTCGCCAGTCCCATGCGGTGCAGCGCGGCGAGCAGGAAACCCACGGCGATGCCGACCGACTCCTTCGTGTAGTAGGGCTTTGGCTCGACGTCGCTCTGGTGCACCTCGAAGACCACGATCACGACCGGGGCGTCGGTGAGCATCGGCTTGCGCCAGTCGGTGCCGAGTGGCTGCAGTGCCCGGTGCCACTCCTCGTGGTCGGCCTCGTAGAACTCGCGCTCCTCCTGCTCGGCCCCCTCACGGATGCGAGCCTTCGTCTCGGAGTCGGTCACGACCACGAACCGCCACGGCTGCACGTTGGCCCCGCTCGGTGCCGTGCCGGCCGTGGCGATCGCATGCCGGATCAGCGCCTGCGGCACGGGACGGTTCGCGAAGTCGCGGATCGTACGCCGTCGCGCCATCTCGTCACGGAAGTCGCGCGCGATGGCCTCGGCGTCCTCGGGCGACACCTCCGTGGTCGGTGCGGGTTCCACGACGTGATCGGAGTTGCAGGGCACCGGGTCACCAGCCCCGGTCGATCCACTCCTGCAGGTGCGGCGCCTCAGCGCCCACCGTCGTGGAGTCACCGTGCCCCGGATACACGTCGGTCTCGGGCGGCATGATGAGGATGCGCTCGCGGATCGACGCGATGATCACCTCGAAGTCGCCCAGCTCGTCACCCGTCGAGCCCGGACCGCCCGGGAACAGGGTGTCGCCGTCGAACAGGTCGTGACTCGCGGTGTGGTGGAAGCAGACGCTCCCGGGTGTGTGGCCCGGTGTGTGCAGCACCCGGAGCTCGACGCCGTCGGCCACGAGCAGGTCGCCCTCGGTCAGGTCTCGGTCGGGCGTTCGATCGGGGTGGGTCCGCCGCCAGACGGGGGCATCGGCGGGGTGCAGCAGGATCGGCGCGTCGACGGCGTCGCGCAGGTCGAACGCGACGTCCACGTGGTCCCAGTGCCCGTGCGTGCAGGCGATCGCGGTGACACGTCGGCCGGCGACCGCGTCGACGATCGCGGCGACGTCGTGCGAGGCATCGATCACGAGCACCTCGGCGTCGCCGCCGACGACCCAGACGTTGTTCTGCACCTCGGTCGGCCCTTCCCCCGGATAGTCGCGGGTGGCGACGGTGCTGACGACGTCGATGCGCAGAGCCATGACGCCATCGTACCGAGCCGTCGACGGCTCAGCCGTTGTGCATCGGGCCGTGATCGGTCTCCTCGTCGAACGTGTTGCCCTCGGCCGGGATCGGTGTGGCCTTCAGGATGCGTGCGAGGTGCACGGTGTTGTGCGCCATCCACCGCGTCGTTCGCTGCGTGTACGCGTGATGCTCGCCGCCGGCCTCGATGTAGCTCGGGCCGGGGCCCGCGTCACCCACCCAGTAGGTATCGGCGTTCGGCGGGATCGCGCACCCCAGATGCGACAGGTTGAACAGCGTCGTCTCGGCCGCGGCGTGGGCGCCGTCCTCGTTGCCGGTCACGACGACGCACCCGACCTTGTTGTAGAGCGGGTACTGGCCGACGGCGTTCCGCTCGTTGTACGTGCCGTCGAGCCGCTCGATCACCAACTGGGCGACCGAGCCCCGAACGCCGAACCAGATCGGCGTGCCGATGCAGATGATGTCGGCCGCCTTCACCTTCTCGAGGATCCGCGGCCACTCGTCGCCGTGACCCTCGTCGGAGGTCACCCCGAAGCGAACGTGGAAGTCGGTGACACGGACGATCTCGGTCTGCACGTCCATCGTGTCCCACCACTCCTTCACCTTCAGCATCAGCGCCTCGGTGTTGGAGACCTCGGGGGCGTACTTCAGCGTGCAGTTCAGCATCACGGCCTTCAGGGCGGTCATCGCCTCTCCCTCCCTCGCTCGATCGACACGGATGACGTCGTCCCCGCGGGTCTCACCGTTACACACCGGCCGTCCGCCGTGACAGGATGCGCCCGTGCCCGGCTCGCTCTCCCTCTCCGACGACGACCGTTCGGCGCTCGACGGCGAGCGCGGTGCCGCGGCGCAGCTCGCGATGCGCATCCTCGTCCGCACGGCCGAGGCGATGGACGCGCGCGAGCTCCTCGACGTGACCTCCGCGCACATCGACGGCTGCCTGTACCACGGTCGGGCCGGGCTGGACTTCGCGATGCGTCTCGCCGACGGTGGCGCCCGTGTCTCGATCCCGACGACGCTCAACGTCTCCTCGCTCGACCTGCTCCACCCCGAACTCGTGCATCTCGATCGCGACACCGCCGAGGACGCCCGGTCGATGATGGACGCGTACGTGGCGATGGGCTGTCGCCCCACGTGGACCTGTGCGCCGTACCAGCTGTCGGTGCGACCCGCCCTCGGCGAGCACATCGCGTGGGCCGAGTCGAACGCGATCGTCTTCGCCAACTCGGTGCTGGGGGCTCGGACGGGACGCTACGGCGACTTCATCGACATCTGCTGCGCGATCACCGGGCGCGCACCCGCGGCGGGCCTGCACCTCGACGGGGAACGGCTCGCGACGACCGTGTTCCGGGTCGGCGCCCTCCCCGAGGCGCTGCTCGCCGACGAGGCCGCGTACGCCGCGATCGGGCACCTGGTCGGTCGCCGCACGGGGAACGCCGTCCCGGCGATCGTCGGCTTGCCCCCGACGACCACCGAGGACCACCTGAAAGCCCTCGGTGCGGCGGCGGCCTCCTCTGGCGCCGTCGCGATGTTCCACGCGGTCGGCGTGACACCCGAGGCGCCGACGCTCGAGGCGGCGACCGGCGGCGCGGACCCCCTAGCTCGATGTCGCGGTGGGGCTCGAGGACCTGCGGGCGGCGCGCGACGAGCTGTCGACCGTGGAGGTCGGCGCCGCCGTCGGGAGCGTGAGCCTGGGCACGCCGCACTGCTCGGCGGCCGAGCTCCGGCGCCTCGCGGAACTCGTCGAAGGACGCAGGCTCGCGGTGCCGTGCTACGTGAACACCGGACGCGACGTGCTCGCCGAGGCGTCGCACGTCGCCGACGCGCTGCAGGCGTCGGGGGTGACGATCGTGACCGACACCTGCACGTACATCACGCCGATCATCGAGCGCGCCGACACACCGGTCGTCACGAACTCCGGCAAGTGGGCCTGGTACGCGCCCGGCAACCTGGGCTTCGACGTCGCGTTCGCCACGCTCGAGGAGTGCGTCGACTCCGCCGCCTCGGGCCGCCTCGTGCGCGACCGGAAGGTCTGGGGCGATGCCTGAGATCCTCGGGGCGCGGGTGCTCGTGCCCGGCGTGGCCACGGGCGAGGTGCTCGTGCTCGACGAACCGCTCAGCTTCTGGGGTGGGCTCGACCCCGAGACCGGCAGGCTGATCGACAGCCATCACCCCCAGGCAGGCACGATGCTCAGCGGGAAGGTGCTCGTGATGCCGTCGGGCCGGGGGTCGAGCTCGAGCTCGTACGTGCTCGCCGAGGCGATCCGTGCCGGCACCGCGCCCGTGGCGGTGGTGCTCGGTGAGGCCGACGCGATCGTGGCCCTCGGTTCGATCGTCGCCGGCGAGCTGTACGGCATCGACGTGCCCGTCGTGGTGTCGGCCGACGCGGTCCTCGTCGCCGGATCGTCGGTCACGGTGCGGGCGACCACCGGCGGGAACGTCGACATCACGAGGGTCTGAGTCCGGCGTTCGAGGGCTCGCCGCTAGACTCGCCGCGTGGCGATCTCCTGTCCGAGCTGCGGGGCGTCGAACGACGACGACGCACGGTTCTGCGCCAGCTGCGGCTCCCCGCTCGGCGTGCGCTGCCCGTCGTGCGGGGCCGAGGCGCCGCCGCAGGCTCGCTTCTGCCCGACGTGCGGCTCACCGCTCGGCGCCGCCTCCCCTGCCGAGCCCTCCCCTCGAGGAACGGCGGCTCGTGACGATCGTCTTCGCCGACCTCGCCGGGTTCACCGAGCGCAGCGACCAGGCCGACCCCGAGGACGTCCGCCGCATCCTCGTGCCGTTCCACGCGGTCGCGAAGGAGGAGATCGAGCGGTTCGGGGGCACGCTCGACAAGTTCATCGGCGACGCCGCGATGGGTGTCTTCGGCGCCCCGATGGCCCATGAGGACGACCCCGAGCGAGCGGTGCGAGCGGCCCTCGCGATCCGTGAACGCGTTCGCGAGGGCAACCTGCCGGTGCGCATCGCGGTGCAGACGGGCGAGGCGCTCGTCACGTTCGGCGAGGGCCCCACGGTCGGGGAACGGGTCGCCGGCGACGTCGTCAACACCGCCTCGAGGCTGCAGTCGTTCGCACCCGAGGGCTCGGTGATCGTCGGAGAACCGACCGAGCGGGCGACCCGCCACGTCGTGGACTACGAGCCGCTGCCGGCGACACGGGTGAAGGGCAAGGCAGACCCCCTCGTGGCGTTCGTGGCGACGGCCGTGCGCGCCGACACCCCCGAGCGGGAGGAGGACGACCCTCCTCCGTTCGTCGGCCGGATCCGCGAACGGGAGCTGCTGCACGACCTGCTCGAGCGCACGATCGGCGACCGGACGCCGCGCCTGGTCACGGTCGTGGGCGAGCCGGGCATCGGCAAGACGCGGCTCGTGCTCGACCTGAACGACCATCTGCGGGCCGGCCACGACGGTGTCGGCTGGCATCGCGGCCGCTGCCGTCCCTTCGGCGAGTCCATCACGTACGCCGCCCTCGACGAGGTGGTGCGATCGATCGCGGGCATCGCGCCGAACGCGGCGGGCGACGTGCTCCGGGCCGATCTCGACGCCGATCTCGCCGGACTCGACCTGAACACGGAGGACCGGGAGTGGCTGGCATCACGGCTGCGTCCGCTCATCGGGCTGCCGGCCGGCGACGACGCGCCCGCCGACGTCGACGAGATCGTTCACGGCGTGGGCTCGCTACCTCGAGTCGGCTGCGGAACGCCGGCCTCTCACGATCGTCGTCGAGGACCTGCACTGGGCGGACGACGTCTTGCTCGGGTTCCTCGAGCGGCTGATGGAACGCGCGCCCGACGTTCCGCTGTTCCTGCTGTGCACGGCCCGGCCGGAGCTGTTCGCGCGTCGTCCCGGGTGGGCCGCGGGCGTCGCGAACGCGACGACGATCTCGCTCTCGCCGCTCACCGACCCCGAGATGTCCGAGCTGCTCGGCTCGCTGCTGCTGCGATCGGTGATGTCGACGGACGAGAGCGACGCGCTCCTGCGCCGTGCCGGGGGCAATCCTCTCTACGCCCGGGAGTTCGTGCTCATGCTGCAGGACCGGGGCGAGGAGGGTAGGACGATCGGCTCCGACCTCGGAGGACCGGGCGGCGTCGGGGTGCCGGACACGGTGCAGGCGCTGATCGCGGCGCGCCTCGACTCGCTCGAGACCCCCGAGCGAGTGCTGCTCCAGGCCGCCTCGGTGATCGGTGACCGCTTCTGGCGTGGAGCGCTCGTCGCGCTCGAGCCCGACCCCCCGGACCTGGACGCGTCGGTCCACATCCTCCAACGACGGGGCCTGATCAGGCGCTCCTCGACGAGCGCGATCGAAGGGGAGGCCGAGTTCTCGTTCGCGCACGCGTTGATCCGCGACGTGGCGTACGGCCGCCTGCCGAGAGCGTCCCGGTCGCGGCTGCATCGGGACATGACGACGTGGCTCGCCACCGTGCAGGACGCCGGCCTGGCCTCGAGATCGGACCTGCTCGCGTCGCACGCCACGCGAGCCCTCGAGCTGGCTCGGGCCGCCGGCCTCGACGACGAGCTGCCCGAGCTCGAGGGCAACGCCCTGCGCTGCCTCGTGCTCGCCGGCGACCGGCAGCAGTCGCTCGACGCGGCCCGTGCCGCCGGGTACTACCGGCAGGCGCTCGCGTTGGCTCCTCCCGGCACCGAGCGTGCCGAGATCCGTCGCACCGCGACGAGCCTCGGGTGGCGCTCCGGCGGCATGACGAGCGATGTCGCGCTCGAGGAGTACCGGACCGCCCAGCGCGAGGCGACGGAGGCGGGCGATCGACGTCTCGCGGCGCGCGTGCTGCGGCGCATCTACTTCCAGCTCGGCCTCCGTGGCGAGACCGCGGCCGCGCACCAGGCCCTCGAACAGGGCATCGCGCTCGTCGAGGACGACCCCGACGGCCGCGAGGTCCTGTCCGAGCTCTACGCGTGCCGGGCCGAGGCCGAGATGTTCGCCGGTCGTTCCGGAGAGTCGCTGCGGTGGGCCGAGCGCGCCCTCGAGCTGCCGCGCACCGAGACGGTGACCCTGATGGCGCTGCACCTGCGTGGGAACGCGCGGTGCGAGACCGGTGACCTCGGGGGCGTCGACGACCTGCGGAAGGCGCTCGAGGTCGCCGAGGCGTCCGGCGTGGCGATCGACATCGTCACGTCGTACTCCTACCTGCTCGAATGGGTCGGCCTCGAGGACGGACCCGCGACCGGCCTGCCGATGAACCGCGCCACGGTCGACCTCTGCCGGCGTCGAGGCATCGAGGGGCAAGGGATGTGGACGCGCGCCGAGGGGTTCTGGCTACGGTTCGACGCGGGGCTCTGGGACGAGCTGCTCGACGAGACGAGCGACCTCTCCGAATGGGCGGCCGCGCATGGAGACACGCAGATCGCCACCGTCACCGACCTCTACAGAGCGCGGGTGCTGGCTCATCGGGGGCCTGCGGATGCCGCGGTCGAGCTCGCCGAGAGGTTCGCGCCGGTCGCCCGCCAGATCGAAGATCTTCAGGTGCTGGCGCCCGCACTGGTCGTGGCCGTCGCGGCGCACGCCGCGGCAGGCGACACGGCGCGGTCGGTGGCCTTCGCCGAGGAGTTCGACGCCGCGACGGGCCGGGGTCCGACGGAGTACCGCGAGCTCTACCTGCCGGAGGTCGTCCGCGCATTGCTGGCGGCGGGCAGACCCGACCTGGCGACGAGCATCGTCGGCGACCGACCGGTGCACGTGCGACGGACCCGCCTCGCCGTCGCGTCCTCACACGCGCTGCTCGCCGAGGCGCGCGGCGAGCGCTCGGAGTCGGCCGCCGCGAGCTTCCGTGAGCTCGCCTCGGGCTGGGAGGCATGGGGTGGCCGTTTCGAGCAGGCGCACGCCCTCGCGGGGTTGGCCCGATCGCTCGAGGCCACGGGCGAGACCGAGGAAGCGGCCACGGCCGCGACGAAGGCCGACAGGCATCTTCGACCAGCTCGGGGTCGCCCGTCACGGATGAGGCGGCCCGCGCCAAGGCGCGAACCACTCTCGATGGGATGGTGGAGGTGAGGGGATTCGAACCCCTGTCTCTCGGCGACCACTCGGGTCTTCTCCGGGCGCAGCCAGGCGGTGAGATCTCGCCTCAGGGCTCCCACCGGCAGAGTTCCCTTCGGCCAGCCTCGGTGCGATGTCCCCCGCCGGCCCCGAGGCCGAACCGGCGGAGTGAGTCTGCTCACGACGCCCTTCCCCCGGTCGCAGACGTCCCGGGGGGGACGGCTACCGCTTAGGCAGCGAGCGCGTACTCTTCGTTGGCGCTTGTGTGTTGTCCGGCGTTTAACGTGACATCCGGGATCACGGCCCGCTTCCCCCGAGCGATGAACGCCCAGATCGAAGCCAGTACACCCCCATATGCAGTTGTCACCCCGAGTATACGGCCCGCCTGCGACCGACCTGAAGCCGCCGGACCTGAAGGGCCCGTCAGACGCCGTCCGCGAGCACCCGGGCGCCCAGCTCCCGAGTGACGTCGACGGCGAGATCGACGTCCTGCTCGCGGATGCGCCAGTTCGTGATCGCCGGGCGCAGCGCCACGACCCCGCCGTAGGTGGTCGTGCCGAACGCCACGCGGCCGTCCTCGATCACCGCCGCGCCGAGGCGCCGGTTCAGGTCGTCGAGGCGATCCTCGGACACGCCCTCGGGGCGGTAGCGGAAGCACACGATGTTCAACGGCACGTCGGCGAGCCGCTCGAGGTCGGGCGCGGCATCGACGCGGGCGGCCATGCGTTGGGCGAGGTCGAGGTGGCGCTCCACGATCGCCCGGTACCCCTCGCGACCGTACGCGCGTAACGTCGCCCACACGGGGAAGGCCCGTGCCCGGCGCGACATCTCCGGCCCGAGGTACCCCCAGTTCGGACGCGGGTCGTCGAGGCCGGGGAGGTACGCGGCGCCGCTGCCGAAGATCGCGGGCAGGAGCGACGGATCCCGGACGAACGCGAACCCCGACTCGTAGGGCACGTTCAGCCACTTGTGGCCGTCGGCGATCGCCGAGTCGGCCCGCTCCACGCCCGCCACCAGGTGCCGGGTGCGCTCGGAGACGGCGGCGAACAGCCCGAACGCGCCGTCGACGTGCAGCCACGCGCCGTGGCGCTCGGCGAGGTCGGCCATCGCGTCGATCGGGTCGAAGTCGCCCGCGTTCACCTCACCGGCGCTCGCGATCACCACGGCGGGAGCGCCTCCGAGCGCCGCGAGCTCCCGATCGAGGGCCGTCGAGGTCGAGCCGCCCGACCGGATCGCGCGCGAGCCTGCGGACGCTCGACCGGCCGAGCCCGAGCATCGCGAGCGCCTTCACGTCGCTCGCGTGCACGTACCCGGAACCGAACACGGGCATCGGTGGCAGACCCGCGGCGCCGTGCTCGTCGATGTCGACCCCGTGCTCGAGCGCCCACCAACGCCGTGCACAGGCGAGCGCGGTGAAGTTCGCCATCGTGGCCCCCGTCGTGAGCACGCCTCCCCACGTCTGCGGCAGGCCGAAGAGGGATCGCAGCCACCGCAGCACGACGAGCTCGATCTGACCGCCGAGCGGCGAGGCGACCCACGCGCCCGGGTTCTGGTCGAGCACGGTCGTGAGCCAGTCGGCGCCGAGCGCCGCCGGCGTCGTGCCCCCCGTGATGAAGTGGAACCAGCGCGGTCCCGACGTGTGCACCGCCCCGTCGAGACCACCGAGGAGCTCGCGGAGCGCCTGCTCGGCGCCCTCGCCTCGTTCGGGCAACGGCGCGTCGAACGAGGCGGCGACCGACTCGGCTGCGGGGTCGCGCACCCGCAGGTCGTCGAGCGCCCCGAGGTAGGTCGCGGCTTCCTTCGCCAGCAGGGCGATCACGGGGTCGATCTCGTCGGTGCGAGGCGCGGTGGGCTCGGTCATCGTTCGATGGTAGCCGCACGCGCGTCACGCGCAGCCGCGACGTCAGCGGCGGCGGCCGAGCTCCTGAGCGATCTCGCGTTCCTGCTCCCGCTTCGCGATCGACTGTCGCTTCTCGTGCTCCCGCTTGCCTCGCGCGACCCCGATCTCGACCTTCGCCATGCCGTGGGTGAAGTAGACGCGCAGCGGCACGAGCGCGAGGCGCTGCTCCTGCTGCTCGGCGCCGAGCTTCTCGATCTCGCGGCGGTGCAGCAGCAGCTTGCGGGGGCGGGTCGGCAGGTGCCGCCGCTTGTCGCCCTGCTCGTACGGCGGCACGTGCATGCCCTCGAGCCAGACCTCACCGTCGCGCACCCGCGCGTACGCCTCGGTGAGCGATGCGCGCCCGCCGCGGAGCGACTTCACCTCGTCGCCGGTCAGCACGATGCCGCACTCCAGCGTCTCGAGGATCTGGTAATCGTGGCGAGCCTTGCGGTTCGAGGCGACGACCTTCTCGTCCGGGTTGCCGTGCTTCTGAGGGGTCACGGCTCGCTCACCTCAGACGTCGAGGAACCGGCGCATGCCGATCGTGCCCGCGATCACGGCCACCGCCACCGCCGCGATCAGGATCCAGGGGGCGACCGCCAGCACGTCGGAGTTGCGGATCAGCGGGAAGAACTGCAGCTGGCCACGGAGCTGGTCGATGAAGAACACCTTGATCACGAACAGAGCGGCGAGCGCCGCGATCGCGCCGATCAGCGCCTCGACGAGTCCCTCGATCAGGAACGGCACGCGGATGCGCCAGTTCGTGGCGCCGACGAGCCTCATGATGCCGATCTCCTTGCGGCGCGCGAACATGCCCATGCGCAGCGTGTTCGCGACGAGCGCGATCGCCGACGCGAGCATGATCACCGCGATCGAGAGCACCCCGATCGAGAGCACCCTCGTGATCGCGGTCAATCGGTCGAGCAGGTCGCGGTAGTCCGAGACGTCGCGCACCCCCGGTTCCGTGCACTGGATCTCCTGGGTGGTGCCGTCGGCCTCGCAGCCGAGCGCCGCGGTGATCTGATCGAACTGCGAGGGATCGGCGAGGTTGATGCGCAGCGACGTCGGGATCGCCTTCTCGCAGTCGACGCCCTCCTGGAAGACCTCCTGGTTCTCGAACAACCGATCGAACGCGGCGCAGGTCTCTTCCTTGTCCCAGTACTCGATCGACCCGACCGCCGGGAGTTCCTGCAGGGTCGTCTGGATGCGCGTGACCGTGTCGTCGCGCACGGGGTCGGTGAGGTACACGGCGACCTGCACGTTCCCGGTCCACGCCTCGATCACGAGGTTGAACTGACGGGCGATCAGCAGCGCGAGCCCGAACAGGAACAACGCGATGAACGCCGTCGACATCGCCGCGAACGCGACGATGCCGTTGCGCCGCAGCCCGGCGGCCGTCTCGCGGAAGTAGTACTCGAGCCGCATCAGCTGTAGACGCCCCGCGACTGGTCGCGCACCACATGGCCCTTGTCGAGCTCGATCACGCGCTTGCGCATCGCATCGACGATCGCCTGGTCGTGGGTGGCCATGACCACCGTGGTGCCGATGCGGTTCACCTTGTCGAGCAGGCGCATGATGTCGACGCTCGTGGCGGGGTCGAGGTTCCCGGTGGGCTCGTCGGCGAGCAGCACCAGCGGACGGTTCACGCAGGCACGCGCGATCGAGACCCGTTGCTGCTCTCCACCCGACAGCTCGTCGGGGTAGTTGTTGAGCTTCTCCCCCAGGCCCACGTACTCCAGGATCTCGGGCACGCGTTGGTCGATCACGTGCTTCTGCTTGCCGATCACCTCGAGGCCGAACGCGACGTTGTCGAAGACCGTCTTGTCGGTGAGCAGCTTGTAGTCCTGGAACACGGTCCCGACGTTGCGGCGGAGCTTCGGCACGTCCCACGACGACATCTTGCCGAGGTTCTTGCCGCCGACGTAGATGTCGCCCTTGGTCGCCTCTTCTTCCTTGAGGAGCAGCCGGATCATCGTCGACTTCCCCGATCCGGACTGCCCGACGATGAAGACGAACTCGCCCTTCTCGACCTCGACGGTGACGTCGGTGAGGGCGGTGACGCCGTTCTTGTAGGTCTTCGTGACACGCTGAAGACTGATCATCTGGACCTCAGGAGAGTGGGGAAGGGCGAACCGGGTCACCCTACCAGACGTCCTCGGCGCGGCTGGGAGCGGACTCCGTAAGCTTGGGCGCCATGGGCGCGACCACGGTGGCAGCACCTGCGAAGACGGCCGATCATCGGCCGGGCGGGCACGAGCGGGGCCGCCGGATCGCCCTCGCGGTCGTCGGTCCGGCGGTCATCGTCGCCGGGGTGCTGTTCGCCTTGCGGGGCTTCGTGTTCGCCGACCGGCTGAGCGACGCGCACCCCGACATCCTCACGTTCTGGCTCCCGCGGTTCTCGTTCCTCGGTCGATCGATCGCGGCCGGGCACGTGCCCCTGTGGAACCCGTTCGAGATGGCGGGCTACCGCTACGCCGCGGACCCCCAGGGAGGGTGGCTCTACCTGCTGCCGATGGGGTTGTTCTCCTGGCTCTCCCCCGCGGTGGCGATGCGGGCCTTCATCGTCGCCAACCCGCTGATCGCCGGCCTCGGGCTCTTCGCGTTCCTGCGCATCGAACGCTTCTCTCGTCTCGCGGCGACCGCCGGAGGGCTCTCACTCGCGATGCTGATGTCCACCTCGGAGATCGCGATCTCGATGCCGTTCGCGGGTGCGATGGCGTGGTCCAGCGTGGCGCTGGTCGGAGCCGCCGGCTATCGGCGCAGCCGACGATGGTCGGTGAGGGTCGCCTGGATCGCCCTGGGGGCCTTCGGATGGTCCCAGGTCGCCACCGCCCACCTGAGCCACGGCCTCGTGGTGTGCACGGCGCTACTCACCGCGTACCTGATCGCCGGGGCGGTGTTCGACGTCATCGGATCGCGAGGGCCGGATGGGGACGCACAGGAGCACCCCTCGAACGCCCCTCGGCTCGCGCTCGCGAGTGGTGGGCGAGCGGCGCTCTTCCTTGCCGCGATGCCCCTCCTCTCGCTGGCGATCCTGCTTCCCCGCATGGATGCCCTCGAAGCGTCGAGCCTGGCGGCGGGCTACGACCGGCTCGGGGACGCGATCGGCACGCTCGGTGGGAGCGACACCGGTTCGATCCAGGCCAACGGGGTCTGGGCCGCGTGGCCGCTCGCCTTCGGTGCCACGCCCGGCGCCTACGCCGGAGCGACGATCCTGCTCGGCGTTCCGCTGGCCCTGCGTGCGCGCCGGCGCCGCGCCGTGGTGTGGGCGTTCGGCGGGGCGCTCGCGATCACGTGGATCCTGATGCTCGACGCGGTCGTCACCGCGGCCTTCATCCGCGATGTCTTCCTTCGCATCCCGTTCGGCGACGTCTACCTGCACAACCCCGGGCGCATGCGCTACCTCGCCGTGATCGCCGTGCCGGTGCTCGGGGCGGTCGGCATCCAGGGCCTGCGCGACGAGCCACTCACACCGCACCACGCGGTCCGCTGGCTCGCGGCGGGGGCGTTCCTCTGGCTCGGGGTGCCGTTGCTCGCGTTCGCGAACCCGCTGCGGTTCATCGTGCTCGCGCTCGGGCTGGCTGCCGGGGCGTGGGCGCTGTTCCAGCTCGCGACGAGGCGCCGCCCGTGGGCGTTCGTCGCGGTGGGCTCGGTCCTGGCCCTCGAGCTCGTCGTGAGCGCGGTCTTCTCCCAGCTCACGCCCCCCGGCGACACGATCCGGCTGAACCTGGAGGCCGGGGCGCACCCGAACCTGATCCCTCAGCCGCTCCCCCTGCCGAGGGTCGACGCCTCCGCCTTCGTCACGCCGACCGCGTTCGTGCCTCGCCTGGCGGCGACCCACGACCGCTACCTCACGTGGGCGCCGCCGGCCTCGTCGTTCGAGAAGGGCTACCTGTTCATGCAGCTCGAGCCCGACTGGCCCGCCCTCGCGATGGAGCGCGGCACGCTGTTCGGCCTCCACGACACCCTCGGGTACAACCCGGTGCAGCTGCGCCGCTACTGGGACTACATCCGGGTGCGCTCCCCCCTGCCCGTCTTCTACAACGCGTCGGTGATCGACGTCCCGCTGCTCCGCGACGTGCGGCTGCTCGGGGTCCGCTACCTCGTGATGCCGACCGGCGTCGGGTCGCCCCTCGAGGGCGACGTCGTCGACCGGGCCCAGGGGTACGACCTCGTCGAGGTCCAGGGGTGGCAGCCGAGGGTCTCGGTCGTGCCCAACTTCCGCACGGTGGCGCACGGTGACCGGCACCCTGCGCACGATCCTGCCCCCGACCTTCGATCCAGCCCGGCTCGCCGTCGTGGAGTCCTACCCCGGCATCGAACCCACTCCCGACGCCGGACCCGGCGAGGCCACGTACCGTGAGGAGGCCCCCGAAGACGTGCGCATCGACGTTCGGGCGACCGCTCCCTCGATCGTCGTCGTGCGCACGACGTTCGACGACGGCTGGGAGGCGACGGTCGACGGCGAGCCGGCCGAGGTCGTCCCCGTCGACGGCTTCCTCCAGGGGGTCGCGGTGCCCGCCGGGGAGCACGACGTGCGGCTCACCTACCGTGATGCGGCCGTGTCGGCCGGCGTCAGAGCCGGGACTCGCGGCGTGGACCGCGCTCGCGCTCATCGCCCTCACCGCGTTCCTCGTGGAACGCCTGCGTGCCCGTCGCGTCAGTCCGACGGCGACGCCCGGTGACGCAGCTCGGCCTCGATGAACCGGTCGATGTCGCCGTCGAGCACCCGCTGCGGATCCCCGATCTCCTCGTCGGTGCGGTGGTCCTTGACCATCTGATACGGCGCGAGCACGTACGAACGGATCTGCGACCCGAAGTCGACGGCCTTGCGCTCGCCTCTGATCGAGTCCATCTCCTGCTCTCGCTTCTGTCGCTCCTGCTCGGCGAGCCGAGCCTTCAGGATGCGCATCGCCACGGCCTTGTTCTGCAGCTGCGATCGCTCGTTCTGGCACGCGGCCACGAGGCCGGTCGGGATGTGCGTGATGCGCACCGCCGAGTCCGTCGTGTTGACGGACTGACCGCCGGGCCCGCTCGAGCGATACACGTCGATGCGCAGCTCGTCCGGCGGGATCTCGATCTCCTCCTCGTCGGCTTCCTCGAGCATCGGGATCACGTCGAGCGAGGCGAACGACGTGTGGCGCCGCTTCTGCGCGTCGAACGGGCTGATGCGCACGAGGCGATGCACCCCGCGCTCGGCCGACAACAGGCCGTACACGTTCGTGCCGCGGACGGTGAACGTCGCGGACTTGATGCCCGCCTCGTCGCCGTGCTGGATGTCGTCGACCTCGGCGTCGAACCCCTCCCGCTCGGCCCAGCGCGTGTACATGCGCAGCAGCATCTCCGCCCAGTCCTGGCTCTCGGTGCCTCCGGCGCCCGCGTTGATCGTGGCGATCGCGTCGGAGGCGTCGTAGGGCCCGGAGAGCAGGGCGGCGAGCTCGAGCTTGTCGACGTCGGCCTCGAGCCCGGCGACCGAGGAGACCAGCTCCTGGGCGAGATCGCGATCGGCCTCGTCGGCCAGGAGCTCGTCGATCGCCACGGCGTCGTCGACGCGGGCGATCAGCCCGTCGTAGCGCGCGACGTCGTCGTTCAGGCGGGAGAGCTTCGACGTGATCTGCTGGGCACGCTGCTGGTCGTCCCAGAGCGCGGGATCGCTCGCCTGACGTTCGAGTTCCTCGAGTTGGGCACGCTTGCCGTCGACGTCAAAGGAACTCCTTGGCGGCCAGGACCCGCTCCCGGAGCTTCTGCAGGCGTTCGGTGTGCTCGCTCATCGCGCCGCGCATCGTAGCAGCGGCCCTGCGCTACGGTGGCCGCCGATGATCCGCTCCCTCGACCCGCTCCGTGACGCCGACGCCTGCGATGCGATCGTGCGCGGGTTGCCCGACTGGTTCGGCGTCGCCGAGGGCATCGAGGAGTGCGCGGCCGCCGTCCGCGGCCATGACGGTCTGGTCGCGGTCGACGAGAGCGGTGTGATCGGCTTCCTCACGTACGAGCGTCGTGCGAGCACCTGGTGGGAGATCACGTGGATGGCCGGCCGCGCCGACCGGCGTGGAACCGGCGTCGGCACGCGTCTCGTCGACGAGCTGATCGACCGGTTGCCCGACGACGCTCAGGCCGTGCTGGTCAAGACCCTCTCGGATCGAGACGGCGACCCAGGCCCCGAGTACGCCGCGACGCGAGCCTTCTACCTCGCGCGGGGGTTCGCCCCCGTCGCCGAGCTGGACATCTGGGGACCGGAGAACCCCTGCCAGCTGCTGGCTCGCCGGGTGGGACGCACGGCGGGATGAGCACGGCGCCGAACCTGCGGCTGCGGTCCGACCAGGGCCGCCGCACGCTGGCCGCGACGATCGTGGGCTCCGGCATGGTGTTCCTGGACAGCACCGTGGTCAACGTCGCGATGCCGGCGATCCGTCGTGACCTCGACACCGACCTCGCCGGGCTGCAGTGGGTGGTCACCGGGTACCTGCTGACGCTCGGAGCGCTGCTGTTGATCGGCGGCGCGCTCGGCGACCTCCGTGGCCGCCGGAAGGTGTTCGTCGCGGGACTGCTGCTCTTCACGCTCGCCTCGGCGCTGTGCGCCGCCGCACCGTCGCTCGAGGTCCTGATCCTCGCCCGGGTCCTGCAGGGGGTCGGCGGCGCGATGCTCGTGCCCCAGAGCCTCGCGATCGTCACCGCGGCCTTCTGCGACGAGGACCGCGGCGCCGCGATCGGGGCCTGGTCGGGCCTGTCGGGACTCTCGACGGCGATCGGACCGTTCATCGGGGGCTACCTCGTCGACGCCTGGTCGTGGCGGTGGGCGTTCCTGCTCAACGTCCCCCTCGCCGCCGTGACGTGGTGGCTCGCTCGAGCGATCCCCGAGACCCGGGACACCGATGCCAACCCCCGGCTCGACCTGCCGGGGGCGATCACGGTCACACTCGGCCTCGCCGGCGTGGTCTACGCGTTGATCGAGGGTCCGGTCCGTGGATTCGGGACACCGGCGATCGTGTTCGCGGGCGTCGCGGGGGCGGCGCTGCTCGTGGCGTTCGTCGCGATCGAGCGGCGGACATCGTCGCCGATGGTGCCGCTGAGCCTCTTCCGGTCCCGGAGGTTCACCGGCGCCAACCTCACGACGTTCACGGTGTACGCGGCGCTCGGTGCCGGGTTCTTCTTCGTCTCGCTGCAGCTGCAGACCGTGCTCGGGTACTCGGCCCTGGAAGCAGGGGCCGCGAGCCTGCCGATCACCGTGCTGCTCGCCATCCTCTCGACGCCGAGCGGACGGCTGGCTCAGCGCATCGGGCCGCGCCCACAGATGACGGTCGGCCCCCTGGTGGCGGCGGTCGGCTACCTGCTGCTGTCGCAGGTGGACGTCGGCACGACGTACTGGACCGGCGTCTTCCCCGGCATGGTCGTCTTCGGCCTCGGGCTCGCGATCACCGTGGCCCCGTTGGTCGGCGCCGTGCTGATGTCGGTCGAGGACCGCTACACGGGCACGGCATCGGGCATCAACAACGCCGTGTCACGCGTGGCACAGCTGCTCGCGATCGCCCTGCTGCCGTTCGCGGCCGGGCTGGCCGGCGTGGAGGTGGGCACCGAGGCGTTCGCCGAGGGCTACGCTCGCGCGACGATGATGACGGCGGGACTGCTCGCGATCGGCGGCGTGACGGCGTGGCTCACCGTCGGCGAGTGAGGAGTCGGTCACACCGTGGCGCCGTGGCACTTCTTGTACTTCTTGCCGCTGCCGCACGGACACGGGGCGTTCCTCGGCACCTTGTCGCTCACGGCCTGATTCGCGTTGGCGGTTCCCGGGCCCCCGCCGCCGGCGGCCCGCTGCCCGCCCGCCTCCTCGACCTCCGCCCGGTTGTCCTGCACCCGCGTCGGCTGGGGCGCCTGCTGCCGGGCCTGTTCCTCACCCTGCTTCACGAACTCGACCCGGTAGATGTAGCGGACGAAGTCGGCCTGGATCGACGCCGTCAGGGCCTGGAACATGTCGTAGGCCTCGCGACGGTAGGCGGTGATCGGATCCTGCTGGGCCAGCGCACGCAGGTGGATGCCTTCCTGCAGGTAGTCCATCTCGTAGAGGTGCTCGCGCCATTTCGTATCGGTGATGTTGAGCAGCACGACCCGCTCGAGCTCACGCATCACCTCGGGAGTGACGGCACGCTCCTTGTCCTCGTACCGGGCGAGGGCGTCCTCGACGAAGAGATCGACGAGCGTCCTCGGTACTCGCGGCCTCCTGCGCCTGCTCGCGGGTGACCTGCACCGGGTAGACCTCGAGCAGGGCGGTGAACAGCCCGTCGAGGTCCCACTCCTCCGGGAAGACGTCGGGCGGGCACTGCGCCTCGACCACGTCGGCGACGAGGTCCTCGACGAACCCCACCGACTCCTCGCGCAGGTCCTGGCCTTCGAGGATCTTGCGACGCTCGCCGTAGATCGCCTCGCGCTGGCCGTTCATCACCTCGTCGTACTTCAGGACGTTCTTGCGGCGCTCGTAGTTGAGCTCCTCGATCTGCTTCTGCGCGTTCTCGACGGCCTTCGACACCATCTTGGCCTCGATCGGCTCGTCGTCGGGCCATTTCAGGCGCTGCATGATCGAAGCGACCCGGTCGCTCGCGAACATGCGCATCAGGTCGTCGCCGAGCGAGAGGTAGAACCGGGACTCGCCGGGGTCGCCCTGGCGACCCGACCGGCCGCGGAGCTGGTTGTCGATGCGTCGTGACTCGTGCCGCTCGGTGCCGAGCACGAACAGTCCGCCCAGCTCGACCACCTCGTCGTGCTCGGCGTCGGTCTGGGCCTTGAACTTCGCGAAGACCGGCTCGTACTCCGCCTCGTACGCCGCCTGCTCCTCGTCGTCCATCTCGAAGAGCAGGTACCGGTCGTTGTCCCAGTCGCGGGCCGCCATCTCCTGTCGCGCGAGGTACTCGGGGTTGCCGCCGAGCAGGATGTCGACGCCACGGCCGGCCATGTTCGTCGCGACCGTCACCGCACCCTTGCGACCCGCCTGAGCGACGATCAGGGCTTCCTTCTCGTGGTTCTTGGCGTTCAACACGTTGTGCGGGATGCCGCGGCGGTTCATGAGGCCCGAAAGGAGCTCGGACTTCTCGATCGACACGGTGCCGACGAGGATCGGCTGGCCGGCCTCGTGACACTCCTTCAGGTCCTCGACGACCGCATCCCACTTCGCCTCTTCGCCCTTGTAGATCAGGTCCTGCTCGTCGCGGCGGACGTTCGGCCGGTTCGTCGGGATCTCGACGACCGAGATCTTGTAGGTCTCCTCGAACTCGGTGAGCTGCGTCTTCGCCGTGCCCGTCATGCCGGCGAGCTTGTCGTACATCTTGAAGTAGTTCTGGATCGTGACCGTGGCGAGCGTCTGGTTCTCCTCCTTGATCTTCACGCCTTCCTTGGCCTCGATCGCCTGGTGCAGGCCCTCGGAGTAGCGACGCCCCTCGAGCACGCGGCCGGTGAACTCATCGACGATCTTGACCTCGCCGCTCTGCACGACATAGGCGACGTCGCGCTTGTACAACTCCTTGGCACGGAGCGAGTTCTGCAGGTGGTGCACGAGCGTCGTGTTCGAGTGGTCGTAGAGGTTCTCGACGCCCAGGATCTCCTCGACCTTCGCCACTCCCTGCTCGGTGATCGCGATCTGGTACTTGGCCTCCTCGACCTCGTAGTCCTCGTCGCGCTTGAGCCGCGGTGCCACGCGGGCGAACGTCACGTACCACTTCGCGGAGTCGCGCACCATGCCGCTGATGATCAAGGGCGTCCGCGCCTCGTCGATCAGGATCGAGTCGACCTCGTCGACGATCGCGTAGTTGTAGCCGCGCTGCACGCAGTCGTCGATGCGCATCGCCATGTTGTCGCGCAGGTAGTCGAAACCGAACTCGTTGTTCGTGCCGTAGGTGATGTCGGCCCCGTAGGCGGGCCGGCGCTGCGCCGGCGACATCGTGGCCTGGATCAAGCCGACGTCGAGCCCGAGGAAACGGTAGATGCCCCCCATCCACTCCGAGTCGCGCTTGGCCAGGTAGTCGTTGATCGTGACGATGTGCACGCCCTTGCCGGCGAGCGCGTTCAGGTAGCCGGGAAGGGTCGAGACGAGGGTCTTGCCTTCACCGGTCTTCATCTCGGCGATGTTGCCCTGGTGCAGGGCGCCTCCGCCCATCAGCTGCACGTCGAAGTGGCGCTGGCCGATCGTGCGACGAGCCGCCTCTCGCACGGAGGCGAACGCCTCAGGGAGCAGGTCGTCGAGCGATTCCCCGTTGCCCGCCCGCTGCTTCAGCTCGGCGGTCTTGGCCCGCAGCTCCTCGTCGGAGAGGTCCTCGACCTCGGGCTCGAACGTGTTCACGAGCTGCGCGATCGACTCGAGGTTCTTGAGCTTGCGGCCTTCGCCGATGTTGCCGAGCTTGTCGAGTACCGGCACGTGGGTCCCTTCGGCGCCGTGGGGGTCGGACGGTCAGGGTTCGATTCTATCGGCCACGGGGTTCAGGCTCCCGCTGGGGGTGGTCAGATCGGGTCGGTGAGCGCGCCGAGACGCTCGATCAGACCGCCCGTTCTCGGCGTAGTCGACCGGGCAGGCCACGATCGAGACGGCGTCGTCGTCGAGCGCCTTGCGCAGCGTCGGCGCCAACTCGTCCGCCGAGCCGATCTCGTAGCCCGTCGGCTCCGAAGCTCTCCGCGAGCTTCACGAAGTCGGGATTCGTGAACGAGACGGCCGCCCGCCGTCCGAAGTGGATGTCCTGCTTCCAGCCGATGAGGCCGTACCCACCGTCGACCCACACGAGCACGACGATGTGCACGCCCTCGCGCACCGCGGTCTCGATCTCGGCCATGCTCATCGCGAACGCCCCGTCGCCCATCGCCGCGAGCACCTTCCTGATCGGGATGCACGAGCTTCGCGGCGATCGCGCCGGGCAGGGAGAACGCCATCGTCGCGAGGCCGTTCGAGATCAGGCAGGTGTTCGGGCGGTGCGTCGGGTACAGGCGCGCCATCCACATCTTCACCGCGCCCGTGTCGCACAGGACGATGTCGTCGTCCTCGAGCACCGATCTGATGTCGGAGACCACGCGGGCGGGAGCCATCGGGAACGTGTCGTCGGCGGCGCCCCGCTCGAGTTCTTCCCGCACGAGATCGCGCACGGGGAAGATCTCCCCTCGGACCTGTTGCACGATGCTGGACTCGCAGATCGCGTCGAGCGTCTCGCCGATGCTGCCCTGCAACCCGACCGCGAGCGTGTAGTGAGCATCGACCTCGGCCACCGTGCGATGCACGTGCACGATCTGCTTTGTCGGCCAGCGGGTTCCATCGCACGGGTGAGTACTCGACGAGGTCGTAGCCGACGGCCACCACCACGTCGGCTCGGTCGAACCCGAAGTTCACGTAGTCCTTCACCATGAACCCGATCGTGCCGAGCGCGTTCGGGTGGCTGTCGGGGAACACCCCTTTGCCGAGGAAGGTCGTCGCAACGGGGAGGTTGAGGCGTTCGCTGAAGCGGATCAACGCCTCGGCCGCGCCGTCGCGCGCCACGCCCGGACCCGCGAGCACGACCGGGTGCTTCGCGCTCGCGAGTACCTCGGCGGCCCGCCGAACCTGGTCCTCGTCGGGCGAGGTATCGACCGGTGTGTTCACGGGGAGCACCCGGGCATCGGTCGCCCGTTCGGCGACGTCCTCGGGAAGCACGATGAACGTGGCGCCCGGCGGCTCGGTCGTGGCCTGCTTGAAGGCCTTGCGCACCATCTCCGGCGCGGCCACACGCACCGTGACCATGTCGCCCCACTTCGTGATCGGGCGGAAGAGCGAGACGAGGTCGACGAACTGGTGCGATTCCTTGTAGATCCGATCGAGGCTCGCCTGCGCGACGAGCGCGACCAGCGGATGCGAGTCGAGCTGGGCGTTCGCGACCCCGAGCATCAGGTTGATCGCGCCGGGACCGAGGGTGGCGAGGCAGACGCCGGGCCTGCCGGTGAGCGCACCGTACGTGTCGGCCATGAAGGCGGCGCCGCGCTCATCTCGGGTGGTGACGAAGCGGATCGAGCTGTCGGCGAGGGCGTCGATCGTATGGAGGTTCTCCTCGCCGGGAAGGCCGAAGACGATCTCGACGCCCTCGTTCTCGAGGCACTCGACGATCACGCGAGCGACGGTGCGAGCCGAAGCGCTCATATCGCCAGCGTATCGGACGTTCGTCTAGAGCAACTGACGGGTGAGCTGGGCATGACCGACGTGCTCGCGAAGGTGTTCCAGCGCGTGGAGCAGGGCCCAGGCCGAGGTCACCGGCTCGCCGGCGCCGTCGATGAGCCAGGGAGCCGTGCCGGTCGCGCCGGGGTCGAAGGCGACGTCACCCTCGAGCAACGCCCTGCACTCCACGGCGATCGCGTCGAACCGTTCCATGAACGCATCCGCGTCGTCGACCACGACCAGGAACTCGGCCGGCCGGTCGCGTTCCGGCAGGGCGGCGCCGGTCGCGAGGCTCAGCCAGGAACGGGTGCTGAGCGTCGCGTGGGTCACGAGCACCGCGAGCGCGTTCGTGTCACCGTCGATCGGGCGCCGGTTCAGCTCCTCGGCGGTACAGCCATCGACGGCCGTGCGCAGCTCGTCGAGCGAGTCGTCCAGGAGTTCACGGGCCGCCTGGATCGTCGGATCGGTCACGATCAGCTGATCTCGATCATCTTCTCGCGCACGGCGTAGACGACCGCCTCCATGCGCGAGTGCAGATGCAGCTTCTCGAGGATGTTGCGGATGTGGTTCTTCACCGTGTTCTCGCTGATGAAGAGCTGCTTCGCGATGTCGCGATTGTTCAGGCCCTGCGCGACGAGCCGCAGCACCTCCATCTCGCGGTCGGTGAGCTTGGGCGCGGGCATGCGCGGCTGCTCCTCGGCGGACTTCGACATCGCGGCGAACTCGGTCAGCAGCTTCGACGCCATCGAGGGTGAGATACGTGACTGGCCCGCCCAGACGCTGCGGATCGCGTCGGAGACCTCCTCGATCGGGATCTCCTTCAGCAGGTACCCGCTGGCTCCCGCCTTGATCGCGTCGTAGAGGTCGCCTTCCTCGTCGCTGATCGTGAGCATCAGGATCTTGCAGTGCGGCAGGAGGTCCTTGATCTGCCCGGCCGCCTCGATGCCGGAACGCTTCGGCATGCGGACGTCCATCAGCACGACGTCGGGCATCGTCTCCTGGGCGACCTCGACCGCTTCGGCACCGTCGGACGCCTCGCCGACCAGCTCGATATCGGCCTCTTGCTGGAGCACCATCTCGAGCCCGCGCCGGAACAACGCGTGGTCGTCGACCACCATGACCCGCAGTCGCTCGGGCGCCGCACTCGCGTCCTTCGTCACCGGTCCCCCTCGGTCTCGCCCTCTGCCTCGGTATCGGCAGTCGCAGCGTTCAGGTGAGCAGATTCTAGAGGGCTCTTGTGCACCGAGGCGCGACGCTTCCCGTGATGGTCGCGGAGCTGTCGCTCGAGCTTGTCGGCCACCCGGTCGATCGCGGTGGGCACGTCGTCGGCTTCGGCGTGTGCCCGGAAGGTCTTGCGCGGGATGTGCAACGCCGCCTCGACCCGCTTGACGCCATCGGGCGCGGGGTAGTGCTCGCCGATGAACTCGAGGTCGATCCGAGTGGTCCGTGGCTCCATGCGCTCCAGGTATGCGAGTTTGTGGCCGGCGGTCTCCCGGACCTCATCGGTGACCGGGAGCCCTCGGCCCGTGAACGTCAGATCCATACGCGTCGGTCGTCTCCTCGTTCGGGTCGGGCGGGCCCTCCACCGGCTGACCTGGTCTTTTCCCCCACACTCGCCTGCAGGAGCGCTCGCCGCCCGGTCGCGAAGGACCGGTGACTCCCACCCTCTCTCGCCCGAAGACGAGGCAGGACTTACATCTAAACCGCGCCATGCTCGGCGACCAAGGGTCGCCTTACGTGGGTCGTTTCGCCCGCGGCTGGCATCGACTACCGGGGGTCGTCCCCGGGCAACCACAGACCCGGACGAGGGCCCGGTCGAGTATAGGCAGGTCGACGGGTGCGCAGGAGCGCCCGTGCAGCCACCAGCAGCGAGACGCGCGACGCTCCGTGGGCGAGCAGGACCTCGGCGCACGCGGCGGCGGTCGCTCCGGTGGTGAGCACGTCGTCGACGAGGAGCACATGATCGGGCACGACCGCGCGATCGCGAGCGACGAACGATCCGCGCATCGCCGCTCGCCGCGCCTCAGCATCCCGCCTGGCCTGCGGACCGGTCGAGACGACCCGGCGAAGCAGCCGTCGCACCGGAAGCCCGGTCTCCCGGCCGACGGCCACCGCGAGCACCCGCGCCTGATCGAACCCCCGCTCGGCCTTCCGTCGCCTGGCCAGTGGCACCCATGTCACGACGTCGGCTCCCGGTGGAACGCACGTCGCCATCGCCGCGCCGAGCGCCCGGCCGACGCCTCGCACCCCTCGGTACTTGAGGTGATGGATCGAGGCTCGAGCCGGTCCCTCGAACGCGAACGGCGCTCGGGCATGCGCGATCTCCACGGGTGGACACTCGCCGCATCCGGGCACGTCGCCATCGGGGGTCGGGGCGCCACATCGTGCGCACCACGGGGGCGCCAGCGCGTGGAGGCCACGAGCGCATCGCTCACAGAACGGCCACGACGGCGCGCCGCACCCCGCGCAGCGCGGCGGGAAGACGACATCGAGCGCCCGGGTCAGCACGAGCCGACGATAGGGCCCGGGTGCGACACGAGGAGCGTCAGGGCAGATCGATCTCGATCGGCCGATCGGCTCCGCGAGCGGTGATCGCGAGCCGCACCTGGCTCTTCGCGGCCGGGTACGTCATCACCGTGCCGCGTCGGGACTCCTCGTCGAAGCCCTCGTCGACCAGGGGCAGCATCACGTCGTCCGCCGCGATCGAGAGGCCGAGCTGCGCCGGTGCCTCGTACGACACGCGGACACCGTCGGGCGCGCAGTCCACCTGCAGGATCGTCACGGTCGTGGCACCGGCCTCGATCGCGCGTCCGACCGATGCCGAACCCCGTCGCATGGAACCGCGGGGCCACGCCACGACGAACCGGTCGCCGGGATGCACCACCCCGGCGTCGCCGTCGATCGTGACGTCGAGCTCGAGGCGGTACCACCCGGGGGCCAGGTCGAGCAGCGGCACCTCGAACGGCACGAACAGGTCGAGGTGCGGCGCGACGTCGAGGGTCACCGGCTCGACCCCCATCGGCTGGCCTGCCCGACCGGCGAGCTCGGCGACCCGGGCCGCCTCGATACGCACCTGATGCGGATCGGCGTCGTCCCCCCGCAGGACGAACGCGCCCTTGAGGGTTGCCGGGAACCGCTCGAAGTGCGCGCGGATCGAGACGCGGCCGTCCACGGCTAGGTGCCCTGTTCCCAGCTCTGCAGGTAGTGCTCCTGCTCAGCCGTGAGCTCGTCGATCTCCACGCCCATGGCCCGGAGCTTCAGCCGCGCCACGTCCTTGTCGATCTCGACCGGCACCGGGTACACGCGAGGCTCGAGCGTTCCGCGCTGTCCGACCACCCACTCGGCGGCGAGCGCCTGGTTCGCGAACGACATGTCCATCACCGCCGCAGGATGCCCCTCGGCGGCCGAGAGGTTCACGAGGCGCCCCTCCCCGAGCAGGTAGATGCGCCGGCCGTCGGCGAACGTGTACTCGTCGACGAACTCCCGGATCCGACGGGTTCCGCCGGTGCCGAGCGAGGCGAGCGCCTGCTTGTCGATCTCCACGTCGAAGTGCCCGGAGTTCGCGAGCATCGCGCCGTCCTTCATGAGCTCCATGTGGTCGCGGCCGATCACGGTCGTGTCGCCGGTCACCGTGATGAAGATGTCGCCGATGCGGGCCGCGTCGCGCAGCGGCATCACCCGGTACCCCTCCATCACGGCCTCGATCGCCGCCGTCGGGTCGACCTCGGTCACGATCACGTGCGCACCCATGCCTCGGGCCCGTCGAGGCGACCCCGCGCCCACACATGCCGTAGCCGCAGACGACGATCGTGCGGCCCGCCAGCAACCGGTTCGTCGCACGCATGATCGCGTCGATCGTCGACTGGCCGGTGCCGAAGCGGTTGTCGAACAGGTGCTTCGTGTCGGCGTCGTTCACGCTCACGATCGGATACTTCAACGCGCCGTCACCCGCCATCGCCCGCAACCGGATCACGCCGGTCGTGGTCTCCTCGGTGCCACCGATGATCTCGTCGATCTGGTCGACGCGCTCCTTGTGCAGCACGCTCACCATGTCGGCCCCGTCGTCCATCGTGATGTTGGGTCTGATGTCGAGCACCGCGTTGATGTGCTTGAAGAACGTGTCGGTGTCCTCGCCCTTGATCGCGAACGTGTCGATGCCGGCTTCGACCAGGGCGGCCGCCACGTCGTCCTGGGTCGAGAGCGGGTTCGACGCGCACAGGGCCACGTGCGCGCCACCGGCCTGCAGGGTGAGCATCAGGTTCGCCGTCTCGGTCGTCACGTGCAGGCACGCCCCGATGCGGATGCCCTCGAGCGGCTTCTCCTTCTCGAAACGCTCCTTGATCAGGGCGGTCACCGGCATCTCGGCTCCCGCCCACTCGATCCGATCCCGGCCACCGGCCGCGAGCGCATGTCACGCACGTCGTTCGTCACCGTCGTTCTCCTCTCACATGCGCGGGAACAGATCGACGAGCAACCTGCCCACCGCCCCGCGGTCTCGTTCGACACGCGGACGACCTCCTCGTGCTCGATGTGCTCGCCGAACGCGTTCGTGAGCGAGCAGATCCCGAGCACCCGCATCTCGAGTGCGGTCGCCGGCAGCGCCTCGGGCACCATCGACATCCCGACGACCGTCGCGCCCGCCGCCTGCAGCATCCTCACTTCCGTGGGGGTCTCGTACGCCGGCCCGCTCATCGCCGCATACACCCCGATCGACGACGCGATGCCGAGTGCCTGCGCCCGCTCGAAGGCGAGATCGCGCAGGGCTTCGTCGTAGACCCCCGTGGTGCTGATGAACGTGGGCATGCCGTCGGGATATCGCCACCCGCGGAGCGGCGCCACCCCCATCATGTTGAGGTGGTCGCGCAGGATCACGACGGTGCCGCCGGCCTCCCCGGGCACGAGTCCGCCCACGGCCGCCGTGAGCACCATCGTGTCGGCCCCCAGTTCCTTCGAGAGGCGAGGCAGCAACGCCGGCACGTCCATGCCGTGCCCCTCGTAGAAGTGGACCCGGCCGAAGAACGCGGCGACCGGCACGCTCGCGAGGTGGCCGAGCACCAACTTCCCCGCGTGTCCAGGAACCCCGGAGGGCGGGAAGCCCGGAAGGTCCGTGAACGAGAAGCTCGCCGTCTCGACGAGCGCGTCACCGAGAGCCGGACCGAGACCCGAGCCCAGCACCACCCCGGCGCGTGGCACCAGGTCGGTCGCCGATCGCACGACCGCCGCGGCCTGCGCGGCGAGATCGTCTCCGGGTCCGGGCGCTCCTGGCCCGCTCATCGCTCGACCGGGCTCCGTCGAGGAACGACTTTCAGGCGATCGATCGCGGCGATCGGCGACGGGATCGACCCCGGCGCAAGGCCCACGTAGCAGCTCGCGAAGTCACCCATGATCGCGAGCGACAGAAGCGAGCGAGCGACGCCCGCCCGGTCGCCCAGACCTCCTCGGTGATCGCGCCCGCGTCCCGGGCGATCTCGAGCGAGATCGGGAAGCGCACCGACACATCATCGTGCTCCCCCTCGTCGCCGAAGCGTCACGACGAACGATGAGGCGCCGCCGTCCGTGCCATCCGACGACCTCGTTGTGGTCGAGTTCGGGAGGAAGGCCGACCAGGACGGGCACCTTCCCGTTCTCGTTCATCTGAGCTCTTCCACCGCATGCGCGGCGACCGCTCCGAGGCCGTCGGCGCCCCAGACACCGGTTGACGATCGCCGATGCGCTCGGCGAGAGCCTTCGCTTCGTTGCGGCGGTCGGCCGATCGGGGCCGAACGCCTCGACGAGCGGCTCCAGCTCGCCGATCGCGTCGTCGCACGTCGTCGGCGAGCCGCGGCAAGAGCCCGACCGTCTCCATCGTGCCGAGCAGCGACGAACGCGAGGTAGCCGAGCGCCGCCCTCGAGGAAGGAAGCCGCCGGGGACGCGCACGACCGTCGAGCCCGAGCTCGTCGGCACGGGCGGCCAGCGTGCCACCCGAGGTGATCGGCAGCGACGCGGGCACCCGCGCGCCACCGCCTCCTCGAAGCTCGCGAGCGTCTCGGCTGTGTTCGCCGGAGTACGACGAGACCACACGAGCGTGTGCGGCCCGGCGTACGCGGGGAGGACTGGCGACTCCGGATCACGTCGACCGGGCACGAGAGCCGATCTCGTACGAGCGCGCGGAGCACGTCGCCGGCGACGGCCGAGCCCTCCCATGCCGCAGAACGTCACCGCCGTCACGCCGTCGGCCAGATGCCAGGCCGTCGGCCTCGACACCGGCCGCGTATCCCGTGCGTGCATGGCGGGCAACGACGACGACCGCGCCGAGCATGTCGCCCGGCGTCGAGCGTCCGGAGGCCTCCACGTCGTTCAGATCGGTCACCTGCCCCCGGCTCCTGGCCCGGCTTCTCGGCCTCGTCGATCAACATCACCGGGATGTCGTCGCGGATCGGGTACCGATATCCGCACGTGGCGCAGACGAGCACCTGATCGGCCTCGCGATAGTCGAGATCGCCCCGGTCGTTGGGGCACACGAGGATCTCCAGCAGCTGAGGATCGAGGGTCACGATGCCTCCTTCTCGTCGGGGGCGGGTCTCACGCGTCGCCGTCGCCTCGGATCAACGCGAGCACCTCGGCCGTCTTCTCGGCCAGCAGTTCGGGGGTACGCGCCTCCGCGTTGAGCCTGAGCAACGGCTCGGTGTTCGACGGGCGCACGTTGCACCACCAGTCGTCGAACTCTACCGTCAGGCCGTCGAGCCGATCCTGGCGACCGTCCGCGTAGTGGGAGGCGATCGCCTCGATGCGACCCTGCTGATCGTCGACGACCGAGTTGATCTCGCCCGAGTCCGCGTAACGGCGCAACGGGGCCAAGAGCTCCGACAGCGGACGATCGGCCTTGGAGAGCTCTCCCAGCGCGGCGACCGCCGCGATCAGCCCCGAGTCGGCGCGGTAGTTGTCACGGAAGTAGTAGTGCCCGGAGTGCTCCCCGCCGAAGATCGCCCCGGTCTCGGCCATCACCTGCTTGATGAACGAGTGACCGACCCGGGTGCGCACCGGCTCCCCGCCGTTCTCACGGATCACCTCGGGCACGGTCCACGAGCAGATCAGGTTGTGCACGATCTTGGCGCCCGGCTCACGCTCGAGCATCGCGATCGCGACGAGGGCCGTGAGCAGCGAGCCGCTCACGTCGTGGGCCTCGCTCGTCGATCAGGAACACGCGGTCGGCATCGCCGTCGAACGCGAGTCCGATGTCGGCGCCGTGCTCGAGCACGGCGGCCTTCAGGTCCCTCTGGTTCTCGGGGTCGATCGGATCCGCGGGATGGTTCGGGAACGTGCCGTCGAGCTCGGGGTAGAGATGGTGGAGGGTGACGGGCAGCCTCGACATCACGGCGGGCACCACCAGGCCCCCCATGCCGTTGGCCGTGTCGGCGACGATCGTCAGCGGCCGCATCGCTTCGACGTCGACGAACGAGAGCACGTGCTCCACGTAGTCCTCGAGCAGGTCGCGACGCTCCACCGAACCCCGGGCGGCCACGGCCGGCGACGCCCCCTGTTCGACGATCGAGCGGATCTCGCGGAGCCCGGTCTCCTCCCCGACCGGCTTCGCGCCTGCCAGGCAGAACTTCATGCCGTTGTACTGCTTCGGGTTGTGACTCGCCGTGAGCATGATCCCCGGCATGTCGAGCGAGCCGGACGCGAAGTAGAGCAGATCGGTCGACGCGAGCCCGAGGTCGACCACATCGACGCCACGGGCGGTGGCGCCTTCGGCGATCGCCGCGGCGAGCTCTGGGGAGCTCAACCGGCAGTCCCGGCCGACCACGATGCTCGGCGCGCCACTCCAACCGGCGAACGCCGCCCCGATGTCTCGGACCAGGTCGGCGTCGAGGTCGTCGGGCACGACCCCGCGGACGTCGTACGCCTTGAAGATGCGGTCGAGGTCGCTGGGCACGCCCGCATGTTACGGGCGCACGACGAGGGCGTCAGGCGGACGCGTCGAGGGGGAGGATGAAGGCGACGCCGCGAGGCATCACTTCTCGACGACGAGTCCGATCACCGACGCCAGCGGCACCTCGTCGCCGTCGCGATACCACCACTTCGCCTCGCAGTGATGACACGTGCGGAACGACAGGTCTCGGCCGCCGACCGCCATCGAGATCGCGATGAGGTCGCCGATACGGCACTGGGGGCAGGTTCCGGTTTCCATGCCCATAGGTTCGGCTCCGGGAAGGGCTCGGGACCATAGCACCCTGCGGTGGTTTCCCTGGCCACGCTGAGCGGCCCCTCGTCGTGGCCCGCACCTCACGGTTGGACACCCCATCGGGGGGACAGCCGCTCGCGGGGCGGCCGACGGGAACGAATCGCCTGAGGGGGAAGTCAGACGGCCAGGGCGGCCGGCTTCCGTCTGCGGGATCGTCACGACACGTTCATCGCTCACGGTCCAGCCGACGGGGGGCGTCAGGCGCTCGACGTGCTCGCGGCACAGATCGAGCAGGTTGCGATCGCGCTCGGCGACGAGGTCGCCGATCTGTACCTCGCGCTCGGCGTATCGGAGGGAGACGGTGGCCACGGGCTCGGCGTCACATCGCATCTTCGCGCAGGTTCGCATCGCGCCGAAGCCTAAATGACATGCGTGTGATCTCCAAGCATCTCCGCCGGATCCACCGGATCCATCTGCCGTCCGCGATGGCGAGGGGCGGAACAGAGATGTACCCCGCAGTGGCGCTCCGGTTTCCCATCGCGTCGCTACGGGGTACTCCTGAACCCTACGTCGCCCGGCCCGGCTTCGACAATGCCGGGAGCGCAAGAAGTGTGACAAGAATCGCGGCGGCGTTCAGACGTTGACCGACGCAGGCGTGTCGCCCTCGACCGCGTCGCCGGGACGCGCACCGACGACGATCACGCGCGTGCCGACGTCGACCATGGGATAGAGCTCCTCGATCTCCCAGTTGTGCATCCGGATGCAGCCGTGCGACGCGTAGGTGCCGATCGAGCTGTCGGCCGGGGTGCCGTGGATGCGGATCAATCCCGGCGCCGTGATGTAGAGAGCACGGGTGCCCATCGGGGCGGTCGGCCCGCCGGGCACGATCGCGGGAAGATCGGCGCCCCAGCTGTCGAGGGCGGGGTTGTACCAGGTGGGATTCACCGCCTTGCGGTAGAGGTTCCAGTCCCCCTGGGGGGTGGTCCACCCCGGCATCGCGGTCGCGACCGACCACGTGCGCAGCACGTCGAAGCCGTCGTAGAGGTACAGCTTGTTCTGGTCGACCCGGACGACGATCGTGCGCGGCATGTTCTTCTCGGCGACCTTGGGGCTCACCTTCAGCACGGGGAGTGCCACATCGGAGGCTCCACCGCCCTCGAGCGCCGACCGGACCGCCGCGCGGGCCTCGACGAAGTCGAGCGCGCGACCCGGCGTGGGCTTCACGAAGCGCACCTCACCGTCGTCGTACGTGATGTCGGCGTTCACCGGCTTCACGGCCACGTCGCGGGCGATGCGTCCGAGCACCGCGTCGACCCGCCCGTGGCCCGAGAACGACAGCTCGACCTCCTGCCCGACCGGATCGTCGTTGAACCGATGCCAGAAGCGCGTGAAGGTACCCATCGACTCGCTCAGCCCGAGCGCCCGGTTGACGGCGCCCACGGCGTTGGAGCGCTGGCCGAGCTCCTCGAGGGTGACCTGCCAGCTCTTTCCGCGTGCCCGGAGCTCGATCTGGCGTTGCAGCGCCACGACGGCGGCGGAGCGAACCGCCTCGACCGCTTCGGCCTTGGTCATGCCGCCGACGTCGACGCCCGCGACCGTGACACCCGGGAGGATGCGGTCGGCGTGCGATCGCTCGTACCGGTACGCGGAGTACGCGGCACCGCCGGCCGCGAGCACGAGCACGCCCGCGACGATCGCGACGATCGCGATCGCGCGATGCTTCCGCGCGGGTGCGTGCGTTCCTTTGGCCATGGTGATGTGTCCGTGCGTCGACGGACCGGAACATGATACGCGACAGCGCATCGGGCTCCAGTCGGCCGATCAGGTGGTCCCAGGTTCGCCTATCGGCAGGCCGGCTGCGAGACCGTAGACGGACTGACCCTCATTGCCCAGCGACGTGGACGCGCCGAGGGCCACGATCGGCACACCGTCGCTGATGACCAGCAAGGATGCGCTCCCCACGCCGTCGAGGAACTCCCGAGGCACCCCCGCGACGGACCCCGGGGGCACCGTGATCGTCGTGGACCCGCCGGGCTGCTCCCCTTCGGCCGGGAGGCTCGTGATCGAGACCGACGCCTGCGACTGCCCGGGGTTCAGCACGAGCAACCCCGGTCGCGCAGGCTCCCCCGCGACGGTGGGTGTGACGACCCACGATGTCGCGGGGGTCGCCGACCCGGCGGTCGCACCTCCGTCGTTGCCCACGCCGATCGTCCGCAGCGCCGCCACGACGGGTGCGCCCTCACGGACCGAGAGGTCGACCGCCGACGGACCGGTGGTCGTGAGCGGGTACGCCGCCGCCGACTCCGGTTCCTGTGGCTGCTCGGCGAGACCGCCTGCGGGCTGAGGGGGCGTCTCCGAACGCAGGATCGCCGTGAACGTCGAGCCGAGCTGCCCTGGCGGAACCGGGGTGGCGTCCGTCGGGGTCGGTCGTGACCGTCGGCACCGCGACGTTCAGCACCGACCGGCCGGCGCCCGTGGAGGTGAGCATCACCTGACGTTGCCCGGGCTCGGCCGAGGCGATCACGCTCCCGATGCCCTGACCCTCGGAGACGACGAGCGACGATGCGGCGAGCCTGCCCGACGAGACCTCGATCGACACGCCGAGCCCCGCCTCGCCCTGGGCGAAGTCGTTCAGCCGGATCGCGGTGCTCCGACGGGGCCGTAGCGTGACGTCGGTGAGCTCCGAATCGCGCACGGGGGCTCGATCGGCCGCGAACAGAGCGACGTCGAACACCGCGTCGGTGTCGAACGGGTTCATAACGACGAGGAAGGCGTCCTCGCCCTCGGCCGTGGAGGCGGCTGCAGACACCCAACCGCGACCGGCCTCGGCCGCACACGGTTCGGCGCCGATGCCCACCTCACCCTCCGCCCCTCGGACGAGCCAGCCCGCGGCCAGCCAGCCGCCGAACGTCTCCACGAACGTCGACGACGATCGATCGGAGGTGTCGACGGCCACCTCGACCTGGGAGCGGGGCGAGACGAGGATCTCCGACGACCCTTCGGCGCCGTCGGAGGAGAGTTGGGTCACGCGAGCCGAGACCTCGACATCGCCGGGGTTCGCCAGGAACACCGTGCCCTCGTAGGACCTCCCGCCGCCGTGGGGGCAGAGCCAGGTCGCCGACGTCGCCGAGCCGGGTGGAGCACCGGCCGGCTCGTGCGGGCCGAGGCGATCGAACGTGACGGCGCCGAGCGCCACGATGCCCGCGACGGCGAGGGCCAGCACGCCCTGGCCACGGGCCCTCATCGGGCCACCGGCTTCCTGGTCACCCAGAGGGCGACGGCCCAGACGACCGCGAGCAGCCACGCCTGGATCGTGGCCGGCAGCTGGGCCCCGTATCGCACGGCGACCGGCGCCTGCTGGGTGTCGAAACCGGTTGCCCAGCCGAAGGCCGTGAACGGCGCGTCATCGGAGCCTTCCAGCTGCCAGGCACCCTGGAACTCCGTCGAGAGGAAGACCGGTCCGCTGCCCTCGCCCCCCTCCCAGCCTCCCTGCACCTGCGTGAGGGGGGATCCCCGGCGCAGCGACGTGCGGACGACGTCGGACGGCTCGGTCGAGCGCACCGCCTCGATCGAGAGAGGATCGTCGTCGAGCACGGCCGCGGGCGGGATGGCTCGCGCGTTGCGGTAGACGACGAGACCCGCTGCAGGCACGAGGTCGAGGTCGACCTGGGCATCGAGCAACCGCTGCGCTCGTGGCGGCACATCGTCGTCGGCCGCGATCACGAAGCGCACGCCGAAGGGTGCCAACAGGGCACCACCGTGGTGGGTCGTGCCGGAGAGGATCTCGTCGAGCGCCTCGCCGAGGTGATCGGGTCCCGTCCCTACCGACGGCCGCGCGATGTCGATCGCGACCGTGCCGTCGCGGCCCGTGAGCCCGTAGCGCAGGGTGGCGTCGCCCGCCTCGGCCAGCCCCTCGGGGTCGCCTCCGGGCGCGGGGAACGGATCGTTCGTGTGCGATCCGACCCACAACACCTTGAAGTCGCCCTTCGCGGTGCTCGCGAGCACGGACCACGCCGCCGGCACCTGCTCGGGCCCGCCGACCGCCCACCCACCCACCAGCGCCGCGATCGACTGCAGCACGAGCCCGCCGCCGATCACGATCGCGAGCATCGCCGTCAGGATCTGGCGCATACCGAACGCCTCGCGTCCGAGCCCCGTGAGCGCCGACGAGACACCGTAGGCCACCAACATCACCTCGGCGACGGCGGCCACGGCCAGGTAGGCGAGCGGGTTGGAGAGCGGCACCGGAACCCACCAGGCAGCGGAGAGCCACGACAGCGCCAGCCCGATCAGGGCGACGAGCATCGCGCGGATCGCCCGCCCGCGGAGCTCGGCGTTCACCAGGGCGAACGACACGAGCGCGGCCACCGGCAGGAAGAGGGCGACCACCCACGTTCCGGGACCCCCGCCGGGGGCCAACCGTGCGAGCTGTGACAGATCCGACGTGCCGACCTGCGACACGAGCGCCACGCCTCCACCCGCCACGAGCGTCGGCACGAACGGGAACAGCAGCACCGCAGCGACCACGGAGGCGAGCGCCATCGATCCGAGGCCACGCAGACGTGCCGGACCGGCCATGAGCTGGACGGCGACGAGCACGCCGACGGCGAGCAGGGCGCCGGGCAGGAACGCGACCAACACGGCCAGGGTGACTCCCACCCCTGCGACGAACCGCCATCGCTCGTCGGAGGGCTCCTCGCGCCCGAAGGCGGTCTCGACCCGTTCGAAGATCGCCGGCAGGACCGCGAGTGCGACGAGGAGGGCGAGACGCCCCTCCGAGAACGACCACAGCGTGAGGCCACAGAGCACGTAGACGGCGGAGGCCAGCACCGAGGGGCCGGGTCGCCCGGTGAGCCGCATCGCCGCGCGGTAGGTCAGGATCGCCGCGAGCACCGGAGCCCCGGCGAGCACCACCTTCTGCGCGAGTCCGGTGCTGCCCAGCATCAGCCAGGACAGACCCCCGAGGGCTCCCAGGGCGGGGCTCGCGGAGAGCGTGCCGCCGAGCTGGGTCGTCCGATACGCCGAGATCAACTCGGCCCAGAACCCGTCGGGGCCGGCCGGGAACGACGGCAGCACCCCGCCGGCCAGCGTCTCGGCCCCGAAGAGGAAGCGGATCGTGACGGCGCCCACCACGATCCCGATGAACGAACCCACGATCACCGGGTGCGATCCGACGAGCGACGCGGTGCGGTCTCGGAGCCTGCGCGAGGTCGACTCATCCTCGTCACGCTCATCGATCTCGCGTTGCTCCTCGAGGATGCGTTCGGCGGTCTGGAACCACCTGGGCAATCGGACCCCTGCGGTCTCCATGAATCGCCGGATCGTGCGATCCTTGACCCTGCGCTCGCGTTGGATGCGGCGCCGGCGCACGAGCGTTCCTCCGAGATGGGCGATGTTCCAGCCCCAGGCCGACAGGAGGTCGTAGGCCTCCTCGAACCGGCGCGCCAGCGTCAGGAACAGCAGGCGAACGAGCCCGAGCAGGAGGGCCAGCGGCGCGACCCAGAGCAACGAGAGCAGCCCGTAGTTCTTGCTCATCGTCGCGATCGCAGCCCGGTCCTCTTCGTACCGCGGACTGTGCCGCCCCGAGCGCGGCGCGTGTTCTCTGGAGCGCGTGACCTCGCGGTGGCGAACACGAGCCAACGGCATCATCACCACGCGGAACCCGGCCAGACGAACCCGCCAACACAGATCGAGGCCCTGGTGATCGGCGTCGAGCCGCTCGTCGAGCAGACCGGCGCGCTTCCACGCCGCTCTCGAGATCAGCATCGCCGCCGACGACACGCACAGCACCTCGAGGACGCGGTCGAATTGCCCTTGGTCGATCTCGTCGGGCTGCAGCGGCGTGTACGCGTGGCCGAAGATGTCGGCGGAGCGGCCGACGTCGAGCAGGCGGCGAGGTTCGTCCCAGTCGACGACCTTGCACCCGACGATGCCCACCTCGTCGAGACCGCGGATGCCGACGGCGGCTTCGACGAGGCGCTGCACGGCGTCGGGGTCGAGCGCGGCATCGTCGTGGAGCAGCAGCACGAGGTCGGCCTCGGACGCCGCGGGCTGCTCCATGGCCTCGCGGAACGCCCCCGCGAGGCCGCGGGGATCGGGCAGCGAGATCACGCGGCGCTCGCCGAGGGCCTGTTCCAGGATCTGGTGGCTGTCGTCGTCGGAACCGTCGTCGACGCCGAGCACCGCCATGCGCGGGTATGACTGAGCGGCGAGCGCCGCGACGGTCTCGCGGAGCCAAGCGGCTGCGTCACGGGCCACCAGGACGACGAGGACGGTGGGCGTGCGCTCGGGCGTGGCGGCTGGGGACTGGGTCATGCGAGGGCTCTACCGAGCGGCGGCGAGCCTAGCACGGAGCCACCCGGAGAACGCGGAAGGGGGGCGCCAGGCCCCCCTTCGAGATCGCGGCGAGCCGCGATCAGCGCTTGCGTGCGGCCGGCTTGCGTGCGGCCGTCTTCTTCCTGGCCGTGGTCTTCTTGCGTGCGGCCGGCTTGCGGGCGGCCGTCTTCTTCCTGGCCGTGGTCTTCTTGCGTGCGGCCGGCTTGCGTGCGGCCGTCTTCTTCCTGGCCGTGGTCTTCTTGCGTGCGGCCGGCTTGCGGGCGGCCGTCTTCTTCCTGGCCGTGGTCTTCTTGCGTGCGGCCGGCTTGCGGGCCGCCGTCTTCTTGCGTGCGGCCGTCTTCTTGGCGGCCGGCCTCCTGGCCGTGGACTTCTTCGCGGCGGTCTTCTTACGAGCCGCCGGCTTGCGCGCCGCGGTCTTCTTCCTCGCGGTCGTCTTCTTGGCTGCTGCCATGCCCCCTCCCCTTTCCTTGCGTCGTCTCGTCGAGCCGGTTCGTCGAACCGTGGTGGCCGTTCTCAGGACGCCATGCGCTTCAGGCGTCGGCGTTCCCGTTCACTCATGCCCCCCCACACGCCGTAACGCTCGTCACGACGGAGGGCGTAGTTCAGGCATTCGATCCGCACGGGACACTCGCTGCAGATCCGCTTGGCCTCCCTCGATGAGCCTCCCTTCTCGGGGAAGAAGATCTCCGGGTCATATTCGCGACACCGCGCTCGCTCTTGCCAAGGGATGTAGTGATGCACGCCTCGTCTCCCCCCGAAATCACATCTGTGTGATTCTGAGGGAAGAACCGCCCCGGTGACAAGCCCTGCATCGAGGAAGTTCCCTGCCTCAATCCCTCGTCCGTCATCCCCATCGTGTCGGACCTGGAGCCAAGTCGCAAGTCGATCCGACGGGTGGTGTGCTGGTCAGGTCACCTGACGAGGCGTCGTCAGGATGCCTGACGGGTCTTCCGCTCGACGTCGTCGTACGTCGTGGTGCGGACCACCGGGGTGCGTCCGATCGCTCGGATCGCATCGTCGAACTGGTCGGGCGTCATCTCGATCCCCCACTCCGCACCCGCCATGCGGCTGATCGTCTCCTCCATCAGCGTGCCGCCGAAGTCGTTGGCACCCGCCTGCAGGATCGACCGGCAGGCGTCGACGCCCAGCTTCACCCAGGAGACCTGGATGTTCGGTATCAGTCCGTCGAGCAGGATGCGCGCGACCGCGTGCATCCGCAGGTTCTCCTCGAACGTCGCACCCGGGCGCGCCTTGCCGGACAGGTAGATCGGCGCGTGCTGGTGCACGAACGGCAACGGCACGAACTCCGTGAACCCTCCGGTGTCGGCCTGGATGCGACCGATACGCCGGATGTGCGCCACCCAGTGCGGCGGCGCGTCGACGTGTCCGAACATGATCGTGCTCGAGCTGCGGATGCCGAGACCATGTGCGGTGCGGACGATCTGCTCCCATGTCGCGGCGGGGAGCTTGCCCTTCGTCAGCACCCATCGCACGTCGTCGTCGAGGATCTCGGCCGCCGTGCCCGGGATCGTGTCGAGCCCGTGTGCCTTCGCCTCCGCGAGGAACTCCGCGAACGAGACGTCGAGCTTCGTCGCCCCGTTGAGGATCTCCATCGGGCTGAACGCGTGCACGTGCATCGCGGGGGTGCGGCGCTTCACGGCATCGACGACATCGAAGTAGAAGGAACCGGGGAGGTCGGGGTGGATGCCACCCTGCATGCACACCTCGGTGGCGCCCCGATCCCATGCCTCCTGCGCGCGGTCGGCGACCTCCGCCAGGGTGAGCGTGTACGACTCCTCGTCGACCTCGCGCTGGGCGAACGCGCAGAAGCGGCACCCCACGTAGCAGACGTTCGTGAAGTTGATGTTCCGGTTGATCACGTACGTGACGTCGTCACCCACCGCCTCGGCGCGGAGATCGTCGGCGACCCGGCAGAGCGCATCGAGCGCATCGCCCTCGGCGCGGAACAACGCGAGCGCCTCTTCGTCGGAGATCGCGCGATGGGCCGACGCCTTCCTCAGGGCCGATCGGATCTCGCTCTCGAGTCGAGCAGGCTCGACGTGACTGCGTTCCCATTCCGTCGTCGCCGGGGGCAGATCGATCTCGCCGTACACGGCGTCGGCGTCCTCCCGCAGGCCGGCGTCGGCACCTTTGGCGAACGTCAAGGCGATCGTGCGCGGCTTCCAGCGAACGTCGGGGTCCTGCCACGGGATCGGCTCGGGCCCTCGTCCCTCGACCGCTCGTCCGTCGTCACCGAGCAGCGCCGCGACCGGCGCGCGCATCTTCCCCGCCAGGAACGGGGCCGGCCTCGCGGCGAACTCCGGATACACCGTGAGCCGCTCGCGGAGCGCTTTGCCGCGTTCGGCCGTCGTTTCCTGCAGCGCGTCGATCGACGGCCACGGCTTCTCGGGGTTCACGTGGTCGGGCGTGATCGGCGAGACGCCACCCCAATCGTCGATGCCGGCATCGAGCAGCCGCAGCCGTTGCGCAGGATCGGAGAGGTTCGGCGGAGCCTGCACGTGCATACGCGGCCCGAGCACGATGCGGGCGGTCGCGACGGCGGCGAGGAACTCCTCGTCGCCGGGCTCGCGTGCCGAGTGCATCGCCGTGCCCGGCTTCGCTCGGAAGTTCTGCACGATCACCTCTTGCACGTGGCGGTAGCGCCGGTGCAGATCGCGGATCTCGAACAGCGCCTCGGCTCGCTCGCGTTCGGTCTCACCGATGCCGACGAGGACCCCCGTGGTGAACGGAACCGCGAGCCGGCCCGCGTCCTCGATCGTGCGCAGGCGCACGGCCGGGACCTTGTCGGGGGAACCGTGGTGCGGGCCACCTTTCGCCGAGAGGCGGGGGCTCGCGGTCTCGAGCATGATGCCCATCGAGGCGCTCACGTGCTTCAGCCGGGCGATCTCCTCGTAACTCATGACGCCCGGATTGAGGTGGGGCAACAGACCCGTCTCCTCGATCACGCGGATCGCCACGGCGCGCACGTAGTCGAGGGTCGAGTCGTAGCCGCGCTGATCGAGCCACGCGCGGGCGATCTCGTATCGGTCCTCGGGCCGATCGCCGAGGGTGAAGAGCGCCTCCTTGCAGCCGGCCTCGGCGCCGGCGCGCGCGATCGACACGACCTCCTCCGGCGTGAGGAACGGCGCCTCGAGCTTCGCAGGAGGCTTCGCGAAGACGCAGTAGTGGCAGTGGTCGCGACACAGCATCGTGAGGGGGATGAACACCTTGCGGGAGTAGGTGACGACGTCGCCGTGCCCCAGGTCGCGGAGCCGGGCGGCCACCGAGAGGAGCCGATCGAGATCTTCACCCCTGGCGCCGAGCAGAGCGGCGGCCTCGTCGAGGCTCAGCGCCACGCCCCGGTCCGCTCGCACGAGGGCCCGGCGCAGCTCGTGGCCGCTCGGCCGGGCGGGTGCCTGGGGCATGTCGGCGAGCCTACTACGCTGTTCCTCGATGAAGGTCGTGGCGCTCGCGGGGGGCATCGGCGCGGGGAAGTTCCTGCGCGGCATGGCTCGTGTCGTGCCCGCCGACGATCTCACGGTCGTCCTGAACGTGGCCGACGACATCGTCGTGCACGGACTGCACGTGAGCCCCGATCCCGACTCCGTGACGTACTGGCTCGGCGACGCCTTCGACCGCGAGCGCGGGTGGGGCCGCCGCGACGAGTCGTTCCGGGCGACCGAGGAGCTGCGAGCGTTCGGCGCCGCCGACGCCTGGTTCAACCTCGGTGACCTCGACCTCGCGACGCACGTGCTCCGGACCTCGATGCTTCGCGAGGGGGCGACGATGTCACAGGTCGTCGCGCGCGTGGCGGAGCGCTTCGGCATCGGCGCCCGGCTGCTGCCCGTCACCGACGATCGCGTCGAGACGCGCATCGACGCCGTCGACGCGCAGACCGGCGAGCGACTGGACCTGCACTTCCAGGAGTACTGGGTGCAGCGACGGGCAGCGGATCCCGTCAAGGCCGTGCGCTTCGTGGGTGTCGAGGACTCGAGTCCGGCACCGGGGGTCATCGCGGCGATCGAGGCGGCCGATCTGGTGGTGCTGCCGCCGTCGAACCCCGTCGTCTCGCTCGGGCCGATCCTCGCGGTACCCGGTGTGCGGGAGGCGGTCCGGTCTCGCCGCGCCGTCGTCGTGGGCGTGAGCGGCATCGTCGGCGGCGCGCCCCTCGCGGGCATGGCCGACAAGCTGATGCCGGCCGTCGGTCTGGAGGTGACCGCCGCGGGCGCTGCGAGCGCGTACGAGGGACTGCTCGGCGCCTGGATCGTCGACGAGCGCGATCGCGGGCTCGCCGATCGCATCGAAGCCACCGGGGTCCGGGTCATCGTCACCGACACCGTGATGCGAGACGACGACGACGCGGAGCACCTGGCGTCGGCCGTGCTGGACGCCGCACCGTGACGTCCCCGTCGCGCCCACCGGTGACGGTGCTGCCGGTCGAGGGCGTGCCCGAGGTGCGGCCCGGCGACGACCTGGCGTCGGTGCTGGGCGCTCCCCTCCGGAGAGCCGGCGTGCTCGAGGGCGACGTGATCGTCGTGACCTCGAAGATCGTCTCGAAGGCCGAGGGCCGCATCGTGCGCGGGGTCGATCGGACCGACGCGGTCTCCGCCGAGACGGTGCGCGTCGTCGCGCGCCGCGGCGACCTCGTGATCGCCGAGACCGCGCACGGCTTCGTCTGCGCGAACGCGGGCGTCGACGCCTCGAACGTGGACGCCGGATCGCTCGCCCTGCTCCCCGATGACCCCGACGCCAGCGCGGCGAGACTTCGTGCACGACTGTCGGCCCTGCTCGACGTGCGCGACCTCGCCGTCGTCGTCACCGACACCTTCGGACGGGCATGGCGGACAGGCGTGGTGAACGTGGCGATCGGGTGCGACGGCCTGCCGGCGGTCGTGGACCTGCGGGGGCGCGCCGACGACCGGGGACGGGAGCTCGAGGCCACCGAGGTCGCGCTCGCCGACGAGGTGGCTGCGGCGAGCGGGCTCGTGATCGCGAAGGATGCGCGCATCCCCGCTGCGATCGTGCGGGGCGTCGATCGCCTCGGTGGCGACGACGGATCGGCGCTCGACCTCGTGCGCCCGGCCGACGAGGACCTGTTCCGTGCCTCGCCGCTGCAGGCGCTGCACGATCGTCGCGCCAGCCGCACGTTCGGTCCCGGAGCCGTCCCGCGTCCCGCGTTGGAGGAGGCGATCGTCGCCGCGTGCAGCGCCATGGCCCCTCTCCGGGCGAGGCCCTGGCGTTTCAGCGTCCTCGTCTCCGAGGCCTCGAGGCGCGGCTACGTCGCGGCGATCGAGCAGCGCCGCGGAGCGAGCGACGAGGTTCTGGCCGCGGCCCCGGTGCTGGTCGTGCCGTGGGTCTCGCTCCCGAGCAGCAGACTCGTCTCCCGATGCCGGGAGCGCACGGGACGAGCGGGAGATGCTCGTCCTGTCGGGTGGCGCCGCGGTCCAGAACCTGGTGCTGGCGCTCTGGGCCCAGGGTCTGGCGAGCAGCGTCATCGGCTCCACGATGGCGGACGTCGAGAGGATCCGTGGTGCCCTGGGGTTCGGCGACGAGTGGTTGCCGCTCGCCACCGTCGCGTGCGGACCGATGCCCGGCGACCCCGACGCCGATCCTCGACCGCCGATCGATCTCGCCGACGTCGCCGAGTGGCGTTGACATCGCCGAGAAGGTTCCGCTCGCTCGCCGATCGTTGGGTACCCTCTAGCCTCCGAGGCGCACCCCGGCAGCCTCGAAGGGAGACCCACCGGACGTGTCGAACCAACCCAACGACGCTCGCAGGCCGACGAAGGCCGAGCGGAAGGAACAGGCCCGACTCGAGCGCGAGGCGATCCAGCGTCAGATGGCCTCGAGGAAGCGCAACAGGACCATCGGGCTGTCGCTCGTGGCCCTCGCCGTGGCGGCGGCGATCGTGGCCGTCGTGGTGCTGCAGCCTTCCGGCGGCTCCGACGCCGCGCTGCCCGCGGCCGCGAGCCTGCTGGAGCAGGCCGGCGGCGAGGCCGAGACGGCGGCGTGCGACGACGTCGCGACGACCGGCTTCTACGACGGGTTCGACCAGGCCTCCCCCGACTACGCCGACCAGGCCCACATCGAGGGAGACGAGCGGTTCCCCGAGCTGCCGCCACTCGACACGTACCCGAGCACACCTCCGGCCTCCGGGCCGCACGTCGGCGCCTCGACGCTTCCGGCCGGCGTGTACCCATCGCCGCCCGACCTGGGGCCGCTGCTGCACTCCCTCGAGCACGGAGGCACCGTCGTCTGGTACGACCCCGACGCCCCGCCCGATGCCGTCCAGCCGATCCTCGACTTCTACGATCAGAGCGACCCGGTCGGCCAGGACCGCGTGATCGTGGCTCCGTACGACTACGAAGGCGCCGGCGGACAGCTTCCCGATGGCGTACAGATGGCGCTCGTCGGGTGGCGCCGGCTGCGCGCCTGCGCGACGCCGAGCCTGGCGGTGGCGTTCGACTTCACGAGCCAGTACTCCTACCCGACCACCCAGGATCGGGAGTACGCCGGCGAGGCCCCCGAGCGCGGGGCGGCGATGTAGCGATGACGAACAAGAACAAGAAGAAGCGACGCTCATCACAGGCGACATCGACGGGGACGGCGCCCACACCCCGCCCCTCGGCCGGCAGCAACGACGCGCGCCGAGAGCGGAAGGAACAGGCCCGTGAGGCTCGCGCCGCGCAACGCAAGCGCGCGGAACGGAGCGCCTTCGTGCGCCGAGCCGCCGTGTTCGGCGTGGCCGGGTGTCGTCGGCATCGGTGCGTTCTACTGGTTGAATCGGGCGGCGAGCCCGCGCGACATCCCCGCGGCCGCGGTCGCCGCCGCCGAGGCGGCGGGCTGCACCGAGGTGCAGCAGCCCGTGGGCGATGCCCAAGCCGGTCAGCACGTGGCCGAGGGAACGCCGATCACGTACGCGCAGAAGCCCGCGACGTCGGGCGAGCACTACGGCGGACAGGTGCTGCCGTCGTCACCCGAGACCTACGATCAGCCGATCGGGAGCGAGCCCGCGTCGGTGCACTTCCTCGAGCACGCGGGCGTGATGCTGTACTTCCGCGCCGACGGCGACGGTGCGGTCTCGCCCGAGGTGGCCGAGGCCCTCAAGGGGGTCGCGACCGACCGGTCGATGACCGTCGCGGCCCCCTACGACGGGCTGCCCGAGGGCACATCGGTCGCGCTGGCCGCGTGGGACCAGCTGCAGACCTGCCCCGGCTCGATCACGGCCGACCAGGCCACGACGGTCGCCGACGGCTTCGCCGAGGCGTTCGCGTGCACGTCCAACGCACCGGAAGCCAACGCCGCCGACGACTGCTGAGCCGACCGCGCCGGCTCGGCGTCAGGCGAGACGGCAGGCCTGACCGTCGGGGCAGACGATCGTGCCGTGCTCGAAGTCGGCGAGCGATCCACCGTTCCCGTCGCCGCGCACCCTGCTCGTCGGGAAGCCGAGCGGCCCGTCGGTCCCGTTGCGATCGAGGTACTCGCCCAGCACGCGTCCCCAGAGCGCGTGGGCCCCGGATCCCGACCGCGCGAGGATGCGGCCACCCTCGAACAGCGCGCGCGACCCCGCCCCGACGTCGACGATCTGTCCGGTCGGCATGCCGAGGCGGCTCTTGGGTCCCTTGACCGCCTTGTACTCACGGTAGATCGCTCCCCGGAGCCACACGGTCACACCCTGCCCGCCGTTGCGGAAGATCGCCCCGTTCTCGAACCGCTGGCGTGAGCCTCCCTCGACGCGCTCGATCCGCGAGGTGGGCAGGCCAGGGCGACACATCAGCGCGTCGTAGCGATCGCGGATCGGCCCGGCGATGTTCTTGTCCTTGTTGATCCAGATCCGCCCGTCCCAGGCGCCGATCGCCCACCGAAGCTCCGAGCCGGTGATGGACGCCGAGCCGTTCGAGCCCCGGACGGTCGCGGTGATGATGCGGCCGCCGTCGCCACGCCGCACGCGCGGGAACCCGCGGACCGTGCCGATCGAGCCGGTGTACGGGGCGAGCCGGTTCGTGAGCTCCCCGGCGGTGTACGACTTCTGCCAGTCGGTCCATGGGTTGGCGGCGAGGTCCTCGCCCGGATCGCACTCGGCCTTGAGGTAGGGAACCGCGTAGGCCTCGTTCCCGCCGTGCCACACGTCCTCGACCGCGTCGGAGTGCCCGCCGTCCGAGGCCGCGTAGAAGGCCTGGATCACGTTCCCGCGGTGCGTCACGACCTGTCCGCGGGTGTCGTTCACGGCCGCGACCCAACGGTTGCCGTCGGTGCCGCCTTCCTTGTTGAAGCCGATGTACACCTGGTCGTTCGTGCCGTCGGTGATGTCGCAGTTGCACTGCGCGCCGGGCGCCGAGCGCCTGACCCTCGAGGTCGCGAACGTGCGACCGGCGACGGCCTGGGCGCGCAGCGCCGCCACGGACCACGAGCTCGGCATCTCGCCCAGGCCGTAGAGGTACTGCTCGAGGTCGAGCGGGAGCACCAGCCGCTCCTTCCACGACCCGCCGCTGCGGTACAGCTCGAACTCGAGGCGACCTCGGTTGTAGGAGGCCCCGCCCTCGGGCACCGACGCTCGCGCGCCGCGGCCGTACGTGGCGATCAGGTCGAAGGACTCGCCGCCCCAGGTCCGGCCGCCGACGAGGGAGCCGTCGTGGTTCCGCACGGCGAAGCCGCTCGCCTTCGCGCGCACCGTCCAGGTGCGTCCGTCGGGGATGCGGCCGACCTTCCGGCCGCCGGCGCTGCCGACCCAGAGCTTCACCGGTCCGCCCCTGGCGCTCACGTGGATCACCCGCTCGTCCCACGTCAGCCCGACACGGAGCTTCGACACCGGGTCGGCGATCCGGCCCACGCGCGTGCCTCGGTAGAACTGCTTCAGGATGCGCTTGTGCGACCACCCCATCTGCGCCAGCCCGTACGCGCCCCACTGCGACATGCCGATGCCGTGACCGAACCCGGAGCCGAAGAACCGGAACCCGCTGCTGCCCGCGGTCCCGGGGCTCGCCGGCGCCGGCGAGCCGGTGAACGGGTCCTCGGTCACGCCGGGAACGGTCGTGCCCTCGCCGGCCGCGAGCGCCGAGGGGACCACGCCCGCGCACAGCACGGCGACGGTGAGCGCGCACACGAGCGCGCCGGCGATGCGGGTCGACCCCCCGGTCGTTCTCACCCTGCCTGCATCGGCGGTGCCGCCCACGCGGTTGAGACCGGCGCCCGGGCGAGCGATCACGATGACGACGCCTCCGTACCGGACGGCACCTTGGTGTCCGCGAGATGCGCTCCCGCGGGCACGGAGCTCCCCTCCCCCAGCACGCTCGACCCGACGATCGCGCCCTCGCCGATCGTCGCGTTCGCCGCCAGGACCGAACCGGTCACCCGGGCGCCGGCGCCGATCCGCGCCCCCTCGTGCAACACGGAGTCGTCGACCTGTGCGTCGGGCCCGACCGTCGCGCCCCGACCCACCGCCACCCAGCGGCCGAGGTGGGCCCGCAGGTCGATGACGGCGTCCTCGGCGACCCAGGGCGCCGGGTACGTCACGTCGTGCACCTTCCCCTCGAACATGTCGAAGTGAGCCTGCAGGTACTTCTCGGGTGTTCCGAGGTCGAGCCAGTACGCCTCGGCCACGTACCCGTAGACCGGATGGCCGGCGTCGATCACCGCCGGGAAGATGTCCCGCTCGATCGAGACCGTCTCGCCCGACGTCCACGGGACGAGCACCGCCGGGTCGAGCAGGTACGTGCCGGCGTTCACGTCGCCGGGGATCGGCTCCTCGGGCTTCTCGCGGAACTCCAGCACCATGCCCGCGTCGTCGGTCGCCACCAGGCCGAAGGCGCGGGCATCGTCGACGTGATGCAGGGCGATCGTCACCGCGGCCCCGTTCGCCTCGTGGAACGCCTTCATGGCCGTGAGGTCGAGGTCGGTGAGGATGTCGCCGTTCAGGGCGAAGAACGGCTCGTCGCCGACCGCCTCCAGCGCGTTCACGATCGCACCACCCGTGCCGAGCGCATGCGTCTCGGTGATCCAGGTGATGCGGGGATCGCCGTGGCGCGCCTCGATGAACGGGTGGAACACCTCCTCGAGGTAGGGCGAGGAGAGCACGACCTCGTGCACGCCGTGTCGCGCCAGGTGGTCGAGCACGTGGTCGAGCGAGCGCCGGTCCATCAACGGCAACAGGGGCTTCGGCACGGTCTCGGTGAGCGGCCGCATGCGCGTGCCCTCCCCCCCGACCAGGACGACGGCCTTCATCGTGTCGTGATCCTCTCTCGTTGCGCCTCGAGCTCCGCGCGCAGCCGCAGGGCCGCCCACGCGGCCGGCAGGGTCGCTCGCCGCCACCCGGCGGCGCGGTGCTTTCGGTAGTAACGGTAGATGCTGTCGGAGTGCATGCGAAGCATCTCGCGGCTGCGGCCTCTCGAGACACCGATCTCGTGCACGATCTCGACGCCGGGCGTGTACAGGACCGACCGGCCCACGTCCCGGACCCGCGTGGCCATGTCGAGCTCCTCGCCGAAGAGGGGGAACGCCTCGTCGAAGAGCCCCACCTCGTCGAACACGCTGCGCGGGAACAGCATGCAGCAGCCGCTGACCCAATCCACCTCGCGCTCGGTCATGCGGTCCCATCCCTGCATGTGGTAGCGGCGGGTGAACGGGTTCCCGGGTCGCACCGAGCCCAGGAACGCGTGCCCGACGGCGTCGACCACGCTCGGGAACGGACGTCCGCTCTCGTAGACGGTGCCGTCGGAGTTGCGCACGAGGGGCCCGACGATGCCGGCTCGCGGGTGCTCCCGGGCCACCCCCACGTAGTCGGCGAGGGTCCCCCTCCACCACTCGACGTCGGGGTTCAGCAGCAGCACGAACGGCGCCGAGGTCTCTCGGATCCCCTGGTTCCATGCCGGTGAGAGGAAGACGTTCGCGGGGTTCTCGATCAGCCTGGCCCACGGGTGTGCGGAGACCGCCTCGGTGTGCGACCCGTCGTGCGAGGCGTTGTCGATCACGAGCACGTCGAGGGCCACGTCGCCCCGGTGACGCTCGAGCGATGCGAGGCAGCGCTCGAGGTACTCGCCCGCGTTGAAGTTCACGATCACGACCGCGAGCTCGGCGGCCTCGGGAGCGACGGTGACGGTCACTGGTGCGGGGTCTGCGCCACGAGCACGATGCCGAGCATGATGAAGAACACCCCGGCCCACCGCAGCGGCGGGATCTGCTCGTGCAGCACGAACCGGTCGGCCAGCAGGATCAGGGCGTAGGTGAGCGAGGCGAACGGATACGCGAACGAGAGCGACGCGCGCGAGAGCACCGCGAGCCAGACGAAGGCCGAGAGCCCGAACAGCAGCAACCCGCCCCACACGGCCCAGGTCGTGGCGACGTCCTTCAGCGAATGCGCGTTCAGCTGCAGCTCGCCGGTGTTCGCCGTGACCTGGTTCATGCCGTGCTTCAGGGTGAGCTGAGCGACGGCCGCGAGGACCACCGACAGCAGGATCAAGCCGATCAACATCGTGCGGTCCTTCCTTCCCGCAGGGAAGGCCTGCGGTGCGCTCGGCGAGGTGCGCATCGTGCGCCTCGGGGTCGGTGGCGGGGGGGTTCGGGTTCACAGGTCCTCCACCGTGGCTGCGGGCTCGACCTCCAGGCGCTTGGGCACCTGGACGTCGACGGGCACCTGCACCAGGTACCGCTGGGTCTGGATGTGGAAGGGACGGCCATCGAGCGACTCGAGACCGATCGTGACGAAGTACTTGCCCCCCACCCACTCGGCCGGGGGCACCCGGAAGATCACGCGCTTCTTGCCGTCGACCGGTCCGAGCTCGATGCCCATCGCGCTCGTGCGCCCGTCGACGACCGGGTGGTTCGTGGACGCCGACACCACGGCGAACGAGACGTCGAGATCGGGGACCGGCGTGTTCGACTCCACGTCGACCGCGATCGTGAGCTCGGCGCCCGGCCACACGGTGCCGTTGCCGTCGCCGCCCGAGTCGAACGCCACGGCCTTCACCTCGACCTCGCGGCTTCCCTCTTCGGGCACGAAGTCGGGGTCGCGGCTGAGCAGCCGGTGGCGCAGCTCGCGCACGACGTCGGCCGGCTCGCCGCGCATGTGGAGCACCCCGTGGTCGAGCATCACCGCGTGGTCGCAGACGTCGACGACCGTGTCGAGCGCGTGGGTGACGAGCACGATCGTGCGGCCGTCGCGCTGGAACTCGCGCACCCGGTCGACGCACCGCTGCTGGAACGCCTCGTCGCCCACGGCCAGCACCTCGTCGATCAGCAGGATCTCGGGATCGACGTGCACGGCGACCGCGAACCCCAGCCGCACGAGCATGCCCGAGGAGTAGAACTTCACCTGGTTCTCCATGAAGTCCTCGAGCTCGGCGAACGCGACGATGTCGTCGTAGACGCGCTCGGTGTCACGGCGCGTGAGCCCCAGGAACGACGCGTTCAGGTAGACGTTCTCCCGTCCCCGTGAGCTCGGGGTGGAACCCGGCGCCGAGCTCCAGGAGCGCCGCCATGCGGCCGCGTGAGCGGATCGTGCCCTCGCTCGGCCGCAGGATGCCGGCGATGCACTTCAGCAGCGTCGTCTTGCCGGAGCCGTTGTGCCCGATCAGGCCGATCGACGAGCCTTCCTCGATCGAGAAGGAGATGTCGCGCAGCGCCCAGAAGTCCTCGGCCCTCGAGCGCGTGACGAGCAGACGCTGCTTCACGCTGCTCGGACGCTCCCGATACAACCGGAAGCGCTTCGAGACGCGCTCGACCTCGATCGCCGCCGTCACAGCTCCTCCGCGAAGTCGCCGGAGCGCCGGAAGAACGTGCGCCACGCCAGCAGCAGGAATCCGGTCGACACGGCGAGCACGATCGCGAGGAGACCGGCCTGCCAGGCGACGGTGACGTCGGGCAGCACCTGCATGCCTCCCTGCGTGGGATCGCCGTAGAGGGCCCGTTGGAACCCGAGCACGATCGGGGTGAGCGGGTTCGCGAGGTACAGGCTCCACAGGCTCACGCCGGCCACCTCCCGGCCGGCGACGGCCTCCTGCACCAACGCGGCCTGATACACGATCGGGGTCATCCAGAACCAGACCAGCAGGCCGAGGTTCAGCAGGTGCCCGACGTCGCGGTAGCGCACGTTCAACGCGGCGGTCCACAGCGTGATCGCGGTCGTGAAGACCATCAGGGTGAGGAACGCGAGCGGATAGAGCACGATCGCCTCGGGACCGATGCCGTGGCCGCTCACGACGACGAACAGCAGGAACACCGCGCTCTGCAGCACGAAGTCGAAGAGGGCGACCCCGACCGAGGAGAGCGGCAGGATCTCGCGCGGGAACGCCACCTTCTTCACCAGGTTCGCGTTGTCGATCACCGCGCTCGACCCCGACAGCAGCGACGCCGAGAACAGGTTCCACGCGAGCAGGCCCGAGAGCAGGAACACCGGGAAGTCGGGGACCCGGTTGCCGAGCACGACCGCGACGAAGGAGAAGACGGCGAGGAACACGATCGGGTTCAGCACCGACCAGATCGCGCCCAGGAACGAGGCCGTGTACTTGACCTTCAGCTCCTTGCGCACGAGGTTCGCGAGGATCTCGCGGTAGCCCCACAGCTCGCGCAGGCGCGGCAGCAGGCGCAGGTGCGGTGCCTCGGACGTGCGCTCGGTGACGGTGGTCGTGGCGATGGCGATCGGCTCCGGTCGAGTGGGATCGTGGGCGCGAACCCGCAGGTCAGCGCGGCGACGAGTCTAGCAACGGGGGGTGCCTCGGCCGCGGTCCGAGGCTATGGCGATCGTTCGACGTTCCGTGGCGGCGCGGCGACCCCGTCCGGGCCGGAAGCTGCGGAGCGCCCGCGCGTACTCCATGCCGTACCCCTCGGCGACCATCTCCTCGGTGATGCCGGCGTCGACGAGCGACTTGCCCCAGATCGCCATCGCCTTGCGGGCCGGGTCGCGCACCAGCGCGAGGGTGTCCGTGATCGCTCGTTCGTAGCCGCGAGCGGTCGCCTCGGACTCGCGCAGGTGCTCGACATGGGCGGAGGCGGCCGCGCCGACCCGCTCGCGCAGGCCGGGGTCGTCGCGCAGGCGGATCAGCACCCGCGCGAGCTCGGCGGGGTCCGTCGGGCCCGGCGCGACCCGCAGGACGGTGTCGTCCGGCACGTCGAGGTAGGTGCCGGTGGCGCTCACGATCGTGGGCCTGCCCGCCTGCATCGCACGGCTGAGCGAGCCGCTCACCTCGCCGCGATGCGGGAAGCGCAGGTCGACGACCGCGTCGGCCGCGGCGAGCCAGGCGAGGAAGTCGGCGTCGGCGACGTCGGCATGCACGCTCACCCGGGCGCCTGCCCCCGCCGCCTCGACCACCGGCCCGACGTCGTACCCCTCGATGCGGCGGCCCACGATCGCGACGTGCGCGCCGTCGCCCAGGCTCGTCGCGGCCTGCGCGAGGGCGTCGAGCCGCTTCGCCTCGTTCATGTCGCCGGGGGCGACGACGAGGAACGCGGGATCGCCGAGGCCGGCCCGCAGCTCGCGCGCCCTGGGCGCGAGCCGCTCGAACGCGTCCGGTGCCTCGATCACGGGGTGCGGCACGACGAAGACCGGCGTGCGACACCCGAAGCCCTCCAGGTAGCGGCGGCCGAAGTCCGAGTGGACGATCACGCCCCGCGCGCGCCGTACCACGTGGGCACACCACGGCTCGCGCAGGGGATCGTTGCGGAGCACGTCGGGATCGGTGAGCTCGTGTCGCAGGCGCGCCGCCTCCCGTGCCGCCATGTACCCGAGAGGGTCGCCGGCCGCCTTCAGCCCTCGCACGAAGTCGTCGAGCGCCAGATCGTGCAGCACGACGAGCGCGCTCGTGAGGTACGCGGCGCGGTAGATCTCGAGGTGGAACTCCACGTTGTTCCCGAGCTGGAACACGCCGAGGTGATAGCCCGGGGAAGCGGCCGGCGTCCTGGGTGTCCACGGGCCAGACGACGTCCATGCGCAGGCGGTCGGTGAACCCGATGCGCTCGAGACCGTCGAGCACGGCGCGATCGTAGGTGGCGATGCCGGTCGGCGCCGGCGGCAGCGGCCCCGCGAAGATCACGTCGCCCTCGGAACCCGGACCACGCCCGTGCTGTACCTCGACGGCGCGCCGTGGAGCGGCGCAGTCGCCGAGCGATCGCGCGCCCTGCCCTCATCAGTCGAGCAGACGGGCGACGATGTCCGGCCAGCGGGGCACCTCCGCGCGCACGAGGTCGTGGCCCGCGGCGCCCATGCGCTCCGCTCCGGCGCGATCGTTCCAGAGTCGGTCGAACGCGTCGGCGATCGCCTTCGGTTCGGGCGTCCGCACGAGACCGGTCTCGTCGTCGCGCACGAACTCGAGCGGGCCGCCGCTGTCGGTGAGGGTGACCACGGGGCGCGAGGCCGCGAACCCCTCGATCGTGACGTAGCCGTAGTCCTCGTCGAACGGCCCGAAGTACACGCCGAGCGCCTCTCGATACAGCTGCAGCAGGCGCTCGTCGCTCACGCCGATCTCGAACGCGACCCGCCCCCCCACGCCGAGTCGCTCGGCCTGCTCGCGCAGCGTGGGCTCATCGGGGCCACGTCCCACGAGCACGAGCCGCACGCCGGTCGCGACGTGCTTCATCGCGTCGATCGCGAGCGACTGGCGCTTCAGGCTCTCCATGCGACTCGGGAAGAGCAGGTAGTCGCCGAGCGGACCGCTCGGCGTGTCGAGCAGTTCCTCGGCCACGTGGCTCGGGTGGTACAGCGGTTCCGCGGGGATGCGCAGCGTGTTCCAGAGCCGGTCGCGCACGTTCTTCGCGTTCGTGAACACGCGCTTGGCCTCGCCCAAGGCGACGCGGTCGGCTTCCCAGACCATGTCGCGCACGGCCGCACCGTCGTCCTGGCGCTTCAGGTCGGCGTAGTCGGGGTGGTCCCAGAGCTCGTACGCGGTGCGGTGCTGGTGGATCAGCCACACGATCTTGCGCTCGTGCTGGGCGAGGTAGGCGGGGAACTTCAGCCCGATCACCGCGTCGACCTTCAGGCCGTTGCTCTCGGTGATGTCGAAGCTGCGCCACACCGCCATCTGATGGGCGAGCTGGCTCGGCGGGTACCACTTGCCGGCGATCTGCACGAGGTCGGCCTCGTGACCCGCATCGCGCAAGGCTCTGACGAGGGCCTCGGTATGCGTCTCCGCGCCGCCGCGCACGAACGCGGTCTGTGGGTGCAGGACCGCGACCCTCACTCGGCGGGGTCCCCTCGCTCACCCTTGAGACGGTCCACCTCCGCCTCGAGCACCATGACCTTCTCGGCGAGGCTGGTGGTGAGCTCGGCGTGGTCGGCGAGCAGGCGATCGTATCGCCAGGTGGCCGGGCGCATCACGCGCCAGATGCGGCGCTTGAGCTGCCGGCGCCACTTCGAGGGCGACGCGAGATTGCCCTCCCCCATCGGGATGACGACGGCCTCGTCGGTACGCATCTGCGCGGCGAAGTCGTGCAGGCGGTCGCGGATCTCCGGGGTGTCCATGCGCGCGCGGGCCGCGGTCTCGCGGGCCCAGTACATCTCACGCGAGAGGTCGCGGAGGGCCTCGCTCTCACCGTCGTCGGAAGGCGAGGACGCGGCGGCGTCGGTGTCCGGCGTCATCGGCGCCGAGCGTAGCACCGGCATGTGGCGGAACCGTGGTGCGCCCCGACCTCAGTCAGGAGGGTCGGTGTCGAAGAGACCGGCCGGCACGCCGGCGAGGAAGTCCTTGAGTCCCTCCTCGAGCGACGGCATCGGGTCGATGCCCAGGTGGGGCGTGTACACGCTCGTCAGGGCCGAGTACACGGGCCGCGGCGCCGGCAGGCCGAGGTCGGCCGCGTGCTGCGGCTCGACCGATCCGGCGGATCCGGCAAGCTCGTGCACCCGGCGCAGCACCTCGAACCACGACGCAGGCTCCGGCCCGCCGAGGTGGTAGAGGCCGAACCGACCGGTGAGCACCAGCGGCAGGATGCGGTCGGCGAGGTGGCCCACGAACGTCGGCGACCCCCAGCGGTCGGCGAGACCGCCCACGGTCTTTCCCGCGACGAGGGATCGCACGGTGCGCGTCAGGTAGTCGTTCCCGCCGCCGTAGACGTAGCCAACCCGCACGACGAACGACTCGGGCGCGATCTGCTGCACGAACCGCTCCCCCGCGAGCTTCGCGCGCCCGTAGACCGAGAGCGGCGCGGGGACGTCGGTCTCGTCGTAGGGGGAGCCCTTCTCGCCGTCGAAGACGTAGTCGGTCGAGACGTGCAGCAGCACGGCGCCGCTCGCCCGAGCGGCGAGCGCGAGATGCTGCGGCCCGAGCGCGTTGTCGCGGAACGCCCGTGCCTGGTCGGACTCGTTCTCGTCGACGCGCGTGTACGCCGCGAAGTTCAAGATCACGTCGGCACGGAGCGGCTCGACGCTCTGGCGAACCGCGTCGTGATCGCCGACGTCGAGCGCCTCGCGATCGAAGGCCAGCACGTCGTGGTGGCCGGGAACGCGCGCCAGGAACGCCCGGCCGAGGTCGCCACCGGCGCCGGTGACGACGATCCTCACGTGCGCCCCCCGACGACGCGTGGGGCCGTGACCACGGGCACCACGTGCGCCGCATCCAGCGCGTCGAGGTGCGTCCGGTACCAGGCGACCGTGGTGGCGAGCGCCTCGTCGAACGACCACGTGGGGCGCCAGCCCAGCGCCTGAAGCCGATCGGATCGAACGCCGTAGCGGAAGTCGTGTCCCGGGCGGTCGGCGACGAACTCGATCAGGTCCTCGGGCGCGTCGGCGAGCTCGCAGATGCGTCGCGCGAGCTCGATGTTCGCCAGCTCGTGCCCTTCGCCGACGTTGTACACCACCCCCGGCTCGCCGCGGTCGAGGGCCGTCAGCGCGCCGCGGACCCAGTCCTGGACGTAGAGGAACTCACGTCGCTGCTGCCCCCTGCCGTAGACCGGCACGGGCAGGCCGCGCAGCGCGTTCACGGCGAACGTCGGCACCACACGCTCGATCTGTCGAGGGCCGAATGCGTTCGTGCCACGGACCACGATCACCGGGAGCGCATACGTCGAGACGTATGCCGCGCACAGCAGGTCGGCGGCGGCCTTGCTCGCCGCGTACGGGCTGCGGGGGCGCAACGGCGCATCCTCGTCGAACAGCCCGCCGCCGTGATCGCCCGGGCCGTACACCTCGTCGGTGGAGATCATCAGCATGCGGGTGCCGTGTCGACGCACCGCCTCGAGCACCGCCTCGGTGCCGAGCACGTTCGTCGTGAGGAACGCCGCCGGCTCGTCGATGCTGCGGTCGACGTGCGTCTCGGCGGCCGCGTGCACGACCGCGTCGGCGTCGCGCACCAGACGGTCGACGATCGAACGATCGGTCACGTCGTCGTGCACGAACGTCATCCGAGGGTCGGCGTCGTGGTCCTGCAGGTTCGCGAGGCTTCCCCCGGCCGAGAGGCGATCGAGCACCGTGACGCGGTCTCCGCGCTCGATCAACGCGTCGACGAGGTGGGAACCGATGAAGCCGGCGCCGCCGGTGACGAGCACGTGGGAGTCGGACATGCGCTGCTCCTTGGGCGACGCTCCTCGGGCGGGATCTCGCGGGGTCGAGGGAACGAGCCGAGTCTACCCGTGCGCGACCTCGTGGGCGGCGCGCATCGCCTCGGCGGTGCTGCGAGCCGTCGCTTCCCAGGTGAACCGCGTGGCCCGCGTCAGCCCGGCGGCCGAGAGCATCGCGCGCAGGTCCGGATCGTCGAAGAGCTGGGTGATGCCGGCGGCGATCGCCTGCTCGTCCCGAGGGTCGACGGCGACCGCGGCGTCGCCGGTCACCTCGGGCAGCGACGACACGTCGGACGTGAGCACCGGGAGGCCGACGGCGAACCCTTCGAGCACCGGGAAGCCGAACCCCTCGTACAGCGACGGGTAGGTGAGCATCGTCGCTCCGCTCATGAGCGCGACCTTCTCGCGATCGTTCACGTAGCCGGTGCGCACGATGCGTGCTCGTGCGCTGCTCGGCAGCCGAGCGATCACGGCGTCCAGCCGGTCGGCCGCCTTCGGGTCCCATCGAACGGAGCCACCGGCGATCACGAGACGCGTCCCAGCGTCCGTCGTCGCGAACGCGCGCACGAGCGCGTCGAGGTTCTTCCGGGGCTCGATGCCGCCCACGAACAACGCGTAGGGCTGATCGATGCCGTACTTGCGCCGTACGGCGTCGACGGCCTCCGGAGGCGCCGGCGCGAACGCCGCCATGTCGACCCCGAGCGGCGTCACGTGCACGCGGGCCTCGTCGACGCGATGCGACTCGAGGAGGTCCCGCCTCGTGGAGCGTGAGGGCACGAGCACCCCGGCGGCGCGCTGCAGCCACGCGTCGAACCGGCGACGCCACCGGTCGTCCATGTGGGGCGCCGTGTCGGGCAGCCGCTCGTAGGCGAGGTCGTGGACCACCATCACGACCCCCGGGCTCTTCGTGGCCGGGGGCAGGAAGTTCGTCGCGAGCAGCACGTCGAACGCGACCGACCACTCGATGCGAGGCACGCCCAGCCGCGACGACATCGGCCCGAAGACGCGAGCCGGGAACCGCGACGCCTTCTCGGTGAGGTTCGGTGCGTGGACCCCCGCGAAGAACGACCGGGGACGCAGCAGACCCTTGGCGTGCAGGTACCACGCGACGTAGTCGCTGGTGGGGTCGGCATGCGGCAGGTGACGGATCAGCTGCTGCGTGTACTGACCCACGCCCGTGCGGCGTGGGTCGAGCGCCGGCCGGGCGTCGATCACCGCTCGCATGAACCCCGAACCCTACCCGGCCGCGACCGCCGGCGCTGCGGGCTCAGCGGGGTCCGCGCCCCGCGAGCCACCCTGCGAGCGCCGAGGCGGCCCAGACGAACGCGAGCCCGGCGACCAGGGGGATCACCATGCCCGGGTCCTTGCCACGTTCCGAGAGCTCGCCGGCGAGCCTCGCCACCACCCATCCCCAGAACCACAACCCGAGCGCGCCGATCACGATCGCGCCGTACGCCGTCGCGCGGCCCGGCGCCCGTGCGCCGGCGACGGCCGATTCGTCGAGCGAGCGGAACCCCAAGACGACCGCGGCCGGCGAGCTGCACCCCATGACGAACGGTCCGAGGCAGGCGAGCACCAGCGCCGAGAGGGCCTTGCGGCGGCCGGGCACGACGGTGGGGCGAAGCTGCTCCATCTCGACGATGCTAGGCGCGCAGCGCGGGCCGCGGGAACCATCGGAAGGCCTAGTCGGAGCGATCCGTCAGTCGACCTCGATACGGCTCTGATCGCCCACGATCAACCGGTGGGCGCCGCTTCCACCCGAATGACGCACCTCGACGCGGCGGCCCAGGATCGAGCCGGTGAGCCCGTGCACGTCTGCGATCGTGCACTCTTCCATCACGATCGAGTCGGCGACCTCGCTGGCCTCGACGCGGCAGCCGGGGCCGATCGAGACGTCGGGACCGATCGTGGAGCCCACGACCGTCGAGCCTTCACCGATCACGAGCGGTCCACGCAGCGTGCTGCCGGCCACCGAGGCGCCGGTCCGCACGACGACCGGACCGTCGACCGTGGTCGCCTCGTCGAGCACGCCCTCGATCGCGGGCTCGATCGTGGCGAGCATCATGCGGTTGGCTTCGAGCAGGTCCTCGGGGCGCCCGGTGTCCTTCCAGTAGCCGCTCACCATCTCGGCGCGCACCTCGCGACCCTCGTCGAGCAGCCACTGGATCGCCTCGGTGATCTCGTACTCCCCGCGTCCCGAGGGCGCGAGCGTGTGGCACGCATCGAGGATCGAGCGGCGGAAGAGGTAGACGCCGACGAGCGCGAGGTCGCTCAGCGGCTCGATCGGCTTCTCGACGAGCCGCACGACCTGGTCGCCGTCGAGCACCGCCACCCCGAAGTGCTCGGGCTCGGGCACCTTCGCGAGCAGGATGTGCGCCTCGGCCTCGCTGCGCTCGAACTCCTGCACGAAGCGCGCCACGCCGCCGAGGAGCACGTTGTCGCCGAGGTAGAGCAGGAACGGAGTCGTCGTGCAGGAACGACTCCGCGGTCATCACGGCGTGCGCGATGCCGAGCGGCGCCTCCTGCGGGATGAACGTCACGTCGATGCCCCAGCGGGAGCCGTCGCCGACGGCAGCTCCGCACCTCGTCGCCGGTCGCACCGATCACGATGCCGACCTGCGTGATGCCGGCGGCGGCGATCGCCTCGAGCGCCTGGAACAGGATCGGGGTGCCGGCGACCGGGATCAGCTGCTTGGCGTTCGTGGACGTGATCGGACGCAGTCGGGAGCCCTCGCCCCCCGAGAGCACGAGCGCGCGCATCAGACCTCGGGCGATGGACACTCGGGCGGCGCGCCGCCGTCGCCGCCGACGGGCGCCGGCTCGTACGTCGCGTCGACGAAGACGACCACGTCGTCGGGCAGACCCTTGACCTGCTTCAACTCGAGCGTTCGGGAAGTACTTCTGCACGACCTGTGCCTCGGCGTCGGCGTCGGGCGCGTAGGCGATCACGCTTCCCGCCACCTTCTTGGGGTAGGCGGTCGAGGTCGTCGTGCCCGGCGAGATGTCGAACCCGGCCTGCGAGAGCACCTCCTGCACCTCGGCCGCCGCTGCCTCCCGACGCGTGGTCGACCACGAGCACGGGCACGTTGGCCTCCGACGGCGGCGTGTAGACGAGGTCACGGCCCACCTCGCCCAGGGGCTTGCCGTCGCGGATCGCGGCGAAGATGCGCTCGGCCGACTCGTCCATGCGCAGGATGCCGAGGTTCGCCGGGTCGGGGAACGAGGGCACGGTGCGGAACTCCGCCGTGCCCGTCGAGATGCCCTCGAGTTGCCCGACCAGGAACGCGAGGTCCGCGAGCTTCAGATCCTCGTCGCGACGGAGGTTCTGCATGATCGGCTTGATCATCACCGGGAGCTGGGCGAGCTGCTCGGGCTCGAGCAGCCTGTTGATCACGGCGCGCAGGAACTGCTGCTGGCGGGCGATCCGGTAGAAGTCGGGTGCGGCCGCGTCGCATCGGAGGTGCCGCGTGCGCACGTAGGCGAGGGCCTGGTCGCCCGGCAGCGTCTGACATCCCGGCTCGACGTCGAGTGCGGTGAGCTCGTCGACGATCCGGCCATCGGGTGTGTTCACGTTCTCCGGGGGGATGCACATCTGCACCCCGCCGAGCGTATCGATGACGCCCTGGAAGCCGGCGAGATCGACGTAGAGGACGTGGTTGATCTTCAGGCCGGTGAGCTTGTGCACCGTGGCGGCCACGAGGGCCGGACCGCCGCCGTCGACACCTCCCTCGAACGAGGCATTGATCTTGTCCTCCCCATGGCCCGGGATCTCGCACGAACAGGTCCCGCGGGAACGACAGGATGATCGCCTTCTCGAGGGCGGGGTCGGTGTGGACCAGCATGATCGTGTCGGCCCGGTTCTCGCCGCCGATCTGCTCATCGGTGCCGAACTGCTCGCGCTCCTCGGCGCTCAAGCCCGTCCGGGAGTCGCTGCCCAGCAGCAGGTAGTTGCAGACGTCGTCGACGCACGGTCCCGTGGGGCGCTCCTGCCCCTCGGCATCGGAGCCATCGTCGTCGAGGACGATCGTGGCGCCCTCGCCACCGGCCTGCTTGTAGGCGACGAATCCGTAGGCGCTGCCGACGCCGATCAGCAGGGAGAGCGTGGCCGTGACCGCGACGGCGATGCGGGCGACGCGGCCGTGACCGTGGGTGGGGGCATCGCCGGAGGGCACGTCGGACATGTCGCCAAGCGTACCCGTGCGATCGGAGGACCCGCCCCTCGGACCGCGTGATGATCGTGTGGCGGAACCGTGGCGGCGCAGGCGCTCACGCGTCGCACGGGTCGCCTCGGCCGGTGCCCTGCGGCGCGAGGGTTCCCGGATGGGATAATCCCGCCATCGACAGGAGGCCAGATGGACGATGCGGTGACGGTGGTGCTCGTGGGGCTCGAGACGGCGATGACCGACGAGCTCGCCGACGACGAGCGGTTCGACGTGCGTGCTGCCCAGAGCATCGATCAGATCGAGTCGGGCGAGGCGGTCGACGCGGTGGTCGTCGCGATGGACGGCCAGGGACCGCTCGAGCTGCTCGGTTCCCTGCGGGGCAAGGCACCTGAGGCCGCGATCCTGGTCGTCACCGAGGCAGGGCGCGAGGCCGACGGCGCCGTGGCGATGCACGCCGGCGCCGAGGACCACCTCGTCGTCGGCTCGATCCCCCACGGACTCCTGCCCCGGGCCGTGCAGTACGCGGTGTCGATCCGACGGCTCCGTCGCGAGCTCGCCACGACCGACGAGGCGACCGGCCTGCCGAACCTGCGCGGGTTCGTGCCGATCGCGGAGCACCACCTGCGCATGGCCGATCGCAGCCAGACCCCGGTGGTCTTCCTGTTCGTGCGGCTCGAGGGCGAGACCGACGACGACGACGCGCGCGAGGCGGCCGAGGTGCTGCTCGAGGCCGTGCGCGACGCCGACCTGCCGGCGCGGATCACCGCCGACACGTTCGCCGTGTTGCTGACCGGTGACGCGGCCGGCGCCGAGACCCTCGTGCTCTCCCGTCTCGTCGAGGCGATCGCCGTGCACAACGCCAAGCAGGATCCTCCCCGGCCGCTCTCGCTCTCGGTCGGCAGCGCCCTCTACGAACCGGCGACGCCGAACACCCTGTCCGAGATCCTGGAGACGGCGGGGCGCAGGCTGCGCGATCACTCGGAGGGCTGAGCCATCCGCTCCGCCTCGCGCTGCGAATACCCCGCGGAACGATCTCGCTCCGAGGAAGGTGCCGTTGTCCCAGGCGACGCTGATGCTGGAACGGGATGCGCCGATGGACATGGGTGACCTGTCCGAGGCGCGCGATCGCGACCTGATGACTCGCCTGCATCGCGGCGACGAGGAGGCGTTCCGAGAGGTGTTCCATCGGTATGCCCCGACGGCCAAGGCGCTCGCGCAGCGGGTCGTGCGGCAGTCACATCTGGCGGAGGAGATCGTGCAGGAGGCATTCATGGCGGTCTGGAGGGATCCGGGCGCCTACGACGGTGAGCGAGGCTCCGTGAGGAGCTGGCTCATGGGCATGGTGCATCATCGCGCCGTCGATCTCGTGCGCCGAGAGGAGGCGCATCGTCGCCGCGCCGAGGCGGCCATCCCGCAGGCGATCGAGGAGCAGGCCGATCACGCCGACGACGTCGTCCAGCAGCTGGGACTGCCCGAGGAGCGCCGGATCGTGCGTGCCGCCCTCGCCGACCTGCCCGAAGAACAGCGGGACGTGCTCGAGTCGATGTACTTCGACGGGCTGTCCCAGTCGCAGATCGCCGAGAAGACCGGCATCCCGCTCGGCACCGTGAAGTCCCGGACGATGCTCGGCATGCGCCGGATGCGCGACATGCTCGCGGAGGTCGAACGATGACGCGCGACCACACCGTGATCGAAGAGCTCATGGCGGTCGACGCCCTCGGCGGACTCGACGGTGACGACCGGGCCTTGCTGGAGCGCGAGCGCGAGTCGCACGGAGCGGACTGCGCCGAGTGCGCCCTGCTCGAGAAGGGATTCGCCGAGACCGCGGGCCGGCTGGCGTTCGCCCTCGACGCGGAACCGGTCGACGACGCCGTCGTGGATCGCATCCTGCGCGCGAGCGACGGATCGTCGGCGAGCGAAGCTGTCGTCGAGATCCCACAGGCTCCGCGGGACGAGCTGGAGGAGCGCCGGGCCCGGCGCCCGCGTGTCTGGCTCGCAGCCGCGGCCGCGGCCGTCGTCGCGATCGCGGTCGTGGCCGCCGGCACGATCGTGCCCTCGACGACGAGCGTGCAGGCGACGACCTCCCAGCGCCTCGTGGTCTTCACGGGCGAGACCGAGGGCACCCTCGCGATGGCCTTCACTCCGGGTGAGCCGGGAGCGGTGTTCTGGGGCAGCGACCTCCCTGACCCCGGCGCGGACAAGGTGTACGAGATCTGGATGATCGAAGGCGACGAGGCCGTGTCGGGGGGATGCGTGTCCCCGACGGACGGCGTGGTCGCGGTCCGGGTCGAGGCGAGCATCGGCACCACCGACACGATGGCGGTGACGACCGAGCCGTCGGACTGCCCCTCGACACCCTCGAGCGATCCCATCCTGATCGCCGACCTGACCACGATGGTCTGATCCGCTCGGCCGTCCCGCCGGACGGCGAGGCTTACCCGAACCTTAACCCTGACTTGCCCGGGCCCTTGATGACACCTCCCTAGCGTGGTCCTCGGCGGGAACGAGCCCGCCGTGACCCGAAGGAGGTCCGGGATGAACAAGCGTTCCGCACTGATGTTGTCAGCAGCACTCGTGCTCACCCTGATCGTCGGTGGCCTCGCGGTGGCCACAGGACTGACGGGCCCGACCGTCAGCAACGCGGTCCCGAGGGCGGAACGTCGCGCCTCATCCGAGCCGGTCGTCCGCACCGTTCGCCGCACCGTGACGGTGCACAAGAAGGCGGACGCGAAGCCGGGCGAGGTCGTGAGGATCGCGGCTCCGGCAGCGGCGGCCGCGTCCCCGAGCGGCTCGAGCGACCTGTCGGGAGACGAGGATTCCTACGAGGACGACGACGCCTACGAGGACGAGGGCGACGACCACGGGGACGACGACGACCACGAGGACCACGAGGACGACGAAGACCACGAGGACGAGGGCGACGATGACTGACGCACCTCGCAGAAAGCCTCGGTGGAGCCGCCACCGACTGCGCGCACTCGCGTGGACGACCGGCATCGCCACCTTCCTCGCGGGCGTCGGTGCCCTGGGTGCCTCCCCGATGCCCGAGCAGGCGCAGCCGCCGGGGGACCGCTGGGTCCCCCGGCAGCGCGTGATCGTGCGGCGCATCACCCGGCGCATCGTCGTGGTGGAACCCGCCGCCAGCGCACCGATCACCTACGTCCAGGCACCGTCGGTGAGCAGCTCGTCGAGCTCGTCGGGTGGCGCACCTGCTCCCGCACCACCGCCTTCCACCGGAGGATCGTGATGGAGCACGCGCACACCGAGCGACTCGACACCCCGGCGATGGGCACCACGCTCAGCGTCTACGGACCGGACGACGGATTCGCCGCCGGGGCCGACGCCGTGGTCGAGACCTTCCGGGTCGAGGAGCAGCGGTTCAGCCGGTTCCGGCCCGACAGCGAGCTGTCGATGGTGAATGCCCGTGCGGGCAGCTGGGTGACCCTCTCCCCTGGATTCGAGTCCCTGCTCCGATCCTGCCTGGAACAGGCGGCCGCCACCGGCGGAGCGTTCGATCCGACGGTGCTCGGTGCCGTCGAGGCCGCCGGATACGATCGTGACTTCGACGAGGTCATCCGCTCGGCTCGCGTCGTGCTGCGCCGGCCGGTTCCGTGCGGCCGGTGGACCGAGATCGAGATGGCCGACGGATCGGTGCGGCTGCCGGCCGGTGTGGGACTCGACCTCGGCGGCATCGCCAAGGGGTGGACGGTCGATCTCGCCGTCGAACGGGCGCTGGCGTCCGGCATGTCGTGGGTGCTCGTCTCGGCGGGCGGCGACCTGCGCGTCGGCGGAGACGCTCCCCAGCTGGCGATCGATGTCGAGGATCCCGACGATCCGTCGAGCGCGATCATGACCGTGCAGATCGACAGGGGCGCCCTCGCGACCTCGAGCACCGCGAAGCGCTCGTGGGGTCCGGGACTCCACCACGTCATCGATCCACGCACGGGAGCGCCCGCGATCACCGACGCCGTGCAGGTCACCTCGTGGGCGCCCACCTGTGCCGAGGCGGAGGTCGCGGCAACGGTCGCGCTGCTCCGAGGCACCCGGGCCGTCGCCGACGCACCGAGCGTGATCGTCGGCCGCGACGGTACCGTCTTCCACTCCGTCACCTCCGCCCGAAGTGGCGAGCCAGCGGACGAGCCAGCGGACGAGCCAGAGGACGAGGTGGCCGCATGAACACGTGGATCCTGCTCCGCGCCGCCGGCATCGGCAGCTACCTGATGCTCTTCCTCTCGATCGCGTGGGGATTGGTGGCGACGACGTCCGTGGTCTCCACGCGGATCTCGAAGCCGTCGGCGAACCTCTTCCATGCGTTCGCGGCGACGACCGGACTCGCGCTGCTCGGGGTGCACCTCGGACTCCTGCTCATCGACGAGTTCATGCCGTTCTCGCTCGCAGACCTCACCGTGCCGATGGCGTCGGAGTACCGGCCGATGGCGATCACGGCCGGCGTCATCGCGATGTACGCGGTCGTGGTCATCGTGGTGTCGTCGTGGCTGCGCAAGCCGCTCGGCACGGCGTGGTGGCGGCGCCTGCATCTCCTCGCGGTGCCCGCCTTCGCGCTAGCGCTCGCTCACGGCGTCTTCGCCGGCACCGACACGGAGCGACCCTGGATGTTCGCGATGTACGCGGTGACGGGGCTGCTCGTCGTGTTCCTCACGCTCGTTCGGGCATTCACCTACGGCTACCGGCCTCCGCGCCCGACGCCCCCGGTCAGAACCCGACCCACGGAACCGGTGACGCCGGCGTGATCGTGTCGTCGAGCTCCCACGTGAGGCGCTCGTCGAGGCCCACGACGCCGGGAACGGCGCGGACGGCACCCCAGATCGTGGGCACGAGCGACCTGCGTTCGACGCGGCCTTCGAGGTGCACCACACCGTCGTCGACGAGCACGAGGATCTGATCGGCGACGACCGCGAGGTCGTCGGTGAGCACCCGGCAGACCTCGGTCTTGATGTCATCGTCGTCGCGGAGGAACTCCGCGAGCAGGTCCATGCGCGAGACGATGCCGACGATCCGTCCCTCGAGGTCGACCACCGGCAACCGCTTCACACGTCGTTCGTGCATCAGCCGGGCGGCGTCGGCGACCGACGCCTGAGGGCCGACCGTCACCGGGGGTGCGGTCATCAGATCGCGGGCGACCAACGCCTCGGCCTTCCTCCGCTCGTCGCGACGCGCGTGTCCCTCGAAGAAGTGCGGCTCGAGCACGGCTGGGTCCTCACGCAGGATCATGTCGGCCTCGGAGACGACGCCCACGATCAAGCCATCGGGATCGGTCACGGGAAGGGCGCTCACCCGATACTCGCGCATCGCGCGGACCACCTGTTTGAAGGGAGCCGAGCCCGGCACCACCACGACGGTCCTCGTCATCACGTCGGCCACGGTGCGTGACATCGTCGACACCTCCTCATGGGATGCGGAGCCGTTCGGCCTCGGATCCCACGGTCACCGTAGGTCCGACGCTCGCTCGCGTCCCGGGTCCGGCGCCCCCCAACGGGCGGGACGGATCGACCCCGTTGCTAGGCTCGGGATGTGAGCGAGCGCGAGCCGGCCCCCAGCGTGCCTCCCGACGAGGCGCGGACGCGCATGTTGATCGAGGCGGGGCTCGCCCTCTCCTCGGAGCTCGACCTCGACTCCGTGCTCGAGCGCATCGTGGAGCTGGCGCTGGGCATCACCGGGGCTCGCTACGGAGCGCTCGGGGTACTGGGCGAGGACGCCCCTCGCATCGAACGATTCATCACCCGAGGGGTGACCGACGAGGAGCGAGCCGCGATCGGTCACCTTCCCGTCGGTCACGGCATCCTGGGGCTGTTGATCGAGGAACGACGGCCGATGCGCATCCCCGAGATCGGCGCGGACCCGAGGTCGGCCGGCTTCCCACCGAACCACCCGCCGATGCACTCGTTCCTCGGGGCGCCGGTCACGGCGCTGGGCCAGATCTTCGGCAACATCTACCTCACCGAGAAGCAGGGGGCGCCTGAGTTCACCGACGACGACGAGGCTGCGTTGGTCGTGCTGGCGACACAGGCAGGCGTCGCGATCGAGAACGCCCGGCTGTACGACGAGATGCAGCGGGCCCACGAGGAGCTCGCGCGTCTCGAGCTGCTCGAGGAGCGCGAGCGCATCGCCAAGGAGCTGCACGACGGGGTGATCCAGGCGTTGTTCGCGGTCGGCATGGGGCTGCAGGGCACCGCGGCGATGGCCAACGACCCCGAGATCGCCCGGCGCATCGAGAACGCGACCGAAGAGGTCGACCGCGCGATCCGCGACCTGCGCAACTACATCTTCGGGCTGCGGCCGGGGATCCTGGCCGATCGCCAGCTCGACCAGGCGCTGCAGCAGCTCGCGCTCGAGTTCCAGGAGCGCACCGACGTGCTCACGATCGTCGACGTCGACGGGAGCGTGGCGGCCGAGCTGGCGAGCCGCGCCGCCGACGTGGTGCAGCTCGTGCGCGAGGGCCTGTCGAACGTCGGCCGCCACGCCCAGGCCACGTCGTGCCGCATCACCCTGCGGCGCTCGAACGGCGGCGCCGAGCTCGAGATCGACGACGACGGACTCGGGTTCGACCCGTCGTCGCCCTCCTCGGGGATGGGCATGCCCAACCTGCGCGAGCGGGTGACCTCGCTGGGCGGAGAGCTCACGATCCTCAGCGTCGCCGGCGAGGGCACGACGGTCAGGGCACAGCTCCCCCTCTAGGCGGGCACGAGGGCCGGGGCTCGAACGCTCGAACCCCGGCCCCCGCACGGCCGCCCGTCGGGATCAGAGACTCACTGCACGACGAGCGCGGTCACCATGCCGAACATGCCCTCGGGTCCCTCGGCGTGCGGCAGGATGTGGCAGTGGAAGGCCCACGCACCGGGATAGTCGGCCTTGACCATGATGTCGAACCTCGACCCGGGCGCGATCACGAGCGTGTCCGCCAGGTACCGGTTCTGCTTGGCCAACGGGTAGCCGTCCTCCCCCACGACCAGGAAGTGGAAGCCGTGCAGGTGCATCGGGTGCAGCAGGGCGCCGTCGTTCGCGAGGTGGATCAGCACCCAGTCGCCCTTGGACGCCACGATCGGCTGGGTGGCCGGGAACGACTTCGCGTTCAGGTTGTACCCGAGCGTGCCGTCGCCGACGAACATCGTGTACTCGACGGCCGGGTCAGCGCCGTACACCGGGGTCCAGTTCGCGTTCTTCGGCTCCACGATCAGCGAGCCGTACAAGCCCTTGTCGACCTGCTCCGCCGAGTTGAAGTGCGAGTGGTAGACGTACATGCCGGGGGGGTCCTTGATCGTGAACTCGTAGGTCCAGTACTCGCCGGGCATGATCGGCGGCTGGGTGATGTAGGGGACGCCGTCCTCGCTGTTCGGGACGGTCAGACCGTGGAAGTGCAGCACGAACGGCTCGGTCATCTGGTTCTGCACGACGAACCGCACGCGGTCGCCCTCGTTGACGCGGAGCTCAGGACCGGGCACCTGCCCGTTGAACGCCATCGCGTCGACGAACTCACCCTTGGCGATCTCCCACTGGATCTCCTCGACCGTGAAGTTGTAGACCTTCACGCCGCCGTCCATCTCGGGTTCCATCGGCTGGTTGCCGTAGGAGTCGGTCTCCTTGCCGGCCAGGAAGTCCTGCACGCCCTGCTCGTGGCCCGCGGCCATCTCCTCGGCGGTCATGGCGGCGTGCGAGGTCGCATCGGTCCCCCCGCCGCTGGCGGCCGTCGTCCCGTCGGTGGCACCATCGGTCGCCGTGAGGGTTCCGACCATGCCGAGCTGGTCGTGACCGGGCACCGTGCACAACGTGTCGTACGTGCCCGCCGCCAGGGCCGGCACCTCGAGCGTGATCGACCCGTCGACGTCGATGCTCGGCGTCTCGATCGTCTCGCCGTCCACGACCACCCCGAACGTGTGCGGGGACTGACCGTGATTCATCACGTTGAAGGTGATGTCGCTGCCCGCCGGCACCTCGATCGTGGCCGGTTCGATCGCGAAGTCGGACAACATCACGTCGACGGTGACGGGACCGCCCGCGGCCGCAGCCTCGCCGTCGCCGGCGGCCGGGGCCTGCTCACCGTCGCCGCTGCAGGCGACGGCGACGAGCGCGAGCACCGTCGCCAGTGCCAGCGCTCCCATGCGGAACCTTCGCATCATCGATCTCCTTCCGGAACGGGCGTTCGTGCGTACACGAGGGCTGAGTCTGCGGGCCCCGCAAGGCCGATGGGGGTGCCAGGAGACCCCACCCGGCCGGGACCTGTGTCCCTGCGTTCGGCCCGCTCCTCCCGCGACACTGGGTCGCGTGTTCGCTCGCTACTTCGTGGAACTTCCGATGGACCCCGAGCGGGTCGAGGTCGCGCTCTTGCGCGATCCGCATTCCTGGCTGCCCGGGCTGGCAGGCGAGGCGAACTTCCACGGTGACGCCCTGCTCGCCGAGGTGGGGTTCGGCGACGACGTGCGCGTCGCGCGGCGCGTGGCGATCGAGCTCGGGGAGCCGGTGAGGATGCCGAGCAAGACCGTCGTGCCGATCCGTTGGTCCGCGGTCGGAGCGGCCGGGCTCTTCCCGTCGCTCGACGCCGATCTCGAGATCGCACCGCTGGGCCCCCACCGCTCGCAGCTCGCGATGAGCGCACGATACGTGCCCCCCCTCGGGGCCGTCGGGCGCGCGATCGATCGAGCGGTCCTGTTCCGCGTCGCCGAGGCGACCCTCAAGGACTTCCTCGATCGGGTGAAGGACTCGCTGCTCGCCGAGCCGGAGGACGTCCACCGCCCCGTCTGACCCGCCGCTAGGATGGGCGCCATGACGAAGAAGGCGCCCTTGCGCGTGATGCTCGTCGACGACCACGAGATCGTGCGCGACGGCATCAAGGCGATGCTCGACGCCGAGGACGACGTGGTCGTCACGGCGCAGGCGGGCACCGTGCGCGAGGCGATCGACGAGGCCCACCGCACCCGGCCCGACGTGGTCGTGATGGACGTGCGCCTCGCCGACGGCAGCGGCATCGAGGCCACCCGCGAGATCCGCGCCGACCACCCCGACACCCGGGTGCTGATGCTCACCTCGTTCGCCGACGACGAGGCGCTGTTCGCCTCGATCATGGCCGGGGCCTCCGGCTACGTCTTGAAGCAGGTGAAGTCGGGCGACCTGCTCCGCGCGATCCGAGCCGTGGGCGCCGGCGATTCCCTGCTCGACCCGAGCGTCACGAGCGCGGTGCTCGACCGGCTGCGCAAGGGCAAGCACCTGATGAAGGACGAGAAGCTGGCGCGGCTCTCCCCTCAGGAGGAACGCATCCTCACGCTGGTCGCGGACGGGCGCACGAACCGCGAGATCGGCGACGAGCTGAACCTGGCGGAGAAGACCGTGAAGAACTACGTCTCCTCGATCCTGTCCAAGCTCGAGGTCGCCCGGCGCGCCGAGGCGGCCGCCTACCTCGCCCGCCACACCACCACGCCCGGCTCCGTCGAGGAGTAGCGGCAGGGCCGAAGGTCCCGTCCGAGCGACCCCACTCGGCCCGGGGTCCAAGGTCCCCTCCGGATGGGGCCACGAGCCCGGTCCCGGCGGCACCTCCCCGCGGCAGTATCTGCCCAGGAAACGAAGGAGGTGGGGTACATGGACACGCAGGTTCGCAAGACCGTCGAGCCGGTCACGATCCCCGAGGCGACGCCGGAGACCCGCACGGGCCTCGGCGTGGTGATGGGGTTGCTGCGGCTGGCGCTGGGTTGGACCTTCCTGTGGGCCTTCCTCGACAAGATGTTCGCCCTCGGGTTCTCGACGGGGCGGATCATCGAACGAGGTCACGGGCGACGGTCAGGATCGACTTCTTCGGTGACGCCGCCTGGATCAACGGCGGATCGCCCACGGCCGGCGTGCTCGGCTTCGCGATGAAGGGTCCGTTCACTGACTTCTACCAGACGATCACCGGGTTCCAGATGACCGAGGCCGGACCGACCTCGGCCGCCTGGGTCGACTGGGTCTACATGGCCTCGATGCTGCTCATCGGGCTCGCGCTGATCCTCGGGATCGGCGTCAAGCTCGCGAGCATCGGCGGCATCGTCTGGATGGCGATCTTCTACACCGCCACGGCGATCTGGCCCGAGCACAACCCGTTCGTCGACGACCACGTCGTCTCGGCGCTGGTGCTGGGAGCCCTGTTCTTCGCGAACGCGGGCATCTACCTCGGACTCGGGAAGGTGTGGCAGCGGACGGAGCTGGTGAAGAAGCACCCGATCCTCGCCTGAGCACGACGAGGAACGGCGAACGGAAGGCGGGGCCATGCGCCCCGCCTTCCTCCATGTTCGGGCTCAGCCCATGAGCATCTGGGCGAGCACCAGGCGCAGGATGCCGCCCGCCCGGAAGTACTCGAGCTCGGCCTCGGCGTCGATGCGGACCGTCACGTCGAACGTCGTGGAGGCGCCGTCGTGGGCCACCGCCTCGACGGTCGCCGTCTGGCCGGGGGTGATGCCGTCGCCCAGCCCGCGGACCGCGAAGGTCTCGCGCCCGGTGAGCCCCAGTGAGGCGGCGCTCTCCCCGGCCGCGTACTGCAGCGGCAACACACCCATGCCCACCAGGTTCGACCGGTGGATGCGCTCGTAGCTCTCGGCGATCACGAACCGAACGCCGAGCAGGTTCGGCCCCTTCGCCGCCCAGTCGCGACTCGAACCGCTGCCGTACTCCCTGCCGGCGAGGACCGCGAGTGGCGTGCCCTCGGTCCGGTAGCGCTCGGCCGCCTCGTAGACGCTCGTCACCTCGCCGCTCGGCAGGTGGGTCGTGAACGAGCCCTCGGTGCCGGGCGCGATCTCGTTGCGCAGGCGGATGTTCGCGAACGTGCCCCGCATCATCACCTCGTGGTTCCCGCGCCGGGAGCCGTAGGAGTTGAAGTCGACCGGCTCGACGCCGCGCTCCCGCAGGTAGGCCCCGGCCGGCGAGTCGACCTTGATCGAGCCCGCCGGCGAGATGTGGTCGGTCGTGATCGAGTCGCCGACCTTCACGAGCACGCGAGCGCCCTCGATGTCGCCGATCGGTCGATCGTCGCCGAGACCCTCGAAGAAGAACGGAGGCTCCTGCACGTAGGTCGAGTCGGCGTTCCATTCGTAGGCGGGGCCGGCCGGGGTCGGCAGCCCTTGCCAGTGCTCGTCGCCGTCCCAGATGCGCTCGTACTGGCTCGTGAACTGCTCCTCGGTGACCGCCGTGGCCATCGCCTCGGCGACCTCGGACGGGCTCGGCCAGATGTCACGCAGGAACACCGGGCCTGTCGCCCCCTCGCCGATCGGATCGGCCGTGAGGTCGAGGTCGATGCGCCCCGCGAGCGCGTACGCGACGCACAGCGGCGGGGACGCCAGGTAGGCGGCCCGCACCTGCGGATGGACCCGACCCTCGAAGTTGCGGTTGCCCGAGAGCACGGCGGCGACGTTCAGGTCCTGCTCCTCGACGGCCCGAGCGACCTCGCCGATCAGCGGGCCGGAGTTGCCGATGCAGGTCGTGCACCCGTATCCGACGAGCGCGAAGCCCAGCTTGTCGAGGTACGGGGACAGGCCCGCCCGGTCGAGGTAGTCGGTCACCACGCGCGACCCGGGCGCGAGCGACGTCTTCACCCACGGCTTCGTGTCGAGCCCAGCCTCCACCGCCTTGCGAGCCAGCAGGCCCGCGGCCAGCATCACGCTCGGGTTCGACGTGTTCGTGCAGCTCGTGATCGCGGCGATCACCACGCTGCCGTGCCCGATCGCCTCCTCGCCCGCGGGACGGTCGGTGACGTCGTCCTCACCGGGCAGCTCGTCCTGCCGCGGCGTGCCGCCCTCGGCCACGAAGCGCCCGATCTCGGTGCCCTTGGGGTCGGGCTCGAGATGATCGCGGAACGCGCCGACGAACGAGTCCCACACGTCGGGCAGCGCCACCCGATCCTGGGGCCGCTTGGGCCCCGCCATCGACGGGACGACCGCCGAGAGATCGAGGTCGAGGATCTCGCTGAACGTGGGATCGGGGTCGCCGTCGCGTCGGAACAACCCCTGCTCCTTCGCGTAGCGCTCGACGAGGTCGACGCGATCGCCCCGCCCGGTGAACGCGAGGTAGCGCAGCGTCTCGTCGTCGACCGGGAAGTAGGACGCGGTCGCCCCGTACTCCGGGCACATGTTCGACAGCGTCGCCCGGTCGGCGATCGTGAGCGACGACAGCCCGTCGCCGAAGAACTCCACGAACTTCCCGACGACGCCGTGCGCGCGCAGCATCTCGGTCAGCGTCAGCACGAGGTCGGTCGCCGTCGTGCCCGCAGGCAGCTCGCCGAGCGTGCGCACGCCGATCACGACCGGCTGCGGCAGGAACATCGGCTGGCCGAGCATCGCGGCTTCCGCTTCGATGCCGCCGACGCCCCAGCCGAGCACGCCGAGCCCGTTGATCATCGTCGTGTGCGAGTCGGTGCCGACGAGCGTGTCGGGGAACGCCACCCCGTCGCGCGCGGACACCACCTGTCCGAGGTGCTCGAGGTTCACCTGATGGCAGATCCCGGCGCCGGGCGGCACGACGCGCAGGCCCTCGAACGCCTGCTGGGCCCAGCGCAGCAGGGAGTACCGCTCGGCGTTGCGCCGGTACTCGAACTCGATGTTGCGCTCGTACGCCTCGGGCGTGCGGAACAGGTCGACCTGCACGGAATGGTCGATCACGAGGTCGACGGGGATCGAGGGCTCGATCGCCATCGGATCGGCGCCCGCTCGCTCGGCGGCGCTGCGCATCGCCGCGAGGTCGACGACGGCCGGCACGCCGGTGAAGTCCTGCATCAGGACGCGTCCGGGCATGAACGCGATGTCGCGGGCGGGCCCGGGCCAGCCGGCGAGCGCTCGCACGTCGTCGTCGGAGACGTCGCGCGAGCCGGCGCGGCGCAGCAGGTTCTCGAGCAGGATCAGCACGGTCTTCGGCAGCCGTGCGAGGTCGCCGGCATCGGCGAGCGAGTCGAGTCGGAACAGGTCGATCGGGCCCTCGGCGGTCTCCAACCGCCCTCGCGCCCCGGCGAGGTCGCTGCTCACAGGTGCATCAGTCCTTCCGCATGAGAGGTCGCTTCCATCCTCCCACGCGAGCCTCGCGACCCGGCAGCCGGCGGTTCAGCGAGCGCCCGCGGCCTCGCCTTCGGCCGCCCGAGCGGCTTTGACCGCTTCCTTGTGAGCGAGTCGTGCCGTTCGGCGGAGCTTGGCCTCGCGTTGGCGGCGCTGCTCCACGTCGGTCTCGGCGACCAGCGGCGGCACGGGGCGGGGGTTCCCGTCATCGTCGACCGCCACGAAGACGAGGTAGGCGGTGTTCACGTGGCGCATCGTGCCCGTGACCGGATCGTGAGCCTCGACGCGCACGCCGCACTCCATCGAGGTCCTGCCCACGTCGTTCACGGTGGCCTTCAGCACGAGCACGTCGCCGATGTGCACGGGCTCGAGGAACGTGAGCTCGTCGATCGCGACGGTGACGGCCAGGCCCGCCGCGTGCCGGATCGCGGCGAGGCCGGCCGCGGTGTCGACCAGGCGCATCACGACCCCGCCGTGCACGGAGCCGGCGATGTTGACGTCGGTCGCCTCCATCAGCTGGGTCAGCTCGACGCGGGACTCGGCGACGGTCTTGGGGGTCAGCTCGGACATGGTGCGCATCGTACGCCGGGCTGCCCGGTCGACGGTGCACGCACGGGTAGCATCGGCCGGTGCGACGGCTCTTCATTCCCCTGGTACTCACGTTCGCCCTCTCCGCGACCGCGTGCGGAGGGTCTGCGAGGGGGCCGATCGCGACCGATCCGCCTGCCAGCGGCGAGCTGCCGACCGTCACCGCCACTCCGAGCGTGAGCGGCGAGCCGTCCCCGACGGTCACGTCGTCCCCGTCACCGGCCGAGATCCCTGACGGCGTGCCGGCATCCTTCGGCGAGGACGTGCTGGCTGTCGAGCTCCCGCTCGAGGAATTGATCCCGCCGGGCGACGAGGTCACCGGCGTCGATAGGGCAAGGATGCCCGGCGGGGAGGCCGTCGTGATCGTGTTCGCGACGCCGGGGACCGACCCCTTCTCGCAGGCTCGCGGGTTCGTGGTGTGGCGTCGCGAGCCGGGCGCCGATCCCCCCTGGCGCGCGGTCTACGGGCTCGCCCACGGCAAGCGAGACGGCGTGCTCGCGATCTCGGCCGACGTGACCGATCTCACCGGCGATGCGTCGGCCGACGCGTTGATCCGCGAGGAGACGGGTGGCACCGGGGCATGTGCGACCTACCGGGTCGTCGACCTCGCCGCCGGCGCTCCCCTCTGGAAGCGCTCGGTCTGCGACGCCGAGATCCAGCCGAACCCCGACCCGATCGGCCTGTACGAGGTCGCGCGCGTGTACAGGCCCGACGACCCCCACTGCTGTCCCAGCGCGATCCGCGAGCGCGTGCTCACGTGGGACGGCGACCGCTTCGCGGTGGTCTCGGTCGAGACGACGCCGCTCTAGTCTGGTTCAGACTACTTGTGGGCAGGAGGCCGCGATCACCGAGCGCTGCCCCAGGGCGTGTGGCGGTAGGCCATGTTCCGCTATGTGGAACTTGGATCCCGCATGTCGGAACCCCCGCATCCCAGACCGCTCCGCGAACGCCGAGCGAAGGCTCCGTGATCGGCCGGGTCTGACCCCCCGGGTACGATACGCGCCATGGCGCGCATCTTCGTCGAGGGCTGGGATCCCGACTACGGCACCCCGCTCGACCAGGACGACGCCCTCTCCCCCGCCGAAGGTTCCGTCGACACGAGCGTCGAGACCGACGATTGGGCGCCGATCGAGGGCAGCGACGACGGCGTCGAGCGCATCGCGTTCGTCGACGGCGTCCGTCGCATCGATGCCCGGCTGACGCTCGACGACCCGGAACACGGACCGACCCCGGGGCTCGTCGGCACCTTCGCGGTGGGCGCGGTCGTCTGGGACCGCGATGCCCGCCGGTCCGAGGTCGCCGACGTGCGCGTCGAGCGATGGGCCGTACTCGCGGGCGGCAGCGGGGAGCAGATGCCCGCCGTCGATCTCGACCCGGGGGTCGGCACCACCAGGGCACCGGGCGACGACCCGAACCTGCTGATGATGACCCTGCACTCCAAGATGCGCGACGCCGAGGGCGAGTGCGCCGAAGTCGCTCGCTGCCGAGTGCGCGGTCGTGGCCGACGGACCGCTGAAGAAGATTCGAGAGCACGCGACGGTGGGCTACGTGAAGACCCATCGCGTCACCTACCTCGAGCCGCCGTTCAGTGGGGTGATCGCCGAGCTCGCGCCGGGGCAGCGTTCCCCGATGTTCTGCATCGCCGCGCAGACCCCGTACGCGCGCTACTCCTGGTACCTGCGGCTCGCGATGCTGCACGGCGGGCATTCCTGGACGGGCGTCGTACGGTGCGAGACGTCGGGCCACCTCGCCCGCGACGAGGCCTCCGCGATCGCCGACCGCACGGCCGCGGTCTTGCCGCTCGTCGCGAGCGAGCCGCACGTCGACCCGCGCGCCCCCCAGAACCTCGTGCCGATCGGGGCGCTCGAGCGCGAGCTGCGCCACCGCATGGGCGACCGCGGGCTGGTGTACCGAGCGCTACGCCACGCCGTGATGAGGCCCGAGATCCAGCAGCCCGAGATCCAGAAGGAGGCGTCGTGACCGGCGAGCAGGTGGGCCGCGTCCTCGGTTCCCAGCACTCCTCGACGAGCGCCTTCCGCGTCGTGCTCGACGACGACGACTTCCTGCAGCTCGACGACCTGGTGGTCGTGCGCACCCAGGTGCCGAAGGCCGGCGAGGTGCGCACGTACGGCGTCGTCACCGAGTCAGAGTCGGTCTACGAGGGCGCGAGCTACGAGAGCGACACCCACCGCATCGCCGAGCTCGGCATCATGCCGGCCGCCAAGGTGCGCAGCGCCCAGGTGCAGGTGACGCGCGTCGACCCCGAGGTGTGGGTCTCCCCCGACCCCGGCGAGACCGTCGAGCGCGCGACCGGCGAGGAACGCGCGAAGGCGCTCTACGTCGACGAGATGGGGCGTCCGCTCGCGGTGGGCATCGGGCGCGACGAGCTGCCCGTGCACGTCGACCTCGACTTCTTCGACGGCCGCAAGGGCGGTCACATGTCGATCAGCGGCATCTCGGGCGTGGCCACGAAGACGTCGTTCGCGCTGTTCTTCCTGCGCATGCTCTCGGCCCGCGAGCACACCGCGGTCGTCGGCGAGGGCGCCTCGAATATGCGGGTACTCGTGTTCAACGTGAAAGGCGAGGACCTGCTCTGGCTCGACCGGCCCAACGCGCGCTTCGACGACGAGGCGCGCGAGGGCTGGGCCGCGCTCGGGGTCGAGCCGGCGCCGTTCCCGTCGGTCGCGTTCTGGGCGCCGCCGAAGCGTCGCTCCGGCGACGTCGTCGTGCCCGACACCGGCGGACGGCTCGACGGCATCGAGGTCTTCTCGTGGACCCCGCGCGAGTTCATCGACGACGACCTGCTGCAGTTCTGCTTCACCGACGCGAACGACGCGAAGAACCAGATCCCGTTCATCCGCGAGCGGGTGCAGACCCAGCTCAAACGGTTCGCGGTGAACGTCGCTGGGCGCCCCGGCGCGGTCGTGTTGCGTGACCCGTCGCAGACGCCGGGGGGACGCTGGGGCGCACAGGAGGTGAGCGCCGGCCCGGGCGAGCCGATCATCGAGGACCTCCCGTCGCTCGTGACCGCGCTCGACGTGTTCCTCGAGCCGGAGGACGGCGGCGAACCCGATCAGGCCTGGACCGGGCGCGTGATGCCGAGCACGGTCTCGGCGTTCATGCGGCGCCTGCACGCGGCGTCCTCGCGCCTCGGGCACCTCGTGCACGCGGGCGAGAGCCGTCGGCTCGACCGCGGCGCCGCGACCGTCACGGTCGTCGCGATCCAGTCGCTGCACGAGCAGGCGCAGCGGTTCGTGGTCGGCGCCCTGCTCGCCGAGACGTTCCGCGAGAAGGAGGAGACCGGCCAACGCCTGCCGCTGTCGGTGATCGTGCTCGACGAGCTGAACAAGTACGCGCCGCGTGAGGGCACCGGACCGCTGAAGGACATGCTGATCGACATCGCCCAACGCGGGCGCTCGCTCGGCGTGCTGCTCGTCGGTGCCCAGCAGACGGCGAGCCGCGTGGCTCCCGAGGTGCTCGAGAACGCCGCGATCCGGGTGAGCGGGCGCCTCGACGCCGCCGAAGCCGAGCGCGCCGAGTACGGATGGATGCTTCCCTCGACGCGGGCCCGTGCCAGGTTGTTGAAGCCCGGCACGATGGTGATCTCCCAGCCCGCGATCCCCGTACCGCTCGTCGTGACCTTCCCCTTCCCGCCGTGGGCGACGCGGAAGGAGGAGGTGGACGAGGCCGCCGGTCCCGATCCGTTCGACGGGCTGTAGCGGCGTCCGCTCCCCCCGCATGAAGATCCTCCACACGTCGGATTGGCACATCGGCCGCCGCCTCGGCCGGCACGACCGCACCCAGGAGTTCCGCGACGTGCTGGACGAGGTCGTCGCGATCGCCGACGAGCGCGACGTCGACCTCGTGCTGGTCTCGGGCGACGTGTTCGACCGGCCGATCCCGCCCGTCGACGCCCTCGCGCTCGGCATCGACGCGCTGCTGCGGCTCGCCGAGCGCCGCCCGGTCGTCGTCGTCGCCGGCAACCACGACTCTCCCGACCTGTTCGAGGCGCTCGCGCCCCTGCTGCGCGACCAGGGCCGGGGGGTGCACCTCGTCGGCACGATCAAGCGTCCCGACGCCGGCGGCGTGCTCGGGCCCGAGGCGCTCGGGGTCGACGCGGTGGTCGCCTGCTTCCCGTTCCTGCGGGAAGGCCGCGTCGTCGACTTCATGCGCGACGCCGGCGAGTGGTACGGCGAGTACGCGGGGCGCGTCGCGAAGGTCACCACCGCGTACAACGAGGCCCTGGTGGCTCGCGCGGGCGACTCGCTCGTGCCGATCCTGATGGGCCACTTCCTCGTGGGCGGGGTGAAGGTCGACACGGGTGCGCCCCGCGGCGAGCGCGAGCTGCACATGGGCACCGCGTACACGGCCACGGCGCAGGCGATCCCCGCGGGACCGCAGTACGTGGCGATGGGGCACATCCACGCGCCGCAGCCGGTGCCGGGCGCGCCGGTGCCCGCGGAGTACGCGGGGTCGCTGCTCTGCCTCGACTTCGGCGAGGCGGGTGAGCGCAAGCGCGTCGTCGTCGTCGACGTCGAGCCCGGACGGCTGGCGACGATCGACTCGGTGCCGCTCACGAGCGGGCGACCGCTCGAACGCGTGACCGGCACCTGGGCGCAGATCGAATCTCGCGGCGACGAGCTGCGAGGACGCTTCCTCGACCTCACGGTGCAGGTGGGCGGCGCCGACACCGACCTCGCCCGCCGGGCGGCCGAGACGTTCCCCTACCTGGTGAACGTGCGGGCGCTGCGCCCGGAGGGTCGCCGCACGGAGCGACCCGACGGCGCGGCCAGACCGACGGACGAGGAGCTCTACGCCGAGTTCACCCGCCGTGCGACCGGCGAGGATCCGCCGCCCGAGCTCGTGGCGCTCTTCCGCGAGGTGCTCGAGGACGCCGCCGATGCGACCGCTTGAGCTGAGGCTGAAGGGGTTCCGGTCCTACCGCGAGGAGACCGTGTTCGATTGGCGCGGCCGCCACCTGGTCGGCGTCGTCGGGCCGATCGGCGCCGGGAAGAGCTCGATCCTCGAGGCGATCGCGTTCGCGCTGTACGGCAAGACCCCGACGTTCGAGCGCGACACGAAGTCGCTGATCAACCAGACGGCGAGCGAGTGCCACGTCGAGCTGCGCTTCGAGGTCGACGGCCAGGTGTGGCGCGCGACGAGGGGGCTCCGGCGCAAGGGAGCGTCGGGCCACCAGCTGCAGCGCCTCGAGTCCGACGAGCCCGACGCTCCCGTCCTGGAGCCGATCACGGGCGTCGATGCCGTGCGCGAACGCGTCGAGCGGTTGCTCGGCATGGACTTCGCGGCGTTCTGTCGCTCGGTGCTGCTCGCCCAGAACCGGTTCGCCGACTTCCTGAAGGCCACGCCGAAGGAGCGCAACGAGGTGTTGAAGGGCGTCTTCGGGTACGAGCGGTTCGACGGGGCACTCGAGGCCGCGAAGCGGCGCGTGACCGCGGCGCAGCTGCTCCTGGAGTCGCTCGACCGCGAGGGCTCCCAGCTCGCGTCGGCACGAGAGCAGCTCGACGTGGCCGAACGGCGACTCGTGGTCGCGACGGCGAGAGCCACCGCGCTCGAGGCGGTCCGGGAGCCGTACGAACGGGCCGCGGCGGCAGCGGGCGAGGCGGCGCTGCGAGCGCGCGAGGCGGAAGGCACACTCGAGCGGCTCGCCCAGACCACGTCGTCGCTGCCGGCCGCCGAGGAGATCGACGAGGCCGCCGACGTGGCGGAGGCGTCCGCGACGGCCGTCGAGCAGGCGGAGGAGGCCGTGGCGCTCGCCGAGGCCGCCCGTGCCGACGCCGAAGCGGCCCATGCGGCCGTGGCGGAACGCGTCGGCGACCAGGTCGCCTTCGCATCGCTCGTGACCGAGCACGAACACCTCGTGGCCGCGGCCGAACGCGCCACGCGGGAGCGAGAGCAGGCCGACGTCGCAGCCCGCGAGGCCGAGGGGGTCGTCGAGCAGCTCGGTGCCGTGCGCGAACGGGTGACCGCGGCCCTCGCCGAGGCCGAACGACTCACTCGCCGCTGCGAGCGCGACGGTCGCCGACGCCGAGCAGGCCCTGCACGCTGCCCGTCACGCCGACATGGCCCGCACCCTGCGCACCGAGCTCGTGGCCGGGGAGCCGTGTCCCGTCTGCGAACAGGCGGTGGCGACGATCCCGAAGGCCGGACGAGCCCCTGCGATCGCGGGCGCCGAGCGGGCGCTCGAACGCGCACGTCGCGACGAGTCGACGGCACGGGACGCGCACCGGTCGGCAGCCGCCGAGGCCACCGCCGCCGATGAGCGACTCGGGTCGGCGCGGGACCGAGCCGCCGAACGTGCGCTCGGTCTCGAACGGGCGGATGAGGCCCTGCGCGCCGCCGACGCTGCCCTCGCCGCGGCGCAGAGCGAGCTCGTCGACCGACTGGGCGAGGGCGACCCCCGGGCGCTGCTCGAGGAGCGGACGCGCGAGCTGGCCGAGGCATCCGCCGCCGTGGAACGCACGAACACCGCGGCCGCCGACGCGAGGGCGGCCCTGGATCGCGCCCGGCGTCTCGGTGAGGAAGGCCGGTCTCGCGTGACCGCGCTCGCGAACAGGATCGCCTCGGTCTGGGGATCGCTCGGCCAGCCCCATGAGGTGGCAGCTGACGCCGCCGCGGTGCGGACGGGGTTCGTCGAGGCGGGAGAGGCTCTGCTCGAGGGCCACGAGCGCGCTCGCGCCGCGCTGGCCGCGGCACGGAGCGACTCGCAGGAGGCGGCCACGGCGATGCGCGTGCTGCTCGACGACGCAGGGCTCGGGCCCGACGAGGACCTCACGATGGCGTTGGCCACCGCCTCGGCGGAACGAGGCGCGGCCGAGGAGCAGGTCCGGAGCCTCCGTGCCACGATCGATGCCGGCGCCGACCTCGACGGCCGGCTCGCGGCGGCCCGCGCGGACCATGCCCTCGCGAGCCGGCTCGTGGCGGACCTGCAACCCTCGCGATTCCTGGCGTTCCTGCTGGAAGAGGAACGCCAGGCACTCGCCGAGCTCGGCAGCGTGCACTTCGAGGAGCTCTCGGGCAACGCCTACCGGTTCACCGACGACGACCGGTTCGAGATCCTGGACATGAACGCTGCGGGCACGGAGCGGCGGGCCGACAGCCTGTCCGGCGGGGAGACCTTCCTGGCCTCGCTGGCATTGGCGCTCGCGCTCGCCGAGATGGTGGCACGGGGCGGCGGCAGGCTCGACGCGTTCTTCCTCGACGAGGGGTTCGGCTCGCTCGACCCCGAGCACCTCGACCGGGCGATGGACGGCATCGGCCGGCTCGTGGCGAACGATCCCCGGCGCCTCGTCGTGCTCGTGAGCCACGTGGAGCAGATGCGCGAGACGCTGGAGGACCTGATCGTGCTCGACAAGCACGACCTCACCGGCGACACGGTGGTCGTGGCTGGCGCCACGCTCAGTAGGAGTGGCCGGCGCCACGCTCAAGTAGGAGCGGCCGGCGCCACGCTCCGGTAAGGAGGAGTGGCCGGCGCATGCCGGGCGACTCGCGTGCGGCCTAGGGCGTCGGGACCCTTCCGTCCGGCCGATGACAACTCCGCCGAGACCGACTGAACCCCGGAGCCCGCCCTGCCGATAACCCACCCACGCAGACCAGACCTGAACCCTGCCAGGAGCTCGAGTGGTCACCACCAAGAACGGAACGGGCATCGTCAAGATCGCATCGATCAGCCTCGCCGTGCTGCTGCTCGCGGGGGTGGCCGGCTCACTCGTGATGGGGGCGCGCGCTCGCAGCGCCGCGCTCGAGGACACCGTGACGCAGGCCAAGGCGATCGCCGACGGCTCGCTCAGCTTGGTGTTCCGCCCCGATGATGTCGACGGCGTCGCCGCCGATGCTCGGGCGGACATGCTGAGCGACCAGCTCGGCAGCGTCGTGATCGACCCCAGCGACTTCGACACCGTGACCCTGTGGTCGCCGACCGCCGAGATCCTCTACGCGACCGAGGAAGGCCGCATCGGCAACCAGCTCGACGGAGAACGCGACCGGATCCGCGAGGCGCTCCGAGGCGCTCCGCAGACGCGGGTCTCCAACGGCACCGTCTCCGTGATGCTGCCGCTGCGCTTCGAGTCCGGCGTCGGCGAGCCGGCGACCGTGGAGCTGACGACCTCCGCCGATCCGGTCGAAGCGGCGGGGGCCCCGTGGAGGACGATGGCGCTGTTCAGCGGTCTCGTGCTCCTCTTCGCGATCGGGCTGGTCGTGTGGATCGTGCGCCGCCCCGACGAGGCCGATCTTCCCCGCGTCGAGCAGCAGGGCGTGATCTCGCCGGCCATGAGGCCCTCGGGGGCGCGGCCCGTCGCGGTCCCGGCGCAGGGCATGAAGGAAGAGGGCGACGCCCGGCGCATGGCCGAGGATCGAGCCCGCGCGGCCGAGGAACGCCTGGGTGTGCTCCAGGACCAGTACCGCAAGACCCTCGACGAGCTCCAGGTGGCGCAGAACCGCCTTCGAGAGGCCACGGCGTCGAACAGCGATCCCACCTTCGAGGAACGGGCGATGCAGTCGGAGCAGCGCGCGGCGATGCTCGAGGACCACGCTCGAAGCGCGGACGAGCGCGCCCGTGCCCTCGAGGAGCGTGCGCGGGAGCTGGAGGACCGAGCTCGCCTGTTCGAGCGCCAGGCGCAGACGACGCAGGCGGAGCTCGACGAGATGAACCGACGTCTGGCGCAACGACCTCCCGTCGCCGACGGCAACGTCGACGAGCGCCTCGACGCCGCCGAGCAGGAGACGATCGGCCTCCGCGCCGAGCTCGAAGGGGCCCAGACGCAGCTCACCTTGATCCGCCGGGAGCTGGAGACGCTGCGTCCGCAGGCCGACCGCGCCCGGGAGCTGCAGGCGGAGCTCGACGCGATCCACACGGAAGCGTCGCAGGCGCGCGAGAGCTCGGTGAGCTCTCAGGCCGAGCTGAGTTCGAAGGCGCGGGAGCTCGACGACCTCCGGGCGGAGGTTCGAGCGCTGCGGGCAGAGGAGCAGCGCGCCGCGATGCTCCAGGACGAGCTGCGGACGGTCAAGGCCGAGCTCCAGAGCGTCTCGGCATCGCACCGCGCCGAGCTCGTCGAGCGGGAGGTCGACCTCGAAGCGAAGGTCCGCGCGACCCGAGAGGAGTTCCAGGCCGAGCTGTCCCGCCTGGAAGCTCGCCACGTCGAGGAGCTCGCGGCGAAGGATGCCGACATCGCGCAGCGGATCGCCGTCGCCGAGGATGCCGCGCAACAGCGGATCGACGACGCCGAACGCGAGCTCGAGGCGCGGACGAGCCGGTTCGCCAATGCCGAGGAAGAGATCTCGGCCGCCCACGCCGAGGCGACCCGGCTCGCCAGCGAGCTCACGATCGCGCGTGCCGAGCTCGACACGACCGTCGCCCAGCTCTCGTCGCAGTCCGAGGCACTGCAGCAGGCGACCGAGCGGCTGGAGCAGGTGGAGGGGCAGTCCTCCGATGCCCTCTCGCGCCACGAGCGGCTGACCGCGGAGCTCGAGGCCGCCTCACAGGAGAACGCGGACCTGAACCGGCGCCTCCAAGAGATCGAGGCACGCCGGCAGCTCGAGCTCGCGGACTCCGAAGGTCGCGCCGACATCGACGAGATCCTGCGTGTGACCCAGGAACGCCTGGCCGGCCAGACCGAGAAGCTGATCGCCGCCGAGGAGCGGGTGCACGCGCTGGAACGCCAGGTCGACATCGCGACGACGAAGCTCGATGAGACCGAGAGCGAGCTGCGTCAACAGCAGATGGCGGCGGCCATGCGTCACCTGCGTGGCGAGGACGCCGAGCAGGGGGATGGGGCGACCGAGGTCGTCGCGGCAGCGGCCAACGTCGGCGATGGCACGCCGATCGAGGACCGCCGCGCGACCTCGCCCTTCGTGAAGGAGCTCTCGAACGACGCGCGCAAGTCGCTGACCAGGATCCTCGGCATCACCCAGATCCTCAAGCACAAGAAGGACGGGAAGGAACAGGCCCAGCTGGTGCGTCAGCTCACCGTCCACACCCGTCGCCTCGAGCACACCGTCGCCGACCTCGCCGATGCGGATCGTCTCGTGCGGGGCGAGGTGGAGCTCACGGTGCGCCGGACCGACCTGGAACCCCTCGTGAGGCGGGTGGTCGAGGAGTCGGGCATCGACGCGGACCACGAGCTGCGGGTCGAGACCGAACGCGTCGTGGTCGCGATCGACCAGCTGCGCACCGAGCAGATCCTGGCCGGCATGTTGCGGACCTCTGGCGACCGCACGCCCCCGAAGAAGGCGATCGCGGTCCGTGTCACCGCGGCGGACGGCGGCGCCCTCATCACGGTCGAAGACCCCGAGCCCTCGTCCGACGCGTCGCTCAGCCCGCTGGTGACTCGCTTCGCCGAGGTGCAGGGCGGCTGGGCGTCGGTGGAGAGCCGCGAGAACGGCGGATCGGCGTTCAAGGTGTTCCTGCCCGACGGCGCCGGTTCGGAGCGGCCCGTGGCCGAGGCCCGCCCGGTGACGGAGACCACTCCCGAGGCGCTGCACATCGTCGTCGACGCGGTCGAGCCGAGCTCCAGCGAGGCTGGATCGGAGCTGGTCCAGGAGCTGCACCGGCTCTCGACCGCCGAGGACTGAGCTCCCGGACGGATCGGCGGGGCGGCGAGGGGGCGCCCCGGCGGTCGTTCGGCATCGAGCCTCGGGATCGGGTTGGTTTCAGCGCCGGCGCAGCACGAGGGCGTCGCCCTGACCGCCGCCGCCGCAGATCGCCACGGCCCCGAGGTCGACCCCGCGCCGGCGCATCTCCATCGCGGCCGTCAGCACGAGGCGTGCCCCGCTGGCCCCGATCGGGTGGCCGAGCGCCACCGCGCCCCCGTTCACGTTCACGATCGACTCGTCGACGTCGAGCATGCGGCTCGCGTGCAGGGCCACCGCCGCGAACGCCTCGTTCACCTCGAGGACCCCGAGGTCGGAAGCCACGAGACCGGCCTTCTTGAGCGCCTTCTCGAGCGCGAGGGCGGGCACGGTCTGCAGCGACGCGTACCGGTCGGCCGACATCCCGAACGCGACGATCTCCGCGATCGGGTCGAGCCCGAGCTGCTCTGCGCGCTGCTCGCTCATCACGACGAGGGCCGCCGCACCGTCGGAGATCTGCGACGCGTTGCCCGCCGTCACCGTGCCGTCGTCGGTGAACGCGGGCCGCAGCCCGGCGAGGGCTTCGGGGGTCGTGTCGGCGCGGATGCCCTCGTCACGATCGAACCGCAGGGGCTCGCCGCGGCGCTGCGGAACCTGGACGGCGACGACCTCCTCGGCCAGCCGTCCCGCTTCCCAGGCACCGTCGGCTCGGGCGTGGGATCGAGCCGCCCACGCGTCCTGGTCCTCGCGACCGATGCCGAGCTCCGCGTTGATCGCGTCGGTGCCCTCCCCCATGTGCCGGTCGTCGAACGCGCACCACAGGCCGTCGTGGATCATCGTGTCGAGCATCGGGGAATGCCCCAGACGAGCCCCCGCACGAGCCTTGGGGAGCGCGAACGGGGCGTTCGTCATCGATTCCATGCCCCCGGCGATCGCGACCTCGAGCTCGCCGGCCCGGATCATCTGATCGGCCATCGCGACCGCCGACGTCCCCGACAGGCAGACCTTGTTGATCGTGACGGCCGGGGTCTCGATCGGGATGCCCGCCGCGATCGCCGCCTGCCGGGCGGTGATCTGCCCCTGCCCGGCCTGCAGCACGTGGCCCATGATCGTGTACTCGACGGCATCCGGCGCGACGCCGGCCCGCGCGAGCGCCTCCCGGATCGCGATCGCGCCGAGGTCGACGGCGCGCAACCCGGCCAGCGAGCCGTTGAACCGCCCGATGGGTGTGCGGGCACCCGCCACGATGACCGACGTCGTCATGCGCTGAGTGTATCCGCCGTCCGCACCCGCACGGTCGGGAGCCGACGGTCAGGGACGCGTCGCGAGCGCCTTCTCGATCACCTCGAGGATCTCGTCGCGAACGAGCTCGTCCCGGGCGATCAGGGCGTCGCGCAGGGCGGCGTGCACGTCGGCGTTCAGCTCCAGCACCTCGCGCACGCGTTGGCGCTGCCGCTCGAGGATGTCCTCGACCCGCTGGCGGCCTTCCTTGTCGGCCAGCACCTTGCCGACGAGGTTCGGGCCGCCGATCGGCCCGTCGGTGATCGCGTCGAACGAGATCAGCGAACCGGCCATGCCGAAGGACCCGACCATGCTGGCCGCGAGGGTCGTGGCGTGGGCCAGGTCGGCCGCCGGACCGGTGCCGGTGTCGCCGATGCAGAGCTCCTCGGCCACCAGGCCCCCGAGGGCGATCGCGATGCCCGCCTCGATCTCGGAGCGGGTGCGCGTGAAGCGCTCTTCGGAGTCGCCGTGGGCGAGCAGCCCCAGCGACGCCCGGCGCTTGATGATCGAGAGCACCTCGAGACGTCGGTCGAGCCCGACGAAGTGGGCGACCGTCGCGTGACCCGCCTCGTGGGTGGCGACGGCCTCGCGATCCTGCTCGGTGTAGACGACCGGCTGCTTCAGGCCGACCTCCTCGGTGAACTTCGCCTCGAGCACGTCGTCGAAGTTCATGTCGCGCCGGCCCTCGCGCAGCGCGACCAGCAACCCCTCGTCGAAGAGGTGCTCGATCATCACGGGCGTGTAGCCGAACGTCTCGTAGGCGATGCGTTCGCGCATCGAGCGATCGTCGAGCTGCTGGTGGTGGCGCTTGCGGTCGAGGAAGTAGTCGATCAGGTCGAGTCGCCCCTGCTTCGTCGGCACGTCGAAGTAGAGGCGGCGGTCGAACCGGCCCGGCCGCACGAGCGCGGGGTCGAGCGAGTCGCCGCGGTTCGTCGCGGCGATCAACAGGATGTTGTGGTACTCGGACTTGATCGGGGTGAGCTGCCGGTCGCTCGGCAGGTACGCGTTGACCCAGCCGATCATGCGGGCCCGCAGGCGCTTGCGCAGCGGCGGCTGGTCGAACGACTGCAGCTGGATCAGGAGCTCGTTCACCATCGAGCCGCCGTCACCCCCGCCCATGAATGCCTCGGTGGTCCGCGCCATGCCCTCGCCGTCGGGCGCCGCCTTGCTGACCGCACCGCGCGCCATGCCGATCGCGTCGATCTCCTCGATGAACCCGATCGCGCCCCCTTCCTTGCGCGCGGCCTTGCGAAGGGCCTTGAAGAACGAGCGGATGCGGTAGGCGGTCATGCCCTGCCACATCGACTGGAACGCCGGCGCCGAGATGAACAGGAACGGCACGCCCGCCTGCTTGGCCATCGCCTTGGCCAGGTACGTCTTCCCCGTGCCCGGCGGCCCCTCGAACAGGATGCCCCGCCGGGGCGTGCCGCCGAGCTCGTCCTTGAACGTGGCGTAGCCGAGGAAGACGTCGAGCGAGCGCACGACCTCGTCGACCTGGGTGTCGAGGCCCTTGATGTCGGTGAGACCGGCCTCCACCTGCTCGGGGTAGACCGTGATGTGCGGCGACTTCCCGTTGATCAGGGGCAGGGCCACCATGATCATCACGGGGATCAGGATCAGCAGCGGGAACGCCAGGAAGATCCACTCGTCGGGCAGCGACGGCAAGGTGAGCGGGTTCCCGCTCGAGTAGCGGCGGAAGAGGTACCAGTCCACGAGGAAGACGACGACGATCGCGCGCACGATCCGCTTGAGCTTCGTGCGCTCCCGCTGACGGAAGACGTCGGCGCGGCCCTTCTGCAGGAGCATCGACCCTTCCAGCAGGGCCGTAGCGTCGGACGGTTCCTTGTTCGACACGGGCAGCTCCTCACGCTCGCGTGGGCTCGGTTCCCCCTCGGTGACACGTTCCGAGGGGTCAACCCTACGCCGGGCGGCCTCCCCCGGACATCGGTCCTTCGGCCCAGAAGGCCCATCGCTGGTCGTGGCATCGGACCCGGGTCCCACGACGGAAGCCGTTACAGTGCAGCTCGTGGCCCGGAAGAAGCATCCGCCGATCAGCGACGACGACCGGGCGGTGATCGGCGCCCTGCTGCGGGAGGTGCGTCGGGCCGCCGGGTTCCGATCGGCCGAGACCGCCGCGGGCGCGCGGGGGTGCCCCGCGTCGCGACAGACGATCTACGCGTACGAGCGCGGCGGACTGGTGCCGTCGTTGGTGCAGTTCCTGGAGCTCGTCGAGTTCTACGTGCTGGGTCCCCCTCCGACCCCGGCGACCGGCAGGAAGGCGGAGCCCGACCTGCGTGCCCTCGGCGTGTCCGCCGTGACCCGAGCGCTCACCCTGTCGGCCTACCACGTGACGGAGGCCCACGACCTGATCGCGCGCATGCAACCCCCGCTCGGTCGCACCGACGACGGACCTCGGCCGTGACGATCGAGCTCACCGACATCGACCACGTGGGCATCGCCGTGCCCGACCTCGAGGCCGCCGTCGACGAGTACCGGCGCCTGCTCGGCGTCGAGCCGTCGCACCGCGAGCGCGTCGAGGACCAGGGCGTCGAGGAGGTGCTGTTCGCCGTCGGCTCGTCGTACGTGCAGCTGCTCGGCGCCCTCGGCCCCGACACGCCGGTCGGACGTTTCCTCGCGACCCGCGGCCCGGGGATGCACCACGTCGCCTACAGGGTCGACGACGTCGCGGCCGCGCTCACGCACCTGCGCGATGCCGGTGCCCAGTTGATCGACGACGCCCCACGGCTCGGATCGCGCAACTCGCTGATCGCGTTCGTGCATCCGAGCTCGATGGGCGGCGTGCTCGTCGAGCTCGTGCAGGAACGCTGACCGCTTCCCTACGGGAGGTCGGTGAGGCCTTCCTCCGGGGCGTTCACGAGCACGGTGACGTTGCCCTCGGGAAGCGTGCCCTCGCCCATCAGCTGGTGCGCGAGTCCGGTCTCCTCGTACGGGAAGACCTTGCCGAGCGTGGTCTGGATCTTGCCGTCGCGCACCAGGTCGTTGAACGCCGCGGCCTGCTCGTCGTTGAACAGGTGCGAGCCCTGGTAGCGCTTCTGCAGGAACCACAGGTAGCGCACGTCGACCAACGTGTCGTAGCCCGAGGTGCCGGCGCAGATCACGACCATGCCGCCTCGGTCGGCCACGAAGATCGACGTCGGGATCGTGTCCTCGCCCGGGTGCTCGAAGACGATCCGCGGGTTCTCCCGCTCGCCGAGCACGTCCCAGATCGCCTTGCCGAACGCCTTCGCGCCGTCGAACCACGTCTTCCACTCGGGGCTGCTCGAGTGCGGCGGGATGCCCCAGTGGTCGAAGTCCTTGCGGTTGATGTACCCGACCGCGCCGAGTTGCTTCGCGAACTCGCCCTTCTCCTCGCTGCTGACGACGGCGATCGGGCGCCCGCCGGCGTTCGCGACGAGCTGCACCGCGAGCGAGCCGAGCCCGCCGCTCGCGCCCCAGACGAGGACCGCGTCGCCCGGCTCGACGGTGTGCGGCGGCCAGCCGAAGAGCATGCGGTAGGCGGTCGCGCCCGTGAGCGTGGGGGTCGCGGCCTCCTCCCATGTGAGGAAGTCGGCCTTCGGCAGGCACTGGTGGGCCTGCACCTTGCAGAACTGCGCGGTGCCGCCCCAGCACGTCTCGTAGCCCCACACGCGGAAGGAGGCAGCGAGGCCCGGGTCGCTGCCCGCCCTTCACCCAGGGGTCGTCGAGGTCCCACTGCCCGGCGTGCACGACGACCCGGTCACCGACCTCGACGTTCGTGACCTGGTCGCCCACGGCGTAGACGACGCCGGCCGCGTCGGAGCCCACGATGTGGAAGTCGGTGGGCTCCCCGAAGCGGGCCTGGCCCTTCGTGACGTCGATCGGCTTGCCCCACGCCGCCCAGACGTTGTTGAAGTTCACGCCCGGAGGCCATGACCATCACGAGCGCGTCGTGCGGCCCGAGCTCGGGCACGTCGACGACCTCGTCGAGGATCGCCGTCGTCGGATCGCCGAAGCGATCGGGTCGCACGAGCTGCGCGTGCATCTGCTTCGGCACCTCGCCGATCGGCGGGATCTCCCCGATCTCGTACAGGTCCTTGCCCATCAGATCTCACACCTTCCACGCGTCGGACGACAGGCCCGCATGTTATCGACGGCGACGAGGGCCGAACGTGCGGCCAGGGGCCCGGTCAGACCGCGGACGGGAGCTCGGCGACCGCGCACGTGGCCGCTTGCGGGCACCACGAGCAGTACACGCCCGGGGTGAGCGCGGGCTCGCGCCCGTTCGACAGGGCCGCGGCCGCCCGCGCCGCGGCGATCGCCCGGTCGGCGGCGTGCTGCAGTAGCTCCTCGGTGACGTCCTCGGCCTGCCAGGTTCCGCTCTCGAGGAAGAGCGACGCCGCGCGGTAGGGAGGCACCCCGAACCGCAGGGTCATCACGAGCGCGTAGAAGCGCATGTCCTCGGCGAACTCCGGGTAGGCGGACCCGGTCTTCAGGTCGACGACGAGCCGCGTCGCGCGGTTCGGCTCGAGCCGGTCGGGCACGCCGAGCACGAGGTCGATCTGCCCCGAGAGGACGAGGTCGCCGCCGAGCAGCTCGGCCCGCACCCGCAGCTCGCTGATCGGCGAGAGCTCGCGACGCAGCGGCTTCAACGGTGGGAACGACCCCTGGAACAGCGTCACCCGCCGCGCGACCTCCATCAGCGCGTCGTCCTGCTCGGAGACCGAGAGCTCGCGCCAGTACTCGCCGAACCGTTCCTCGCGCTCGAGCACGCGCCCGACGGCGACCTGCGCGATCTCGTGCGGGTCCATGCCGTCGCGAGCGCCGACCTCGACCTCGATCGCCTTGTGGAGCAGCACGCCGTGGGCGCTGCGCGCCGAGTGCGCGAACGGCGGCGCCTCGCCGGCGAGCACGGACCGGAACAGGCCCTCGCATCGCTGGTGCTGGTTGAGCTTCTCCTTGCCGAGCCACAGGGGTTCGGCGAGCTCGAGCTCGCGGGCGGCGCCCTCGATGCGGTCGCGGAGCCGCTGCGAGAGGTCGGCGGGGAACGTCGGGCGGTCGCCGGTGCCGATCAGGCCCTCGAGGGTGCGCCGCTGCGGATCGGTGAGCTGCACCGGGCCATGGTATGCAAGGAGACCGACATGGCCGAGACCCCCGACGAGATCCTGCGCGCGCTCGCCGACCCCCAGCGTCTGGCGATCGCCGGCATGCTGGCCGGCGGGGACAAGGCCGCCGACCAGCTGGCGGCCGGCTGCCGGTATCACGGTCGCGAGGGCCCACAAGCACCTGAATCGCCTCACCGCGACCGGGATCGTGCGCGTGAACGACGACCGGCACACCTACCGGCTCGACCCCGAGACCCTGCGGTGGGCGGCCGAGCAGGTGGGGCCGCCGCGCGAGGCCGGCCTCGCCCTCGGCGCCGCGACCGACGACGAGGAGAGCCGTGCTGCGCACGTTCTTCCGCAACGGACGCCTCACCGAGATCCCGGCGAAGGAGTCGAAGCGCCGCATCGTGCTGGAACGCATCGCGCTCGAGCTCGAGCCGGGCCGCCACTACGACGAGAAGGAGATCAACGTGATCGTCGGGCGCTTCTTCAACGACTACGCGGCGCTCCGGCGATACCTGGTCGACGAGGGGTTCCTCGACCGGGAGGGCGGCGTCTACTGGCGAGCGGGCGGTCGCGTGGACCTCTGAGGATGCACGCGTGCCGGATCAGCGTCGCGACGCGCCTGAAACGCTCCGGCCGGCGATCTGATGCCCGCGGCGCAGCTGGACCCAGAGCGTGAGGGAACCGGCGACCGCGAGCGCCACGAGGTTCGTCGCGAGCACGACGGCGGCGCCGACCAGCCGATCCCAGTCGCCGAGTCCCAGCGTCACGCCGATCGCCGCGGCGGCCGGGATCGTGGTGACGGAGATCGCCACGCCGACCGCCGACGCCGCCTGCCGCTCGATCGAGAGCATCGCGGCCACGCCGGCGGCGAGCGCCACGATCACCGTCGCGAGCGACGGCTCGGTGACGAACGTCGTGAGCACGTTGCCTCCCAGATCCGCTCTGACGATGTCCGCGACGTCGGCGAGCCACACCAGCAGCCCGGCGACGAACGCGGCCGTCGCGAGACCGGCCAGCAGCGTGCTCGCCCCGACCAGCACGGTGCGCCGCTCGTGCGCGACGAGCCCGACGCAGATCGCCGAGAGCGGCAGCAGGTCGGGACTGATCGCCATCGCGCCGACGATCAGCACCGAGGAATCCTCACCGACGCCGATGCCCGCCACCGCTCCCGCGGCCGCCATGTACGCGAGGTAGGTCGCCGACAGCCGCGCGTTCTCGCGGGACTCGTCGACGACCTCCTCGACGACGATCGCGTCGGCCGACGCGTCCCAGTACCCGATCGCGTCGTCCTCGACCGGCAGCACCTCGGTGCGGTCCTGGCGCACGAGCGCGACCGCACCCGGACGTTCGATGCGCAGCTCACGCAGCCGTTCGACGACCTCGTTCGCGGCGGTGGGCTCGACGGCCGCGGTCAGGAGGTCGTCGCCGTGCTCGACCTCGACCCGGGGCAGATGCACCGAGGTCGTGCAGCCCGTCGACGCCGCGCAACATCTCGATCGCGGCGTCGGCCCGGTCGGGTGAGACGAAGACCCGCAGGTGCAACACGGCCGCATCATGCCATCCGCACGCCGTGGCCGGTGGTCGACGCCCCGGTGACCCGATGCTAGGGTGCCGGGGTGCCGTCGCCGGCACCATCCCCCTCCTTCCCATCGTCCGGTGACGTTCGCCGTACCCACTCGACCCCGGGGGGACGAGACAGATGATCGGGAGAGCGACGACCAGGACCGCCCGCACGATCGTGGCGACGCTCGCCGCGGCACTCGTGTTCGCGATCGCCCCAGCCGCTTCGGCGCATCACGCGCCGGGGCCGTGCGCCTTCCATCGTGAGGAGGGCGTGACGGTGCGCCAGCACTCCCGCGACCAGATCCGGTGCGCGGTCGGGAAGTGGGACGTCCCCGGCGGCGTCGCCATCGCCCTGTGCATCGCCAAGCGGGAGAGCGGGCTGTTGCCGTGGGCGGAGTCCGGCGACGGCATGAACAAGGGACTGTTCCAGCAGCACGTGAACTACTGGGACGGCAACTACGACACCTATACCCGCCGGGCATGGGACATGCCGACACGCATCCTGAGCGGCCGCACGAACACCGTCGTGTCGATCCGCATGGCACACGACATCGGATGGGGACCCTGGGGCGGCCGCGACTGCGGTTGATCGCGACCGCCTCGCGTCATCCGCTCGCCCTCCGGGGAGCGCACGAGGCTAGACTCCCGGCATGGTGACCACCCGCGACGACCGGCCCGCCCGCGGCGCCGGCGACCGACCAGGCAGCGGCGAACCCGAGACGACGGTCGAGGACCGCATCGAGGAGCTCCGCAAGCGGAAGAAGGCGGCGCGCACGCCGGGCGGCCGCGACGCGGCCAAGAAGCAGCACGACAAGGGCAAGCTCACGGCCCGCGAGCGACTCGACGTGCTGATGGACGCGGGCTCCTTCGTGGAGACGGACCCGTTCGCGGTGCATCGCGCCCACGACTTCGGCATGGACCGCAAGCGGCCCCCCGGCGACGGCATCATCACCGGGTACGGCACGATCGACGGACGCAAGGTGTTCGTCGCGAGCCAGGACTTCACCGTCTTCGGCGGCTCGATGGGCGAGGTCATGGCGCAGAAGGTCACGAAGGTGATGGACCTCGCGATGTCGACCGGTGCCCCGTTCGTCTCGATCAACGACTCGGGGGGCGCGCGCATCCAGGAGGGAGCCGCATCGCTCGCGGGGTACGGCTACATCTTCGAGCGGAACGTGCGCGCCAGCGGCGTGATCCCCCAGATCAGCGTGATCATGGGACCGTGCGCCGGCGGCGCCGTCTACTCCCCCGCGATCACCGACTTCACGTTCATGGTTCGCGAGACCTCGCACATGTTCATCACCGGACCCGACGTGATCAAGACCGTCACCGGCGAGGACGTCTCGATGGAGGAGCTCGGCGGCGCGATGACCCACGCGACGAAGTCGGGCGTCGCCTCGTTCGTCGGGGAAGACGACGAGGACGTGTTGAACCGCGTGCGGTACCTGCTCAGCTTCCTGCCGTCGAACAACCTCGAGGACCCTCCCGCCTACGCGCCGACCGACGACCCGAACCGTTCGGCCGACGCGCTCACCCATCTCGTGCCCGACCGGGCGAAAGAGCCCTACGACATGCACGAGGTGATCCGCTACGTCGTCGACGACGGGGAGTTCCTCGAGATCTTCCCCCTGTGGGCGATGAACATCGTGATCGGATTCGCTCGGCTCGACGGGCGGAGCATCGGCGTGATCGCGAACCAGCCGAAGGTGAACGCCGGCACGCTCGACATCGAGGCGAGCGAGAAGGCCTCGCGGTTCGTGCGGTTCTGCGACGCGTTCAACATCCCGATCCTCACGCTCGTCGACGTGCCCGGGTTCCTGCCCGGGACGAACCAGGAGTACAACGGCATCATCCGTCACGGCGCCAAGCTGCTCTACGCCTACGCGGAGGCCACCGTGCCGCGCATGACGGTGATCACGCGCAAGGCCTACGGCGGCGCGTACCTCGTGATGAACTCGAAGCACCTGCGCAGCGACGTCGCGTTCGCCTGGCCCACGGCCGAGATCGCGGTGATGGGAGCGGAAGGCGCCGTGAACGTCGTGTTCCGCAGGGAGATCGAGAAGGCGGCCGACCCCTCGCAGAAGAAGGCGGAGCTCATCAAGGAGTACCGCGAGAAGTTCTCGACGCCGTACGCCGCCGCCGAGCGCGGGTTCATCGACGACGTGATCGAGCCGGCCGAGACCCGGAGCCGCCTGATCAAGGCGCTCCGCATGCTCTCGACGAAGCGCGAGAGCGTGCCCGCCCGCAAGCACGGGAACATCCCGCTCTAGAGGAGGCCCCGATGCCGATCCGCGACGAGGGAGAGCGCCGGTTCGAGCTCCCCGAGGACATCACGCCAGAGGAAGAGCGCGCGATCCTGATGGCGCTGGAGCGGTACTTCGTCGCGGAGAGCCCCCGGCCCGCCCCCTGGGTGCTGCAGGGCCGGATCGACGCCACCGGTCTCGGCGCGTTGCAGGCTCGCCGCTATGCTCGCGAGCCCTGGCACGGGCAGCAGGGACCGTTCGCGCGCAAGGGCGTGCCGACGGTCCACGGCCGCAGCGACGTCCGCTAGTCTGACTCAGACTAGCTGTCCCACGGAGACGGCCACGAGCGCGACCAGGACCCCCGGCACCGCGGACCGAGCCTTCGGCGCTCGCCGCGTTCGAGGCGGAGGGATGCGACGCGCCGCGATCGTGGGGGAACGGCCCCGGCGACCGGTACGGCCGACACGACCACGGCTCCCACAAGGTGCTGTTCTGCCTCGAGGGATCGATCGTCTTCCACACCGACGACGGTGACGTCGAGCTGACGGCCGGCGATCGCCTCGACCTGCCGGCCGGCACCGCGCACGCGGCCACGGTGGGCCCCGATGGGTGCGCCTGCATCGAGGCGTACCGGAGCGGCGGTCGCCCGTGAAGGTCGCCTTCCACATCGACCAGCTCTGGTTCTCGGCCCCCGGTGGCATCGGCACCTACGTGAGGGAGCTCGCGCCGGCGATGCTCGACGAGGACCCGACGCTCGAGCTGCTGCCGTTCCGTTCGCGGTTCGCGGCCGGGGGTCCACCCCAGGCGTGGCTGTCGCGGCTCCCCCCCGTCACGATCGTCGACCGGCCGATCCGCGCGCTGTACCCGCGATGGAACCTCACCGGTCATCCGTCGCTGCCGGCCGATCTTGCCCAGGCGGGAGTGGTGCACGCGACGAACCCCGTGGCCGTCGCCCCGAAACAGCGCGGCCAACGCCTCGTGGTGACGGTGCACGACCTGGCGTTCGTGCGCCACCCAGAGATGTTCCCGCGCGACTGGCGCATGCTCTACCGAGCCGGGCTGCGTGCGGTGGCCCGGCGCGCCGACGCGGTCGTGGTGCCCTCGGCGTTCACCGCCGACGAGCTGCGGGAGCACTCGGGCGTCGATCCGGCGCGCGTCCACGTCACGCCCCTCGCCGCGTCGCTGCCCGTGGAACCCGACCACGACGTCGACGCCACGCTCGAGCGGCTCGGTGTGCCGAGGCCCTACGTGCTGTCGGTCGGCACCCTGGAACCCAGGAAGAACCACGCTCGGCTCGTGCGGGCGTACCGGCGCCTGGCGGGCGAGGGACACCCGCATGCGCTCGTGCTGAACGGTCCCGACGGCTGGCTCGACGACGAGCTGCGACAGGAGCTCGCCGTCGAGGGGCCGGGGCGGGTCGTGCGGACCCGCGACCTCGGGGCGCACGACCTCGATGCGCTGTACCGGGGCGCCGACGTGTTCGCCTACGTCTCGCTCTACGAGGGGTTCGGCCTGCCGGTCCTCGAGGCTCTGGCTCGGGGGGTGCCGACGGTCGCCGCCGACGCGACGTCGATCCCCGAGGTGACCGGCGACGCCGCGCTGCTCGTGGACCCGAGGGACGAGGATGCGATCGGCGCGGCCCTTGCTCGTGTGATCGACGACCCCACGCTCGCCGCGGATCTGCGCGGCCGAGGCAGGGAACGCGCGAGCGCGTTCTCGTGGCCGGAGACCGCCCGAGCCACGTTGCGCGTGTACCGTCACGTCGCGGGCGCTCGGTGACGATGCCTGTGAGGGGTTCCCGATGAAGGTGACGCTGATCTCCACCGTGAAGGACTGCGCCGGGTCCGCCGGCCGGTTCCTCGACTCGCTCGCGGCGCAGACGCGCTCGCCCGACGAGGTGATCGTCGTCGACGGCGGCTCGGCCGACGACACGGCCGAGGCGTACGCTCGGGGTGAGGGCGTGAGCGTGCTCGTGGAACCCGGCGCGAACATCTCGCGCGGTCGCAACGTCGCGCTCGCAGCGGCCACCCACGACGTGATCGCGGCGACCGATGCGGATTGCGAGCTCGACCCCCGATGGCTCGAGGCGATCGTCGCGCCGATCGAGGCGGGCGCCGACGTCTCGATGGGCTGGTACGAGCCGGTGCTCGAGACGACGTTCGAGCGCTGCATGGCCGCGGTGAATCTCCCGCTCGATGCGGGCGAGGTCGACCCGTCGACGTTCAACCCCTCGGCACGGTCGGTGGCGTTCCGTCGCGAGTCGATCGACGCGGTCGGCGGCTACCCCGAGTGGCTCGCGATCGGCGAGGACATGTGGGTCGACCAGCGGTGGCGGGAGCTCGGCATGGACATGCGATTCGCTCCGGACGCCGTCGTGCGGTGGCGGCTGCGCGCGGGGCTCGAGGACACCTGGCGCCAGTACTTCCGGTACGCGCGCGGCGATGCGCAGGCCGGCATGCACCCCGAGCGCCACGCGATGCGGTTCGGCGTCTACGCGGGGCTCGGCGCGGCGCTCACGTCGGGACGCACCTGGCCGAGGGTGCTCGCGGCTGGGGGCGCCATCGCCTACGCGCGGACGCCGGTGCGCCGCGGATGGGCGCGAGCGCGCGATCGCCGCGAGCGCGCGATCGCCACCATCGCCGTGCCGGGCCTGATGGCGTTCACCGACGTCGCGAAGATGGCCGGCTACGCCGCGGGTCTGGCCGACCGGCTCAGCCGAGCCGGCCGACCCGCCGCGGGTGGTCCGGGAGGCTAGGCCGCCGCCTCGACGTGCAGGGTCCAGGTCACGTCGAAGACGTGCTCACCCTCGAAGAGGACCTTCACGAACACCTCGTGTTCCCCGGGAGACATGCCGCGGAGCACGAAGAGGAAGCCCTTCGACACGGAGCGACTCGGCCCGGGCTCGGCATCCCAGATGTTGTCCTCGGGGAAGTCGATGATCTCCCCCGGGGTCACCGAGACCCACCGTCGCGACCGCTTCAGGTGCACGCCGTCGATCACGACCTTCTGGTAGAAGATCTCGGGACCGAAGTCGCGGTCGAAGTTCTCGTTGGCGCACCGTCGGAGCTGCCGGAACGTCTCCCCGAGGCCTTCAGCGGTGGAGCACTCCCACGACGCCGTGCCGAAGACGAGCGGGATCCCTGCCGGCACCGAGCAATCGGCCCCGAACGCTCCCAGGAAGACCACCGTCCCTCGTCGCTTCAGCGCACAGTTCTTGGGGCTGGAGGGGTCGACGGACGGATTCTCCGGGGTGGGGATCTCGTTCTCCCAGATCTGATAGCAGACCGTGCCACTGGGGGTACGCGAGACCGAGTGGTTCGGCGTCCGGGGGGAAGACGAACCGTCCGCCCGCCACCACCCTCGGCGCCGGCGGACGGAACGACGCCGAAGACCAGGGCCGCCACTCCGACGATCATCAGAGCTCTCCTCATGGCGATGCTCCTTCCCGCGGGCATCGATGCGGGGCGAGCGCCCCACGCGAGAGGGTTGCGTGGCGACACTACCGTAGCGTTGTTCTGTCACGCCTGTAAAGGCGCCCGCTTGACAGGGCCATGCGACACAGCGGATAACCCTCGCGTCATGAGCGACGGGGCGCGGGGGGGCACGTTCCGCGCCGCGCTCTCTCACCGCGACTACCGGTACCTGCTCGGCAGCCTCGCCGTCTCCGAGACCGGCAACTGGCTGTACGCCGCCGCGAGCATCATCTACATCCTCGGTGCCACGGGATCGGCGGCATGGATCGGCATCGCGGCGGTCGTGCGCCTGATGCCCTACATCCTCTTCGGCCCGCTCGGAGGTGCGATCGCCGATCGATTCGACCGGCGGAAGGTGATGATCGTCTCCGATCTCGCCCGAGCCGGGTTGATGGGCATCCTGACCGTGGTGGCGATGTCGGACTCCATCGCCGCCGTCGTCGGCGCGATCGTCATCGCGTTCGTCAACAACTCGTTCTCCGCCCCGTACTACCCGGCGGTCACCGCGATCACGCCGTCGGTGGTGACCGAGGACGACCTGGCCGCGGCCAACGCGCTGTCCGGAACGATCGACAACTTCGCGCTCGCGTTCGGGCCGGCCTTCTCGGCGGTGCTGCTGCTGCTCGGTCCGCCTCCGATCGCCTTCGCCGCGAACGGCCTGACGTTCCTGCTCTCTGCCTACCTCGTGACGAGGATCAGCGTGCACGGGAAGGTGGGCGAGGTCGAGGTGGAGTCGACGCTCCGCTCGCGCATGGCCGCCGGCGGCAAGGCGATCCGCGCGTCCCCCGAGGCGATGCTGCTCGTCGGCCTCTCGATCGCGTTCGGATTCACCTTCGGACAGGAGATCGTGCTGTTCGGCCCGATCACCGAGGACTTCCTCGGCATGAGCCTGGACGCGACGGGTCTGCTGTTCGCGGCGCCGGGCATCGGCGGCATCCTCGCGACGGCCGCGGCCGGCAGGCTCGCGGCCCGCCGCCACACGGCGGGCATCCTCGCCGTCTCGGTGCTGGTCGCCGGGATCCCACTCATGACGCTCTCGGTCGTGCACGTGCCGGCGGCCGCCTACCTGCTGCTCACGATCGAAGGGGCGGCCGTGATCATCGCCGACGTCGTCACCACCACGACCCTGCAGCGCGTCGTGCCGCAGGAACGGATCGGGAGCGTGTTCGGCATCCTCGGCGCCGTCACGGTCGCCGGCACGGCGCTCGGCTCGCTCGTCGCGCCGATCACGATCGAGCTGTTCGGTCTCGGGGTGGCCACGGCGCTCGCGGGCGGCGTGCTGGTCGTGCTCACCGTCGCAACGCTGCCGATGGCGCGTCGCATGGACGCCCGTGCGGCTGCCAGGGTGGCCGAGCTCGCTCCGCGGGTCGCGATGCTCGAAGGCCTGGGCATCTTCGAGGCGGCCACGACCTCCCAGCTCGAGGGCCTCGCCGCCGCCGGTTCCGAGGAACGAGTGCCGTCCGGCACCGTGGTGATCAGGCAAGGCGACGAGCCCGACGACCTGTTCGTGGTGGCGTCCGGACGCGTCGAGGTCAGCGTGGTGGAGGGGCGCGAGCCGGCCCGCGTGGTCGCGACCCTGGGCGAGGGCGACTACTTCGGTGAGATCGGCCTGCTCGAGAAGCGGCCGAGGACGGCGACGGTCACCTCGGTCACCGACACGGACCTCTTCCGCATCCCGGGCGAGGACTTCCTGCGGATCATCAACGAGGGGCCGCGGATCTCGACGACGCTGCTGGCGGCGGTCTCGAACCGGCTGGCCATCACGAGCCCGGCCGAGGAACTGGGGCACGCATGACGAAGGCCGCCCGAAGGCGGCCCTCGAACCGGTCGCGGCGGTCGTTCAGATCTGCCGCAGGCTGTCGTCCTCGCTGAGGCCGGGGGTCCGCTTGCGCATCCCCTCGGTGTCGTCCTCGGCCAGGTGATGCTGCTTGCGCATGCCCTCGACGTCGTCCTCGGCCAGGTGATGCTTCTTCTGGCCTTCGGTGTCGTCCTCGGCCAGGTGAGTCGCTTCCTCTGGCCTTCGGTGTCGTCCTCGGCCAGGTCGATGCCGCTTCTTCTGACCTTCGGTGTCGTCCTCGTCAGGCCGGCGTCCGCTTCTTCTGACCCTCCGCGTCGTCCTCCTCGAGGTGCCGCTTCATCTGGCCCTCGGAGTCCTCTGCCGCCTCGCGGATCTCTTCCGACATCTCGCACCCCTTTCCGGGTTCCGAGTCCTCTGGTCTGGGACTCATCCTGACCCCCGCATCATGGCTCGCGCAACCCCACATGACTGTCAGGCGGGCGACATCCGCGCTGTCGTCTTGCCGACACCCTCCTCTCCCCCTGCCGACGCGGGACGGGTAGCATCCGGCCGATGACCCAGAGCCCCGACCACCTGGTGACGCTGGCCCGCGCGGCGTCGGACCTCGGCCCCGCGATCGAGCCCCCGGGGTACCGGGAGCTCCTCGACTGGATCGTCGAGACCGTGCGGGAGATCACGGGCGCGGATGCCGCCTCGATCGCGGTGTTCGACCCTTACCGCGAGACGCTCACCTTCGTGGCCGCCTCGGGCGCCGCCGGCGACCAGGTCGTCGGCATGGAGATGGACGCGGGCAAGGGCATCGCCGGGTGGGCCCTCTCGTCGGGACAATCGATCACGATCTCCGACGCGCCGAGCGATCCACGGTTCGCCAGCGACATCGCCGCGGCGACCGGATACACGCCGTCGACGGTCTTCGCGATCCCGCTCGAGACCGACGCCGGGGCGATGGGCGTGATGGAGATCCTCGACGCACCCGAGGGCCGCGCGGACGCGCACGACGAGTCCCGGCTCGTCTCGACCCTCGCCCGACAGGCCGCCGTCACGATCGAGACGACGCGCATGTTCCGCACGCTCGGGCGGGTGATCTTCAAGGCGGCGTCGATCGCCGCGGAGGAGGGCGACCTCACGGCGGCGCTCGAGCGCATCGCGGAGAAGGCCCGAGGGCCGGCTCGCGAGATGGCGGAGCTGCTCGACCTGTTCTCCGAGATCGGATCGCTCGGCCCCAAGGAGCGTCAGGCGGCGACCGACATGTTGTACACGTTCCTGACGTACGCGCAGGGGAACCGGGAGTAGCCGTGCGTCCGGCGTGGTCGTGGGCCTTCCAGCCGGGCGCGCTGCAGCAGGTCGACGTCGACCTGCCTCACGAGATCACGCCGGAGTGGGCGTGGGGTGACAGCACCGGCGCCGGGATCAAGGTCGCGGTCGTCGACTCGGGTGTCGACGCCGGTCACCCGTGGGTCGGCAGCGTCCAGGGCGCGGTCGCGGTCGACTACGACCCCGAGGCCCCCGGGAACGTGCGCTTCACCGAGGGACCGCACGAGGATCTGTTCGGCCACGGCACGGCGTGCGCGGGCATCATCCGGAAGATGGCGCCCGACTGCGAGATCCACAGCGTGCGGGTGCTCGGGCCCAAGCTCACGGGCAAGGGGTTCGTGTTCGCTGCGGGGCTGCGATGGGCGCTGCGCAACGACATGCGGGTGATCAACCTGTCGCTGTCGACCGGCAAGCGCGACTACTACTCGGTGTTCCATCGCATCGCCGACGAGGCGGCGTTCCGTCGCGTGATGCTCGTGTGCGCGATCAACAACATGCCGGGACCGAGCTTCCCGGCCGAGTACTCGTCGGTGTTCTCGGTCGCCTCGCACGAGGACGTCGACGACCCCTTGGCGTTCGACTACAACCCGACGCCCCCCGCGGAGTGGGGAGCCCCCGGCATCGACGTCGAGGTGCCGTGGCTCGACGGCAAGACGATCGTCGCGACCGGGAACTCGTTCGCGGCACCGCACATCGCGGGCGCCCTGACGCTGATCCTCGCCAAGCACCCTGAGCTCACGCCGTTCCAGGCCAAGACCGTGTTGATGGCGCTCGCGCGGAACGTGCGGTCGGGCGCCTGACGACCAGGCCTGACGATGAGGGAGGACACCGACGATGACCTACTCGATCGTGGCTCGCGATCCCGAGACCGGACGCCTCGGGGTCGCCGTGCAGTCGCACTGGTTCTCCGTCGGGAGCGTCGTCTCCTGGGCTGAAGCCGGTGTCGGCGCCGTCGCGACCCAATCCTTCGCCGAACGCTCGTACGGCCCGCTCGGCCTGGAGCTGATGCGGCGAGGGCGCAGCGCCCCGGAGGCGCTCGAGACGCTCGTGCGTGCCGACGCGGATCGAGCCGTGCGCCAGGTCGCGTTCGTCGATGCTCGGGGCCACGATCGGGGTCCACACGGGCGAGGACTGCATCCGGGAGTTCGGGCACGTCGCCGGCGACGGCTTCTCGGTGCAGGCGAACATGATGGAGCGCGACACGGTGTGGGAGGCGATGGCCTCCGCGTATCGCAGCGCCGAGGGCGACCTGCCCGATCGGCTCCTGGCTGCCCTGGCGGCCGGCCAGGGCGAGGGCGGTGACATCCGCGGCATGCAGTCGGCGGCGATCCTCGTCGTGGAGGCGGAGTCGACCGGCACCGAGTGGGGTGACCGGCTGCTCGACCTGCGCGTCGAGGATCACGCGACACCCGTGGACGAGCTCGCCCGGGTCGTGCGGCTCTGGCGGGCCTACGGTCACGCCGAGCGCGCCGAGGAGCTCGAGCTCGCCGAGGACGTCGACGGCGCGATGCGCGAACGGTTCACGTCGCTCGAGATCCAGCCCGACCATCCGGAGCTCGCGTTCTGGGCAGCGGTCGCGATGGCGCAGGCCGGCCGCCTCGACGACGCCCGTCGCACCGTGTCCGTGGCCCATGCTGCCGGGTCCGGCTGGGCGGAGCTCCTGCGCAGGGTCGTGGCCGACGGCCAGGTCGAGCTCGACGAGGCCGGCGTGCAGGCGCTCCTCGACGGCGCACCTTCCTGAACCAGCTCAGCGCCTCCGGACGCCCGCCCGGTCGCCGCTCAGCGAGAACCGCGGCGGCGGAGCGCGTCGAGGTCCAAGATCACGACCTCGCGCCCGCGCAGCTCGAGGAAGCCGCGGGTCTGGAACATCCTCAGGCTCTGGTTCACGCTCTGGCGCGATCCGCCGACCATCTCGGCCAGCTCGGTCTGCGTGAGCGGCAGCTCCAGCACGACCGTGTCGCCCTCGACCGTGCCGTCTCGGTCGGCGAGCGTCGCGAGCGTCTTCGCGAGCCGCCCCGCCAGGTCGAGGAAGACGAGGTCCGACGTCTGCTCGGTGATCCGACGGGCGAGGCCGCCGAGGGCGCTCAGCATGCCGTCGGCCACACCGGGGTGGTGGTGCACCGCGTCCAGGAGCGTAGCCCGGTCGACCGCGACGAGCGTCGTCGGCTCGAGGGTCGTCGCCGAGGCGGACCGAGGCCGCCCGTCGACCGCTGAGAGCTCCCCGAACGCATCGGGGCTCCGCAACGTCGCGAGCACCATCTCACCGCCCTCCCCCGACGAGACCCACACCTTCACGAGCCCATCCGCGATCACGTAGAGCGTGTCGCCCTCGTCCCGCTGGTGGAAGATCGTGTGACCACGCTCGAGGTCGAGTCGGATGGCGCGTTCGGCCAGGAACTCGAGCGCCTTCGGCGCGAGGTCGACGAACAACGCCGAGTTCGCCAGCAGCGCGGCGTTGTCCTTGGTCGTCACGGGCGAAGCCTTACAGGACAACGCCCGGGCCGCAAGGCGGTCTTTCCGCTTCGCGAGCTCGGTGCACGCGGGCGCTCGACGGGACCGAGGAGACCGCCAGCGGGCCATTGCTTCCGAAGGCACCTCCCTGTAGAAGTATCCCTGTCCGCACCATCCCACCCATGGAGGGGCCGACATGCGCATCCGATCGCTCGCCGTCTCCTGTGCCGTCGCGATGATCGCGGTCGCCTGCTCGGGACAGAGCGGCGACGACCCATCCTCACCCTTGACCCTCGGCCGCGCCGACGAGCGGCGGCACCCTGAGGGTCGCGATGCTCAGCGACTTCCAGGCAGCCCTCGATCCTGCCAAGCAGTACGAGTCCGCGTCGAGCGAGCTCTATCGATGCTGCCTGCTGCGCACGCTCCTGTCGTTCGAGGGGGTGCCAGGAGCAGAGGGCGGCAGCGAGCTGCGGCCCGACCTTGCGACCGAGCTTCCCTCGGTGTCGGACGACGGCCTGACGTGGACCTTCACGGTGAAGGACGGCATCGCCTACGCGCCCCCGTACGAGGACGAAACGGTCACGTCAGAGGACTTCGTGCGGGCGCTGGAACGAGAGGCCGATCCGAAGGCGAGCGTCGGCGGATACCCCTTCTACTACTCGGTCATCGAGGGGTTCGATCGGTACTCCCAGGGCAAGGCCGATACGATCTCGGGCCTGGCGACGCCCGATGACGCCACGCTCGAGGTCACGCTGGCCGAGCCCACGGGCGACCTGCCGCAGCGCTTCACCTTGGCGGCCACCGCTCCTATCCCGCCCCTGCGAAACGCTCCCATGGGAGCGGCCGAAGGGCACACGGCCGACTACGGCAGGTACCTGATCGCCACCGGGCCCTACATGATCGAGGGCTCTGACCAGCTCGATCCGTCGGTCCCCCCCGATGACCAGGAGCCGCTCTCCGGCTACGTTCCGGGGCGCTCCCTCGTCATGGTTCGCAACCCGTCGTGGAGCGCCGACCTGGATCCGTTGCGGCCCGCGTACGTCGATCGGATCGAGATCGTCTTCGGAGGCGACAGCAACGACCTTCACACGAAGATCGAGCGAGGCGATCTCGACGTGGTGCTCGACAGTGGCCCGCCTGCGGACGTCATCAAGCGGTACTCCACCGACCCGGCCTTGAAGGAACACCTGCATGTCTTCGAGGCGGACAACGTCTCCTACATCGAGATGAACGTCGTGGAGCCGCCCTTCGACGACGTGCACGTCCGCAAGGCCGTGAACCTCGCGATCGACAAGCAGGGGCTGAGGACGTTGCTGGGCGGCGAGATCAAGGGCGCCCTGACCGGTCACATCATGCCCAACAGCCTGGAAGACCAGCTCCTCGTCGACTACGACCCCTACGCCACCCCGGATTCCGCCGGTGACCCCGAGGCCGCCCGAGCGGAGATGGCGCAGTCCGCATACGGCGACGACGGCGGGCGATGCGTCGACGAATCGTGCGATGGAGTGCTGACGTTCACGATCAACCAGGACGTGTTCCAGAGCCAGGCCTCGCTCATCGCGCAGAACCTCGAGGAGATCGGCATCACGCTCGACCTGAAGGCGCTCAACACCTCGACGATGTACGCGAAGTGCGCGGGCCCGGCCGAGCACATGGGCCTGTGCGTCGCGCTGGGGTGGAGCAAGGACTACCCCGACGCCGTGACGTTCGCCCAGCCTCTGTTCAGCTCCGAGAGCATCTTCCCGAGCTGCTGCAACGACCCCTTGGTCGGGGCGCCGGACTCGCTGCTGCGGAAGTACGACTACGACGTGGCGACGGTGCCCAACGTCGACGCGGACATCGCGCGCGTGCACCGCCGAGTCGGGGCAGGCGCGTGTCGAGTGCTGGGCCGCCCTCGATCGCACGCTGATGGAAGAGGTCGTTCCGTGGGTGCCCTGGCTCATCACGAACAGCGTGTACATCACGTCAGCCGACGTGGTCGCCTACTCGTTCGACCAGTCGAGCAGCAGCCCAGCGCTGGAACGGCTCGCGTTGGCTCCCGATGATCGGGATGGTCGAGGATCGAGCTCGTTCTCGGGAAGTCGCGTGGAGGCATGGGCTCGGGCGTCTCCCTACGGCATGGATCGCCTGCCACGAACGCGAGTACTCGTCACGCCGCCTCGTGTCGGTCAGGCGAACGACGTCGGTGCCGTCGGGATCGGCGAGGAAGAGGTCTCCACTCGGGCCCCAAGTTCGATCGCCGCCCGGCGCGAGCGGCCGTGAACACGATGCCGCGACCCGTCCGGAGCCCACAGCGGGCCGTACTCGTGGCGGCGTGTCGGTCGTCGTGAGCCGGACGAGATCGGAGCCGTCGGGATCGACACCCCAGAGGTCGGCCTGCCGGGTGTTCCGCTGTGCACCGAAGACGATCCGCGAGCCGTCGGGCGACCAGTTGGGCACCACGAAGAAGGTGAACCTCCCCGGAGGATCGGGCAGGGTCACCACCGGCTGTCGATCGCTCCCGTCCGGCGCCATGTGGAACACGACACGCTCTCCCGAGCCGAGCTCCTGGGTCGCCACGATGCGATCGTTCACCCCCCAGTCGGCGTGACAGTCGTCCGTGCCGAAGGAGATCTTCGTGAGATCCGACCCATCGACGTCGATCGTGAAGAGACGACCGCCGTGCGAGCGACCGAACACGCAGAACACCACGCTCCGGCCGTCCGGTGACACGCCGAGTGAGAAGGGGTCGCCCTGACCCGGCACCTCGCCCCGCGGCAGGATCACGCTGCGGGCCGACGTCGCGAGATCCTGCAGGAGGATGCGGCCGCCGTGCCGTCCCCATTCGGCGATGACCGCCGATGCGCCGTCGGGCGTGAACTCCGCATCGACGGCGTCACGTCGTCCGATCGACAGGCGGTGATCCCCCGATCCGTCCGGGGCGACGGCGCGGATCGCGAAGTCGGACCCTCGACCAGGTAGGCGATATCGCCGTTGGCGCCCGGGTACGAGTCGCCTGCGCCGCGCTCGGGACCACGGACGAGACGGCCGATCAGCAGCGAGAACGCGACGAGCCTGATGGCGGTGCTCCGTTCTCAATGGATGTCCCCCCTCGGCGAGTCATGAGGACGCTAGCCTGGGGTGCGCAGAGGTCAACTCTTCGGGCCGAGGAGCCGAGCCTCAGTACTCGTAGAAGCCGCGGCCGCTCTTCTTCCCCAGATGTCCCGCGTCGACCATGCGCTGCAGCCTCGGCGGGGGCGCGTACAACGGGTCGCGGAACTCCGCGTGCAGCACCTCGGCGATCTGCAGCACCGTGTCGAGCCCGATGAAGTCGGCCAGGCGCAGCGGACCCATCGGGTGGTTCATGCCGAGCGTCATCGCGGTGTCGATGTCCTCGCGGCTCGCGAAACCCTCGTCGAGCAGCCGGATCGCCGCGCACAGGTACGGGATCACGAGCCGGTTCACGATGAAGCCGGCGTGGTCCTTCGCCACGACCACGGTCTTGCCGAGCCGCTCGCCGAACCCTCGCGCGAACGCCACCGTCTCCTCGCTGGTCGAGAGCGACGGCGTGAGCTCCACGAGCCCCATCACGGGGGGCGGGTTGAAGAAGTGCATGCCGATCACGCGGTCGGGCCGAGCGGTGACGGCGCCGAGCGTCGCGATCGGGATCGACGACGTGTTCGAGCCGAGCACGACCTCGTCGCGCGTGATCTCGTCCAGCGTGCGGAACGTCTCGAGCTTGATCTCGGGATCCTCGGTCGCGGCCTCGATCACGAGATCGACGCCCGCGAAGGCGGCGATCTCGGTCGAGCCGCTGATGCGGCCGAGGATCGCGTCGCGGTCCTCGGCGGTGAGCTTGCCGCGCTCCAGGGCGCGGCCGGTCGAGGTCTCGACGCGCTCGCGGCCGGCGTCGACGAGCCCGTCGCTCGGCTCGAGGTAGACGACGTCGAGGCCGATGCGGGCGACGACCTCGACGATGCCCGAGCCCATGAGGCCGCACCCGACGACCCCGACGGTGCGAACGTCCCTGGCCTCCATCGTCCCCCGTCTCCTCGGATGTCGGCGCCAACACTACAATCGACGCGATGAGGGGTACGCATCCTCGACGCACCGTGGCCACGGTGGGCGTCGCCGGTGCCGGGCTCGTGCTCGGGCACTGGGTCGCCTACGCGCTCGGCACGCCACACGCCCACGCGCGTGAGGAGCTCCTGCATGCCACGGGGCACGGCTACCTGCCCTACGCGACGCAGGTCGCGCTGCTCGCGGGTGCGATCGGGCTGGTGGCGTTGTTCCTCGCCCGGTTCTCGCACCGCGAGGGCCGCGGCTCGTTCGGTGCCGATGCGGCCGTCCTCGCTGCGGTGCAGTCGATCACGTTCGTCGCGATGGAGGTCGGCGAGCGGCTCGCGTCGGGGGCATCGCTCCACGACCTCGCCCAGGGGAACCTGCTCGCGATCGGCATCGCGGTGCAGATCGCGATGGCCGTCGTCGGCGCCTTCGTGCTGCGGGCGACCGACCGGGTCGCCGAGGAGGCCGACGCACGTTCCGGCGTCGCCCCCCTCCCCGTCCCCCGTCCGCTGGCCACCGTGGCGGCGGTTCCGTTCGTCTCCCCGCGCCGCCCGGCGATGCGAGCGGCCGCGAGCCGGGCTCCTCCCTCCCTCCCCTGAGTCGTCCCGCAACACACGCCGGCCCGCACCAGCGCGAGCGGCGTGTCTCCGCATCTCGGGAAGGAGCACCACATGCGTCGTTCCACCTTGGCACGCGTCGCGCTCGGCGCGACCGTCGCCGGACTGATCCTGCTGCCGTCTGCGCCGGTCCTCGCTCACGGCGAGGCCGGCGAGGGCGACCTCGTCCTCACGATCGGGTTCGCCGACGAGCCCGCCTACGCCGGGCTGCCCAACGCCGCCCAGCTGCACGTCGAACACGACGGTGAACCCGTGAACGATCTGAAGCCCGGCGACATTCAGGTCGAGGTCACCTACGGCGACGAGACCTCGGAACCGATGGACATGGAACCGTGGTTCTTCTTCGAGGGCGGCGAGCTCGTCTTCGGCGAACCGGGCGAGTACCGGGCCGACTTCGTGCCGTCGCAGCCCGGCAAGTACACGTTCCACTTCACCGGCACGATCGACGGTGAAGAGGTCGACGAGGAGATGACCTCGGGGCCCGACACGTTCTCGGTGGTCGAGGATGTGGCGGCCGTGTCCTTCCCCGCGGTCGACGCCCCCTCGAACGAGGAGCTCGCCACGCGCGTGGACGAGGAGGCGACGCGCAGCGCCGACGGGGTCGCCGCAGCCGAGGCGGCTGCTGCGTCGGCCGAGGATGCCGCGTCGAGCGCGCGCACCGTGGGCATGGTCGGCATCGTCCTCGGCGCGATCGGCATCATCGTCGCGATCACGGCGCTGGCGATGGGGCGCCGGAAGGCCGCCTGAGGAATCCGGGGTCACGGCGATGCTCGCCCATCAGGGGTCGGTCGACGAGTCCCTCTCGGTCGTGCTGCTGTTCGGCGCGCTCTGGGTCGGGTGGGTGGGGTGGTCCCGCCTGAAGGGGAAGGGGTTCCCCCGCCTGCCCGCCTGGGCCGGCCCGGGACTGCTCGTCGTGGCGGGGGCACTCGCCGTGTCGGCCGCGGTCGTCCCGAGGGCGCTGTTCCCACCGACACCCGCCCCGTCGCCGGTTCCGGCGGCGGTCGAGGCGGGGCCACGGCCCGCGTCGACCGCCGCCCTCGCCTTCGCGGCCCCGGCCGACGGCCAGATCGTCGACGACGACGAGGTCGAGGTGGTGCTCGATCTGCGGGGAGGTCGCATCGTCGAGGACACGAGCAGCGAGCTCTCCCCCGACACCGGCCACGTGCACCTCGTGCTCGACGGACAGCTCGTGTCGATGACCTACGGGCTCGTGCAGGTGGTGGACCTGCGTGGCGTCGGCCCCGGGTCACATACGCTGCAGGCCGAGTACGTGGCCGCCGATCACGCCCCATTCGACCCACGGGTCACGGCGGTCGTGCGGTTCGAGACGGAGGCTCCATGACCACGTCGGGCTCGAGCACGGTGCTCCATCCCTTCGCGCGCGCGATCGCATCCGGCGCGATCGGCGTCGCGATGCTCCTCGCGCTCGCGACCGCCGCATCGGCGCACGCCGGCCTCGAGTCGTCGGACCCCGCTGCCGGCGAGGTGCTCGCGTCGGCACCGGCTTCGGTCACGATGTCGTTCACCGAGCCGCCCGACACCGACCTGTCCTCGGTCACCGTGCTCGACGCGCAGCGGCACCGAGATCGAGACGGGGCCGCTCGAGCGAGGCTCGGCGCCTCGATCCCTCGAGGTCGCGCTGCCGAGCGACCTCGGCGACGGCGTCTACACGGTCTCCTGGCGCGTCGTCTCGACCGCCGACGGCCACCTCACCGCGGGTGCGTTCGCGTTCGGCGTGGGCGCGACCTCGGGCGAGGTCGCCGCCGCGCCCGAGGCGGCGGCGCCGTCGACCCCCTCCCCGTCGCCCCTCGCGGTCGCGGGCAAGATGCTGCTCTACGCCGGCCTCGCGGTGGCGATCGGCGCCACGGTCACCGGACTCGTGGCGTTCGGCGGCGTCGTGCCGGCGCGACGCCTGCTGCTCCCGCTCGCCGGCACATCGGCGTTCGTGGGGGCGGTCGCGATGACGATCGCGGAGGCCGACGTCGTCGGCGCCTCGGTCGGCGACCTGCTCTCGTCGTCGGCCGGGCGCTCCTACGTCTGGCTGCTCGGCACCACCGCGGTCGACCCTCGTCGCATCGTTCGTCGCGAGCCGCGGATCGAGCCGCGCCCCGCTCGTCGTCCTCGGCCTGTCGGCCGCGGCGGCGATGCTCGTGCGCGCCACGAGCGGCCATGCGGCCGCGCTCGTGCCCGCGTTGCCGGCGGAGATCGCGCAGTGGGTGCACTTCCTGGCGATCGGGGTATGGATCGGCGGTCTCCTGCCGCTGCTGCTGCTCGTGCGGGAGCGCCGTGCCGCCGGGGCGCCCGCTCCCGTCGCCGAGGTGACCCGGTTCTCGCGCATCGCCGGCTGGGCGCTGCTCGCCGTCGTGCTCACCGGCGTCGCGCGCACCGTCGGGGAGGCCGGGGGCGTCGGCGACGTGCGGGCGATGCTCACCGGCACGAGCTACGGCACGACGCTCATCGTGAAGGTCTCGATCGCCTTCCTGCTGATCGGCCTCGGCGCGCTCAACCGACGTCGCTCGATCCCGCGCCTCGAGCGAGACGGCACGTTGCTGCGCCAGGTGGTCGCGATCGAACTCGTCGCCGCCCTCGGCGTCCTCGGCCTGACCGGGGTCCTGACGAGCCTCAACCCCGATCCCGCCGCCGATGGGCCCTCCGAGCCCGCCGCACCGTCGGTCTCGGCGACGGGCGCGGACTTCGCCACGACCACGCGCGTGACGTTCACGGCCGAGCCCGGCAGCGCCGGCCCGAACACGTTCGAGGCTCGCATCGTCGACTACGACGATGGAACCCCCGTCGAGGCCGACGAGGTCACGGTGCTGATGGCGGCGATCGGACGGCCCGAGATCGAGCCGACGACCCTTCCCATGGAGCCCGGCGAGCCTGCCGATGAGCGGCGCCCCGTCGGTGTGGACGGGCGCCGGCACGCAGCTCTCGCTCGCCGGCGCCTGGGACCTGGTGGTCCAGGTGCGATCGGGGGCGCGCACGACCGAGGTGCCGCTCGTGCTCGTCACGCGCGCCCCCCCGACGACCAGCGTCGTGGCCCAGGGCTCCGGCGACCTGCCCGACATCGAGACGGTCACGATGTCCACGGGCGAGCAGCTCCAGCTCTACCTCGATCCCGGCGCTCCCGGCGCGAACGAGTTCCACGTGACGGCCTTCGACCCTCAGGGGCGAGGAGCTCGAGCTCTCCGGGCTCGTGGTCGTCGCGACCGGGCCGGACGCGACGACCGAGCCGCTCGACGTCACGCGGCTCACCCCGGGACACTTCGCGGCGCCGGTCGAGGCCGATGCCGGTTCGTGGCGTTTCGAGGTCGTGGCGACCACCGTCGGCGGTACCGTGCTGCAGGCGAGCCAGGAACAGGAGATCTGATATGAGACCGGTCCGCATCGCGCCCGTCGCCGTCGCCGCGGGATCGTGGCGCTGTCGGGCTGCGGTGGGAGCGGCGACGGCGACGACACGTCGCCATCGGTGCCGACGGCCACGGTGGCGGCTCGAACGACCCACCAGCACGGCCGAGCTCGACGATCGCGAGCCCCGAGAACGGCGATCGACTCGCGGGCGACACCGCTCAGCTCGAGATCGACCTGCAGGGCGCCGAGGTCGTCGACCAGACCTCGACCGACCTGCAACCCGACGAGGGCCATCTGCACGTCACGCTCGACGGGAAGCTCGTCTCGATGACGTCGGGCACCTCACAGCTGCTCGCCGACCTCACGCCCGGCGAGCATCTGATCCAGGTGGAGTTCGTGGCCAACGACCACGCGCCGTTCGATCCGAGGGTGCTGGCCGCCGTGACCTTCGAGGTGAAGGGATGACCGCCGCCGCCAGGCACACGACTCGCCGCGCGCTCGACGCCCGCACCGACCTCGCCACGGCCGGCCTGGTGGCGGCCGGCGCCGCGTTGCTGCTGATCCGGCTCTGGCTCCCCGCGCTCGGCACGACCGGACGCCTCGTCGGCCTCACGCTGATCTTGCTCGCCGTCCTCGCGGGGTCGCTGCTCGTGCCCGCGACCCCCGATCGGGCGAGGCTCAGCCCCGCCGTCGTGCTCTCGGCCGGGCTCGCCGCCGTGACCCTCGCGATCGCGACGGGTGGACGCCCCGTGGCCGCCCCGTACGCGGCGTGGGCCCTGCCGCTCGCGCTGCTCGCGGCCGTCGCCGAGGAAGCCCTCTTCCGCAGGGCGGCGTACGGGGCGCTCCAACGACACGGCGCGATCGTGGCCGTCGGCGTCACCGCGCTGGCGTTCGCGCTCGTGCACGTGCCGCTGTACGGGGTCGCCGCCTTCCCCGTCGACCTCGGCGCCGGCCTGCTGCTGTCATGGCAGCGGTGGGCGTCGGGGACCTGGACCGTTCCGGCGGCGACCCACGCGGCGGCCAACCTGGCGATGACGGTGATGCGATGAGACGCGGACTCGCCCTGATGGCCGTCGTGGCGTTCGCCGCCGCGGCATGCTCGACGGGCCCGACCGAGCCGAGCGACGACACGATCCGGGTCGGAGCCGTCTACCCGCTCTCGGGATCGCAGGGTCAAGGCGGCATCGACGAACACCGGGGCGCCCTGCTCGCGGCACAGCTCGTGAACGCCGACGGCGGCGTCGGCGGCCGCACGATCGACATCGTCTCGACCGACGTCTCGGCCGCCGAGGCCGCGCCCGGGGCGATCGAGGACCTGCACGCCGGCGGCGTCGACGTCGTGCTCGGCAGCTACGGCAGCACGATCTCGGCGCCCGCGTCGCAGACGGCGGCCGCCAACGACATGCTGTTCTGGGAGACGGGGGCCGTCGGCATGCTGACCCAGCGGTCCGAGCAGGGGGTGCGCACGTTCCGCATGCCGCCGACCGGCGCGGTGCTCGGACGCAACGCGATCTCGTTCGTGGACGGACCGCTCGCCGAGGCGTTCGGGCGCGATCCGGGCGATCTGCGGTACGCGGTCTCCTTCGTCGACGACGTCTACGGACGATCGGTCGCGGGCGGAGCGCTCCAGGCGGCGGCCGATCTCGGTCTCGAGGTGGTGGGCAGGTTCGGGTACGACTTCCGCACGGTCGACTACGACGCGCTGGCCCGGCGCATCGACCGCTCGGGCGCCGACGTGCTCTTCGTCTCTGCCTACCTCGTCGACGCGGTCGAGCTGCGACGCGCCCTCGTGCGCAACGACGTCGACCTGCTGGCGAGCATCGGCACCTCGTCGTCGTACTGCATGCCGGAGTTCGGCGCGGCGCTGGGACAGGGCGCGGTCGGCCTGTTCGCCTCGGACAAGCCGAGCGGCGACGCGATCGACCCGTCCACGCTGCGGCCCGACGGTGCCGCGCTGCTCGAGCGGGCCCGCACCGCCTACGACGCGCGATGGGGCGAGGAGATGAGCCCCGCCGCCCTCGCCGGGTTCTCCGCGGCGTGGGCCCTCTTCGCCGAGGTCATGCCCGCCGCGGACGACCTCTCCCCCGACGCGATCGCCGAGGCCGCGCTCGCGATCGACCTGCCGATGGGGAGCCTGCCCAACGGCAGCGGCCTGCGGTTCGGCGAGCCCGGCACCGCGACCGCCGGCGACAACGTCGCCGCGGCGGCCGTGATCTGGGAGTGGATGGTGCCCGGGGAGCACATGGTGGTCTGGCCGCCCGAGCTCGCGACCCACGAGGTCCGGGCGATGGACATCGCTCCGTGACGATGCGGCCGGCGGACCGTGGCGCCCGCATGGCGCTGGTCGCGGGCGTCGCGGTGATCGTGGCCTACGCGGCCCTCGCCGCCTGGTCGGGCTCGCTCTCGCCGCTCGCGCGGGGCCCGTTGCTCGACGGTCTCGGTCCCCTCAACTACCGGTGGGTCTCGCCGCCTCCCGAGCTCGCGGCCACGAACCAGGAGCCCAGCTCGGGCCGGTTCGACCTGCCGCTCCTCGAGGGAGGGGTCGGCACCCAGGTCGTGTTCACCTCCGACAGCCAGGTCACCGTCGTGATCGACGACGGCTCGATCGGCACGGCGCCGAAACAGCGATCGGTGGAGCTGCTCGTGGAACCGGTCGACCCGGCCGAGCTCGCGCCGCCCGGCGGCGACCTCGTCGCCTTCGGCAACGCCGTTCGCTTCAGCGCGACGTATCGTCCCTCACGCGATCGGATCGCCGACCTGGACCGGCCGATCCAGGTGATCCTCGTGTACCCGGCGACCTCGACGCTGCACGCGAACACGCACGAGATGCTCTTCTCACGCGACGGCGAGTCCTGGGAGGCGCTCGAGACGACCGATTCCCCGGGCCAGCAGCAGGCCGAGGCGAAGGTCCCCGGCCTCGGCTACGTGATGATCGCCGGGGTGCCGGCCCCACCGTCGCCGAGTCCGACCGGCACCGAGGAGGGCGGCACGCCGCCGGTGGCCGTGGCGTTGCTCGTCGCCGCCGGCGTGGTCTTCCTGATCGGGGTCGGGCTGCTGCTCCGCGGGCGGACGCGCTAGCCGCAGGCCGCCACGAGCAGCGGGTACGGGTTGATCGCGTCCTCGATGATCGAGTACCCGTAGTAGCTCGCGGGCCAGTTCGAGGGCATCACGTTCGGGCGGAACTCGAAGTGGTTGTGGTTCGTCTCGCCGCCCGCCAGGCCGTCGGAACCGACGTAGCCGATCACGTCGCCGGCCTGCACCGGCCCGAGCTTCGCGATCGAGGTCATGTGCGCGTTGTACGTCGAGCCGTACTTCCCCTGCACGTAGACGGCCTTGCCGCCGTAGATGTTCGTGGCGTCGCTCGCCATCCCGTCGAACGTCGCGCGGATCGGCGTGCCCAGCGGTGCGACGATGTCGACCCCCTTGTGCAGGTGGTAGCCGCCCACGTACCGCGGGGCGCCGAACCCGTCGCCGAACCCCCGCGGCTGGTCGACGGGGCAGGCCTCGAACACGCCCTGCCACTCCTGGGGCAGCGCGACGGACGAGTGGCTGGCGTAGCTCTGCGACGCGAGGAACTTCTGGTAGGCCTTCTCGGCCGCGCGTTCGTCCGCCTCCGCGCCGGCGAGCGTGTCCTTCACGTCGACGAGGATCGCCTGCTGCTGCTGGAGGGCGGCCGCCACCTCGTCCTGCAGCTCCTGCGCCGCTGCCTGGCGCCGGCGCGCCACGGACTGCAGCTCCTCGAGGCGCTCCTCGGTCGCCAGGAGCTCGTTGCGCAGGTTCAGGACCTCCTGCGCGAGGTCGGCGTCGTCCTGCTGCACGACGTCGACGAACTCGATCCGGTCGGAGAGATCCGACAACGACGATGCACCGAGGTAGAAGCCGATGTCGGACGCCGGCCCTTCCATGAAGACCTCGGCCGCGCGCTCGTTCAACCGGGACTCGATGCGTGCGAACCGCGCCTCGGCCCGATCGCGCTCCTCGCGCGTGACCTGCAGGTTCGCCGTGACCTCTTCCAGCCGGCCCGTCGCCTCCTCGAGCTCGAACAGGGCCTGGTCGAGACGCTCCTGGATCGATCCGAGCTCGGACTGGGCGGCCGAGAGGCTGGCCTCGGCCGAACGACGGTCCTCGCGGGCCTCCTGCAGCTCGTCCTTGGGGCTCGCGGAACCGCTGGCGGCGGCCAGCCCGACCAGGGCGACGAGCGCGGTCGCGACCGCGACGACGCGGAACGCCACGGGGAAGGAGTGGTCCGTTCTCGTCATGTGTGAGCGTCTACCCATATCGGACCGGGGGAAGGGTTGGCAACCGGCCCGAAGCCCTCACAGGCTCCCCCGGGTTCGGGGCCGATGCAACCATCCTCGGGCCGAGACCCCGAACCCTTGAGCCCCGCGACGGGCCCGACGCGGCCTACCGGCGCAGGTCGGAGGCCAGTTCAGGCTCCCGCAGCGCCTGCTTCCAGTGGTGACGTTCGAGCAGATCCCGTGGCCTCGGTCACCGCGTCCTCGCCGCCCGCGGCATCGGGTCCGAAGAGACTGCCCGCCCACCACACCTGCGCCGCCCACACGTTCGTCACTCCCCCGGGGCCCGCCTCGGTCTCGATCGCGGTCGTCGCCTTCCTGCGGGCGGTGTCCTCGTCGCCTTCCACGAGAGCCACGAGACACTCGGCCGTGAGCAGCGCCGTCGACGACCCGGGCTCGCCGTCGGCCAGGCGGGCGGTGGGGTCCGAGAGCACCTGGCGAGCCGACGACGGGTCGCCTCGGGTCGCGAGGATGCGCGCGAGCTCGGCCGCGGTCCACGTGACCAGCGCCCGCTCCTGCAGGTCGCGGCAGAGCACGAACGCCTCGCGCAGGTCCGTCTCGGCCTCCTCGAGGCGGCCGGCGAGTCGGTAGGTCGCACCACGATCGCCGAGCGCGCTCGCGAGCTCCCACCGCGCGCCCAGCTCACGGAACGTCCGGATCGCAGCCTCCGCGTGGTCGAGGGCCTCGTCGATCCGCATCAGGCGCCGGAGCGAGGCGGCCACCGTCTCGTGCGCGACGGCCGCGGTGAACGCCTGTCCGGCGTCCTCTCCCACGGCGAGGGCTTCGAGGCCGACGCGCAGCGCCTCCTCCTCGTCGCCGGCAGGTGAGATCACGTTGGCGATGCCGACCAGGGAACGCGACTCGCCCCACGGGTCGCCGCCCTCCGCCGAGCGGGCGGCGTCGAGCGCCTCACGGAACATCGACTCGGCCGTCGGCAGGTCGTTCGACCAGAACGGCACCCAACCGGCCATGAGCAGGGTGCGGGCGAGCACGTGCGGCTCTCCCAACCGGCGTGCCGCCTGCAGCGAGCGTTCGAACAGCGCCCCCGCCAGCGGGGCGTCACCGTGGATCGTGAGCGTGATGTCGGCGAGGAACCGCGAGGCGTGCGCGCACGACCTTGTCGCTGGAGTCCCCGCCGAGCCCGAGGGCGCGGCGCAGCGCCGACTCGGCGGCGTCGAACTCTCCCAGCCAGTAGCGGGCCTCTCCCAGCACGCTGAGGATCCACGCTTCCCGCTCACCCCAGCGTTCGTCGGGCCCGGCCATGACCAACGCCCGCTCGTACAGGTCGGCGGCCGAGCGCGACTCGATGCGGCGGCGCGCGATATGGCCGGCGTGGGCGAGGGCATCGACGGCGCGCTCGGCCAGCGTGCGATCGCCGGGATTCAGGTCGAGCGCGGCCTGGGCCGCCTGCTCCAGATGGAACGCGACGGTGCGGGGGAAGCGATCCGGGTGGTCGCCCTCGGACAGCTTGTTCGCCACGCGCAGGTGCAGACGCTGGCGCTCGCGCTTGGCCAGCGAGTCGTAGGCCACGTCGCGGAGCACGTCGGAACCGAAGCGCCACACGCCGGGACGGTCCTCGTCGCGCATCAACAGCTCGTCGTCCTCGGCCTCGTCGAGCAGCTCCTGGCGGGGCTCGACCAGGAGCGACAGCTCCTCGAGATCGAACCGTCCCTGAGGGAAGACCGCCGCCCGGCGCACGAGCTCGCGCGCCGCGGGCGAGAGCTGGTCGATACGGGCCGCGATCACGGCCTGCACGGTCGGTGGCAGGAGTCGTCCGCTGGGCGCGGGCCCCCACGGCGGCAGATCGCGCTCCTCCCGGCGCAGCATGCCGACGATCTCGACGATGAAGAACGGGTTGCCCCCGGCGTGCTGGGCGACGCGCTCGGCGTCGTCGTGACGCAGGCCCCCGGCTTCCATCGCGAGCTCGGCGGCGTGGCCGATCGTGAGCGGCTCGACCCACAGCGTCACGTTGTCGGCGATGCCCCCGGCCCAGCTCGGCCGCTGTTCCAGGAACTCCCACCGCGCGACGCAGACCACCATCAGGGGCACCTTGCGGGCCTCCTTCACGAGCTGCTCGATCAGGTCGAGCAGCACGGGATCGGCCTCCTGCAGGTCCTCGAAGACGAGGACGACCGGACCGCGCGACGCGAGGCCCGTGAGCACGCTCAGCATGCCCCTGCGCACCTCGGCGGCGTGGTAACGCTGCTCCTCGCGGTCGGCGTCGACGCCGAGCGCCATCGCGAGCCTGCGGGCGGCTGCGTCGACGTCGTCGTCCGCCACCCACTCCTGCACGAACGAGCGCAGGCGATCGTGCACCTCGTCGTCCGACGCGCTGCGGTCGGCACCGATCTCCCGGTAGACCATCTGCGCGAGCGGCCAGAACGTGACCTCTTCCTCGAAGACGCTCGACCGGCCCGCGAGCACGCGCACCCCCTCGGGCAGGCCGGCGAGGAACTCCTCGACCACCCGGGTCTTGCCGATGCCGGGCTCGCCGAGCAGCGAGACGAGGTGGGCGCGCTCGCGCACGCGCACCCGCTCGAACGTGTCGCTGAGCAGGGCGAGCTCGCGCCGGCGGTTCACGAGCGAGATGGACCGGCGGGTCTGCGGTCCGACGACGCCGGCCGCCGGCCACGCCGCCATCGCCTCCTCGAAGCCCTTGGCCTCGATCAGCCGGCGCTCGCCGAACTCGATCGCGTCGCCGACGAGCAGGCGCGTCCGTTCGCCCACGAGCACCTCGCCGGGCAGGGCCGCCTGCTGCAACCGCGCGCCGATGTTGACCTCGGCGCCGATCACGATGTTGCGGTCCGAGGGCGTGCCCACCGCGACCGGTCCGGTGTTCACGCCGACCCGCACGTGGACCGGGACCGGCAGCTCCAACCGAGCGCCGATGCGACCCGCCCGCTGCGCGATCGCGAGCCCCGCGCGGACCCCGCGCTCGGCATCGTCGTCGTGCAGCATCGGCACGCCGAAGACGCCGAGCACGGCGTCGCCGATGAAGCCCTCGGCTCGGCCCCCGAGCGCCGTGATCTCGTCGGTCACCATGCCGTGGAACGCCGCGAGCACGTCGCGGAAGCGCTCCGGATCGAGCATCGCCGCGAGCTCGGTCGATCCGGCCAGGTCGGCGAAGACCACCGTGACCACCCGGCGCTCCGACGCGGCGGGCACCACGATCGGTGCGCCGCAGTTCGGGCAGAAGTTCGCACCGGCCGAGACGACCTCGCCGCATCGCCGGCACGGCTCGAGGCCCAGCTCCTCGTCCGGGGCGCCCGAGGAGTCCTGTGGGCGGTCTGCCGCCCGCTCGGTGGTCATGCCACGTACTCGATCAGCTGCACGGGGTTGCCGTCGGGGTCCCGCACCGTGGCGAACCGGGCGAACCCCTCGACCTCCCCGACGTGCTCGTCGACGTGTCCCCCACGGCCACCGAGCACGATCCGCACCTCGTCGAGGTCGGCCACGCGGAAGACGACGGTGCCGTTGCCCTGCGACACGTCGCCGCCGCCGTGCAGGGCCAACCGGATCGCGCCCGCGTCGAACTCCGCCCACTCGTCGCCGTCTCGCCGCAGGAGCGGCAGCCCGAGCACGTCGCGGTAGAACGCCACCGCGGCGTCCATGTCGCGCACCCAGTAGTAGACGTGGTCGATCTCGCCGATCATCGCCGCGATGGTCGCACGGGCCCGGTGCCCGCGTCACTCGGGCCGAACGGCCGCCGACACCTCCGGCCGGGACGGGGTAGCCTCCGCTCGTGAGCGACACGACCGCGGGGACCGACCTCTCGCGACGCGTCCGGTGGACGATCGCGGCGCTCGTCGCCGTGTTCGTCTTCGGCGTGCTCGGGTACTGGGTGCTCGAGGACTGGTCGCTCCTGGACGCCGTGTACATGACGGTGATCACGCTCACGACGGTCGGGTTCAAGGAGGTGCGCCCGCTCGACGCCCAGGGGCGCGTGTTCACGATCGTGCTGCTCGTGATGGGCGTCGGCCTGGCGCTGATCTCGGTGGCGCTGATCGCGCAGATGGTGGCGGAGAGCCAGCTCGGCGCGCGGAGCAGGAGGCGACGGATGGAACGCGAGATCGACCGGCTTCGGAACCACACGATCATCTGCGCCTACGGCAGGGTCGGGCGCGCGGTCGCGAGGGAGCTGCGCGCGAACGGACGGCCGTTCGTGGTGATCGACCCGCAGGAGGACCTGCGAGAGCGCATGGAGGCCGACGGGGTGCCCTACCTGATCGACGACCCGTCGAGCGAGGCGGTGCTCAAGCGCGCCGGCGTCGAACGCGCACGCTCGCTCGTCTGTGCGGTGGACTCCGACGCCACGAACGTCTACATCACGCTGATCGCTCGATCGATCCGGCCCGACCTGCAGATCGTGGCTCGCGCCTCCGAGCCCGGTTCTCCCGAGCGGCTCGAGCGAGCCGGCGCGGACCGGGTGGTCTCACCGTTCGTCACGAGTGGCCAGCACATGGCGAAGATGGCGATGCGCCCCGAGCTCGTCGACGTGCTCGTCGAGGAGGAGGGCAGGCCCGCGCTCTCCGTGGAGGAGCGGGTGGTGGCCCACGGGTCGACCCTCGACGGCCGCCCGGTCACGGACGCGGGCGGGCCCGTGCTCGCGGTGCGTCGCATGAACGGCGAGGTGATCGCCAACCCGGCCGGCGACCTGGTCCTCGCCGAGGGAGACACCGTGCTCGTGCTGGCGGCCGGGGCGGCCCCGAGCGATCCTTCCCGAAGCTAGCCCTGGCCGACGCTAGCCCTGGCCGAGGATGCGGGCCTTCTGGTCCTGGAACTCCTCCTCGGTGAGCACGCCCCTCGCACGCAGGTCGGCGAGGCGCTCCAACTCGGTCGTCACCGAGGGCGAGGCCGGTGGCGGCACGGCCGAGCCGTCGGGACGCGCGGGCGCTCCCGCGGCGGGCGCCGGCGCCGGCGCCGATCGATGCGCCGATCGGTGCTGGTTCAGCTCCCCCTGATGGAAGATCGTCCGCTGCACGTCCTCGGGGTGGCGGATGTGGTCGAACGAGTTCGTGCCGCTCGTGCTCGCCGACTGGATCAGCAGGGTGCCGGCCCCCACGATCCGATCGAAGATGCCCTGCTCGAACCGCACGTCGTTCACCTGCTCGAGCGGGATCTCCATCGAGCGCTTCGCGATGAAGCCCTCGCGGCTGATCACGCGATCGGTCGAGATGACGAAGATCGACGTCCACCAACCGACCGCCTTCGGCACGACGTATCCGAGCATCAACGCGAGCCAGGCGGCCCACACGACCCAGACCACGACGCCGTCGGTCTTGGTCGAGATCCACGACGCGACGGCCGTGCCGAGGACCAGCGCGATCGCGGGCGCGGCCAGCGCGACCGGGTGCGGCCGCAGCTCCAGCACGACCTCCTCGCCGGGGATCAGCAGCTTCCGAGGGAACATGGGCGAGACGCTACCCAAGCGGGGGGGCCCCGGCAAACGCCCTCGGGTCAGCGGAGGTGCTCGATCTCGTCGGAGGCGACGGCGACGGGTCCGTCGTCGGTCTCCACCACCAGCCGGCCCGCGCGATCGATCGCGACGGCGGTGCCTCGCCGCCGCACCCCGTCGGCGGCGACGGCCGTCACCCGCCGCCCCAGGGTGGCCGAGATCGTGGACCAGCGCCCCACGACCGCATCATCGAACGCGGCAGCAGGGCATCGCGTATCCCTGCGCGAATCGCTGCAGGAACCCGCCGAGCAGTGGCACCGGGTCGACCTCGCCGAGGCCCGCCGATCCCTCGACGCCGGGATCGGCGAGGTTCACGCCCGAGCCGATCACGACCCATCGCACCTCGTCGCCTTCCACCGAGGACTCGGCAAGCAGGCCGCCGACCTTCCGCTCGTCCAGCACCAGGTCGTTGGGCCACTTGCAGCGGACCTCGAGGCCCGTGACGTCGGTCGCCGCTTCCGCCCATGCGGCGCCGGCGAGCAGGGTCAGCAGGCCGAGCCGATCGGGGTGCAGCTGCGGCCGGAGCACGAGCGAGGTCATGAGCGAGCCACCGGGGCGGTCGAGCCAGGTCCGGCCCAGGCGGCCTCGCCCCGCCGTCTGGTGGCCGGCGCCCACGAGCGTCCACTCGGGGGCGCCGTCGAGCGCCAACGCGACGGCGTCGGCGTTCGTGGACCCGGTAACCTCCTGCCAGTGCACAGAGGCGGAGAGACCCGCGAGGGCTGCGGCCCGTTCCAGTTCGGTCGCCGTCATCGTCGTCGCCCCACGTTGACTCGCGTCGAGAGTCCGGAGAGTATCGCGGGCCAGTACCGGCCGAGAGACACCCGAGGAGCCGAACGGTGGTCCCGCCAGTGAGGCAGTCATGAAGCCCAAGGTGCTGGTCGCGAACCGCGGCGAGATCGCCGTCCGCATCATGCGCACCTGCCGCGAGCTCGGCTTCACGAGCGTCGCCGTGTACTCCGACGCCGACCGCGACGCCCTGCACGTCGAGATGGCCGACCAGGCGTTCCGCATCGGACCCGCGCAGGCGTCGTCCTCGTACCTGTCGATCGAGGCGATCCTCGACGCGGCCCGCCGTGCGAAGGCGACCCTGATCCACCCCGGGTACGGCTTCCTCTCGGAGCGCGCCCATTTCGCCGAAGCCGTCGGCGACGCGGGGCTCACGTTCGTCGGCCCGCCGCCGCAGGCGATCGAGATGATGGGCGACAAGGCGGCGGCCCGGCGAGCCGCCGACGCGAGCGGCATGCCGATCGTGCCCGGGACACCCGAGCCCGTCGACGCGAAGCAGGCGAGGAAGCAGGCCGAGCGCATCGGCTTCCCGCTGCTCGTGAAGGCCGCCTTCGGCGGCGGCGGGAAGGGCATGCACATCGTCCGCGACGCCGGCCACCTCGAGGAGGCGCTGAAGCGCGGGGCGCGCGAGGCCCAGTCGTACTTCGGCCGGCCCGAGGTCTTCCTCGAGCGATACGTCGACCGCGCCCACCACGTCGAGGCGCAGATCCTCGCCGACACCCACGGCAACGTGCTGTTCCTCGGGGAGCGCGACTGCACGGTGCAGCGCCGCCATCAGAAGCTGATCGAGGAGACGCCCTCGACGGCGATCGACGACACGATGCGCCAGCGGCTCGCCGACGCGTCGATCGCGCTCGCGCGCGAGACCGGCTACGTGAACGCCGGCACGATCGAGTGCATCGTCGACGAGGACGGCGACTTCTACTTCCTGGAGATGAACACGCGGCTGCAGGTCGAGCACACCGTCACCGAGATGGTCACGGGGCTGGACCTGGTCGCCCTGCAGCTCGAGATCGCGATGGGTGGCTCGATCGCGGGCCTCTCGGTCCAGCCGCGCGGCGCCGCGATCGAGTGCCGCATCAACGCCGAGGACCCCGGCCGCAACTTCATGCCGGGGCCCGGGCGCATCACCCGCTACGTCGAGCCCGCCGGCCCGTTCGTGCGCGTCGACGCCGGGTTCGGGCAGGGCCGCGAGATCCCCGGCGACTACGACTCCATGTTCGCGAAGCTGATCGTCTCGGGCGTCGACCGCGAGCAGGCGCGCCGGCGCATGCTCCGCGCGCTCGGCGAGTACACGGTCGAGGGCGTGCCCACCACGATCCCCGCTCACCGCTGGGTGCTCGACTCCAAGGAGTTCAAGACGGGCCGGCACACGACCAACTGGGCCGAGCGAGCGCTCGCCGAGGCCGACCTGCCCGCCCAGGCCGAGCTCGGACCGTCGAGCCAGACGGCGGGCGAGGGCCGCCCCGCCGACATCCTGGTGGAGGTCGACGGACGCCGGGTGCCCGTGCGCGTGTTCGACGAGCGCCGCGGTCTGGCCCCCAAGCCGCCGGAGGCGCATGCGGCCGCGCATCAGGAGCACGTGCACGGCGAGGTGCGAGCCGAGATGCAGGGCACGATCATCAAGGTGCTGGTCGAGAAGGGCCAGGACATCAGGGCGGGCGAGGTGATCTGCATCCTCGAGGCGATGAAGATGGAGAACCACATCGCCGCCACCCGCGACGGGGAGGTCACCGACCTGCCGATCCGCGCCGGCCAGGTCGTCGAGACCGGCCAGGTGCTCGCGGTGATCGACTAGATGATCGACGGGTCGTCGTCCCAGCCGAGGAACCGCGACACGGCCTCGACGTAGACGTCCGGCTCCTCCACGAAGGTCATGTGCCCGCTCGCCTCGAAGATCAGCAGCTGTGAGTCCGCGATGCCGCCCGCGATCGCCTCGGACGCCTCGGGGACGCATGTGCGGTCCGAGCGCCCCGCCAGCACGAGCGTCGGCGAGGTCACCTCGCCGAGACGATCCTCGACCTCGATCGCCCCGTGCTCGCCGCCGGCGAAGTGCCGCAGCACGTCGGGCGAGTAGACCATGCCGGCGCATGCGCAGCCGATACTCCTCGATCCGCGTGTCGCCGGTGAACGCGAAGTGGAACGGCCACTGATCGCGCATCAGGTCTTCGAACTCCTTCGCGGTCGAGACCTCGGACTCGCGTCGCGAACGACGCGATCACGCGGTCGCGGAGCTCGGCCGGCTCGAGCGCGTGCAGGTTCTCGTCCATGCGCTCGAGGAACCGCGTCGACGGCACGCCGCTGCTCACGATCACCGCCGCCGCCACGCCGGGGTAGTCGACCGCCTGCTGCAACGCCACGAAGGCGCCGTAGGAATGGCCCAGCACGGCCCACCGGTCGAGGCGCATCGCCTGGGCGAGCATGACCACGTCCTGGGCGTGACGCTCCAACGTCCACGTCTGAGGCGACGGCCGCTCGGAGCGTCCACAGGCCCGCAGATCGACGAGCACGAGGCGGATGCCCCGTTCGGTCAGCGGGTCGAGGTAGTCGGCGAACTCGTGATGGTCGAGACCGGGTCCGCCGTGCAGCACGAGCAGCGGCACGCCGTCATCGGGTCCACGCTCGACCACCCACAGCGACGTGTCATCGATCTCCACGAACCGGCCCGGGCAGCTCACGACTCGGGCGACCCCCACGCGTCGCGACCGGTGATGCGGAACCCGCCGTCCTTCAGCTTGTAGCGGCGGTTGATCGTGATGATCAGCGGCGTGAGCGGTTCGGTGAGCCGGGCGTTCGCGAGCGGACCGGCGTCGACCCACCGCATGCCCGGCACGGAGTCGATCAGCTCGCCGACCTTCCGCTTGGCGCCTTCGTCGTCGCCGCAGAGCAGCGCGTCGGAGGCCACCTCGTCGTCGAGCGCCATCAGCGTGTGCGCCCCGATCGTGTGGAAGCCGGCCACCACCGCGATGCCGTCGGGCACGAGCGACGCTGCGAGCTCGGCGGCCGACCCCAGCCACGGGGTGATCGGCTCCCACGCCTTGCCACCGACCGCGGCCATCAGCGGGCTCGTCGCGTCGAGCACGACCTGCCCCTGCTGCAACGCGGGCGCGATCGACGCGTAGATCTCGATCATGCCCGAGAACGGCACGGTGACGACCACGATGTCGGCGCCGAGCACGGATGCGGCGTTCTCGGCGCCCTCGACCTGGATCGCGTCGTCGTCGAGCGTCTCCTTCGCCCTCGCCACGGCCTCGTCGGCTCTCTCGGCGGAGCGGGAGCCGATCGTGACCCGGTGGCCGGCTCCGAGCAGGCGCAGCGCGAGGCCGAAGCCTTCCTTGCCGGTGCCGCCGACGATCGTGACGTCCATCGTGGGGTGAAGCCTACGGGAAGCGGACCCGGACACGGGAGCGGCCCCGCCGGCACGGGCAGCCGGCGGGGCCGTCGCCCCTGCGATCGATCGGAACGGCTAGACGCCGGCCTGACCGATCACGATGAAGCGCCAGTTCGAGGCGTCGTTGCCCACCGCGATGATCTGGTACGCCGTGTCCTGCGCCAGCTCCGCCACGTCGGGACCGATCACCGGGGCGTTGTCGCCCTCGGCCGAGACCCAGTACGCGTAGGTCTGGTCACCGGGCACCTCGACCGGGCCGGCTTCCTCGAACCGCTCGAGGCCGGGCACCGCGGGACCGGCGCCGCCGTTGACCCACACGTCGACCGTGGGGGCCTTCGCGAGGTGTCGCACCGTCACCGAGGCGTTCGCGCCACCGGCGATGTCGGTGTCGTTCACGCGGATGTCCAGCTGAGGCGCACCCTGACGCACGATCGCCGTGGCGGTCGCGTTGAGCCCGTCGGTCAGCTCGAGCTTCTCGCTGATCGCGACGGCGCCCTTGCACTCACCGGGGCTCGCGAGGCGAACCTTCACCTTGTAGGTACCGGCGGGGATGCCGGTGCCGAGCTCGAACGCACGCCCGTACTTGAAGTTCGAGCGCGCCTCGGCCCCGTTCACGCAGACGTCGACCTTGACGCCCGGGATGCCGTGGGCCACGAAGACCGTGGCGCCGCCGCCTGCAGAGGCGGGCAGTGCGAACAGCCCCATCGCCATCGCGCCCGTGAGCGCCGCGGTGAGCAGTTTCTTCATGCGCATCGAGGAACCTCCCTTCCACCGGCCGCGGTCCGTCCCCGGCCGTCGCAGGTCGTTCGGGGGTTCACGGGATCCGGATGGCCCGGCCGCGGGCGTGCATAGGTTCGACCCCGATCCGGCTCCGGTAGGGTCCGGCCTCGTGGAGACCGCGACCTGGGTGATCGAGCTGGGGGTCGGGCTCGCCTGCCTGGTCGTCGCGGGTCTCGCCCTGCGGAACCCGCGACTGCGCGTGATCGGGGTCCTGCTCCTCATCGCGGGGATCGCCGCGACCGGGCATGCGGCGATACAGCTGGCGAGGAGCTAGTCTGTCTTGGAGTAGTGGCTCCGGGCGCACGGCCACGCGCGTCGGTGACAACCCGAAGCCCCGCCGGCTCTGCCGGCGGGGCTCCGGGCTCGCGTCGATCTTCGACCTCACACAGGAGTCGTGAAGTCCTGGTCGATCACGATGAACCGGTAGTTCGACGCGTTGGTGCCGACCGCCATGACCTGGTAGGCGTGTGCCGCCTCCAGCTCGGCGACATCGGGCCCGATCACGGGCGCGAAGTCGTTGTGGGCGGCCGCCCAGTACGCGTAGACACCCGGCGGCACCTCGAGCGCGAATTCCTCGCCCTTCGCGATGCCGTCGCCCGGCGTGAGCTCGGTCCCGTTGGCCCACACGTCGACCTTCGGCGCCTTCGCCGTGTGCCGGACCTGCAGGATCGCGTCGCCGATGTCGGTGAACACGACGTCGTTGTCGAACGCCTGCAGGAACGGGTCACCCGACTTCATGTAGGCGACCACCGTGATGTTGTCGCCGGCCTCGATCTCGAGGCTCGTCCCGACGAGCAGGGTGCCCTTGCCGGGATCGGCGGGCGTCCGCACCTTCACCTTGTAGATGCCGGGTGCGACGTCCTCGAGCGTCGCCACCTTGCCGTATCGCCAGTTCGACAGCACCTCGTCGCCGGCGATGTAGACATCGACCTTCTGGCCCGGGATGCCGTGTGCGAGGAAGACCGTCGCGTCGGTCACCGGACCGGCTGACACACCGCCGACCAGCAGGCCGACCACGAGGGCTCCCGCCGCGAGCGCTCCGAGGAATCGCTTCCTCATGTCGCTCCCTCCTTCCATCGGACCGGGACATCCGCCCGATCCGCGACCGGAGCGACTCCGGAGGGACGACGATCCAGACTCCTCGAGCAGGATCGCATCCGAGGCGCTCCCGCCGTTCACCGCCAGCGTACGACCGCCGCCGATGGTTCCTCGGCGACGAAAGGACCGGCGGTCACGATGGTGGGTCGGTGCTCGCCGAACACGCCGCGCAGGATGTCGCTCACCTCGCCGAGCGTCGCGCGGACGCGCAGTGCCTCCTTCATCGGGAGCACGAGGTTGTCCGTGCCGGACGCGGTCTCGGCAACCACGGCGAGGGCGGCGTCGACGGCGGCCTGGTCGCGATCGGCCCGCAGCGCTCGCACGCGCTCGACCTGCTTCGCGACCTCGCTCTCGGAGATGCGCTGCAGCTCGATCGGTTCCTCGTCGGTGTCGACGAAGCGGTTCACGCCGACGACGACGCGCTCCCCCGACTCGATGCCCTGTTGGATGGCGAACGCGGCTTCGTGGATCTCGTCCTGGTAGAAGCCGGCCTCGATCGCGCGAACAGCGCCGCCCATCGCGTCGATCCGCTCGATGTAGTCGGTCGCGAGCCGCTCGAGCTCGTCGGTGAGCGACTCCACGTAGTACGAGCCCGCCACCGGATCGACCGTCTCGGTCACGCCGGTCTCGTAGCCGATCACCTGCTGGGTGCGGAGCGCGATCGTCGCGCTGTGCTCCGTCGGCAGCGCGAGCGCCTCGTCGAACGCGTTCGTGTGCAGGGACTGCGTGCCGCCGAGCACCGCGGCGAGCGCCTCGAGCGCCGTGCGCACGATGTTCACCTCGGGCTGCTGCGCGGTGAGCGTCGCGCCGCCGGTCTGCGTATGGAACCGCAGCATCCAGCTCCGCGGGTCCTTCGCATCGAACCGCTCCCGCATGATGCGCGCCCACATGCGGCGGGCCGCGCGGAACTTCGCGATCTCCTCGAAGAAGTGCATGTGGCACGCGAAGAAGAACGAGAGGCGCGGCGCGAAGTCGTCGACGTCGAGCCCCGCGTCGAGCGCTGCCTGCACGTAGGCGATGCCGTCGGCGAGCGTGAAGGCGATCTCCTGGGCCGCGGTCGAGCCCGCCTCCCGCATGTGGTACCCGCTGATCGAGATCGTGTTCCAGCGGGGCACGGACTCGCCGCAGTAGGCGAACAGGTCGGTGATGAGGCGCATCGACGGCTCCGGCGGGTAGATGTACGTGCCGCGCGCCGCGTACTCCTTGAGGATGTCGTTCTGCACGGTGCCGCTGATGTCGGTCGACGCCACGCCCTGCTCCTCGGCCACGAGCTCGTAGAGCAGCAGCAGGATCGGCGCCGTCGCGTTGATCGTCATCGACGTCGAGACGCGATCGAGCGGGATGCCCGCGAACAGCCGCGCCATGTCGTCGACGGAGTCGATCGCGACGCCGGTCTTGCCCACCTCGCCCTCGGCGCGCGGATGGTCGCTGTCGAGGCCCATCTGCGTCGGCAGGTCGAACGCGACGCTGATGCCCGTCTGCCCCTGCTCGAGCAGGTACCGGAAGCGCGCGTTCGTCTCGTCGGCGGTCGCCATCCCCGCGTACTGGCGCATCGTCCAGAGACGGTGGCGGTACATCGTGGGATACACGCCGCGCGTGAACGGGTACTCCCCCGGCTCGCCCAGGTCGCGCGCGGGATCGAAGCCCCGCGCGGCCAGATCGTCGGCCGTGTAGACGGGCTGCAGCTCGATGCCCGAATCGGTGGCGCGTCGCTCATCGTCGGGTGCCATCGCCCGAAGCCTATCGGGGCCGGTCGTCGCTAGGCTTGTCGTCCATGGACATCGTCGACCCTCGTATCGAGGCCTATACCGCGTCGCTGCACGCTCGCTACGACGAACCCGTGCTGCTCGAGATGGAGGCCGAGGCGCGTGAGCTCGGCTTCCCGATCGTCGGCCGCAACGTCGGCGTCACGCTCTGGACGCTCGCCGCCTCGATCGCGGCGCGACGCGTCTTCGAGCTCGGCTCGGGGTTCGGCTACTCGGCGTACTGGTTCGCGAGGGCCACCGGCGCCGAGGGCGAGATCCACCTCACCGACGGCGACGCCGCCAACGAGCGGAAGGCCGCCGACTACCTGGGGCGTGCGGGCGTCTGGGATCGCATCACGTACCACGTGGGCGACGCGCTGACGTCGTTCGCCGCGGTCGAGGGCGACTTCGACATCGTCTACGACGACATCGACAAGCACGGCTATCCCGATGCCTGGCGCGCCGCCCGCGACCGGGTGCGCGTCGGCGGGCTCTACATCTGCGACAACACGCTCTGGTACGGACGCGTGCCGCCCGACGGCGAGCCGCCCGACGACCTCACCGACGCGATCCGCGAGCACAACGCGATGGTCGCGGCCGACGAGCGGTACGTGACGACGATCCTGCCGATCCGCGACGGCGTGCTCGTGGCCCTGCGCACCGTGTGACCCGATCTGCAGAGGTGACCCCCTGCCGGAACGGAGTAGACTCCGCGCCGTCCGCTGGACGCCTCGGCCGGCTCGCTCGCCGGGGCGCGAGATAGCCTGAGGGTGATCACCGTGGCCACCAGACTCCGCAAGAAGCAGAAGGACGACTTCGGCTCTCCCTATCTGGGCCATGAGGGCCAGTGGTCCTGGATCTTCCACCGCATCACCGGCGTGGCCGTGATCCTGTTCCTCTTCGCCCACGTCGTCGACACCGCCGTGATCGGGTGGGGTCCGGAGGCCTACGACCGGGTCACCGAGGCGTACAAGAACCCCGCGGTCCACGTGCTCGAGCTGGGCCTCGTGCTCGCGGTGCTGTTCCACTCGATCAACGGCATGAAGGTCACGCTGATCGACTTCTTCCCGAGCCTCGCCGGTCACATCAAGGCGGTCGGGCGCACGTCGGCGGCGATCTTCCTCGTCTCGGCGCTCGCGGTCACCGCGATCATGGGCAAGCAGATCATCGACCTGTTGTGAGCGGAGCGAGCTGATGGCCACCACGATCGAACGACCGCCGAGCCCCGAGGGCGGGGCGCCGCAGCCACCGCAGCGCGACTACACCCGGGGTCGCGAGCGTCCCGTGGGCGGCTTCGAGCTCTGGATGTGGCTGTTCATGCGCATCAGCGGCATCATGCTGCTCGTGTTGGCGCTCGGCCACACGCTGATCATGCACCTGCCCGCCGGCGGGGTGGACCGCGTCGACTTCGGCTTCGTCGCGGCTCGCTGGGAAAGCCCGTTCTGGCGCACGTGGGACTGGATGCTGCTCACGCTCGCGCTGATCCACGGCATCAACGGGCTCCGCAACATCACGCTCGACTACGTGCGCAAGCCCGGCGTGCGCTTCGCCGCCAACATGGTCTTCTACGTGCTCGGGTTCACGTTGTTCGTGCTCGGGTCCGTGATCGTCGTCACGTTCGACCCGAACAAGTGGGGACCGGTCGCCTAGCGATGGCTGCTTCCAGAGAACACGTAGCGATGGCCACGACCAAGGACGCGTAGCGATGGCCACGACCAAGGACGCGTAGCGATGGCCACGACCCACACGTACGACGCGCTCGTGATCGGCGGTGGCGGCGCCGGCATGCGCGCCGCGATCGAGCTGTCCGATCAGGTCCGCACCGCGGTGATCTCCAAGCTCTACCCCACCCGTTCGCACACGGGCGCGGCCCAGGGCGGGGTCTGCGCGGCCCTCGGCAACACCGAGGAGGACAGCCCCGAGTGGCACGCCTTCGACACCGTGAAGGGTGGCGACTACCTCACCGACCAGCCCGCGGCGCAGCTGATGGCCGAGGAGGCGATCGACGCGATCTACCAGCTCGAGCGGTGGGGGCTGCCGTTCAACCGCACCCCCGACGGACGCATCGACCAGCGCCGGTTCGGCGGCCACACCGCCAACCACGGCGAGCGCCCGGTTCGACGAGCCTGCTACGCCGCCGACCGCACCGGTCACATGATCCTGCAGACGCTCTACCAGCAGTGCGTGAAGCGCGACGTGCGGTTCTTCAACGAGTTCTACTGCCTCGACCTGCTGCGCGATGGAACCGGCGCCGCCGCGGGCGTCGTCGCCTACGAGCTCGCGACCGGTGAGCTGCACGTCTTCCGCGCGAAGTCGATCGTCTTCGCGACCGGGGGCTACGGCCGCATGTTCAGCGTGACCTCGAATGCGCACGCGCTCACCGGCGACGGCCCGGCCGTCGTCTGGCGTCGCGGTGTCCCCCTCGAGGACATGGAGATGTTCCAGTTCCACCCGACGGGCCTCGCGAAGCTCGGCGTGCTGCTCAGCGAGGCCGCGCGCGGCGAGGGCGGCATCGTGCGGAACAAGGACGGCGAGCGCTTCATGGAGCGCTACGCGCCCACGATCAAGGACCTCGCGCCGCGCGACATGGTGAGCCGCGCGATCTACCAGGAGATCAAGGAGGGGCGCGGCGGCGGGCCGAACGCCGACTGGGCCTACCTCGACATCACCCACCTCGACCCGAAGGTGATCGAGGAGAAGCTGCCCGACATCACCGAGTTCGCCCGCGTCTACCTCAAGGTCGAGCCGACGAAGGAGCCGGTGCCGATCCAGCCGACCGCCCACTACGCGATGGGCGGCATCCCGACCGACGTCGACGGCCGGGTCGTCACGGGCCCCGAGGAGACGCCGATCCCGGGGCTGTACGCCGCAGGCGAGTGCGCGTGCGTCAGCGTGCACGGGGCGAACCGCCTCGGCACGAACTCCCTGCTCGACCTCGTCGTGTTCGGTCGCCGCGCGGGAGCCGACGCCGCTCGCCATGAGGGTTCGCGGGCCTCGATGGGCCCTCGATGGCCGCCGCAGCGCTCAGGTGGTCGGTTCGCACGCTCAACAGGCGCGGTCGGCCGCCATGAGCCATGCCAGCTCCTCGTCGCCGGCCGGCGTGGCATCTTTGTGCCTCGCCACCAGCGCGATGACGCGCGGCCGCGAGCCGGCCAGCGCGACCTTCTCGGCGCCCAGCGGTGCGTGATATTCGAGGCGCCAGAGCGCCCGCCGCCAGCGCGGGCCGCCCTCGCTCTCCACCCACCGTCGCAGCCGTACCGAGATGCCGCCCAGCACGACGAACAGCACGCGGTCCCAGACGACGAGCGGCCCCTTGCCGACGTCATGCAGCAGCGCCGCGACCAGCAGGTCATCCGAGGGAAGTACGTACGGTGGTGTCCGGCGCTCCAGCCACAGCAGCACATCCATCGAGTGCCGCCGGTCGCGGCCCTGCATGGAGGTGAACAGCAGCCGTTCCTCGTGAGTGAGCAGCTTGCGGACAGTACGGATTTCGTCGGGATGCAACGTCCCGCGAAACCCGCGAAAGAACTGCCCGGAGCGATAGGCAGCGCTATGCCACACGCAACCCTCCGCTGTCGCCGGCGAACAGGTTCAGCAGGAACTCGATGGCCGTCCCCATGACATCGAACAACGGGTTGAACTCGCCGCCCGTCATGAACGGGACAAAGAACAGCAGCAGCAGGACGCCCGGCCCCCACGGCTCGAGCCGTGCGACGTCGCGGCTCAGGTCCGGCGGCAGCAGTCCGACGAGGACTCGAAAGCCGTCGAGGGGCGGGATCGGGACGAAGTTAAAGACGGCGAGGATCACGTTGAGCAGCACGACCGTGCCGAGGAAGAGCCCGATCAGGTTCTCGGGCGAGTCGGACCACAGCTGTGCCCAGAACGCGGCGTCCCCCGGGTTCACGAAGGGGTGGAAGAAGGGCACGGCGCCGAGCTTGATCGGGATGCCGGCGAGGCCGGCCACCGCGAGGTTCGAGATGGGGCCCGCGGCGGCGATCAGCACCATGCTCGCCTGCGGATTGCGGGTGTTGTTTGGGTTCACCGGCATCGGCTTCGCCCAGCCAAAGCCGACGAACAGGATCAGCAGCGACCCGACCGGGTCGAGGTGTGCCTTCGGGTTCAGCGTGAGACGGCCGTACCGCCTGGGCGTACTGTCGCCGAGGCTGTTCGCCGTGAAACCGTGACAGAACTCGTGGAACGCCAGGCCGACCACCATCGAGGCAGCAAATGCACTGATCAGGATTAAGAACGCCCAGGGCGCGTCGGTCAGGACGGAGAGGTAGCGCAGCAGCACGTAGTCAGCATAGGGGGCGCTCCCGTTTGACACACCTGCGTGAGCCTTTCTATCGTGAACGTGCTCGATGCGCGCAAACCCCAGCGGCGGGCGCTCGGGTCATTCAGCAGGCGGTGCCGGACAGGCGGGGTCTGGTACACAGGGGAATCCCACCCCCGTTTGCATGGTGGATGTATGGCCTTGTCCCGCCGTCGCTCATTCCTCGCACCTGTCGCAGGCGTTGTAGTCGTGGCTGCCGTGACCTTCGCGGTGCTCGCGTTGGATCGCGATGATCCTCCCGCCGAGGAGGGCGACGACTCGACACGACCCAGCGGCACTACCCTCGTCTTCGCTGAGTTCGGGGTCTCCGAGGACAGCATCTATCGCGCCTCGGCGGACAACCCGGCGGACCGGACGCTCGTCGCGCGCATCGAGCACGCTCCCGAGTGGGGCATCAACCCCGCGACCGAGCCGTCGGGCACGCGGACCGCGTACACGGTGCTCCCGCCCTCCGCGCGGCCGGAACGCGAGGCGCCCGCCGAGTTGCGCCTCCTCGATGTCGAGTCGGGGGAGCGGACGTTGCTCGCCAGCGACGCGGACCTGCTCACAGTCCCGGTCTTCGATCGCACGGGCACCCACGTCGTCTATCGCAGCAACGGCGCGGCAGGCAGCCAGTCCCTCGTTAGCGTCGACCTTGCGACGAATGAGCGGCGCACGCTCCATACCGTAGAGACGCAGTTCGGCATCTACCCCGTCGGGTTCAGCGACGATGGCGCGCTGCTCTTCGCGAACCTGTCGGTGGCGGGTACGGACCTGTACCGACTCGTCGAGGGTGGGCAGCCTGAGCTGCTGTTGCATGCCTCGGATCAGGTCGCCCGTGACTGGGAGATCTCACCAGACGGCACGACCATCTCATTCCTCGCGCCGGAGACGCGCGAGCAACGCGTCGTGAACCGGCTGCAGGTCGTCGAGCTTGACCCGACCGAGCGCGTCCCGGTGCCAGCGGCGGAAGCACCCTCGACCACCGACCAGTTCTCGCCGGTCTGGCGTCCCGACGGGACCGCCATCACCGTCGGCCGCGAAGCGTACCCCGACCGCGCCGCCTCCGCGGTCACGTATCCCCTCGATGGCGGCACTCCTGAGCCGCTCGCAATACCGCCCGAGGGCTACGACGTCCCGCTGAGCTGGAGCGCGGACGGCCAATACCTCGCGGCGCACTCGTACGACGGGCCGACCGCGAACGAGCCCGGCGAGGAATCGCTCGTCGTGATCGCGCCGGACGGCCAGCGCCGGACCATCAACGCGCCTACTGAAGTGCTCTTCCTGGGATGGGTGGTGGGTCGTGGGTAAACGCGTGGGCCGCATCCTCGCAGTCACGGCGTTCGCCGCCGCATTCTGGCTCGCCGCGAACGCGCCCGGCGCTACACCCACCGCCGAGGCATGCGCATTCCTGCGCACTCCCGCGACGTACGAGGCGGACCAACTGCGCGCGGCCTACTCCGCCGGCATCGATGCCGCCTCCGTGAACAAGCTGTTTGCGGGCGACCCGTTCTTCGGCCTGCCGGCCGTGAAGACCGGGTTGCGCGCGAACCGCAGCAATGGCCCAGCGCAGGTGCCCCGCGTCGCTGCTGCGCGCCATTGCCTGGACTGAGTCCAACCTCGCGATGGCCGCGCGGTCGGTGCCCTTCGAGTCGAGCGGTCCCGCCCTCGTCTCGTTCGACTGCGGCTACGGGCTGATGCAGGTCACGACGGGTATGACGGTGCCGCTGGGGTCGGACAACCAGCCGACCGAGAACCAGGCGAACGTCGCTGGCCACTACCTTTACAACATAGCGCGCGGTGCGTTCATCCTCGCGGACAAGTGGAACCAGGCGCCCGAGTTCCGCCCGATTGCGGGTACCGACACCAACTCCGACGCGAGCATCATCGAGAACTGGTACTACGCCGTGTGGAGCTACAACGGCTTCACAGGGCCGGGCGCGACGCAGTCGAACCACCCGCTCGACCCGCGCTTCAGCAAGACGCGCGAGCGCTGGAAGTGCGACGGCACGCAGTCGCGCACGCGCTACCCGTACCAGGAGCTCGTGTGGGGCTGCATGGCCTCACCACCGAAGGTGAACGGCCAGCAGGTGTGGGCGCCCGTCCCCGTCTCGCTGCCCAACCTGACCGAGGCGAAGTACGCCGGCCCCCTCGGCGTCGCAAACTTCGTCTTCCCATACTCGGCTATGGATATGCCCACGGCACAGCCGTCGCACAAGCAGACGGCCCCAAGCGTCGCGGCCGACTTCGCCTCGAGCACGCTCGGGTCGCCGGTGTTGAGCGTGCCGAACGCCTCGATCCAGTTGGCCCTTGACGGCGGTCCGCAGACGGCGAAGGCGACCGTCACTGTCGAGAACAGCGGCAGCGGCATCCTCGTGTGGATGGCTGCGCCCTCGGCGAGCTGGATCGTGGTCGAGCCGCCGGCGGGCGTTGCGCTGGGGCAGGATGTGCCCTGTGGGGGCGCCTGCGTCCGATCGAGCACGTTCACCGTTACCCTCAATCCGGCCGCGCTCCCGCAAGCCGTGACGTCCGGGACGATCACAGTGAGTGCCGCAAACTCCGAGTCAGCGCCGGTCACCGTCTCGATCAACGCCTCGGCGGACTTCGACCTGCCGGCGCCCGGTACCAGCCGCGTGTACTAGCTGTACCGAGTCTGCGCGTCCAGGACCCGAGGGCTCGGACACGCGCGTCCCTATACTGGTTCTAGTCCAAACGATCCCATCCACCTCGATCGAGGTAAGGAGCGCACATCAATGTTTCGACGTTGGGCCGACGCTGTCCGGCGGAATCATGCGCTGGAGCACGCTACCGTCGCCGTCCTGCTCGCGCGGCACGGCCCGACGCGCATCGCGGGCCGCGCCAGTGTCGATGGCTTCCTGATCTTTGGCGACGTGGACCCGGATGAGCTCACCTCGTGCGCGCAGGAGGCGCTCCAACGCCTGAAGGCGGGCCAGTCGAGTCTCGCCGTGTCGCCGCTCTGTGGCACGAACATCGCCGTTGCGGGCTTCGTCGCCGCCGCTGCGGCGACCGCCGTGCTGTCGACAGGCAGCAAGGGCAGCCGCTTCCCAAATGCCTTCATGGCGGCGATGGTCGGCGTGGTCGCGGCCGCAACCACTTGGGCGGATGGTGCAGCAGCACATCACCACGCGTCCCGACCTTGACGCCGTCGAGGTGCTCGGCACGCGCACGATCTTCGGCACCCTACGCAAGGTGCGCACCCGCGCAGCCTGAGTCGCGGCGCGGTGGCGCGATATCCACGCCTGTCCACGCCGTCGACCGACGCTTTGGCTCGATTGGTGACTGGGCTGTGGCTAAGCACAGCGTGGTCCGTCTCGCACCGCGCTATGTTGGCTTCAGTCGGCGGGGGAGAGCTAAAGAAGCCGAGCTGCCAAGTAGGCTTCTTTAGCAGGCAGTCTTCCCAGACTGCGGACCGCGCATCTCGAGTCATCGAGGTGCGCGGTTTTGTGTTATGAGTGCTACCTTCGGCACATCGAGGCTGCCTGTCGGAGCGAATTCTCTCGTACGCCGCTATCTTTGGCAGATGGAGTCATGGCCCTTCACCGCTGACTCAGCCATCCGGCGCGTACAAGGCGAGGGCGTCCTGCTCCTCGGCGGCGGCCGCGCGCTGCTGATGCAGCTCGCCCACCCACGGTGGCACGCGGAGTCGCTGAGCACAGCGACTACCGCACGGACCGCTTCGGCCGGCTGCTGCGTACGCTTCGTCCGATGTATGCGATCGCATTCGGCACGCCCGCTCAGGCGCATGAGGCGGCGCATCGCGTGAACGCGCTGCACGAGCGAGTCCGCGGCACAGGCTACCGCGCCACCGACCCGGCACTGCTCGCCTGGGTGCTCGCCACGCTGATTGACAGCGCGCTCGTGGTGCATCGTCGCTTCGTCACCCCGCTGAATGCCGCCGAGGAGCAGCACTACCACGAAGACATGCTGCGCGCGGGCGCGCTCCTGTCCGTACCCGGCGACGCGCTGCCATCCGACGTACCCGGCTTTCGCCGCTACCTCGATAGCATGGTCGCGACGCTGGAGGTGACCGACGAGGCGCGCTCGCTCGCGGCGGCGCTGTTCAAACCGCTGCCCGCCAGCGGGCCGCTGATGCCCTTGACCCGTGAGCTGACCGCCGGCCTGCTGCCGCCTCGGCTGCGGCGCGAGTACGGCCTCGGCTGGGGGCCGGCGCGCGCGGCCACCCTCGAAGTGGCGGGATCGGCAAGCCGGCGAGTGCTCCCGCTCCTGCCGCCAGTGCTGCGCCGTCCGCCCGCGTTCCTCATGCCTGCGTGAGGAACGCGCCCGGGCCACCAAGGGGCATCCAGCACGTGATGCTGCGGCCGCAACCGAGGCGCTCGGCCGGGGGCCCGCTCGCATGGGCCCTCCGATCTGTCACGAGGCAAAAGTGCGACCGGATCCGCTACGCAGAATCGTATTGGATCGGTACACCCGGCGCTGACGAGGACGGCATCAGCGATCCACACGGGCCATGGCCGCGTTGACGTATGATGGAGTATATGTCAAACGACCGACGTGCGCTCGACAAATGTCGGTCAACGTGACACATGTCGAGATGGTCATCGACTGCTCGACCTCGAAGTTGGTTTTGCACCGTTCGCCGAGGAGCGCCTCCCTTGGCGAACGGTGCGAGACGAACAGTGACTCGGGCGCAAGAATCCGGGCATGAAAAAAGGATCTGGAAGGGCGCCTCTTCCCCCCAGATCCTTAACGCGAGTGTACCGTGCCAGTGCATTAACGACGAGAGCCCCCTGCGAGGTTCAACGTTGCCTACTGGGCATCTAACGGCACTCTCGCTGCCCCAGGAACAAGACCGCTCTCGGTTGCAAGAAATTCTCGGCGTATCCTCGTTCCCGCCATGTTGAGTCACTCAACTCATTTTGCCGCGAGCCTCCGCGCAGCCTTGAATGGTGGCCCCGGCACGCTGATCGCGCGGTCAGGTCGTCGGACGGTTTGAGGCGCCGTCGCTCCGCGCTGACCTGCTGCCTGAGGCGGTCTGGGTTCGAGTACGTGAACGCTTGCTCACCGGCAATGTCTGGCGTGCGGACCGACGTATGCCTGCTCGAGCGCGCTATGTGATCGTGAGCGGGATGCCCTCGCGGCACAGGGGGCAGTCGCCGGCCTCGTATGTCACGAGGGAAAACTCCGTGGCGGCGAAGAAGGGCAGGTCGTCGAAGCGGACGGCGTCGCCCGACCGGTCGACGAGGACCGCGACGCCGACGGCCTGACCGCCGGCGGCCTGTACCGCCGCGAGCGTCTCCCGCACGGACGCACCACTCGTCAGCACGTCATCGACGACCAGGACGCGCTCGCCGGGATCGAGGTGGAAGTCGCGTTGGAACGAGCGGCCGCCCTCGGGTTCGCGTTCAGCAAAGATGCCGCGCAGTCCGAGCTGTCGGCCGACCTCGTACGCGAGGATGATGCCACCGGTCGTCGGCCCGGCGACCGTCTGCGGAGCGGCCGAGCGCATCGCAGCGGCGATCTTGCGGCACACCATCTCTGTGTGCCGCGGCCACTGCAGCAGGTTGAACTTCTCCAGATAGCGGTCGGAGTGCCGGCCCGAGTTGAGCTGAAAGTGCCCTTCGAGGATCGCTCCCGACTCCTCGAGCGCCGTGATTACCTCGCTGTCGACGACGATGGTGTTGCCCCCGGATCCACTGTCACTGCCGCGCCCGAACTGAGCCCCCCGTGATCGATGCGGCCGATGCGGCCGAACGGCCAGTAGCGCAGCTCCGCGCGACCGATCAGCAGGTCCTGGTCGAGCAGGCCCCACGAATGTGAATCGTACGAGTTATTGCGATTGTCGCCGAGCACGAAGATCTGATCCTCCGGCACCAGCGTCGGCCCGTAGTTGTAGTTCGGCGGCTGGTCGAGGTACGGCTCGTTCTGCTCGACCCCGTCGATGAAGACCGTGCCGTTGCGCACCTCGACCGTCTGGCCGGGCACGGCGACGACGCGCTTGATGAAGTCGCGTGTCTGATCCTGCGGGAACTTGAACACCACCACGTCGCCGGGTTGCGGGGTGCCGAAGGGACGCCAGTCGTCTTTGTCAGTGAACGGCAGCCATGAGAGATCGAAGGTGCGATACGCGAGCTTGTTCACGATGAGCATCTCGCCATTGTGGAACGTCGGCTCCATCGAGCCACCGTCGACGACGAAGTTCTGCGCGACGGAGCGCACGAGGAGGAACATCAGCAACGCCAGCGCGAGCACCTCGACGGTCTCGATGAGGCCACGGAAGCCCCACGGCCACAGGGCAGCCATGCCCGATTTCGCGGGCGGCGTGCCGCCATCGGCGTCCTGCGTCCTCCCTGCACCATCGGCGTCGTCCCAGGCCGTACCCCCGTACCCGGCGCCTACTGGCGGCGGGTCGAGCGCCGGATTCCCCTCGAGGCGCCCAGACATCGGGATGAGTTCGGTCGGCTCGTCGTCAGACGCGGCCGGTGCTGCCTCAGCCGGCGTGAGCGCTGCTGGCTCTGCGCCGTCTCGAGCAGCCTCGTGCGGAGCTGTCTCGTCGGGCGTGGCTTCGGGCCGCCTCGGTCCTGGTGCGGGCTGGCCCGGGTACCGCGAGTACAGCCCGTTCATGGAGCCGTTTGCGGACGCGGAGTCGGGACGGGACGCCAGAGGCGATCCCGTTGTCTCGCTGTCTTCTGGTTTCGGGAGGTGGGACGCACTCGAAACGTTGAACGGTGAACCCGGCTCGTCCGCGGGATCGGCGCCCAATCCCGCTCCGGCCGGTGGTGGCTGTGACATTGGATCGAGTATAGCAGCGCGCCCTGTACCGTCTCGGCGGCAGAGGCCTACCGTGCGATGGGTGGCACCGCTGCGCGACCCGCGCCGGGCCGCGGACGCCTGACACGCCGCCGACAATAGTGCGAGGAGTCCGCCGGATGCTCGCACTCCTCGGCCTCAAGAAAGTAGGCGTCAGGCTCGCAACGCGGCCCCGAGCAGCTCGATGCGCTGCGAGGCGACGTCCGCGACCGCCGCGCGGGCAGCGCGCAGCGCCGGACGCGGGTCGTTGCCGCGAGCATCGACGATGACGCGGGCGAAGGCGCTGTGGATCTCGGTGCTGATGTTCACCTTGCGAATGCCGGCGAGGACGGCGGCGCGCAGGTCCTCGGGCGTGACGCCCGAGCCGCCGTGCAGCACGAGCGGCAGCCCGTGCACCGCCGCCCGCAGCTCGCGGACGAGGTCGAGCCGGACGGCTCCCGCGAGGCCGTGCGCCGTGCCGACCGACACCGCCAGCGCATCAACGCGCGTCTCGTCGACGAAGCGGCGCGCCGCCTCGGGCTCGGTCAGCACGGCCTCGGACGTCACGACGCCGGGCTCGCGGCCTCCGACGTGGCCAAGCTCCGCTTCGAGCGCCAGCCCTGCTTCGAGGGCGATCGTGTATGCCTCGCGCGTGTCGCGCAGGTTGCGGTCGAACGGCGACGTCGAGCCATCGAACATCAACGAGGTGAAGCCCGCGCGCGCCGCGGCGCGGAGCACGGCAGCGCTGGCGCCGTGGTCGAGGTGCACCGCGACCGGCGTGGTCGCGCGCGCGGCGAGGGCCCGGGCCGTGGCCGCCGCGACCTCGATGCCGCCGAAGTGCTCGAAGTTGCTCGCATTGAACTGCAGCAGGACCGGCGCGCGGCGCGCCTCGGCAGCATCGAGGACGCCAAGGGCCAGCTCCAGGTTGGAGACGTTGAACCCGGGTACCGCGTAACCATGAGCCTCGGCATCCGTCAGTAGTTCGCGCCCCCCGACGAGCGGCATCCGCTTCCCCTGTCCCTGTGGCTCCCGTTTGGCTGGCCGCGATGCGACCTCAGCCGAGTCGCATGCTACGCTCGCGCCCCAGAGGAGAGCGATCCCCGTGACCGAGCCTCCTGGTACGTCCGGCCGCCCGCCGGAGGAATCCGACGAGACGGCGGCGCTGGTGCTCCGCGCTCAGGCCGGTGAACTGAACGCGTTCAATCTGCTCGTGCTGCGCCATCAGGACGCGGCGTACTCGCTCGCGCTGCGCTTCCTCGGTGTGCCGCAGGCCGCCGAAGATGTCACGCAGGAAGCCTTCATCCGCGCCTATCGCGGGCTCGACCGTTTTCAGGGCACGCGCTTCCGCGCCTGGCTGCTCAGCATCGTGGCGAACGCGGCGCGCGACGAACTGCGCCGGCAGCGCCGGCGGCCCTCGCAGTCGCTCGATGCGGCGCGCGACGATCCCGACCGCGCCGACATCGAGCCGCCCGACCCCGGCCCGTCGCCTGAGACCAGCGCGCTCCAGGGCGAGCTGCGCCACCTCCTCGAGCGTGCGTTGCGTGAACTGCCCGACGACTGGCGCATGGTCGTGGTGATGGCCGACATCCACGGCCTTGCCTACGAGGAGATTGCCCAGGCGACCGGGGTGCCGGTCGGCACCGTGAAGTCACGCCTCAGCCGCGCTCGTGGGCGGCTTCGCGACGTATTACGCGCCTCGCGGGAACTTTCCGAGGTGCGCGGACGTCTAGAGGACAGGCGGTAACTGGGATGCGATGGTGGAAGCGCCAGAACGGACAGCTCGAAGTAGGACCGGACGCAGACGCGGCCCGAGATGAGCTGCTGTCCGCCTTCCTCGATGACGATCTCGGCCCCACCGAGTCCGAGGCACTCGCGGCGGAGCTCGCCGCCGATGCGGAGCTGCGCGATGCGCTCGAGGGCATGCGCGAGGTCAAGAGCGCTCTCCGCACATTCGGTGAAGTGCGCGCCCCACGCTCGTTCGCACTGACGGCGCCTCACGCACCTGCCCCGGCACCCTCTCGAGGTGGCCTCGGCCGTCTCGAGCTCGGCACGCGGATCGGCGCGGCCGTGGCAGCCGTTGCGTTCATGCTCGTCCTGAGCGGCGACCTGCGTGATGGAGGCCCGGGCCGAGCCACCAGCGACGACACGTCGGCGTCGCTCGCGACGTCGGGCTACTCCGCCGACGATGCCGCGGGCGGCGCACGCCAGGCCGAGGAAGGCGCCTCGTCGGCGGGGTCGGGTGCTGCTGCCCCGGCGACGCCCGTGACGGTTTTTCCCACTTCATTGAGCGAGCCGGCACCCAACACCGGTCCCGCCGAGGACGGCGCAACCGAGCCTGCGCCCCCGACCAACGGTGGGCACCCCCACGACCCTGCTCGCCCCACAGACTGATATGTCAGGCACGGTCGTCCGCGGCACCGGGGACGACCGCGGAGGTTCCGACGGGCAATCGATCCCGCCCACGCTGCCCGGGGCCGGCGCCGATGCACCCGAACGGCCCTCGACAGAAGCGACGACCGAACAGCGCCTGACCGAGCCTGAGGCCGGCGACACGCCGCAGGATCCCGAGGCGGGCGCTGGCGGCGCGGAGAGCGAGTCCTCTGCGGGCCCGGTAGCTCCCGATGCTCCGAAGACGGACGATGCGGTCGCGGCCGTGCCGCCGGCGTTCGCGCCCGGCAGCGCCGATGGCCCTGGCGGCGATACGGCAGCTTCGAGCTCGGACGCCGATGTCTTCCGCGCCCCCGGATTCCCGACTCCAGAAGTCGGCGCTCGGGAGTGGCGCGTCACTGTCGAGCGGAGCGCGAGCTTAGATATGCTGCGCGCTGCGGAGGTAAGCCTCGCTCTGCTGGCGGCCATGCTCGGTGCAGGCGCGGGTTGGCTCTGGTATCAACGCAGGCGTACAGGCGGCGCGGGCTAATCGCGAAGTAGGGGGCCGCATGTCTTGGAGTAGGGCGTGGGTTCTGGGAGCCGTGGGAGCGCTGCTCTCGTTGTTCACAGTGGCGTGTACGAGTGACACGAAAGTGACGGTCGACCAGGTGCAGCAGACCGGCATCACGGTCGCCGGTACCGGACGCGTGACAGTGGTGCCCGATATCGGGCTGATCAACCTCGGAGTGGAGGTGTCGCGGCCAACGGTCGCCGAAGCGCGCTCCGAGGCTGCCGCCGCGATGGACGCCGTGCGCGCATCGCTGCAGCAGAATGGCGTCGAGGACCGCGACATCGCGACGCAGTTCTTCAACATCCAGCCGCAATACGGCAACGCCGAGCCGGTCGACCGCGGCCTGCCGACGATCATCGGCTACACCGTCAGCAACCAGGTCACGGTGAAGGTGCGCCAACTCGACAGCATCTCGCAGGTCCTCGACGGCGCGATTGGCGCCGGAGGCAACGCGATGCGCGTCAACGGCGTCTCCTTCACCGTCGACGAGCCGGAGCGCTACGAGGCCGAGGCGCGCGACCTCGCGGTCGCCGACGCGCGCGAGCGCGCGGAACAGCTCGCGAGCCTCGCCGGCGTACAGCTTGGCTCGGCGCGCGCCGTGAACGAGACGTACGGCGGAGTGCCGTCGGGAGCGTTCCCGGCCGCTTCGCAACGTAGTGGCGATACGTCCATTAGCCCGGGCGAGACCGAGGTCACGCTGACCGTCAGCGTGGTCTACGACGTCGAGTAGCCCGCCAGACGGCAATCGAGGGGGCCGGGCCGGGGCGCGGTCCACCCCCTCGATTGTCTACCCCTCGACCGAGCGATACGATGACCTTCACGCCGTCAGCGCTGCGGCGTGACGACTCGACACTCCCTCCCCCCATCGAGCATCGAGGTACCCGCGGGTGATCCTGAGCGACCGCTCCATCGCCGAAGCTCTGGCTTCCGGCCGGCTGGTGATTGAACCGATCGGTGAGGACGCGCTGCAGCCCGCTTCGATCGATATCCGTCTCGACCGGCAGTTCCGCGTCTTCCGCCAGCACCGCCGCGCGTACATCGATGTACGCGAAGCCGTCGACGACCTCACGGACGTCGAGGAGGTCGCGGACGATGATCCATTCGTGCTGCACCCCGGCGAGTTCGTCCTCGGCTCCACGCTCGAGCGAGTGAAGCTCGGGAATGACATCGTCGCGCGGGTCGAGGGGAAGTCGTCGCTCGGGAGGCTGGGGCTGCTCGTGCACGCGACGGCGGGCTATGTAGACCCAGGCTGGGACGGCCACCTCACGATGGAGCTCTCGAACGTCTCGAACCTGCCGATCCGCCTCTACTTTGGCATGAAGATCGGGCAGCTCTCCTTCGCCGACCTCACGACGGCCGCCGACCGCCCGTATGGCTCGCCCGGACTGCACTCGAAATACCAGGGCCAGACCGGCCCCACGCCGAGCCGCGGCTTCCTTGACTACGACAAGAGCGGTCCGCCGGCCGAGTAGCCTCGGGAACGGAGCTCACCGTGCCTGCTTCCGAGCACATGCGCCTCGCCCTTGCGGAGGCCGCGCGTGCCCTCGGCGCGTCGTCGCCGAATCCCGCCGTGGGCGCGGTCGTCGTGCGCGGCGGCGAGGTGGTCGGGCGCGGGCACACGCAGCCGCCGGGCAGCGCACATGCCGAGGTGATGGCGCTGCGCGACGCCGGCGAGCGCGCCTCGGGCGCCACCGTGTACGTCACCCTCGAGCCGTGCGGGCACCAGGGGCGGACGCCGCCCTGCACCCGCGCGCTCGTCGACGCGATGGTCGCGCGCGTCGTCTACGCCATCGAGGACCCCGACCCGCTCGTCCGCGGCGACGGCCACCGCCAGCTACAGGAGGCGGGCATCACCGTCGAGGCCGGCGACGGCGCCGAGGAGTCAGCGCTGCTCCTCGAGGGGTATTTGAAGCACCGCCGCACCGGGATGCCCTTCGTGATCGCCAAGTTTGCGGCGTCCCTCGACGGACACATTGCCGCCGCATCAGGTGATTCGCGCTGGATCTCCGGGCCGGACGCGGCCGCGTGGATGCACCGCCAGCGCGCGACCATCGACGCGATCGTCGTCGGCTCTCGCACCGTGCTGGTCGACGACCCGCAGCTCACCGCCCGGCCTGAGGGCGCCGCCACGCTCGATGTCCACCAGCCGCTGCGCGTCGTCGTCGACTCAAGCGGGCAGGTCCAGCCCCCGGCGCGGGTGCTGCAACCACCACCGCCGACGCTGGTTGCAACCACCGAGGCATCCTCGGAAGCATGGCGCGAGAGCATCCGCCATACCGGCGCCGAGGTGCTTACGTTGCCCGCGCAGGACGGTCGTGTCGATGTGGAGGCGCTGCTCGGCGTGCTTGGGGGTAGGGGCGCACTGACGGTATTGTTCGAAGGTGGCGGTGTGCTGCTGGGCTCGCTGTTCGATGCGCGTCTCGTCGACCGCGTCCAGGCTGTGATCGCACCGATGGTCATCGGTGCGGCCGAGGCACCCTCGGCGGTCGCGGGCCGCGGCGCCTATCGCATGGCGGATGTCCCGCGGTTGCGGGACGTGACGGTCGAGCGGCTGGGCGACGACACGATGATCAGTGGCCTCGTGGTCTGGCCCGAAGCAGAGTAGCCGGGTAGCGGACGGGGACGCAGATGTTCACAGGGATCATAGAAGAGGTGGGCACCATCCGGGTCGCCGAGGGCGGCGTACTCGCTGTTGAGTGCCACCTCATCACCGAGGACAGCAAGCTCGGAGACTCGATCGCCGTCAACGGCGTCGACCTCACCGTGCGGGAGATGACCGCTGACCTGATGACGTTCGACGTCATGCCGGAGACGTTCCGGCGGTCGAACCTGCGCGACGCGCGGCCGGGCGACCTCGTCAACCTCGAACGCTCGATCAGGCCGAACGACCGGCTCTCCGGCCACATCGTCCGAGGCGTGATCGAGGCGACCTGCACGCTTGAGAGCATGACGCCGGAGGGCGATGCGATCATCGTGCGCTTCCGCCCGCCAGCCGAGTATCTGCGCTACATTGTGATGAAAGGCCCTGTGTGCGTCGACGGCATCTCGCTGACCGTCATGGGCAAAGACGACGACACATTCTCGGTCTCCGTCGTCCAGTACACACAGGAGCATACGAATCTCATCCGGCGGCAGCCCGGTGATAGCATCAACCTTGAGACCGACATCATCGCGCGCTACATCGAGGAGTTGCTTGCGACTCGAGTGGCGGTCCCATAAGGCGACCGGATCAGGAGCACCAGATGGCCAGGGCGCGGCGTGAACCGGGACTCGAGCGTGGGCTCGCGCCCATCGAAGAGGCGATCGAGGAGTTCCGCCAGGGACGCCCCGTCATCATCATCGATGACAAGGACCGCGAGAATGAGGGCGATGTCTGCGTCCCGGCAGACGCCTGCACGGCCGAGATGATCAATTTCATGGCGACGCACGCACGTGGACTCATCTGCGTGGCGCTCACCGGCGAGCGTGTTGATGAGCTCGCGTTGCCGATGATGACCGGGCGCAACAATTCGCCACTCGGGACGGCGTTCACCGTGAGCGTTGAGGCGCGCGAGGGAGTCACCACCGGCATCTCAGCGGCGGACCGGGCGCGCACCGTCGAAGTGCTCGCCGACCCGAATGCTGGCCCGGACGACCTGACCCGACCTGGCCACACGTTCCCATTGCGCGCACGCGACGGCGGGGTCCTGGTCGCGCGCCGGTCAGACCGAGGCCTCGGTCGACCTCGCGAAGCTCGGCGGCCGCTATCCGGGCGCCGTCATCTGCGAGATCATGCGCGCGGACGGCACGATGGCGCGCATGCCCGACCTCACACGGTTCGCGCGCAGGCACCAGCTAAAGATCGTCAGCGTCAACCAGATCATCGCCTACCGCCTGAACAACGAACGCCTCGTCGAGCGCGTCGCCGACAGCTTGATGCCGACCCGCTACGGCGAATTCCGGGCGATCGCGTACCGCACGCTGATCGACACTCGCGAGCACATGGCGTTCGTCATGGGCGACATCGACCCCGAGGAGCCCACGCTCGCCCGGGTGCACGACCAGTGCGTCACCGGCGACGTGTTTGGCTCGCTGCGCTGCGACTGCGGCGAGCAGCTCGAGAAGGCGCTCCGCCTCGTCGCCGAGGCCGGCCGTGGGGCGGTCGTCTACATGGACCAGGAAGGCCGTGGCATCGGCCTGCACAACAAGATCCGCGCGTATCACCTGCAGGACGACGGCCTCGACACGGTCGAGGCGAACGAGGCGCTCGGCTTCCCGGCCGACAAGCGCGAGTACGGCATCGGCATGCAGATCCTGCTGGACCTCGGCATCCGCAAGATGCGGCTGATGACGAACAACCCGATCAAGCGCGCGGGACTCGAGGGCTTCGGCCTCGAGATCGTCGACCGCGTCCCCATCGAGGTGACTCCCAACCCGCACAACGTTCGTTACCTGCGGACAAAGCGCGAGAAGATGGGCCACATGCTCGAGGCGGACGGGCTGGGCTAATGCGCGTGCTTGAAGGCCCCCTCGACGGCAGCGCATTGCGCGTGGCGGTCGTCGTGTCTCGGTTCAACGAGCTGATCACCGAGAAGCTCATGGAGGGCGCGAAGACCACCGCGCTCGAGCATGGTGTACCCGAGGACTGCATCGATATCGTCTGGGTGCCTGGCGCGTACGAGCTGCCGATCGCGGCGCGCCGCCTGGCGGCGACCGGCCGCTACCAGGCGATTGCGTGCACCGGCGCGGTCATCCGCGGGCAGACGCCACACTTTGACTTCGTGGCGGGCGAGGCTGCTCGCGGCATCATGGACGTGAACCGGGACTTCTCCATCCCGGTGACATTCGGTGTGATCACCTCGGACAATCTGGAGCAGGCGCAGGCGCGTTCCGGCGGCGCCGTCGGCAACAAGGGCCGCGAGGCGATGCTCGCAGCGATCGAGATGGCGACACTCTTCCCCCTGATCGACGGTGCGGCAGATTAACCGCACGAGAGGACATCCGGCATGAGTCCAAAGAACGGCACTCCGAGCGGTGGGGAACCCATCGACAGGGCAGCGGGCGAGGCGATCCGCCTGGCACACCAGGCGCTTGAGCGTTTCCCCGAGATCGTCCGGCGGCATAAGTTCGTCGCCGGTGGGGCGGTGGTGTCGTCCTCGTTGATCGCGCTTGCGGGTGTCGCCATCGCCCGCCGCGTCCGTGCCGGCCAGACCCCCGACGAAGCCGTGGCGACCGTGACCGGGGAGGAGGTGCAGGGCCTCCGCATCATCGAGCCGGAGCTGCACGAGGCGCTGACCGAGCCGCAGGCAGAGTTGGTCGATAGTGACGAGCTCATCTCGGAGGACGCGGCCGAGGTGCCGCAGGATGCGGACGGGGACGAGCCGTCCGAGGAGCGCCAGCCAGCCTGACCGAGTCGGGCCGATGCTGCGGGATAGACGCCGTGGCCGCTGAACACAGTATCGAATCCACCGCCGTACCCCGGCTCCCGCGCCGAATCGCGCACTGCGACCTCGATGTGTTCTTCGTGGCGGTCGAGCGGCTGCGCGACCCCTCGCTCATCGGGCAGCCGGTGCTGATCGGCGGGCGACATCCGCGATCAGTAGTGGCGACGGCCTCATACGAGGCGCGGAGGTTCGGCTGTCATTCGGCACAACCGATGGGACAGGCGCTGCGGCTCTGCCCGCAGGCGATCGTCGTGCCGCCGGACTTCAACAGCTATCGCAGTGCCTCGACCGCGTTCCATCAGGTGCTGCGCGCGGTTTCGCCCGTCGTGGAGTCGGTCGGCCTCGACGAGGCGTTCGCGGACCTCACCGGTCTGGGTGACGGCGCCGACGGGCCGCGACAGGCTGCCGAGGCGCTGCGGGCGCGCGTGCGGGCGAAGCTCGGGCTGGCGGTGTCGGTCGGCATCGCCGGCTCTCGTACGGTGGCGAAAGTCGCCTCGGACAAGGCGAAGCCGGACGGCCTGCTCGACATCCCCCCGGGCGGGGACGCCGCGTTCCTCGCGCCCCTACCGCTGCGAGACCTCCCGTTCCTCGGCCCGAAGCTCGCCGAGCGCCTGATGGCGGCGGGCGTCCGCAACCTCGGGCAGATCGCCGAGCTCGACCCGCAGTGGCTCGAGCGCCAGTTCGGAGTCCACGGCCTCGCGCTCAGCCAGCGCGTGCGCGGCATCGACCCGACGCCCGTGCGCGCTGTGGCCCGGGCCGCGGTCTCGGTCTCCCGCGAGGTCACCTTCGGCGAGGACATCACCGACCTCGATGCGCTGCACCAGGTCCTGCGCAGCCAGGCCGAGCGGGTCGGGGCCGACCTTCGGCGGACGGGCCGCCGCGCGCGTACCGTGACGCTGAAGGTCCGCTGGCCCGACTTCACGACCTTCACTCGCAGCCAAACCTCGCCTCGTCCAGTGCAGACGACTGAGCAATTCGCCTCGGCGGGGCGCCTGCTCCTCGATGAGGTGTTCGCGAAGGAGGGCCGGCACCCGGTCCGCCTGATCGGCCTCGGCGCCACGAACCTCGTCGATGATGCAGTGCAACTCGCGTTCGAAGACGAGCCTACGTTGCGCGACCAGCGCCTCGACCGTGCACTCGATGAGATTCGCGACAGGTTCGGCGCGACGGCCGTTTCGCGCGGCGTAGAGCCAGTGGATCACCGCCACTGGTGAGGCTGTGGGTCGTTATGGTCCAATTGGTCATATTGACCTGTATGACCAATTGAAGAGGCACCCGTGACTGAACGAAAGCGTGTCAGCGTGGGGGAGGCGAAAGCCCACTTCTCCGCCATCGTCGATGACGTCCTCCATGAGGACGAGACGTACGTCATCGAGCGCAGGGGCAAGCCGGTCGCCGTCCTCATCAGCGTCGAGGACCTCGAACGCCTCGAGGAGGCGGCGAAGAACCCGTCGCGCGGAGCGCTTGCCCTCGTCGGCCTGTGGGGCGACGTCGACGATGCAGTGATCGACGAGTTCATAGAGCACGTCTACACCGAGCGGGAACGCGATAACGGCCGTCCGGTCAACCTCGAACTGTGACGTACCTGTTCGACACCGACACGGTCATTAGCCTGATCCGGCGCGTCCCTTCTCGAGCGTTGATTCGCCGTCTTGGTGCGACACCACAAGCCGAGCAGTTCACTTCCAGCGTGAACAAATGGGCGAACTGCTCTATGGAGCGCTCCGTGCCCGCTTACCCGTCCTTCAGGACGACATCGAACGGGTCGTGGTGAACAACATGCAGATACTGCCCTTCGATACATCCTCCGCCAGGGTGTACGCCGAGGTCCGCGCAGACCTGGATCGACGCGACGTTCCCATCGGGGATGCCGATACGAGGATCGCGGCCATCGCGCTGGTCCACTCCCTCATCGTCGTGACCGGGGACGTGCGTCACTTCGAGCGCGTGCCTGGCCTGGCGGTGGAGAACTGGCTCGCCTGAGCCGCGTTGCAGAATCTGGGCAAGTCGTCGGATGCCTCGTTGGTTGTGCGGCGATTTCCCCCTCGTACCCTCTGTGAACCTCGCAACTCTGCATAACTCTCAACAAGCCGCACTTGTCCCTCCGGCGCCGGCGCGATTCTCTGCGAAGAGTCCATTCGAGGGGGGTGCGACCGATGCGCTATCGCCGGCTGGCTGGGACCGAGATCGACGTGTCCGAGGTCGGTTTCGGCGTCTGGACCGTTGCCTCGGGCTGGTGGGGTGAGTACTCGGACGAGCAGGCCGTCACACTGCTCCGCCAGGGCTTCGACCGTGGCGTCACGTTCTTTGACACGGCCGAAACCTACGGCAATGGCCGAGGCGAAACGCTCCTCGCGCAGGCGTTCCCGGGCAGCGCCCGTGACGGCATCGTCATTGGCGCCAAGTTCGGCTATGACTGGCAGTCCGTGCTCGGCCAGCGCCGCGAGGGGCACCAGGAGGCGCCGCATCGCCTCGACATCCCCTTCCTGGAAGCAGGCCCTCGAGGGCTCACTGCGGCGCCTCGGCACCGACTACATCGACCACTGGCAGCTGCACAACGCGCGCATGGAGCACCTGCAGCGCGACGAGGTCTGGACGTTCCTCGACCGCGTGCAGCGCGAAGGCAAGGTGCGCTCCATCGGCGTGGCGCTCGGACCCGCCATCGGCTGGCGCGAGGAGGGCGAGTACGCCCTCGCCGAGCGGCCGGTCGATGCGGTCCAGATGATCTACAACGCGCTCGAGCTCGACCCGGGCCGCGCCCTGATCGCGGCGGCGCACCGCGCGGGCCGCTCGCTCATCGTCCGCGTCCCGCACTCCTCGGGCATGCTCGAGGGGCGCTACACCGCGGATACGGAGTTCCCGGAGAACGACCATCGCCGTCACCGGCCGCGCGCCTGGCTCACGAACGGCCTCGAGAAGATTCGAGCAGCTCGCCTTCCTCACTGAAGGCACCGGCTCGACGCTGGGGCAGGCCGCGCTGCGCTACGTGCTCCACGACCCCGCGGTCGTGAGCGCGCTGCCGAACATCTACGACCTCGGGCAGCTCGACGAGTTCGTGGCGGCCTCCGACTGCGCGCGACCTCACGCAGGACGACCTCGACCGCATCGAGGCGCTGTTCGAGTCGAACTATGGTCTCCCACGAGAACAGGAGCAGGCGGTGGCTACCCCATGACCCTCGAGGCAACGACCCAGCGTCCGCACGCAACGCTCGATGAGCTGACCGCGCGCGTCCTGAACGAGCTGCAGGACCACTTCCCGCTGGTCGAGCGGCCATACGAGGAGGTCGGCGCACGCCTCGGCCTGACCGAGGAGGAGACGCTCACCCGCCTGCGTGAGGCGCGCGCCGCCGGCGTGGTGCGCCAGGTGTGCGCGATCTACGACACGAAGGCGCTCGGGTACTCCTCGCGCGCTGGTCGCGATGCGCGTGGCCGCCGACCGGCTCGACGCACGCCGCCGCCGTGATCAACGCGCACCCCGGCGTCTCGCACAACTACCGCCGCAACCACGAGTTCAACATGTGGTTCACCGTCGCGATGCCGCCCGGCCATGACCTCGACGCGGTCATCCAGCGGCTGCACGTGCTCTCCGGTGCGGAGTCGACACGCCCGATGCCCACGCTACGACTGTTCAAGATCGGGGTTACGCTCGACATGGCCGGCGACCGCGACACCGTCGCACGCGGCGCGCCCGAGTACTCCGAGGAGCGCCGCGAAGAGGCGACAGCGCCACACGATCACCGACGAGGACATCGAGTACATCCTCGCGACGCAGGGCGACCTGCCCGACGTGCCTTGCCCGTTTGAGTCGGTCGCGGAGACGCTCGGCACCTCCGTCGCAGGAGGTGCTCGAGCACGGACGGCGCATGAACGCGAACGGTCACCTGCGACGCTTCGCCGCCATCCTGAACCACCGCGCCGCCGGCTTCCGCGCCAACGGCATGGCGGTGTGGAATGTGCCCGCCGAGCGCATCGACGAGTTCGGCACCTTCGTCGCGGGCTACCGCAACGTCTCGCACTGCTACCAGCGGCCGACCTACGAGGACTGGCCGTACAACGTCTTCTCGATGATCCACGCCCCCCGCGCGGAGGGTGTCGAGGAGGTCGCGGACGCCATCGCCGAGGCGACCGGCGTCAGCGACCGCCGTGTGCTCTACTCCAGCACCGAGTTCAAGAAGATCCGGCTGCCGTACTTCGTGCCGGACTACGACCGCTGGGAGGAGCTCTGCGAGGCCGTAGCGCTGAGCATGGCGTGGAGGCAGTCCGAGTGACCGCGTACCATCACGCGCGCCGGTCGAGCGCGCGCCGCGGCATGCCTCGGACGCGCCGCGACCACGCCGCGTGGCAAGCAGTTCGTGAAGTTCACGTTCTACCGCGTGAGCGACGCACTGCGCGCCGCCTCCGCGTCCGAGCGCGCCGCGGCCGGCGACCGCCTGCGCGCGCTCCTCGAAGCGTCGTCGCGAGACGATGCTCACACGCACCTACTCGACGGTGGGGCTGCGGGCGGACACGGACTTTCTCGTGTGGCAGGTCGCGGACGACCTCGAGGTGATCACGGACTGGCACGCGGCAGTTGCTGCGCCTCGCCGCTCGCGGCAGTCGCTCGAGCGGCCGCACTCGTACCTCTCGATGACGATGCGCTCGATGTACGAGAACCCGATGCATCCGCAGGGCGCGGGCGGCCGCGAGCGGCTGCGCGCGGACGGAGGCGCGGACGAAGTACCTCTTCGTCTATCCGATGGTGAAGACGCGCGCCGTGGTACGCGCTGCCCCGCGAGGAGCGCCAGCGGATCATGGACGAGCACATCGCCATCGGGCATCGCTACCACGGCATCCGCATCAACACGACGTACTCGTACGGCCTCGACGACCAGGAGTTCGTCGTCGCCTTCGAGGGCGACGACCCGGGCGAGTTCCTCGCGCTCGTGCGCGAGCTGCGCGAGTCGGAGTCCTCGGCGTACACGGAGCGCGACACACCGATGTTCACGTGCCGGCGGCTCTCGCCGGCAGGCGCTCGTCGCAGACATCGGCCTCTCGGCCAGGAGCGCTGAGTGGCCCACGACGAACGCGAGGTTGCACGCCCCCGCGGCCGGAAAATACACTGCAGATCTCACGAGCGCATGACAGAGCGATTTGGTGAGATTTTGGCGAGCAAGTCCAACGGAGTCGCGGACGACCCGCCGGCGGCAACGCGCTGGGTGAACCTCGGTCGCGCATGCGAGATCCTCGGCGTCAACGAGTCGACGGTCCGCCGCTGGGCCGACTCCGGCGAGATCCGCTGCTTCCGCACGCCGGGCGGCCATCGCCGCTTCGCCGAGGGCGACCTCTACGCGCATGACCGAGAGCGGCGGACACCGTGCCCGAGAGCGAGCTCGAGACCGCCGCCGTCTCGCGCATCCGCCGCCAGCTGCACTCCGGCAGCAAGGAGCAACACGGCGAGCTGGTACGCCTCGATCGAGGAGGACGAGCGCGACGCACTGCGCCCCCTCGGCCGTCGTCTCGTCGAGCTGGTGGGCGACTACATCTCGCGGCGCGGACGGCGCGCCCAGGTCGAGACGGAGGTCGACGAGATCGGCCGCCGCTACGGCCAGATCCTCCACGAGCGCGGCATGCCCCTGCATGCGCGCCGTGCAGGCGTTCACCTTCTTCCGCCGCTCCCTCGACGAGACCGCAAAGCAGCTGGCGGAGCGCAGCAGCATGAGCAGTGACGAGGCCGCTCGGCGCCGCGAGGACATCGCGGGGCTGGCCGACCGTGTCCTGCTCGGGCGTCACGTCCGCGTACGACTCGAACTAGGCAGTAGCCGCGCCCGGCTGTACGCCGGGTGCGGATGAACAGGCAGCACCTTGGGCTACTACCCGATCTTTGTTGAGATGGCCGGGCGCCGTGTACTCCTCGTGGGCGGCGGTCATGTCGCGCTCGAGAAGATCGGCAAGCTGGTCAACGCCGGCGCCGAAGGTCACCGTCGTCGCGCCCGAGCTGATCCCGCCGGTGCGCGCCTACATCGATGGCGGGCAGGCCGTCGTGGCAGCCCGTCGCACGTATGAGCGCGGCGACACGGCGGGCTTCGAGATGGTCATGGTGGCGACCGACGACGGCGAGGTGAACGCGACCGTCGCCGCCGAAGCGCGCGCCGCCGGCATCTGGGTCAACGCCGCGGACGATGTCGCCAACTGCGACTTCATCCTTCCGTCGCTCGCCCAGCGCGGCACGATCGCGATCGCCGCCTCGACCGGCGGCACGAGCCCGGCGCTGGCGCGCTGGCTGCGCGAACGCCTCGAGGAGTTCCTGACGCGACGAGGTCGTGGCGCTGGGCGACCTGCTCGCGGACGTGCGCGCTCATGCCCGCGTGCGCGACCGCGAGTGCGCCGCGAGCTGCGACCGTGTGCGTACCCCGCCGCCGCTGCTCTGCGACGAATGTCCGAACCGCATTGCTCCCGACGACTGGCAGGCCGCGATCGACGAGGAGCTGCAGACGCTGCTCCGGCAGGGAGAGTACGATCAGGCACGAGACCGGCTCGTGCGAGCGCTGGGTATCGACCGTCCGCTCGTGCGGGCATAGAACCCAAGCCGGGAGACACGCCACATGCTCACGCTCGTCGGCATCAGCCATCGTCACGCCCCGCTCGAGGTGCGCGAACGCCTCGCGATCCCCGCCGAGGAGCTGCCGCGCGTCCTCGGCAGCCTCGGCGAGCGCTTCGGCGCCGGCACCATCCTCGCCACCTGCAACCGCCTCGAGGTGTACCTGCCGGGCGACCACGACCGCGCGACGGTCATCGACTTCCTCGCCAACGCGGCCGGCGTCGACCGCGACCTGGCCGACCAGCATTTCGAGTTCAAGCGGGACGCCGAGGCGATTGGCCATCTGTACGCGGTCGCGGCGGGCATCGACTCGATGGTGCTCGGTGAGTCGGAGGTACTCGGGCAGGTGCGCGGCGCCTTCTCGGCCGCCGTCGCCGCCGGCTGCGACGACGCGCTGCTGTCGAGGCTGTTTCACACCGCCATCCGCGTCGGCCGCCGCGCGCGGGCCGAGACGGCCATTGGGCGCCACGCGCTGTCGGTCTCCTCGATCTCGGTGCAGCAGGCGAAGCTGCTCTGCTCCGACCTCGAAGCAGCGACCGTGCTCGTGATCGGCGCCGGCGAGGCGGGCCGCCTCGCGGCCTCCGCGCTCGTCGAGCAGGGCGTCGGCGACGTGCTGGTCGCGAACCGCACGCGCGAGCGCGCCGAGGACCTCGCCGCGACAGCTCGGTGGCCGCGCGCTCGCCCTCGACGGCGCTCGACGGCCGCGCTGCGCGAGGCCGACGTCGTCATCGCCGCTGCCGACGCGCCAGAGCCGCTGGTCACGCACGCGATGGTCGCCGACGCGATGAGCGCGCGCCCCTACCGGCCGCTGCTGCTCATCGACATCGGCGTGCCGAGCGACATCGACCACACCGTCAGCACGCTCCCGGGCGTGACCTACTACGACCTCGACGGGCTGCAGGCGATCGCCGCCGAGCACTACGCCGTGCGCGCGGGCGAGGTCGAGGCCGTGCAGGCGATGGTCGACGACGAGACCGGGCGCTTCGTGACGTGGTGGGGCCAGCTCCAGGTCACACCCACGATCAGCGCGCTCACGGAGCGTGCCGAGCGCGTGCGGCAGGCCGAACTCGCGAAGACACTGCGCCGCTTCGACGCCGATCCGGAGCAGCGCGCGCACCTCGACGCGCTGACGAAGGCGCTCGTGAAGCAGTTGCTGCACGACCCGATCACGACGCTGCGCGAGCGCGGCGACCGCGAAGTGTACATCGACGCGGTGCGCAAGCTGTTCCACCTCGACGAGGAGCCGGCAGCGACCGTCGCACTGATTCAGACGCGCTGTGACCTCATCGAGCACCATCACGCTGCGCGTCGCGACGCGGGGTTCCGCGCTCGCGCTGGTGCAGACGGAACTCGCCGTGCAGGCGCTGCGGGACGCGCTCCCTGACCTCGAGACCGCGGTGGTCGAGATCCGCACCGAGGGCGACCGTGACCGCGCCACCCCGCTCAGCGTCCTTGGTGGGCGCGGCGTCTTCGTGCGCGGCATCGAGGAGGCACTGCTCGATGGCAGCGCGGACATCGCGGTGCATTCGCTCAAGGACGTGCCTACCGAGGTGCCGCCGGGCCTCGTGCTCGCCGCCTACCTCGAGCGGGCCGACCCGCGCGATGTACTCGTCGCCTCGGGCGGCCGGCGGCTAAAGGATCTGCCCGCCGGCGCGAAGGTCGGCACGAGCTCGAACCGTCGCGCTGCGCTGCTGCGTGCGCTGCGCCCCGACCTCGAGGTGAGCGAGATACGCGGGAACATCGACACGCGGATGCGTCGGGTCGCCGAGGGTGACTACGACGGCGCGGTGCTCGCCGCGGCCGGCATCGAACGCCTCGGGCGGCTCGGAGAGGTCGACGCAGTTCTTCGAGGCGATGGAGTTCCTCCCAGCGCCGGGCCAGGGCGCGATCGTCATCGAATGCCGCGCCGACGACGAGGCGACGCTCGCGCTCCTCGCGCAGGTCGACCACGCGCCCACACGCGCCGCCGCCGAGGCGGAGCGTGGCTTCCTCGCGGCGCTGGGGTCGGGTTGCACGCTGCCCGTCGGCGCCTACGCACAGGTGGACGGCGACCTCGTGGCGCTGCGCGCGATGATCGCGGACGCCGAGACGCGGCACGCCGCTCTTCGGCGACGCCAGCGGGCGCGGCTTCCCAGGCGGAGCGCGTCGGCCGCGGCCTCGGCGAGCGCATGCTGGCAATGGCCGAGCACACCGATGCAGCGAGAGCCGAGGGCGGCGCGCGATGACCGCGCGGCCGATCGCGCACGGCCGGAGCCGCGGCCACATCTGGCTCGTGGGCGCGGGGCCGGGCGACCCCGGGCTGATCACCCAGGCCGGCCTTGCCGCGCTGCGCCGCGCCGAGGTCGTGCTCTACGACCGCCTCGGCACCGCCGAACTGCATCGAGGAGTGCCCGCCCGAGGCGCTGCGCATCGATGTCGGGCAAGGCGCGCCGGCCGCCAGGCGATGACGCAGCAGGAGATCAACTCGGAGCTCATCGAGCACGGCCGCGCCGGCCGCCGTGTCGTGCGGCTCAAGGGCGGCGACCCGTTCGTCTTCGGGCGCGGCGGCGAGGAGGCCGAGGCGCTGGCCGCGGCCGGCATCGCGTGCACGGTCGTGCCCGGCATCACCTCGGCGATCGCGGGCCTCGCGGCGGCGGGCATCCCGATCACGCATCGCCAGGTAGCCGCTTCGTTCGCGGTCGTCACCGGGCATGAGGATCCCACGCGCACCGCCGAGGGCGTCGACTGGAAGCACCTCGCGACGGCCGTCGACACGGTAGTCGTCCTGATGGGCGTCGGCCGCATCGAGGCGATCACCGCGGCACTGATCGAGGGCGGCCGCGATGTGCGCCACGCCTGCCGCGCTCATCCACGCCGCCACGACGCCCGCGCAGCGCGTCGCCGAAGCGCCGCTCGCCCGCATCGCCGAGGTCGCCCGCGCCGAAGGCATCGAGGCGCCCGCGCTCCTCGTCGTCGGCGAGGTAGTCGCGCTGCGCGACCGCCTCGGACTGACGTGGGGCGGGCCGCTCGGCGGCAAGCGCGTGCTGGTCACGCGGACGCGGCGCCAGGCCTCGACGCTGGCCGACGCGCTCCGCGCCGAAGGGGCACTGCCGCTGCTGCTTCCCGCCATCGAGGTGCAGCGCCGCGCCGAGCCGGAAGCCGTGCGCGCGGCCGTCGAGGCGTTGCGCGCCGGCCGCTACCAGTGGGTCGTCTTCACCTCGGACAACGCCGTGCAGGTCATGCTCGACCTGCTGCGCGACCACGGCGCCGACGCGCGCGCGTTCGCCGGCGCGCGAGTGTGCGCCATCGGCCCCGCCACGGTGCAGGCGCTCGCGGACCGAGGCCTGCTCGCCGACCTCGTGCCGGATGAGTCGCATGGCGACGCGCGTCCTCGAGGCGCTCGTGGCCGAGGGCGTCGATGGCGCCTCGGTGCTGCTGCCGCGTGCCGAGGGCGCCCGCGCGGCACTGCCGGACGGGCTGCGCGCCGCCGGCGCAACCGTCGATGAGTTGACGCTCTACCTCTCGGCGCCGCCCGCAGAGCCCTCGGCGGCCGTGCTGGAGCGCATCCGCGCCGGCGAGGTCGACATCGTGACGTTCACCTCGTCATCGACGGTGAAGAACCTCGTAACGCTGCTCGGCGGCGACATCGAGCCGCTGCGCGGATGCCACGATCGCGTGCATCGGCCCGCAGACCGCCGCCACCGCCGAGGCAGCCGGCCTGCCCGCCGCACGTCGTCGCCGAGGAGCACACGGTGGCAGGCCTCGTCGAGGCGCTGGTGGGGTACATGCGCTTCGAAGTGCACGATGAGTAGCCCGATACTTGGCACCCTGAGACGAGTGGATGCGCGTGACGTTTGGCGTCACGAGGCTCATGAGTTCACGCCATGGCTGAAGATCATATTGGACTTCTGAGCGCGGCAATCGGGATTGAAATTGAACTCGTAGAGCGCGAAGTCAGCGTAGGCCGGTACTGGGCCGATCTGTTTGGGCGTGAAGCCGGGACTGGCCGCGAAGTCCTGATCGAGAACCAACTCGAGCCGACTAACCACGGGCATCTAGGTCAAATACTTACATGTTCGCAACGGAGTTCTTCGTCGCATGGCTAAACCCGCAGACGGCAACTTTCACGTCGAACTCTGCCTTCAGTCACCCGACAAGCAGCGAACCAAAGACACATTCGATGAACTCCAACACAGCGCCGATGACATCAAATCGGTGCTAGCGGCCGTGGTGGGAACAATCCACTGGGATCGGAAGCCCGAGACGAAAATGAGTCTCCATCTACTTCCAGCCGAGGAGGTTCGATTGGCGATTCGGCACAGCATCTCGAGTCACTGAAGCAGTGGGGGCTCGACGGTGCTGCCGCGTATATCCGCGAATTCCAACCTCGCCTGCTGGCGCTGGCGCCTGCCCCGAATGACCATCCTCACCAGCCGTGCGCAGTTCACCCGCACGAGGCGCACCCGCCGCAGCGAGGCGATGCGCGGCCTCGTGCGCGAGACGCGGCTCGACCCGGCCTCGTTCATCTACCCGCTGTTCGTCACGCACGGACGAGGCGTGCGCGAGCCGATCGCCTCGATGCCCGGCCAGTCGCGGCTCTCGGTCGACCAGCTCGCCGCCGAGGCGCGCGAGCTGCGCGACGCTCGGCGTCCGCGCGGTGATGCTCTTCGGCATCCCCGCCTCGAAGGACGCCGAGGGCAGCGAGGGCTACGCGCCGGACGGCATCGTGCAGCAGGCGCGCGCGCGCTGAAGGACGCCGACCCCGACCTCGTGGTGGTGGGCGACGTCTGCCTGTGCGAGTACACCGACCACGGCCACTGCGGCCTGCTCGAGCCCCGGCGGCGATGTCGACAACGACGCGTCGCTGCCGCTGCTGGCGCGAGACCGCCGTCTCACTCGCCGAGGCGGGCGCCGACCTCATCGCGCCCTCGGACATGATGGACGGCCGCGTCGCCGCCATCCGCGAGGCGCTCGACGAGCGCTGGCCACGAGAGCGTCGCCGATCATGGCGTACAGCGCCAAGTACGCCTCGGCGTTCTACGGCCCGTTCCGCGAGGCCGCCGACTCCGCGCCCGCAGGTTCGGCGACCGCCGCGGCTACCAGATGGACCCCGCCAACGCGCGCGAGGCCCTGCGCGAGGTGGCGGCGGACATCGAGGAGCGGCGCGACATCGTCATGGTGAAGCCCGCGCTGCCCTACCTCGACGTGGTGCGCGCGGTGCGCGATGCGACCGACCTGCCGGTGGCCGCATACAACGTCTCCGGCGAGTACGCGATGCTGAAGGCCGCCGCCGCCAACGGCTGGCTCGACGAGCGCGCGGCCGTCCTCGAAACGCTGACTTCTATCCGGCGCGCGGGCGCGGACATCATCCTCACCTACCACGCGAAGGAGGCGGCGCGCTGGCTGCGGGAGGACGGGTAAGGGCGCAGCCAATTCAGCGGTATGCGCCGCTCGCGTCCTTCGACAGGCTCAGGACGAACGGGTTTTGGTGGACGGGATGCGACGTGCCAGTGTTCTTCGTCTACATCCTTCGATGTTCGGATGGCACGTACTACACCGGCCACACGGACGACCTCGATGTCTCGGCTCGCGGCGCACTACGACGGTTCGTACGGTGGATACACTGCTCGACGCCGGCCGGTTGAACTGGTATGGCAAGATGAGTTCGAATCTCGTTACGATGCCGTTCGCCGTGAGCGTCAGATCAAGGGCTGGTCGCGAGCAAAGAAGGAAGCACTGATCCGAGGCGACTGGGACGCTATTGCCTCGTCTGCTCGACGCAGCTCGCTCAGCCCTGAGCCATGCAAAGTACCGTTCGTCCTGAGCCTGTCGAAGGACGAGCGCGCGATACCGCGCACCGATCATGCCTCGCGAAGGACACGACAATGACCATGACGCAACGGACACCACTGAGGCACACCCTTGAGCACGCGCGCTCCCCTCGATCTGTCGGTCATCAAGGCCGTCGCCTTCGATGCGTACGGCACGCTGTTTCACTGGGACTTCCTGCTGGCGGTGCAGGAGGTCCTCGACCAGCAGGGCCTCGGCGGGGACCACGAGCAGGTCGCGAAGACGTTCCAGGACGAGGCGTTTCGCAAGGTCAGCGTCTGGGCGCAGGACGGGACACTCGATGAGACTGACGACGAGGACGCCAAGCTTCGCCACAAGCGACTGACGGATGGGCCACCCCCGCCGTGGATCGCGACATGGGAGACCTGGCGCCGCCAGTTCGAGTACACCTTCGCGAAGTACGAGCTCGCCGGGCGACCCCGTCGCGGGCGCGCAACCACCTCCGCCACGTGCTGAGCCACGCGCCCGCGTATCCGGACGCGTTCGAGAGCATCGAGCGCATCGCGCAGAAGTACCTCGTGGGCCTCATGTCCAACGCCGACGAGGACTTCCTCCAGAGCGCGGTGTCGGTGAACCGGCTGCGCTTCTCGGTGATCCAGTCGTCCGAGTCGCTGCGCATCTACAAGCCGCAACCGCGCGGCCTTCCTCGCGCTGGCCGAGCGCTTCAGCTGCGAGCCGCACGAGGTGCTCTACGTCGGCGACACGCCCGGCGCGGACGTCAGCGGCGCGCGTCAACGCCGGGCTGCGCGCCGCCTACGTGCGCCGCAACGAGGCCGAGTACCCGAAAGAGACCGCGCTCCCCGACATCGAGACGCGCTCGCTCGAGGCGATCGCGGACGCGATCCTCGCCTGACTGGTGCCAGCCGCATCGCCTCGAGCGCGTGCCTCGAAGCGTAGTAAGGAACATCGATGACTCATGACCGCTCCCGCGAGGTGATGGAGCGCGCCCGGCGCGTGCTGCCCGGCGGGGTGGACTCGCCCGTGCGCGCGTACAAGGCGGTCGGCGGCGAGCCGGTCGTCCTCGCGAGCGGCGCCGGAGCGCGCGTCGTCGACGTCGACGGCAACGAGTACATCGACTACGTCGGCTCGTTCGGGCCGCTGATCCTCGGGCACGCGCACCCGGCCGTCGTCGCCGCGGTGCAGGACGCCGCCGACGCGCGGCACCTCGTTCGGCGCGCCGACCGAGGCGGAGGTCGAGCTCGCCGAGCGCATCGTCGAGGCCGTGCCGTCGCATCGAGATGGTGCGCTTCGTCAACTCCGGCACCGAGGCGACGATGACGGCGCTGCGCCTCGCGCGCGCCGTCACCGGGCGCGACCTCGTGCTGAAGTTCGACGGCGGCTACCACGGCCACGCCGACGGGCTGCTCGCCTCGGCGGGCTCGGGCGTGGCGACGCTCGGGCTGCCCGACTCGCCGGGCGTGCCGGCGGCCTTCGCCGCGCAGACGCTCGTCGTGCCCTACAACGACCTCGAGGCGGTGCGCGCGGCCCTCGAGGCGCACCCGCGGCGAGGTCGCCTGCATCATCGTCGAGCCGGTCGCCGGCAACATGGGCCTCGTCCCGCCGCAGCCGGGCTTCCTCGAGGGCCTGCGCGCGCTCTGCGACGAGCACGGCGCGCTCCTCATCTTCGACGAGGTGATCACGGGCTTCCGCCTCGGGCGGGGCGGGGCGCAGGAGCGCTTCGGCGTCGCGCCGGACCTCACAGCGCTCGGCAAGGTGATCGGCGGCGGGCTGCCGGTCGGCGCGTACGGCGGACCGCGCGGCGCTGATGGAGCGCATGGCGCCCGATCGGCGACGTCTACCAGGCCGGGCACGCTCTCCGGGAACCCGCTCGCGATGGCCGCCGGTCTCGCGACCCTCGACACGCTCGCACGCACCGAGGGCGCGTACGAACGCCTCGAGGCGCTGGGCGCGCGGCTCGCAGGCCGGCCTCGAACGCGCCGCCGAGGCAGCGGGCGTCCCGCTCGCCGGTCGCGCGCGTCGGCTCGGCGCTCACGCCGTTCTTCCGCGCCTCGACGCCGCGCGACTACGCCGAGGCGCGCACGAGCGACACGGCGACGTTCGCGCGCTTCCACCGCGCGATGCTCGAGCGCGGGGTGCTGCTGCCGCCCTCGCAGTTCGAGTGCTGGTTCGTCTCGCTCGCCCACGACGAGGAGGCCATCGACGAGACTGTCCGGCACGCTGCGGAGGCATTTGGGGAAGCTCTGGCGCGAGCCTGACGCTGCGAGCGTCCGTGCTCCCCCGCGCGTTGCCAGCCATTCGCGTACGCCCGTATACTCTAATGAGCGTGTAAAACGCTCAGCGCTTAATCATTTGCAGGAGCACTACTCCATGCGCGTCGCCTGCCAGCAGGATCAGCTGCATCGAGGCCTCAGCGCGGTCTCGAGGGCGGTCCCCGCGCGTTCTGTCCTGCCCGATCACGCAGCACGTCCTTGTCGAAGCCGACGAGGGGCGCATCAAGCTCTCCGCCACCGACGCCGAGACGATCGCGATCACGTACACCATCTCGGCGACGGTCGCCCAGCCCGGTTCCATCACGATGCCCTCGCGGCTGCTGTCCGACTTCGTCGCGACGCTGCCGCGCGAGGAGATCGAGATGAACGCTCGCCGAGCGCTCGCGCCAGGTGAGCCTCTCGTGCGCGCGCAACGCCGCGTCGATCGGTGGCATGGACCCCGACGAGTTCCCGCCGATCCCGCCCGTCGAGGGCGCCGGGGCGATCCACATCGCCGCCGACCGTCTGCGCCAGGCGCTCGACCACGTCGTCTTCGCCGCCGCCACCGATGACTCGCGCCCGGTGCTCACCGGCGTCCACTTCGCGATCCAGCAGGGCGTGATCCGCCTGGCCGCCGCCGACGGCTTCCGCCTCGCGGTCTACGACCTCGACCTGCCCGAGGGCGAGGTGCAGGAGCGCGAGGTGATCGTGCCGGCGCGCGCGCTCGGCGAGCTGGCGCGGCTGCTCCCCGAGGCCGAGGCGCCCGTGACGATGACGGTGAACGCCGCGCAGACGCAGGTGCTGTTCGACCTCGGCCACGCGACGCTGATCGCGAACCTGATCCAGGGGACGTTCCCCAACTATCAGCAGCTCATCCCGGCCAGCTCCGCGACGCGCACCGAGATCTCGGTCGGCGAGTTCCGCCAGGAGACGCGGCTCGCCTCGATCTTCGCGCGCGACGGCTCCGGCATCGTCCGCCTCACCGCGACGCCCGGCGCGAGCGGCGCACCGGGCAGCCTCCTCGTCACCGCGCGCGCCGAGGAAGTCGGCAACAACGAGGGCGAGATCGACGCCATCGTGACCGGCGAAGAGGCGAAGATCGCCTTCAACAGCCGCTACCTCATCGAAGTCCTGAACGTGATCACCACCGACCGCGTCGCCATCGAGACCTCATCGCCCTCGGCCCCCGGCGTCCTCCGCCCCGTCGGCGACGACCGCTACGTCCACGTCGTCATGCCGATGTTCGTGCAGTGGTGACGTACGTAAGCCATTGAGCCGAGGCTCGATCGTACTCTTCCGCAGGCTCGTGCAGACATCCGTTCGAGTTCTGGCATAGATCAGCCCTCGGGCGAGATACGACCTACGAGTGCCTCGCCGCTACTTCGCGGGCAACGACAACGCGAACGCGCGTCCTCGTTGTACCCAGCCGCTCAGCGCCCGCTTCGTCTTCGTCCCCTCAGGCGCGACATAAAGCCAGTTCTTCATCGGCCGGCCGATGAAGTCCATCTGCCGCACATGCGGCCGCTTCGAGGGCGGCCTCGGATGCGACGCGCACCACGAGGTCGTCGTTCAGCACGCCACAGCAGTAGTTCCCCGCGAGGAGGAACGATATGCCACCAGACATCTTGCGCTCGGACAGCGCCGCTTGGTCCGCAAGCAGTGCGCGGACATCCTCGGCAAGCTTCTCGTTGTATGGCATGGTGAGCACCGCCGGCGGGCATCATACTCGATACAGCCACGAGGTCCGATCACCGTTTGCCCCGCTGAGCTGGACAGCCATCCGTAGCCATCGGCTCCCTCGCTCAGGCCAAGGAGCGCCACGATGCACGAGCGGACACATCATGCTCGCGCTGGTGGGCGCCGGCTTCGCGGCAACCCGCATGGTGAGGATGTCTCGGCCGCTCTACGCGCGCGAAGTAAAAGCGCGCACTGGGTTGGCCTGGAAGAGTAGCCCGATCGGGCCGTTCCCCCGAGGCCGCGACCTATCGACGCAGGCGCGTGTCATCAGGCGGACTCACGGGTCGGGACTGGGTGGGCCCGAGTGATGTCCCAGGAGGACATCCACCGCAGCACTGATCCGGTCCGGCAGGCGAGGAGCCATTACTCGTCCGAGCGGGAAGAGTCGCAATGCGGGCCCTCCCACGAAGACTCGCGTTGGCGCATGCGCGTCGAGCAAACGGCGAGCGGCTTCAGCAAGCATTGGTGCTGAGGTGGGTGCGATCCCGGATAGGCATACGGAGTCAGGACGCGTGGCGTTCACCGTAGCCACAAGCGCTTCCGCCGGTACGTCTGCCCCGAGGAAGATCACCCTCGCTCCGCGCTCACGCAGCAACAGCCAGAAGGCTGTTGCGCCGAGGTCATGCAACTCGTCTGCGGGACAGGCGACGAGGACGAGCGGCTGATCGTCGCTCGGCGCGTCGAACGCCGCGACTGCGGCGAGCATCTCGCGCCGCACCAGTTGGGAGACGAAGTGCTCCGCGGCGAGGGAGACTTCGCCGCGTTCCCAGCGCTCGCCGATGAGCTGCATCGCGGGCATGAGGACACGCCCAATCGTTTCCGCCCAGCCGAGACTCCGGCTCGCGTCGCGGATGGCGCCGATGCATCCGGACTCGTCGAACGCCCGGCCGCCGTCGGCAATCGCCACCGCACGAAGGTCGAACGCCACCGTATCGAGCCGTTGCGGCAACGGCGGCTCGTCGTTGCGAATCGTCTCGGCGGCATGTGCCGCACTCAGGCCCGCCTCGGTCAGCGCAGCCATTCTGCGGAGAACCTCGACATCCTCCTCCGAGTACGTGCGTCGACCATTGGGTTCCCGCTCCGGGCTCGGGACCCCATACCTACGTTCCCAGGTTCTGATGCGCCACGGGGAGATGCCGGTTGCTCGACCTGCAGCCTGGACGGAGTACTTCATGGAGGGATTGTGGCACTTGTGCAAAAGTTTGCCAAGTCGCTTGACATCGCGGACATGTTTGGCCAAACTCTTGCTGGTGGACAAGTAGTCATCGGCATACGACCAAGAAACGACCAATAGAAAGAAGGGAGCAGTGCATGAGTGATTCGGGTCGTACCCGCCCGCAGCGAGGCTGTGCCTCGCCCGTGGAACCCGAAGATCGCGTCCGAGCTTAAGGAGACAGAGATGCGTTGGATTGCAGTAATCGCGTTAGTGCTGGTGATCGTCGGCGCCCTCAACTGGGGGCTCTGGGCGGTGGCAGAAGTCGATTTGGTCGCCGAACTGTTCGGGGGCAGCACGGAACCAATGAGCAAGGTCGTCTATGCACTGGTGGGACTGGCGGGACTCTTCGTGGTGTCGCTGCTCCCGCGTTCGTTCAACGACAACTAACGACTAGTCGGAAGGGAAATAGCTATGACACGAAAGATACTTGGTATCGTCTCGGGGGCGGTGGCGGCGGTACTGCTGTTGGGAGCAGCAAGCGCCAACGTCGTGGAACTTGAGCCGGGTGGCGCTCCGATCGCACCACAGCAGGCCAGTGCCGACATCGTTGACACCGCCGCGGCAGCTGGGGACTTCAAGACCCTGGTCGCCGCGGTGCAGGCAGCGGGTCTGGTCGAGACCCTGAAGGGAGCCGGCCCCTTCACGGTGTTTGCCCCGACGGATGCTGCCTTTGCAGCGCTGCCGGCCGGCACAGTTGACGCCCTGCTGAAGGACCCCGCCCGCCTTCGCGAGGCCCTGTTCTACCACGTCGTCTCGGGTGAAGTCCTCGCGGCTGATGCGGCGAAGCTCACTCAGGCGACCACAGTACAGGGCTCGGCAGTCCCAATCACCGCTTCCGGGAGCTCCGTCCAGGTGGGCGGCGCCAACGTGGTGTCGGCTGATGTGCGCGCCACCAACGGAGTGATCCACGTCATCGACCGCGTGCTCTTGCCACCCTCCGCGCAGGCGACGCCCTCGGCCCCGAATACGGGCAACGCCGGGTTGGCCGAGGCTGGGACGACCTTCCTTGCGATTGCGGGGCTCGTCGGGCTCGCCCTCATGCTGCCACTCGCGGTGAGGTTCGCTTCCGGCACGCGCCAGTAATCGATCCGGGGGTCGCGCTGACTCGATGTCGGCGCGACCCCGTTTCAGGGAGACCCCAAGATGCTCATCGCAATCACCGGCTCGAGCGGATACATCGGTACCGCGCTGAATGCAGCACTCACAGCCGAGGGACACGCAGTGCTCCCGGTACGACGAGGGCCCTCCGCCGATCCGGGGGCGTTGTGGGATCCGGCGTCTGGCTGGATGCGGCCAGACGCATTCGACGGTGTGGACGCCGTCGTCCATCTGGGTGGCGTCTCGATTGCCGCGGAGCGCTGGACCAAGTCACGCAAGGCAGCGCTCCGAGCGAGCAGGGTGGACTCGACGGCGCTGCTCTCGAGTCACCTGGCGGCACTGCCTGACCCCCCTCGGACGCTCGTGATGGCATCCGGCGCGGGCTACTACGGGGACGCCGGTGAGGAGGTGGTGACCGAAGCGGACGCGCAGGGGGACGGGTTCCTTGCCGGCCTGGTCGCGGACTGGGAGGCGGCTGCTACACCGGCGCAGGCAGCAGGTGTCCGTGTCGTCTACGCGCGCTTCGGGCCGTTGATCGGGCCCAGGGGCGAGCTGCTTCAGCGGCGGCGGCTGCCGTTTCGCCTTGGAGTCGGGGGGCCGATCGGGCACGCCGTCAGTGGTTCCCGTGGGTCTCTACCGAGGATGCGCTTCGCGCGATCGGGTTTGCGCTGCGCAGTGAGGACACCCGCGGCCCGATTAACGTTGTCTCGCCAGCGCCGGTGCGTAACCGCGACTTCACGTCCGCACTTGGCCGGCAATTGCATCGTCCCGCGGTGATACCGGTCCCCGAATTCGCGCTCTCGCTTCTCTTCGGCAAGGAGCTGGTGTCGGAAGTCTTGCTCTCGAGCCAACGTGTCGAGCCACACGCGCTCACGTCGGCGGGCTTCACCTTTCAACACTCGACGATCGAGCAAGCGCTTCGCGCGGCCCTCACGACACCAACAGCCGTCCGCTTCACTGAGGAGGTCACGCGATGACATTGCATCGCCTCCAGACTTCGCAGATGTTGCCTGTGTCGCTGCCGGAAGCATGGCGGTTCTTCACCGACCCGCGGAATCTCGCCCAGATCACTCCCTCCGAAATGGCCTTCCAGGTGACCACTCCGCTGCCGGCGCAGATCTATCCGGGGTTGCTCATCGGCTATCGCGTGCGCCCCTTGCGCGGGATAGCCCTGGAGTGGGTGACCGAGATCACACAGGTCGTCGAAGGGTCCAGGTTCATCGACGAGCAGCGAGTAGGGCCGTACCGCCTGTGGCATCACGAGCACGTGCTGACTCCGGCAGAGGACGGCACCGAGGTGCAGGATACGGTGTACTACATGCTCCCATTCGGGAAGGTCGGTGGCCTCGCCCACGCGCCCCTCCGCCGGCGGCTGGAGCACATCTTCGAATATCGGCGAGCGGTATTGGAACAGCTCTTCAAACCCGCATCCGCTCACGCATCCCTGGGGCCAGCCGGCAACGCGGCAATCGCAGCGAGCATGTCCTGAGCAGATGGGGCGCTGGAGCAGCGCCGTCAAGCTCGCGTACGAGTCCCGCCTCGTGCGGCCGGGCTGGCTCTAGGCTCTGCCCGCGCCCGAGGTCAGTCCGCAGTCAGGGTCTGCTCCACGCGGTCGCGTGCCTCGATGAGCCCCGGACTGACATCGACGGCGTAGCGTGGCTCGGCCAGTCCGAGCGACAACAGGCCAGGCGGCAGCGTCGTGAGGCCGGTGCGTGTGCGTTCGCGCGCCGCTTCGAGGCTCGCGTTGTGCCCCGCGATGCGCTTTCCGTGGCGCATGACTTCGACGAGGAGTGGCGTGCCATCGATGGCTTCGTCCGCGAGGGCGACGATGTCTCGTGTGGCAATCCCATCCCGGTACTGGCGATAGACCTGCTTGCGGCCGGGCCATGTCGACTTCGCCGTCGAGAGCTTCATGCGACCGCGTCCGGCGTACTCGACGAGCTTGTACACGCTGTCGAGTGCCGGCTGGTCGGCGGAGATCCCCACCTGTGTCCCCACCGCGAACACCTCGATCGGTGCGCCCGCCGCGACGAGCCTCGCGATGGCCTGCTCCTCGAGGCCGCCGCTTGCCACGATCGCCGACACGCCGCAGACCGGCGGCGTCGAGGAGTCCGCGCGCCTGCCTCGACAGCGCCTCGAGGTCGCCCGAGTCGAGACGGATACCGCGCACCCTGAAGCCATCACCGAGCTCCTCGGCCATTCGCACCACGTCGCGGACCGCCTCGATAGGGTCGTACGTATCGACGAGCAGCACCGTGTCGGGGTACTGGCGGGCGAACGCGCGGAACGCCTCGGCCTCGCTCTCGTGCGCCTCGATATAGCTGTGCGCCATCGTGCCGGTGACGGGGATACCGTACTGCCGGCCGGCGAGCACGCTCGACGTCGAGGTGAAGCCCGCGAGGTAGCTCGCGCGCGCGGCTTTCACGCCGGCATCCCAACCGTGCGTCCGCCGCTGCCCGAAGTCGATGACCGGGCGCCCCTGCGCAGCGATCACCGACCGCACCGCCTTCGAGGCGATCAGCGTCTGGAACGTGACCTGGTTCAGGAGGTAGGTCTCGACGAGCTGCGCCTCGGGCAGCGGCGCGACGACCTCGAGCAGTGGTTCGCCCGCGAACATCGGCGTGCCTTCCGGGACGGCCATCACCGAACCCGTGAAGCGGAACGTCGCGAGACGTTCGAGGAACTCCGCGCTGAACTGTTCCAGTGAATTCAGGTACGCGATCGCCTCGGCGCTGATGGTCAGCTCCTCGAGGTAGCTCAGGATCTCCTCGATGCCGCAGGCGAGCAGGAAGTTGCGCTCGAGGGGCATGTTGCGCACGAACAGGTCAAAGACGGCGGTCTCGGTCATGCCCTCGGCGTAGTACGCCTGGAGCATCGTTAGCTCGTAGAGGTCGGTGAAGAGGGCGAGCTGGCCCGCTGCGTCCTCGGACATGCTCACTCGCTGTGTACGCCAGCGGCGCGCAGCGCCTCGAGCGCGCGCTCGCCGTCGCCGGGGATGAGCTCGACCGCGCGCACCGCGTCGAGGAGGACCGTCGCGTCGAGGCCGAGACGCGCCGCATCAAGGCCCGTCTCTTTCACGCAGTAGTCGGTCGCAAGCCCGGCGATCACCACGCGCTCGATGCCGCGCTCGCGCAGCATGTCGGCGAGCACCGTCGCCGAGCGTTCCGACGTCCGCGGGTCACGCACCGAGAACGCTGAATAGCCATCCTCGCCGCCCGAACCCTTGCGGATGATCGGCGCCTCGACGACATGGAGGTCGGCGTGGAAGTCCGCGCCCCACGTGTCGTGCACACAGTGCACTGGCCACACGCCGCCGTCCTGCTCGAAGTGCGGCGTGCGCGAGGGATGCCAGTCCTGTGTGTACACGACCAGGGAGCCCGCCTCGGTCGCGCGTTCCACCTCGCCGTTCACGATCGGGACGATGCCCTCGCCCCCGCGGACGTAGAGCGCGCCGGCCGGGTCGGCGAAGTCGTTCTGCACATCGACGACGAGGAGCGCGGTGCGGGAGTCGTACTCGGTCATCGGCCCAGTGTACCGAGGAATCGACGCGCCGAACCGGCATATGCTGTGGAACGCGAATGGCCCGCTCATCGAGCGGGCCATTCGTACTCATCGCGTGAGTCCGTGCCTAATCGCCGGGCGTCGAGCGGGGCTGTCGACTCCTCGCACTCCTCGAGTGTTGCGGTCACACTGCGGACCCTTAAAGCGGTCGGAAGCGTGCTTGATGATGCGGACCGGCTTCTGCGCCAAGTCCTTCGCACGTTCCGAAGTGGTCAGGAGATAACACGCCGCATGTGGGATGGGGATGTCGTTGTCGAACAGATTCGCCGGTTTCGCGACCCAGCGGGCGTCGATGTAGCTGTACTTGTACATGTAGCGCTGAAATTGCGTCGCGGTGTCATAGGACGCCGGGCGGGCCCAAGTGTGCCACTTCGCGTAGCCGGAGATCGTCTCTTCAGCGTTCGCGCCACCCCGGTAGGATGACCAGCTCCCCTCGTGTCGAGCTACGCTGGCACGCGCCGCGGCTTGGTGAGGAAAACGACTACGTCTATCGAGATATCCTCGGGTTCCGACGAGCGGTACCGCCGCTTCGAGGACGAGAGGCATATCGGGATGGACTATCCCTCGATCGCCTGACGCTACACGACCGGGTCTGCCTCCGGTGCGTGGCCGAGTGACTCGAGGACGCGCTCGAACGCAGCCTGCTCCTGCGCGCCCACGATGCCCTGACGGCCATCGAGGATGAACGTCGGCACAGCGGTCACGCCAATCTGCTGAGCCCACGCGATTGCCTCGTCGACCGACTCGCGGTAGCGCCGCGTCTCGAGGACGTTGCGAAGCTCGGCGGCGTCCATGCCGCTCTCGGAGCCGATGCGCACCAGCGTATCGATGTCGCCAATGTCCTCGAGTGCTTCGAAGTGCGCATAGTACAGCGCCTTCTCCAGCGGTGTGTGGTCGATGCCAAGGTCCTCGGCATACATCGCGGTCTCAAGCGCGAGGTGTGAGTTCGGGCGGAACGTGCGTCCGCGCGTGAAGGTGATGCCGAGGCTCTGCCCGCGCTCCTCGAGCGGAGTCGGCGGGTCGCCGTCCTTCGTATGGCGCTGCTGCGGGCGGCCCTCCGGGGGCACGGTCGGGTCGAGGAGAAACGGCGACCAGTGCACATCGATGGCGTACTTCTCTCGCAGTCGCTCGACTTCCATGTGCCCCACGTAGCACCACGGACAGACAAAGTCCGAGACGATGATGATCGACGCGCGCTCCGTCTGTGTGCCCTCCGCGACCTCGTTCATCGATTGCCTCCGTTCGCGCTTGCCTTCGTCACATTATGCCCTCGGCGCTGGGGCGCTACCACGAGCGCGACGCACTCTATGGTAATCTGAAGATAATCACCAAAAGCGATGAGATTGGATAGGGCCATGTTCCTGGCATCTGAACGGGCGATAGTGCGAGTCGACCTCCAAGGGCGCTTGCTCGTCCCTAAAGAAATGCGCGATGCGGTCGAGATGAAGCCAGGTGGGCGTGTGACACTGCTCGTCGAGAATGGAGAGATCCGAGTGATCACTCCAACCGCGGCTGTGCACCGAATGCGTGAGTTGTCGGCGAAGTACAACCCGTCTGGTCGCTCACTCGTGGACGAACTTATTGCCGAGCGGCGAGCGGAAGCCGAGCGTGAGTGACTGGATCCTCGATGCTTCCGCACTGCTTGCCGTCGTCAATAACGAGCCAGGTGCCACCCAGGTGAAGGACGCCCTCACCGAGGAGGCTGCAATCGGCACGGTGAACTTAGCAGAGGTTGTCTCGAAGCTCATCGATGGTGGTTGGAGCGACGAAGGCATCCGCGCCTCCGTCGCTCCATGGGGCATCGAGATCATCTCGTTCGATGAGGACGCGGCATTCGATGCTGGCCTGCTTCGCCAGCACACGCGGCCCGCCGGGCTCTCGCTCGGCGACCGTGCGTGTCTCGCACTGGCGAGGCGGCTCGGTGCGTCGGTGTTGACGGCCGACCGCGCATGGCGCGACCTCGATGTGGGCGTGCCGATCGTGCTGATCCGCTAGACGGACAGCGTCAACGTTCGTTGCCCCAGTGGCGGATCCAGTACTCGTATGCGTCCTGCAGCGCGAGCCATGACGCTTCGATGACATCCGTGGAGGCGCCGACAGTGCGCCAGAGGTGCAGTCCGTCGCTCGACTCCACCAGGACGCGGACGGCCGCGTCGGCGCCGCCGCCCGAGTTGATGATGCGCACCTTGTAGTCCGTGAGGCGCACGCGTTCGAGCAGCGGGTACGTCTCGCCCAGCGCGCGGCGCACTGCAGCATCGAGGGCCGAGACGGGGCCGTTGCCATCAGCGGCCGTCTGCGCCAGCAGCTCGCCGACGCGGACTTTCACCATTGCCTCGGCCTGCATCTCGCTGTCGCCGTTCGCGGCCGGTGCAAGGCCGGCGGCATCGAGGTGGCGGCGCCGCTCCACGATGAGGAAGTCCTCGAGCGCGAACGGCGCGACATAGCCCTCGAGCGAGCGGAGCACCAGCAGCTCGAACGACGCCTCGGCGGACTCGAACTGGAAGCCGCGCGCTTCCTGCTCCTTGACCCGTTCGAGGACCGTGCGTGCCTGCGCATCGGTCAGGTCAAGGCCGGCGCCCTGCTCGCGCAGCTTCTCGAGGATGTTGCGGCGGCCCGCCAGCTCGGATACGAGCACGCGCTCGATGTTCCCGACGGCAAGCGGGTCGATGTGCGTGTAGGAGCCCGCCGATCTTCGTGATCGCCGCGACATGCAGCCCCGCCTTGTGCGCGAAGGCGGCTGTGCCGACGTACGGTTGCTGCGGGTTCGGCGCCAGGTTCGCGAGCTCCGAGGCGAAGTGCGAGATCTCGGTCAGCCGCCCAAGCTGCTCGTCGCTCACGACCCCGATGCCAAGCTTGAGCTTGAGGTTGGCGATCACCGTGACGATGTTGGCGTTGCCGCAGCGCTCGCCCCAGCCGTTCAGACACGCCTGTACCTGCGTAGCGCCCGCCTGCACGGCGAGCAGCGTGTTGGCTACAGCCAGCTCCGCGTCGTTGTGGCAGTGGATGCCGACGGCGCACTGCACCGCCTCGGTAGCGGCCGCGACACCTCGGACGATGGCGTCCGGCATCGCCCCGCCGTTCGTGTCGCAGAGCGTCACGGTGCTGGCGCCCGCGCCGGCCGCCGCGCGCAGCGTCGCGATGGCGTAGGCGGGGTCGGCGGCGTAGCCATCGAAGAAGTGCTCGGCGTCGAAAACCACCTCGCGGCCGCGCTCGTGCAGGAAGCGGACAGAGTCCGAGATCATCGCGATGTTCTCTTCCTCGGTCGTCTCGAGGACATCGCGCACCTGCGCGGCGGAGGACTTCCCGACGAGGGTCACGACGGGCGTCTCGGCGTTGAGCACAGCGGTCAACGCCGGGTCGGTGTCGGTGGGGCCACCGGCTCGGCGTGTCGAACCGAACGCCACGAGCCGCGCGTGCTTCAGCTCGATGGCGCGGGCGCGCTGGAAGAACTCCGCGTCCTTCGGATTCGAACCGGGATAGCCCCCCTCGATGTAGTGGACACCGAGGTCATCGAGCTTCTGCACGATCGTGAGCTTCTCCTCGAGCGAGAGGGAGAGCCCCTCCATGCCGAGGCCGTCGCGGAGCGTGGTGTCATAGAGGAGTACGTTCGTGGGGTCGGTCATCAGGTCACTCGCGCTTCTACTCGGTCGCAGTCATCGAGGCTACCGCCGCGATGCGCCGTTGCCGGTCGGGACTGCAAAGGGTGTTCGTAGGTACGTATTAGAGCGCGATAATCGAGGCCGCCGGCCGCGAGGGCCGGGCGACTGTTACCGCCTGTTCTGAGTGCTGCTCGACCGATGTCATAACTCGTCCATTGTAGGAACGTGGCGGACGGCAGTGCAACGACGCAGGCGAATATCTGTAATTGTTCACTTGCCTTCGCGTACATATGGTCTGATACAGTTCGTGCTGCGGCGAGGGAGTCGGAGTGCTCGACTATCATCGCGAACCTGATCCCGAGCTCTGCGATGTATGTAGTTACGCGGTCGAGCAAGAGCTGGACTGTGGTTACGAGCATGCGCGGGCACGCCTGGCAACGCTGTTCCTACAACAGGATCTCGAGGGTCTTGAAGGCACGACGAGGCTCAGCTCGCTCGCTGTCTCCCAGTCAGGATTCGCGCCTGGACAGTGCATGAGCTCGATCCACGGCACTGGTTCTGGCCACGTTCTACGAGCCGCGAGTGAAGCTCTCATGGCGAAAGGAAGAACACGCGAATGAGGAGCGATATTCCCCGGATTCGGGACGTGTACCGTGAGTACGAGCTCGGCCGGATCCCGTTCGACGAGGTCCTTGCCGCATCAGAGCAAATCATCGCCCAGTACGCCGCACGGGACGCGAAGCTCAATCCGCGCCTCACCGAGGCATAGCGTCAGCGCCTCGATTTGTTGAGTTGCCGATCCCTCGATTAATCGAACACTCCAACAAACTGGTCGATTAATCGTATAATCGACGTATGACGTTCGAGCCGCGCATCGACCTCGCGCCGCTGCGGCCCCTACTCGCGGACCTCGAGGAGCGACGCCAGCTCATCGAGGCACTCGACGTGCCGCCGCTCCTCGCCCGCTGGTTGCGGCGCATCACCGAGGCGCGCGGCGCCCACATGTCCACCCGCATCGAGGGCAACCCGATGACTGAGCAGGAGGTCCGCGAGGCCTTCGCGCGGCCGGACCGCCGGACGGACGTCGCCGAGATCGAGAACCTCAACTATCGCGACGCGGTCCAGTTCGCCTCGCAGGTCGCGGGGGACCAGAAGCTCAGCGCCGGCCTCGATGCGGGGCTGCTGCGCGCGCTGCACTTCCTCATCCTGCGCGACGTCGACCACTACGGCACGACGGGGCAGTACCGCACGAAGCAGAACGCCGTCCGCCACGCCGGCCAGACGATCTACATGCCGCCGGCCCCCGAGGACGTCGGCCCGCTCATGGACGACCTGCTGGCGTGGATCGGCGAGGCGAGCCCACCGGGGACGCACACACTCGTCCTCGCTTCAGTCGCGCACGCCGAGTTCATCAACATCCACCCGTTCGATGACGGCAACGGCCGCACCGGCCGCGCGCTCACCTCGTTCCTGATGTATCGAGGCGGCTGGTGGCTGCGCGGCTTCGTGAGCGCAGAGCAGGTCTTCGGCAGCGACGTGCAGTCGTACTACGCGGCGTTGCGGCTTTTCGGGGCGAAGTACCCCGGGCAGCAGGCCGACTACACCGAGTGGGCGCGCTGGTTCCTCGAAGGGCTGCTCCGGCAGGCCGACGCCCGGATCGAGGAGGCGTCGCGTCAGCAGCTTGATGCCGAGGCGCTGGCCGTGGTGGGCGACGCCGCCCAGCGCGACCGTCTGACGACCGCGCTCACGTTCGCGTCGCTGTTCGGTACGGTGACCAGCCGCGAGTACGCCACCGAGGCTGGTGTCTCCGCCGCGACGGCGGTGTCCGACCTGAACTGGCTCGTGGCCGCGGGCCACCTCGAACGGCAGGGGAGCGGACGCGCGACGCGCTATGCGCCGCGGAGCGTGGCGATCGAGGACTCCTGACACGCCGGATGAGTTCGCGGCTTCGTACTGGAGAACGCTCGCCCTTCGAGAGGCTCAGGGTGAGCGAGGGACACGACTGCTTCCGTTACCCCAGCCGCTCCAGCACCGCGTCGGCCATCTGGTTCGTCGTCACGGTGGGCTCGCCAGGACCCGCGATGTCGGCGGTGCGCAGGCCCGAGGCGATGACGGCGTCGACCGCTGCCTCGAGGGCGGCGGCCTCCTCGGTCAGGCCGAGCGAATGGCGCAGCAGCATGGCGGTACAGCGCAGCATGCCGGTGGGGTTGGCGATGCCCTTGCCGGCGATGTCCGGGGCGGAGCCGTGGATCGGCTCGTACAGGCCGAGGCCGGTGCCGTCCTCGCGCATCGAGCCGAGGGACGCCGACGGCAGCATGCCGAGCGAGCCCGCGAGCATCGAGGCTTCGTCGGTGAGGATGTCGCCGAAGAGGTTCTCCGTGATCACCACGTCGAACGCGGACGGGCGGCGGATGATGTGCATCGCCATCGCGTCCACGAGCACGTTCTCGAACTCGACATCGGGGTACTCGGGCCGCACTTCGGCCACCACCTCGCGCCACAGGCGTGACGAGTCGAGCACGTTCGCCTTGTCGACGCTCGTGACCTTGTTCTTGCGGCCACGCGCGAGCTGGAAGCCGAGGTGCGCGACGCGCGCGACCTCGTCCTCGTTGTAGTACATCGTGTCGACGGCCTCGCGGCGGCCATTCGACGACGCGACGCTCCTGCGGCTTGCCGAAGTAGATGCCGCTGGTCAGCTCGCGGATGACGAGGATGTCGACGCCGCGCAGTGTCTCGGCCTTGATCGTCGAGGAGTCGGCGAGCGCGTCGTCGACGACGGCGGGGCGGAGGTTCGCCCACAGTCCGAGCGCGGCGCGGATGCCGAGGATGGCCTGCTCCGGCCGGACGCTCGCGCGGGGGTCATCCCACTGCGGGCCGCCGACCGCGCCCCATAGCACGGCGTGCGAGGCGAGGGCCGCATCGATGGTTTCCTGGCGCAGCGCGATGCCGTGCACGTCGATCGCCGCCCCGCCGACGAGGTCTTCGCTGGTCTCGAAGGTGTGCCCGAAGCGCTTGCCGACCGCCTCGAGGGCGCGGACGCCCTCGGCGGTTACTTCAGGGCCGATACCGTCGCCGGGGAGCACGAGGATGCGGTAGGTACCCACGTCCATTCCTCTCGATCATCCGTGTCGGGGATGCGAAGCGGATCCTACGGCCCCGGCGACGATGGCTCCAGCGAGGGGCGTCGAGGCTAATCGTCGCCGCCGACGTTCTCCATCATCTGCGAGAACCAGTTCTTCTTCTTCTTCGGCTGTACGGGGCGGCCCCGGTCGTCGATGTAGCGACCACTCGAACTCCGGCGAGCACGGTCACCGCTGCTTCCGAAGTAGCTGTCACCACTGCCACCGAAGAAGCGCCGGCGGTCATCGTCATCGTCGTCATCATCATCGTCGCCACGCGAGCCGCGCGTGCGTTCGTATGCGACTTCCTGCTCGCTCACCTCGATCAGCTTCTCGAGCTCGCCGCGGTCGAGCCAGACACCCTTGCATTCGGGACAGATATCGATCTGGACACCTCGGCGGTTCACTTCCCGCATCGGCACGTCGCAGAGGGGGCACTTCATAGGCTCCCAGTCCTTTCAACCGGTGTGAGAGGGGTTGTCGTCGATCTTACCGGATATCCCTATGTGGAAGAGCACGAGGCGCTCCAACTTCGCCGTTCAGCATCCGATTGATGGGTACGCGAGCTACTCGATGACGACGAGCTGCCCGTTCTTGTACTGCTGCACCACTGGCGCATGGACCGCCTCGCGCTCTTTGGAGATCGAGAGCACCCCGAGCACCGTATCGAGGTCGCGCGTCGCCGCGAGCGCATCGCGGACCGCTGCGTGCTCCGCGGAGTCCTCGCGGCTGACGGCGTCAGCCAGCACCTGGACGCTGGCGTAGCCCTGCGCCGCGAACTGGTCGGGCGCCTGCCCGTACGCCTCGGTGTACGCCTCGACGAAGGCCTCGCTCGCGGGCGTGCCGAGTCCCGGGTTCCAGGCGGCGCCGACGTAGGCGCCTTCCACGCCGACACCGGTGAGGCGGACGATGTCGAGGGTGTTGAAGCTATTGCCGCCGATGACGATCTGCTGGAAGCCCGCGCCGCGAATGACCTGGAGGGCGAGGGCCGAGGTATTGACCAGGGGGGTAATCAGGAAGGCGTCGATGCTCTGCCCCTCCAGCTCGATGAGTGCGGTGGCGATGTCATCCTTCGCGACATCGACCTCCGCCAGTGGCGTCTTGCCCACGGCAGTCAGTCCCGCCCGCATCGCGTCGGCGGAGGAACGCGAGAACGCATCGCTGCTGTCGAGGATGAGCACTGCCTGCTCGAGTGGATGCTGTTGCGCGACGCGCGCGATGGTCGCGGGCACGACCACCGCCTCGGGCAACGCGATGCGGAAGATGTAGTCGCCCGTGTCGGTGATGCCCACGGCGGTCGTCGTCGCGCCGAGGACGGGAATGCCCGCCTCCTGCGCGAGCCGGTGCGCGTCGGAGGCGACGTTGGACAGCGTTGGCCCGACGATCGCGTCGACATCCTGCGCAACGAGGCTGGCGAAGGCGGCTCGTGCGCCCTCGACATCGCTCTTATCGTCGACGACCGCGGCTTCGAAATGGACACCGGAATCGTCGGCATCCTCGTTGAGTTGCTCGACTGCAAGCTCGATACCCTCGACGACCGTCTTGCCGTAGACGCTGCCGGCACCGGTCAGCGACTGCACTACGCCGATCGTGACAACCCGCGTCTCAGGCTGCTGGCGGGGAGTCGTGGTACTCGCTGTGGTGGAGGTAGGCCCCGACGTTGGCGAGGCGTCCGCGGTGGCCTCGGTGTCATCATCGGCGCAGGCAGTGACCAGGAGCGTGGCCGCGATCAGCAGCAGGGAGAGCGCGAAGCCAAGGCCTCCACGTGTGATCGCCCGCACATCCTTCTCCATCTTGCTCCAACCCACCGGTAACGCTACGTCCGGGGACTATCACTCGATCGCGCGGCTACCCGCAAATCAAGGCGGACGCCGCGCCTGATCCGCCCCGCCAGTTGCGCTCGGCCCGCGCGCAACAACGAGGGGTCGCCCACTTCCGCGCCCTCACGCACGTCCCACAGCGGGCCGACCGTGCTGTAGAACGCCGTCCGTCGCCGCGCGTCCGCGTCCACCTCGAGGGGGTAGTGTGCGAGCACGCGTTCGAGGAATGACCACGACCAGTCGTTGAGGATGCAGGCGAAGTCGAGCGCGGGGTCGGCGACCATCGCGTCGCTGAAGTCGATCACCCCCGCCATGGAGCCATCGAGGTGCAGCAGCACATTGCGCCCATCGACATCGCCGTGGATGAGCACATGGGGCGCGCTTGCGATGCCGCCCTCGGCGATGAAGCGATCGCAGAGTGCATCGAGCCACACGCGCGTGCGAGGGCCGAGGTGCGGTCGTGCCGCCTCGATCAACGGGACATAATGGTCGGGCCACAGGTCGAGCTCCGGCACGCCGAGGCGCACGCGCCTCGGGGGCCGGGAACGCGTGCAGCGCGCCGAGGAAGCGGCCGAAGTCGCGCGCCAGCTCCTCGCGGCGGCGGCCGGTCGCCCTGGGGAGTTCTCGCGCGGGGACACCGTCGACGTACTCGTGCGCGGCGGCGAGGAGACTGGCCGTCTGTCATCGGCGACCGCCGTCATGCCGCGAGGCACGAAGGGCACGCCGGCCGCCTCGAGGGCGGGGAGCAGCCGCGGCTCCAGCGCGAGCTTCTCGGCATGGCTCGGTCGAGTTCGGCACCCGCACGAGCAGCGGCCCGACGCGATAGGCGACGGTGCACCAGCCCTCGCCGGCAACCTCGGCGCGTTCGAGGTCGCGCGGGCGCAGCGCGGGGAACTCAGACCGCAGGCGCATGCCGAGTTCGGGTGTGAGCGCTGTGTCTCGATCGACGCCCAACCGTCGCCCTGCGGGCGCCCCTTCGACGGGCTCCGGGCGAGCGGTTGGGAGGCGCTGCTGGACGGTAGTTGTGAATCCGCCGCACTATGGGACACAGAAGCCGGTTCGGCGGCTCATCCGCTCGTCCTGAGCCTGTCGAAGGGCGAGCGCGTCACGGCAACGCGAAGCCCTTCGGGAGCCGCTCCGACTGCGCGCGCGTCGAGAACGTCCGAGGCGCGCTCGACACCACTATCGCCTGGCGGCCGGCAGCAGCTCCGAGCGCTTCGCCTCGAAGGCCGTGATGTCGTCGTCGTGCTGCAGCGTCAGGCCGATGTCGTCGAGGCCGTTCGAGCAGGCAGTGCTTCACGAACGGGTCGATGTCGAAGTGGCGCACCCAGTCCGTGCCCTGGACGGAGACGGTCTGCGGCTCCAGGTCGACCTGGATCTGGCCGGCCGGGCAGCTCCTCGGCGCGGGCGATCAGGTGGTCGACGTCGTCCTGCGGCAGCGCGACCGTGAGCAGGCCGATCTTCGCGCAGTTGTTGCGGAAGATGTCCGCGAACGACGGCGCGATGATCGCCTTGATGCCCATGTCCTCGAGGCCCCACGGGGCGTGCTCGCGCGAGGAGCCGCAGCCGAAGTTCGGGCCGGCGAGCGAGGATCGGCGCGCCCTCGTAGGCCGGGTTGTTGAGCACGAAGTCCGGGTCCTTGCGCCAGTCGAAGAACGTGAACGGCCCGAAGCCGGTGCGCTCGATGCGCTTCAGGAACTGCTTCGGCATGATCTGGTCGGTGTCGACGTCCGCGCGGTTGAGCGGGATCGCGTTGCCCTGACGATGTTCTTGACCGGCTCCACTACAGCACCTCCCGGATGTCGACGAAGTGACCGGCGATGGCGGCGGCGGCGGCCATCTCCGGGCTGACGAGGTGGGTGCGGCCGCCCGCGCCCTGCCGCCCCTCGAAGTTGCGGTTCGAGGTCGAGGCGCAGCGCTCGCCCGGCAGCAGGATGTCCGGGTTCATGCCGAGGCACATCGAGCAGCCGGCGTCGCGCCACTCGAAGCCGGCGTCCTTGAAGATCTGGTCGAGGCCTTCCTGCTCGGCCTGCGCCTTCACGAGGCCGGAGCCCGGCACCACCATCGCGCGGACGGTGGTCGCGATCTTGCTTGCCCTGCGACGATCTTGGCGGCCGCGCGCAGGTCCTCGATGCGCGCGTTGGTGCACGAGCCGAGGAAGACGCGGTCGATGGCGATCGTCCTGGATTGGCGTGCCCGCCTTCAGGTCCATGTAGGTCAGCGAGCGCTCGGCGGTCTCGCGCGCGGCGGCGCGTCGACGGCGTCCTCGGGGCGCGGGACGCGGCCGCTGATCGGGCACGCTCTGCGCGGGCGTCGTGCCCCAGGTGACGTGCGGCTCGATGTCCGCGCCGTCGAGGACGACGTACGTGTCGAACGTCGCGCCCTCGTCGGTGGGCAGCTTGCGCCACGCCTCGACGGCCTCGTCCCAGTCCTCGCCCTGCGGCGCGTACGGGCGGCCCTTCATGTAGGCGAACGTCGTCTCGTCCGGCGCGACGAGGCCGGCGCGCGCGCCCGCCCTCGATCGACATGTTGCAGATCGTCATCCGCCCCTCCATCGAGAGGTTGCGGATGACGTCGCCGCGGTACTCGATGACGTGGCCGACGCCGCCGTCGACGCCGATCTTGCGGATGATGGCGAGGATGACGTCCTTCGCCGTGACGCCCGGGCCGAGCTGGCCGGTGACCTCGATCGACATCGTCTTCGGCGGCGCCTGCAGCAGCGTCTGCGTCGCGAGCACGTGCTCGACCTCGGACGTGCCGATGCCGAACGCGAGCGCGCCGAACGCGCCGTGCGTCGAGGTGTGGCTGTCGCCGCAGACGATGGTCATGCCCGGCTGGGTCAGCCCCTGCTCCGGCCCGATGACGTGCACGATGCCCTGGCGGACGTCGAACATGTCGAACAGCTGGATGCCGAACTCGCTTGCAGTTCTCGCGCAGCGTCTCGATCTGCTGCTGCGAGAGCGGGTCGGGGTTCGGCAGGTCGCGGTCGATGGTCGGGATGTTGTGGTCCACCGTCGACATCGTGAGGTCGGGCCGGCGCACCGTGCGGCCGGTCATGCGCAGCGACTCGAACGCCTGCGGCGACGTCACCTCGTGCACGAGGTGCAGGTCGACGTAGAGCAGGTCGGGCTGGCCGGCCTCGCGGCGGACGAGGTGCTGCTCCCAGATCTTCTCGGACAGCGTTTGCGGGCTCATTGCGCCTCATCTCTCAGCATTGCGTCCACTCCACCGCGCATCGCGCGCTATCGCGTCGCCGCCAGCTCGGTCTTGCGATGTTCCATTGCGTTCAGGTAGCGGTTGAGCGCGTGCATGTACGCACGCGCGCTGGCCACGAGGATGTCCGTGTCCGCCGCGCGGCCCGTGTACGAGCCGCCGTCCGCCTCGATGCGGATCGTCACCTCGCCCTGGGCGTCGATGCCCTCGGTGACGGACTTCACGCTGAACTCGGTCAGCTCGTTCTGCACGTTCATCACGCGGTTGATCGCCTGGTAGATGGCATCGACGGGGCCGGTGCCGATGGCGGCGTCCTGGTGCGTCTCGCCGTCGGGGCCGATCGAGGCGCACGGTCGCCGTCGGCGAGGCGTGGTCGCCCGCCGAGACCTGCACCAGGTCGAGCTTCCACTGCTCCTCGATGCGCACCGAGGTCTGCTCCGCCAGGATCGCCTGCAGGTCGCGGTCGTCCACCTCGTCGCGGCGGTCGGCCAGGTCTTTGAACGCCTCGTACACGCGCTCGAACTCGTCGGCCTGCAGCGAGACGCCGAGGGCCAGCAGGCGGGCGCGCAGCCCGTGACGCCCGGACACCTTCGTCAGCACGATGGTGTCGCCGGCGGGAATGCCGATCTCGGCCGGGTCCATGATCTCGTAGGTCTCGCGCATCTTCAGGACGCCGTCCTGGTGGATGCCCGAGGAGTGGCGGAAGGCGTTCTTGCCGACGATCGCCTTGTGCGACTGGAGCGCCATGCCGGAGATGCGCTCGACCAGCCGGCTCGTGTTGTAGATCTCACGGGTGTTGACGTCCGTGTGCACCTGCAGGAAGTCGCGGCGCGTCTTGATCGCCATGATCACCTCCTCGATGGCGGTGTTGCCGGCGCGCTCGCCGATGCCGTTGATCGCGCCCTCGACCTGCCGCGCGCCGCCCAGCACGCCCGCCAGCGAGTTGGCGATCGCCATGCCGAGGTCGTTGTGGCAGTGCACTGAGATGCGCACCTTCTCGATGCCCGGCACGCGCTCGCGGATGGAGCGGACGAGCGCCTCGAACTCCTGCGGGATAGCGTAGCCGACGGTGTCCGGGATGTTGATCGTCGTCGCGCCCTCCTCGATGGCGGCCTGCAGGATCTGGTAGATGAACTCCGGATCCGAGCGCGAGGCGTCCATCGGCGAGAACTCGACGTCCGAGGTGTACGCGGCGGCGCGGTGCGACGGCGGCGCGCGCCATCTCCATCACGTCCTCGCGGTTCTTGCGCAGCTGGTGCGCCATGTGGATCTCGCTCGACGAGATGAAGACGTGGATGCGCGGCGTCTCGGCGCCTTGCGAGACGGCCTGCCAGCAGGCGTCGACGTCGTCGAAGCTGGCGCGCGCGAGGCCGGCGATGACGGGGCCCTTCACCTCGCGGGCGATCAGCGAGACGGCCTCGAGGTCGCCGGGTGAGGAGAACGGGAAGCCCGCCTCGATGATGTCGACGTTCAGCTTCGCGAGCTGGCGGGCGATCTCCAGCTTGTCCTCGATGGTGAAGCCGACGCCGGCGGACTGCTCGCCGTCGCGCAGCGTGGTGTCAAAGATGTAGACCTTGTCGGTCATGGTGATGTGCCTTCGCTTCCTGCTGATAGTCTGATTTGCGCGGTGCGCCCTCCCCTCCGCTTCCTCACTGCGGGCCAGTGAAGTGGCGGCGGAGGGCCGCGCAAGGGCGAGGGTGAGCGAGAGAAGGAGCGCGGAACGCAGAAGCGGACGCCGGTTGGCGTCCGCTCGCGTGAATCGCGTCAAGGGCGGGCATACTACTTCGGAGCGCGCCGCTACGCGGCGGGTCTGGACGTGGGCTCCGCCCACGGCTGTCCCCTCAGGGGAGACCCACCCATCCCACCCGTCAGGGCTCCGCCCCGACACCCCGCGCGCTTCGCGCGACGCTGATCGGCATCGGAAGTGCATGGCCCACGTCGAGGCATCCACGATCGCCGCGCACGGTCGGGCGAACGAGTCATCCACGTCTAGCCGCGAACACGCCGCGCCGGAAGGGCGCGAGGCGTCCTTCGAGGCAGCGATGCGGCGCGGATGAGTGGCGGTCACGTCCGAGTATTCCTCGTTAGTCGCTGACGTACGGCAGGTCGCCCTCAGGGCGGCGGCCGGACTCGTGTGGAAGCGTAGCACCGCTTCGGACTCGGGCTCATCTACGGCGTTCGACTGCGGCCCTCGCATCATCGCGATGCGGCCCGTACGCACCAGCTCGAGGATGCCGTACGGGCGCAGGTTCTCGATGAAGGCGTTCAGCCGCTCCTCGGCGGCCACGATCTCGACCGTCAGGTGCGCCGGCGACACGTCCACGACGTGCGCGCGGAAGATGTCGACGAGTTCGAGCACCTCGCGGCGCTGCTCGGTCGAGCAGCGCACCTTAATCAGCGCGAGCTCGCGCATGACCGCCTCGACGTCGGTCAGCGTCCTTCACGTCGATGACGTCGATGAGCTTGTAGAGCTGCTGCTCCACCTGCCGCACGATGCCTTCCGCGCCGTCGTCCTCGACGACGATGGTCATGCGCGAGATGCCCGGCTCCTCGGTCGTCCCGACGGCGAGCGAGTCGATGTTGAAGCCGCGCCGCCGGAACAGCGAGGCGCACACGGTTCAGGACGCCGGGACGGTTCTTCGACCAGCGCGATCATGGTGTGTCTTCATTCTCGAATCCCTCACCCCTGGCCCCTCTCCCTGAGGGCGAGGGGGACGAAATGCATATGACGACTCTCGCAGATCGTGGCCATGATGCTCACCGCGCGACCTCCTGCGGGCGCTCGGGCGCCTCGACGGTTTCCTTGAGCGCGGCGCCCGCGGGCACCATCGGCCAGACGTTGCCTTCGGCCTCGACGCGGAAGTCGAGGATGACCGGGCCCGGGTGCGCGTTCGCCTGCTTGATGGCGTCGTCCACCTGGTCCTTCTCCGTGACGCGGATGCCGAGGATGCCGTACGCCTCAGCCAGCTTCACGAAGTCCGGCTGCGACATCGCCACGGCGACGTAGTTGTCGTCGTAGAACAGCTCCTGCCACTGGCGCACCATGCCGAGGTAGCCGTTGTTCATGATGGCCATCTTCACGGGCAGGTTCTCGTCCACCATCGTGGCGAGCTCCTGCAGCGTCATCTGGAAGCCGCCGTCGCCGCAGATCGACCACACCGTCGCGTCCGGGCGCGCGACCTGCGCGCCCATCGCCGCCGGCACCTCGAAGCCCATCGTGCCGAGGCCGCCCGAGGTGATGAGCTGGTGCGGGTGCGTGAACTTGCATGTGCTGCGCCGCCCACATCTGGTGCTGCCCGACGCCCGTCACGATGACCACGCTGTCGTCGTTCACCTCGGAGATGCGCTTCAGCGACGTGCTGCACGGAGAGCTCCGGCCCCGAGGGGATCGCCATCGAGTGGGCGTGCTCCGCGCGCAGGTCGTCGATCCAGCGCAGCCACTCGACGTGGGTGTTCTGGCGCACCGTCGGCGGTCAGCGCGGCGAGCGCCTGCTTCGCGTCGCCGACGATCGGCGCGATGCGTCTCGATGTTCTTGCCGTGCTCGGCGGGGTCGATGTCGATGTGGACGATCTTCGCGGTCGGGTTGAAGTCGGCGAAGCGGCCCAGGGCGCGGTCGTCCATGCGGTTGCCGATGCCGATGATCACGTCGGCATTCGAGGCGGCATGGTTCGCCTCGTAGGAGCCGTGCATGCCCATCATGCCGTACGCCAGCGCGTGGTCGGTCGGGATGCTGCCGAGGCCGAGCAGCGTGTTCAGCACCGGGATGCCGGTCTTCTCCGCGAACGTGACGCAGCTCCTCCCAGCCCTTCGACGAGGATGACGCCGTGGCCCGCGATGATGATCGGCCGCTCGGCCGCATCGATGAAGCGCGGCGGCGCGCAGGATCGTGCTCCATGTCGAGGGGCGGGATCGCGTCGTAGCCGCGGATCGAGACCTCGCTCGGGCCAGACGAACTCGGCCTCCTCGGTGAAGACGTCCTTCGGGATGTCGATGTGCACCGGGCCGGGCCGGCCGGTCGTCGCGATGTAGGCGGCCTCGGCGAAGGTGTAGGCGATGTCCTCGGCGCGCATCACGAGGTAGTTGTGCTTCACGATCGGCATCGTGATGCCGGTGATGTCCGCCTCCTGGAAGCCGTCCTTGCCCGAGCAGGTTGCGGCCGACGTTGCCGGTGATGAACAGCGTCGGCACCGAGTCCATCATCGCGTTGGTGATCGCGGTGACGAGGTTCGTCGCGCCGGGGCCGGAGGTCGCCAGCGCGCAGCCGAGCGCGCCCTTCGCGCGGGCGTAGCCGTCGGCGGCGTGCCCGCCGCCCTGCTCGTGCCGCACGAGGATGTGGCGCACCTCGGGGTGCGCCGGGCAGCGGTCGTAGAGCGGCAGTACGACGCCGCCGGGGTAGCCGAAGATCGTGTCGATCCCGATGCGCTTCAGGCTCTCGAGGACGATGTCCGCGCCGCTCATCTTCATCTGTGCTGTCCTGCTTCCTGCTATCTGCGTATGACACGACTCAGGCCCGCGAGTGCGGGTCTGGTGGACGGCGACGGCTGCGCAATGCGCAGGCGCCGCCTAGCTAAGTACGAGTACGAGAAGAGGGCTGCTGTCGCGGAGCGCCAGCAAAGAGCCGTCGGTCGCCGAAGAGGATGCGGAGTTCGCGGCGAAGCTCTGCATAACGCAGCTAGTATCGAGGCGTCGGGGCGGTTGCGTCAACCTCGAGAGCTTCGGGTGTGAGCGGCTACAATGCAGCAGCTCGCATCGAGCAACGGTATCCCTGTCTCCTTGTGCGACACCGCATAGGCAAGCGAGAGGGCGGTGCATTTGCACCGCCCTCTCGATCCCAGCCGCCGACGAGGTGAGGTCAGGCCTCGCAGTTCGTGACCTGGTTGTTGCCGGGTCCGGCGTCGCACGTGTCGAAGTCCGGACCGCCGTCGATCATGTCAGCGCCCGCGCCTCCGAAGATGTGGTCGTCGCCGGCGCCGGCCTGGGCTGTGTCGTTGCCGTTGCCGAGGATGACGGAATCCTCGCCAGCGCCGGTCACGACATCGTCGCGTCCATCACCCGCCTCGACCGAGTTGGCACCGTCGCCAGCGCTAATAGTGTCATTGCCGTCGTCGCCGGTGATTGAGTCGTCGCCAGAGCCGGTCGTGACCTCGTCACGCCCCCTGCCGGCATTGATATCGTTGTGGCCATCGCCGGCCTGGATGACATCGTTGCCATCGCCTGCGTCGATGATGTCGTCGCCGGAGCCAGTCGTGACCTGGTCGGCACCGTTACCGGCGTCGATGTCGTTGTTGCCATTACCGGCGTTGACGACATCGTTGCCATTGCCCGCATCGATGATGTCGTCGGCGGAGCCAGTCGTGATGGTGTCGGTACCGTCGCCGCCCCAGACGACATTGCGGCCTTCGCCCGCCTGGATGATGTCATTGCCGTTGCCGCCGTTCACCACGTCGTTGCCGGCGTGGGTTGTGATGCGGTCCAGGCCATCACCACCGCAGATGAGGTCGTTGCCTCCATTGCCGTCGACGGTGTCGTTGCCGCCGAGCGCCGCGATGACGTCGTCGCCGGGAGTGCCGAGGATGATGTTGGCCGCATTGGTCCCGGTGATGGTCGGCGTGAGCGTGCAGGGGTCGGCGCATCCGCCGTCTGACGGCGCGCCCGGGAGTGCGGGGCAACGGTCATCGGCGTCAGGGACGCCATCACCGTCCGTGTCTTCATCCGAGACCTCGGCAGGGTCAGGCGGACGACCTGCGGGTCGTGGTCGCTGATCTGGTCGGCGAACTCGGCGTTGACGTGGACGATGTCGTACTGCGGCGCGGCCGTCGTCAGCAGGCCGGCGCTGACCAGGATGTGGTCGAGCACCTGCGAGTTGCCCTCGAAGACGTAGGTGTAGCGCTCGGCGAGGCGGCAGCGTCGTCGGCGAGCGTCGTGCAGGCACGCCGCCCTTGAGGATGCTGAGCGTCTCCGAGAACTCGAAGTCGTTGAGGTCGCCGAGCACGACGACGTTCGCGTCCGGGTCGATGGCGAGGATGTCGTCGACGAAGTCGTTGCACGATCTGCGCCTGCTGGTGGCGCTGCGCCTCGCTGCGGCGGCATCGGCGGCTGGAAGCGGCCGAACAGCGGCTGGTCGCCGCCCTTCGAGTTGAAGTGGTTGGCGATCGACGAAGAGCGTCTGCGCCGTTGAACGTGAACTCGCCGGCCAGCGGCTTGCGGCTGTTGTTGAAGGCGGCGTTGGTCGGGTCGATGCGGCCGGGGCTGAGCGGAGAGCTGCGGCGCCGCCCGCGCCGTCGTTCACGCGTCGTGGCGGTGGTCGAGTCGCCGCCCGGGCGGTCGACGAAGGCCAGGCCGCGGTCGGTGCGGAAGAGGAAGCCGACGCGGATGTTGCCGCCCGGCTCGCCGCCGTCCTGGTCGTCGACCGGGTCGATCTGGCGGAACTCGTAGGTCGGGCCGCCGGCCGCCTGGATGGCGGCGATCAGCGTGCTGTAGGTGAGCGTCGGCGTCGACGACGCGCGTCGTTGGTCGGCGCCGTTGTTGTCCTGGATCTCCTCCAGCGCGACGATGTCGGGCGAGCTGCAGGTTGTTGACGATGATGTCCGCCGAGCGCGTCGAACTTGGCCGGCGCCGTCGCCGGGTCGAGGTTCTCGACGTTGAAGGTGGCGACGGCGAGCTCGCTCGCGCCGGCCGCGACCGCGTCGTCTCCTGCGCGAGGCCGCCGGCGACGCGCGGTGAGCGGCGCGGTCACGAGCAGCTTGAAGTTGCCGAAGCTGTAGTCGAGCACGCCGACGACCGCGCCGGTGAAGTGGTCGCCGACGTTGACCGCCGGCAGTCGCCGACGATCGCGTCGTCGAGGATGATGCGCTCGGGGTTGAAGTCGTCGGCGCTGGATGACGATGCCGCCGCGCGCGGTGCGCACGCCGGCGCCCGCGCCGTCGTCGGCCAGCACCGGGATCTCGCCGAAGTCGTTCGTCGGACCGACGGCGACGGCGTCGTTGACCTGGACGCGCATCGCCTTCGAGGCTCTCGTAGAAGTCGATGCCGTCCGTCGGCGGCGTCGAAGCTGCCGCTCGGTCTCGACGCTGCCGGTGGCGTCGTCGTCGATGACCGTGGTGGGCGGCACGCGGCCGCCGGCACCGATCAGCGTGGTCGCCGGCAGCGGCGTTGCCGCTCGTGATGATGGAGACGGTCGGGCTGACGAGCTCGGTGATCGTCAGGTTCGCCAGGCCGCTGGCGCCGCCGGGCGGAACTCGGCGACGGCGCCGGTGACGCGCACGATCGTCGCCGACCGCGACGCGTGGGCGCCGAGCTGGTGAAGACGAAGATGCCCTCGGACGTGGCGTCGTCGGCGTCCGGGGCGGGATCCTGCATGTAGAAGCCGTTGCTGCGCACCGCGGTGACGATGCCGGGGACGTTCACGACGGCCTGGCCGTCGAACGGCGAACGGTGCGCCGCGCCCTGGATGTCGTCATGCCGGCCACGTCGTAGGCGTTGTCCACCCAGCGGTAAGTACAGGTCGGTGCTGGCGGGCATCACGTCGCCTTGGCGTCTCACGCTGGTGATTGCGGAGGTCGGGCGAATCAGACGTTGTCGGGGGCGCGGTCCCGGCAAGCCTCCACAAACGCCTCGAACAGCGCCCGAGGCGCGTCGCCCATCTCCGAGCGTTCCGGGTGCCATTGCACCGACACTGCCCAGCGCTTCGATGGGTCTTCCAGCGCTTCGATGATGCCGTCCTCGGTGGTCGCGGCGACGGTGAGTCCCGGCGCGATACGCTCAGGGGTCACCGCCTGATGGTGGCGTGAGTTCACGCGCAGCGGCCCACCGCCGAGGACACCCGCGAGGATCGTGCCGGGCGTGATTGCCACATCGTGCCAGCCGGATGCGATCTCCCCATCCTCGCCGCGCCGCGACCGATGCGGCTCGCGCTGCTCGATGTGCTGCAGCAGCGAGCCGCCGTGGACGACGTTGAACAGCTGATGGCCGCGGCAGACGCCGAGCACCGGCAGGTCGCGCGCCAGCGCGTCCGCCATCAAGGCTGCCTCGAATGCGTCCCGCTCTGGATTCACGGGCCGAGGCGTTCGTGCGGCGCCTCGCCGTAGCGGGCGGGGTCGATGTCGACGCCGCCGGTCAGGATCAGTCCGTCATAGGGTGGGGGAGGAGTGCTCGGGCCGCCAGTCCGTGAGGTCGATGGCGACTGGCTCGCCTCGCCGCCGGCGGCCCATGCGGTCGCCGTAATCCGCCCAGCGCTCGCCGGTGACGTCTTCGGCGCGGGTGATCAGGATGCGTGGACGCTCGGTCATGCGCTCATGCTATCGCGCCGGGTGCACCTTGTACTCACACGCGAAGTAGCGAGGGACTACATCTCCTCGTCGTCATCGGCGATCGATTCGATCGCTCTTCGTCGTCGTCCCCCGCGACATCGTCGAGGTCGTCCTCATCCGTCCCTGCAGCGAGGACGAACCGGATGAGAAGCCGCCGCCATCGAAGTCTTCTTCCTCGTGTGCGGCGCGACCGAGGGCTCCATCCGCCCTCGTCTTCGGTGTCGTCGTCGTTGGCGTCGGGCGAGTCGGCGTCGTAACGGACGATCGAAGGCTTGGTATACGCACGCGGCATGAGCCGCCGCCGGCGCCGAGGCCGCGGGCGAGCAGGAACGATGGCTGGTCCACCAGCGATGGGTCGCGATACGTCTCGCGCACATAGATCGAGGCCTCGCCGTCGCCGACGCGGCGGATCACGGCTGCGTAGCGGTTGCCACCCTCGATCAGACGACGCAGGCGCAGCCCGGCGCTTCGGCTCGATGTAACCGAGGATCGGCCCCGCCGGTCCGCGCGGACCGGCGATGCCGCGCGGCGTCGGCACGAGCTCAGCCGGGTCGCCGGCCGTGACGCGGAGGAGCGCCGGCGTGTCCGGCTCGCGCAGGTCGAACTCGGCCGACTTGCCGGACTCCTCGATCAACGAGTGGGGCGCGCACGGTCTCCACGGACGCCGGTGCGCCGGCCGTCCTGCCGGTGCGCCTCGGCGCGCGCCGCTTCGGCTGCGAACCCTTCATCTCCTCGATGCGGGTCAGGTTGCGGCGCGCGATCACGTTGGTCGCGTCGAGCACCAGCGAGCGCTGGTACGCCGCCACGGCGCCGTTGAGGTCGCCGAGTTCGGTCAGTGCCTTGCCGAGCCGGTTCGCCGCCTCCAGGTCGTCTGGGAACTCATCGAGCAGCGCCCGGTTCTCCGTCGCCGCGAGGTCCCAGCGCCGGTCAAGGGCGTACGCGATTGCCGCATCGATGCGCTGTTTTCTGGAACGCTTCATCGTCTGGACCATCTTTGCATCCACCTTCTCGAACTGTGAGACGCATAGGGAGCGATCATGATCGCAGTCCGAACATACCTAGAACGTGTGTTCCCGGTAAAAGGTTTCCTGTGTTCAATTGCAAATTGCAAATGCGCTACAACTTGTCAGGGTGGGCCGGGCAACATTGCCGGCAATGGCCGTCTCATGGACGCGTCTCATGCCGCCAATAGCCTCGCGGGGAGATATGGTCGGGGTGCGCAGATTCGAACTGCGGGCCTCGTCGTCCCGAACGACGCGCTCTACCAAGCTGAGCTACACCCCGGAACCGGCGCGCCTTCCGCGTCGAGCGAGCATCCTACAACCCCTCGATCACTGTGTCGAGAACGGCCCTGAGCCGAAGGATGCGCATTCCGCCCGGTCAGTGTACCAGTTGCAGCGGTTTCGGCGCGTGAACTTGTCCGGCGGGCCATCGTCGCGCCCGGGTGGACAGGACGAGGACGGCGCGTATGATCGGTGCGGCGGGTGAGAAGGACGCATCTGGTGGTCTCCAGGATGCCGGCACTGCCGCACCGCCTCGTGTTGCTGTCCTCGCTCTTCGCGCTGGCCGTGCTCGCCGCGTTCGCTTCCGGCGGCCCAGGCCTCGATGCGCAATCGCTTGAGCCTGGGCGAAGAGAACTCGTGGCTCCGTATCCAGAACCTGGGCGGCCAACCCGCGACCGTCGACCTCGCCTTCTACGACCTCCAGGGGAACAAGGTCGCCTCCGACGGCTGCCCGAAGTCCAACGTCTGCGAGCCGATCGGGCCGGGCCTCGGCTGGTCGTTCTTTCAGCAGGGGTACAGCGAGCTCGCGGACGGCTATCGAGGCTCGGCGTTCGTCACCTCGGACCAGCCCTTCGTCGCGCTGCTGGCGCGTGACGTGTTCAAGGGCGGCCAATTCCAGATCGCCGGGGACACCCTGAAGCTCGGTCGCGGGACGCCGGTGCTCTACCTGCCCATCGTGCAGAACAACGCGCAGTACGCCTCTCGCATCTCCGTCCAGAACTCCAGCGACGCTTCAGACGCGTGCGTGCAGATCGAGTACTGGGCGGAAGGCTCTGTCGCCGTGACGGCCATCGACCCGCCGGGCCCCACCGCTGGCTGCCCGAACGGCGGCGTCCGCGTCCCGCCTCGCGGCACACTGCTGCGCGACGAAACGTCGCTGCCGGTCGACGAACTTCGAGGGCGCCGCCATCGTCCGCGCGCTCACCACCGGGGCCGGGGCCGCCGCCGCCGATCAGGCGCTCGCCGCCACCGTCGACACTCGCGACCGCAACGGCGCCGGGCTCGCGACCTATCGCGGCATCGGCCGCGGACGAGTTGAGCGCCACGGTGGCGCTGCCGCAGGTCGACCGCAACGCGACCGACCAGGGCAGCACCTGGTCCACCCGCTTCCGCATCCTCAACGCCAACCCCGGCGTCCAGCAATCAGGTGACGCTGCGTTACGAGGGCACGAACGCCGCCGGCGACCCCATCGAGGTCGAGCACACCGTCGCCGTGACCTCCACGCTCACGTGCGACCAGCGGCTGACGGACGTGGCCGGATGCCTGCCCGCGGACGAGGACCTGCCCGCGACCGTTCGTCGGCACGGTCCGCATCATCGCCACGAACCCGATCGCCGTCGTCGCGCAGCGGCTCGATCAGGACGGTTCGCTCGACAACTACCGCGGCCTCACGACGGAGGCCGCCTCGAGGCAGGTCATGCTGCCGGTCGTCAACAAGAACTACGGGCCGTTCGGCGACAGCACAGGGATGGAACTCCTCGTTGCGCGTCCTTACCTTCGATGGCTCAACGGCGCACGTCCGCGTCATCTACTTCTCGAAGGCAGTTCCCGGACGGCCTGGTCTACGGGCCGGTCAGCGTCGATGGCTTCGCGACGCTCCGGCAGTGGGAGGACGGCAGACCTGCCTGACGGCTGGGTGGGCAGCGCCATCGTCGTCTCCGACCAGCCGGTCGTCGTCGTCGCCAACGTCGAGAGCGAGGTCTTCACGGGCGACCGCGTGCTGACCTACGGCGGCGTGAGCATCGAGTGATGAGCACCGAGCAGTGAGCGCTGAGCAGCGACGCGCGCGGACATTCGCATCGCTCGCATGACGAGCTGGCTCCTTCACCTGCGAGCGCTGCGGCGCGTCCTTCGAGCTGTCCGCCGCGCGCTCGCGCGCTACCCGGGCTGGACGCCGAAGCTCTGCACACGACTGCCGCCGCCGACGGCGTCTCGAGCCTCGGGGCGGGCTGCGCCTCGAGCGGCAGCCCGAGCGGCGGGCGACTGGCCGTGCGCTGCTCGGGCGGCGGCCGGCGCTGCTGCACACGACGGCACAGGTGCTCGAACGCTACAGCCGCGGCCCGGACACCGGCGTGTTCACCGACGGCTCATGCAGCGGCAACCCCGGCCCCGGAGGCTGGGGCGCGGTACGCGTCGAGCGCGTGGACGCGTGCTCGCCGCAGGAGCACGGCGCCGATGCCCAGCACGACCAACAACCGCATGGAGCTGACCGCGATGATCGACGGTCTCCGCATGGTCGAGCCCTCACGAGGCGATCGACCTTTACTCGGACAGCCGCCTCGTCGTGCAGACGCTCACGGAGTGGGCGGCCGGCTGGGAGCGTCGAGGCTGGAAGCGCACGACCGGCGAAGTCAAGAACCTCGAGCTGGTGCAGGAGGCGTACGCCCTCGCGAAGGCGCGGCCCAGGGCCCGCATCCAGTGGATCCGCGCGCACGACGGCTCGCTCTGGAACGAGTACGCCGACGCGCTCTCGACGGCCTACCTCCGCTCCGAGGTCTAAGGAGATGTAACTCGGCCGGAGCCTCGACTCTCCCGATCGCCGCCGCGATGACGTATGCGTTCGGAGGCTTCGGCGTGCTATCACGGTCGCGCCGAAACGTGCTCCCCGGCCGCGATCGGCCCAGAGCTATCGAGACAGGGACGCCCCGCCCGTGCGCAGGTACGTCGTCCGACGCACGCTGTCGGTGCTGGCGCTCGCCGCACTCGCGCTGACCTCGAACCCACCCACCGCCGCCCAAGCGCAGCCGGTCGACCTGCTCGCGGGCGTGATTGAGGGCGGCTTCGAGGGCGGTAGCACCGGCTGGGGAGGGGTCAGGATTCAGTCACCGGTCGACCGGCCGGGGATGCAGCATTCCGGCGCCAGGGCGGCACACGTGATCGCGGCAAGCCCAGGCTTGATCACTCTCGGTTCGCAGTACTGGCTCGTGCCCGTGAGCGGCCGCGCCGAGTATACGCTCCGTCTCTGGCTCAACGACGACGACCCCAACACATCGAACATCAAGGTGCAGCTTGAGTTTCTCACCGCTGAAGGCGTGCCCGATGGGGGCGATACTGAGCTCATCGGAAGCGGCACAACCGGCTGGCGGTCGGTCATGGTCAGCGGGATCAACCGCGAGACCGCCGGGTATGTCCGAGTCTCCGTGACGGCCGATGCCGCAGCCGCCGGTGCAACGCTGTACATGGACGACGTCAGCCTGGAGCGAGGGCCGCTACTGCCGGCGTTTCCCACTTCGACGCCGACCGCGTCCGCGACGGCGCAGCCCACTTCGACGGCACCGCCGTCGGCGAGTGCCACACCGCCCCCGACGAGCCCGTCCGCGACTTCGACCGCTACGGCCAGCTCGACACCGTCGCCCGCGTACCCAGGTCCGTTCGACTGGCTCACCAACGGCGGCTTCGACAACGGCCTCTATGGCTGGGGCGACGTCGGTGCAGACGTTGAGGCAACGGGCGGCGGCGCACAGCTGACCTCCAACTCGACATCGACGAAGTACCTGTACCAGATCGTCCGGGTCACGCCGGGGGCGTGGTACGCCGGCAGCGCGCGTCTGCTCCTCGGGCCGGGCGTCGATGAGGCATGGGTGCGCGTCGCCTGGTACGTGTCGGCGGACGGGGCCGGCTCGCAACTCTCCACCGGGGACTCCGCTACGCTGACCGGCGGCGAGGGCGTGGCGGGCGAGGTAGCCACCGGGCCGCTGCAAGCACCGCTCGAGGCGCACAGCGCCGCGGTCCGCATCATGCTCCGTCCGCTCGGCTCGGGGCTGGCGCGGCTTGCCATCGATGACGTGCGCTTCGGTGAGACCTCGGCGCCGCCGCCTCCGGCGCCCACGGCGGCGCCATCCGCACCACCGGCGCCACCGGCGGCGCCGACGACTGCTCCTCCGGCCGGCGGAGCTCCCTCGACCGCGCCGCCCCCGAGCACGGAGGGAGAAGCTCCGCCGCCCACGGCCGGCCCCGGCGCCACTCCGAGGCTGGTCGCCGGCAGGCCGGTCGAGGAGCCCTCGGGTGGCGGTGCGTCCTCCGGCGGTCGCGGTCAGTCGGGCAGCAGTAGCTCGAACTCAGGCAGCGGCGTCCCGCTGAGCGGCGGCCCATCGGCGAGCCTCGCTGGGTTCGCACCGGAGGTGACGCTGCGGATCACGGAACTCATGCCCGACCCGCCCGAGCCCGGCAGCGACCGTGAGTTCGAGTGGGTCGAGGTCACCAACGTCGGGAGCCAGCCGCTCCCGCTTGTGGGGATCACGCTGCGTGACAACACCGCGACGCTCGCGCTGCCCGACATCGTGCTCGCGCCGGGCGCCTCACTCGTGCTCGGAGGCCCGCGTGCCGCCGTCCCCGAAGCTTCGGTGTACCGGCCGCCCGAGGGCCTGTTCAACGGCCTCGGCAACACCGGTGACCGGCTGGCGCTGCTCACTGCGGAAGGCCGCATCATCGATGCGCTCAGCTACGGCAGCGACACGACCTACGACGACCCGGCACTGCCCGCGCCGGGCGCCGGCCGCTCACTCAAGCGCTACTTCGCCGACGACGGCACGTACGCCATGTCCGAGGTGTCCGACGCCCCTTCGCCCGGCCGCATCGAGCCCGCCCCCTCACCGACGCCGACCGCTACGGCCGGGCCCGCTTCAGAGCGTGGTGGGGGTAGCTCGCGCGTCGCGCCCATCATGGAGACGGGCGATTCGAGGCAGTGGACGAACTGGGCCGTACCCGTGGGCATCGGCGGCCTCGCACTCCTCGCTGCAGTCGGGCAGCGACTGTGGGTGCTGCGGCGGGACAGGTAGCGCTCAGTCCTCGGTCAGGAACCGCAGAGGCACCTCGCGTGTGACGAGGGTCAGTGCTGGCCGGTTGCTCGCACCGGTGAGACCGACCACCTCGATCCCGTACCGCTCGCCCACTGGACCGAGGACTTCGGGGCCAGGCATGGCGAGCCCTTCGGGAGGTGTATCGCTCGACCCGGAATCGGGGTGTGCAAGATCCAGCGCAAAGCGTTCGAATCCTGCTGGCGAGGCAAACACGAGCACCCGAGTCGGCTCGACATCCACGGTGAACGTATGCGGGACCCCTTGAGGTCCGAAGACGAAGGTGCCCGGCCCGGCCTCGAACTTCTCGTCCGCAAGATAGAACGTCATCTGGCCTTCGAGGACGTACCACGCTTCGTCCTCGCGGTGATGGATGTGTAGCGGAGGTTCGGTCGTCTGGAACGCGAGCGACTCCGTCAAGGAGAAGCGCTCTTTGACATCGGCGCCAGCGAGTTTGGTCGTAAACCGCCCGCCCAATGACCAGACTGTCTCACCGTCACCAGGTCCGAGTGAATATGCCTGCTCAGTCATGCGATTCCGCTCTTGTTCTTCACCCGTCGTGTCACTTGTAGTATCGCAGACCGCATCGAGAGAGTCACCGGCCACAGCACGCACACCGGCCGCCTGGGGCCGTCAGTCCTCGCCGGTCAGGAACCGCCGCCCTCGCGGCGGCCGGCGGTCAGCGGCCTACGGGCTATGCGGCGGCGGGAGTCATAGCCGAGCAAGGACGAAGCAGATGGCCGTACTCTCCCCCGCTTCGCCACCGCCCCTCGAGGGTCTTCGCACGGTCATGCAGCCAGGGGTGTTCTGCCGGTCCTGCCCGTTGCTGACGATGACATGCTCGTGCGACAGCGTGAACCCAATCTCGCCAGCATCGATCGCGCCGAGGACGGTCTGGACTGTGGGTATGGGCGTGCCTCCTCGATGTCTGTCGCGGAGCGAGTTCACCCGAACCGTAACGACACGTCAATGGTCGGCTTCGAGGTCCAGCCAGCCTCGATGAGTGCGGCCTGCCACACCTCGTTCAGCGCGTTGCGCCGCTCGGGCCGGTTCATCGTCACGTACCGCACCCGGTCGCGCGTCTGAAGCACGACGGTGTCGGACCTCGGCTGCTCAGTCATCGTGGGCTCCCCTCTTACCTCGGACGCTGCCTGTGAGTACGGAGCGCCGTTATTCGGGTGAAAATGAGATGTGAGCGCGCCTTCCGTCGCGAACCTGAGCCCCACACCAGAAGGTCGGTCGACGAAGGCCGGCCATCAGAACATGTATACTGATAAGATGCCGTCACACCCCACCTGGGCCCGCGAGCAAATGCTCCTCCGAGCGGCGGACGGCGACCATATCTTCGAGCCATCGACCTTCGTGATGTTCGTAGACGAGACGGGCCACGAAGAGTTCGCCGACAAGAACCATCCCGTGTTTGGACTCGGTGGCTGTGGGATCTTGGTTGGTGCCTACAGCCGTACGATCCAAGCTCCCTGGGAGCAACTGAAGGCGACGTCCTTCGGCGACAGCGGCAAATCACTCCACGCGAGTGGCACACAGTTCACGGGCGATCAAATAGCAGCGATCTCCGAATTCTTCCGCGACCATCACTTTTTTCGATTTGCGGCTGTCGTCCATTCGAGTGCTCGACTTGCTGCGGAACTCCCTCCGTATGCACAAATCGCCCATACAGTGATGGATCAGCTTCGGCAAGCGGTTTCGACACTGCACGTATCCCGGATCGTCATCTGTGTGGAGGAGTCAACCAGAGGTGATCGACTCGCACGGCGCTACCTGTCACCATTTGAGACTCTCTTCCTGCGCGATGAATGGCACGAATGGGAAGTTCCCGTCCTTAGATATACCGGCTCAAAAGCTTTAGGCGATGCTGGACTTGAGGTAGCAGACTTCATTATGCATTCTGCCGGGACTCAGGTGCGTGAGACGGCCCGAGGTACCACAGACTATGCCAATCCGAGGAAGGATTTCCAAGTAGTCTTTAAGTCGCAACAAGACGAAAACTGTTGGTTCACGGAACTGAAACAAGTGACGGTATCATCTCAGGACGATGTGAATCCCGACTCGGACACCACTGGGTCGAGATTGGTCCGGCAGTGGAGTGGGAGCACGGTCTGGCCGTTCGTCTTGGACGTCTCAGTGCCGGCGCTTGAGGTGTCGGGTGCCGACCAGCACATTTCAGTGCAAGTTCAGACCTCGATCGAAGCGGAATCCCGATTCGTGCCATTCATGCGGTTTACTCTCACCGAGGTATCGAGTCCGGTTCTAATGCAGGATTTCGGCAGCACTCTACAAGATATTGGCCCCGCTGCAGCGGCAGCCGCCAGAGGGTTCATACGGAATATGGCGCGGGTCTACGGCGGACATGTTCCTATTCCCGTCGTAGGCGGCTCCGCCTCGATCGGCTTTCGCGGGAGGCGCTTTGCCCTACGAAATTTGACTGTCATGCCGATAGATTTCGAGGATGGGCAGATCCGGGTAAATCAGCCCATGCCTATACCATCAATGCGGCCGTGGGCTCTGACCGTCCGAACTTGGGAATGGACTGAACCCTTCTAGCCTCCGTTGACCCCCTCGCCGAGTAAGCGTACTATCGACACAAGCTAGTTTGCGTACTAAGGACGCTATCTGGCCTCCCGTGCCCACATCGAGGAGGCGACCACCATGGTCATCGAGGCTCCTGTACTTCCTTCCCAGCTCCAGTGCGAGACCGACACCGGCATCGAGACGATTCCACTGCGTCGAGGAGGTGTCGTTCGGGTCGTGGCAGCGCGGGATTCCCGAGGAGTACCAGGGGCTCGGCGCCGAGGAGCTGACGCGGCGCATCCGCGCGGCGCGCGCGACGCTCGGCGAGCGGGTGGTCGTCCTCGGGCATCACTACCAGCGCGAGGACATCATCGAGTTCGCGGATGAGCGCGGCGACTCGTTCATGCTCGCGCAGTACGCGGCGGAGCGGCCGGAGGCGGAGTACATCGTCTTCTGCGGCGTGCACTTCATGGCGGAGGCGGCGGACATCCTCTGCCAGCCGCACCAGCAGGTCATCCTCCCCAACCTCGAGGCGGGCTGCTCGATGGCCGACATGGCCTCGGAGCCCGATGTCCGCGCCGCCTGGCGGGAGCTCGAGGACTTCTTCGGCACGACCGAGGACATCATCCCCGTCACCTACATGAACTCGGCGGCGTCGCTGAAGGCGTTCTGCGGCGAGCACGGCGGTGTGGTCTGCACCTCCTCGAACGCCGGCGAAGGTGCTCGAATGGGCCTTCGAGCGCGGCAAGCGCGTCTTCTTCTTCCCGGACCAGCACCTGGGCCGCAACACCGGCGACGCGATGGGCATCGGGCTCGACGAGATGGTGCTGTGGAACTGGCGGCTGCCGGCCGGACGGCTCGGCGGGGCCGACCCAGAGGCCCTCGAGCGCTCGCGCGTCATCCTCTGGCAGGGCCACTGCTCGGTGCACCAGCGCTTCTCGCTGACGCAGATCGAGGCGGCCCGCAAGCACTACGCCGCCCTCGGCCAGGACGTGAAGATCGTCGTGCACCCGGAGTGCCGCTACGAGGTGGTGCAGGCCGCCGACGCGAACGGCTCGACCGCGTACATCGCGAAGTACGTGGCCGAGCGCGCCGGCCGGCTCGGTCATCGGTATCGGCACAGAGATCAACCTCGTGTCGCGGCTGGCGAAGGAGCACCCGGACAAGACGGTGTTCTGCCTCGACCCGGTGGTGTGCCCGTGCAGCACGATGTACCGCGTGCACCCGGCCTACCTCGCGTGGGTGATGGAGTCGCTCGTGCGCGGCGAGGTGGTGAACCGCATCCAGATCCCCGAGGAGACGAAGCGGCACGCCCGCATCGCCCTCGAGCGGATGCTGGCGCTGAAATAGGCAACCTTACGTTGCACGGCTGCGGTTACGAGGATGTTCTGTCGAGCGGCGCGTCCGTCCTTCGACAGGCTCAGGACGAACGGATTGATGTGGAGTGGGACTCCTCCTCTCCGTTCGTGGTGAGCCTGTCGAACCACACTCCGAGAACCGCGCGCTCATGACCTCACGAGGCCGTTAAGCATGGAGCGCCGCACCGATCGATTGCTGCTGCGTGAGTTCGAGGCGTCCGATGTGCCGGCCGTGCTGCGCTACCAGTCGGACGCGCGCTACCAGACGTACTACCCCAGCTCGGAGCTCACGCCCGCGTCCGCTGAGGCGCTCGTGCGGATGTTCCTCGACCAGCAGGCCGAGTCGCCTCGCTGGAAGTGGCAGCTCGTGATTGTGCCTGACGAGGTCGGGCGGCTCGCCGGGAATCGTGGCCTGCGCCTCGATGCGCCCGGCGCGCTCACGGGCAACATCGGTTACGAGCTTGACCCGGAGCTGTGGGGCCACGGCTACGCGACCGAGGCCGCCGAGGAGATGCTGCGCCTCGGCTTCGAGGAGCTCGGGTTGCACCGCGTCTGGTCGTGGTGCATCGCCGACAACGCTGCCTCGCGACGCGTCCTCGAACGCCTCGGAATGCGCCTCGAGGGTCAGCAGCGCGACCACGGGTACTTCAAGGGCCGCTGGTGGGACCAGTGCCTCTATGGCCTGCTCGTCGATGAGTGGCGCGCAACGCGCGAGGGCTCGAAGTGACCTCGGACGCCGCGCCCCCGTTCCGCTTCGAGCTGCGACTGCCGCTGCGGCACACGGACTCGTTCGGCGGCACGCCGTTCGTGCACGGCGGTGTGCTGCTGGCACTGACGGAGATCGCCCTCGACAGCGTACGACATCGAGGCGGGGCTGCCGAGTCATCGCGACGTGCTGCGCTTCCAGACGCACACCGAGACGCGTTATCTCGCGCCGCTGCGCTGGGACGATGCCGCGGTCGTGCGGCTCCGTGCCTCGGTCGCCGCGCCCGCTCGCCTGACATTCGAGTGTGAGGTCGCCGGCCGCGTCGGATGGCCGCACCGTGGCGAGGATGACCCACCGCTATGCCTACGTGAACGCGCAGTCGGGACGCGCCGAGACGCCGCCCGACTGGCCCGCGATCGCCGCCGCCATCGAGGCGTACGAGGGTGGCTCAGCTACCACATCGGAAGGCACCGCATGACCACCTGGCCGCCCTCCGGGACGCGCTTCGATGTGATCGTCGTCGGCTCGGGTATCGCGGGGCTGTACACCGCGCTGCAGGCGCACGAGCGTGGCGCGAGCGTCCTCGTCGTGACGAAGGGCTCCATCGACGAGGCGAACACGCGCTACGCGCAGGGCGGCATCGCCGCCGCCGTCGGCCCGGAGGACTCGCCCGAGGCGCACTTCGACGACACGATCGAGGCGGGCGCGGGCCTCGTCGATGAGCTGGCGGCGCGCGTGCTCGTGACGGAGGCTGCCGACCGCATCGCGGACCTCGTGCGTTACGGGGTGCGCTTCGATGCGACCGACGGCGCGGTGTCGCTCGGCCGCGAGGCGGCGCACTCGGCGGCGCGTATCCTGCACGCGCGCGGCGACGCGACCGGCCTCGAGATCGAGCTGTCGCTCGCCGGGCTCGCCCAGCGCGAGGGTGTCACGGTCATCGAGCACACGCTCGGCGACAACCTCATCGTCGAAGGCGGGCGCATCGCCGGCCTGGATACGTTCGATTGGCGGCGGTCGCGCTCCGCCCGGTACGAGGCGCCTGCGGTCGTCCTCGCCACTGGCGGCGCGGGCCAGTTGTACCGCTTCACGACGAACCCGGATGTCGCGACGGGTGACGGAGTCGCGCTCGCCTACCGCGCGGGCGCCGAGGTCATGGACCTCGAGTTTACGCAGTTCCACCCGACGGCACTGCGTCTGCCGGGTGTGCCGGTCTTCCTCATCTCGGAGGCCGTCCGAGGCGAGGGCGCGCTCCTCTTCAACGCGGCCGGCGAGCGCTTCATGCCGCACTACCACCGGCTCGCCGAGCTCGCGCCGCGCGATGTGGTCGCGCGCGCCGCTCGCCGGGAGATGGCCGCCACCGAGGCCGACCACGTCCTCCTCGACATCACCGACCGGTCGGCATCGTGGTTGGCGGCGCGCTTCCCGCAGATCTATCGCACGTGTCTCGATGCCGGCCTCGACATGAGCCGCGATCGCATTCCGGTCTCGCCCGCTGCGCACTACACCATGGGCGGCGTGCGCACGAACACCTGGGGCGAGACGACCATCGCTGGCCTCTACGCCGTTGGCGAGGTGGCCTGTACCGGCGTACACGGCGCAAACCGCCTCGCGAGCAACTCACTGCTCGAGACGGTGGTCTTCGCGAAGCGAGTGGTCGAGCGGCTGCAGGACCAGCCGAGCTCGCTCGTCCCCACGCTCGATGCGCGCCCGCTGCCACCGAGCAAGAATGGCCTCGCGCCTCCGACCTCCGAGGAGCTACGTGCCCTGATGTGGTCGCACGTCGGCATCGAGCGGGACGGTGCGAGTCTTGCCGAGGCCGTCGACCGCCTCGCGAGGTGGGACGCGGTGCTGCCCGCGCCGAGGACCGCTCCGGCCACGAGCTGCGCTCGCTGCTGACGTGCGCTCGCCTCGCGGCCACCGCCGCCCTCGCCCGCGAGGAGTCGCGTGGCGCCCACTACCGCAGCGACTGGCCGGAGCCTCGCGAGGAGTGGCGGCGCCATATCGTGTTCTGTGTGGGGGAGTAGAGAGTGCTACCCTAGTTGCACGGCTATCCGTACGCTTGTTCGGGTTGATGAGGCTGAAGATCGTGACTACCGTAACGCGACGTACCGTGGAGCCCGTAGAAGCCACCATTCGACGGCTAGAAACGTACTGCCGCAGACTCGAGAAGCGCTACGAGTGCACTTCGGAGTTTGCGCTTCAGGCCGTCCGCGCTGGCTATCTCAAAGAGACGGCGGAGGTCAGCAGGTGGCTGATCAGCTACCGAACTTTGCTCCAACTCCGGGAGGCCGCTGGGCTCGCCGGCTGGCACGAGTATTCCAACTACCAGGTAGTCCACGAGAACCACATCCAGGCGCTCTTGAACGAGAGTGTCATCACCCGTGATACGACCCGCTTCGTCGAAACCGTCGATGCCAACGGTCAGCTTCTTGCCGTGAATCTCTTGGGCCGCATCGTCACGAGCGGCGGTGCGATTGTTATCGTCAACAAATGGCTCGGCGTCCAGCGCGATGCATTGAACCGGCTCACCGTAATGACTTCGGAGTACAACTACCATGCTTATGTGCCGGGCGATCCGAGACGTGATGTTTTCCGCTACGACAGTTGCCATGGTCTTGACGGTCTACATGTTCACCGTTTCGATACGGATGGAATCGAGACGGGTGCGCCTGCTGGTGTCGAACTGGATCACATGCCGCCGCTTGGCGATGTGATCCGCGAGGCCGAAGCACTGGCCTGCTGGCTCACCGAGTATCACCAGCCATGACCATCGGAGCAGCGGTCGCGACCGAAACGTGATCGCGTGGTACGGTAGATGCACGTCTTCGGAAGGCACGCCTGCCGGGGACATCCTCAGACACGTCTCTGCTCTCGTCGTTCACGTGTGCACTTGCTCACCTGAGTCCGGAAAGAGCGGTCGGCGCGCATCGAGCGCTCTGGATTGAATGCCGGCTTGCCGTCTCTGAGCAGCACACGAGCGACGACCCTCGGCTGTGGGCCGTCTGCATCATGCGGTGCGCAAATCTGGACGCCCCGATACCTCGATGGCAGCCGTATTCGAATGGAGACCATTCTTTGTCCCTCTTTGCGCGCGCTGCGGCGCGTTTTTCCACTGCCGAGGAAGGCGCCATCGCTGTCCTCGATGCTCCTGATGTCGCTGACGCCTCCGATGTCTACGACGCTTCCGAGGTAGATGAGGCATTCGCCGAGCCGGGCGTGACCTTCGAAGACCTCGGCCTTTCCGCCGACCTTGTTGCGGCCCTTGCTCAGGCGGGGATCCGCGAGCCGTTTCCCGTGCAGGCGCTGACGATCCCGGACGCGCTCGCCGGCCGCGATGTGTGCGGCAAGGCGAAGACCGGCTCCGGCAAGACGCTCGCGTTCGGCCTGCCGATGATCGAGCGCACGACCACCTCGAAGAAGCGCCGGCCGCACTCGCTCGTCCTCGTGCCGACGCGTGAGCTGGCGAACCAGATCGCGGAGGCGCTCGCGCCTCTCGCGGCTTCGCGGCAGCTCTGGCTGACCGCCATCTACGGCGGCGTGTCGATGAGCCGCCAGATCAATGCGCTGCGTGCCGGCGTCGACATCGTCATCGCGACGCCCGGCCGCCTGAACGACCTGCTCGAGCGCGACGAGCTTTCGCTCGCCGATGTCCAGTTCGTCGTCCTCGATGAAGCCGATCAGATGGCCGACATGGGCTTCATGCCGCAGGTCGAGCGCATCCTGAGCAACGTTGAAGGCCAGCCGCAGACGCTGCTGTTCTCGGCCACCCTCGACGGCGCCGTCGGCGAGCTCGTACAGCGCTACCAGCACGACCCCGTCCGGCACGAGATCGTGTCCGACGAGGTGACCGTCGACACGCTGACTCAGCGCTTCATCGGCGTCAGCAACGACGAGCGCGTCGCCGTCACCGCGCGGATCTGCTCCAGTGCGCGTCGCGCGCTGGTGTTCGTGCGCACGACTCACGGCGCGGACCGTCTGGCGATGTACCTGGAGCGTGAGGGCCTGCGGGCAGGCGCGCTGCACGGACGGCTGTCGCAGAACAAGCGCGACCGCATGCTCGCCACATTCATTTCGGGCCAGGTGTCGGTGCTTGTAGCTACCAACGTGGCTGCGCGCGGACTGCACGTCGATGGCATCGATGTGGTGGTCCACTACGACCTGCCCGAGGACGGCAAGACCTACCTGCACCGCTCCGGCCGCACCGCGCGTGCTGGTGAGGACGGCCTCGTCGTGACGCTGGCAGCGCCGGGCGAGGTACACGACGTGGTCCGTCTTGAGCGGGAAGCCGGCCTCGACTTCTCCATCGTGCCGATGGAGGCGGATGACCCGCGCCTGCTCGACCTCGCGGCATGGGATGCACCGCACGGACTGCCGCCCTCACGTTCGCCGCAGCGCGGCGGCTCGTTTGGGCCGCGCGGTGGCGGTGGGCCCAACCGTGGCGGGAACCAGCGTCGCGGCCCCGGCCGGCCGGAAGGCCGCTCCGGACCCTGGAACGAGGCGCCTCGTGGCGGCCGTCCAAGGAATCGCCCCTCGAGGCCGTCCGGAAGCAACGCCAGGGCTTAAACTGAGACGCTCGAGTCCACGACCCCAGGCGCAGTGAAACACGAGGCAGCATGACCGACACGAGCCCGTCAACCGACGAGTGTGTGCACCACTGGATGCTGTCGACGCCCGGCAGGGACTCGACCATGGGCGTCTGTGCGCACTGCAACGCCGTCCGCGACTTCACCGGCGCGAACAAGCAGCGCCCGGGCAGCGTGTGGCGGAAAGACTCCACCTCGAAGTAGGGCAGACTGACGGAGGGCCGAGTACGGCATGGTAGGTGGCCGCGCTATGTTCAGCGCGGCCACCTACGATCGCATCGATCCATCCCGGCGGGCTCTCGCAGCTTGGCTGCCGGATCCAGAAAACTATCCACAACTTCTGATGCATGGTGGATATCTCGTCGACGGTGCCTACTCGGGTGCGGCTCCTCGCGGGTCCGCTCCGGTAGTATCGAGTCGGGAGGCTGCAATGCTCGATGAGGTGCGTCCGCCAGACCCGCAGGCCGTCGCGCGTATCGTGCGCCGGGCGCTCGCGGAGGACCGCGCGGCCAGCGATGTGACCACGCGCGCCCTCGTCCCGCCGGATCAGCGCGGGCGTGGCCTGTTCCTGTTCAAGGCGTCTGGCGTCGTCTGTGGTCTCGATGTCGTGCGCGCAACGTTCGAGGCGATGTCGCGCGAGCTGGACCTCGAGGTGCTCGCACCGGACGGCTCCTCCGTGGAGCCGGGCCAGGTCGTCGCCGAGGTGACAGGCCCCCTCGCACCGATGCTGTCGAGCGAGCGCGTAGCGCTGAACCTGCTACAGCGCATGTCGGGGGTCGCGACGATGACGCGACAGTTCGTGCGGACGGCCGCCGAGGGCGGCACCGCGCAGATCCTCGACACGCGGAAGACCACGCCCGGCCTGCGCGAGCTTGAGCGCTACGCCGTGCGCGTGGGCGGCGGCCGCAACCACCGCAACACCCTCGAGGACGGCATCCTCATCAAGGACAACCACATCGAGGCGGCGCTCAAGCGCGGCGTCGCCATTCCCGAGCTCGTCGAGGAGGCGCGCCGCAACGCGCCGCACACGCTGCGTGTGGAGATCGAGGTCACCGATGCGGCAATGGCGCTGCTCGCGCTGGCGGCCGGGGCGGACATCATCCTCCTCGACAACATGTCGCCGGCGGAGATGCGCCACGTGGTCGAGTCGGCGGACGGCGACGGGCTGCTGTTCGAGGCATCAGGGAACGTCAATCTCAATACCGTGCGCGACATCGCTGCGACTGGTGTGCATCTCATCTCGGTGGGCGCGCTGACGCACTCGGCGCCCGCGCTCGACATCTCGCTCGACCTCGAGGCGCTGTGACGGCGCTTCGATGAGCCAGCCCTGCCGATGAGTCAGCACGTCATTATCGTCAGCGGGCCGCCCGGCGCCGGCAAGACCTCGGTCGCTGAGGCGCTCTGCGAGCGCTTCGACCGCATGCTGCATGTCGAGGTGGACACGCTGCGGCACATGGTGAAGGCCGGCTACCGTCATCCGTGGGCAGGCGACGCGCAGGCCGCCGAGCAGCTCCTCCTCGCGGTGCGGAACGCCTCGGCGCTGGCGCGCGAATCGGTCGCCGCGAGGTATGCGGCCGTCATCGACGACATCGTCACCGCCGAGATGGCCGCCCACTACCGCGAGGCGCTCGCAGGCATCGACGCGCCCGTGCACCTCGTCACGCTGCTCCCCCGTCTCGACGTCACGCTCGCCCGCGACTCCGCGCGGCGCGAGAGCCTCCCCGACCGCGCGCGAGCGCTGCACGAGCAGCTGTCTCGCGAGGCTGCCGCGGGCGAGTTGCCGGGCGCGGTGCTGGACACCTCGGACGACACGAACGCGCAGCTCACGGCCGACCGCGTGCAGGACGTGGTCGCGAGCGGGACGGCGCTAATCCCGGGCGGGTAGCGCTGGCCGGTGTCCCTCAGTGCGAAAGGAGTCCTGCGATGGACGCATTTGGGCCGCTGCTCACCCAGATTCGCCTGTCCCGGCAACGCCTGCTCGACCTTGCCGCAGACCTGTCGGACGACCAGCTCACATGGCAGCCTCGTCCGGGTGCGCCGTCGATCGGGTTCCATCTCTGGCATATCGGCAGATGGAACGATGTCGATCGGGCCGAGCACGGCGGTGGACCCCAGATCTGGGACACCGAGGACGTGGCAAGGGCCTGGGGACTTGCGGGCTCGGAGCTTGGCTCGCACGGCGCCGGGACAGGGCTCGGCGACGAAGCGACCGCCAACCTCGTCCTGCCGCCGAAGGAAACGATTGCGGCGTATGCCTCCGCGTCCTTCGACGCATTCGACGGCTGGGTGAATGCGAGCATCGCGGCGAACGCGGACGGCTCGACCGTCTATGCGGTCGCGCTGAGCACGCTGGTCCACAGCAATCGCCACCTCGGTATGGTCGAGGCGTTGCGCGGAGCGCTCGGACTGCGGGGCAGCGCGACCCAGTAGCGAAGGCGGCCGTGACCGCGAGCGCTGTGAATATGCTGAGTGGGAATCTTCATCGGTAAGCCATCACTCATATTGCGAGCAGGCCGTACCATGAGCCGGCCCGCGATATGAGCAAGCCGGACTCACGTTCGCTCACGTCGCAGTGCGGTAACTCGTTGAACTGAGCGCATCCGGCGCCGGGGGTGCATGACATGCTTCGCCGGATCCTTCCCAACATCTACGAGGGCTGGCTCGTCGCCGGTTCATGCGCCGTCGTGCTGCTGATGCTCAGCGCCACCATCTTCTACGGGATGGGGCCGCTCTTTAACCCGATGATCGATGAGTTCGGCTGGAGCGTGGGCGCGACCGCTCTGGCCTTTTCCGTACGCTCCGAGGTGAACGGAGTGGCCGCGCCGTTCGTCGGCGTGCTGATCGATCGCATCGGCACGCAACGCGTGATGCTCTTCGGCGTGATCGTGATGGCGGTGGGCGTCTTCCTGACCTCGTTTCAGCAGACGCTCTGGCAGTTCTACCTGCTGATGTTCGTGATCGCGATCGGGAGTTCCACCTCGGGCGGCCAGGTCATCATGGTGTCGACCGTCACCTGGTTCGAGGAGAAGCGGGCGCGTGCCCTGTCCTATGCGACGGCCGGCGGAGCGCTCGGCGGCATGCTGACGTTCTTCGTCGCGTTCCTGGTCGAGGAGATCGGCTGGCGCGGTGCGCTGCGAGTCATGGCGGTGCTCCTCCTCGTCATCGGCCTTGCGGCGGGTTCGAACGTGCGCAACCGGCCGGCGCGGCACCACCAGCCGCTGGACGGGCGCCCCCGCGCCGCCGACGGGGAAGATGAGGCGCCCTCCGTGCAGTGGGGCGTGCCATTCCGGGTCGCCGTGCGCTCGCGTCCGTTCTGGCTTCTCGCGGCGGCCCAGGCCACCGTGTTCTTCGGGCTGACCGCCGTGATCGTGCATCAGATTCCGTTCATGGAGACACGCATCACGCCGACGCTGGCCGCGGCGGCGGCCGGGATCTTCTCGATGTCGTCGTTCGTCGGACGGCTCGCGACCGGCATGGTCGGCGACCGCTTCGACAAGCGCTACGTGTTCGCCGGGATCACCGCCCTGACCACTGCGGGCATCCCCATGTTGATCCTGGTGCACAGTTTCTGGGCGGCGATCCCCGTCGTGATCCTGATCGGCATCGGCATGGGCGGCGCGAACCCGCTGCGTACCGCCATGATGGCGGACTACTTCGGCACGACCTCGTTCGGGGTGATCAACGGCGTCGCGATGTTCATCGGCACCGCCGGCGCGTTCTTCGGGCCCCTGGCCGTCGGCATCGGCGTCGACCTGACCGACTCGTATACGCCCGGCTGGTTGCTCTCGACGGCGGTCTCGGTGCTCGGCATCCCCGCTATCCTGCTGGCGCTGCCTCCCGTCGAGCTCATCGCGAGGTATCGAGCACGTGGCCAGCAGGTCGAGCTTTCGTCGCTCCCTGCTCCGCAGCTGGCCGACGCGCATTAGAACCTCGAGGCCGGCTACCCGCCGGAATCGAGCACGATCGTCACCGGCCCATCGTTCTCGCTGGTCACCAGCATGTGCGCGCCGAAGCGGCCCGTCGCCACCTCGACGCCGCGAGCGCGGAGTGTGGCGGCGAGGCTGTCGAGGACGGGGATGGCATCCTCGGGCGGAGCTGCGTCGAAGAACGAGGGGCGGCGTCCCTTCCTTGTGTCCGCGAGCAACGTGAACTGCGACACGAGGAGCACGGCGCCGCCACTCGCGAGGACCGAGCGCTCCATGCTGCGGGCGCCCTCGGTGGTGTCGCTCTGGTCGGTGGGCGCGGGGAACAGTCGGATGTCTGCGAGCTTGTTCGCCAGCCACGAGGCTTCGTCGACGGTGTCGTCGCGCGCGACGCCGGCATAGACGAGCAGCCCCCGCCCAATGGCGCCGACGACCTCGCTATCGACAGTGACACGTGCGGAGCGGACTCGCTGGATGACGGCGCGCACGCGAGTTTACGAAGTAGGCGGGCTACTGGGCGTCCGAGCTGGCGCCGTTGGTCGAGGTCTTCTTCCTCGACGACGTCTTGGGCGCCGTGGTCTTAGTCGTCGCTGACTTCGAGGTCGACTTCTTTGCGGTCGTCGTCTCGGTCGTGGTGTCCGAGGAGGAGCTGCTGTCGTCGCTCGTGGAGGCATCGGCAGCAGTGTCGGTGCTCGATGTGGGCGAGTCGACGCCGGTGCGGAGAGTTCGCTTGCTGTCGGTGACGTACCAGCCGGAGCCTTTGAACAGGATGGGAGGAGCGTTCAGCAGACGGTGCGCGGGCTTGCCGCATTGTTCACAGGGCTGCTGCGCCGGCGCGCCGAAGGACTCGCGCTTCTCGTAGCGGTGACCCGCTTCACACTGGTAGTCGTACAACGGCACGGCGGCGTACCTCCACTCGCTATCGCGGGCCTCGCGATGCGAAACAGTCGATTCCAATGAATCGGGTCTTCGAGTGTATTTCATCCGGGCCGTCAGCCACAACAATTGAGGCACGGCACCCTGTCCGTATGCGGCCGGGCGCGGCTATACTGAACCGTCCGGGATGCGTGACGGCGGACAGGGTCCGCCCGCGCGACGTATCAGCCCGGATCCATCCACCCAGAGTCGAATGCAGAACCGCGCCCGATGCGGGCCGGGCTTCGCCCCAACGAGGGCTGAGGAGGTTGATCGTGGCAGCTGGCGTCACAATGAGACAAATGCTCGAGGCGGGTGTCCACTTTGGTCACCAGACCCGCCGCTGGAACCCGCACATGCGGCCGTACATCTTCACGGAGCGGCACGGCATTCACATCCTCGACCTCGCGAAGACGGTCCCGCTGCTCGACCAGGCGCTGCAGCAGGTGCGCGCGGTCTCGTCCTCGGGACAGCAGGTGCTGTTCGTCGGCACGAAGAAGCAGGCCCGCGAGACGATCCGCCAGGAGGCGGACCGCGCGGGCATGCCGTACATCAACACCCGATGGCTGGGTGGCACGCTCTCGAACTGGGCGACCATCACGCGTCGCATCTCCTACTTCAAGGAGCTCGAGAACCGCTTCCTCACCGAGGACGAGTCGCACCTCACGAAGAAGGAGCGCCTGCTCCTGCACAAGGAGTTCGAGCGCCTCGAGCGGTCGTTCGGCGGGATGCGCAACATGGAGCGGCTCCCGGGCCTGCTCTTCATCATCGACCCCACGATGGAAGAGATCGCGGTGCTCGAGGCGCGGCGGCATGAACATCCCCATCGTCGCGATGTGCGACACCGATGCCAATCCCGACAAGATCGACTTCCCGATCCCGGCCAACGATGACGCCATCCGCTCGATCCAGCTGATGACCGGCACGCATCGCCGACGCGGTCCTCGAAGGCCTCGCGTACGGCGAGGTGGAGCGCGAAGCGGCAAGCGCCGCCACCGCACAGCCCGCCCCGGCCCCGGCTGCCGAGCCTGTAGCTGCTGCGCCAGCGCCCGCAGCACCTGAGGCGCCCGCCGCGGTGGCCACCGAATAGCACGCGGTCGGTCGAGAGCCGAGTAGCAAGAGACACAGTCTGCCGGCCGCCGCAGGTCACGTCATGTGGCGCTCGGCGGCTGTGCGATGCTGAACGCACGCGCCGTCCGTCCTCGGATGGCCTAGTTCGAGGAGCAAGTCCGTGGTCACAGTCGACGATGTGAAGCGCCTGCGCGAGGAGACCGGCGCGGGCGTGATGGACAGCAAAGCGCGCCCTCGATGAGGCGGGCGGCGACTTCGCGCAAGGCGAAGGAACTGCTGCGCGAGCGGGGCATGGCCGCCGCAGCGAAGCGCTGCCGACCGCTCGACCAGCCAGGGCATCGTCGAGGCGTACATCCACGGCGGCGGCCGCATCGGCGCGCTCGTCGAGGTCAACTGCGAGACCGACTTCGTGGCGCGCACCGACGCGTTCCGTGCGCTCGCGCGCGACATCGCGATGCAGGTGGCGGCGATGAACCCGGCCGCGCTGACGCCGGAGGACGTCCCCGCCGACCGCCCCGGCGAGGCGAAGGACCACGCGCTGCTGACGCAGACGTTCATCAAGGACTGGCAGCCGCACCATTGGCGACCTGGTCCAGGACGTCATCGCGCAGACCGGCGAGAACGTCCGCGTGAGCCGCTTCTCGCGGTTCGAGCTCGGCGAAGGGTAGGCGCAATCGAACCACGCTCGGCACGCCGAGCGTGGTTGCCTCAACGCCGTTGAGGTATCGTGCTTGTGCCCCCTCGCCTGTATGCCCATCCCACTCGGGCACATCGCACGCGAGGCGGCTCGGGACCGAGCGTCACGCTGACACGGAAACGACACCGGCATTCCCGCCGGGCAGGAGGATCACATGACGGACGACATCCTCCTCGACGCAGACGACCGCATGGACAAGGCGGTGGTCGCCTTCCAGCACAACCTCGACACCATTCGGACTGGCCGCGCGAACACCTCACTGGTCGAGCACCTGCACGTCACGCATTACGGGCAGACGATGCCGCTCAACCAGCTCGCAACGCTCGCGGCGCCCGAGTCGCACGCTGATCACGGTGCAGCCCTGGGACAACGGCGCGATGGCAACTCGATCATGAAGGCGATCCAGACGAGCGACCTGGGCATCAACCCCTCGAACGACGGACGCGCTGATCCGGCTCCCCATCCCGCCGCTCACCGAGGACCGCCGCCGCGAGTTCGTGAAGCAGGTGCATACACGTGCCGAGGAGTCGCGCGTCGCGGTGCGCAACATCCGCCGTGCCGCGATCGACGAGATCAAGAAGGCCGTGAAGGCGGGCGACGTGCCCGAGGACGATGGCCGCCACGCGGAGGATGAGGTCGAGAAGCTGACTCAGTCGCACACCGCGCGCATCGAGGAGCTCAGCAAGTCGAAGGAGCGCGAGCTCCTTGAGGTCTGACGCCGAGCGCCGCATCGAGGCCATCCGATGGTAGTGCAGCCGGCGCAGGCCGCGAGCCCGCTGCCCCACGTCCATCCGTTGCCACGCCACGTCGCGATCATCATGGACGGCAACGGCCGCTGGGCCCGCGCCCGCGGGCTGTCGCGCCAGGAGGGCCACCGCGCCGGCGCCGAGACGATGCGTGCCTCGATCGAGCGCTTCGCCGAGCACGGCGTGCCGATCGTGACGCTCTTCGCGTTCTCGACCGAGAACTGGGGCCGTCCGCGCTCCGAGGTCGACGGCATCATGCGCCTCGCGACGCGAGTGATCGACCGCGAACTCAACTCCTTTCATGAGAACGGCATCCGTCTGTGCCACCTCGGTGACCTCGCACCGCTGCCGAAGGGGCTGCAGGACCGCGTGCGTAAGGCGGTCGCACGCACCGCGAGCAACACGCGCATGACCGTGAACCTCGCGTTCAACTACGGCGGCCGCGCGGACATCATCGAGGCGGTGCGCCGTCTGGTCGCGGAAGGCGTTGCCGCCGAGGATGTCACCGACGATGCGATCGCGCGTCGCCTTGCCACGCTCAGAGCTGCCGGACCCGGACCTGCTCATCCGCACCGGCGGCGAGCGCCGCATCTCGAACTTCCTCGTCTGGCAGGCCGCATACGCGGAGTACTACTTCACCGATGTGCAGTGGCCGGAGTTCGGCGCACCGGAGGTCGACGCCGCGCTGCTCGAGTTCAGCCGCCGTCGACGCCGCTTCGGCCTCGTGGCGGAGGACAGCGAGCGGGTAGAAGGGTGACGCTGCGCGTAACCCGGGAGACGGACGCCTGAACGTGCTCGGCCAGCGCGTCGCGGTCGCGGCCGTCGGGCTACCGCTGCTCGCCCTCCTCGTGGCGTCGCCCGAGCGCGTCTTCGGCATCGGCATCGCGCTCATCCTCGGCCTCGCGACGTACGAGTTCGTCCGCGCCGCGATCCCGGACACCACGACCACCTCGGCGGTATCGGCGGGCGCGCTCGCGGCCCTGCTTGCGACGGCGTTCCGTACGCTCGAGGAAATCCCCGCCTGGTCGCTTCCGGCGATGCTCGTGGTGACCGGGCTGCTGTTCGTGCTGCTGCTGTGGCCAGGACCAGGGCAGGCACCCGCGAGCGCGTGGTGGCTCGGCGCGATCCTGTACCTCGGCGTGCTCGGAGCACACTGGTTGCTGCTGCGCAACGAGGACTTCGACGCCTGCCTGCTGCCGAACTGCGAGAGCGGCGGGAGGAGCGACGGGCAGCTCTGGGTGATCGTCGCGCTCGTCACGACGTTCGCGACGGATACCGGGGCGTACGCGGTAGGACGGCTCTTTGGGCGACATAAGCTCTGGCCGGCGATCTCGCCGCGCAAGACCTGGGAAGGCGGCATCGGCGGATTGCTGCTTGGTGCGGCGGTCGCCGCCGGCCTGATGGTTGGCCTCGATTCGGGCAACGTCCCGGGTGAGTTCGAGTCGATCGGCGAGGCCGCCGGGTGGGCCTGGGTCGCCGTCATCGCGCTCAGTCTCCCGCTCGCGAGCGATCGCCGGCGACTTCCTCGAGTCCGCCCTGAAGCGGCGGATCGAGGTGAAAGACATGTCCGGCCTGTTGCCGGGGCACGGCGGCCTCCTCGACCGGCTCGATTCGCTGCTGGTCACGGGGCCGTTGCTATACTGGCTCTTGCAGGGAGTACATCGATGATCGGCCTGGCGATCCTCGGCTCGACCGGGTCGATCGGCGAGCAAGCGCTCGACGTCGTCCGTAGCCTTCCCAACCGCTTTCGCGTCGTGGCGCTCGCAGCCGGTGGCAACACCGGCAAGCTGCGCAGCCAGGTCGCCGAGTTCCATCCGGCGGCCGTCTGGGCGCGCCCCGGCATCGAGGCCGAGATGCTGGCTTCCGAGGTCGGCCGCGACGCCTGGCAGCCGATGGAGCAGATGGCCGCCCGCCGCGACGTGGACATCGTGCTGGTGGCGACCAGCGGCACGCGCGGGCCTCGGCCCCACGCTCGCTGCCCTCGAGGCCGGCAAGGCCGTCGCGCTCGCCAACAAGGAAGCGCTCGTCGTCGGTGGCCGTGCCGTCCGCGAGGCGCTCAGTCGTGGCGGCGAGCTGCGCCCGGTCGACTCCGAGCACTCCGCCATCTGGCAGTGCCTCTGGGGCGAGGCCCCCGAAGCCGTCGCGCGGCTGACGCTCACCGCCTCGGGCGGAGCTTTCCGCGACTACGACATCGAGGCGCTCGACCGCGTTACGCCGGAGCAGGCGCTGCGCCATCCGACGTGGCGCATGGGACCGAAGGTGACGGTCGACAGCGCCACGCTGTTCAATAAGGGGATGGAAGCGATCGAGGCGCGCTGGCTCTTCGATGTCCCGCTGGACCGGGTGGACATCGTCCAGCACCGCGAGAGCATCGTGCACTCGCTGGTCACCTTCACCGACGGCTCAGTGAAGGCGCAACTCGGCGAGCCCGACATGCGGCTGCCGATCCAGTGCGCGTTGACGTATCCTGATCGTGCTCCGTTGCCGGCACTCCCACCGCTCGACCTCGCGAAGCACGGCTCGCTCAACTTCGGCACCGTCGATGAGCGCCGCTTCCCGGCGCTCCGGCTGGCGCTGGAGGCGGGACGCCGCGACGACACCTCGGCGGCCGCGCTCTCCGGCGCCGACGAGGCGGCGGTCGAGCACTTCCTGGCAGGCCGCTGTCGCTTCACGGACATCGCGCGCCTGCTCGAACGCACGCTCGAGGCGCACCAGCCGGTGCGCGACCCGCGCCTCGATGACCTGCTCGCTGCCGAGACGTGGGGGTACCAGTACGTGAATGACACAGTGACGGCGGGGATCGCATGAACCAATTCAACGAACCACCCGAAGCCGATTCGCCCGAGGAGCAGAAGGCGCCGCCCTCGAAGCCGCGCATCTTCAGCACGCTCGTCACCATCCTCACGGCGATTGCACTGTCGTTCGTGCTCGCGCGCGACGCGACCTCGGCGGCGCTGATCTTCATCGTGATCCTCATCGGGCTGGTCGTGGCCCACGAGTTCGCCCACTTCCTCACCGCGAAGCTCTTCGGCGTCTACGTGATGGAGTTCGGCATCGGCTTCCCGCCGCGCGCGTTCGGGAAGCGCTTCGGCGAGACCGAGTACACCGTCAACTGGCTGCCGATCGGCGGCTTCGTGCGCCTGATGGGTGAGGAAGACCCGACGCATCCTCGGTCGCTCGCCTCGAGGCCCAAGTGGCAGCGGTTCATCGTGCTGGCCTCGGGCTCGGTGATGAACCTGATCCTTCCGATCCTGCTGTTCGCCATCGCGTTTAGCATTCCGCACGAAGAGTCGGTCGGCCGCGCCATCATCTCGGAGGTCGTCGAGGGCTCGCCGGCGCAGGCCGCCGGCCTGCAGCAGAACGACATCATCTACGAGATCGGTGGCCGCAACGCCAAGAACTCGAACGAGGCCGGCCGGCTCATCCGCCTGAACATGGGCAACGAGACCGAGATCCAGGTAAAGCGCGGCTCCGAGTTCGTCACGGTCGAGCTCACGCCTCGCTGGACGCCGCCGGAGGGCCAGGGCCCTACGGGGATCACCATCGCGCCGCAGTACGGCTTCACGGAGACGGTCTCGCAACCGCCGTGGGAGTCCATTCCGAACGGCTTCCGCACCACCATCGACACGATGATCCTCGCCCGCAACGAGTTCATCAGCTGGTTCCGGGGCGGCAGCGGCCCCGAGGTGGCCGGCCCCGTCGCGATCGCACAGACGACCGGCGAGGTGGCCCGCGAGGGCGGCGTCTCGCCCCTCCTCGAGCTGGCGGCGCTGCTCTCGATCAACCTCGGCATCATCAACCTGCTGCCCCTACCGATGCTCGACGGCGGCCGGGTGATGTTCATCGTGATCGAGATCCTGCGAGGCGGCCGCCGCATCGCGCCGGAGAAAGAGGCGATCGTCCACCTCGTGGGCTTCGCACTCTTCATGGCGCTGGCGGTCGTGGTCACGTTCGCGGACGTGTCGCGCATCGTGAACGGGGAGTCGCTGTTCAGGTAGGTCAGCTGTCCGCTGATCCCCCGCGGCCCACGAACTTCTACGTCCAGACCGCCGCGATGATGCGTTGGATAGGCAGCTCTCCACTCCAACAAGTTTGCCGGAACGTTAAGGGCAGCGGCGATCTTCTTCGTCTGCGATATGGTCGGGAATTTCCTGCCATTTCGAACTGAGAGATCGTTATTGTGCGATCCCGGCTTCGTTCCATTCTACTTGCGGTTTCTGTTTCACGGTAGTCTCTTGCCTTCCAATAAATCCGTGGCATCGCGTGAATGTACTTACGAACTTCTTCTCGCAGCTCGAAATCCTTTCATACAAAGCCGCTCGATGCGGCTCGATAGCTTCTTAAGTGCAGCACTTGACCTTGATTGGTCGGCTTGCACGATACTAATCACTCGTGGTACGAGCGCCAGCCTTCGGGAGATCGCTTCGCGATGGTCACCGGCTCATCCCCAGGGATGACGCCTTCCGGCGTTGACTGCGCCACACTCGAGGTGTGACCCGTCGCGCTCTCCTCGGTACGCTGCTCGCGACATTCGTGGTGCTTGTCGCCATCGGCGTGGCCGGAATGCTCGACCCGCCGGTCGAGTCGCGCGCAGCCGTCGATGTGCCTTATGACCTCGATGGACCGATAGCCCAGCCATTCGAGGCATTTGGGCTCGACGGTTGGCTCGTGCGGCGACTGGATGGATCGGTGCGGGCGTTCTCAGCCGCGTCGCCGCACCGGCAGTGCAGCGTGATCTTCCTCCCGCCGGGCGATCCTCGGTACGAACGGACGCGGCCGGAGACTCCGGACGAGCGAGGCATCTTCTTCGATATCTGCTTCAACTCGAGGTGGACGTCAGATGGTGTGCGCACGTTCGGGCCAGCCCCACGCGGTCTGGACGAGTTCAACGTCAAGGGTATTCGCGAAGGATACGCGCTCCTCGACCTGAGTCGGGTTATCGTCGGTGCATGCGTCGAGGGCTGGGATACGGTGTGCTCACACCCAGGAGATCCGAAGTATCAGACGCCGCGGCCCGTCGTGAACCCGGGGAATCCGTAGAGTGCGTGACCGGACTCGTACCTGGTCTCGGGTCGTGTTTGTCACGCTGCTCGTCGGCCTCGTGCTCCTCGCAGGCATCGCCGCTGCCTCAATGCTGCGACCCGAGGCCGATGGCCGGGCGGACTACGATGTGCCCTTTGATGCGAGCGGCCCGGTTGCGCAGCCCTTCAAAGTCGGCAGCATCGAGGGCTGGGTGACACGCTTGCCGGACGGGACGTTCAAGGCATACTCGGCGGCCGACCCGGGCCGGCGGTGCCGCATCGAGTTCATCGCCAACGACGACCCGCTGTACGCGAGTCGTGGCAGCAGCGAGGAGTACCCGCACGGCTTCTTCTTCGACCGCTGCTTTCCACTCCACGTTCACGCTGGAGGGCGTCCGCACGTTTGGCCCAGCTCCACGGGGCCTCGATGAGTTCGCAGTGCAGGAGGTGCGCGCGGGTCGTGCGCTTCTCGATTTGAGCGAGATGCGGCTCGGCCTGTGCGGTGCCGGCGTCACTCCCGGACGCTACTGCTCGCTTCCTGACCATCCTCGCCACGGGCAGCCCAGCATTGTCGATCCCGAGTTGACCGGGAAGTTCCCCTGGCCGCTGTACTAACGCGGGGTGCATTGACGTGCCACGGTCCTGGGCGTACCCATTGACGAAGAACCGAGTCCTACTCGAGCGTGACTTCGGTCTCGTAGATGTCCGCCTCATCGGTATCGTTCCACGCCCCGAACGTGAGCCGGATCGTATCGCCGGACTTGTGGGAACGGAGCACATCACAGTAGGTGCCGACGTCCTCGATGAACTTGCCGTCGATGTGTCCGACCGTGTACCCGCTCTCGAGCGCGTACGGCGCGGCCTTGGTCGCCGGACTGCCGGCGCTGGTCGAGAGGATCGCCAGCCCGTCGATGAACGGGAGGTCGTAGTCGTACGCCAGGTCCTCGTTGTTCGTGACCACCTCGATACCGAGATAGTCGAGGTTCTTGCCGGTCTTGAGCTTCTCCGCGACGAACAGGGCCTCCCGCATCGAGATGGCGTAGTTCTCAGCCTGTGCCCCCCGGACCGTGTAGGAGTTGATGCCGATCACCTCGCCCTGCTTGTTCAGGAGCGGGCCGCCACTATTGCCGGGATTGATCGGCGCGGTGTGCTGGATGAGATCCGCCTGACCGCTGTCGGGGAATCGCGCGCCGGTACGGCTCACGATCCCCTCCGTGACGACAAGCGCGGATCCCGCAGACTCGCCCACCGTCCCCGGGAACCCGATTGCGACCACGGGGATGCCGGCCTGGAGCTGACTGCTGTCGCCTACGCGTGCTGGCTTGAGGTCGGCCCGCTCGACCCTGAGCAGTGCCACATCGTCGCAGGCGCTCAATGCCACCACGACGGCCGGATACTGCTGGGCCGGATCCGCCGGGTCCTTGACTTTGATCGTCGCGGCGCCGATGACGACATGCGCGTTGGTGAGGACCTGCTGACCGTTCTCCCAGGCGAAACCGGTCCCTCCGCCCTCGCCGTTTGCGCCGCTGGTGAGGATCTCCACGACCGTCGTCTTGTATTCGTCGAGCAGCGAGCCGAGGGGCGCCTCGGTGGGTTCGGGCGTCGGCGTCGGTTCTGCGGGGTCGCTTCCCCCACATGCCGCGAGAAAGAGCATCAACAACAGCGCCGCAGGCATCAGAGTGCGCTGAAGGATAACCGGCCGCATAGGTCAGCCTCGAGTCGTATGAGGCACCACGTAGATGAATTCAGAATGTAGGCATCAGGCGGAGTCTGCGCAAGCTTCGCGAGTGCTGGCTCGCGTTCCAGTCGGCCTGGACGTGCGCCGGCGTCGCGTTCACAGTGCGCCAGTGGCGAACCGCTTCGCGACGTGCGAGGATCGAAGGCGATGGCCGACATCCACCTCGTAGACACGCATCCTCGGAACCGGACGCGCGCCGTGCGTGTCGGCAGCGTCACCATCGGCGGCGGCGCGCCGATCGCCGTGCAGTGCATGGCCGCGACGAAGACGCAGGACATCGAGGCGACCGTACGCCAGGTGCAGCTGCTCGAGGCGGCCGGCGCGGACCTCGTGCGCATCGCGGTCGACTCGAAGAAGGACGTCGAGGCGCTGGCCGAAGTCGCGCGCGCGCGACCTCGGCGGTGCTCTCGGTCGACCTGCAGGAGAACTACCGCCTCGCGGAGATCGTGGCGCCGCACGTCGACAAGATCCGCTACAACCCCGGCCACCTCCACCACCACGAGCGCGAGAAGTCCGTCGCGCGACAAGGTCGCCTTCCTCGCCGAGGTCGCCGAGCGCCACGACTGCGCGCTGCGCATCGGCGTGAACTGCGGCTCGGTCGACCCGGCTCAAGACCGCCGAGCTTCGGCGACGACGATGTCGGCGCCATGGTCGCGAGCGCCCTCGAGCACTGCGCGATCCTCGATGAGCTCGGCTTCACGCGCTACGTCGTCTCGATCAAGGACTCCGACCCGCAGCAAGGTCGTCGAGGCCAACCGCCGCTTCGCCGCGCAGCGGCCCGACGTGCCGCTGCACCTCGGCGTGACCGAGGCCGGCATGCCGCCCGACGGCATCATCAAGACGCGCATCGCCTTCGAGCAGCTGCTCGCGCAGGGCATCGGCGACACGATCCGCGTCTCGCTCACCGCTGCCGTTCGAGGACAAGGGCCAGGAGATCGCGGTCGGCCGCGAGATCATCGCGGACATCGCGGCCGGCCGCTTCCGCTCGGTGCCGCCGAACTTCGGCGAGGGGCTGAACATCATCTCGTGCCCGTGCTGCTCGCGCGTCGAGAACGAGGCGTTCATCGAGCTCGCGCAGCACGTCAAGGAGATGACGCGCGTACGCGCAGGCGCACGACATCACCATCGCCGTCATGGGCTGCCGCGTGAACGGCCCGGGCGAGACGGACGACGCCGACCTCGGCCTGTGGTGCGGGCCGACGGCCGTGAACCTCAAGCGTGGCGAGGAGTCGCTGGGGGCGTACGGCTACGACGAGGTCCTCGACCGCCTGCGCGTCGAGCTCGATGCGCTGATCGAGGCGCGCTCGTCGAAGTAGGGCGGTGTTCCTCGGGGATCGATCCCCTCCCCCGTCCTCGGGGGAGGGTAAGGGAGGGGGCCGTCCCGTCACCACCGACTGGGCTCGAAAACTCCGCAGAAATCCCACCGATGCCGAACTCCGCCTTTGGCAAGCCCTACGACGGCGTCGCTTTGCGGGCCGCAAATTTCGACGGCAACGACCGGTCGGCCCGTACATCGTGGACTTCGTCTGCCTGGAGCAGCGCCTCGTCATCGAGGTCGATGGCGGCCATCACATGGAGCAGCAGGAGTACGACACCGCCCGCGACGAGTGGCTGCTGAGGCATGAATACCGAGTGCTCCGATTCTGGAACTCGGACGTCCTGACCAACCTGGATTCGGTCGAGCAGGCGATCTGGGCGGCCCTCGAAGACCCCCTCCCTAACCCTCCCCCTGAAGGGGGAGGGGAGTGACAGCGCCACCGCTCGCGCTCAGCACCATGTGGGCGATGCAGCCGCGCTTCCAGCACGACCTGCACGCCTTCCTCGAGGCGGCGCGTGACCTCGGCTACGGCGGCGTCGAGATCAACCATTCGATGGATGCGCAGATGGCCGGGGCCATCCTCGCGAGCGGTGTGCTTCCGGTCACGAGCGTCCATGCACCCGCACCCCTCGATCGCCACGCCACCGCCGGCTGGAACCGCGAGCTCAACCTCGCGTCCACCGACGAGGAGGAACGCGCGCTGGCGGTGCAGTACACCGTCCGCTCGGTCGACCTCGCCGCCGAGGCAGGGGCACGGTCCGTCATCGTGCACCTCGGTGGCATCGGCAAGCGGCTGTTCGTCGGGGAGCGTCGCCTGCGCGAGCTCTGGCCGCGGCGCGACCTCGCGCACGAGGAGTACGAGCGCGCCGTCGACGACACGGTCCGCGAGCGGGCCTCTCTCATAGATGCGCATATGAGCCCCGCGCGGCGCTCCTTCGACGAAATCGTGGACTACGCCACGATCAGGGGCATTGCCATCGGCCTGGAATGCCGTCTCCACTATCACGAGATCCCGCTGCCGTCCGAGGTTGCCGAACTGCTCGCGCCCTATCCCGCCGACATCGCCGGATACTGGCACGATGTCGGCCACGCCGAGGTGCAGCACCGCCTCGGGCTGACCGACCGCGCGGCGTGGTTCGACCTCGCGGGTAACCGCCTGCTCGGCGTCCACATCCACGACGTCCGAGGCCTCATCGACCACCGCGCACCTGGCACGGGCGACGTCGACTACGCCTGGCTGGCGGCGCGCGTCCCGACATTGGCAGCGCGCACCCTCGAGATCGACCAGCACGAGCCAGACGCAGCCATCGCCCACGCTATCGACGTGGTGCACGACGCGGGGCTGGCGTAGCCATCCGTTCCTCTTCGAGGGCTCGCCGCACGAGGGGGGTTGGGTCCGAGCCCTTGTTCCGACACGGTCGGCCCCCGGATACGGTGCTCGCTCAGTACATCCAGATCCGCATGTATAACGGCGAGCACCCATCCGTCAGCGTGGTCAGGGCGCGTAGTCTTTGTGGGGAAAGAAGCCGTCGTGGCGCTCGTGGCAGCGACTGCACACGTGATGCGCGCAGGCTCTGCACGCCATGGCAGTCTCCACGTTGCAGTGGATACAGCGGCCCGAGGTAGGAGCCTCAGCGTACGGCATGCCTCGATCGTAGCGCCTGTGGTCTAGCCTCGGGGCGTTAGCAGGCCTCGGGGCCGACCGATTCGGCGATGCGGACGAGGTCGGCGGTGGAGAGCTTGTCCTCTGTCACGCTCCACATCGAGAAGACCCGATTGCATCGCGTCCACACGAGCCATTCGGAAGAGACAGGCTCCGTCCATGTGTAGTGGATTCCGCGCGCGTCGCCCACCCTCACCTCGTCGGCTCCATCGACCTCGCCGAAACTGCTACCCGACGCCTGGTTGAAGGTCAGCGATGCGAGGTCACCCTCGTAGCGCACCGATAATGCGTCAGGGCCCTCCGGATTCGCCCTGCTTCCAGCTTCGACGAGGTTGATGTCATAGAGTTCGTAGTCCTCTGGCAGGCTTCCGGGAAGCTCAACGGTGAAGGGGAGCTTTGAATCGAGCTCGGCTACCGTCAGTTGCTGCTGGCTCGATCCGTCAGAGCGATGTATCCAAAGCTTGAGCGGATCGACGCGGTCCACCGTTCGAGGCTGGTCCGACCACGCGGTCTCCCCCGGCCGAGCAACCACGACCGCGACAACCATTACCGCTGCGCCGATGCCTAGTAGCGCCGCGGCAATCAAGAGCCAACGAGTGCTGAATCTCACTCGCACTCCTCGGGACCAATGGACTCCGCGATCCGCACGAGGTCGTCTTTCGACAGCGCCTTCAGCGGAAAGCTGTCCAGGATGAAGACCCGGCGGCAGCGGGCCCAGGTCAGCGTCTGGACGCCCTCGGCGCGGTCCAGTTCGATGTACTGGCCCTGGGTCCCGAGCACTGTGACGTCCTCGGAGGGTCCGTCCGCGATACCGACGCCGAAGCCAGGCCGTTGCGAAAACGATAGGCCCGAGGAGTCCGGCCCCTGGTAGCGCGCCATCAGGTTGTTCGCGAAGGTCAGCCGGTCGAGGCCCGGCGGCGCCTGGAAGAAGGTGACGTTCGCGAGCTCGTACCCATCGGGCACGTACGCGGGCTGCCGAATGGGCAGGGGGAACGCCTCGATCAGTTGCCCTGTGGTGGTCGGTGTCCGCTGGTTGTCACTGTCCTGCAGCAAGAGTTGCGCATCGCCGAAATCGACCGCGTTCGGATCATTCGAGGATGACCAGGGCGCCCACACCAGGACGGCCGCGACCACCGCGACGCCGAGGACGACCGCAATTGCGATCAGGCGCGCACGCCCGCCGGCCAGCAGTCCGTTCATCGACCCGCCCATCCGTGTCGTAACTTCGAGACTACATTACATTACGTCCGCGTGAGGCTGAGAGTTCCCGTCCCTCTCGATCGGCGGGGAACTGGGGCGGGAGGAAATCGAGGAGAGCGCCCACACGCTGGCTGAGCGTACGGCTACTCCCGCTGGGCGGACTGGCTCGGCGCCGAGGTCGTGGAGCTCGAGGAGGGCGCGGCACGCATCGAGGTGGCGCGCCGCTACTTCCGCGCCTTCGGCCCGGCGACGACCGCCGACCTCGCGTGGTGGACCGGCTGGACGAAGCGCGACAGCACCGCCGCGGTCGCGGCCCTCGACGAGGAGCTCGTGGCCGTCGACGTCGCCTCGGAGGAGGGGAGCAGCGTCGCGATGTGGGTGCTCGCCGGCGAGCTCGCTGCGCTGGCCTCGGTTGACCCGCGGTCGGCTCGAGGCTTGCGCCTGCTCCCGCTCTGGGACGCCTACTTCATGGGCTACGAAGGCTCCTCGACCGCCCGCGCGTGCTAGGTGTAGTTCTCACAGAGGTTGTGACAGTGGGGAGGCTGGGACGGCCCCTGCGATCCCGCCGTGCGGACGCCGATAATTGTAGCGGTAGAGCCAGCGGGGCAGCTCCGCCAGGCGCTCCTGATTGGAGCGGTACTTGCGGGCGTACGACCACTCGGCCTGCAAGGTCTGGTTGAAGCGCTCGACCTTTCCGTTGGTCTGCGGGCGGTAGGGCCGGGTGCGCTTGAGCCGCAAGCCGCTGGCGTGAGCGACGCCCTCGAACACGCGCGAGCGATAGGCACGGGCGTTGTCTGTGAGCACGCGCTGCACCCATATCCCGCGCAGCCGGAAGTGCTCCAGGGCGCGTGCCAGGAAGGCCGCGGAGGTCAGGCCGCTCTCGTCGGGGAGCGCCTCCACGTAGGCATAGCGGCTGTGGTCGTCGACCGCGATGTGCAGGTACTCCAGGCCCCGTGAGCGTTTGGAGTGCGGCCCGCTCTGGGTCTCGGCGAAGCCGGGGGCGAAGCGTTTGCCGCCGCCGTCTGGGATACGTCCTTGCTTCTTCACGTCGATGTGCAGCAGCTCGCCGGGGCCCGCCCGCTCGTAGCGCACGATGCGGCGGCTCACGCGGTGCAGCAGTCGCAGGCGGTGGAGGCCGGCGCGGCGCAGTACGACGTAGACGGTCTGGTGGGCGAGGCCGAGCGCCCAGGCGATGCGGTGCGGGCCCCAGCCGGTGGCACGGCGCAGATCCGCTCGGCCAGCGCCGCCGGGGTGCGCCGCGGGCGGTGGTGCGGGGCGGAGCTGCGGTTCGTGAAGCCCCGCCGCACTTCCTGCTCAAAGCGCCGCAGCCACTTCGTCGCCGTGGCGCGCGCCACCTCGGCGACCGACCAACCCGCCTGTATCTGTTGGACCAGCTCCAGTCGAGCGCGTGGGGTCAGGCGGGCGTTAGCATGGGACATCTGGGGCTCCTCCTCCTGCATGTACTGGCTTCATCACCTGCACAGCAGCAGAAGGGGCCCCTTCCTGCAACAACCTATGTAGGAACTACAACTAGCGGAGGCGACCGGCGATGGCTAGTCGGCACTGCTCCTCGTTGCGGATGCGGCAGTGCTCGATGTCGCGAAGGACCACCGAGCTGCCGAGGACTGCATCGCATACATGCTCTCGACCAGAGCACAGGCGTATTTCGCAAACCAGACTGAGGCGTATCCTGTAGCCGAGGCCGTCGAGAGCGACGCGGACTTACCACCTCTTTTCACTGTGAAGCCCCAGAGTTCGACCTCAGCGATCTCGCGAACCTCGAAGGTTCGGCGGCGCTGATGCGGGAGACAGGCAATCTGTCGTAGATGACCATACTCACCCAGGTTCCGAGGGCCGGATGCGCCGGCTGCCGATAGCCACCTTCGTCCTGGCGGTGGTGGTTATCGGGCTGGTGCTCCTGCCGCCGGTCTACCTCGTTGCCCGCGCGGCCGGCGAGGGCGGCGGGATCTGGGACGGGCTCACTCGAGACAGCACTGTCGAGGCGTTCGTCCGCACAGTGCTGCTGACGGTCACGGTGACTGGCGCGTGCATCGCACTGGCCGTCCCGCTGGCGTGGCTGACGATGCGGACCAATCTCCCCTTCCGCCCGCTCTGGACTGTCCTCCTCACCCTGCCACTCGCGATCCCATCGTTCGTCGGCGGGTTCATTATGATCAGCGCGCTCGGTCCGGGGGGCATCGTGCAGGACCTCCTCGAACCCCTCGGCGTCGAGCAGCTGCCCTCGATCTACGGATTCAAGGGCGCCTGGTTCATCCTCACCCTGCTCAGCTACCCGTACGTGTACCTACAGGTCTGCGCCGCTCTGAACCGTACCGACCAGACGCTCGAGGAGGCGGCGCACAGCCTCGGCAAAGGCACACGCGCGACGGTTCCTCCACGTCACGCTGCCGCAGTTGCGGCCGGCGATCGCCGCGGGCTCCATCCTCGTGGCGTTGTACGTGCTCAGCGAGTTCGGCGCGGTCTCGATGCTGCGCTATGACACGCTCACACCGCTCGTCTATATCCAGTACACGACACAGTTCGATCGGAGCTCGGCTGCCGTCCTCGGACTGCCGCTGATCGCGCTCGCGGCGCTCTTCGTGAGCATCGAGGGTCTGACGCGCGGACGGGCGCGCTACCACGCGCGGGGCTCGCGGCGGAGCGGTCGGCGCGTCGACCTCGGACGGTGGCGTTGGCCGGCCTTCGCGCTCTGCGGCGCGGTCTCGCTCTTCGGAGTGGGGCTGCCGGTGGCCGTGGTGCTGTACTGGATGGTGCAGGGGCTACGCACTGGCGCCGAGACCGGCTTCGTCCTCGAGACCATCGTGAACACCGCGCGAGTGTCTGCCTTTCGCGGCCGTGGCCGCCGCGCTGGCGGCGCTGCCGGTCGCCATCCTGTCCGTGCGGCATCGAGGATGGGCGAGCAGCCTGCTCGAGAAGCTCGCCTACACCGGCCAGGCGCTCCCGGCCATCGCCATCGCGCTCGCGCTGGTGTTCTTCGCGGCGAACTACCTGACCGAGTTCTATCGCACGCTGGGATTGCTGGTGGTGGCGTACATGATCCGCTTCCTGCCTGAGGCCCTCGGCGCGACGCGCACCGCGCTGCTGCAGGTGAATCCGAACAGCGAGGAGGCCGCGCAGAGCCTCGGCGCCGGGTCTGTGCGCACGTTCCTCAGGGTGACGGCGCCGCAGATGGTGCCGGGCATCTCGGCGGGCATGCTGCTCGTATTCCTCACCGCGATGAAGGAGCTGCCGATCACGCTGCTGTTGAGTCCGATCGGGTTCGATACGCTGGCTACTGACATCTGGTCGTCGACGAGCGAAGCGTTCTTTACTCGCGCGGCGTTGCCGTCCCTCATCCTCCTCGCACTGTCCGGTATGGCCGTGCTGCTCATGCTGCGACGGGAGCAACTTTCATGACGATGCCGTTCCTCGCCTGCCGCGACCTGAGCAAGCGCTTCGAGGGCACGCGCGCGGTCGATCACGCTGACCTCACGGTTGAGCAGGGGCAGATCCATGCACTCCTCGGCCCGAGCGGCTGCGGCAAGACAACGCTGCTGCGGCTCATCGGCGGCCTCGAGGTGCCGGACACCGGCGTGATCGAGCTCGACGGCCGGACGCTCGACTCGCCCTCGTCGTTCCTGCGCCGGAGAAGCGCAAGGTCGCCATGGTCTTCCAGGACTTCGCCCTCTTTCCGCACATGAACGTCGCGAAGAACATCGCATTCGGGCTGCCGAAGGGCGCCGAACCGAATCGCGCGAGTGGCCGAGCCGCTCGAGATGGTCGGCCTGCGCGGGCTCGGACGCCGCATGCCGCACGAGCTTCTCGGGGGACAGCAGCAGCGCGTCGCGCTGGCGCGTGCGCTGGCCGCGGAGCCGCGCTCATCCTCCTCGACGAGCCGTTTTCCAACCTCGACCCGGCGATTCGTCACCGCGTGCGGGCCGAGGTCGACGCAGCTCATCCAGTGCATCGGCATCACCGCGCATCTTCGTCACTCACGACCAGGACGAGGCGCTCAGCGTCGCCGACCGCGTAGCGGTGATGATGAATGGCCACATCGTGCAGACCCTACTGCGCACCCCGAGATATACAAGCGGCCCGCGAGCCGTGCGGTGGCGGAGTT
>CAWGUD010000005.1:0-64340 GCA_963825685.1 uncultured Actinomycetes bacterium | reverse complement strand
TACTAGCCCTTCGCGCAGGCTCGCCGCGGCACGATGGTGCGTCTTGTCGAGCTCGCGGGCGAGCGCCTCCAACTGGGCCTCGGCCGCGAGCGCGGAGTCCGCGTGGTACGCCTGCTGCATGCGCCGCGCCACGGTCGGGCGCAGCTGCTGAGGCAGGTAGTCCAGCACGTTGCGTTGCTTGTGCAGCTGGCAGCGCTGGACCACCGGATGGTCGAAGACGTCGGTCACCGCCCGGTGCAGCGCCGCTGCGCCGTCGATCACCACCAGGATCGGCCTGGTCACGTCGAGGCCGCGCTCGTCACGCAACTGCGCGAGCAGCCCGCGCACGAGCGTCGCGTTCTCGGTCGACCCGGCCGCCAGCGCCAGTGAGTGTTTGCGGCCGTCGCGGTCGATGCCCAGCGCTACCACGCGGCAGTGCTCGGCGAAGTGCACCCCGTCGACCAGCAGCGCGACAAGGTCGAGCCCGCCCAGCGGCGCCGCCAGCGGCTCCTCGAGCGCGCGCTCGGTGGCCTGCACGAACTTGCGCGATACCGCCGAGCGGCTCGTGGCCGAGGCCGCCGCTGCCACCGCGCTGCCGACCGGCTCCAGCCCGACACGGTACCGGCGCGTTGAGAGGCCCGCCAGCATGCGCTCCATCGCCAGCGCTCCCAGCACCTCGCTCCGCGCGAACCACTCGTATGCCGGCACGGCCAACTCGCCCGTGTGGTCGGCCCGCCGCACCCGCGGCCGCTGCACCGCGACACGGCGCCCGCCGAGCGTGACGCTCCCGGCTTCGCGCCCATGGCGGTAGCCCGCCCGCTCCCGGTTGTGCTTGCCCGCTGGCCCGCACAGCGCCGTGACCTGGGCGTCCATGATCTCCTGCATCACCTGCAGGCCCGTACCCACCGCCAGCGCCAGCAAGCCCTCCCGCGCTGCACTGGCGACTCCCGTCAGCGCGACCGTCACCTCCTCCGGTACTACCGGTACTGCTCCGCTCGCAACTGCCTGCCTGCTGTCGTTACTCTTGCTCAGGGCGGTCCCCCCTTCCTCTCGTGTCACCACAGGCCTACCACTCGGCAGGCTTGAGGTGGGGGACCGTCACTTCAAAGTTCTACAAGACTCGGGACAACCTCATTCAGATCCGACCGTGGGAATTTCGAGCGCCAGCGGGCGAGTGCCTCCCGCCTCCCGAATAACATCGCGCCCGAGCGGCATGCTCGCGACATCCACTCCCTCGAGGTCTGACTGGTCGCGCGGCACGTCTCGCCAGAAGCGGTTCGCCATCTGCGTTCATGAGGACATAAGCGAAGACGGGCTTACGAGGATCAACGGGGCGGGCGACCTCATGCCATGTGACGCTCCGCTTACCGTCGCCACCCTGCTCGCGCCTCGGAATCCAACGCGTGACGCCGAGTTGAAGCTGCGGATAACGTTCCTAAGCCGGTCGCGGTACGCGGTGGGATCGATGCTCGTCGAGAAGAGGAAATCAGGAAGTCCCTGCCCTCAGTCGTCGGTCTCCTCGACTACTCGCAGCCCACACCGTCGTTGTCGTTGCCGTCGAGATCATGTGGGTCTGGCGGCAGCACACGGAGCGGCCCGGCAATATAATTCGGCCCGTTCCCGCTGCCGCCCGCGCAGTCGTAATCGGCCGCCCCGACGGGAATGCACACGTCCGGGTATGACGGGTCGCAGTTCGGCGGCGGTGGCGGTGGCGGCGGTGGCGGCGGCGGCGGTGGCGGTGGCGGTGGCGGTGCTTCGGTTGGTTCCGCTTCTGTCGGTGCCTGCGGAGGCAGCGGTTCTTCGGTCGCTGGAGGTGGCTCTTCCGTCGGCGCAGGCGGTGGCGGTTCGGTCGTGACCGATGGTGGAGCTTGCGTCGGCGCAGACGTCGATGTCGAAGCAGGGGTTTCGACTGTACCAAGTGTTGCCGTTGCCGTCGGCTGGGCCGATTGCGTCGGTGACGTGGCCTCATCGTCGGTCTCGCACGCCGACAACACGATCGCAAGCATCATGACAACGAGAACTCGACGCATATCCCACCCCCGCGCGGCATCGTATCAGTGATCGGCGCGTAAAGCTATGATCGAAGGCTCGCACTAGCGCGGGCGCCGAACACCAATGGCTGGTACACCTCGTCGGTTTCGTTCACTACGTTAGGTGACGATAGAGTGCTGTTCCAGTATCGGAGGGTGCGACTTGGCGAAGGGCGAGACAGCAGCCGTGGCACCAGCCGCCACCCGCCTCCCCGATCACACCACCACCGCGGCGTGCCACTTCCCCATCCCAGCTCGCACCATCTAGGACTACTCTCTACTTCCCGCCCCGCAAGAAGGGAGGCCACCTCGTGTCCGACACCACAGCCATCGAGCAGGCCACTCGCCGCCGTCGTGGCGCCCCGAAAGGCAACGTCAACGCCTACAGAGATGGCAAGCACGCCCGCCTCGCGGTCGATTACAGCGCGCTGCCCGCCGGTGAGCTCCGCACCGTCATGCGCGCCGCCGTCTGGCTCGCCACTCATGACGAGGTCGAACGCCTCCCTCGGCCACGCACCTCGGAAGACCGACGCCAGGCCACAATCCGAGGCCTCCAGCGCGTCCTCGCTTGCCTCCTCACCGTCGACTGGACCCAACCCTACCCGACACCCGGGCGCGCTACCTCTTTCTGCTCAGCCTCAAGCCCATCTTCCAGCCCGAGCTCGCCCGCCGCGAGGAGCGCGAAACCGCGAAAAACAAAAGATCAAAAGAACAAACCGAAACTGAATCTGCGCCGAGGCCTCACCGCCCATTTGTTTCGCGCTTCGGCCGTTCGAACCCTCAAGTATGATGCGACGACGCTTCGCCCGCGACGCGACGAAGCCGGTCATCGCCGTCAGCCTCGGCGGCACTCCCGGCGCTGCCGGCTGGTACACGGGCGGCGTGACGGTGACGTTCGCCTGCACTGATGCCGGCTCCGGAATCGCGGAAGACACGGTGCCGGACGTCACGCTCACGACCGAGGGCGGCGCGCAGTCCGTCACGAGTACGGGCGCCTGCACCGACCGCGCGGGTAACGCCGCGGACGCGATCACCGTCGCGGACATCAACATCGACATGACCGCGCCGACCGCTACATCGTCGATCGCAAGCGGGACGCTCGGCGCGGACGGCTGGTACACCTCGGATGTCACGGTGAGCACGACCGGCGCCGATGACGTGAGCGAGCCTGTAGTCTGCACCGCCGACCAGACGCAGACGGCCGACACCACCGAAGTGACACTCGAGTCCTCGTGCACCAACGCCGCCGGACTCACGACCGCGGCAAAGGCGATCACCGTAAAGGTCGACAAGACGGCGCCCGTACTCGCGCCTCAACTGTCGACGGAGGAAGTCGACCAGCACGCGAGCGTCACAGTCTCGCCCAATGCGACGGATGCGATGTCGGGCGTCGCCACGTCGAGCTGCGGCGCCGTCGACACGAGCTCGGTCGGCACGCACACCGTCGACTGCACTGCCACCGACGCGGCAGGCAACGCCAGCACCGCGACGCTCGAGTACGAGGTCGTTGCGGTGGCCGGGACGCTCATGTTCGGCACGAAGCCGCCCTCGAGCGGTGGCTACGGGACGTTCTCCTTCGGCGGCGGCACGTTCCCGCAGCTGCTCTCGGCGGCGGGCTGTCCTGAGACGACCTCGGTGTTCTTCTGGAACAAGCCGGATGGTGCGTTCGCGGTGTGGATTCCCGGGTCGCAGGTCGCCATCGTAAACGCGGAGTTCCTGGCAATCTTCAATGCCACGCCACCGCTTCCTGAAGGCAGCCTGTTTACGGCAAGATGCGTCTGAGCTGCTGACGATTCGGCTCGGCGGGAGGGACGACGCTATGCCGGTACGCCCCGCCGCCGAGGCCGACCTCGACACGATCATCGAGCTCATCCACGCCCTCGCCGAGTATGAGCACGAGCCGGACGCCGTCCGCCTCCACCGCGAGGCGATGCGCGCGCACCTCTTCGGCCCGCGGCCCTACGCCGAGGTGCTCATCGCTGAGACCGAGGCGGGCGACACCGGCGCTGTCGAGAACGTGGGGTTCGCGCTCTTCTTCCACAACTACAGCACGTGGGAGGGTCAGCCGGGCATCTACCTCGAGGACCTGTTCGTGCGGCCCGAGCATCGCCGCCACGGGCACGGCCGGGCGCTGCTCAGCGCCGTGGCACGCCTCGCGGTCGAGCGAGGCTGCGCACGGTTCGAGTGGCCCGTCCTCGATTGGAATGAGCCGGCGATCGCGTTCTACCGCCGCCTTGGCGCCGTCGCGATGGATGAGTGGACGACGTATCGAGTGACGGGCGCGGCGCTGGACAGCCTCGCGAGCCGCTACGATTGAGCGCGCGCCGGAGGTGACTGCGTGAATACCGACACGACCTTCGAGGAGTACGCCGCAAGACTGCCGGAGGAGCGCCGCGCGGCGATCACAGCGGTGCGCTCGGTCATCCTCGACAGTCTGCCTGCGGGCTACGTCGAGCGCGTGACGCCAGGAATGCTGCTGTACGAGGTGCCGCTCGAGATCAGCTGCCGGCGAACCCACGTGGCATGACCGAGACCATGAAGCGTGTCTATGAACGCTCGCTGCGGACCTTGTTGACCGTCGGCGGCACCGGTCACGACATCTCATCGGGGATGCTGGGGGATTCGATCCTCGACGATCCGGACTGCCAGGGGAGTCGCGCGCTGCGGGCGCCGGGAGTCGATCTCTCGGCAGTGCCGAGGATCGAGCGCAGTCCTTATCCGGGCCCGTGGGACGTGATGATGATCGGGTTTTCCCCGGCAGCGAACGAGGCGCTGCGCCTCGCCGATCGTGCGGCGCGCGTGGAGGGACGGCTCACCGCAACCGGCGACATCCTCCTCGGATTATTCGAGGCGGATCCAGAGTGGGCCGCCGGGTTGGGGTTCGAGGCTGCGAGCGTCCGCGATGCGCTCGCGGAAGCCGGACGCGAGGCGTAACGCTACACGACCACCGGCTTCCGGTCGGGGCGCGCGCGTTCCTCGGCGGCGATGTCAAGGATGTGCGCCACCGTGGCGTCGAGGTCGCCCTCGGCATTCACGACCACGTAATCGAACAGCTCTTGCTGCTGCATCTCACGCTCGGCCTCGGCCAGGCGGCGGTCGCGGTCGGCATCGTCATGCGCCTCGCCGCGCTCGATCAAGCGGCGCTCGAGGTGTTCGAGGCTATCCGGTACGAGCATGATAAAGACCGCCTCCGGTAGCAGACCGCGGAGCGTAGCGGCGCCCTGGACATCGATGCGCACGATCGCGTCGCCTTCAGCGAGGGCCCGCCGCAAGTGCTCTCGCGGGAGACCGTAGTACTTCCCGTAGATCTCAGCGTGCTCGACGAGGTCGCCCTCCTCGAGTCGGCGGCGGAACTCCTCAGCGGTCACGAACACGTAGTCCTGCCCGTCCACCTCGGACGGCCGGGGTGGACGGGTGGTCATGGTGACGGGACGCACGAATTGCGTCGTAGCCGTGAGGATCCGGTCGACGACCGCATCTTTGCCAACACCAGAGGGGCCTGAGATGACGATCAGGAGTGGCGGTGTCGCCTCGTCCAACCGCTAGTTGCCATCAACATTGCGCAGCGCGCCGACACGTCCGGCGAACGTTTCGGGAGTAATCGCCAGCAGCGCCACCCAGTCGTTGTCCAGCACGACCACGGCCTTGGTCCGGCGGCCGCTTGTGAGGTCGATGATGTGCCGCTCTTCCTTGCCACGCTGGATCATGCGCTTAACGGGCGCCGAGGCTGGCGTAGCCACTGCCACAACGCGATTCAGCGCAAGGTGGTTCTCGAACCCCACATGAATTAGTTCTGTTGTCATTGGTTCATCCTCAGCGAGATACGGCACCCTCCGTTGCCTGCAGATGCGTGAGATGGCTCCAGAACTCAGGATACGACACCGCGACAGCCTCTCCGCCTTCGATGACGGACTCGCCATCCGCCAGCATCGCAGCTGCGGCCCCGAGCATGGCGAGGCGATGATCACCGCTGGAGCCCACCCGTGCGGCACGAAGCGTATTCGTGCCTCGGACGAGCATGCCATCAGGTCGCTCCTCTACGTCGGCGCCGAACGCGCGGAGCACGGCTGCCGTCGAAGCTACCCGGTCAGATTCCTTCACGCGCAACTCTTCGGCATCTCGAATGAGCGTCTCACCCTCGGCAAGCGCACCGGCGAGCGCGACGAGCGGCAGCTCGTCGATGGCGCGCGGCACCAGCCCACCGCCGACCGCTCTGCCCGTCAGGCGGGCGGAGCGCACGAGGAGGTCGGCCACAGGCTCTCCGCCTGTCGTCCGCTCGTGGAGCAGCTCGATGTCGGCGCCCATCGCTCGCAGGATGTCGATCAGGCCGGTACGGGTCGGGTTCAGCCCGACGCCGGTCAGCAGCAGTTCGGCGTCCGGGTGTAGCGTCGCCGCGACGATCCAGACGGCTGCCGTGCTGATGTCGCCCGGCACCGCGACGTCGACTGCCACGAGGTCGCCGGCGGGCGGCGTGAGCGTGACGACATGGCGGCCGTCCTCCTCGTGTGTCTCGACCACCGCACCCATCGCGCTCAGCAGGCGCTCGGTGTGGTCGCGCGACATCGAGGGCTCGGACACAGTGACGTCGCCGTCGGCGGCCAGGCCGGCGAGGAGCAGCGCCGACTTCACCTGCGCCGACGCGACCGGCGTATCGATGCGCTGGCCGCCGCGGAGCGCGCCACCTCGTACCACGATGGGGGGGAGCGTGCCGTCCGCGCGCGCAGTGATGTCGGCGCCGAGCTGCGCAAGCGGGCGCACGACGCGCGCCATCGGCCGGCCGCGCAGCGAGCCGTCGCCGGTCAGCACGGACAGCATCGGCACGCCCGCGACGAGGCCGGTCAGTAGCCGCATCGTGGTGCCCGAATTACCGCAGTCGAGGACGTCGTCCGCCTCGTGCAGCGCGGAGCGACCGAGGCCGTGGACGATCAGCTCGCCAGGCGCAGGCTCGTCGACGCGCACGCCGAACGCCCGCATGCACTCGAGCGTCGAGCGCGTGTCGGCCGCATCGAGGAAGCCCGTGATGTGGGCGTCGCCGGAGGCTGCCGCGTTGAACATGATCGCGCGGTGCGTGATCGACTTGTCTCCGGGGATGGCGATGGTGCCGCGGAGCCGAGCCGGACGGCGCACGTGCATCTCGTCAGTCATCGGTGCGACTCCCGTAGCGCGCGCGGCGTTCGGACTCGGCGATGCGCTCCTCGGAGCGCTGCGTCAACTCACGGGCGCGCTCGGCGAGCGTGCCGCCCATGAGCAGGTCCATCAGTGCCGCGTCGGGGACGCTTGACCAGTGTTTCTCGTCGATCTCCTTGCGGCCGACCGCACCGGTCATGAACGCGCCGTGCTCCAGGCTGGTCTTCGCGAAGAGGCGGAATAGCTCCTGCTCGTCCTCCGTGTCCGCGATCTGCGTTTGCAGGTTGCGCAGCTCCTCGCGGTAGCGCTCGAGCCAGTGGATGATCTGCGTCCGGTTCGTGAGCGCGATGTCGTGCGACATGGCAGGGTCGGTGCCGGCCACGCGGGTCGAGTCCTTGAAGCCGCCCGCCGCGAGCACAGAGAGCTCTGGCCATGCCTCGGAGTCGCGGGTGAGCCGGAACATCGCCGTGGCGGCCATCAACGGCAGGTGCGAGATCGCCGCGACGTAGGCGTCGTGCTCTTCGGCGTCCATGAACATCGGCTTTGCGCCAAGCTGATGCGCGAGCCCCGCGACCACGTCCACCGCATCTCCGCTGGCACGGGTGGTGGGGACGATCGCCCAGCGTGCGCCCTGGAACAGCGTGGCCTCGGCGGCGCCCGGCCCGGCCTCGGTCTTGCCGGCCATCGGATGGCCCCCCACGAAGGAGACCGTGGGCGGCAGGTACTCGCGCGCCCAGTGCATCACCTCGGCCTTGGTTGAGCCGGTGTCGGTGACGATCGCGCCCGGTTCGAGGTCACCCGCGATCTGCTCCATCAGCTCGCGAATGGCGAGAATTGGCGCCGCGAGGATCACCAGGCCCGCGCCTCGCACGGCCTCGCCTGGGTCGCGCAGGGCGCGGTCGACCGCCTTCGCGCGCTCGGCAGCCTGGGCATGGTCGCGGAAGCGGTCGAAGCCGACGACCTCGAGCGAGTCGCGGTTGCCGGCCTTCAGGCCGAGGCCGATCGAGGTGCCGATCAGCCCGGTCCCCAGGATCGCGATGCGTGGCATGGCTGTATCCCCTTGCCAGCCCCGGAATGTCCATCCGGGGGTCAGATCAGTGTACGGCTCGTGCGGACACGAGGGTTCGCGGGCCTCGAGCCGCGCGATCTACCAGGAGATCAAGGAGGGGCGCGGCGGCGGGCCGAACGCCGACTGGGCCTACCTCGACATCACCCACCTCGACCCGAAGGTGATCGAGGAGAAGCTGCCCGACATCACCGAGTTCGCCCGCGTCTACCTCAAGGTCGAGCCGACGAAGGAGCCGGTGCCGATCCAGCCGACCGCCCACTACGCGATGGGCGGCATCCCGACCGACGTCGACGGCCGGGTCGTCACGGGCCCCGAGGAGACGCCGATCCCGGGGCTGTACGCCGCCGGCGAGTGCGCGTGCGTCAGCGTGCACGGGGCGAACCGGCTCGGCACGAACTCGCTGCTCGACCTCGTCGTGTTCGGTCGCCGCGCGGGAGCCGACGCCGCTCGCCATGCCAAGGAAGCCGCGCTCGCCGACGTGCCGGAGCGACCCACCGAGCGGACCCTCTCGATGCTGAACGGGGTGCTCGAGCGTTCCGAGGGCGACAACGCGGCCGACATCCGCAAGGAGCTGCAGACGAACATGTTCGACCTCGCGTTCGTCGTGCGCAGCGAGGAGAGCCTGTCGAAGATGGAGGAGATCATCGGCGGGTTGCAGGAGCGCTACGCGCGGGTCGCGATCACCGACAAGGGCGCCCTGTACAACACCGACCTGATGGAGACCGTCGAGGTCGGCTACCTGCTCGACTGCGCGCAGGCCCTCGTGGTCAGCGCGCGCGCCCGCACCGAGAGCCGCGGGGCCCACTACCGCGACGACCACCCGCTGCGCGACGACGCGAACTGGCTGAAGCACACGCTCGCCTACCGCAACGACGACGGCTCGATCCGGCTGGACTTCAAGCCCGTGAAGATGGGTCCCTACGTGCCCATGGAGAGGAAGTACTGATGGCGACGCCGGCCGACGTGCTGCAGGACTCCGACCGCCGGCGCGCCGGCGCCTCCACCGGCCAGGTCACGCTCACGCTGAAGATCCGCCGGTTCAACCCCGAGATCTCGCAGGATTCCTGGTGGGACGAGTTCACGGTGCAGGCCGACCCGCTCGACCGCCTCGTCGAGGTGCTGCACCAGGTGAAGTGGTACCACGACGGCACGCTGAGCTTCCGGCGGTCGTGCGCCCACGGCATCTGCGGCTCCGACGCGATGCTGATCAACGGCCGCAACGCCCTCGCGTGCAAGCTGCTCGTCGACGACGTGGGCCCGAAGGTCACGATCGAACCGATCCGCGGCCTGCCGGTGCTGAAGGACCTGATCGTCGACATGGACCCCTTCCTCGAGGGCTACAAGAGCGTGCTGCCGTTCCTGATCAACGACTCCGGCGAGCCCGAGAAGGAACGCCTGCAGTCGGCCGAGGAGCGCGCCCGGTTCGACGACACGACGAAGTGCATCCTGTGCGCGGCCTGCACCACCTCGTGCCCGATCTTCTGGGGCGACGAGGGATACATCGGCCCCGCCGCGATCGTGAACGCGCATCGGTTCATCTTCGACTCGCGCGACGAGGCCGGCCGCGAGCGGCTGAAGATCCTCTCGGAGAAGACCGGCGTCTTCCGCTGCCGCACCACCTTCAACTGCACCGATGCCTGCCCGCGCGGCATCCAGGTGACGAAGGCGATCCAGGAAGTGAAGCGCTCGATCCTGTTCGATCGCTTCTGAGTGGCAGTTGCGTAGCCCTGCGGTGCAACGAAGCGTAGGCTCCTCCCAACATGCCGGGGGAGGAGTCGTTGGGGGACGAGCCGAGCAGCCAGGGAGCTGAGGCCGAAGAGGGCCAGATCCGCACGTTCCTGATCGCCGACGTCCGCGGCTGGACCCTGTTCACCCAGCAGCGCGGCGACGAGGTGGCCGCCAAGCTCGCCGCCAAGTTCGCCGGCATCGCCCGCGAGGTGGTCGCCCAACGCGGCGGTGAGGTCATCGAGCTCCGTGGCGACGAGGCCCTCGCGGTGTTCACGTCGACGCGCCAGGCCGTGCGGGCGGCCGTCGACCTGCAGGAGCGCTTCGTCGAGGAGACGATCGACGACCCCGAGCTGCCGCTGCCCGTGGGGATCGGGCTCGATGCCGGCGAGGCCGTGCCCGTCGAAGGCGGCTACCGGGGAGGCGCGCTGAACCTCGCCGCCCGCCTCTGCGGGCAGGCGAAGGCCGGCGAGATCCTCGCGAGCCGCGGCGTCACCCACCTCGCGCGCAAGGTCGAGGGCGTGCGCTACCTCGACAAGGGCACGGTGCGGCTCAAGAACCTCACGGATCCGGTCGAGCTGGTGCGGGTCGTGCCCGAAGGAGTCGATCCTGCCGAGCGGCTGCAGGCGGCATTGCCGGCGCCCGAGGCCGCTCCTCGTCGCCCGGTCGGCCGCATCCTCGTCGCGGCCGGCGTGGCGATCGCCCTCGCGGTCGCCACCGTCGTCGTCCTGATCCGCGACGAGCCGACGACGATCGCGGCGGGGGCCGTCGGTCTCCTCGGCGGCTCAGGCGGTCTCGAAGGGTCCATCGAGGTCGGCGAGCTCCCTCGCGGCATCGCCCGAGGATCGGGGGCGCTGTGGGTCACCGATCAGGAGTCGAGCACGCTCGTCCGCCTCGACCCCGAGACCTATCGGATAGACGAGCGCATCCCGGTCGGTGCCGGACCGACGGGGGTGACGACCGCCGAGGGGTTCGTCTGGGTCGCCAACACCGACGACCGCACGATCTCCGTCGTCGACCCGCGGCGCTCACCGGGTCGTGGACACGATCGTGGTCGGCAACGGACCCGTCGGGCATCGCCGCCGACGACGGCCGGGTCTGGGTGGCGAACAGCGTCGATGCCACCGTGACCGAGATCGACGCGGGCGACGGGACGGTGATCGAGACCTATCCCGTGGGCGATCGCCCGGTCGTCGCTGGCGGCCGCGTCCGGTGCCATCTGGGTCGCCAACCGTGGCGCGGGGACCGTCAGCCGGGTCGGCGAGCGGCGACGGCGTGACCCAGTCGATCCCCGTCGGCAGGGCCCGCCGTGTCGATCGCCCACGGGGCGGGGGCCCTCTGGGTCGCGAACGCCGAGGACGGGACCGTGACCCGCATCGACCCCTCGACCGGCAGTCGTGACGGGCACCGCACGGCTCGCCGGCTCACCCGTCGCCCTCACTGCCGGCGACGAGGCGGCCTGGGCCGCCGACGCGGGCGGAACGATCGAGCGGATCGACGCCTCCACCACCGACGTCACCGACACGTTCGAGGTCGGGAACGCAGCCGCGCGCCCTCGCGGCCGACGGCGACGGCGTGTGGGTCGGCGTGCAGGCGTCTCCGGCCTCGCATCGCGGGGGAACGTTGCGGATCGTGTCGGAGACAGGGCTCACCACGATCGACCCCGCCAGCCCCGATGCCGCCGGGTCCGCCGCCTCGATCATCTCGACCGTGTACGACGGCCTCGTCACGCTACCGTCGTGCCGGCGGCGCGGCCGGCCTCACCGTGGTCGCCGGCCTGGCGTCCACCGTGCCCGTACCCACCGACGACGGCCGCACCTACACGTTCCGGCTCCGGGACGGGCATCCGATTCTCCGACGGCAGGGAGGTCACACCCCAGGACGTCGTAACGACGTTCGAGCGGATCTACACGATGGGCAGCGGATGGGCTCGATCGCTGCTGCCGGAGCTGGTCGGCGGATCGTCGTGCACAGAGCAGGGACCCGAGGGGTGCGACCTGTCTCGCGGGGTGATCGCCGACGAGAGCGCCCGCACGGTCACGTTCCGACTCGTTCGGGACTCCCCGGACTTCCTCACCATCCTCGCGAGCGTCAACTTTGCGATCCTGCCGGCGGACACCCCCCTCGAAGATCGAGGAGCCCGTCCCCGGCACGGGCCCGTACGTGATCAGCGAGGTCGACGACGACGGCTCGGTCGTGCTGACGCGGAACGAGGAGTTCCGGGAATGGTCGGCCGACGCGCAACCCTCGGCGTTCGCCGATCGTGTCGAGGTCGTCGCGGGGGTCCTTCCCGACGAGCAGGTGGCGAGGGTGGAACAGGGCGACGCGGACCTGACCGCGGACGGCGTGCCCGTCGAGCTGCTCGACGCGCTCGACCGCCGGGCTTCCGATCAGCTGGTGCGGTCCCAGGCGTTCCTGATCTTCGGCCTCGCCCTCGACACGGTGGACGGCCCCTTCGAGAACGTCGACGCGCGCCGGGCGTTCGCGAGCGCACTCGACCGCTCGGCGCTCGCTGAGTTCTTCCTGACGACCGGACTCGTGCAGGAGACTCCCGTGACCTGTCAGGTGATCCCGCCGAACATCCCCGGGTACGCCCCCTTCTGCCCGTTCGGGCAGCCCGGCGACGTCGATGGCTCCTGGGCGGGGCCGGACCTCACCCAAGCCCGGGAGCTGGTCCGTCGATCCGGCACCGCGGGTGACGAGGTGGTGGTGGCGATCACGCAGTTCCAGGAGGACGTCGCCAGCCGTTTCGTCCCGACCCTGCGCGACCTCGGGTACGACGTCGAGGTCAGGCTCGTGACTCAGGATGAGCCCGGGCTCCTCAGGAGGGGTACCCTGCCGCCGGACGCCGACATAGCCCTGACCGGCTGGGCCTCGGCGTACCAGTCCGCCGCCGACTTCCTCGCGCCGCTGCTCGCCTGCGTGTCGCCGTCGGGAGTCCATTCGATCGAGGGCGCCGAGCAGGTCTCCTTCAACGTGTTCGACTTCTGTCGCCCCGACCTCGACCGCCGCATCCAACGGGCGCTGGACCTGAGGCTCACCGATCCGTTCGAGTCCGCGAAGGCGTTCGAGGCGATCGACCACGACGTCGTCGATCTCTCGCCGATCGTGCCGTACCTGACCGGCAACAACCTCTACCTGGTGTCGGAGCGGGTGGGCAACGCCCAAGCGAACCCACAGCTCGGGGGCGTCCTGATCTCCCAGATCTGGATCCGCTGACGCCTCCGATCCGCGTCATACATCGACGGTAACCCTGGGACACTGCCGCGATGCTGACCGACGTCATCGGCGACCTGCTGCCGGCCGCCGCTGCGGTCGCCCTTAGCCCGATCCCGATCGTCGCCGTCGTGCTGGTGCTGGGCAGCCCTCAGGCGCGCACCGCCGGCCCCGCGTTCGCGATCGGCTGGGTGGTCGGGCTCGGCGCGGTGAGCGTCGCCGTCACCCTGCTCGCCGAGCGGCGCATCCGAGACGCGACAGCGCGACCGACGACGGTGTCCGCTGGGGCCTCGCCGCGATCGGCGTGCTCTTCCTGCTGATGGCCGCTTCGGCAGTGGCGGAAGCGTCCCCAGCCCGGCGAGCAGGCCGAGATGCCCGCGCTGGATGGCGAGCATGGGCTCGATCGCGTGGCCACGGGCGCTCGGTGCTCGGCCTCGCTGCTGTCGGCGGCGAACCCGAAGAACCTGGCGCTGACCGTGGCGGCGTCCGCGTCGATCGCGCAGGCCGGGCTCGAGACCGGCGAGCGCCTGCTCGCCGACGCCGTCTTCGTCGCGATCGGCTCGATCACGGTCGTCGGAGCCGTGATCTTCGCGCTCGTCGCACCTCGAGCGCCACCGCGGCCCCCTCGAACGCGGTCCGAGGGTTCATGGCCGACCACAACGCCGCGATCATGATGGTGCTGCTCCTCGTGCTCGGGTTGAAGATCCTGGGCGACGCGATCGGGGGCCCGTAAGCACGATCGCCGGGAGTCGCTGCCCGTGGCTCCGGTATCGTTCCGCGCGATGGCCCACCGCGTGACCCTGATCCCCGGCGACGGCATCGGCCCCGAGGTGGCCGCGGCCGCCCGCATCGTGCTCGACGCCGCCGACGTCGGCATCGAGTGGATCGAGCGCCCCGCCGGCACCGCCGCGCTCGACGACTACGGCGAGCTGATGCCCGAGGAGACCCTCGACGCGATCCGCGAGAGCCGGGTGGCGCTCAAGGGCCCGATCACGACCCCGGTCGGCACCGGGTTCCGCAGCGTGAACGTCGCCCTGCGCCAAGGGCTCGACCTGTTCGGCGCCGTGCGCCCCGCGCGGGCGCTGCCGGGCGTGCCGATCCGCCACCCGAGCGTCGACCTCGTGGTCGTGCGCGAGAACACCGAGGACCTCTACGCCGGCATCGAGTTCGAGCGCGGCTCCCCCGAGGCCGCGGCCCTGCGGGAGGAGCTCCGGGCGCTCGGTGGGTACGAGCTGCGCGAGGACGCCGGCATCACCGTGAAGCCGATCAGCGTCAGCGGCACGCGGCGCATCGTGCGGTTCGCCTTCGAGTACGCGCAGCGCAACGGTCGGAAGAAGGTCACCGTCGGCCACAAGGCCAACGTGATGCGCTACTCCGACGGCCTGTTCCTGCGCACCGCGGAGGAGGAGTCTCGCGCCTACCCGGACGTGGCGTGGGAGGAGATCCAGATCGACCACCTCACGAGCCGCCTCGCCCGCATGCCCGGCGACTTCGACGTGCTGCTACTGCCCAACCTCTACGGCGACATCATCAGCGACCTGTGCGCCGGGCTCGTCGGCGGCCTCGGCCTGATCCCCGGGGCCAACATCGGCTGGGAGTACGCGGTGTTCGAGCCGGTGCACGGCAGCGCGCCCGACATCGCCGGCCAAGGGAAGGCGAACCCGATCGCGATGATCCTGTCGGGCGCGATGCTGCTGCGTCACATCGGTGAGCTCGCGGCCGCCGAGAACGTGGAGTGGGCGGTCGACGAGGTGCTCGTGCGCCGCGACGTGCGCACCCCCGACCTCGGAGGTTCCTCGACGACGATGCAGGTCGCCGAGGAGATCGCGATGCAGGTCACCGCATGGGAGCCCGGCCCGAGCTGACCCGGTCAGTCGTGGTGCGGATGGTCGTGGTTCCCGTGGGGGCCCCGACCGGGGTCCCAGTCCTCCAGGCGTCAACAGCCGGGTTGACCGTGGTTCCCGCAGCAGCCGCCGTTCACGAGTGACTTCGCGCGGTTTCGGAACGTGAGCCCGACCTTCTCGACGAACCCGTAGTCGGGGTTGCGCCAGTTCGTGAAGAACGAGCTCGCGTGGTAGCGCACCTGTTCACGGAACGTCGCCATGTCTCGATGCTACCCGCGTGCCGTGTCGGAGCCGGGTGCTTGGTGCGACGTGCATGGGATGCCACGATGCGCCGATGAGCGAGCCCTCCGAAGTCCCCGCCGACACCGGCAGCGACACGTCGATGCGCCTGGCGGGCTTCGGCCTCACGGCGCTCGGAGGACTGCTGATCGGGGTCGGCGCGTTGATGCCGTGGGTCCGGTCGTCACTCGAGGGGCTCCCCGACTCCTTCGCCCCGACCTACTTCGGCATCGACCTTCCCGACGGGCTGATCTGCCTCGCGGCCGCGGCGGTCGTGCTCGTGGGGCTCGCGATCACGCGGCTGGCGTCGTCGCCCCGAGCCAGACGCGTCGCCGCGGGCGCGGTCGTCGCCGCATCGTTCGTCGCGTTCGCGGTCGCAGGAGCCGCGATCATCACCGCCACCGCTCGGTTCGAAGCGACCGCCGTCGACGACATCATGGGCGATCTCGATCCGTCGGGGAACGCGAGCCAGGAGCAACGGGAACAGGTGGAGGAGCTCGTCGTGACCCAACTCGCACCCGGCCCCTTCGCCGTGCTCGGGGGCGGGGTGCTCGGCGTGGTGGGCGGGGTGCTCCTGCTGTCGTGGTCGAGCCGGACGGCCGCACGACCCGACTCGGTCGGCGGCACTCGGCAGGGAGCTCCGTAGTCTCACCTGCGTCAGAACACGGAGGTCCTTGCCGAGTCGCGGCGCGCGATGCAGACCTGCGCTCGGCGTCCTAGAGCTTCGCGAGATCCGCGCACTTCGCGCGGATGCCCTCGGCGGCGCCCCGCAACGCGGTGAGCTCGTCCTCATTCAGGTCGAGCTCCACGATCTCCTCGATGCCCGTGCGGCCGAGCTTGGCCGGCACCCCGACGTAGGTGTCCTCGATGCCGTACTGGCCGGTCGTCCACGCGCAGACCGGCAGCACCGCGTGCGAGTCCTTCACGATCGCCTCGACCATCGCGGTGACCGACGCGCTCGGGGCGTAGTACGCCGACCCGGTCTTCAACAGACCGACGATCTCGGCGCCCCCGTCGCGCGTGCGCTGGAACAGCTGCTCGAGCGTGTCCTCGTCGACGAGCTCGGGGAGCGGCTTCCCGGCGACCGTCGCGTGACGTGGCAGCGCGATCATCGCATCGCCGTGCGAGCCCGAGGTCATCGCGTCGACGTCGGACGGACGTGCGCCGGTGATCTCGGCGATGAAGTAGCGCAGGCGTGCGGAGTCGAGCACGCCCGCCATGCCGAAGACGCGCTCCTTCGGGAAGCCGGAGGCCTCCGCGGCGAGGTAGGTCATCTCGTCGAGCGGGTTCGAGACCACGATGACGATCGCGTCGGGGGAACCGGGCACGACCTGCGAGATCACCGAGTTCATGATGTCGGCGTTCTTGCCGAGCAGGTCCATGCGGCTCATGCCCGGCTGACGCGGGAATCCTGCCGTGATCACCACGATGTCGCTGCCGGCCGTGTCGGCGTAGTCGTTCGTGCCGACGATCGACGGGTCGTACCCCTCGACCGGGGCGGCTTCCTTCAGGTCGAGCGCGAGGCCCTGCGGCTTCCCCTCGATGATGTCGATCAGCACGACGTCGCCGAGGCCCTTCTCGAGCGCACGCATCGCGGTCGTCTGCCCGACGAATCCACTGCCCACCACGGTGATCTTCATGACGGTCCCCTTGGGTCGGATGTCCTTCTCACCCAAGGCTATCGAACGGGTCGCGCGCCCCGCCGTTCAGTAGCTGAGCTCGCGGTTGCGTCCGAGCAGCGCGTACGCCAACGCTCCGAACACGCCGAGGAAGAAGACCGCCAGGGCCCAGCCGACCCTCGCGCTCGAGATCGCGTCGACCAGCATCCACAGCCAGAAGATGATCACGAGGATGTTCACGACGACGAGGACCGAGCCGAAGACCCCGACCCCCAGCGAGACCTCCGGGTAGGTCGTCAGCCACATGCCCATCGTCGCGACGAACGCCACGACCGCGATCACCCCGACGATCACCGGGACCGTCGATCGAGCTCGGGACGGCGTCGGGGCTTGGGCGACCGCTGCGTTCCAGCCGTAGGCCGAGGGCTGTGGCGGTGGGGCCGCAGGCAGGTCGTCGAGGTCGACGCCGATCGGCACGACGGGAAGCTCCATCGGTGAGCCGCAGTTCATGCAGCGTGAGACGCCCTCGTGGTTGATCGAACGGCAGGCTGGGCACGTCGTGGTGGCCATGGGACCTTCCCTCTCGGATCCGACCTCGGAAGCATCGGCACCGGGGGGGACGGACTAGAGCGAGGCGATCACCGCGTCGGCGAACTGGAACGTGCCGGCGGGGGGCCGGTCGTCGCTCGGGAGCCCGCAGGTCGCGCGGCAGGTGGGTTCCGTCGGCCAGCACCGCGGCCACGGCGGCCTCGAGCCGGTCGCCCGCGCCGCGCTCGCCGATGTGGCGCAGCAGCATCGAGCCGCTCAGCATCACGCCCACGGGGTTCGCGGTGTTCGTGCCCGCCAGATCGGGCGCCGTGCCGTGGGTGGCCTCGAAGACCGCGAGCTCGAGGCCGTCCCTGCCACCGAAATGCCCGCCGGGAGCGACGCCGGTGCCCCCGATCAGGCCGGCGCACAGCTCGGCCGCCACGTCGCCGTACAGGTTCGGCATCACGAGCACGTCGAACCGCTCCGGCGCCTGGATCAGCTGCATGCAGAGCGCATCGATGATGCGATCCTCGAACGCGACGTCCGGGTACTCGGTCGCCACTCGCCGGGCGACCTCGAGGAAGAGCCCGTCGCTGAACTTCATGATGTTGGCCTTGTGGCTCGCGGTGACCTTCGCACGGCCCCGGCGGCGCGCTTCCTCGAAGGCGAAGCGAACGATGCGCTCGCTGCCTTCCTCGCTGATCGACTTGATCGAGACGCCGGAGTCCTCGCGCATGCGGCGACCGGTCGTGTCCTCGACGAAGCCGATCAGCTCCTTGACGGCCACGGTGCCCATCTCGAACTCGAGGCCCGTGTACATGCCCTCGGTGTTCTCACGGACCACCACCACGTCGACGGCCTCGTACACGCTCGGCACGCCGGGGTACAGGTGACACGGCCGGACGTTGGCGTAGAGATCGAGCGACTTGCGCAGCTCGAGGTTGGAGCTGCGCAGCCCGCTGGTGACCGGGGTCTCGATCGGGCCCTTGAGGGCCACGCGGGTCGCCCGGATCGAGTCGAGGGTCTCGGGCGGCAGCGCCCGCCCGGTGCGGGAGAAGGCCCCGGCTCCCATCGACCGGCGCTCCCAGTCGATCGTCACCCCGGTGGCCTCGATCACGCGCCGAGCAGCCTCGATCACCTCGGGACCGACGCCGTCGCCGGGGATCAAGGTCGCTCGGTGGGTCAACGGTGTCCTTCCTGCGTCCGGGGACCGAGGGCGGGGCGACGGACGGCTTTGGTCCGTCGCGGGACCGCCGACTATCCTGTCAGAAGCCCGTACGCACGACGCGGGCTCTCGGCGCGCGTCGGGCGCGCCCCCGAGCCAAGGATGTGGCCAGCGTGAGCGAGAAGGGGCTGCGGGAGGTCGTCGCGGCCGACACGACCGTGTCGGACATCGACGGCGAGGCGGGGCGCCTGTGGTACGTGGGCTACGAGATCGCCGACCTCGCCGAGCACGCCACGTTCGAAGAGGTCGTGTACCTGCTGCACAACGGGCGCATGCCGAACCAGGACGAGCTCGACGAGCTCGACGAGTTCCTGGTCGAGAACCGGGAGCTGAGCCCGTTCCTCACCCAGCTGATGTCGACGCTGGCGCAGCAGGCATCGCCGATGTCGATGCTGCGCACGTCGATCTCGGCCGCATCTGCCTACGACCCCGACGGGTGGGACGAGTCGCCCGAGGCCCAGTACCGCAAGGCGATGCGCCTGATCGCGAAGACCCCCGCGCTGATCGCCTACTACGAGCGCATGCGCACCGGGCAGGAGATCGTGCCCCCCAACCCGAAGCTGCCGCACGCGGCGAACTTCCTCTACATGCTCTCGGGCGAGGAACCCGACCACGACGACGCCGACGCGCTCGACACCACGTTCATCCTCTACGCCGACCACACGATGAACGCGTCGACGTTCACCGCCCGCATCATCGCCTCGACCCTCTCCGACATGTTCAGCGCCATCACCGGCGCGATCGGCGCGCTCAAGGGCCCGCTGCACGGCGGCGCCAACGAGGAAGCGATGAAGATGGCCCAGGAGATCGGCGAGGCCTCCGACGCCGAGGCGTACGTGCGCGACCGGCTCGAGCGGCACGAGAAGATCATGGGATTCGGCCACGCCGTGTACCGCACGATGGATCCGCGGGCCACGGTGCTGAAGAACCTGGCCCGGGAGGTCGGCGCGCGCCACGGCGACGAGCGATGGGCCGACATCTTCGAGGCGCTGCAGGAGACCGTCTACGACCAGAAGCAGCTCTGGCCGAACGTCGACCTCTACGCCGCCGGCGTGTACCACTCCCTCGGCATCCCGACCGACCTGATGACCCCGCTCTTCGCGCTCGCGCGCATGGCGGGATGGACCGCGCACGTGCGTGAGCAGTACGCCGACAACAAGGTGATCAGGCCGGGCTCGACCTACGTGGGCCCGAGAGACCAGGTCTGGGTGCCGATCGAGGAACGCAGCGAGCCGTCATCCGGATCGGCGGCGCCACCGGTCTAGATGACGCCGGAGCACGCCTCCACGTCGGCCGCGGCGTCGTCGAGCTCGGGGCTCTGCAGGTCGTCGAAGGATGTCGAGATGTCGGTGCCGGCCTCCTGCAGCTTGCTCGCCACCTCGGAAAAGCCTTCGGCGAGCGCCGCCGGGTCGTCGGTCGAGAGTCCGTCGATGTCCGCCTCGGCCTCGTCGAACGCCGTCACGACCTGCTCGAAGGCGCCCGTCAACGCCGTGCGGACCTCCTCGCCGTTCTCGACGTCGGGGGTACCGAGAGCCTCGACGTCGTCGATCAGCGCTTGGGTGCGATCAGAGAGCTCTGCAACGAACGTGGAGAGCGTGTCTTTCGCATCCTCGGGCGAAGGCGTTCCGCTGGTGAACGCGTCCTGGAACTCTGTGCTCTGCGTTTCGAGATCGGTCTGGAAGTCGCCGATCGCCGTGCACAGTCCCTCGGTCCGCGTAGTCGGCCGGGGCCGTCACGGTGTCTGCGGATCCGCCGTCCTCGCCGCCGTCCCCGGACCCTCCGTCGCCGTCGGAGCTGCAGGCGGCGAGCAGGGAGAGGGTGAGCAGCAACGTGAGTGCGCGGGCGATCGAGCGACGCATGGGCGACATCCTTTGCGGTCGAGGGCTGCGGGAGCCTAGCAGCCTAGGGGGCCTCGCCACGGTGGACGACCGAGCCGTCGACCACCGTGTGCGTGACCCGCACGTCGAGCATGCGCCTGGGATCCGTGTCGGCGGCCGCGAACAGGTCGTCGCTGAGCACGACCAGGTCGGCCTGCTTCCCGACGGCGATCGAGCCGCGGCGGTCCTCGGCGTGCACGACGTGGGCCCCGCCCATCGTGTAGGCGCGGATCGCCGTCTCGAGGTCGACCGTCTCCTCGGTGATCCACGGGTCGGAACCGTCGAGGTTCGCCCGGGTGATCGCCGAGTAGATGCCGACCATCGGGTCCATCTCGGCCACGTTCCAGTCGCTCGAGAAGGCCAGCGTCGCGCCCGCGTTGCGCAGGGAGCGGAAGGCCCACGCATGGCGCCACCGTGCCTCGCCGACGTTCGCCCGCCAGTCGGCGACGATCTCGGGAGCACAGTGACGAGGCTGCATGATCGGCGTGACGCCGAGCGCGCCGAACCGCGGCACGTCGTCGGGGTGCAGGCACTCGGTGTGCACCATGCCGTGGCGAGCGGACGAACCAGGGTCGGCGCGCCGCGCCGCTTCGAAGCCGTCGAGCGCGACCCGCAGCCCACGGTCGCCCGTGCCGTGCACGTGACAGGACCACCCACGGCGCTCCAGCTCGATCACGAGCTCGGCGAACTCGTCGGGTCGCCAGAACGTCTCGCCCCGCTCCCCCGGCCTGTTCGCGTACGGCTCGAGCATCGCGGCGGTCCAGGGCTCGACGACGTCGTCGATGTACAGCTTGATCGGCCCGACGCGGAGCCGGTCGTCGTCGTAGCGAGCACGCGTCTCGTCGAGCTCGTCGCGCTCGGCATCGGTCGTGCCCACCGGATGGAACATCGCCGCGACGAGCCGCGATCGCAGCCGGCCCTCGTCACGGGCCCGCTCGAAGATCCACATGTCGTCGGGCGAGTTCTGCGGCTCGACGATCGTCGTGATACCGAAGGCGGTCGCCATGTCGATGCTCTCGAGCGTGCGCTCGTACTGCAGGGCCCGCTCGTAGCCGGGCAGCACCCCCTCGAGCGCCCGCTGGCCGGCGCGGCTGATGCCCATCACCGCGAAGTCGCCGACGATCCCCGTCGGCTCGCCGCTCCGTGGCTCCTTCCGCACGTGCCCCCACGCCAGGGCGTCGGAGTCGCGGTCGATGCCGAACCGCAGCATCGCCTCTCGGTTCAGCCATGCGTTGTGCGCGTCGTAGGTCAGCACGAACGCGGGCCGGCCGCCCGTGAGGCCGTCGAGGTCCTGCCACACGGGCATGCGACCGCCCGGCATCGCGGAGTAGTTGAACCCCACGCCCTCGATCCACTCGTGATCCGGATGCGCGTCGGCGTGCGCCCGGATGCGGGCCTTCACCTCGTCGAGCGTCGCGGCGCCCGCCAGATCGACCTCGAGCGGATTCGACCCGAGGCGCACGTGGTTGTGGGAGTCGATGAACCCGGGCAGCACGGTGGCACCACCGGCGTCCACCACCTCGGTGTCATGGCCCACATGGCCGTCGACGTCCGCATCGTCGCCGATCCAGGCGATGCGGTCGCCCTCGACGGCCACCGCCTCCGCCCAGGGACGCCGCGGGTCGACCGTGAACACCCTGGCGTTGCGGATCAGCAAGGACGCCGACATGCGACCAGCCTAGAGCGGGGGCGGCGGCGCGAGCTGGCCGCGCGTCACCGCTTCCTCGATCAGGGTGCAGGCCTCGCTATACATCGGACCGTGTTCGCCCTTGGCGCCCCGGTCGAGGAAGTCGAGCAGGGCCATCGCATCGAGGGCAGCGGCGATCGAGCGCCAGCCGGGCGGCAGCGCCCCTCCCCCGGCGTGGAACCCCCCGCTGAAGCCGTCGACGAACACCGCAGGCATGCGCTCCTGCCGGCGGAGCATGTTCCCGACATCGGCGAGCGGAGGCCCCGAGAACGCGAACTCCCAGTCGAGCACCGCCTCGACCCGGGGCGCGCCCTCGAACGTCCGGGCGAGCACGAGGTTCTTGCCGTTGAAGTCCGAGTGCACGAGCGAGGACTCCGTCGCCACCGGCTCGAGGCTCGAGGCGGACTCCCGGAGCAGGGTGAGGAACCCGTCGGCGATGAACCCACCGAGCGCCTCGCGGGCTTCCCGCTCGCCGAGGATCCGCTCGCCGAACGCGACCAGCAGGTCGGGCAGCGGCAGCTCGAAGGGCTCGGGACGAAGCGTCGGGCCCAGCAGGCCCGGCGCATCGAACGTGAACGCCACCGATCGCGGCGAGCGTGCGACCCACGGCGTCGCCGATCGCGGCTGCGTCGTCGTCTCCGGCAGACGCGAGGGCCTCCTCGAGGGACTCGCCCGCCGCGTACTCCGACAGCGTGAGCGGAACGCCGGCCAGCTCCCCCGCCAGGTCGGCGCCGACGACCGCCGGCACCGGCACGCGCTCGCCGACCAGGTGCGAGATCGCGACCTCCTTCTCGAGCGAGGCGCCGTCGCGATCGAGGCGCAGGACGAAGCGGGCCCCCATGTCGTCGACCACCCGGTACGTGTCGCGGCGGACGCCGCCCGTGAGCGCCTCGATCACCTCGACCGGCGTGCCCAGCAACGACTCGGCCGCGGCCTGCAGGACCGGCAGGTGCGGACGACCGGCGTGCGACGGGAGCCCTCGATCGGGCGTCACCGTCAGAGGGCCCCGGTCGGGCGGGGGAAGAGTCCCGCGCGCTCCACCACCGCGCGCACGGCGTCGTCGTGACCCATGCCCATCAGGTGCACGCCCCCGATGCCGTCGATCGACCGGATGCCGCGAACCGTCTCGACGGAGAGATCGAGACCGACCTCCGCCGCGTCCTCACCGGCGGCCTCGAGCGCCGCGATCACGCCCGCGGGGACCCGAACCCCCGGGAGCTTCTCGTCGATGAACCGGGCGCCCGCGGCGCTGCGGAGCGGCACGACCCCCACCACGACCGAGGCCCGTTCGAAGACGCCGCGCCCCTTCGCACCCTCTGCCCAGGCAGCGAGCCCGTCGACGTCGTAGGCGATCTGGGTCCAGATCAGGTCGGCGCCGGCATCGAGCTTCTGCTCGAGGCGGGCCGGATCGTAGGGGTCGGCGAGCGGCATCTCGGCGGCCCCGACCAGGTAGCGCGGCGGCGAGTCCAGCGCCACGCCGCTGGCCGTCACGCCCTCCTCACGCATCCGACGCACGGCGGCGATCACGTCGAGCACCGTCATGTCGCCCACCGTCGCCGCTTCGGGCTCGTCGCCCACGTGCATCGGGTCACCCGACAGGCACAGCACCGAACGCGCGCCGAGCGCCCACGCGCCCAGCAGGTCCGCGGTGATCGCCAGCCTGTTGCGATCCCGACACGTGAGCTGCAGGGTGGGTTCGATGCCGGCGCGGGCGACGAACGCGCACCCGGCGACGGCCGACATGTGAGAGGTCGCCGCGGGGTTGTCGGTCACGTTCGCCGCGTCGATCGAGCCGACGAGGGCTCGGGCGTGGGCGGTGACCGCGTCGCCATCGGCATCGCGAGGCGGCACGATCTCGCCGGTGACCGCGAACGCTCCCGACCGCAGGATGGCGCCGAGCCGGCCGCCGACCGGGGTCGCGCCGGCGGACGCCCGCCCGTCGCTCACCGCCCGAACGCCTGCTGCTCCGCGGCCGACACGGTGTTCACGAGCAGCATCGCCACCGTCATCGGCCCGACCCCGCCGGGCACGGGGGTGATCGCCCCGGCGACCTCGGCCGCCTCGTCGTAGGCCACGTCGCCCACGAGCCCGTCGGCCGTGCGATGCACGCCGACGTCGATCACCGTGGCGCCCGGCTTGATCATGTCGCCACCGATCAGGTGCGGCACGCCGGCGGCGGCCACGAGGATGTCTGCGCGCCTCGTGTGTGCGGCGAGGTCGCGCGTCTTGACGTGGGTGCTCGTCACGGTCGCGTTCCCGCGGATCGAGTCCTGCGCCAGCATGATCGAGAGCGGCGCCCCCACGAGGTCGCCGTGGCCCACGACGACCACCTCGGCGCTCTCGAGCTCGATGCCCTCGCGCAGCAGCAGCTCGACGATGCCGTAGGGGGTCGCGGGCGTGAACGTCGGTTCGCCGCGCACCATCATGCCCACGTTCCATGGGTGCAGCCCGTCGACGTCCTTCTCGGGTGCGACCGTGCGCTGCACCTCCAGCTCGCGCAGCCCGGCCGGCATCGGCAGCTGCACGATGATGCCGTGGATCTCGGGATCCCGGTTGAGCCGGCGCAGCGTCGCGAGCAGCTCGCCCTCGGTCACGTACGCGGGCAGGTCGACCTGCTCGGAGCGGATGCCGACGTCGGCGCACGCCTTGTGCTTCGCGCCCACGTAGATGCGAGAGGCCTGGTCGTCGCCCACGAGGACGGCGGCCAGGCCCGGGGTCACGCCCTTGTCGGAGAGCGCGCGCACCCGCTCGGATACCTCCGAGCGGATCGCTGCCGATACGGCCCTGCCGTCCAGGATGCGGGCGGTCACGGGGCGAATCCTACCCCGGTCGCTGAACGGCCGACCGAGGTCGCGGCCACGGAACCGGTCAGTGACGGAAGTGGCGGGTGCCCGTGAGCACCACGGCCATGCCGCGTTCCTCGGCGGCGGCGAGCACCGCCTCGTCGCCCTTCGACCCACCGGGGTGGATCACCGCCGTGCACCCGGCGTCGGCCGCGACCTCGAGCGCGTCGGGGAACGGGAAGAACGCGTCGCTGGCCACCACCGCGCCGCGTGCTCGATCGCCCGCCTTGCGGGTCGCGATCCACGACGAGTCCACGCGCGACATCTGCCCCGCCCCCACCCCGACGGTGGCGCCCTCGCGCACGAGCACGATCGTGTTCGACTTCACGCGCCACGCGATCGTCCACGCGAGCTCGAGGTCCGCCCACTCCTGGGTGGTCGGTTCCCGGCTCGACACGACCTTCCAGTCGGCGCGGGTCTCGGTCACCACGTCCCGGTCCTGCACGAGCGCCCCTCCCGGCAGGGGTCGCACGTCGAGGCCGGCACCGGTGGGGAGCGGCGCCGCCACCACGCGCAGGTTCGGGCGTTCGGCGAACGCGGCGCTCGCCGCCGGCGTGTACGAGGGAGCGATCACGACCTCGGTGAACACGTCGGCCATCGCCGCCGCGGCGTCGACGTCGGCCTCCCCGTGGAACGCCACGATGCCGCCGAACGCGCTGACCTCGTCGCACGCGAACGCGGCACGATAGGAGTCGGCCGGCGAGCCCGTGGCCGCGGCGCCGCACGGGTTGTTGTGCTTCACGATCACCGCCGAGCCCTCGGGCATCGCCGCGACGAGCTCGTACGCGGCGTGCGCGTCGAGCCAGTTGTTGAACGACATGTCCTTGCCCTGCAGCACCCGGGCGCCGCCGAGCGGACCGGCGCCGGCCGCCTCGCGGTAGAGCGCACCCCGCTGGTGCGGGTTCTCGCCGTAGCGCAGGTCGCCGACCTTCTCGTAGGCGAGGCCGACGTAGGCGGGCAGCTCCTCGCCGCCGCCCCGCTCGGCGAACCAGCTCGCGACGGCGGCGTCGTAGGCGGCCGTGTGCGCATAGGCGGCGGCCGCGAGGGCCCGGCGCGTCTCTCGCGTGAGCCCGCCTTCACGACGGAGCTCTCCGACCACGTCGTCGTAGCGCCCCGGGTCGACGACGACTCCCACCGACTCGAAGTTCTTGGCCGCGGCGCGCACCATGGCCGGGCCACCGATGTCGATCTTCTCGATCACGTCGTCGACGCCCGCCCCGCTCGCGACGGTCTCGCGGAACGGGTAGAGGTTCACGACCACGAGGTCGAAGGGCTCGATGCCCTGCTCGGCGAGCTGGTCGAGGTGCTCCGGCTTCCGGCGATCGGCGAGGATGCCGCCGTGGATCGCGGGGTGCAGCGTCTTCACGCGTCCGTCCAGCATCTCCGGCGAGCCGGTGACCTGTTCCACCGGCGTGACCGGCAGCCCCGCCTCGGCGAGCGTCGCCGCGGTGCCGCCGCTCGAGACGAGCGCGATGTCCATCTCCACGAGCGCCCGGCCGAGGTCGACCACGCCTCGCTTGTCGTAGACCGCGAGCAGCGCGCGACGCGCCGTCGTCACGTCACTCATCGTGCTCCTCCGTGATCGTCACGTGCCGGCCCTCGACGTCGAGGCGTCCCTCGGCGAGCGCGCGCACGGCCCGCGGCAGCAGCCGGTGCTCGACCTCGAGCACCCTCGCCTCGAGCGACGCCCAGTCGTCGTCCTCGCGCACCTCGATCGCCTCCTGCAGCACGATCGGCCCGGTGTCGACGCCCTCGTCGACCAGGAACACGGTCACCCCCGTGACCTTCACCCCGTGCTCGAGCGCGTCGCGCACCCCGTGCATGCCCGGGAACGACGGCAGCAGGGCGGGGTGCGTGTTGAGCCAGCGCCCGGCGTAGACGTCGAGCACCGGGCGTCCGAGCAGGCGCATGTAGCCGGCGGTCACGACGACGTCGGCCCCGTGCCGCTGCAGGGCCGCGGCCACGGCCTCGTCGAACGCCGAGCGATCCGCGAACGAGGAGGGTTCGATCACGAGGGTCTCCACGCCACGGCGCTCGGCTCGCTCGAGCGCACGGATCGCCGGCCGGTCGGCCAGCACCAGCGAGATGCGAGGGCCGCAGAACGGGTCGTCGAGCAGGGCCTGCAGATTCGTGCCGTTGCCCGACACGAGGACGGCGATGCGCTCCCCCATCGCCCGGCATGCTATCGGACGCTCACCGGGCGCCCTCGACGACGCAGCGCGGCGCGCGCTTGGGGTAGCCTTGGACCGATCCCGACCGACGAGGGGAAGCACGTGAAGAAGTGTCCGTACTGCGCGGAGATGATCCAGGACGAGGCCATCAAGTGCCGCTACTGCCACAGCGACCTGACGGTGGCAGCCCGGCTCTGCCACCACAGCCGCGAGTCCGCCCTCGCCGTCCGACTCGTCGCGCACCGAGCCGGAGGCGGCGGCCCTGGCGGCCGAGGCGCGACCGAAGCGACGGCCGAGGAGCCCGCCGCCGCGGAGGGCGGCGGCACCCCCACGGGAACGGACGACGCCCCCTCGGCCACCGACGGACCGCGGCCCGATCGCCGACCGGTCGCCGATGCGTCGAGCCCCGCTCAGCCGGACCCAAGCGCCGACGTGCGCTACACGCACTCCGGCTACCGATACGTGCTGGGCTACTCCGCGGACTCGTTCGGCATCTGGGACCGCCAGTCGCCCGCCCAGCCCTCGGAACGCTTCCCTCGTACCGACGACGGGTGGCGTCAGGCGTGGTTGCGATTCGTCGCCCTGGAGCCCAACAACTCCGCGGTCGATCAGGCCGCATCGGGTCATGACCAGCCGTCGGCCTCGACGCCGGCGAGCGCCAGCCCGATGGACCCCGATGACATGGTCGCCGTGCAGTACACGCACTCGGGCACCCGATACCTGCTCGGCTACGGGCGGACGTTCTTCGGCATCTGGGACCGCCAGGCGCCCGCCACTCCCGTGGAGAAGTTCCCCCGCGACGACGCGGGCTGGGCCGCGGCGTGGGGCCGGTTCACCCAGATCGAATCGAACTTCACCGAGGTCGGGCTCGGCGGCTGAGCCGCCGAGACGCCGCAGACGCAGCGCTCACGGTCGCGCCACCGACGACGCCCCACGCGAACGCCAGCGCGGCCGTCGTGAACGGGTCGGGCCCGATCGCCACGCGACGAACGACCTCCCCATCGCCGGTCGACAGCCAGAGCGACCCCGCGAGCGAGACGACGACCACCGTCACCGCGAACACGACCCCGCCCGAGGCGCCGGACGCGATCGCCAGGGGGATCGACGCGGCGGTGCGCCCCAGCCTGCGGAACCCGATCACGATCGCCGCGACCGGCACCGCCACGAACAGCCACGCCACGAGAGGCATCGGCGACGTCGGCGGCGTTCCCTGCACCCTGCCGAGCTCGGAGAGCAGCCACGTCGCCGGGTCGGAGCCGCGCGGGATGCGGTCGAGGCAGATCACGTCGTTCGCGACGGCGTCGGTCCGCACGGACACGCAGCCCCCCATCGACGGTGCGAGCACCCACATCGCCTGGTTGGGGATCAGCAACGCCTGGTGTCCGATGTAGAGCCCCGCCCGCTGCGGACCCCCCGACCACACCTCGACGGAGTATCGCTCGAGCCCCTCCGGCCGCAGCGCGGCGAGCACGAGCAGACCGACGAAGCACAGTCCCGTCGCCCAGACGAAGGCCCGCAGGCCTGCCCGCACGGCGCGGGCGGGCGTGCCGTGCCACGATGCCGACGCCGACCACCCGCCGAGCACGCCCGCGACGAGCGCGAGCACGCCCGGGAACACGAATCCCTCCCACACGGGAGCCGCGATCGAGGTCGACGCCGGCAGGAACCCACCTTCCGTGCGCAGCTGCAGATCGACGCCGGCATTCACGCCTCCGACCAGGACGGCGTACGGCACCGCGATCGACGCGCCGGCCACGGCGCGGCGCACGCCGACGTCGTCGACCCGCCGTGCCGTCGCCCTCGCGCCGAACACGAGCAACGCCACCGCGACCGCCGCGATCGTGAGCATCCCCAACCGGACGCCGACGACGCCGGCGCCGAGCCCCTCCACGGCGCCGCCGGACCCCGTCGCGTCGATCGCGACCGCATGTCCCGCCATCGTGTAGAGCCACCCGACCCGGAGCTGCGTCGGCACCGCGAGCCCGCCGCCGGCCGCGTTGACGAGCGAGGGCGGCACCTGGCCCAGCGCCGCCACGGCGAGGACGGCGGCTGCCGCGCGCAGGACCGCGATCGGCAGGGCGCCGAGGAGGTCGCGGGTGAACGAGGCCGCCGGTCGGTCGGCGACCTCGACGATGGTCATGCCAGAGCCACCTGGACCAGCTCGGCCACCTGGCTGGGGGTCCTCGCGACCCGCACCCCCCCGGCCTCGAGCGCCTCGGCCTTCGCGGCCGCCGTGCCCTTCGATCCCGTCACGATCGCGCCGGCGTGGCCCATGCGCTTGCCCGGCGGCGCCTCGAACCCGGCGATGTAGGCGACCACCGGCTTCGTCACGTGCTCCGTGATGTAGTCGGCCGCGCGCTCCTCGTCGTCGCCGCCGATCTCGCCGGTCATGATCATCAGATCGGTCTCGGGGTCGGCCTCGAACATCTGTAGCGACTCGATGAACCCGATGCCGTGCACCGGATCGCCACCCATGCCGACGCAGGTCGACTGCCCGATGCCTCGCTGGGTGAGCTCGTGCACGATCTGGTAGACGAGCGTGCCCGATCGGCTCACGAACCCGACCCGCCCGGGCATGCACACCTCGGGCGGGATGATGCCGACGTTGGCCACGCCCGGCGAGATCGCGCCCGGGCAGTTGGGGCCGATCAGCGTGGTGTCGCGGCCCGTCAGGTAGCTGTGCACGTAGGCCATGTCCTTCACCGGGATGCCCTCGGTGATGCAGACGGCCAGGCCGATGCCCGGCGTCCGCGGACTCCAGGATCGCCTCGGCGGCGAACCGCGGCGGCACGAAGATCATCGACGTGTTCGCCCCCGCCTCCCGCACCGCGTCGGCCACCGTGTCGAACACGGGGATGCCCTCGACGTCGTGTCCGGCCTTCCCGGGCGTGACGCCCGCGACCACGTTCGTGCCGTACGCGCGATTGCGCAGCGTGTGGAACGTGCCTTCCTTGCCCGTGAGACCCTGCACCACGAGTCGCGTGTCGGCCCCGACGAGGATGCTCATGCCGGCCCTCCGTCCCCGTGGCCGTTCGCGAGGGCGGCGGCTCGCTCGGCGGCCTCGAGCATCGTCTCCGCGGGCACGATGCGAGGGTGCGCGGCCTCCGTGAGGATCGCGCGGCCCTCGTCGGCGTTCGTGCCGTCGAGGCGCACGACCAGCGGCACCGTGGCCTCGACGCGGTCGAGCGCACCGAGCACGCCCTGCGCCACGAGGTCGCACCGGGTGATGCCGCCGAAGATGTTGATGAACACGGCTTTCACCGCCGGATCGGAGAGCACGACCTCGAGCGAGGTCGCCATCTGGTCGGCGCTCGCCCCACCGCCGACGTCCAGGAAGTTCGCCGCCTTCGCGCCGGCCTGGGCCACGACGTCGAGCGTCGACATCACGAGCCCCGCGCCGTTGCCGATGATGCCGACGTTGCCGTCGAGCTTCACGTACTGCAGTCCCTGCTCGTTCGCGCGCGCCTGCACGGGATCGATCGGGAACGCGTCCTTGTAGGCCTCGATGTCGGGGTGGCGGAACAGCGCGTTGTCGTCGACCGTGACCTTCGAGTCCAGCGCGACGACCGAGCCGTCGTCGAGCTGCACGAGCGGGTTCACCTCGACGAGCGTCGCGTCGCGTTCCTGCAGCAGCTCGTACAGGCGTCGCAGCACGTCGGCCGCTCCCTCGCGCGCGTCGACCGGCAGCGTGCCGACGAGCTCGCGCACGTGGAACGCCCGCAGCCCCAGCATCGCGTCGACGTGCACACGGCGCAGCGCCTCGGGGCGGGTGCGGGCGAGCTCCTCGATGTCCATGCCTCCCTCGGCGGTCATCATCGCGAGGTAGTCGCCCGTGGAGCGGTCGAGCAGCATCGACGTGTAGAACTCCCTGGCGATCGGCAGCAGTTCCTCGACGAGCACCTGAGTGACCTCGTGGCCCTTGAAATCCGATCCGAGCATGCGGGCCGCTTCCTCGGCGGCCCGTTCGGGCGAGTCGACGAGCACGACGCCCCCACCCTTGCCACGACCGCCGACCTGCACCTGCACCTTCACGACGCTCCGGCCGCCGAGCTCACGGGTGGCGTCCGCGGCCTGCTCCGCCGTCTCGGCCACGATGCCTCGAGGCGTCACGATGCCGTGAGCGCGGAAGAGCTCCTTGCCTTGGTGCTCGTACAGGTCCATGTGGCTCCTGGGGATCGGGTAGTCTATGTTGGACTAGCTAGACGTCGGCTCCTCGAGATGCTCGCGGAGCCAGGTGGCGATGTCGCCCGTGTTCGCCCCCGGCGTGAAGATCTCGGCCACCCCCGCCTCCTTCAGCGACGGGATGTCGCCGACGGGGATCACGCCCCCTCCGAACACGAGGATGTCGTCGGCCCCCCGCTCCCGTAGCTGCGTGACGACCTTCGGGAACAGCGTCATGTGCGCGCCGGAGTGACTCGACAACCCCACCGCGTCGGCGTCCTCCTGGATCGCGGTCTCGGCGATCTGCTCCGGGGTCTGGTGCAACCCCGTGTAGATCACCTCGAAGCCGGCGTCACGCAGGGCGCGCGCGACCACCTTGGCCCCGCGGTCGTGTCCGTCGAGCCCCGGCTTCGCCAACACGATGCGATAGGTCGCCGCCATCGCGGCCGAGTCTATCGGCGGCGGCGAGTCCACGGCTTGCGGCGCAGACGCCAACGGCGGAGTATCCGCAGGTGGCCAACCCCGAGACCCCCGAGACCCGGTACGCGACGACGGTCGACGGGGGTCTGACGTACGAGGACGCCGGCGAGCACGAGCTGAAGGGCGTGCCCGACCGGTGGCGCCTGTACCGGGTGGTGGGCTGAGCATGCCGGTCGAGCCGGAGTTCGGGTACGCGCGAGCGCCCGACGGGGCCTACATCGCGTACTCCACGTTCGGCGAGGGGCCGCCCGATCTCGTGTGGCAACTGGATCTGGATCGGCAACATCGACATCACCTGGGCAGCCCCTTGCGCGGGTCCTCTTCGGCGGCCTCGCGACGTTTTCGCGCGTGATCCTTCACGATCGTCGCGGCACCGGTCTCTCGAGCCGCAACGTGCCCGTCCCCGACCTGGAGACCAGGGTCGCGGACCTGGGGTGCGTGCTCGACGCCGTCGGGGCCGACCGCGTCATCCTTGCGGGTGCTCGCGAAGGAGGTGCGCCGAACGCGTTGCTCGCGGCATCGAAGCCCGAGCAGGTTCGTTCATGATCTGGCTCGTGCCCCAGCCCCGATCGACATGGGCTCACGACTACCCGTGGGGCGTCGGGCCCGAATACGTTGCGAGGGATGCGGAAGCCCTCAGGTCGTGGGGAACGGATCGGTACGCCGACGCCTTCGCCGCCGCGGAAGCGGCTGGAGATGACGTCGGCGACCTCACTGACCACGACCCGCACGTCGCGAGGCTGACCCGCCACACGGCGACGCCTGACGTCGTCGCGGAGCTGAGTCGTGTGGTACGAGTCCCCGGCATCCGGCTGATGCTGGAGCGGTTCGCGTCGTTCGCCAGGGTCGTGATCCTCGACCGGCGCGGCGTGGGGCTCTCCGATCGCTTCTCACCTCACGATCTTCCGTCGCTCGAGGTGCTGGCCGACGACGTGGTCGCGGTGATGGACGATGCCGGACTGGACCGGGCCGCCGTGTTCGGCTGGCAGAGCGGCTCGACCAGCGCGGTGATGCTCGCGGCCGCGTACCCGGAGCGGGTCTCGGCGTTGGCGTTGTTCTCGGCCGACCCCTGTCCCCAGCGCAAGCCGGACTGGCCGTACGGGTGGGACGACGCAACCTGGACCACCTACCTGGAGGGGCTCCGCGAAGGATGGGGCACCATGCGGTGGATGGAAGAGCACGTCGCCCAGTTCGCACCAGGGGGTTCGGGAGTCAGCTCGACGATGGCTGCCGCGTTCCAGCTCGCCGCGAGCCCGAGCACCGCCGAGGCGATCGAACGGCTCGACATGCAGACGGACATCCGCGCGATCCTCCCATCGGTGCACGCCCCGACCCTGGTGATGTACCGGGCCGACGACGCCACCACCGCCGTCGAGGCACGCCGCTACGTGGCCGATCGGATCCCCGGTGCCCGTGCCGTCGCCGTGCCCGGACGGGACGACCCCCCGTACTCGGAGGGCGTCGACCGCATCGTCGACGAGCTCGACGGGTTCCTCACCGGCGCGAGCCACGGCCCGGTCACCGATCGCGTCCTGGCCACCGTGCTGTTCACCGACGTCGTGGACTCGACCGTGACACTGGCCTCGGTCGGCGACGCGCCGTGGGCCGCACGTCTCGAGCGTCTCGATCGGGTCAGCCGAGAGGAGATCGAGCGACAGCGCGGCCGGTACGTCGCCTCGACCGGCGACGGCGTGTTGGCCACGTTCGATGGCCCGGCTCGCGCCGTGCGGTGCGCGCAGGCGATCGCCGAGCGCCTGCATCCGTCGGAGATCGCGATCAGGTCCGGGTGCCACATCGGCGAGGTCGAGCTCGCCGGCGACGACGTCCGCGGGCTGGCCGTGCACATCGCGGCTCGAGTCATGGCCTTGGCCCCACCGTCGGAGGTGATGGTGACCTCGACGGTGCGCGACCTGACCGCGGGGAGCGGTCTCGTGTTCGAGGACGCCGGCGAGCACGAGCTGAAGGGCGTGCCGGAGCGGTGGCGGCTCTATCGCGTCGGCGCTTGATCGGGTCGTGGCTTGCGGCGCACCGCTCATCCGTCGGAGTATCCGAGGCGTGGAACCGACCATCCGCGTCGCGTGGCACGAAGGGTTCGCGCTGGCGTACCAGGTCGTGGGCGACGACGCCGCCGGTCGCGATCTCCTCTACCTGCCCGGCTTCGAGTCGAACGTCGACATGATGTGGCAGATCCCCGCCTACCGGGCGTTCCTGGAGCGGCTCGCGTCGCTCGCCCGCCTGATCACCCACGACCGACGTGGGCTCGGCTGCTCGGACCGGCTCCCGCCGGGCGTCGCGCCCACACTCGAGGGCAGCCGTGAGGGCATGCTCGCCGTGCTCGACGCCGCCGGAAGCGAACGGGCCACGATCCTCGCCGTGCAGGAAGCCGTGTTCCCGGCCCTGTCGCTCGCGGCCGAGCATCCCGAGCGTGTCGCGGGTCTCGTGCTGTTCGGCGCGACGCCCAGCTACACCTGGTCCGAGGACCTGCCCGACGGATGGACGATGGAACGCTGGGCCGAGGAGCATCGAGCGTGGGCCGCGGTCACCGACCTGAGCGGCTTCCTCGACGAGCATGCTCGCGGCATCGCGCCCTCACTCGACGGCGACGCGACCGGGCTCGATGAGCTGCGCCGCCTGCTGATGGCGACGGAGACGCTCGGCGCAGCGGTCGAGGAATCCCGAGCGCTCAGCCGGATCGACCTGCGTCCGGTGCTGCCGTCGGTGCGGTGCCCGGTGCTCGTGATCCGACGGGCCGACGACGAGACCGCGTCGCCGTCGGGCGGGCGGTTCCTCGCCGACCACGTCGCCGACGGCACCTACGTCGAGGTACCGGGCCGCGACGGACTGCCGTGGGTCGGTGACGCGGAGCCCGTGCTGCTGGCCGTGGAGCGGTTCCTCGCCGAGAGCACCTCCCGGCCCGAGGAAGTGACGTGACCGCACCGGGTGGTCGGACCGTGGGCGATCGACCCCCGGTCCGTTACGCACCCACCGAGGGGGGATACATCGCGTACCAACATTTCGGCGATGGTCCCATCGACATCGCCTACGTGAACTCTCTCGTCTCGAACCTCGACGCATGGTGGGACTACGCGCCCGCCGTCGCCTACCTGCGCGAGTGGGCGTCCTTCTCGCGGCTCCTGATGCACGACCGACGCGGCACGGGCTTGTCCGATGCAGGTGGTCAGCCCGACCTGGAAACGAGGGTGGCCGACCTCCTCGCCGTGCTCGACGACGCGGGCGTTGAGCGGGTCGCCCTCTTCGGGGTCTACGAAGGCGGCATGGTGGCCGCGTTGTTCGCCGCGATGTACCCCCAGCGCACACGCGCCTTGACGTGGTACTCCGCAACCGGGCGAGTCGCGTACGCACCCGATCATCCGTGGGGAGGCACCCCCCAGGAGATCGACGAGATCGCGGAGGTCACGGCGACGACGTGGGGCAGCGAGGAGCATGCGGCCGAGTCGTTGCGGCACGCGAACGTGGACCCGGACGCGCTCCCCGGGTTCGCATCGTTCACGGCGCGGATGAACCGACTCGCATGCGGACCGGCGGCGGCGCGCGAGTTCTACCGAATCATGGCTGAGAGCGACGTCCGCGCGACGCTGCCGGCGATCCGCGTCCCGACGCTGGTGATCGACCGGGAGTCGTTCGACGAACGGGAGCGTGCGGAGTCGGAGGACGTCGTCGCGCGAATCCCAGGTGCGGTGCTGCAACGGCTGCCGCCCGGACCGAAGTCGAGCATCCTCGACCCGGAACCGATCCCCGCGGCAGTCCGCTCCTTCCTCGGCATCGCCCCCGCGCCGGCCTCGGGCGACACGGTGCTGGCGACCGTGCTGTTCACCGACATCGTCGACTCGACGAAGCTGCAGGCCCGCCTGGGCGACCGACGATGGAAGGAACTCGCCGAACAACACCACGCGACGATCCGTGCCGAACTGGAACGGTTCAAGGGCATCGAGCAGGACACGGCCGGCGACGGGTTCTACGCGCGGTTCGACGGACCCGCTCGCGCGATCAGATGCGGGATCGCGGCCGCCGAAGCGGTCAAGCGCCTCGGCATCGAGATCCGGGCAGGGGTCCACACGGGAGAGTGCGAGGTCGTGGACGGCAAATGCGGCGGTCTCACGGTCTCGATCGGTGCTCGAGTCGCGTCGACGGCTGCGGCGTCGGAGGTCCTGGTGTCACGGACCGTGATGGACCTGGTGGCGGGCAGCGGACTGAGCTTCCAGGACGCGGGCGAGCACGAGCTGAAGGGCGTCCCCGACCGCTGGCGCCTCTACCGGGTGGTGGGCTGACGTGGACGTCCCGGAGACCCGATACGCGCTCGCCGACGACGGGGTGCACATCGCGTACCACGTCGTGGGTGACGGCCCCGTCGACATCCTGTGGCTCCACAGCTTCAACGGCGGACTCGAGCTGCAGTGGGAGCATCCGCTCATCCCGGCGTTGACCGCGAAGCTGAACACGTTCGCCCGGGTGATCCGTCACGACATGCGCGGCACCGGTCTGTCGGATCGGTACGCCGGTCTGCCCGATCTCGAGACGGAGGCCCGGGACGTCATCGCGGTGCTCGACGCGGCGGGCTCACGGTCGACGGTCATCGTCAGCGCGGGGAACGTGGTCGCCCCCCTCGTGGCCGCGACGTATCCCCGACGCGTTCGGGCCCTCTGTCTCTTCGATCCCGAGGCCCGTTCAACCGCGGCGAAGGGGTACCCGTGGGGCATCAGTGACGACGAGGCACGCGCCGATATCGAGGCCGCTCGCGATGGCTGGGGGACCGACGCCTACGCTGCCGAGTTCATGGAAGCCGTCGCCCCCTCGCTCGCAGGGGACCGTGAGCTGATCCGATGGTACGCGCGCCTGCAACGCCACTGGGTCGCGCCGGGCGACGCCGTCGAGTTGCTTCGACGTTCGTACGAGACCGATATCCGCGACGTGCTCCCGCCGATCGGGGTGCCGACCCTCTGCATCGTCCGCGAGTTCGAGGGAGGGATCGAGGCGGCTGAGTACGTCGCACGGACGATCCCGGGAGCGACGCTCGTGACCCTGCCGGGTCCGGATCGCTACTCGGCCGCCGGGGACCAGGATGCCCTCATCGCGGCGATCAAAGACTTCATCGGGGTGGCACCCTCGGGGGTCGGGTCAGGACGTGCGCTGCGGGCGGTGCTCTTCACCGACATCGTGGGCTCGACGGAGACGGCCTTCCGCCTCGGCGTGGATGAGTGGAAGGCGCTCCTCGAGCGCCACCACGCGCTCGTGCGAGCCGAGCTCGCGTCGTTCGACGGGGCCGAGGTCGACACCGCTGGCGACGGCTTCTACGCCACGTTCGAGGGCCCGGCCGCCGCCGTCCGGTGTGCCGAAGCGATCACGAGGAAGGTGCGAGACCTCGGCCTCGAGATCCGCGCTGGTGTGCACGTCGGCGAGTGCGAGGTGATCGACGGCCACCTCGGCGGGCCGACCGCGGCGATCGGCGCCCGCGTCGGTGCGCTGGCGGCGCCTTCGGAGGTCCTGGTGTCGCAGACCGTGAAGGACCTCGTCGCGGGTCCGGACTCACCTTCGAGGATGCCGGGGAGCACGAGCTGAAGGGCGTGCCCGACCGCTGGCGCCTGTATCGGGTGGTGGCGTGACGTGCGTGCGCCCGACGTGCACTACGCGAAGACGCCACAGGGCGTCCACCTCGCGTATCAGATCGTGGGCGAGGGCCCGATCGATCTCGTGTTCGTCCCTGGGTACGCGGCCAACCTCCAATGGCAATGGGAGCTGCCGAGCTATGCGCGGTTCCTGGAGCGCCTCGCGTCCTTCTCCAGGCTGATCATCGTCGACCGGCGCGGTGCCGGCTTGTCCGATCGGTTCTCCCCGGAGGATCTGCCGCCGCTCGAGGATCTCGCCGACGATCTCGAGGTCGTGCTCGACGCGGTGGGCTCCGAGCGCGCGGCCCTGTTCGGCGCGGAGGACGGCGGGATGATCTGTTGCATGTTCGCGGCTCGGCGCCCCGAACGCACCGAGGCCCTCATCGTGTTCGGCATGTCCACCGGCAGTCGCGAGGACCGTCCCGATCCGACCGAGTACTTGCGGGAGCTGATGGAACGAGTGGACGCATCCTGGGGCACCCCCGAGTTCGCGCGCTGGGATCTCTCCGTGTCGAACCCCACGCGCCTCGACGACGAGCTGCTCGTCGAGTGGCTCACCGTCGCGCAGCGACTCGCGGCCAGTCCAAGCACGGCAAAGGCGTTCCTCGAGCTCTACTTGAGGACCGATATCCGTGGTCTGCTGCCGGCCATCAGCGTCCCGACGCTCGTCCTGCACCGCCTCGAGGACCGCCTGAGCGAGATCGAGTACGCGCTGGATGGCTGGTCGGTCGTGCCCGGGGCCAAGCTCGTACAGCTCGAGGGGGACGACCACCTCTGGGTGGTCGGGGGCGACGACATCGTCGATGAGATCGAGGTGTTCCTCACCGGATCGCGAGGCCACGTTCCTCTGCGCGATCGGGTGCTCGCCAGCGTGCTGTTCACCGACATCGTGGGGTCGACGGATCGCGCCGCCGTGCTCGGCGACACCGCCTGGAAGGAGCTGCTCGCGTCGCACGACCGGATCGTTCGCGCCGAGTTGCGGCGGTTCGGCGGACTCGAACGGGGAACGGCGGGCGACGGCTTCTTCGCGACCTTCGACGGGCCGGCGCGCGCGGTCCGCTGCGCGGGGGCGATCACGGTAGCGCTCCAACCACTCCAGCTCGAGATCCGCGCCGGCGTGCACACGGGAGAGGTGGAGCTCGAGGGAGACGACATCCGCGGCATCGCTGTGCACATCGGCGCTCGGGTGGCCTCCCTCGCCGGCGCCTCAGAGACCCTGGTCGTCGTCCACGGTCAAGGAGCTCGTGGCAGGCTCAGGTCTCGCCTTCGAGGATGCCGGCGAGCATGAGCTGAAGGGCGTACCCGACCGCTGGCGCCTCTACCGGGTGGTGGGCTGAGGTGGAGACACCCGAGACCCGCTACGCGAAGACGGTAGACGGGGTCCACATCGCCTATCAGGTCGTGGGCGACGGGCCGATCGACCTCCTGTGGCTCGACGGGATGCGCGGCAACCTCGAGGTCATGTGGGAGCAGCCGCTGGTGTCCGGGTTCTTCTCGAAGCTGGCTGCCCGATGCCGGGTCATCCGACTCGACCTGCGCGGGACCGGGCTGTCCGATCGCGGCGAACGGGCGCCGAACCTCGAGACCCAGATGGAGGATGCCCGCACCGTGCTGGATGCGGTCGGTTCCCACCTGACCGCGATCGCCGGCCACGGGTGGGGATGCTCGGCCGCATGCCTGTTCGCGAGCACGTTCCCCGGGCGCGTCACGGCGCTGATCCTCATCTCGGCGTCGGCCCGCAACCGTTGGTCGGCCGCATATCCATGGGGGTTCACGGAAGACGTCCTCCTCCGTCAGTTGCGGATGCTGGAGGATGGCTGGGGAACCTCCGCGTACGCGGCGATGGAGCTCTCGTACGCGGCGCCCTCGATGGTGGACGACCGCGACTTCGTGGCCTGGGTGGCGAAGGCCCAGCGCCACTGGATCGGCCCCAACGCCGCGGCCGCCCTCGAGCAGCAGTTCTGGGAGTCCGACGTCGCAGAGGTGATGCGGTCGGTGCAGACGCCGACCCTCGTGATCGCTCGCGAGTGGGACGGAAGCGAGGAGGACGAGTACGTGGTCGACCTCTTCCCGAACGCCCGGCTCGCCCGACTCCCCGGCGCGGACTGGATGATCTGGGTCGGCGAGCAGGAGTCGGTAATCGCGGAGATCCATGGCTTCGTGGACGCGGAGCCGAGCGCGGAACCGACCGAGAGCGTGCTGGCGACGGTGTTGTTCACTGACGTGGTCGGGTCGACCGAGCACCAGGCATCCATCGGCGATCGTTCGTGGAAGGAGCTCGTCGAGCGCCACCACGCCATCGTCCGTGATGCGCTCGCAAGGTGGCGCGGGATCGAGAACGACACCGCCGGGGACGGGTTCTACGCGACGTTCGATGGCCCGGCCCGAGCGATCCGCTGCGCGCTCGATGTCAGCGAGCGTGTCCGAGAGCTCGGCCTCGAGGTCCGGGCCGGGCTCCACACCGGGGAGTGCGAGCTGATCGACGGCAAGGTCGGTGGGATCGCCGTGGCGACCGGTTCGAGGATCGCGTCGCTTGCCGGTCCCTCGGATGTGCTGATCTCCCAGACCGTGAAAGATCTCGTCGCGGGCTCCGGCCTAACGTTCGAGGATGCGGGCGAGCACGAGCTGAAGGGCGTGCCCGACCGCTGGCGCCTCTACCGGGTGGCGGCATGATCCAGGTGCCGGAGACCCGCTACACGAAGACCGCCGACGGCGTGCACATCGCCTATCAGGTGGCCGGAGAGGGGCCGCTGGATCTCGTCGTGATGGCGTCCGCGCTCGGGCTCGGACGCATCTGGACCTCCCGTCACGCGTGGAACTTCCCCCAGCGGTTCGCGGCGTTCAGCCGACTGATCCTGCTGGATCGGCGGGGCACGGGGCTGTCCGACCACATCCTGCAGAACGAGCAGCAACTCGCCTTGGAGTCGCAGATGGACGACGTCAGGGCCGTGATGGACGCCGCGGGCTCGGACCGTGCCGTCCTGCTCGGCATGGAGACGGGGTTCGCGGTCGCGGCGATGTTCGCGGCCACCCTGCCCGAGCGGACGGCCGGCCTGATCGCGTACGGAGCCCAGGCTCGCAGCCTGTGGGCTCCCGACTACCCGTTCGGCATGCCGGCGAGCGACTTCGATGCAGAGGTGCTCGAGATGGAAGGAGGGTGGGGAACCCCCGCGGTCGCCCGGCTCTGGCTCTCCGACCTGAACCCGACCGCGATGGACGACCCGCTCGAGATCGAGGATCTCGTCGGGTGGATGCAGGCGGTCGGCGGCCCGGGCGACGCGATCCGTTGGGCGACGGTCGATCGTGACCTGGATCTGCGGGACATCCTGCCCTCGATCCGGGTCCCCACGCTGATCATCCACCGGACGGGGGACCTCAACACTTCGGTCGAGCACGGGCGCTACCTGGCGGCCCACATCCCGGGGGCGGAGCTCAGGGAACTCCCGGGGGTCAACCACATGTGGGACACGAGCGAGGAGGTGCCGGTCGAGGTCGAGCGCTTCATCTCGACGCTGCATCGGGAGGAGGTGGAACTCGATCGATACCTCGCGACGGTCCTGTTCACCGACATCGTCGAGTCGACCGCGGTCGCATCCGCCGGCGGCGACTCCGCGTGGCGCTCACTCGTGGAGGACCACCACCGCATCGTCCGGGGTTCCCTCGCGCGGTATCGAGGCACCGAGATGGACACCGCGGGGGACGGCTTCTTCGCGACGTTCGACGGGCCCGCTCGCGCGATCCGATGCGCCGAGTCGATCGTGCGGGCCGTGCGCGATCTCGGCATCGAGGTCCGGGCGGGCATCCACACCGGCGAGATGCAGACGATCGACGGGAAGGCCGGTGGCATCGCGGTGAGCATCGGGGCGCGGGTCGCCGCGCACGCATCGCCATCGGAGATCCTCGTCTCCCAGACCGTGAAGGATCTCACCGCCGGGTCGGGTGTCGTCTTCGAGGAGGCCGGCGAGCACGAGCTCAAGGGCGTGTCGGACCGGTGGCGTCTGTACCGTGTGGTCGGATGATCGTCGATCCACCTCGAGCCGCGTACGCGTTCAACGGCGACGTGGCGATCGCGTACGGCGTCGTCGGCGATGGCCCGGTCGATCTCGATCTACATCCAAGGGTACGTCTCTCATGTCGAGCTGATGTGGGAATGCCCCAAGGCGGTCGCGTTCTTCGAGCGTCTCGCCGAGTGGGGCCGGTTGATCGTCCTGGATCGCCGCGGGACCGGCATGTCCGATCGGTTCGCCGCGCACGAGCTGCCGCCATTGGAGGAGGCGGCGCGCGACGTGCTCGCAGTGATGGACGCCGTGGGCTCGACACGAGCCTCGATCCTGGGCCACCACGAAGGCGGTCAGTTGGGAGCCATGTTCGCGGCCCTGCACCCCGAGCGTGTGCGCACGCTCTCCTTGTTCGAGACGGCGATCAACTGGCGGCGCGCCGTGGAGCGTACCGAGGGACGCACGTACACGGACGCGGAGATCCTCGACGTCGTGGAGGGCTGGCGACACACGTACGGCACCATGGCCGAGGAGCAGCAGCTGTACGGCGTCACATCGCCCTCGCATGCCGGCGATCGCGAGCTCTTCAGGTTCTTCTCGCGGCTCCAGCGGTTCGCCGCGAGCCCGAACTCGGCCGTGGGATTCCTGAGACTGTTGTTCGAGACCGACATCGGAGGCATCCTCGGGTCGATCGCCGTCCCCACCCAGGTGCTGCATCGGGCCGACGATCAACTCCTCCCCGTGGAGTCCGGACGTGAGCTCGCCGCGGCGATACCCGGTGCGGAGCTCGTCGAGCTCCCCGGGGGCGACTGGTGGCCGTTCCTCGGCGACACCGAGCCGCTGCTGGGCGCGGTCGAGCGATTCGTACTCGGCACGCGACCGATGCCGCGAACACCGACCCACGCTCGGGCGCTCGCAACGGTGCTGTTCACCGACATCGTCGATTCCACGGCGCGGAGCGCAGCCATCGGTGATGCAGCATGGGGTGAGCTGCGTCGCGCTCACGACGACAGCGTCCGCCGCCTCCTCGCCGACCTCGGCGGGCACGAGGTGAAGACGATGGGCGACGGGTTCCTGGCCACGTTCGAAGGACCCGCGCGAGGGGTGGCCTGCGCCACTCGGATCGTTCAGGACGCCGAGGCCCTCGGCATCCAGGTCCGCGCCGGCCTGCACACCGGAGAGGTGACGTTCGAGAACGGAGATATCGCGGGGCTCGGCGTCTCGATCGGTGCCAGGGTCGCCACCCTCGCCGGGCCGGCGGAGGTCCTCGTGTCGCAGACCGTGAAGGACCTCACCGCCGGATCCGGTCTCACGTTCGAGGACGCCGGCGAGCACGAGCTGAAGGGCGTGCCGGACCGGTGGCGTCTGTACCGTGTGGTGCACCCTGAAGACGCCCGAGACGAGGTTCGCGAAGACCGCCGAAGGGGTCCACATCGCCTACCAGGTGGTCGGCGACGGGCCGGTCGACCTCGTGTGGGTGATGGGCTGGACGAGCAACGTCGAGGCGATGTGGGAAGAGCCCGAACCTGGCCCGGTTCCTGACGAAGCTCTCCTCGTTCAGCCGGTTGATCCTGTTCGACAAGCGCGGCGTCGGTCTCTCAGACCGTGTCCCCGAGGATCAGCTGCCCTCGATGGAGACACGCATGGACGACGTGCGAGCCGTGATGGACGCTGCCGGCTCGGAGCGTGCTGTGGTGTTCGGGGTCTCCGAAGGAGGCCCGATGGCGATGCTGTTCGCCGCCACCTACCCCGAGCGCACGATCGCGCTCATCCTGTACGGCACCGACCCGGACTACACGTCGATGCAGACCGATGACCCATTCGTCGCTGCCGACGACGAGTACCTGGAGTACATCGACGAACACTGGGGCACGCTCGAGCACGCTCGCCGGGAGACCGCCTCGTGGGGGGCCCCGAGCCATGCCGACGACGATCGGCTCGTGACCTGGCTCGCGTCCTACCTGCGGCGATCGGCGAGCCCGGGAGCCGCGATCGCGCTCTCGAGGATGAACCGCCAGATCGACGTGAGCCACGCGCTCCCCGCGATCCACGTCCCGACGCTGTTGATCGCGAAGACCCAGGACGTCGAGTTCCCGATCGAGCGGATGCGCTGGCTCGCCTCGCAGATCGCCGGCGCGAGGCTCGTGGAGATGCCCGGGCGACGAGCACTTCTTCTGGGTCGGCGAGTACGACTCGATGGTCGACGAGATCGAGCTGTTCGTCGATGAGTTCCGGGGCCAGGAGGCGGAGCTCGAGCGCTTCCTCGCGACCGTGCTGTTCACCGACATCGTGGACTCGACGGCGACCGGAGCGAGCATGGGCGATCGAGCCTGGAAGGAACTGGTCGAGGCGCATCATGCCCGGGTGCGAGGACAGCTCTCGCGGTTCCGCGGGCGCGAGATCGACACGGCGGGCGACGGCTTCTTCGCCACGTTCGACGGGCCGGGCCGGGGTATCCGGTGCGCGCAGGCGATCGCCGACGCGGTCCGTGATCTCGGCATCGAGGTTCGCGCCGGTCTGCACACCGGGGAATGCGAGCAGATCGGCGACAAGGTCGGAGGCATCGCGGTGAACATCGGCGCCCGCGTGGCCGCTCGCGCCGGGGCGTCCGAGATACTCGTCTCCCAGACGGTGAAGGATCTCACAGCCGGGTCGGGGCTCGTGTTCGAGGATGCGGGCGAGCACGAGCTGAAGGGCGTGCCCGACCGATGGCGTCTCTACCGAGTCCTCTCCTGACCGCGGTTGCGCCTGCGTTCCCCCCGGGGGACACTCCCCCGATGGATCACCTCCGCCGCTGGGAAGAGCCTGACGAGGCCATCGCGTTCGGCGGCACGACCCTGGAGCTGATCTCGATCGGGGGCCTCACCGTCTCGCGAGACACCCAGCCGCCGGGGTGGGACTGGCGCACGGATTTCCAGCCGCTCGTCGGAGGCGAGTGGTGCGAGGCGCATCACGTCGGCATCGGCTTGTCGGGTCGGCAGGGCATCCGGCTCGCGGACGGTACCGAGTTCGAACTCGGACCGGGTGAGCTGTTTGACATCCCTCCCGGACACGAGGGATGGACGGTCGGCGACGAGCCCTGCGTCATGCTCGAATGGTCGGGCATGCGAGGCTGGGTGGACGGGTCCGGCAAGCAGCGGATGCTCGTCACGCTCCTGTTCACCGATATCGTGGACTCGACGGGCACGGTCGCCAGGCTCGGGGACGAGCGGTGGCACGACGTGCTGTCCGTCCACTACCAGCAGGCCGGCGAGGCGATCGAGCGCTTCGGCGGACGGCAGGTGGCCCCCACCGGCGACGGGCTCCTCGCCTCGTTCGAGGCGACGGCGGCCGCCGTCCGGTGCGCGATCGCGCTGGGTGCGCTCGCGCGGCAGCAGAACCTTCACATCCGAGCCAGCGTCCACGTCGGCGAGGTCGAGCGCGCCGGCGACGACCTGCGGGGTCTGTCGGTGCACGCGGCAGCTCGCGTCATGGGCATCGCGGGCCCGGACGAGATCCTCGTCACCGAGCCGACCCGCCTGTTGTGCCAAGGGGCGGGCCTCACGTTCGAGGATGCCGGGGAGCACGAACTCAAGGGCGTGCCCGACCGCTGGCGGCTCTACCGGGTGGTGACATGACCCGGGCCCCCGTGACACGGTATGCGCGCGCGGCGGACGGGATCCACGTGGGCTACCAGGTTGTCGGTGCCGGCCCCGTGGATATCGTGTTCGTCCCGTACGACTACTCCAACATCGAAGCCGCCTGGGACTTCCCCCCGTTCGTCTCGTTCGTTCGGGGCTTGGCCTCGATCGGCCGGGTGTTGGTCTTCGATCGGCGTGGCAGCGGCACGTCGGATCGTTCGTGGACCGGCGAAGCAGCCACGATCGAAGCGCAGATGGACGACATCCGCGCCGTGATGGACGCAGCGTCGTCCGAGCGTGCGTTCGTGTTCGGGATCGAGAGCGGCGCGGCGCTCTGCTTCACGTTCGCCGCGACGCACCCGGAACGCACATCCGGGGTGATCGTGCAGGCGCCGATGCTGCGCGGGACCCCGGCGCCCGACTACCCCGGGTCGTGGAGCCGAGAGATGTACGAGGAGTACTTCGAACGCATCGAGCAGGCGTGGGGCACCGACGCCTTCGTCCGTGAAGAAGTGGAGCAGCTGTCGCCCTCGCTCCTGCACGACGAGGCGATCGTGCGCGCGTTCGGGAAGCAACTCCGGCTCTCGGCGAGCCCGGGAGACGCGATCGCCCGCAACCGAGCGGTGATGGAGACCGACGTCCGCCACATCCTCCCTTCGGTTCAAGCTCCGACGCTCGTGCTGCATCGAACCGGCAACCGGTTCACGAAGGTGGCCGAGGGGCGATGGACCGCGGAGCACACGCCCGGGGCGCGCATCGTGGAACTCCCGGGAGAGGACCACGTCTACCCGCTCGACGATCTGGTCCCCCACATCGCGGCGTTCGTCGAATCGCTCCGCGTCGAGCAAGCGGACTTCGACCGCGTCCTCGCGACGGTGCTGTTCACGGACGTGGTCGACTCCACCGTCCAGGCGGCAGCGCTCGGCGATGCCGGCTGGCGAGATGTGCGCGCTCGTCATGACCAGATCGTTCGGTCGCAGATCGCCCGCTACCGCGGACGCGAGATCAAGACGATGGGCGACGGGTTCCTCGCGACGTTCGACGGTCCGGCACGCGGGGTGCGCTGCGCGACGGCGATCGCCGCGGCAGTGAGCCCGCTCGGGATCGAGGTGCGGTCGGGATTGCACACCGGCGAGGTCGCGATCGAGGGCGATGACGTTGCCGGTCTCGGCGTGGTGATCGGCGCCCGCGTGGGGGCCCTCGCCGGTTCCTCGCAGGTGCTCGTGTCTCAGACGGTCAAGGATCTCGTTGCGGGGAGCGGCCTCGTCTTCGAGGACGCCGGAGAGCACGAGCTGAAGGGCGTGCCCGACCGATGGCGCCTCTACCGGGTCGTCGAGGCGTAGGCGCTCCGTAGACTGGCCTCGTGGCTCGGAAGAAGATCCAGATCAGACCGCCCGGCCTGAAGCCCACGACGAAGGTGGGCACGCTCGGCCCGTACCGAGGCAGACTCGGGCTCGCGTGGGTGATCGCACCCCTCGTCGCCGGCGTGGTCATCCTCGTGGCCGGCTACTTCGCGGTGTTCCGGTAGCCCGGCGATGATCGACGGCTACTGCTTCCCACGGTCGGCGGAACCCGGCGGGTCGTTGCCACTCCACGTGTCCACCGACGCCGCGACGTTCGACGTCGAGATCGCGCGGGAAGGCGCCGACGCGCGAGGTCGTCTGGCGAGCCGAAGGGCGTCCGCGGTCAGGCGCACCCGACCCCCGACGACGCCGCCGCCAACGGATGCGGATGGCCCGCCGCCCTCGAGATCCCGATCGGCGAGGACTGGCGCAGCGGCTACTACGCGGTGACCCTCACGGCCGGCGACGAGCGGGCCGACGCGTTCCTCGTGGTGCGGCCCGGGCCCGCCGGCGCCGCGGGCGCCGATGATCCTCGTGCTCGCGACGACCACGTGGAACGCCTACAACGACTGGGGTGGGCCGAGCCTCTACACGGGCGGCACGCAGGTGTCGTTCGAGCGACCGCTCGCGCGCGGCTTCCTCGACAAGCCCGAGCCGATGCGGCGGAAGATGCAGCCCGAGCCCGACCGCGAGGCGCTGTGGTACTTCGAGTGGGCCGAGCCGCTCGGCCTCTCGGTGTGGAGCGGCGGGGCCGGCTGGGCCACGTGGGAGCGCGACTTCGTCCGGTGGGCCGAGTCGAGCGGGTACGAGCTCGACGTCGCGACCTCGGAGGATCTCGAGCAGCACCCCGAGGTGCTCGACGGCCATCGCCTGTTCCTCTCCGTCGGTCACGACGAGTACTGGTCTCGAGGCATGCGGGAGACGCTCGACGCCTTCACCGACGCCGGCGGCAACGCCGCGATCTTCAGCGGGAACACCTGCTTCTGGCAGGTGCGGTTCGACGAGGGCCTGCGCTCGATGACCTGCTTCAAGTACCGGGCCGACGAGGACCCGGTCGTCGGAACCCCCGACGAGCAGCTCGTGACCGGGCCCGTGGAGCGACCGGCGCATCGCCTGGCCCGAGACCCGCACGATCGGCCTGACGTTCACGCACGGCGGCTACTCGCGATACGGCCTCGGGGTGCCCGCCGGCTCCGGCGCCTACACGGTCTGGCGGCCCGAGCACTGGGCGTTCGAGGGCACCGACCTGCACTACGGCGACGAGCTCGGGCGGGCCGACGCGATCGTGGCGTACGAGGTCGACGGGGTGGAGCTCACGCGGCGCAGACGGCCTGCCGGTCCCGACGGGGGCCGACGGCGCGCCCGACGGGCTCGAGATCCTGGCCACCGCCCCGGCGCGCCTCTGGAGCCAGCACGAGCAGCCGAGCCGGTACGCGCACGAGCCCGGCGAGCTCGAGAACACCGCGATGGCCGTCTTCGGACCGGGGTGGCGCGACCAGGTGCATCGCGTGACGAACAACCACGCGTGCATCGGGGTGTTCACGAAGCCTGGCGGCGGCACCGTGTTCAACGCCGGCGTCACCGACTGGACGTGCGGCCTCGGCGACCCGATCGTCGACCGGGTCACGCGCAACGTGATCGACCGCCTGTCGGGCTGAGCAGCCGGCTGACGCTACCCGGCCTTCGAGAGCGGGGCGTAGGCGAGCAGCACCCGCTTCTCCCCCACCTCGGGGAACGAGATCGTCGCCTCGGTGCCGTCGCCGGCGCCGCTCACCGTGAGCACGATCCCCTCGCCCCACCGCTCGTGCACGACCGTGTCACCCGCCGCGATCACCGGCGCCTCGCGCGTCGGCCTCCCCGGGACACCCTTGGGCTGCGGCGGCGTCCAGTCCTGCGGCGGCCGGTCGTCGTCGTCGTGCTCGCGCCGACCCGCCGATCACACGCCCGCCCCCGCGGCCCGCTCCCGGATACCCGCCGGCTCCGGAGCCCCGCCCCGCCTGGCGTCCACCCGTGTACCGCCCTCCGTACCCGGTCGCGGCTCCCTCGCTCTCCCGCACGTCGAACAGGTGCTCGGGCATCTCCCCGAGGAAGCGCGAGGGCGGGTTGTACTGCGTCTGCCCGTAGATCGTGCGGCTCCACGCGTGCGTGAGGTACAGGCGCTGCTGGGCGCGCGTGATGCCCACGTACGCGAGCCGCCGCTCCTCCTCGAGGGCCGCGGCGTCGGTCATCGAGCGGAAGTGGGGGAAGATGCCGTCCTCCATCCCGACGATGAACACGACCGGGAACTCGAGCCCCTTCGCGATGTGCAGCGTCATCAGGGTCACGCTCGAGGCGTCCTCGTCGTACTCGTCCTGCTCCCCGATCAGCGAGACCTGCTCGAGGAACTGCTCGAGGCCGGCGTCGGGCTCGCGCGTCAGCAGCTCGGCCGCGACCCCTCCCAGCTCCTGGATGTTCTCGATGCGCCCCTGCGCGTCGACCGTGCGCTCCTCCTCGAGCTCGCCGAGGTAGCCCGACTCGATCGCGGCGAACTCGACCATGCGTGCCGGTCCGGCGCCGTCGTCCTGGTGACGCCGGATCGCCTCCATCACCGTGTTGAAGCCCGCCACGGCGCCCTTCGCCCGCGTCTGCAGCACCGCGATCTCGTCGATGCGACGGCACGCCTCGACCACGTCGATGCCCTCGGTGTCGGCGAAGGACTCGAGCGCAGCGACCGTGGCGTCGCCGATGCCCCGCTTCGGGGTGTTCACGACGCGCCGGAACGAGATCACGTCCTGCGGATTGATCAGCAGGCGCAGGTACGCGAGCACGTCCTTGATCTCCTTGCGCTGGTAGAACCGCACGCCGCCGAAGACGCGGTAGTTCGTGCCCACGCGCATCAGCACGTCCTCGAGCACGCGCGACTGAGCGTTCGTGCGGTAGAAGACCGCCACGTCGGAGAGCCGGAACCCCTCGGTCTCGCGCAGGCGCTCGATCTCGTCGACGACGAAGAACGCCTCCTCGTGCTCGTCGTCGGCGCGGAACCGCACGATCAGCTCACCCGAGCCCGCCTCGGTCCACAGCGCCTTCGGCTTGCGCTGCTGGTTGTGCTCGATCAGGGCGTTCGCGGCTTCCAGGATGTTCTGCGTGGAGCGGTAGTTCTGCTCCATCAGGAAGACCGTCGCGTCGGGGTAGTCGCGCTCGAAGTCGAGCATGTTCTGGATCGTCGCGCCGCGCCAGCTGTACACGCCCTGGTCGGCGTCGCCGACGACGCAGACGTTGCGGTGCTTCGCGGCGAGCAGGTTCACGAGCTCGTACTGCGCGCGGTTCGTGTCCTGGTACTCGTCGACCATCAGGTACGGGAACCGCTCCTGGTAGTGCTCGAGCACCTCCGGGTGCTCGCGGAACAGCCGCACGGTCTCGGTGATCAGGTCGTCGAAGTCGAGCGCGCCCGGCCTCGCGCTTGCGCCGCTCGTACGCGTGGTAGACCTTCGCGATCGTCTCCTCGTAGAAGTTGCTCGCCATGCTCGCGAAGTCGTCGGGCCCGATCACCCGGTCCTTCGCGCTCGAGATCGCGCTCGCCATCGCCTTCGGCGGGAAGCGCTTCGGATCGAGGTCGAGGTCCTTCAGGATGCCGGCGATCAGCCGCTCGGTGTCGCCGTCGTCGTAGATCGTGAAGCCGCTCGGCACCCCGAGGTGCGCGTGCTCGCGCCTCAGCAGGCGAGCGCACGTCGAGTGGAACGTGAGGATCCACATGCCACGGGTGACCCGCTCCCCGAGCATGCCCTCGACCCGCTCGGCCATCTCGCGCGCGGCCTTGTTCGTGAACGTGATCGCGAGGATCTCGAAGGGAGAGACGCCGTGCTCCCTGATCAGGTAGGCGATCCGATGCGTGAGCGCCCGGGTCTTGCCGCTGCCGGCGCCGGCCACGATCAGCACCGGCCCCTCGGTGTGCAGGACCGCTTCGGTCTGGATGTCGTTCAGGCCCTCGAGCAGGGGGGAGACGGCGTTCACGGCGGTCAGTGTAGGAGGGATGGGCGACGCAAGGCCCGAGCGGCGGTACCGTTGGTTCCATGACGGCCGAGACGACACCACCGACCCAGCCACGAGGCGGCTGGCGCACGCTGGTGCACTGGTTCGGCATGGCCTGTCTCATGGTGGCGGCGGGGTTCGCCGGGTACATCGCCTGGTCGCTGTGGGGCACCGGGCTCCACACGGCCCAGGCGCAGGACCGGCTTCGGACGGAGTTCCAGCAGGAGTTGGAGGCCGAACCGGCCGACCCGTCGACCGCGACCGAGCTCGTGCCGCTCGGCGACGCGTACGCGCAGCTGCTGATCCCCGCGATCGACGTGAACTTCATGGTCGTGCAGGGAACCGGGTACGAGGACCTGAAGGACGGTCCCGGCCACTACCCGGACACCGCCGACCCGTGGGACGAGACCGGCCGGGTCGGCATCGCGGGACACCGCACCACGTACCAGGCCCCGTTCTTCAACCTCGAGAAGCTCGAGCGGGGCGACGAGATCACGCTGCGCACGAGGTACGGCTCGTTCGCCTACGAGGTCGACCGGGTCTTCGTGATCCCCTCGGGCGGCTCCGGGCGGGTGCTCGTGCAGACGCCGAAGCCGACGCTCGTGCTCACGACGTGCAACCCGAAGTACTCGAGCGCCGAGCGCCTGATCGTCACGGCGCGCCGCGTCTCGGAGAGCTAGCGGTCGGGCGGCCCGTCGAACGGCGACGGAGCCTTCATCGGCAGGAAGTCGGCGAGCCCGTCGTCGGCGTTCGAGACGAGGGCGCCGAGCGCGACCGGTTGCTCGGCGCCTCGGACGGCGTAGCCCCACGACCAACTCGAGCCCGGCCGCCTCCGCGACCCGCATGAGGGTCCTGATGGTCGGCAGCGCGATTCCCGGACTCGATCGCTGTCGACCGCCGGCTGCGAGGACCCGGCTCGGTTGCGAGTCTCCGCTGCGAGTAGCCCGCCAACTCCCGGCCGTCAGCACCAATCTCACCCACCCAAGCGAGAGAGAGCAGCGCGATCGAGCTGCGATCGTCGCCCTCGCCTCAGCAGCCGCGAATCCGGCCCTCAGCAGCGCCACGAAGCTCGGGGAGCGGCTGAGCGGGTGCCGCGGAGATACCGATATCGGTATCGGATCGGAGTCGAGCGGCTCGCGACGCCATCTCGATACCGATATCGGTATCGCCTCGATCCCGGTTCCGTCACCGGCCGAGCGTACGCCGGCGCGCCGACATCACTCCCACTCGATCGTGCCGGGCGGCTTCGACGTGATGTCGTAGGCCACCCGGTTCACGCCCGGCACCTCGCGCACGATGCGCGACGCGATCCGGTCGAGCACGTCGTCGGGCAGGCGCGCCCAATCGGCCGTCATCGCGTCCTCGCTCGTGACGGCCCGCACGATCACCGGGTTCTCGTACGTGCGTCCGTCGCCCATGACGCCCACGCTCTGCACGTCGGCGAGCAAGACGCAGAACGCCTGCCACGTCTCACGGTCGAGGCCGGCCCGCTTGATCTCCTCGCGCACCACCGCGTCGGCTCCTCGCACCTTCGCGAGGTTGTCGACGCTGACCTCCCCCACGATGCGCACCGCGAGCCCCGGTCCCGGGAACGGCTGGCGCTGCACGATCTCCTCCGGCAGCCCGAGCTCGGCGCCGACCGCCCGCACCTCGTCCTTGAACAGGTCCCGCAACGGCTCCACGAGCTCGAACGTCATGTCCTCGGGCAGCCCGCCGACGTTGTGATGGCTCTTGATGTTGGCCGCGGTCGTCGACCCCGACTCGATCACGTCGGGGTACAGCGTGCCCTGCACGAGGAACCGCGCATCCGCCACGTCGCGCGCGACCTCCTCGAACACCCTGATGAACTCCTCGCCGATCGTCTTGCGCTTCACCTCGGGGTCGGTGACGCCCGCCAGCCGCGCGAGGAACCGATCCGCCGCCTTCACGTGCACCAGCGGCACCTGGAAGTGCCGGGCGAACGTCTCCTCGACCTGGTCCGGCTCGCCCTCTCGATTCAGACCGTGGTCGACGAAGACGCACGTGAGCTGGTCGCCGACCGCGCGGTGCACGAGCAGCGCGGCCACCGCGGAGTCGACGCCGCCGCTCAACGCGCACAGCACGTGAGCCTCCCCCACCTGCGCCCGGATGCGTGCCACCTGGTCGTCGATGATGTTCGTCGGCGTCCAGTCGGGCAGCAGGTCGCACCCGTCGTAGAGGAACCGCTTCATCACGGCCTGACCGTGGGCGGTGTGCGAGACCTCGGGGTGGAACTGCACGGCGTACATGCCGCGCGACGGATCCTCCATCGCCGCGATCGGGATCTGCTCGGTGGACGCGGTCACCCGGAAGCCCTCCGGCGCGCGCGTCACCGCGTCGCCGTGCGACATCCACACGGTGTCGCGGGCGGGCAGGTCCTGCAGCAGCACGCCGCCGCCCCGCTCGTCGAGTGACAACGTCGTGGCTCCGTACTCGCGCTGACCGGTCGCGGCGACCTCCCCGCCGAGTGCCCGGGCCACCAGCTGATGGCCGTAGCAGATGCCGAGCACCGGCACCCCGAGCTCGAACAGCCCCGGATCGACCTGCGGCGCGCCCTCGGCGTAGACCGAGGCCGGGCCCCCGCTCAGGATCAGCCCGGCGGGCCTGCGAGCGCGCACCTCGTCGGCCGTCACGTCGTGCGCCACGATCTCGGAGTAGACGTGCGCCTCGCGCACGCGGCGGGCGATCAGCTGCGCGTACTGCGCGCCGAGGTCCACGACCAGGACCGGGCGCGGGGTGTCGGCGCGGAGGCTCAGTGACCCATCCCCACGCGCTGTTGCGTCTGGTAGCTCTTGCCCTCGGTCTTGATCGACGGCGCGATCACGAGCTCGGCCTTCTGGAACTCCTTGATCGTCTGGTAGCCGGTCGTCGCCATCGAGGTGGCCAGCGCGCCGAACAGGTTGAACGTGCCGTCGTTCTCGTGGGCCGGACCCATGAGGATCTCCTCGATCGAGGCGACCTGCTGGGTCTTGACCCGCGCGCCGCGCGGCAGCGTCGGGTGGAACGTCGCCATGCCCCAGTGGTAGCCGCGTCCCGGTGCTTCGTACGCGCGCGTCATCGGCGATCCGATCATCACCGCGTCCGCGCCGCAGGCGATCGCCTTCGCGATGTCACCGCCCGTGCGCATGCCCCCGTCGGCGATCACGTGGCAGTACCGGCCGGTCTCGTGCTGGTGCTCGCGGCGTGCGGCCGCGGCGTCGGCGATCGCCGTGGCCTGCGGCACCCCGATGCCGAGCACGCCCCGGGTCGTGCACGCGTTCCCCGGTCCGACGCCCACGAGCACGCCGACCGCGCCGGTGCGCATCAGGTGCAGGGCCGTGGCGTACGAGGCGCAGCCGCCCACGATCACCGGGATGTCGAACGACGGGATGAACTCCTTCAGGTTCAGGGGCTCGTGCTGGCTCGAGACGTGCTCGCCCGAGACCACGGTCCCCTGGATCACCAGCACGTCGAGTCCCGCGTCGAGCACGAGCTTCGCGTACCGCTCCACCCGCTGCGGCGTGAGCGAGGCGCAGCTCGTGACCCCACCGGCCCTGATCTCCTCGATGCGCCGGCCGATCAGCTCTTCCTTGACGGGCTCGGCGTAGAGCTCCTGCATGCGCCTCGTCGCCTTCTCGTCGGGCAACGACGCGATCTCCTCGTAGATGGACTCGGGGTCCTCGTACCGTGTCCAGAGCCCCTCGAGGTTGAGGCAGGCGAGCCCGCCGAGCTTGCCGATCTCGATCGCGGTCGACGGCGAGACGGCGGCGTCCATCGCGCTCGCCATCATCGGGAGCGCGAACGTGTACGCGTCGATCTCCCACTCGATGCTCACGTCCTCGGGGTCCCTCGTGCGACGCGACGGCACGATCGCGACCTCGTCGAACCCGTAGGCCCGACGGGCCGTCTTGCCGATGCCGATCTCGAACTCCATGCCTTCCCCCACCCCTGGTCTCGGCCCGAAACGCAGGACGCCCACCGGTTCCCCGATGGGCGTCACTCCCTACATGACCGAAGGGTAGCAGACGCCCTCAGGCCTCCCGCGCGAGAGCTCGCCCGATGCGCTCGGCCACCACCACCGTCGGGATGCTCGTGGTCGCCCGGGGGGTGACCGGCATCAGCGACGCGTCGGCGACGACGAGCCCGTCGACGCCGAGCACGTGCCCGTCGGCGTCGGTGACCGACCCCATCGCGCACGTGCCCACCGGGTGCCAGTAGTGGATCACCCCCGCCCGCACCGCGTCGCGCAGGTCGTGTCGCGCCGGCGCCGCCGAGCCCGGCTCCACCTCGCGGTCGAGCAGCGACGCGAACGGCTCGGCGGCGGCGAACGCCCGCGCCAGCTCCACGCCGTCGATCAGCGCCTCGAGGTCGTGACCCTCGGGGTCGGTGAGGTAGGCGTGGTCGAGCCTGGGCGCGGACCCCGGATCGAGGTCGCGGAGCGTCAGCGCACCCCGTGAGCGCGGCGTCAACAGGGCCACGAACACGCCCAACCGCCCGTCCATCGCGATCTCGGGGAAGACGTGCAGATCGAAGGGCTCGCCCGCGGCCTGGGCACGGCCGCTCTCGCCCTTCGCGAACCCCTGCTCGTCGGGCACGGTCCACCCGGCCGCCTCGAACGCGGCCGTCCGCCGGCGCAGCTCGTCGCTCGGCGAGAACGACACCTCGAAGCTCGGATGATCGTGCAGGTTCCGACCCACCGGCAGGTCGGCGACGACCGCCGCCCCGAGCTCCCGAAGGTCGTCGGCCGGCCCGATGCCGCTGCGCAGCAGCACGGCGGGCGTGCCGTACGTTCCCGCGCTCACGACGACGAGGTCGGCGCGGAGCTCGACGGCGCCTTCCGGCCCGAAGACCCGGACGCCGACCGCACGCCCCGCCTCGACGAGCACCCGGTCGACGGCGGTGTCGCCCCACACGGTCAGGCCCGGATGCGCCCTGACCGGGTCGAGATAGGCGAACGCGGCGTTCCATCGCACGCCGTCGGGGCTGTTCGAGGGCTCGGCACAGACCCCGATGCCTCCGTCGAGCGACTCGAGATCGTCGACCTCGGGGAAGCCCAGCGACGTGCCGGCCTCGATGAACCCGCGGTGGAACGGCGCGATCTCGTCGTCGGCGAACCGTCGCACGCGCATGCGCGACGAGGCCTCGACGAAGAGCGGGAGCAGGTCGTCGGCGCCCCAGCCCTCGAGCCCGAGCGATGACCAGCCGTCGTAGTCGGCGCGATGCCCCCACGAGACCGTGCACCCGTTGTGGGCCGAGCATCCGCCGATCACCCGCGCGCGCTCGTACGCGAGCGATCGCCCGGGCAGCTCCTCAGCCGACGTGTACCCCCAGTCGTGCGAGAGCGGGATCGTGCGGGCGTCGAGCAGCTCGGGGGGCCATCGCCCGTCGGCGAACGCGCCGTGGTCGGGTCCCGCCTCGAGCACCAGCACGCGTCGTCCGGACTCGACGAGGTGCGCCGCGACCACCGAGCCGGCCGTGCCGCCTCCGCACACGATCACGTCGAACGCGTCCACGATGCCCAGCGTAGCCCTCCCGCTTCGCCGAGGTTCACGCGTTCGACGCCTCGGGTTGTCATGATGCTCCGATGCACGAGGTGCCGATCGCGCCGCAGCACCCCGACGGCTTCTCCGAGCTGATCGAGCGGGGCGACCTGCTGCGCTATCGCAGGGCGCTCGCCGACGCCGCCGACGGCCTCGAGGGCCAGACGTGGTGGCACGTGAACTCCACCGCCGAGGGCGGCGGCGTGGCCGAGCTGTTGCACGCCCTGCTCGGATACGTGGTGGCGTCCGGCATCGACGCGAGATGGATGGTGATCGAGGGCGACCCGGCGTTCTTCGAGGTCACGAAGCGCATCCACAATCGCCTGCACGGCAGCCCGGGCGACGGCGGCGAGCTCGGGCCGCAGGAGCGCGCCGTCTACGACGCGGCGCTCGAGCGCGAACGGGGGCCGGTCGAGGCCCTCGTGCAGCGGGGCGACGTCGTCGTGCTGCACGACCCGCAGACGGTCGGACTCACGCCCCAGCTCGTCGCCCGGGGTGCGCACGTGATCTGGGTCTGCCACGTCGGGATCGACGTGGCGAACGATCTCGCCCGAGAGGCCTGGGCGTTCCTGCTCGACGACGCCCGCGCGGCCGCGGCCACCGTCTTCTCCCGACCGGCGTACGTGTGGGATGGCCTCGATCCCTCCCGTGTCTCGATCATCCCGCCCTGCATCGATGCCGGCTCGCCGAAGAACGTGCCGATCGACAACCCGACCGTCGAGGCCGTGCTGGCCGCCGCGGGGGTGATCGAGGCGCCCGTGGGCGACCCGACCGTGACGCTCGCCGACGGCAGCACGATCCGCGTCGCCCGGGAGGCCGTCATGCTCGAAGAGGCGCCCGTGCCGGCCACCGCCCCGCTCGTGGTCCAGATCTCGCGGTGGGACCGGCTGAAGGATCCGATCGGCGTGCTCACCGGCTTCGCGACCGAGGTGCCGCTCGACACCGGCGCGCACCTCGTGCTCGCCGGGCCCCAGGTCGACACGGTCTCCGACGACCCGGAGGGAGCCGAGGTGCTGGCCGAGGTGAGCACGGCGTGGCAGGACCTGCTCCCCCACGACCGGGCTCGCACCCACCTCGCGAGCCTGCCCGTGCACGACCTCACCGAGAACGCGGTGGTCGTGAACGCGCTACAGCGACGCGCCGACGTCGTGGTGCAGAAGAGCCTGGCCGAGGGGTTCGGCCTCACCGTCACCGAGGCGATGTGGAAGGAACGCCCCGTCGTCGGATCACGCCTGGGAGGCATCGCCGAGCAGATCGAGCACGGCAAGAGCGGCCTGCTCGTCGACCCGACCGACCTGCCCGGCGTTCGGCGAGGCGCTCTCGATGCTGCTGCGCGACGAACAGTTCGCCGCCGAGATCGGCCACGGCGCTCGCCAACGGGTGCGCAGCCGGTTCCTCGCCCCGCACTTCCTCTCGGCGCACCTCGAGCTCGCGCTGCGGGTCGCCGGCGTCGCCGATCCCTGAGTCAGTGCTCCTTGACGACGGTGCCGGCCTCGCTCACCCGCAGGTCGGTGAGGCCCGAATGCACCCGGTCGCCCGTGACGTGCACCGTGTCGTCGTCGACGCGACCGAGCTCCTTCAGCCGGGTCAGCACGTGCTGCAGCGACTCCTCGGGAGACTGCGAGAGCGTGTCGACCGTGATCTCGGGGTGCTCGGGCACCTCGTAGGGGTCGTCGACGCCCGTGAACCCGGTGATCTCACCGGCCAGCGCCTTCTTGTAGAGGCCCTTGGGGTCGCGGTGCGCGGCGATCTCGTCGACCGTCGCGTGCACGTACACCTCGACGAACTCGCCGATCTGCTCGCGGCAGGCGTCGCGCGTCTCCTTGTAGGGGCTGATCGGACAGCAGATCGTCACCACGCCGTTGCGGGTGAGCAGGTTCGCCACGAACCCGATGCGCAGGATGTTCGTGTCGCGGTCCTCCTTGGAGAAGCCGAGGCCCTTCGAGAGGTTCTTGCGCACCTCGTCGCCGTCGAGGATCTCGGTCTTCAGCCCGCGCGACTGGAACTCGTGATAGAGCATCTCGGCGATCGTGGACTTGCCCGCGCCCGAGAGGCCCGTGAACCAGACGGTGAAACCCTGCTGCTCGGTCACGTGAGGAAGCTCCTTCCGACGGCGCCGGCCGGCGCCTCGATGTCGTACAGGGACAAGATCGACGGGCCGACGTCGACCAGGTTCATGCCGTCGACCCGGCCCATCTGCTGCCCGGGCAGGTTGACCATGGAGAAGAACGCGGTGCGGTCGTGGTTGGCGCCGTCGGTGCCGGTGTCGTTCTCGAACGTGTAGATGCTGGGGTTGCCGACGGCGCCCACCGAGCGCCAGTCGAGGTCGCCGAAGTACACGATCAGGTCGGGGGCGACGCCCCGCACCTCGGGGTAGACGTCCTGCGGCTTGTGCACCTTCGTGCCCATGGGCAGACCGTCGGGGCCGGGCAGCGCCTCGAGCTTCGTGATCATCTCGTTGCGCAGCGTCTCGTACTGCGCCGGCTCGACGATCCCGTTGGGCTCGCGCCCCTTGATGTTGAGGAAGCACCGCCCGTAGTAGCCACCGTCGCCCCACGCGACCGTGCGGTTCCAGTCGATGTCGGCCTTCGCGATCGGCGTGATCTCGCGCACCGGCTCCTTCAGGACCAGGTAGCCCTCCTGGATCAACCAGTCGTTGAAGCAGAGGCCCCCCATCATCGGCCGTGCGCCATGGTCGCTCATCGCGATGGTCACCACGTCCTCGGGCAGCACCTCGAGCAGGGTGCCGATCTCCTTGTCGAGGAAGCGGTAGTAGTCGTGGAACGCCGTCTCGTACTTGTTGCCGGCCTCGTAGAGCGGGTGCTTCGGGTCGTAGAACTGCCAGAAGCAGTGATGCAGCCGGTCCAGGCCCATCTCGACCATCATGAAGAAGTCCCAGGGCTTGTTCTTGATCAGGCGCCGCGCCACCTGGAACCGCCGCTCCGTCATCTTGAAGATCTGGTCCATCACGAAGTCCGGGCCCTGCTGGCGGAAGTTCGGGATGTCGAAGATGTACTCGTTCTCGCCGAGCTCTCCTTCGATCTCGGTCTCGAGCTCGGCCGGGAACGCGTACCGGTCGGCGCTCGGCGGCGTGAGGAAGCACGCCACGCGCCAGCCCGGGAACTCCTTGGGCGGCGGGAACCCGGGCGGCACCCCGATCAGCAGGGAGCGCTTGCCCGCGGCGCCGAGCGCGTCCCAGACGGCCGGCTCCTTCACGGAGAGCGAGGTCGCGACCTGCAGGCCGTCGTAGCTCGTGTCCTTGCGGTTGCGGAAGCCGTAGATGCCCAGCTGTCCGGGGGTCTTCCCGGTCATCGCGCACGCCCACGCCGGCACGGTGATCGGCGGGGTGATGCTCGCGAGATCGCCGTACATGCCGTTGGCGAAGATCTTCCTCAGGTTCGGCACCTCGTCGGCGAGGTCCTCGAACAGGAGCTTCGGTGCGCCGCAGTCCAGGCCGATCACCGCGACCCTGGGTCCATCGATCATGCGCTACCCCTTCGGTACTTGAGCGCGTGCTGCATGCGTGCGTCCTCTCGGGTGTCGGAACGGTGCGGAGGCGAGCACGACGCGCTGACGCGAGAGGCGGCTCCGCGGTGCGCGTATCCTACCAACCGCCCGAAACCCGGCCCACCCTTGGAGGACGAGCGCTCGTGAAGCTTCTGCGACGGTTGCTGAAGGTCCAGGCCGCGCTCTGGCTGATCTGGAGCCTCGCGATCGGGCTGTTCCCCCGCTGGGTGCTGGAGGACCTCTTCGGTCAGCCCGTGCTCGCCGACTACGTCTGGGTCCGGGCGGCCGCCGTGATGGGGGTCGTGCTGGCGCTCCTGATGGTGCTCGTCGCCCAGAAGATCGACGAGCTCTGGTGGTGGTCGTGGGCGTTCGCCGTGCTCGAGGTCGGCACCGCCACCGTGTTCGCGATCAACGCGGTCTTCGGCGTGCCCGATGGTGCCGACGCGTGGCCCTTCTGGGCGCTCGCGATCGTGAACGGCGGGTTCGGCGCCGGGCTGCTGGTGGGCATGGGCATCGGGGGCCAGGAGAAGCCGTTCGTCTGACGGGCTCAGCCACGGGCGGCGTCGATGCGCTCGGTCGCGAGCCGATCCGCCGCGGCGGCAGGTGTGATGCCCTCGCGCTCGGCCCGGTCGAACAGTCCGGTCAACGTCTCCCCGATGCCCTCGAGCCGGGCCGTCATCCGCGCGTCGTCCCATCCGAGTCGCTCGTAGCCCGCGAGGTGGATCACACCGCCGGCGTTGATCACGTAGTCGGGCGCGTACAGGATGCCGCGGTCGTGCAATCGATCGGCGTCCCACGACGTGGCGAGCTGGTTGTTCGCGGCACCGGCCACGACCCGGCACCGCAGCAGCGGGATCGACTCGGCCGAGAGCAACGCGCCGGTCGCGCACGGGGAGAACACGTCGCACTCCGTGTCGAACACGTGGTGCGCCGTCGTCGATGCGGCGCCGAGCGACTCCGCGATCGTGGCGGCGCGCTCGCCGTCGAGGTCGGCGACCGTCAGCGAGGCTCCCGGCCTCGTGGAGCAGCTCGGCCAGCCGCGACCCGACGGCCCCGACCCCCTGCACGAGCACGTGTCGACCGGCCAGATCGTCGTCGCCGAACGCACGGCGCACCGCTGGCCCTGATGCCGTGGAACACGCCGAGGGCCGTGGCGCCCGCCGAGCTCCCCGAACCGCCGCACGCCACCGATCGCCCGAGCACGTGCGACGTGCGCTCGCCGATCACGTCGAGGTCGGCCTCACCCGTGTTCATGTCGGCGGCCGTCACGTAGCTGCCGCCGAGCGAGTCCACGAGGTCCCCGTACCGCAACAGCAGGTCGCGTCGTCGCGATGACCCCGGGGCGGGCACCTCCGGCACCGCCAGCACCGCCTTGCCGCCCCCGAAGTCGAGCCCGGCGGCCGCCTGCTTCATCGTCATCGCCTGCGAGAGGCGGAGCACGTCGTGCAGGCCCTCGTCGGCCGAGCGATAGGCCTTCATGCGCGTGCCGCCCATCGCCGGGCCGAGCACGGTGGAGTGGACGCCGACGAGCATCCACGTGCTCGAGGGCTCGTCGAACCGCGCGACCACGTGCTCGCCGTCCCACCCGCGGATCAGATCTTCGAACATCGAGATCGAGTGTATTCCCGCGGGAACGACGCGTGGGGCGGGCCGATGGCCCGCCCCACGCGGGTGCATCACCGCGGGCTGACGCCCGCTCGTCGGGTCGCTCAGTGCATGTGGCCGTGACCGTCGCCGGCCGCAGCCTCTTCCTCCTCGGGCTTCTCCACGACGGCCGACTCGGCGGTCAGCACGATCGCGGCGATCGACGCGGCGTTCTGCAGCGCCGAGCGGGTGACCTTGGCCGGGTCGATGATGCCGGCCTTGACCATGTCGACCCACTCGCCGGTGGCGGCGTTGAAGCCGTTGCCGTCGCCCTCGCTGCGGAGCTGCTGCACGATCACGGAACCCTCGTAGCCCGCGTTCTGGGCGATGCGGCGGGCCGGCTCGCTGAGCGCGTTGCGCACGATGCGCGCGCCGGTCGCCTCGTCACCCTCGAGGTCGAGCTTGTCGAGTCCGGCCTCGGCGCGGATCAGCGTGACGCCGCCGCCCGGCACGATGCCCTCCTCGACCGCGGCTCGGGTCGCCGAGACGGCGTCCTCGATGCGGTGCTTCTTCTCCTTGAGCTCGACCTCGGTGGCCGCGCCGACCTTGATCACCGCGACGCCGCCGGAGAGCTTCGCGAGCCGCTCCTGGAGCTTCTCGCGGTCCCAGTCGGAGTCGGTGTTGTCGATCTCGGCCTTGATCTGGTTGATGCGGCCGGCGACCTCGTCCTCGCTGCCCTGACCCTCGACGATCGTGGTGGTGTCCTTCGTGACCACGATCTTGCGGGCCTTGCCGAGCAGGTCGACGTCGGCGTTCTCGAGCTTCAGGCCGACCTCCTCGGAGATGACCTGCCCGCCGGTGAGGATCGCGATGTCCTGCAGCATGGCCTTGCGTCGGTCACCGAAGCCGGGGGCCTTGATCGCGACGGCGTTGAACGTGCCGCGGATCTTGTTGACCACCAGGGTCGCGAGGGCCTCGCCCTCGACGTCCTCGGCGACGATCGCGAGCGGCTTGCCGCCCTGCATCACCTTCTCGAGCACCGGCACGAGCTCCTGCACGCTCGAGATCTTCTTGTTCACGAGCAGGATGTAGGGCTCCTCGAGCACCGCTTCCTGCCGGTCGGGGTCGGAGATGAAGTAGGGCGAGATGTAGCCCTTGTCGAACTGCATGCCCTCGGTGAACTCGAGCTCGATGCCGAAGGTGTTCGACTCCTCGACCGTGATCACGCCGTCCTTGCCGACCTTGTCGAGCGCCTCGGCGATCGTCTCGCCGATCGCGGGGTCGGCCGCCGAGATCGAGGCGACCTGGGCGATCTCCTCCTTGGACTCGACCTCCTTGGCCTCGTTCGCGATCGACTCGACCGCGTTCTCGACGGCCTTCTCGATGCCGCGCTTCAGCGCCATCGGGTTCGCGCCGGCGGCGACGTTCTTCATGCCGCCCTTGACCATCGCGCGGGCGAGCACCGTCGCGGTGGTGGTGCCGTCACCGGCGACGTCGTTCGTCTTCGTCGCGACTTCCTTCGTCAGCTGGGCGCCCATGTTCTCCCACGGGTCGTCCAGCTCGATCTCCTTCGCGATCGTCACGCCGTCGTTCGTGATCGTGGGGGCTCCCCACTTCTTGTCGAGCACGACGTTCTGGCCCTTGGGGCCAAGCGTGATCGCGACCGCGTCGGCGAGCTTGTCGACGCCGGCCTCCAGGCCGCGTCGCGCATCCTCGCCGAACTTCAGCAGCTTCGACGCCACGGTAGTCCTCCTCTGGTTTCGTTGGCTCTGGGTTCGTTGGCTCGGTGTCGTCAGACGGAACGGGGCCCGACGCTCGCGCGTGCGGGCCCCGGTTCCGGAGACGGCGCGTTCCTTACGAGACGACGGCCAGCACGTCGCGGGCCGACAGGATCAGGTAGTCCTCGCCCTCGACCTTGACCTCGGTGCCGCCGTACTTCGAGTAGATGACCGTGTCGCCGACCGCGACGTCCATCGGCACGCGCTCGTCGCCGTCCTCGTTGAAGCGGCCCGGGCCCACCGCGATCACGGTGCCCTCCTGGGGCTTCTCCTTCGCGGTGTCGGGGATCACCAGGCCCGACGCGGTCGTCTGGTCACCCTCGTTGGCCTGCACGACGATGCGGTCGTCGAGAGGCTTCAGCTTGAAGTCCGCCATGGTGCTCGTCTCCTCCTTGCGGTCAGCGGTCCGTTCCAGTCTCGTTAGCACTCACGCTGGGTGAGTGCTAACAGGATAGCCACGAGAGTGCCAGAGGGTCAACGTCGGCGACGGAGCTCGGAGCGAGCTGGACGGAGCCCGTCGTGAACCGGGAGTCCGCGTGGTCGAACGAGGTCGGAGCCTGATCAGGCCGTCGTCACCACGAGCTGGGGAGCGGATCCGGCCGCCCCCTCCTTCGTGGCGTAGTCGGCGCCGTTGCTCGAGGTGTTCTTGATCCGCAGGCTGTAGGTGCCGTTCGCCGTCACGAGGGCCGTGAGGTCGACCTCGTACCAGGTCCCCGCACTGACCGCCCCCAGGGAGCCATAGCTCGCACCGGCAACCGGGGCGGTCGCCCACGTCACCGTGCCCTCCCTCCACGGGGGGTTCGTCTCGGCGGCGGCATAGACGGTGCCGCCCACGGAGGAGGAGTCCACGCAGAACAGGCGGAGCGTGGCGCCCGTGATCTGGCCGGGGACGTTGACGTTGAACTTGAGCAGGCCATCGCTCACCGGCGACCCGTCCGCGCTGAAGCTCTGTGCGGACCCAGGCACGGGTGTGCCAGACAGGTTGATCTGCGCGTCGTCGGAGGGGGCGATGACTGCCGCGTTGCTCACGGTGATCGTGCGCGAGGCCGAGCTGGACCCCAGCGCGTTCGTCGCGATCAAGGTTGCGGTGAATGTCCCGGCCGTGGCGTACGTGTGCGAGGGCGAACGCACGGTCGACGTGCCACCGTCCCCGAAGGTCCAAGCCCAGCTCGTCGGCAGGCCACTGCTCGTGTCCGTGAAGCTCACGACGAGCGGCGCACCTCCGTTGGTCGGGGTCGCGATGAAGCTCGCGGTCGGGGCCGAAGCGCCGGGTCCGGTCACGTCGAGCACGAAGACGGCGTGGGACCTGGGATCCGATGTCGGCCGCGCGCTGGAGTCGGCGCCGTCGGTGACGAGCACCTGTTCACCGATGACCTCGACCGCACGGGTGTCGAGGAAGCCGAGACCGGTGAGGCTGATGCCGTTCCATCCGGGCAGGAGCGTCCTCGTGGTCATCGACGCCCGGTACAGGCGCTCGCTGC
>CAWGUD010000004.1:0-56635 GCA_963825685.1 uncultured Actinomycetes bacterium | reverse complement strand
TCTCGTCGGCGTCCTCACCCTCGTCGAACTCGCCGGTGGTGCGTCCCTGCCGCACGATGTCGGCGATCGACTGACGCCAGCGGCGGTCGAGCACCTCCCGCTCCTTGGCGAGCGCCGGGTCGCGGAGGGCTCGGACCCAGATCTCGATCCACAGCGCCCACTCCTCGAGGCGCTCGAAGTCGGGCAGCAGCCCGGGCACCGAGAGGTCGATCAGGCGCCACAGTTGATCGCGTGCGGAGTCGAGCCGCCGCAGGTCGCGAGCCTGCGCGAGGTAGTACTTGTCGTTCGCGTAGGTGAGGGCCTCGACGAGCAGCCGGTCCTTGGACTCGAAGTAGTAGAGGATCAGGCCGGGGGAGACGCCGCAGCGCTCGGCGATGTCCTGGATGCGCGTCTCGGCGAGCCCGCGGTCGGTGATCACGCGCGCGGCCGCTTCCAAGATCTCCTGGTGGCGATCCTTGCCGTTCTTCTGCCGTGCGCGAGCCACCGTTTCCTCCGTCCTGAACGCCGCACAGCTCGAGGCCGTCGGCGCCCATTCTCTTGTATGAGCGTTCAAGCAACTGTACCGGCATGACCTGCGAAGTCAAAACCCGAGGTCAGCGCATACCGAGTTGACTGGTGATTCAAAGTCAAGCCATACTTCCCGGGTTCCAGACCGAACGTCACAGGGGAAGGACAGCTCGTCATGGCTTCGAACACCTACGACGCGATCGTCATCGGCGGTGGTCACAACGGACTCACGAGCGGCGCGTACTTCGCACGCCACGGCGCTCGCACGGTCGTGCTCGAGAGCCGCAGCAAGACCGGCGGCGCCGCCGATACCAGCGCTCCGTTCGCCGATCACCCCGATATCAACGTCACCACCTACAGCTACGTGATGTCGCTGATGCCGCCGACGATCATCCGCGAGCTGAACCTGAAGCGCCACGGCTACGACGTGACGCCGTTCGGCCCGTACTTCCAGGCCTTCCCCGACGGGCGCGCGATCACGGTCTACGCCGACGACGCGAAGAAGAGCTACGAGTCGATCGCGCAGTTCTCGAAGAAGGACGCCGACACGCTTCCGAAGTGGGAGGCGTGGATGAAGGGCGTCTCCGACGTGCTCGGCCCGCTGCTGCTGAGCGTGCCGCCCCACGTGGGCTCGATGAAGCTCGGCGACCTGCTCCCGCAGATGCAGACCGCGTGGAACATGCGCAAGCTCGGGCAGCGCGGCGTCGCCGACGTGACTCGGCTGTTCACGATGAGCGTGACCGACCTGCTCGACGACTGGTTCGAGTCCGACGCGATCAAGGCGATGCTCACGGTCAACGGCGTGATCGGCACCTGGGCCGGGCCCGACGAGCCCGGCACCGCCTACGTGATGCTGCACCACTCGATCGGCGACGTGGGCGACGGCCACCTCGGCAGCTGGGGCTTCCAGCAGGGCGGCATGGGCGCGGTGAGCGACTCGATCCGTCGCAGCGCCGAGTCGTTCGGCTGTGAGGTGCGCACCGAGGCGAAGGTCGCGAAGATCCTGACCCGCGGCGGCCGCGCGGTGGGCGTGGCGCTCGAGAACGGCGAGGAGCTGCGCGCGCCGGTCGTCGTGAGCTGCATCCACCCGAAGATCGGGTTCCTCGACCTGCTCGACCGCAACGAGCTGCCCGCCGACTTCGTCTGGGACATCGAGCGCTGGAAGACGCGCTCGGGCACGGTGAAGGTGAACGTCGCGATCAGCGAGCTGCCGAACTTCACGGCGATGCCCGGCACGGACCAGCAGGACCACCACACCGGCTCGGTCGAGCTCTGCTTCTCGCCCCAGTACGCGGAGCGGGCGTTCCAGGACGCGCACATCGACCGCAAGCCCGCCGTCGCGCCGTTCGTCGACGGCACGATCCCGACCACGCTCGACAAGAAGCTCGCGCCCGACGGCGTGCACGTGTTCTCGATGTTCACGCAGTGGGTGCCCGAGGACTGGGTGAACGAGCCGCACCGCGATGAGCTCGACGCGTACGCGCAGCGCATCTTCGACGGGTACAACGAGCTCGCGCCGAACTTCAAGGACTCGATCATCGACTACCAGGTGATCGGGCCGTACGACATGGAGCAGGACCTCGGGCTGATCGGCGGGAACATCTTCCACGGCGAGCTCTCGGTGGACCAGCTGTTCCACATGCGTCCGGCGCCCGGGTTCGCCGACTTCCGCACGCCGGTCAAGGGTCTGTACCACGGCTCGTGTGCGACCCACGGCGGCGGCGGCGTGAACGGCATCCCGGGGTGGCAGGCGTACAAGGCGGCCGTGAAGGACAAGGCCATCGCGAAGAAGTAGGTGGCGACGGTCGCCGACGACGTGACCCGCACGAGGCCGAGCCTCGAGCCGATGCTCGAGGCTCGGTCCGTCGCGATCGTGGGCGCCTCGGTCAAGGAAGGCTCCCTCGGCCGGGCGATGCTCGAGGAGCTGCAGCGCGGCGGCTACGACGGCGACGTCTGGCCCGTGAACCCCGGGTACGACGAGGTGCTGGGGCTCGCGTGCTATCCGTCGATCGACGACGCACCCGGGCCGCCCGATCTCGCGATCCTCGGCGTGGCGAACCATCGCGTCGAGCAGGCGGCGCGTGACGCCGTGGCCGCCGGCGCTCGCTCGCTCGTGACGTTCTCCTCGCTGTTCGAGGAGGAACCGCCCGAGCCGGGCCTGCCGCCTCTGCCGGATCGGCTGGCAGCGATCGTGCGCGACGCCGGCATCCCGCTCTGCGGGGGCAACGGCATGGGGTTCCTGCACGAGACCGTGCACCTGCGCGCCACGGGGTTCCCGACACCCGACGACCTGCGGCACGGACCCGTGACGCTCATCTCGCATTCCGGATCGGCGTTCGCGGCGCTCGCGTTCAACGACCGCGGCATCGGGTTCAACCTGCTCGTCTCGAGCGGCCAGGAGATCGGCTCGACGATGGCCGACTACATGGCCTACGCGCTCGACCGGGGCGAGACGCGGGTGTTGGCGTTGCTGCTCGAGACCGTGCGCGACCCCGCGGGCTTCGTCGCAGAGCTGGAACGCGCCCGCGAACGCGACGTGCCCGTGATCGCCCTGAAGGTCGGGCGCACCGAGGGCTCGAAGGCGATGGTCACCGCGCACTCCGGCGCGCTCGCGGGCGAGCACGGCGCGTACGAGGCGCTGTTCGATGCGTACGGCGTGCACGAGGTGCTGACGCTCGAGGAGATGGCCGACGCGATGGAGCTGTTCTCGTCGCCTCGGCGCGTGAGCGGCGGCAGCGGCATCGTGGCCCTGTTCGACTCTGGCGGCGAGCGAGCCCTGTTCGTCGATCGGGCCCACGACCTCGATGTGCCGTTCGCGCCGGTCGGCGCCGACACCCTCGCCGCGGTCGACGACATCCTCGACCCGGGCCTCGTCGCCGCGAACCCGCTCGATGCGTGGGGCACGGGCATCGACGCCGACCGCATCTTCGTCGAGTCGCTCCTGGCCCTGCAGGACGACGTCGAGGCCGCAGTATCGGTGTTCTCGGTCGATCTCACGCGCCAGGGTGAGCCCTACGACGAGGGCTACCTGGAGGTCGCGAAGGCCGTCTGGGAGCGAACGACGAAGCCGTTCTGCGTGCTCTCGAACCTGGCGAGCGCCGTCGCGCTCGAGGAGGCCGCGTACCTGCGCGACCTCGGCATCCCCGTGCTGGAGGGCACGTCGTCGGGGCTCGTCGCGTTGCGGGCGCTGCTCGCCCATCGCGACGTGCGGGTCCGTCCGGTCGCGACGCCTCCTCCTCCCGTGCCCGACGACGTGCGCGAGCGGTGGCGGGAGCGGTTGGCCATGCGCGAGGAGATCGGCGAGCTCGAAGCACTGTCACTGCTCGCCGACTACGGCGTGCCCGTCGTGCCGGCGCGCCCCGCGTCGACCGCCGACGACGCGGTCGCCGCCGCCGAGGCGATCGGGTTCCCCGTCGTCGTGAAGACCGCCGCCCCGGGCGTGCAGCACAAGTCCGACGTGGGCGGGGTGCGGCTGGGCCTCGCCGATGCCGACGCGGTTCGCGACGCCTACGACGACATCGCCGGGCGGCTCGGCCCGCAGGTCGCCGTCGGGGCGATGGCGCCCGAAGGCGTCGAGGTCGCGCTCGGCCTCGTGCGCGATCCGACGTTCGGCCCCCTCGTGCTGGTCGCGGCGGGCGGGATCCTCGTGGAGCTCCTGCACGACCGGGCGTTGGCGCTGCCTCCGTTCGACGAGGTCGGGGCACGGCGCCTGATCGACCGGCTGCAGGTGCGGCCGCTGCTCGACGGCGTGCGCGGGTGCCCGGCCAGGCGACGTGGACTCGCTGGCGGCCGCGGCGTCACGGCTGTCGGTGCTCGCAGCCGACCTCGGAGATCTGCTCGACGCGCTCGACGTGAACCCGGTGATCGTCTCGCCCGACGGGTGCGTCGCGGTCGACGCCCTGGTGGTGCCGACCGAGGTGCCGTCCGGCCCGTGATCACCCCTGCCGATCTCCCCTGATCGCCAGGGCGTACGGCTCCTATGCTCATGGCCGCAACCGATGCCGAACGACGGCGTCGGAAGGAACGGAGGTCTCGTCGGATGCAGGAACGGTCCCCCCTGGTGACGCGGGTCGTCGTCTCGGCCCTCATGGTCTCGCTCATGTCGTCGCTCACGGCCGCCGCGTCAGCGGCGCCGAGGGCGCGTGCCGATCGAACATGGATGGCGAACGGGCGGGTCCACGCCCTGGTTCGCGCCGGTGACCTGCTCCTGATCGGCGGCCGCTTCACGAAGCTCCTGCCGCCCCGTGGAAGTCGGAAGGAACCCGTCAACGTCGACAACCTCGCGGCCATCGACCTGTCGACGGGCACGCCGGTCCGGTCCTGGCGCCCCCGGGTTCCCGGCACGGACGCGACCGTCTATGCCTTGGCCGTCTCGGGCGGCACCGTCTACGTCGGGGGGCGCTTCGATCGTCTCGCCGGCACCGATGTGGAGAACCTGGGGGCCGTGCGACTGAGCGATGGGGCCGCGATCGCCGGCTTCGCGCCGTCGATCGCGGGACGTGTCTACACGCTGCTGGCATCGCCGGACCGGCTGTACGCCGGCGGGGCCTTCGGCAGGGTCGACGGAGCGAGCCGGGCGAAGCTGGCCGCCTGGGATCTGCCGTCGCGGGACCTCTCGGGGGAGTGGCGCCCACGGGCGGTGGGCGGTGCCGTGCGCGACATGACGTTCGACGCGAGCGAGAGCTCGATCTTCATCGGCGGGGCGTTCGCCGAGATGGCGCAAGGCGGTTCCACCTTCACGCGCGAGAGCGTCGCCAAGGTCGCGGCGCAGACCGGCGGGCTTCGCACCTGGAGGATCCCGACCGGAGACGTCGGGCGCCCGCAGACCGGGTGGGCGCTCGAGGCGACACGGTCGCGGCTGTACGGCGGGTTCGGACGCGGGCCGAACTTCGCGGCGGCCTTCGAGCCCGACGGGAACGTCGGCACCCGGTTCTGGCGCGAGCGCCTGGTCGGCAACGTGCAGGCCGTCGAGCTCTCGCCGAACGGCCGGCGCCTCTTCCTCGGGGGGCACTTCGGACTCGGGGCTCTGCAGCAGCACAAGTGCGGGCGCAGCCTCCGCGGCTTGATCTCGGTCCGTCCGCGAACCGGCAAGGCGTTCTGCGACTGGATCCCGCAGCTGGCACCGTTCGGGGCCAACTTCGACGGCGCGTGGACGATGCTCGCGATCGGCAGCAAGCTCTGGGTCGGGGGAGGGTTCGCCAAGATCGGCGGTCGCGAGCAACGGAACCTGGCCCGCTTCTCGATCTGACGGACGCCCCGCTCGTCAGGCGATCAGTTCGTCGAGCGCGTACGGCTCGAACCGGTTCCGGCACGGGTTCTGCGGCGCGACCCAGAGCGTGCGGTTCGCGACGTCGGCGACCATGCCGAACATGATCGCGCTCGACTCGGGGCCCTCGGCGGGGTCCGGGTGCACGCAGATGTCCTGCCCGTCGGCCCCGTGGTCGGCGAGCAACGAGCAGGCGTCGGCGACCGTCCACGTGTCGCGCTCGGCCGTGAGCTCCCGCATCCGGGCGAGGCGGCTGATCGATCCGTCGGAGGCGCTCGGACAGACCGAGGCGACCGTGTCGTCGATCGCGTGGTTCGCATGCACGGTGCCGCGGAGGTCGGCGGCGGTCGTCGCCGTGGTCTCGAAGAGCGCCGTGGCGCCGTCGGCGAACGCGAAGCTGTAGCTGTAGCCGCCGGCCCGCTCGGACGTCGTGACGGTGCGCCAGGCCTCTGCGCGATCGCGGGCGTCGAGGGCGCGGCGAGCCACGATCATGCGAGGCACCCCCGGTCGCTCGTCGGTCGCGGTGAGCGACATCGCGCCGACCGAGGCGCCCGTCGCGTTCATGCCGACGAGCGGGAGCCCCGACGCGACCACGGGAGCGACGACCGCGATCTCGTCGTCGGGGTGATCGACGACGATGGCGATGCTGTCGGCATCGGCCGCGTACCACTGCTCCTGGTGCACGAGGATCGGTCCGTCGGCGCCGGCCAGCAGCGCGTCGGTGCAGCGCTCGACCGGGGCGCCCATCGCGGAAGGATCGAGCACCGCGTAGAGCTCCTCGAAGGCGTTCGTGGCCCGCAGGGCGACCGGGTCGACACCCGATCCGCGGGCCATGCCGTCGAGCACCTCGGCCAGGTCAGGTGCGTATCGCTCGGTCGCGTCGTCGTACGGCACGAGCATCGCTTCGACCCGACGACGGTCGGCGCCGAGGTCTGCGGCCCACGCCATCGTGAACGAGACCGACGCCTCGATCTCGGAGCGCAGGGCGACGCCCACCGCCTCGCCGCGGGCCGTGGGGGTGCCGCTCGTGTGGATCACGCGCATCGAGGCCGAGCCTATCCGGTCACGAGCGAGCATCCGACAGGTTTGGGAGGCCAGGCGGGTGGGGTAGGTCCTCGTCGGGTGGACGCGCACGGAGCGCGTTCTCGAGGAGGGATCTCATGCTTGCCATCGTTGGGTTGCTCGCACAGGCGGGGAACGAGGGGGCCGACCTGGACATCACGTCGATCCTCGGCTACATCGTGATCGGCGCGATCGTCGGTGTGATCGCACGGTTCCTGGTGCCCGGGGACGACCCCATGGGCATCATCGGCACGATCGTCCTGGGCATCGTCGGTGCGCTGATCGGCGGCTGGGCCGCCGGCGCCATCTTCGAGGACACCGCCGGCGTGGACTGGATCGCGTCGATCGTGGCCGCCGTGCTGCTGGTGGTCCTCTGGCGTGCCGTCGCCGGGAACCGCGTGCGCAGCTGACGGCTGTTCAGCGAACGTCAGAGGAACGGGCCGGGCTCTGCCCGGCCCGTTCCGTCTGTCGGGCCCGGCGCAGTAGCCTGCCGGTCGTGACCTCGGCAGGCGAGCTCTGCTTCCTCTCGGCGACCGAGCTCGCGCGCCGGATGCGGACGGGCGAGCTCTCGGCCCGCGAGGTGGTGGCCGCTCACGTCGATCGGATCGCGGCGGTGAACCCCGCCGTGAACGCGATCGTGACGATCGTGGCCGACCGCGCCGCGGAGGCAGCTCGCCGTGCCGATGACGCCTTCGCCCGCGGCGAGGCGGTCGGTCCGCTGCACGGCCTGCCGATCGCGCACAAGGACCTTGTCGCGACGGCCGGCATCCGCACGACGAGCGGTTCGCCCATCTATGCCCGCACGGTGCCCGACTCCGACGACCTGCTCGTCGAGCGCGCGCGGGCCGCCGGCGCGATCGTCGTCGGCAAGACGAACACCCCGGAGTTCGGCGCCGGATCGCAGACGTTCAACCCGGTCTTCGGCCCGACCCTGAACCCGTTCGACCTCGCGAAGACGTGTGGGGGGTCCTCCGGCGGCGCGGCCGTCGCGCTCGCGTGCGGCATGGTGCCGATCGCCGACGGCAGCGATCTCGGCGGTTCGCTGCGCAACCCGGCCAGCTTCTGCAACGTGGTGGGGTTCCGGCCGTCGCCGGGGCGGGTGCCGTCGTGGCCGTCGTCGAACGCGTGGCAGGACCTGTCGGTCGACGGTCCGATGGGGCGGACGGTCGAGGACGCCGCCCTGTTGCTCTCGGCGCTCGCGGGGCCGGACCCCCGGGTGCCGATCTCGCTGCCCGAGCCCGGGGCCACGTTCGCGCCGCCGCTCGACGCCGACCTCGGTGCGCCGTCGATCGCGTGGGCGCCGACGGCGGGCGGCTCGATGCCGTTCGATCCGCGGATCCCGACGCTCGTCGATGCCACGCGCGCCACGTTCGAGGCGCTCGGGTGCCGGACCGAAGAGTCGTTCCCGGACCTCGCGGACGCACGGGAGGTGTTCCTCACGATGCGGGCGCACATGTTCGCGGCCGACCTCGCCGACCTGCTCGCGGCACACCGCGACGAGATGAAGGCCACGCTGGTCTGGAACGTCGAGGAGGGCCTTCGGCTGACCCACGCCGACATCGCCCGAGCCGAGCGTCTGCGCACCGAGCTGGTCTCGCGGGTCGCGCGGTTCTTCGAGCGGTTCGACTTCCTGGTGATGCCGGTGACGCAGGTGCCGCCGTTCGACGTCGATGTCGAGTACCCGACCGAGGTCGACGGCGTCGCGATGCGCACCTACCTCGACTGGATGGAGTCGTGCTGGAGCATCACGGTCACGGGGTCGCCCGCGATCTCGGTGCCGTGCGGGTTCACCGACGACGGCCTGCCGGTCGGTCTGCAGATCGTCGGACGTCGCGGCGACGACCTGGGCGTGCTGCGTCTGGCCCACGCGTTCGAACGCGCGACCCGGGTCGGTGAGCGCCGGCCGCCCCTGGTGGCCTGACGAGGTCGCCGCGAAGCAGCACGCGGCGTCATCGCGTCCGTAGACTTCCTCCCATGACGACCGACGGGATGCTCGTGCTCGGGCGTGACGAGCTCGAGTCGCTCGCGCTCTCCTGGACCGAGATCGTCGACGCGCTCGAGGACGCGTTCGAGCAGAAGGCGGCCGGGCTCGTGCAGAACCCGCCGAAGCCGGCGGTGCGTCCGCGCGAGGACGCGTTCATCAACGCGATGCCCGCCTACCTGGGCGGCAGCGATCGCGTCGGCATCAAGTGGGTCGCCGGGTACGAGCAGAACCGGGCCAAGGGCCTGCCGTACATCTACGGGGTCTTCGTGCTGACCGACGCCGAGACCGGTCGACCGCTCGCGCTGATCGACGGTGGGTGGATCACCGAGATGCGGACCGCCGGCGTCTCCGGCGTCGTGATGCGTCACGTGCCGGACCAGCCGGAGCGGCTCGCGATCGTCGGGGCCGGCGTGCAGGGTCGTCGACACCTCGAGCTGCTGCTCGAGCAGCGCCCCGGCATCGAGCAGGTGAGGGTCTTCGACGCGGTGCCCGAGGCGTCGCGAGCGCTGCTCGCCCTCGCGGGCGACCGGGAGGGGGTGGTGGCCTCCGACGCGCGCGATGCACTCGAGGGAGCCGATCTCGTCGTCACGGTGGTGACGGTGCCGCTCGAACCTCGGCTCGACGCCGCGAACACCCACGCCGACGCCGTGCTGTTGCCCGTCGACTACGACGACGCGCTCGGTGCGGAGGCGGCGAACGCGGCGACGCTCTACGTGGTCGACGAGCCCGGACAGTACGCGTCGGTCGCCGATCGGCACTGGCACGGGTTCCGCGACCCCGACGGCGAGCTGGCCCAGGTGGTCGCGGGGGAGTTGGAGGTGCCGACGAGCGGACGGCGGGTCTTCCTCGACATGGGTATCGCGATGGACGACGTGGCGCTCGGCGCCCTGTGCTACGACCGTGCGCTCGAACGTGGCATCGGCCGCACGATCGAGTTCCCGTGACGCACGACGTCGACCTTGAAGGGCTGCGGCTCGGGCGTCTCGCCCGGCTCCAGCGCGCGATGCGCGATCACGACGTCGACGTCCTCGTGCTCGCGAACGAGCCGAACGTGCGGTACGCGACCGGGGTGACCGCGATGCCTGTCTACGCGATGAGCACGTTCGCCCGATGTGCGGTCGTGCCGCAGGAGGGCGTCCCGATCCTGTTCGAGCACGGCAACTCGGTGCATCGCTCGATGTTGCGCGCTCCCGACGTGCGGCCGATGCACGCCTGGGAGTTCTACGACGACCCCGGATCGCAGGCAGCGATCTGGGCCGACGAGACGCTGGCCGCGATGCGCGAGCTCGGAGCGAGCGGGGACCGTATCGCGGTCGATCGCCTCGGCACGCCGGCGTTCCTCGCCCTGCTCGATCGTGGGGTCCGGCCCGTCGACTCGGCCCCGGTCACCCAGCAGGCCCGACGCGTCAAGACCTCGGAGGAGATCGAGCTGTTCGACCTCAACGCCGCCCTCGTGATGGAGATGCTCTCCGCGTTCGAGGCCGCGATCGCGCCCGGCGATCTCCGAGCGCGAGCTGCTCGCCGTGCTCTCGGACGTGATGGTCCGCGGCGGTGGCGAGTACCTGGCCACGACGACCGTCTGCTCGGGGCCCAACACGAACCCGTGGCGCGCGGAAGCCACCGATCGACGGCTGGAGCCGGGCGACCTCGTCTTCGTCGACACCGACACCGTCGGCATCGAGGGATGCTTCTTCTGCGTCTCGCGGACGTTCCCGGTCGGCGACGCCGTGAGCGCCGAGCAACGTGCGATCTACCGTGAGTCGCACGAGTGGCTCGAGGCCATGAAGTCGCTCGTGCGGCCGGGCGTGACGTGCGGAGAGCTCGTCGCCGAGGCGCCGCCCTTCCCCGAGCGGTTCGTCGCGCAGCGATACGAGTGCTACTTCCACGGCATCGGGCTCGAGGAGGAGAACCCGAGCCTGTGTCATCCGGCCGACGAGCAGCCCAACCCCGGGACCGTGCTCGAGGACGGCACCGCGCTCGTCGTCGAGCTCTACGCGGGCGAGGTCGGCGGGCGCGACGGGGTGAAGCTCGGCGACGAGGTCCTCGTCACCGGAGATGGCTGCCGGGTGTTCGCGCCCTACCCGTACTCCGAGCGGCTGCTGGTCTGATCGCTAGAGGAGCCGGTTGAACCAGATGCCGCCTGGGCCGGCCGAGAAGCTCGCGCCCTCGCCCCACACCGCGACCGCCTTGCCGGTGTTCGTGATGTCGATGGCGCCGTAGTCGCCGTACTCGGACGCGAACCCGGCGGCCGTCTTGTACGTGGCCCCCGAGTCCGCGTCGGAGATGTCGACCTCGGCGCTCCACGACTGACCTCCGTCGGTCGACGAGCGGTAGAACGTGTTCCAGGCGCCGGTCCGGTTGTCCGCGTAGTGGATGCGGAACTGTCCGCTCGCGCCGCCCGCGATCGCGGGGAAGCTCGCGTTGGCGGCGCCGTTGCCGAGCTCGACCGCGGGCGCCCATGTCACGCCGCCGTCCGTCGATCGCCTCGACCAGATGTGCCCGTTCCCGCCGAGGCTCGTCGCTCCCGAGTACAGCGCCACGAGCGTGCCGGCGCTGTCGCTCGCGAGCGCCGTGGTCGACGATGTCTCGAAGTTCACGCCGGAGAACACCTGGCCGAGCACCGTGCGGGTCCACGACGAGCCGCCGTTCGTCGTGCGCCAGGTCTCGATGTTGATCGATCCGCTCGCCTGCTGGCTGCCTCCCGGGTAGTCCGACGCCGACAGCACGGCCGTGCCGTTCGGGAGGACCTCGAGCCCGTTCGGGTAGCGGTAGCGGCCGGAGTCGGTGTTGAGCTTCACCGCCGGCGCGAACGAGGCGCCCGAGTTGTGGCTTGCCGCCACCCAGACGTCGGAGCTGGTGGCGTAGGCGATGTAGACGTGCACGCCGTCGGGGCTCACGCCGATCCACGGCTTGTCACCCCAGGGCGAACCCGAGACCTCGATCGGTGCCGTCCACGTCGCGCCGTGGTTCGTCGACTTGCTGAAGACCATGTCGTACTTGTTCATCCAGGTCGCGTAGACCACGCCGTTCGAAGCGACCTTCACGACCGGGTCGTACTGGAACTGCTTCACGCCCGGGCAGGGACACGGGTAGCTCTCGGCGCTCCACGTCGCGCCGTTGTCGCTCGAGACGCGGAGCAGCATCGGGATCGGCGGACATTGCTTGCACGCCTTCGGGCCCCCGAACCGGTTGTACATCACGTAGACGTACGGACCGCTCGGGTCGGCCGCGATGCTCGGCTCCCACGTGTCCTCGGTGCCGACCTTGATCTCGCCGGCCCATCCGGGCGCCGCGGCGAGGGGCGCGAGCGCCGCCGCCTCCGCTCGCGTGATCGGACCGGTCGCCGCTCGGCTGACCGCCACCCCGGCATGGCCCATCACCTCGGACGCTCGGAGCTCGCGCGCGGGGCCGGCGCCTCGACCCGAGCCGAAGGCGAAGACCGACGTGGCGACGAGCGCCACCAGCGCGGTCGTGGTCAGGAGCGTGGTCCGGGTCTTCCGCATGACGTACCCCCTGTGACGATCTGGGAAGGACGCTATGCCTCTCGATGGGACCGGTCGAATCGACGTGTGACCAGCGGTCAGGTCGACGTCGCGGGCTCGGGCTGCCTCGCCCGCAGGCGCATGGCGAGCAGCAGGCCGGCCGCCACCATGCCGATGCACAGGTACTGCGCGCCGGTCAGGCCGGCGACGGTCTCGTCGTAGGCCCGCAGGAAGTCGGTGAGGAACCGCTGCGTGCCGTACCAGACGAGGAACGTCACCGTGAGCCATCCGGGCGCGACGGGGCGGCGCTGCATCCACCACAGCAGGGCGATGAGCGGCAGCAGCAGGAACAGCTCGTACATCGCGGTGTTGTGGATCACGGCCCCGACCCCGCCGTCGATCGGCTCACGGGTCTCGCCGCCGAGGTACTTCCATGCGAGCGGGAAGCTCGTGGCCGTGCCGAGGTGCTCGCCGACCGCCATGCAGCCGAGGCGCCCGATCGCGAGGCCGGGGGCGAGGCCGTAGACGATGCCGTCGCTCACGGTCAGTCCCGGCATCTCCGGATGCCGTCGGGTGAACCAGACGATCACGACGATCGAGATCAGGAACGCCCCCGAGAACTGCAGGCCGCCTTGCCAGACCGCGAACGCCGAGAGCGGGTCGTCGGAGAACTCGCTCCAGTGCGTGAGCACGAAGAGCAGGCGCGAGCCGATGATGCCGAGCACGATCACCCACCACGCCAGCCGCGAGAGCAGGTCGGCGTCGAGATCGCGCTCGCGCGCGTATCGCAGGAAGACGCCGACGCCGACGAGGATGCCGAGCGCGACGAACACGCCGAACGTGCGGATCGTCACAGGCCCGATCGAGACCTGCGGGAACGTGCGGAACGGGATGGCCGCGATCATGCGCGAACCATCCTATGGGCTGGCCTATTGGCTGGTGCGCTCATGCCCCGGAGGCAGGTCGGGCCGTCGAGCAGGAGGGCTTCAGGCGCCTTCCTCGTCGGCCGCCTCAGCGAGCACCTCGGCCGTGACGATGTCCTCGACGGCCGCCTCGGCGAGCGTCTCGGCCGCCACCTCCTCGACGATCGCCTCGGCCTCGAGCTCGTCGGCCGCAGCTCGCAGCTCGGCGGCCGCCCCGGCCTTGTCGACGGCGTCGGCGTGCAACACCTCGGCCGCCGCGGCCTCGTCGACGGCGTCGTCGATCGCGTCCTCGGCGGCGTTCAGCAGTTCGTCCTCCACGGCAGGCTCCTTCGGTTCGATGGATGATCGTCCGCGGAGCATAGAGCGGAGCTCAGGATTTCGCGAGCACGTGCTCGGCGATCGCGGGGATCACCTTCTCGCCGTACGCCTGCAGGGTCTCGTCCTTCGCATCGTGCTGCAGGTACACCGCGAACTGGTCCACACCGAGGGCCTGGAGTCCCTTCAGCCGTTCCACGTGTTCCTCGACCGGCCCGAGCACGCAGAAGCGATCGACGATCTCGTCGGGAACGAACGCCGTGTGCGTGTTCCCCGCCTGCCCGTGTTGGTTGTAGTCGTAGCCCTCGCGTCCGGCGATGTAGTCGGTGAGGGCCGTCGGCACGTCGGTGGACTCGGCCGTACCGGGCCACGATGTCGGCGACGTGGTTGCCGACCATGCCGCCGAACCACCGGCACTGTTCACGGGCGTGGGACACGTCGTCACCCACGTACGCCGGCGCGGCGACGCAGATCGTGACGGCATCGGGGTCTCTCCCGGCATCCTCGGCGGCCCGGCGGACGGCGTCGATCGTCCACGCCGTGATGTCGGGGTCGGCGAGCTGCAGGATGAAGCCGTCGCCGACCTCGCCGGCCAGCTTCAGGGCCTTCGGTCCGTACCCTGCGACCCAGACCTCGGCGCGACTCTTCGAGGCCCACGGGAAGCGGATCATGGAGCCTCGGTACTCGACCTCGCGGCCGTTCGCGAGCTCGCGGATCACGTGCACCGCCTCCCCGAGGGCCGCGATCGTCGACGGCTTCCCGTTGATCACGCGCACGGCCGAGTCGCCCCGGCCCATGCCGATCACCGTGCGGTTGCCGAACATCTCGTTCAGCGTCGCGAACAGGCTGGCCGTGACCGTCCAGTCGCGCGTGAGGGGGTTCGTGACCATCGGGCCCACGATGACGTTGCGGGTGTTCGCCAGGATCTGCGTGTAGATCGGGAACGGTTCCTGCCACAGGATGTGGCTGTCGAACGTCCAGACGTGGCTGAACCCGAACGTCTCGGCCCTCGTCGCGAGATCGACGACCCGCGCGCTCGGTGGCGTCGTCTGCAGCACCACGCCGATGTCCATGCTCGTCCCTTCCGTCACACGAGGTACTGCGACAGCTCTCGCTCGATGAACCGGCCGTGCCCCTTGCGGCCCACGTACGCGTCACCCTCGATCACGATCGAGCCACGCGAGAGCACGGTGTCGACCTTGCCGTCGACGACGAAGCCCTCGTACGCCGAGTAGTCCATGTTCATGTGGTGCTTGTCGTCGATGCCGATCCGCGTCTGGGAGTCCGGGTCCCACACGACCACGTCGGCGTCCGCCCCCGGGGCGACGATGCCCTTGCGCGGGTACATGCCGAACATGCGCGCCGGCGTCGTGCAGCAGGTCTCGACCCATCGCTCGAGCGTGAGCTGGCCGGTCACGACGCCCTGGTACAGCAGCTCCATGCGATGCTCGACGCCCCCGATGCCGTTGGGGATCTTGGAGAAGTCGCCGAGCCCGAGCTCCTTCTGGTCCTTGAAGCAGAAGGGGCAGTGGTCGGTGGAGACGACCGCGAGCTCGTTCATGCGCAGGCCCTTCCACAGGCTCTCCTGGTGCCGGTGCTCGTCGTTCGGCGAGCGGAGCGGCGTCGAGCAGACCCACTTCGCGCCCTCGAACCCCGGTCGTTGCAGCGTCTCCTCGAGGGTCAGCCATAGGTACTGCGGGCACGTCTCGGCGAACACGTTCCGTCCGGCGTGGCGGGCGGCCGCGATCTCCTCGAGCGCGTCGCCGGCCGACATGTGCACGACGTAGAGCGGCACGTTGCCGGCCACCTTGGCGAGCACGATGGCTCGGTGCGTCGCCTCGGCCTCGAGATCGGAGGGCCGGGTGTCGGCGTGGTAGCGGGGGTCGGTCTCGCCCCGGGCGAGGGCTTGCGCGATCAGCACGTCGATCGCGATGCCGTTCTCGGCGTGCATCATGATCATCGCCCCGCAATCGCTCGCGGTCTGCATCGCACGCAGGATCTGCCCGTCGTCGCTGTAGAACACGCCCGGGTAGGCCATGAACAGCTTGAAGCTCGTCACGCCCTCGTGCTCGGTCAGGTACCGCATCGCCTTCAGCGACTCGTCGTCGACCCCGCCGATGATCTGATGGAACCCGTAGTCGATCGCGCAGTTGCCGTCCGCCTTGCGGTGCCAGTCGGCGAGGCCCTCCTGCACGCTCTCGCCGGTCCGTTGCACCGCCATGTCGACGATCGTGGTGACGCCACCCCACGCGGCCGCGACCGTGCCGGTCTCGAACGTGTCGGAGGCGAACGTGCCGCCGAACGGCAGTTCCATGTGGGTGTGCACGTCGATGCCGCCCGGGATCACGTACTTCCCGCTCGCGTCGATCACCGTCTCGGCGGCGGGAGCGGCCTCGGTGAAGAACCCGGGGGCGCCGACGGCCGCGATCGTCTCGCCGTCGATCAGCACGTCGGCGGCCTCGACGCCCGTGGGGGAGACGACCTTGCCGTTGAGGATCAGCGTGTGGGTCATCGGCACTCGCCCTTTCAGCGCGCGACGATCTCGTCGTACGCGTCGGGACGGCGGTCGCGGTAGAACGCCCACCGGTCACGCACCTCGCGGATCTTGCCGAGGTCCAGGTCCCGCACGATCAGCTCGGGCTTGAACGCGTCGCCGACATCGCCGACGAACTTGCCCTCGGGATCGACGAAGTAGCTCTGACCGTAGAAGTCGTTGTCGCCGAGCGGCTCGATGCCGACCCGGTTGATCGCCCCCACGTAGTACATGTTCGCCACGGCCGCGGCGGGCTGCTCGAGGCGCCAGATGTACTCGCTCAGCCCTCGGTGCGTGGCGCTCGGGTTGAAGACGATCTCGGCCCCGTTCAACCCCAGGACGCGCCAGCCCTCGGGGAAGTGCCGGTCGTAGCAGATGTACACGCCGACCGTGCCCACGGCGGTCTCGAAGACCGGGTAGCCCCCGCTGCCCGGCGCGAAGTAGAACTTCTCCCAGAAGCCCTGCACCTGGGGGATGTGCTGCTTGCGGTACTTGCCGAGGTAGGTGCCGTCGGCATCGATCACGGCCGCGGTGTTGTGGTACAGCCCGGGTTGCACGATCTCGTACATCGGCAGCACGAGCACCATGCCGAGCTCCTTCGCGACGCTCTGGAAGCGCTTCGTGGTCGGTCCGTCGGGGATCGGCTCGGTGTAGCTGTAGTACTCGGCGTCCTGCACCTGACAGAAGTAGGGCCCGTAGAACAGCTCCTGGAAGCACATCACCTGGGCTCCCTGGCTCGCCGCCTCCCGGGCCGCTTCCTCGTGCTTGTCGGTCATCGTCGCCTGGTCGCCGGTCCAGTCGGTCTGCAGCAGCGCGGCCCTCACGGTCGTCATCGGCGTCGGCTCCCTCGCTCGTCGGTCGTGATCGCATCGTAGTGCCGCCCTCTCACCCGCGCACGGTCAGCGTGCCTCTCATCCGCGCACGGTCAGCGTGCCCTCACCCGCGCACGGTCAGCGTGCGACGCAGCAGCACGGTCGCGACGGCGAGCAGCGCGAGGGCATAGGCCGCGAGCACCCACAGGTCGGTCGCGACCTGCGAGGGGGCGGCGTCGACCGCGATCGAATCGTTGAGCGCCTCGATCGCCCACGCGTGCGGGGTGAGGTGGGCGATGCGGTACATCAACGGCGGGAAGATCTCGAGCGGCACCATGCAGCCGCCGAGCGCCGCGAGCACGAGCCCCAGGAACACGCCCATCGCTCCGGCCTGCGACGCGTTCTGCAGCACCGAGCCCATCACCATCGCCGCGCCCGTGGCCGCCAGACCGAACAGCAGCACGACGAGCCCCGTGGTCGACGGGTTCCCCCAGTCGACGCGGAACAGCACCACCGTGCCGATCACGATCAGCAACCCCTGGACCAGCGCGATCGCGTAGCGTCCCAACGCCTCCCCGACCAGGATCGTGCGCACCGACGTGGGGGAGGCGAGCATGCGGGTGCTCACCCCGAACCGGCGCGTCTCGATCAGCATCGCCGAGGCGGACAGCGACGTGAGGAACATGAACAGGATCAGCTCCTGCGCCGCGCCCGTGTCGAACGTGCCGACGGTCGCGGTGCCGGCGGTCCTGGTGGTCACCTCGATGCCCGGCAGTTCGGCGGCCACCGCGTCGGCACGTGCCAGCCCGTCGTCGAAGCTCCCGGCTGTGCCTTCGGCGAGCGCGAACCGCGCCGCCCTGATCCGCACGCTCTGCTCGTCGATGACGCCGCTCACGGTGGCCTGCAGCTCCTGCGCCGATCCCGTCGGACGGATGATCGCGGTGATCGGGACCGTCTCGCCCTCGCGCACGCGCTCGTCGTATCCCGCCGGGATCACGATGCCGCCCTCGATCAGGCCCCGCTCGACGGCGGTCCGCAGCTCGTCCGCATCGCGGTAAGACCGCACGTCGATGCCCTCGGTCGCCGCGAGCCTCGCTCGCAGGTCCCGGCCGAGCGCTCCCGAGCCGTCCGAGACGACGCCCACCTGCGGGACGAAGCCGGCGCCGAACGCCGCACCGAGCGCCAGGATGATCAGGAACGGGAACACGAACACGAAGAACGCGCCCGTCTTGTCACGGGTGAGGCGACGCAGGTTCACCCCGGCGATCGCGAGAGCCTTCCTCAGGTTCACGCGGCCACCATCCGGCGCGAACGCGCCCACGCGATCGAGCCCGTCACCCCGGCGATCGCGAACACGCCGAGCAGCGGCCCGGCGATCTCGCCGACCGTGCTGCCGTACGCGAGCCCTTGGAACCCTTCCATCAGCCACCCCTGCGGCGACAGGAACCGGATCGTGCCGAGGAACCCGGCCTGCGAGATCGGGAAGAAGGTGCCGCCGAGCAGGCCGCCGACCACCGCCACGATCGAGACGTAGGCGCCCGCCTGGGCCGTGGTCGTCGCGAGGGTGGCGACCAGCGCGGTCACCCCCACGGCGGCGAGCACGCCGCCGAGCACGAGCAGGGTCACCCCGAGCGGATCGCCCCACCGTGCGTCGAGCAGCCAGGTCGTCGCGAGCACCAGCAGCGTCGTGCTCACGAGGCCGACCGCGAAACTCGCGAGCGCCTTCCCGCCGATCACGGAGCTCGGGGAGATCGGCGCCACGAGCAGGCGCGCGAGTGTGCCTTCTTCCCGCTCCTCGAGCAAGCCACGCACGCCGAACTCCACGGCGAAGAACAGGAAGAACACCGCCATCCCGATCGCGAAGAACGAGGACTGCGTGGCCGCCCGGTCGTCCGCGTCGGCGGTGCGGAGCTCGGCAGACGGGGCCACCGCCTGGGCCCGGGCCACGATCGCCTCGTCTGCCGGGGCGCCCGCCTCGGCCACCAGAGCGACCGAGAGCCCGACGGCGTCGAGGTTGGAGGCGAACGACGTCGTGAGCGACTCGGCGACCAAGGACGAGATCGACTCGTCGGGATCCGCGATCACCGTGATCGCACCGCCCCGGCCGGCCTGAACCTGTTCGGTGAATCCTTCGGGGAACACGATCGCGGCGTCGACCGTGCCGTCCTCGGCGAGCGACTCGGCGGCTCCCTCGGTCGCGGCCTCGCGGAGCGTCACGAAGTCGAGGCGCTCGAGCAGGGCCGTGAACTCCGCAGGTAGGTGGCCGGTGGTGTCGCCGTCGACGACGGCATAGGTCGCCTCGAACCCGCTGGCTCTCCACGTCGCCGAGCGTGAGGCTGAAGATGTACGCGAGCCCGAACGGCAGCACGAGAGCGACGAGCACCGCCGTCCGGTCGCGCAGGCGCCGCCGCAGGTCCTTCGTCGCGATCGTCCACGCGTCGCCCATCGCGTCAGCCCTCGTCGCGCAGCGCCCTGCCGGTGAGATGCAGGAAGACCGCCTCGAGGTTCGGTTCCCGCACCTCCATCGAGGTGATGCCGGCGCCCGTCTCGTCGACCGCGCGCACGATGTCGGCGAGCGATGCACGGGCGTCGCGGGCGAGCAGATCGAGTCCGCCGTCGCGGGGCGCCGCTTCCTCGACGCCGGGCACCCCTGCCGCGGCGGTCGCGGCGGCGACGAGGTCGCCGTGGGCCTCGATCCGCAGCCGGTCGTGCTCGCCGACGAGCGAGATCAGCTCGCGACGGGTGCCCTCGGCCTTCACGGAACCCTCGTCGAGGATGCCCACGCGGTCGCAGAGACGCTCGGCTTCCTCCATGTAGTGGGTGGTGTAGAGCACGGCCATGCCTTCGCTCGCGAGGGTCTCCACGGAATCGAGGATCGCGTTGCGGCTCTGCGGATCCACCCCCACGGTGGGTTCGTCGAGCACGAGCAGGACCGGATCGTTCAGCATGCCGAGGCCGATGTTCAGGCGACGCTTCATGCCCCCGGAGAAGGCGTCGGTCCGCTCGTCCCCACGGTCGGCGAGCCCGATCGTCTCGAGGATGCGGTCGATGCGTGCGTCGAGCTCGCGCCCCGACAGGTCGTACAGCTTGCCGAAGAACCGCAGGTTCTCTCGGGCCGAGAGGTCGGGATAGATCGCGACCTCCTGCGGCACGAATCCGATCGCCGCCTTCACGTCGATCGTCGTGGTGTCGAGCTCGCGGCCCTGGAGCGTGACGAGCCCGGCGTCACGGGTCAGCAGGCCGCAGATCATCGAGATCGTCGTCGTCTTCCCGGCGCCGTTCGGTCCGAGCAGACCCGTAGGTCTCACCCGCGGCGATCTCGAACCCGACGTCGTCGACGGCGACACGGTCGCCGAACGTCTTCCGGAGTCCCGTGCAGCGCAGCACCTCGGTCGGTTCCATCTCGGCATGCACGCTGCCGACGCCGCGTCGCCAGCTCGGCATCAACCGGATCGCCGGGAAGTACGGCGGCGGTTCGGGCGCGGCCGGACGCCCGTAGAGGCGCGCGAGGGGCTCGGCAGGCAGCAGGTCGACCGCGTAGGCCTCGAGCAGCCGGCCCTGCAGCGCGCGCGGATCGTCGCCGGTCGGCGTGCTCGCTCGCCCGTCCGGGATGCGGAACCCTCCCGCGTGCTCCTCGCAGAGCGTGTAGAGGCGCTTGCGGAACGCGTGGACCACGGAGGGCACGCCCGGACCCGGCTCGATCCACGCGCATCCGATGCACACGAGCCGCAGCCGGTCGGGGTAGGCGAACCTGGCGCGCCACCCCCGCTCGTGCGCCACGATGGACCCCCAGAGGGCGACCCGTCCGACGACCGGTGCCGGCGGCCACGCCGGCCACCCGCGGGCGACGACGTCGAGCGAATCGCTGGCGTGGATCCCGCACCGACACGCGACGTCGGGCGCCTGATGGCGACGGCGTCGACCGGTGAGCACGCGTGGCACGGTGCATCGCGCCTCCAGGGGTCGGCGCCTCGGCCACTCGTCGGTGCCGGATCCGGCCGGCCGGAGCACCGGGCCGTCATCGCCCTCGGAGAGGTTCCAGACCCGCCACCCGATCACGGGGTCCACGCGCCGTTCGGGATCCATGCCCCGATGTTCCTACGGAACGACGCGATGCGCGATCGGACATGGCGTGACGCGCTCCGCGTTCGCAGCTCGCGATTTGACGTGCGTTGTGTTGAAGGAACACTGTGGCCGCGGTGCCCGCCCGGATCGTGATGCGCCGCATGCGGCGCCGATACCGCGGGGAGGGCAACGTGCGACGACTCATCGCCGTGGTGGCTGGGCTCCCGTCATCGCTACCGCGACCATCGCGCAGGCAGCGACGCCGGAAGCAGGTGTTGAACGAGCCAGGCGTCGACGAGGAGGTGCTCGTCGGCCTCCGCTGGCTATTTCGTGTGGATCGGCGAACAGCGAGGCGCGGCCCGAACCGCTATCAACAGCTACGTGATGGCCGACGGAGGATGCGGCCGTGCGCGTCAACCCGGGCGGCACGCACAGCCTCGGCGCCGCGATCGACGGCACCACGGTCGTGTACGACGAGGACAGCCGGCGCGCCCACGACGCCGACCTCAAGTTCTTCGACGTCGGTCTCCGAGAGTCGCACCGAGCCGCCCGACGGCGTCAACACCGCCAACTGTGAGTACCGGCCGAGCTTGTCGGGCGATCAACTGCTCTTCACGCAGGAGCAACGTGCAGCGCGTCGGCTTCCGTGACGCGTGGAACAAGATCGTGCTGTTCGACACCTCATCGACGGAGACGTCCACGGTGCTCAGCAAGCTGCCGGTCCGGACGAACTACCTCGCGAGCGACCAGGTCAACGGCGACTGGGCGACGTTCGAGTCCTGCAGCGTCCGCCGCGGCGAATTCTCCGAGTGCCAGGTCCACCTCTACGACATCTCGACCGACACCTTGACGGAGGTCACCAACCCGGGCATGCAGCAGTACGCGGGAGGAGTGTCGGCGGACGGCACGGTCTACCTCGTGCGCCAACGCAACCGCGACCACTGGGTGTGCGGCAAGGCCACGAAGGTCGTCCGCATGGACGGAGGCAACGGAACCGTCATCGCGACCCTTCCGGAAGGCAAGGAGATCTTCAACATGTTCGCCTTCGACCAAGGTGGATCGACGACGCTGTACATGGATCCGACCAGGTGCCGGAACGGCGTGGGCGGGATCTCCCGCATCACCGACGCGGACACGGCGACCCTGTAGCGGATCAGCCGGACGGAGGCGAGGGGAGGGCGCCGCCGGGGCCCGCCGGGGAACGGTGGCGCGGCGGCCGCCCCCTGATCCCAGATGCGGTTCATGTGGTCCTGCATGTAAGGCGGGTTCACGAGCGAGAACACGATCTGGAAGACGAGCACGAGCACGGGCTCGATCTGTTGCAGCACGCCGGCTCGTTGCTCCGCCGACTGGATGTGGTTGGCCGTGTTCCAGATCGCGATGAAGGGCGGCACGATGATGATCCAGCCGAAGAGCATCGCCATGAGCGACCGGGTCGGGCTGATCGACTCGTCGTGCTCGAACCGGCGGAGTTCGTCGTTCACCTTGTAGTACCAGTAGAAGAAGTAGATCCCGAACGTGATCAGCGACAGGCCGAGCACGCCGAGCGGGTTCCGCTTCAGGTAGGGCTGGCCCTCGATCGTGACGGTCTCGGCCATGTCAGCGCAGCGCCGGGTTCAGGGTGTAGGTCGGGACGATCTCGGCGGACGCCAGCACGTGACCCTCGATCGCCCGGCGGAACGCCTGGAGGTCGAACCCGGCCTCGAGCGCGAGGCTCTCGGCGTCGAGAGCGAACACCGTCGTGACGTAGTGATGCACGTGCTCGTCGTTCCACGGCGGGAACGGCCCGTCCCATCCGCCGTAGGTGCCTTCGAGATCGGCATTGCCCTCGAAGAGCCCTCGGTAGCCGTTCTCGCCCTGCACGCCCCCGACCGTTGTCGGTCCCGGCGGGCGGCCGTGCGCGACGAAGCCGTCGCCGCCCGCACCCTCCGGCAGCTCGTGGACGTCGGAGGGGAGATCGACGACGAGCCAGTGCGCGAACTCGACCCGAGGCTCGTCGTCGCCGAGCGAGAGGCCCTCGACCCCCATGCGGGTGCGGTCGGCCGGCACGTCGGGGTCGACGACCGAGATCGCGAACGATCGCGTGCCGTCGGGCTCGCCCGCCAGCGCAGGTGCGGGCTGCGGTCGGCGCCCGCCATCTCGGCCTTCCCGTCGAGCGTCGGTGTCGCGACCGCGAACACCTCCGCGATCGGTGATCCATCGGCGACGCTGGTGCTCTCGAGCGTCATGGTCATCTTGGCCTCCTCACGTACGCGGTCCGAACCCAGGCTTGCATCGTGATCCGCTCCCGACAACCGAAGCGACCCGCGTCCTACCAGTCGACGCTGTCGGCCCGATGCAGGACGAGGCGCCGATGGGAGCCGTCGGCCCGCATGATCCAGAGGGAGGCGTGGCCACGGCGGATCGCCACCACCGCGACCCGTCGCCCGGCGGGGTCGAACCGCGGCCCGTACAGCCCTTGCATGCCCGGTCCCGGCATCGCGATCACGTGGGCGTGGGTCCCGTCGTCGGTGCTCCGCCAGATCTCCCCGCACGCGTGGCATGTGCGCAGCCAACCGCGGAAGACGAGGCGGCGGCCGTTCTCAGACAGATCGAGGGAGCTCGGCCGCGGCGTGGTGGCCGAGGACCGAGACGTGCGAGCCGTCGGCGCGGAACCGGAGCAACCCCGTCGGGACGTCGTCCCCACACACCCAGACGCCGTTCGGCCATTCCGTGCTCGAGAGGAGCCGGGCGCCATCCGGTTCCCACGCCAATCCCGTGACCAACGCTTGGTTGGCGAGCACCTTCCCCGTCGCACCGCCGTCGGATCCAACCGACCAGACCTGCCCGCAGAGCCGAGGTCCTCGACCCCTGAGGGTGTGTGTCGAGAAGGCGAGGTGCCTGCCGTCGGGGGACCAGGAGATCGCGTCGATCGACTCGAAGCGCTTCGGAACCCAGACCACCCGGTGGCGCTCGCCGGTGACGGCATCGATCCACGCCAGCGTGTGGTTGCCCACCACGAAGGCGATACGACGATGGCTCGGAGACCACTCCGGCGATCGCTCGTGCCGCGCCGAATCGGTCAGGCGCCTGAGGCCGTGGGGGAGATCGAGCACGAACAGGTCGCCACGTCGATCGACCGCGATCGGCGCGGCGACCGATGCCGTCGCCACGGGCACCACCGTCAGCGCCATCGCGACCACCGTCGCCACGATCGTGCGTCGCCGCATGGAACCGTCGCCTCCAGTGCCATCGTGCGCCTCGGGGCGCCGTCTTCCGGGGCCGGTCGACCCACAAGCGCCCGGACCCCGGCGATGGGCGCGCATGATGCGGGCCCGTCGGCTGAGGGTCGTGTGGTCGGTGTGACGATCGCGCGCTGGTGCCACGCTCGAGGTGGAAGGGCAGGTGATCGCGATGTCGGCGATCCGGTCCGTGTTGATGCTCGTTCTGTCATTGGCTCTGCTGATCGGGCCGGCCCGACCCGCGGTCGCGGAGACCTACCTCGATCCTCCGTGGAACGACGCGATCGCGCCGTGGTTGATGGACGTCGACGTGATCGCGCCCGACGACGTCTGGGCGGTCGGCATGCAGGAGCAGCCGGCAGGGAAGCGATGGCCCTTGATCCTGCATCGCGACGCGACAGGGTGGACCGAGGTGCCGTTCCCACGTGACGGCTGGGATGCGGACGCCTGGCTCGTGGCAGTCGATGCGGTCGCCACCGACGACGTCTGGGCGGTCGGGAACTCATTGCCGGACTGGGCCGATTGGTCGTACTGGGACCCGCTCGTGCTGCACTGGAACGGTGCGTCGTGGGCGAGGGTTGATCCGCCGGACTCGGAGCGGTTCATCGAGATCCGCGATGTGGAGGCCGTCGATGCGACCAGGGTGTTCGTCGTCGGTCGCATCTACGGCGATCCCTTGCTGTGGCGTTGGAACGGCGTCGAGTGGAGGCAGCGGCCGTTCCTCGTCGGGGACCAGTTGGAGGGCTTCGATGCTCGGGTGCGAGGCTCCGGCTGGGCCGTCGGCGCGCGCTGGGGGAATGACGCCCAGGCCTATCGGCAGCAGGCCGGGCGGTGGGAGCGGATGGACATGCCGCCGCTGCCCGAGTACGTATGGACGACGGGGGGCTGGACGCTGAACGACGTCGCGATCCAGCACCCGGACCGGGTCTGGCTTGCGGGAGCCCAGCGGGTCGGGAAGCCGCTGCCCGAGGACGGGATGAACGAGCGGATCCACCTGCTCGTCGAGCGCTGGAACGGCACGCGGATCCGCGTCGTCCCCACGCCGGCGATGCCAGGTCCGTTCGAGGAGATCGTGGGGATCGGCACCGCGGACGGCTCTGTCTGGTTGGCGGGCTACCGGACCGACGGGGCGTTCGGTGACTGGCGGGCGCTCGTACTGATCCGCCGTCACGGCGGGTGGTGGACGCCGAGCCTTCCTCTCGGCGCTCGCACCACGAGCGCTCTGATGGCGGTCGACGGCGTGGGCCGCCGTGACGTGTGGGCGGTCGGGCTGGCCGGCGACGAGCCGCTGATCCTGCGAGGCGGTGGGTCCTCGTGGGTCCGCGAAGGGATCGAGGAAGCGTGACCGGGGGAGCGTGGGGAGCAAGCTGCGATGAGGGTCTCGAAGGCGGTCGCGCTCGCGCTCGTGCTGACCTTGACGGCGATCGCGCCCGTCGCAGCCGGTGACGCCGACTGGTCCCAGGACGGCTACGACGGAGGCCACAGCCGATTCAACGTGGCGGAGTCGACGCTTCAACCGAGGACCGTGAGCCGTCTGCGGCTCGACTGGATCCGCCGCATCCGACCCGACGTCACCTTCATCTACGAGTACATGGCCGACCCGTTCCTCGTCGCAGACGGTCGCGTGTTCGGCGCGTGGTCGGGGAGCGAGGCTCCGTACGACGTGCTCGTCGCGTTCGACGAGTCCACCGGCGAGCGCCTGTGGACCAGGCGGTTCGTCGACGGCGTCCGGCCGGTGGCGGCGTCGGCATCGACCGTCGTCGTCGTCCGGTGGCTCGAGCGGATCCCTGGGGTGCTCGCACTCGACGCGGCGACCGGCACGACCCGTTGGGCGCGTGCGGGCGCGGAGCCGCTCGTGGTCGACCGCACGGTGCGGCACCTGATCGCCGTGGAGCGCGAGTCAGACGCGCGCCGGGTGCTCTCGGTGGAGGTCGAGACCGGCGACGTGCGGTGGTCACGTCGGCTCCACGTACGTCAGTGGTATCCGTCGGTTCTGCTCTCTCGTCGCAGGGTCGTCGTTGCGGTCTCGACCGATCGCGGCCCTCGCGTCGTCGTGCTGCGGAGCCGTGACGGAACGACGGCTCGGTCCCAGCGGATGCGCGGGGACCTCGCGGCGATCGCCGATGGAAGGATCCTCACGCAGCGGAACGCTCCACGGACGGGCGAGCTCGTCTTCGAGTCCCTTCGCCTCGGGGGTGGCAGGGTGGATTGGGAGTTCCGCGTCCCCTACTCCGCGTATGTCGCGGCGGCGGGCGGGAACCGGGTCTTCGTGAACCATTCGGTATGCGTCACGGGGTGCGAGGGCGAGGGATTCGGTCTCCATCGAGGTGCCGTGATCGCGCTCGACGCCGTGACCGGCTCGGTCCTCTGGCGCCGACGGGGCAACGAGGAACACGGAGACGCCCTGTGGCAGGCAGGAGCGCTCGTCCACGGGCTTCTCTTCGTCGACCGCTACGCGATCGGCCGTGGACACTTCGGGGCGCTCGACCCCGCGACCGGGCACCTGCGATGGGTCACGAGCTTCGAACCGACGGGCGTCCACGCGAGCCTCGAGCTCGTGGCCAACGGCGGCGTCTTCGGATCAGTCCTGTTCGGGAAGCGGGGCGGGCGCATCGTGCGCTTCGCTCTCCCGGCGGCTGATCCGACAAGGGTCACTGCCGGCATAGGGACCGGGAGGAATCAGCCATGAGCTCTCGATCGTTCGCCGTCGGGCCCACCCTGGCGCCGCGATTGATGGTCGTGGCGATCGTGGTGGCGGTCTTGGGCACGGCGCTGCAGACGCACATCGCCGCGATGCCGTACGAGTGGCGGCGCTCCGTCGGGATGTCACTGATCGATGTCGCCACGGACGGAGCGGGGCTCACGGTGGTCGTCGGCGAGGGAAGGATCGACGAGGAGCACACCGGATTCCTCGTGGCCGCGTTCGATGCCGACGGGGAGGAACTCTGGCGCGACGCGTGGCTCCCGCTGGCCGACGAGCCGTCGGGCACCTCGGGCGAGGCGATCGCGGTTGGACCCGACGGGAACGTGTACGCGCTGGGGTTCGGGTGGCACTGCCGCTTCGGATGCGAGTCCGGCGGCTGGTTCATCCGGTCGTACACCACCGATGGTGACCTCCGATGGATGCGACAGGCCGCCGGCTGGAAGACAGGGCCTCGCCAGTCGCAGGCGACCGGCATCGACGCATGGGCCGGCGGCCTTGCGATCGCGGGGTTCGAGTACGACGACGACGTTGGGCCGACAGAGTCGTGGATCCGTGCGTACGGCCTGGACGGCCTCCTCACGTGGAAGACACACGTCGATGTCCACGGAGGTCACGAACTGCGGGAAGGCGCCCTCGACGTCGCGACAGGAGGGGACGGCGCGGTGTTCGTGGCGGGGTACGTCGAGACGGACCTGGGGGGACCTCCCGGCACCGACGACGCCGATCCCTTCATCGCAGGGTTCGGTCCTGGCGGCGCGCGCCGTTGGACGCGCGTCGTCCGGGAGCGTGGCGACCTGGATGACGACACGGCGACCTCGATCGATGTCCTCGGCGGAAGCCTTGTGGTCGGCGGCACCCTCGGCGCGCCGATCGGATATGGGGTCGATCCTCCGCACCTCGGGTGGCTGGCACGGCTCTCGTTCGCCGGAGATGTGCGGTGGATGCGGTCGTGGGGAGCGGCGAGGCCTCAGACGGTCGAAGACCTTGCGCTCGCACCTTCGGGGCGCGTGACGACCATCGGCGGGCTCGACAGGCACGGCTACGCGCTGGTCATGCGTACCTACACGGGGCACGGAGCTCTGGTCTCGTCGCGTGTGATCGATCCGATCGACGGATCGCTGGTGGGGCGGGGCATCTCGATCGATCCCGGTGGCGCTTCCCTCGTCGGCACGAGGTATCGCAACGCATACCTCGACCCTGGCGTCGGCGGACGGCTGTGGCGGGTGACGGAGGCGGGAGGTGTGTCATGAGGCGGAACCTGGCATCAATGCTGGTCATGGGCCTCGTCGTCGCCTCCGTTTCGGCGTCGGGGGGCCGGGTCGGTGCCGCCGATTGGCCCCAGTTCGCCGGGGGTCCGGGTCACACGAGAGCGCAGCTCAACGACGAGCTGATCGTGGCCGACACCGTTCTCACGTTGGAGCGGGCATGGATCGCCGATCTGAGTGTGCCGGAGCTCGAGAACGAGATCAACGCTGGCGCCGCGGTCGTGGACGGCCGTGTCTTCGCAGCGCAGTGGGGCGTGTGGGACTCCGACACACGCACGGCTCGATCGATGGTGTTCGGCCTCGACCTCGCGACGGGCGACGAGCTCTGGAGGGCGGATGTGCCCGGTACCGTCGGCTGGACGCCGGCGGTATCGAACGACATCGTGGTCGTCGCCGTGCAAGCCCCGGGCGAACCGATGACGCTCGTCGGTTTACGGGCCTCCGATGGTGCGGAACGGTGGTCGACGCCGGTCGGATGCTCCGCCTGTCCCGCCGGCCAGGTCGAATCGCAGCCGCTCGTCGAGGCCGACGGCGTCGTGGTTGCTGCGCTCGGCGACACCCACCGCGGTGGAGGTCGCGAGCCCTACGGGTACGTAAGGGCGTACGACTCGGCGACCGGCGACGAGATCTGGGGGCGGGAGGTTCCGGCTCCCGGCATGCCAGTGATCGTCGACGATGCGCTCGTCGTGAGCCACGAGAGCCGGCGAGTGAACCACGCCGACACGATCTGGGCGTTCGAGTTGGGTTCGGGAAGATGGAGATGGCGCCGCAGCGGGGGTGTCGGGTCCTACGTCGAGGTATCTGCCGCGGGACACACGATCTTCGCGACGACCGGCCGGCATCTGCTCGCGCTCTCGACCGAGGACGGCTCGACCTCATGGTCTCGTCGCATCCATCCCATCCTTGAACCGGTCACGGTCGGGACGCGCTCGACCTTCCACGTCGATCGTTCCCGGGCGCTTCAGGCGCTCGATCGCTCGACCGGACAGGACCGATGGAGGGTGCCTGCTCGCCGCTTCGACAACAGCAGCATCGGTTCGCCCTGGCTTGTTGACAGGGTCGTGTTCGTCCCCGCGTACTCGGTCGTCGGGGACGGCCCTGAGTCGGGGCGGGGAACCTCTTCGCCGGGCACCTTCGCCCTGAAGGTGGCGACCGGCCGTTTGATCGGCCGGGTTCCGCTGCGTGGTGTCGTGGGCTCCGGGTCCGTGGCGGTCGCCGACGGGTTCATTGTGATCGGCCGGGATCCGGCGCGACTCGTCGCGTACACCGCCCCGTCGGCGCAGTAAGGAGGGTTGATCACGATGCGTGCGAGTCTGAGAACGAAATGCATGGCGCGGTGCCGGAGCGTGACGGTACTGTCGACGATCGCACTGCTTGCTTCGGCCGTCGCGATCCCGGTCACCGCCATCGGCCACGAGTGGGATTCCCAGTGGGAAGTCACCGTCGGGCGCAGCGCCGATGCGGTCGCCACCGACGCGAGCGGTGATGTCTACGTGACCGGAACCGTTCGCTCGGCCGACGGCTCGTGGCGGTCGATGGTGCTCGTGAAGTACGCGGCCGATGGTGAGGAGCTCTGGCGTCGCACGTGGCCGGCGCACGTGGAGGGGTTCCCATTCTCCGTCGGGCGTGATGTGGCTGTGTCGTCCGATGGCGAGAGCGTCTACGTCGCGGGTGCGGAGCTGGACGACAGCACCGAGAACGCCCGCGCAACCGTATGGACTTACTCGGCTGAGGGAGCCCTGCTGTGGCGGCGGGCGATGTGGCGATCCTCGTCGTACGTCGCAGAGGGGATCGGTGCCGGGCCGGCCGGCCCCGTCGTCGGTGTGATGAACCGGAGTGAGTACCCGATCCTGCGCGATGGGCGGGTGGTCGCATTCGATCCCGATGCGCCGAGTTCGCGTCTCGAAGGCACCATGGGGCCGCCGCCTCAGGGGTCGCCGCATCCGACGACCCTGCGCTCTACGTGGTGGCGGAAGGACCCTCTGGCGATTGCCGGTCGGATGAGCACGCGAGGACGACGTTCAGACGCGATCTCCGCCAGTTCCTTCGGCACGACGAATCGTGCGAGCGTGCCGACGCCTTCGCTGAGCGACGTCCACGGAGCATCGGGCAGATCGATCTCAGCCAGCGCCGCCGTCGGGAACTTCGTCCCGAGCCGCTCCCGCAGCTCTCCCTCTGCACTCAGCCACAGCGCCAGATCCTCCAACGCCGGGTTGTGACCGACGATCATGACCGAGGATCCGGCGTCGTCCAGGCGACGGAGTCGTTCGACCAAGACTCTCGAGTCGAAGGTGTAGAGCTCGGGCTCGATGGCGACCCGCAGGGGGAAGCCCAACGAAGGAAGCACCGCAGCGAGGGTCTGGCGTGCCCGCAGGCCGGCCGAGCACAGCACGAGTCGCGGTGGATCGACCGATGCGAGGTAGGAAGCCATCGTCGAGGCGTCGCGGTTCCCGCGGGGGGCGAGCGGCCGGTCCTCGTCGGAAAGGCCCGGATCGTCCCAGCTGGACTTGGCATGTCGCAAGAGCCAGATCTGTCGCATGAGTGATCGCCGCCCCCTCCGAGCGGGAGGATATCCGTCCGACGAGTCCGGCGACCGACTGACCGATCGCGGTGTCGTCGGCCGCTCGATGCGATGGAACGGGTCTTCGTGGACGCGGGTGCCCGTGCCTCCCGCCGGCGGGGCGGACGTGTACCTCGACGATCTCGCGTTCCTGGGCGGTGAGGAGGCGATCGCCGTCGGAACCCGTATCGCGGAGACCGAGCTTCCGTACTCGCTCTCGTGGGACGGAGTCGCCTGGACCGAGCTTCCGATGCCGGTCATGACCGGGAGCGGATCGCTCACGTCGGTGACGCACGTGCCGGGGACGTCCCGAGCGTGGGCCGTCGGGTGGCGGGACGGGCCGAGCGCTCCGTTCAACCCGCAGCCCCTGATCATGCGGTGGCAGGAAGGGAGCTGGCGAGTGTCCATGTCGACGCTCCCGCTTCGCGACGAGGCGTTGCTGGGCGTGACCTCGTCAGGCGCGGACACCTGGGCGGTCGGCGCCACTCGGTACGGCTCTCCCCACGAGCGGACCCTCATCCTCCGTCATCGCCCGGGTGAGGGGTGGCAGGTCGTGCCGAGTCCGCAGCCAGGTCGGTTCCAGGAGCTCGTCGCCGTCTCCGCGCGCTCGAGGACCGATGTGATCGCGGTCGGGCGCCGCTCGGAGGGCGGACCCCGGACCCGGGGGATGATGATCCGTTGGGACGGCGAGCGATGGCGGATGCTCGATGCCGATCGCGTGCCCGCCCTGACCCGGGTCGGGCCGCTGCGCGATGTCGCCCGTGCCCCCGGCGGCACCGTCTGGGTGGTCGGGGAACGGCTGCGCGCGATCGGTCCCGACCCCGACTACGCCTGGAACCTTCCCCTCGTCCTGCGCCGACGCGGCGGGACCTGGATCTCGACGCCGGTCCCGCGAGTCGTGCGTGCGCTGCTCGAGGCGGCCGTGGTCGTCGGTTCGGGAGACGTCTGGGCTCTCGGCGCGGTCCAGGCCGAGGACGGTTCGACACCACTCGCGTATCACCGCTGTGACTGACACGTGCCCGCATCCACGCCGTAGGCTCTCTGCATGAGTCCGTTGCAGGTCGGTGACGTCGCACCCGAGGTTCCGGCCGTCGAGTTCGGCGACGGTCCGGTCGGTCTCTTCTTCTACAAGGTGACGTGCCCGACGTGCCAGTTGGCGGCGCCGACGATGCGGCACTTCGAGCGGGCGTTCCCCGGACGTGTCATCGGCGTCGGGCAGGATCCCGAGCCGGATCTGGCTCGATTCACCCAGGAGTATGAGATGGGCATCGCCTCGGTCGAGGACGCGCCGCCGTACCCGGTCTCCGACGCCTACGCGGTGGAGTCGGTGCCGACCCTCTACCTGGTCGGTGCCGACGGACGGGTCGTGGAGGCGGTGGGCGCCTGGGACCGGGACGGCTTCAACCGCGTGGCCTCGATGCTTGCAGAGCTCACCGGCGGGGAACCGGTCCTCGTCTCGACCCCCGACGACGGACGTCCTGACTTCAAGCCGGGGTGAAGCTCACGCAACGCGCGCTCGGTCTGAGCGCCCGGGTCCGCCGATGAAGGCGACCGCGCGGTGGGTACTGGGCGCACTGATGGTGATCGCGGGCGTCGCCCACTTCGTGGCGCTCGACCCGTTCCTGCTGCTCGTGCCGTCGTGGGTGCCGTGGCCCACCGCGATCGTCTGGGTCACGGGGGTGATGGAGATCGCTCTCGGCGTGGCGCTCGTGCTCGCCCCCGAGGGAGAGTCCGCGTCGGAGGGTCGGGTGGCTCCTGGCCGTCTTCCTACTGGCCGTGTTCGTGGGGAACATCTCGCAGGCGCTCTCGGGTGTCGACGCGTTCGGGTTGGATACCGATGCGGAACGGTGGGGTCGGCTCGTCTTCCAGCCGCTGCTGATCGCGTGGGCGCTGTGGTCAACCGGCGCGTGGGCTCGGTCGGGTCGTCGAGGTGACTAGGCAAGGACCTCCGTAGTGGGTCCTGCGATGGAACACGGACGTCCTTGCCTAGTCACGCACGGACGCTGCCTCGACCCCCTCGATCCCGATGATGGCGTCCTCGACCTGCCCGGATGCTCGGCCCTCGGGTCTAGACTTGGCCGATGTCCGAGAGCCGCCGCCGTGTGAACCTCGCGCCTGCCTTCGGCGGCGCGGGCCCGATCATGTTGATCGGCGGCGCCGAAGACAAGCTGCGCGGCCGGCAGATCCTCAAGCGCTTCGTGAAGCTCGCCGGGGGGCCTGAGGCCAACATCGCGATCATCGCGACCGCCTCGGAGATCAGCGAGCAGGCACTCCAGCTGTACGAGGGACTGTTCCTCGAGCTCGGTGTCGCGAGCGTCACCGGCCTCCGTCCGCAGGAACGTCCGCAAGCCGATCAACCCCAGGCGACCGCTCAGCTCGCTCCGGCGACGGGCGTGTTCCTCACCGGCGGGAACCAGCTGCGCCTCACGTCGATCGTGGCGGGAACCCGGCTGCACCAGGGTCTGCATCTCGCGCACGACCGAGGCGCCGTGATCGCGGGCACCTCGGCGGGTGCCAGCGCGCTCGCCTCGCACATGATGGCGTTCGGGCAGCCGGGCGCGACACCCCGCCACGGTCACGTGCAGACCGCCGCCGGCCTCGGCCTCGTCGAGGGCACGATCGTCGATCAGCACTTCGAGCAGCGCACGCGGCTCGGACGGCTGCTGAGCGCCATCGCCCAGTCGCCGTCGCTGATCGGGCTCGGGCTCGACGAGGACACGTGCGCGATCGTGCACTCGAACCACGCGATGGAGGTGATCGGCCGGGGCGCCGTCACCGTCGTCGACGGTTCCCACATGGAGACCGACGCGTACCGCCTGCGCGGGCGTCGTCCGATGATGGTCTCGGGCGCCCAGTTGCACTCGATCCCCGCAGGCTTCTGGTTCGACCTTCGAGCACGGGCGCTCTTCCACGACGAGGCCGAGGCGCCGAGCGAGCGTGAGGCCTCGGAGTGACGACGACCGAGAAGCCGGTGAAGCCCACCAAGAAGCCCACCAAGAAGAAGGCCGCGAAGCCGAGGGCCTCGACGCCGCCGGCGAAGCCCGACCTGCAGATCGTGCAGACGCAGGTCTTCCGTGGCCCGAACTACTTCTCCTACGACCCGGCGATCAGGCTCGTCGTCGATCTCGGCTCCCTCGAGCACTGGCCGTCGAACACGATCCCGGGGTTCAACGACACGCTGCTCGAGATGCTGCCCGGCGTCGGCGAGCACTCGTGCTCGCGCGGGCATGCCGGTGGGTTCCGCGAGCGACTCGAGGAAGGCACGTGGGCCGGTCACGTCGCCGAGCACATCGCGATCGAGCTGCAGCGGGAGTCCGGCGCGCAGGTCTACCGGGGGAAGACCCGCAGCACGGGCACGCCCGGCCAATACAACGTGACCTACGGCTACTGGGAAGAGCAGGTGGGCCTGGCCGCCGGCCGGCTCGCGGTGCGCCTCGTGAACCACCTGGTCAAGCCCGAGCGGGGGTTCGAGTTCGATCAGGAGCTCGAGCGACTGATCCTGCTGGCCGAGCGCCGGGCGTTCGGCCCGTCGACCCAGGCGATCCTCGACGAGGCCGCCAGTCGTGACGTGCCCTACATCCGGCTGAACGACCAATCCCTCGTGCAGCTCGGCCAAGGGAAGTACCAGCAGCGTATCCGCGCCACGATGACGTCGAAGACCTCGGCCCTCGCGGTCGACATCGCGGGGGACAAGCAGCTCACCCGGCAGCTGCTCGAGTCCGCGGGGCTCCCCGTGCCGCCGGGGAGGATCGTGCGCACCGCGGACGAGGCCGCCGAGGCGGCCAAGCGCATCGGGTTCCCGGTCGTGGTGAAGCCGCTCGACGGCAACCACGGACGCGGGGTCGGGCTCGACCTCACGTCGGTGCGAGCGGTGCGCGGCGCCTTCTCTCGCGCCGTGAAAGAGAGCCGCCGCGGCTGGGTCGTCGTCGAGGGCATGGTGTCCGGGCGTGACTACCGGCTGCTCGTGATCGGCGGGCACATGGTCGCGGTCGCCGAGCGCGTGCCCGCTCACGTGATCGGCGACGGGAAGCACACGGTGCGCGAGCTCGTCGCAGCAGCGAACGCCGACCCGCGGCGCGGCATCGGCCACGAGAAGGTGCTCACGCGCATCAAGATCGACGAGGTCGCCGAGGCGCTGGTGCGCTCGCAGGGCTACGAGCTCGACGGAGTGCCCGAGGCCGACACGATGGTGCTGCTCGCGGCGACCGGGAACATGTCGACGGGTGGGAGCGCGATCGACCGCACGTGGGACGCCCACGAGGACAACGTCGAGATCGCCGAGGAAGCCGCCCGCGTCGTCGGTCTCGACGTCGCGGGCATCGACTTCATCGCGCCCGATATCACCGTGCCGGTGCGCGAGACGGGCGGTGCGATCGTCGAGGTCAACGCGGCGCCCGGGTTCCGCATGCACACCCATCCCACCGAGGGTGAGCCGCAGTACGTCGCTCGTCCCGTGATCGACCTGCTGTTCCCGGCCGGCTCGCCCTCGCGCATCCCGATCGTCGCGGTGACCGGGTCGAACGGGAAGACGACGACCGTCCGGATGATCGCGCACGTGATGAAGAACATGGGCCACAAGGTCGGGCTGACCTCGACCGACGGCATCCTCATCGACGGCCGGCTCACGAAGCGCGTCGATGCGAGCGGTCCCCGCTCGGCCCAGACCGTGCTGCAGAACCCGCGGGTGGACTTCGCCGTCTTCGAGGTGGCGCGGGGCGGCATCCTGCGCGAGGGCCTGGGCTATGGGCGCAACGACGTGGCGGTCGTCCTGAACGTCACGGGCGACCACCTCGGGCTGCGGGACATCGACACGATCGAGCAGCTCGCGGCCGTCAAGCGCGTGATCGTGGAAGCCGTGCCGCGCGATGGCTTCGCGGTGCTGAACGCCGACGACCGCCTCGTGCTCGAGATGCGCAAGCACTGCTCGGGCAACGTGATCCTGTTCACGATGAACGAGGACCACGAGCTGATCGAGCGCTGGGTGCGTCGCGGCCGCAAGGCCGTGGTGCTGCAGCACGACGACAAGGGCGAGTTGATCGTGCTGCGGGACGGCCGGCGGACGATGCCGGTCGGCTACACGCACCAGTTCCCGGCCACGTTCGACGGGCGGGCACGCATGAACGTGCAGAACCTGCTCGCTGCCGTCGCGGCGTGCCACGTCTCGGGGGCGCACCTGCACGACATCCGCCACGGGCTGCGCACGTTCACGACCGACTTCTTCCAGGCGCCCGGCCGCTTGAACCTCGTCGACCTCGGCGGGGTCACGGTGCTGCTCGACTACGCGCACAACGCCGCCGGCTTGCAGATGGTGGGCGACTTCGTCGAACGCATGACCTCGGAGCCGCCACCGGCTCACCCGGGTGAGCCGTCCTGGTCGGCGAACCTGCGCGTCGCCGTCGTCGCGACGGCGGGCGACCGTCGCGACGAGGACATGCGCGAGCTCGGACGGGTCGCCGCCCGGTACTTCGACGAGGTGATCGTGCGCGAGGACGTGCACACGCGTGGGCGTGACCGCGGTGAGACCGGGTCGCTCGTGATGCAGGGCATCGACGAGGCCCGTGCGCAGGGCGCCCGCGTGGGCTCGACCGAGCTGATCACCGACGAGCTGGACGCGTGCCGCTCCGCGCTCGATCGCAGCCGTCCGGGCGACCTCGTCGTGCTCTGCGTCGACCGCGCCGCCGAGGTCTGGGACGAGATCGAGGACCGCCGCTCAGCGACTCGTTAGTGGAGGCGCGTCAGCGTCTGGCCCGCCGGACCAGCGTGCGCACCGTCTGCGGATCGGCGCGGCGGGCGTTCAACTCGCCGTCGAGCAGCGCGAACATCTCGGGTCGCTGGGCGAGGACGGTGATCGCGAGCACGTCGCGCGGTCCCGACCGCTCGAGCATGAACTGCAGGGCCGCGATCTCGTCGGGCATCGCGGGGACCTCGGTGGCCCCGCCGTCGATCGCTCCTGTTCGGAGCCGGTGCACGAGATCGTCCGCCTCACGGCCACGCAGGTAGCGCCGGAGCTCCGCGATCACGACGTGGTCGGCGCCCGCGCGCGGCACGGTAGCCGAGCGCGTGCAGGATCGCGTCATCACGGTCGCCGGCGGTGCCGAACGCGATCCAGGTCTCGGCGCCCTCGGGGCAGAGACCCTGCGCGATCTCGGCGAGGCCCTCGATGCCCGCCTCGTTGTGGGCGTAGTCGATCACGACGATGCGCTCGCCCAGGGTGTAGACGTTGGCTCGGGCCGGGTTCGTCTCGGGGTCCGGCAGGAACGTGCGCAGTCCCTCGACCACGTCCTTCCGCGGAAGCCCGATCGCCAGCGCGGCGGCGGAGGCCGAGAGCGCGTTGTGCACATGCTGTGACGCGATGCCGGCCAGGGTCATCGGCACCTGCTCGAGCTCGACGAGCTTCCTCGAGCCGCTCCTCCCGAGCTCGGCGATGCTGCGATCGAGCACCGTGAGCGCCCGGCCGCCATCGGCGAGCGCGTCGCGCAGGGCGGGGTGTCGCGGGTCGAGCGAGCACATGAACGGGCGCCCTCCGGCTCGCCGGCGCATCGCGAGCACCCGCGGATCGTCGGCGTTCAAGCACGTGCCAGCCGTCGGGGCGTGTGATCGTGGTGATCGTCGACTTGACCTCGGCGAGCTGGTCGAGCGTGTCGACGCCGTGCAGGCCGAGGTGGTCGGCGGAGATGTTCGTCACGACGGAGACGTCGTTGTGCGCGACGCCGATGCCGCGCAGCAGGATGCCACCGCGGGCTGTCTCGAGGATCGCGACGTCGATGTCCGGTTGCGCGAGCGCCATCTGCGCGCCTCCGAACCCCGAGTAGTCGCCGGCCTCGACGAGCTCCCCGTCGTGGAAGACGCCGTCGGTCGAGGAGTACGCGACGCTGCACCCGGCGGTGCGCACGATGTGGGCGAGCAGGCGCACGGTGGTCGTCTTCCCGTTCGTGCCCGTCACCGCGATCACCGGGACCGTGGGATCGGCCACCGTCGGCGCGGGCCCCGGTTCGACGTCGGCGATGGCGTCGGCGGCGTCGGCGACCAGGTGCTCGAACGATCGGCGGGTGCCGAGCAGATCGCCCATCACGGCGGCGACCTGGCGGGCGAGCGCCTCGGCCGCATCACGTCGCCGCCACGGGAACGCGATCACGACCTGGTCGTCCCCCGGTCCGGTGCGCCACCGAACGGCGAGCCGCACGGACGACGCACGGGCGATCGAGCGCGCCACGTGCGCGCCGACACGCCCGGCGAACCGCCGTCGCTGCTCGCTCTCCCGCCGGCCCGGGAGGGCCTTCCCCGGCAGGGCGATGTCGGCCGCCAACCGGGAGAGACGGGGTTCGGTGGCGCGCAGCCACCCGGGGACGCCCAGCGTGAGCTTCACGGCGGGCCGAGGGAAGTAGAGGTTGGGTCCGTCGAGCACTCGGAGCTCGACGATGTCGACTCGTTCCGCCATGGCCCGGCCAGCCTATCCGTGCGATGTCCCGCGCGCAGGACGACCTCGAGAACCTATGCACGATGCACTCGAAGTGGTCCGCCCGCGCATGGGTTCCGAAGCCTCTCCGACAGCAGGCCACGGATGACCGCGAGCCTGGATCGATCAACGAGGAAGGAGTCACCCGATGCGCAGCAGGAAGCTGATCACGGCGCTCGCCGTCGTCGCGTCCCTCTCCGTCGTCGCGGCGGCGTGCAGCAGCGACGACACGTCCTCCACCGACGCGATGGACGGGGCGGAGTCCGCGGCACCGGCCGAGACGACGGAGACGATCACCGACGTCGTCGCCGGCAACGAAGACTTCTCGACCTTGCTCGCCGCCGTCGAGGCGGCCGGTCTGGGCGAGACGCTCGCCGGTGAGGGGCCGTTCACGGTCTTCGCGCCGACCGACGAGGCGTTCGCGGCGCTGCCCGAGGGCACGCTCGAGACGCTGCTCAAGCCGAAGAACGAGGAGCTCCTCAGCTCGATCCTCACCTACCACGTGGTGCCCGCCGAGGTCATGGCTGCCGACGTGGAGTCGGGCGAGGTCACCACGGTCAACGGAGCGACCTTCACGGTCGATGCCTCGGACATGGGTGTCACGATCACCGACGGTCAGGGCAACGAGGTCGATGTCGTCACGACCGACATCGTCACGTCGAACGGCGTGATCCACGTGATCGACGGGGTGGTGCTCCCGCCACAGGCGTGATCGCGAACGATCCGACGTTCATCACAGCGCCGTCGGGGCCGCTCCTGCGCCCCGGCGGCGCTCGTTCGTCACGGCGTGAGCCCGCGGCTCGACGCGTTCCTGGAGCCCGCGCAGATGACTGCGGGCCATCACGAAGTCGGTCCAGAGCGCTGTTCGATAGACGAGGGCCAGCCACGGGGGTCCCACCGCCCCTCTCGTTCGCAGGTGCACCCGGACCCGTCCGTCCCCGAGGTCATCGATGGCCCACGTCCAGACCCAGTCGAGCCACGCATCATCGGGCCTCGGCGGCAGATGGGTGTGCGATCGCAACACCAGCAGGTGTGGGGCTTCCATCCGCTCGACCACGAAGTAACACCCGCTCTCGGGGGGCCCGTCCGGCACGTGGTCGCCGACCGCCAGACCCTGGAACTCGGGCAGGATCTCGGTCGCGCTCGGCGCGTTCGCCGGGAACAGAAGCCGATCGACCCACCGGTACGTGTACCACCCCGCGCGATGCCATCCGGTCTGCACGAGCCACGGCCAGACGTCGTCGGCGTGTCCGCGCATCGTGATCGCGTGGTTCGTCGTGAACGAGGGTTCGGGCACCAGATCGTCGCTGGGAAGTCGGCGCCGACGTTCCTCGGGCGTGCTCCCCCACGTCGTACCGAGATAGGTGGCAGCCGCGAACGCGCCCACAGCGCCCGCCGCGACCGACCAGCCCAGCTTCGACATCGGACTCACCTCCCGTCACGGACGTCGGAGTCAGCGTGCACGAACTCCGGTGTCGCGCGATGGGCGGTTCGGCCCGGCTCGTGCGGACCGTTCAGTCCCTGAGGACCCGCTCCTCGAGGACGTGGTCTGCGCAGAAGTGGTGACGCACCCCGTCGGCATCGATCGCGCCGACGGATGGCTTGCCGCACGGGTCGCCGATCGCCACGGTGGTCGGAGTGCCGCCATCGGCTGATTCCCGCTCGCGGATCATCTGTTGCATCACGAGGGCGACGTCGACGTACTGGCACGGGGAGAGGGGGTCCGTCATGCGAGCAGTGTGCCCCGACCGGCCGATGGAGCGCATCGGCTGTCCGGCGCCGGTTCGCTCGGCGAAGGTCTCGAAACCCGCGGGGCGGGGGGAGGCCGCACGTCCGTGCCGCGGGCCGTCCTCAGGCCTGCGCCTGGGTGCGCAGCTTGTAGTAGGCGCGTTCCACCATGAAGCGGGAGTCGGGTGACGAGGGATCGGCGATCGCGTCGCGCAGCCACGCCTTGACCTCGTCGACCTCCACGGATTCCGCGTTCATGCGGCTCGGTCGCGTGAACCGCTTGCCCCTCACGAGCGGGCCGAGCAGTTGCGCGGCCTCAGCGAGCTGGCCGGCCTCGACCAGCCGGAGCGCCTCTTCGATCCTGTCGACGTCGATGGGTGTTCCCTCCCTTCGGCGAACGAGCCTGTCCGTTACCGCCTTGGTGCGGCGCCGGCTTCGAGAGGCCGGCCTGCACGAACTCCGCGTGCAGATCCAGCCGCTTCGCGATGCGACCCACCTCGAGCCGCTGGTCGGGGGTGACGAACGTGACGCCCTCGCCACCGCGACCGGCCCGCGCCGTGCGACCCACACGATGAACGTACGCCTTGTCGTCAGCGGGCGCATCGAAGTTGATCACGTGCGTGATGTCCTCGAGGTCGAGGCCACGGGCGGCGACGTCGGTCGCGACGAGCACGTCGTTGGCGCCGCTGGCGAACCGCCCGAGCGCTCGCTCGCGCTGGGGCTGTGACATGCCGCCGTGCAGCTCGCCGGCGCTGAAGCCCTCCTTGCGGAGGTTCCGAGCGAGGCGGTCCGCGCCGCGCTGGGTGCGCACGAAGATCAACGTCAGTCCCCGCTCGGCGGCGAGCTCGCGCACGAGCGCCCTGGTCTTCTGCGGATGCTCGACGGCGATGAAGCGATGCGTGGCGTGGTTGATGTTCGGCCCCGGCTCGCCGTTCTCGTGCAGCACGGCGTCGCGCGTGAAGCGCTTCGCCAGGCGGCCGACCTCACCGTCGAGCGTCGCGGAGAAGAGCATCGTCTGGCGGTCGGGACGCAGCATCTCGAGGATGCGTGTCACGTCGGGCAGGAAGCCCATGTCCAGCATGCGGTCGGCCTCGTCGAGCACACAGGCACGCACGCGGTCGAGTCGCAGCAGCTTGCGCGCCACGAGGTCGAGCAGCCGGCCCGGTGTCGCGATCACGATGTCGGCGTGGCGGGCGCGCTTGGCCTGCGGGCCGATGCCGACGCCGCCGTAGACCGACGCCACCTGCAGGTGACGCACGTCGGCGATCGCGCGGAACTCCTCGGTCACCTGGCTCGCCAGCTCCCGCGTGGGCGCCAGGATCAGCCCGGTCGGGCTCTTCCCGCTCGGGTGCAGACGCTCGACGAGTGGCACGGCGAAGGCGAGCGTCTTGCCCGAACCGGTGCGCGAGCGCGCGAGCACGTCACGCCCTGCGAGCGCGTCGGGCAGCACGAGCGATTGGATCGCGAAGGGACGCTCGACGCCGCGCATCCGCAGGGCCTGCGAGACGGGTTCGGAGACGCCGAGCGCCCTGAACGTGGGCTGGTCGGGCTCGCGGTCGATGGATCGAGCTGTTGCGGTGGTGGTGGGCACGGTTCGGGTGTCCTCTCCTGGTCGTCGTTCGGTGCGCGTCGAGGGCAGGCGCCTCTGCGCAGGAACGCCCAGGAGGGCGGTGCGTGCGAAGGATCGCGAGACTTCGTCGCGCGCGCGTCTCGTACGAGATCGGCGCGGTCTTCACCAAGGATACGCGATGGAGGCCTCGCTCGCCGGAAGCGGAACGCAACCGAGGCCCGGTCGCGAGGGGGATGCGCCCCTTCACCGCTCCCGGAACCTATGCACGACTGGCCCGTTCGCGTCCAACGGCGCATGGGTTCCGAATCGCGTTCGACGGAAGGAGAAGCATGATGAAGCTCGGAACCAAGGCAGCGATCCTGATCATCCTCGGCGCCGCGTTCGTATCGTTCCTGCTCTCGGTCTCGCTGTGGTTCGGCGTGTTCGGCGACCCCGACCGCGAGCTGGGGCTCTTCGTGGGCCTGTGGGTCCCCTCGATCCTCGCGCTCGGCGCCCTCCTCAGCCCGAGGGGAGCGGCACGGTGACCCCGCTGCTCGCGCTCGGTGACGGCACGATCTTCGCGATCGGAAGCGTGATCTTCATCGCCGTGTTCACCGCGGCATTGGGGCTGGCGTACGCGCGCTTCGAGGAGCTCGGGGAGGACGACCGGCGCTCGGGGGAGTGAGGCGTCCCGCGAGCCGATGACCCCGGGTCCGCAGGGCTGGCCCGATCCGGCGACGCCGGTCGCTGTGGCGATCACCTCGCTACCGTGCATCGGTGAAGGATGCGCCCCTGCTCCGAGGTTCACTGCCTCTGCGACTCGTGGCGCTGTTCGTCGGATTGCTGTTGATCGCCGTGGCGATCGTCTCGATGCTGGAATCCCAGCTCGGCGTGCCGCCGTGGGACGTGCTGCACATGGGCATCGCGGCGCACACGCCGTTGACCCTCGGCACGGCGGCCGTCGTCGTGGGCCTCGTCATCGTGGCGATCGCCTGGATCGGCGGCGCCCCGCCGGGGTTCGGCACGATCGCGAACGCCGTGGTGATCGGCCTCGCGATCGACGTGTTCAGCGCGATCGGGTGGGTCGAGCAGCTCTCGGACGCCTCACTCGGCGTTCGCGTCGGGCTCGTGGCGCTCGGCGTCTGGCTCTTCGGGGTCGGATCGGCCCTCTACATCGGCGCGGGCATGGGCGCCGGCCCGCGTGACTCCTTCATGCTGGCGCTCACGCGGCGCACGGGTTGGCGCATCGGCATCGTGCGCGGTTCGATCGAGGTGACGGTGCTCGCCGTCGGGCTGCTGCTCGGCGGCGTCGCGGGCATCGGCACCCTGGCGCTCGCACTGCTGGTCGGACCCTCGGTCGAGCTCTCCTTCTGGTTGCTGCTGCGGCTCGGCCTGGCCGATCCTCGCCTGCACGCCCCGGAGTTCGGTCCACTCGACGTGGCCTGAGCCCGGAGGCGGCCCGGGTGTCGTCGACCAGAACGGCGATGTGTGACATCGTGGTCCCACACATCGCCCACGGAAGGGGCAGTCATGGCCAGTAAGGACAAGGGCGGCGCGAAGGGCTCGAAGACGGCGGCGAGCAAGACCCTGAAGGAGAAGCGCGCCGCCAAGAAGGCCAAGGGCAAGGGCGGCTCGGGCTCGTCGGACTGGAACCTGAACAAGTAGCCGGGAGCTGCGCCCGGTTCATCGTCGTCTCAGGTCAGCTTGCCGTAGAACTTCGCGTTGACGCCGTTCACCTTCGTGAACTCGCCTCCGAAGTGCAGAGCCGCGCCTTCGGCCTCGAGGTCCCAGATGCCGTTGAACTTGCCCGTGACCGATGGGGTCCACGCGTCCAACGCTCCGCTCATGCCGTAGGCCGCGAGGTAGTTGTGCCGCACGCATTCCCCGAACGGGTCGAGATCGCCGGGGTTGTTCGACTTGAACCCGCATCGATCGCCGGTGGCGTCGGCGATCTCCACGAAGTGTCCGCCCACCACGAGCTTGCCGTCCATGATCTCGAGGGATTGCACCGACCCGGAGGTGTCGCGCTTCCATTGGAGGGCCTCGGCGAACGAGTACTTCGCGAAGAAGTCGGAGCCACCTGCGCCGAGGTAGAGGGCGCTCCCGTCGGTCGCGACGGCGATCCCGGTGGCCGTGCTGGCTCCTGAGGCACCCCCCGGCGTGAGGTCGCTCGGGACCCACGACGGATCGAGCACCCCGTCGGTGCTCAGCTTGATCAATGCCTTGACCGGCTGACCGCCGGCGAAGTCGCACTGGCACGCGGCGAACAGCGCCCCGCCGGCCAGCACGAGTTCGCGGTAGGCGGGAGGCGTCGAGTGACCACGAAGGGTGGTCTGGACCGTGACCTTCGTGCGCCCCTTCCAGATCGGGGAACCGCTCGCGACGTTCCACAGGCCGAGCGTGGTGCCGGCGGCGTAGACGCTGTCGCCGTTCACGAGCACCGTCTTCGCGGTGGGCGCCCCCTTGAACCAGCGGACGGCTCCGGTCGAGAGGTTCACGGCGGCGAGGTTCTTCTGGGTGCTGTTGGCGGGGTTCACGAACTTCCCGCCGACGATCAGCTCGCCGCTTCGCACGTCGAGGTCCCAGATCTCGGCGCCCGAGCCGGTGAAGCCGGGGGCGTTCACCGAGGCGAATCGCCCGGTCCCTGCATCGAACGCGACGAGGTTCGAGACCGACCGGGTGGCACCAGTCGAGTCGGTCGCGTTCGAGAACTTGCCGCCGAGCCAGATCGTCCCCCCGACGACCTGCACGGCGCGCACCCTGCTGCCTGAGAGCGGCCCGACCTCGGGCCAGGGCTCGGCGACCGCGTTGGCATCGGTGCCGGGCAGGGCGTGGGCGCTCGACGCGCTCAGGATCAGGAGCAAGCCGAACGAGAGCAGGACGGTGAGGGCCTTCTTCATCAACAGCCTCCGGGAGGGGTTCACGGGGCGAGGGACGCCTCGAGGTGTGTGTCGGGGGGGCCTCGAGTATCGCGGCGGGGGAACCGCAGCGTCAACCGTTCGACCTAGGCCGAACGACGAAGAGGCAGGTCAGAAGGCCGCATGTCGCCGAGCCGGTCCCGCCTCTGGTGCCTTGCAGGGCAACCGCTTCGGGCGGAACCGCTCAGGCCGCGTTCACTCGTGCTCGTACTTGAACGAGATGTTCACCCGTGCGCGGTAGTGCGCGACCTTGCCGTCCTCGATCGTGAGATCGAGCTTCACGACCTCGCCGACCCGCAGGTCGCGCAGCGACTCCGCCGCGGTCTCGACCGCGTTCTTCGCAGCGTCCTCCCATGACGTCGTGCTGGTGCCGATCACCTCGGTGACTCGGTAGATGCTCTCGGTCATCGTCATCCCTCCAGGGTCGTGTCCACCATCATCGTCGTTCGCGGGCCCGGGCGCGACCCGGTCCACAGGTCCCGCGAGGTCCGGGTCGCGGTGGTGCACTCCGGTCGCCTCACGGTGGACGCGCCATCATGCCTGCATGACCGTGCTCGACCAGGCACCGCACGCGCTCGACGCTGCGTCTGTGGCCCACGCGCTCGAGACGGATCTGGAACGTGGACTCACGGCGGATCGAGCCGCCGAGAGGCTCGCGAGCGTCGGTCCGAACGTGCTGCGCGAGGAACCGCCCGAGCCGCGGTGGCGTTCGGTTCGCTCGCCAGTTCGTCGATCCCCTCGTGATCCTGTTGCTCGCCGCCGCGGCGATCGCGGCCGGCGTGTGGCTGCTCGAGGGCGTGATCGGGTTGCCGATCGACTCGATCGTGATCCTGGCCATCGTGCTGCTGAACGCGACGCTCGGGTACGTGCAGGAGGCGCGAGCCGAGCGGGCGATCGCCGCGCTGCGAGCCTTGACCGAGGTCACCGCGACGGTCGTCCGTGACGGGCGGGTCGGGACGGTCCCCGCCCGCGAGCTCGTGCCGGGCGACCTGCTCGCGTTGGAGGAAGGTGACGCGATCGCCGCCGATGCCCGCGTCGTCACCAGCGTCTCGCTCAGCACCGGGGAGGGAGCCCTCACCGGGGAGAGCGAGCCGGTCGCGAAGAGCATCGATGCCGTCGTGAGCGACGCGGCGCTCGGTGACCGCACCGACATGGTCTTCTCGGGTACCGTCGTGACCTATGGTCGCGGGGCTGCGGTCGTGACCGCCACGGGCATGGAAACCGAGCTCGGCCGGATCGCCGGGCTGGTCGAGACGGTGGAACGCCACGAGACGCCGCTGCAGCGCGAGATCGCTCGCATCGGTCGGGTGCTGGGGGTCGCGGTCGTCGCGATCGCGGTCGTCGTGATCGCCGCGATCCTCGCCGTCTCCGAGGTCGAGGGCACGGCCGCGTTGATCGACGTGATGTTGATCGGGGTCTCGCTCGCGGTCGCCGCGGTGCCCGAGGGGCTGGCGACGATCCTCACCGTGGTGCTCGCGCTCGGCGTGCAGCGCATGTCCGCGCGGCACGCGATCATCCGCCGGCTCTCGGCCGTCGAGACGCTCGGTGCCGCGACCACGATCTGTACCGACAAGACCGGGACGCTCACGCGCAACGAGATGACCGTGCGCGAGGCAGTGACACCGTCGGGGGCGGCGGTGCTGGGTGGCACCGGCTACCACCCGTTCGGCGAGGTCACCGACGTCGATGGGTTCCCGCTGCGGGAGATGCCGAACGCGGGCGACATCCGTCGCGCGTTGTTCGCGGCGGCCCTCGCTTCCAACGCGACGATCGAGGAGCACGACGGCACGTGGGTCGTTCGCGGAGATCCCACCGAAGGGGCGTTGGTCGCCGCCGCCGGGAAGGTCGGTGAGACGCCCGACGAAGACGGCTCGCGGTCACCTCGCATCGACGAGGTGCCGTTCTCGTCGGAGCGCAAGCTGATGAGCACCGTGCACCTCGACGAGGTGACACGCGATCGTCGTGTCGTGACGAAGGGCGCCCCCGACGTGCTGTTGATGCGATGTACGAACGAGCGTCGCGGCGACGAGGTGGTGCCGCTCACGCCGGGCGTCGACAGCAGATCCTGGCCGAGGTGGAGGACTTGGCCGCCCGTGCGATGCGCACCCTGGCCGTGGGCGAGCGGCACATCGACGACGACGACTACGACGGACCTGGGGAGGACCTGGAGCGCGACCTCGTCTTCCTCGGCACGCTCGGCATCATCGATCCTGCGCGTGAGGAGGCCGCCGCGGCGGTCGCCGCCGCCCAAGCGGCGGGCGTGCGGGTGATGATGATCACCGGCGACCATCCGGTCACCGCGCGCGCGATCGCCGGCGAGGTGGGCATCGCCGCGGCGGACGCGCCGGTCGCCACCGGCACCGAGCTCGAGCGCATGGACGACCGGACCCTCGACGAGACGGTCGGCCGGGTGAACGTCTACGCGCGGGTGAGCCCCGAGCACAAGCTGCGGATCGTGCGGTCCCTGCAGGGCGCCGGCGACGTGGTGGCGATGACCGGCGACGGCGTGAACGATGCCCCCGCGCTGAAGACAGCCGACATCGGCGTCGCGATGGGCATCGCCGGCACCGACGTCTCGAAGGAAGCGTCCGACATGGTCCTCGCCGACGACGACTTCGCGACGATCGTGGCCGCGATCGAGGAGGGCCGGTCGATCTTCGCGAACATCCGGAAGTTCATCCGCTACCTCTTGTCGTCGAACACGGGCGAGGTCATGACGATGTTCCTCGGCATCGTGTTCGCGGGTGTGCTCGGGCTGACGAGCGGCAGCGACGGCATCGTGACGCCGCTGCTCGCGACCCAGATCCTGTGGATCAACCTGCTCACCGATGCGGCGCCGGCCCTGGCCGTCGGCATGGATCCGCCCGACGCCCGCCGCATGCGCCGACCACCCCGCTCGCGCACGGCGCGCGTGGTCGACGGTCCGATGTGGGTGAGCATCGCGCTGAACGGCACGACGATGGCGCTCGCCACCCTGTTCGTGCTCGACCTCGAGCTGTCCGGCGGCCTGGTCGACGGCACGGCGAGTGAGCGTATCGCGCGCACGATGGCGTTCACGACGCTCGTGCTCGCCCAGCTCTTCAACGTCTTCAACGCGCGCTCGGACCATCGGAGCGCGTTCCGTCGGCCTGTTCTCGAACGCGTGGCTGTGGGGCGCGGTCGCGCTCTCCGCCCTGTTGCAGGTGGCGGTCGTCTACCTGCCGTTCCTCAACACGGCCTTCGGCACGGAGCCACTCACCGCGTCGCAGTGGGGAGTCACGATCATGGCGGCGAGCGTCGTGCTGTGGGTGTCGGAGATTCGCAAGCTCCTCGCCCGGCCCCGAGTCGGGCTCGCTACGCGGCGGGCACCTTCTTCTGGGGATCGATGAACGGGATCGCGGCGGTCGTGCCGGCGCGGGTGCCGTCGTCGGTGTCCACGTCGAGCCGTGTGCCGGGCGTGGCCAGCCCGATCGGCACCCACACGTATCCGATGTTCTTCTCCAGCCGCGGCGACCAGCATGCGTCGGTGACGTGGCCGACCGTCTCGCCGCCGTGCAGCCACCGGCCAGTGCTGGGTGGGCTGGTCGACCGGCCCGCCCTCGAGCTCGATGCCGACGAGCTTGCGCGAGACGCCCTCGCGCCGGATGCGCTCGAGCGCTTCCTTGCCGATGTAGTCGGCCTCCTGCTCCTCGACGAGCCGTTCCAGCCCGGTGACCTCGAACGGGTTGTCGGTGAGGCCGATGTCGGAGCCCCAGTCGAAGATGCCGGCCTCGATGCGTCGGATGTCCGACGAGGGCGTCACGCGGATGCCGTGCGGCTTCCCGGCGTCGAGGATGCGCTCCCACAGATCGTCGCCCCGGCTCGGGTCGCGCAGGTAGATCTCGTAGCCGACCACCGCCGTCCAGCCCGTCCGGCTGATCACGACCGGGATGCCGTCGAGATCGGCCTCGTCGCACCAGTAGTACTTCATGTCGAGGATCCAGTCGCCGAACAGGTCGCGCATCGTGTCCTTGGCCTTCGGCCCCTGCACCTGCACCGGGTAGACCTCGGGGTGCGTGACCTTCACGTCGAGGCCGGAGTTCACCGCGACGCCCATCGCGTAGAGGCCGGCGTCGGAGTCGGCGAGCGCGAGCCACCAGCGGTTCTCCTCGACCCGCAGCAGCACCGGGTCGTTCACGATGCCGCCGTCCTCGGCGGTGACGAGCATGTACTTGCCCTGTTTCACGGCGCACGTCGTGAGATCGCGGCAGGTCAGCAGGTTCGTGAACGCGCTCGCGTCGGGACCGGTGATCTCGACGATCCGCTCGACGCTCACGTCCCACAGCGTCACGTCGTTCACGAGAGCCCAGTACTCCTCGGTGGGATCGCCGTAGGTGTTCGGGTGGTACATGTGCTGATAGACGTCGTAGGCGGAGCAGCCGGCGCGCAGGGTCGCCTCGAAGAACGGCGATCGGCGGTACCACGGACCCCAGTTCAACCTGGTGTGCTCCGGCAGCGTCATGTCGTGTCCCCCTACTCGTCGGCTTCGCGGAAGGCGGTCGGGCGCGAGTCTATGCATCCGACGGTGTCGTTTGCGCTTGCTCGCAACCGCCGCCCTACGATGCGCCGCAAGGGCTCGCCGACGAGCGGGCATCATCGGAAGGAGCGTCGGCTCACCATGGATGACATCGGGTTCTTCGACATCGTCTGGTACATCATCGCGGGACTGATCATCGGCGGCCTGGCACGGCTGCTCCTGCCCGGCAAGCAGTCGATGGGATGGATCGCCACCATGATCCTCGGCGTCGTCGGCGCGATCGTCGGCGGGCTCATCTGGAACGCGATCTTCTCCGGCAACGAGGGCATCGCCTGGATCGGATCGATCATCGCCGCGATCATCCTGCTCGTGATCTACGAACGCGTGGTCGCGAAGAAGCAGGCCTGACGCCCGGGACGAACTGATCACTCGGCCTCGTCGAGCAGCGCGCGTTCGTCGGCGAGCGCGATCACGAGGTGGCCCCGCGCGTTGGGATGCAGCGGCGCCGGGTCGTCGGGTCCCTGCACGTAGCTCTGATCGGTGCACAGCTCGTGTCCGGCGAAGTCGGGCTGCACCGTGCGGTGTCCGAACGCCTCGGCCCCCGCCGTCAACACGTCGTTCAGGGCGTCGAGTCGATCGAGCAGCACCACGAGCTTCTCGCTCGTCAATCCGAGCGGCTCGAGGCAATCGAGGGTCGGATCGAACGGCGCGTAGTACCGGTTGATCAGCACGAGCGGATCGCCGGGGATGGCCGATAGCTGGCGCAGCATCTCGTAGTAGTCCTGCGTGAAGTCGTCGAGCGATCGCTGGAACAACGCCGTCAGGGCGCGGTTGTCGCACGATGTCGACGCTGCGCAGAGGAAGACGAGGCTGCTCCACCGCATGTCGTTCGCGCCGACGTTGACGATCACCACCTCGGCCTCGCTCGCGCGCTTCGCGACCGCCAGTTGCGGCGCGATCCGCCGATCGCCCGCCACCTGCACGCCGAGGATGCCCTCGTCGATCGTCGCCCCGCTGCAGGCCAGGTTGTCGACGTTCCACTCGTTGACCCGGGCCAGCGTCTCCGCGAACGCGATCGAGCTGCGTTGGCACGCGGTGTCGTCGGGCGCCGCGTCGGCGAGGGGCGGGCCGCCGAGCCCGGCGGCAGTCGAATCCCCGAGCACGACCGCCTGCACGTCGGGATGCGTCGGACCGGTGGCGGCGGGGATCGGTCGCAACTCGTCCCGGCCCACCATCTCGTTCACGCTGCCCACCCCGCGCAGGATGTCGGGCGCGGTGAACGCGGTGACCATGATCGCGCTGAGGTTCACCGCCTGGACGAACACCAGTCCGCCGAGCACGATCACCAGGGTCCGCTTCCAGCCGGCACCGCGCCACCCGGCGATGGCGCCGAGCACCACCACGGCGCCGAGCGTGACGAAGGCGATCTCCCACGCGAAGTAGCGTCGCCATCCTGCGGCCAGAGCCTCGCCGAGCTCCGCGGCCGCCGCGGCGCGCCCCGGCGGCGAGAACGCCTCCTGCACCTGGGCGTCGAGGCTGATCTCGGTGAGCGCCAGGCGGGGTCGCACGGGCCCCACGAACTCCACCTCGGTCGGCAGCGATCGTCCGAAGAGCACGACCTCGCCCGGGCCCGACGTGCTCCACGACGGCGGCGCCGTGCCAACGGCGACGGTCTGTCCGAGCGCGGAGACCGACTGCTCGGGTGTGACCCGCAGGGCGAACGCGATCGCCGCGACCGAGACCACGAGCAACGTGGCGACGGCGATCAGTCCTCGCAGCAGCCGTTTCCTGGGGGTGGGGGCGTCGATCATGCCATCAAGCATGCATCGTCGTCGTGGAACCGCGAGGAACGACGGAGCGGGCTAGCGCTTGTCCTCGTAGTACTCCTTGGCCGACATCGCCTTGCCCGTGGGCGAGCGCCACTCGCGTTCGCGATCGGGGAGCTTGCCGAGCACCTTCGCCATCTCGCGCACGTGCTCGGCGACGGAGCCGCAGCACGATCCGATGTAACGGACGCCGGCGTCTCGGGCTTCGGCGGCGAAGCGGGCGAGGTCGCCGCGGGGGAGCGTGATCGCCGTCAACGCGAGCGGGAACTCGTCGGTCGAGGTGAAGTCGGCCTGGTCCTCGGTCGTCGCGTAGGCCACCGGCTGCGCCGCGACCGGCACGGCGCCGCCCACGGCCGCGACCATCTGCGTCGCGATCGGCAGCTGCTGCGCCGGGGCGTTCAGACAGTTCACGCCCACGATGTCGGCGCCCGCGTCGGCGAGCCGTTTCGCGCACTCGCCCGGTGCGTCGCCCTCGTACGCCCGGGCCGGCAGGGTCTCGAACGACATCGTCACCATCACCGGCAGGCCGGTCCGCTTCGCACGCTCCACGAACAGCAGCGCCTCGCCGAGGAACGAGAACGTCTCCCCGATGAAGAAGTCGGGCGGTCCGGCGTCGACCTGGTCCTGCAGCTGGCGATCGAGCAAGGCCCGCACGTGGTCGGGGCTGGCGGGGTCCTTGGGGTCGTAGGCCCACGTGAGCGAGAGGTTGCCGGCCACGAGCGCGTCGCCCTCGGTCGCCACCTCGCGCGCGATGCGCACGGCGTTGCGGTTGATCTCGTCGACGGCGCCGCCGAGGCCGACGGTCGCGAGCTTGTCGTCGCTCGCGTAGAACGTCATCGTCTGCAGCACCTCGGCGCCCGAGCGCAGGAACTCGCGATGCAGCTGCTCGAGCGCCTCCGGGTGCTCGATCACCACCTCGGGCGTGAACGGCCCCGCCTGCACGTACCCCCGCTTCTCGAGCTCGAGCAGGTAGCCGCCGTCGCCGAGCACCGGACCTTCGGCCAAGCGTTCCAGGATGCCCTTCGTCATGCCCGCGAGTGTACGGCTCCCGCGGCGGCGCGATCGCCGGTCAGCCGGCGATCGCGGTGGCGAGCACGAACGGGTGCACCGGGCCGCTCCCGGCCAGGCGCAGGGCGCGCGCGACCACCGTGAGCGTCCACTTCGAGTCGGCGAGGTCGTCGACGAGCAGCACCGGACCCTGCGGAACGTCGCCGCTCACCTCGAACGCGTCCCAGACGTTGCGGACCTGTTGGGCGCTGTTGCGCATCGCGGCCTGCGGCTGGTTCTCGGCGACCTTGCGCACCACCTCGTGCACCGGCAGCCCGAGCGCCTCGGCGAGCCGCCCGGCGAAGTCGGGCACGAGGTCGGGATGGGTCATCGACGGCACGCACGTCACCCAGGTGGGTGCGGGCTCGGGCCTCCAGCGGTCGGCGATCAACGCCGCGCTCGCGGCCACCAGCTCGTCGGCGAAGCGCTCGTCCTCGCCGCGCCCGGCGGCCACGAGCCGGCCCCAGCCGCCGTCGCCGACGACCGAGAGCGCCCGCCCGACGAGGGGCCGTTCCTCCTCGGCGATCCGTCCCTTCGGCAGCCCGAACGCCGTGAGCCCCGACGGCCACTGCTTCCGCGGTTCCACGAACAGGTCGAAGCCGCGCAGGTGCTCACGGGCGGCCGCTCGCGAGTCGGGCGAGGGATCGACCACCAGGGGCGCCGACGTGCACCACATGCACCGTCCGCAGGGTTCCGCGCCCGGGTCGTCGAGCTCGCGGCGCAGGAACTCCATCAGGCACCCGTCGTGCCGGGCGTACCGGCGCATCGCCTCCTGCTCGTGACGGCGCAGCGCGGTGATGTGCTCGACGCGCTCGGCCGGGTACGTCCAGGTCTCGGCTGTCCGCACGTACCCGCCGCGCTCGCGCGCGACGGCGCCGTCGACCTCGAGCACCTTCAGCATCGACTCCAGCCGTCCCCGGCGGACGTTGACGGTCGCCATGAGGTCGTTGAGCGACATGGGCTCCACGGCGTCGGCGAGCAGCTCGACGATGCGCTCGGCCTGCTCGCGCGGGGGGAACGCCGTCTCGATGAAGTAGTCCTGGATCTCGCGGTCCTCGACGCCGCAGAGCAGCACCGCCGGCGCGTGGTCGAGCGCCCGGCCGGCGCGCCCCACCTGCTGGTAGTAGGCGATCGGGGAACCGGGGCTCTGGTAGTGGATCACGAAGCCGAGGTCGGGCTTGTCGAACCCCATGCCGAGCGCGCTCGTCGCCACGAGCGCCTTCAGCTCGTTCGCGAGCAGCGCCTGCTCGAGCCGCACCCGGTCGTCGTTGTCGGTGGCGCCGCTGTAGGCCTCGGCCTCGACGCCCTGCCGGCGCAGGAACGCGGCCACCCGCTCGCCGTCGGCGATCGTGAGCACGTAGACGATGCCCGAGCCTTCCAGCGTGGGAAGCGCCTCCGCCAGCCACGCGAGGCGCTCGGCCTGGCTCGGCACGTCGGCGACGGCGAGCGCGAGGCTCTCCCGGTCGAGGGAGCCTCGGAACGTCTGGAGGCGGTCGCCGAGCTGATCGGTGATGTCGGCGATCACGCGGTCGTTCGCGGTGGCGGTGGTGCAGAGCACCGGCACGTCGGGCGGCAGCGCCTCGAGCACGCGCACGATGCGCCGGTAGTCCGGCCGGAAGTCGTGGCCCCAGTCGCTGATGCAGTGCGCCTCGTCGACCACGAGCAGGCCGACCGTGCGCGCGATCACGCTGAGCATGCGGTCGCGGAACCGCTCGTTCGCGAACCGCTCGGGCGAGACGAGCAGCAGGTCGATCTCGTCGTTCGCGAGGCGCTCGGCGATCGGCTCGAACTCGTCGGGGTTCGTGGAGTTGATCGTCTCGGCGCGGACGCCGATGCGCCCGGCCATCTCGATCTGGTTGCGCATCAACGCGAGCAGGGGGGAGACGAGCAGCGTCGGACCGGCGCCCTGCTCGCGCAGCAGCTTCGTCGCGATGAAGTAGACGGCCGACTTCCCCCACCCGGTGCGCTGCACGAGCAGCACCCGTCCGCGGTCTCGCGCCACCGCCTCGATCGCCTCGAGCTGGCCCGGCCGGAACGTGGCGTCGGAGCCCAGCATGTGGTGCAGGTGATCGAGGGGCGTCGTCGGACCGGTCATGCACGCACGGTACCGAGTGCGTGGGACAGGCACGTTCCAGGACGAACGAGCCCTCAGTCGAGCAGGGCGTCGAAGGAGCGCAACGTATCGCTGAGGCGTTCCGCCAGGGTCGTCGCGAGCCACCGGTGCAACGCGGCGGCCAGCTCCGGTTCCTCGGCCTCCAGCCGCTCGATCGACGCCGTGCTGAGGCGCAGGACCACGCTCGGCGTCTCGGCGAGCACGTCGGCCGTGCGCGGCACGCCCGTGTACATCGCGATCTCCCCCACCACGACGCCCGGACGGACGGCGCGCAGGCGCAGGCGCGTGCCTTCGGGCGTCACCATCTCGACGCTCAGCCGGCCCGACGCCAGCACGAACACGTCGTCGGGGGCGTCGTTCTGCCGGATCAGGGTGGTGCCCTCTGGGAGCGGCATGCGTTCGAGGTACGGCTCCAATCCCGGCGGCAGGCCGCGCGAGGGCTTCGGCCTGCTCGAGCGTGCTCTCGACCGAGTCCGGCGGCTTCCTCGAGCAGGACGTCCTCGCATCGCTGGAGCCCGCGATCGAGATCGGGCTCGAAGCGGACGACCCCGTCGGCGGCGACGACCCCGCCGCGCTCCAGGCGCGCCCACACGCTCTCGGGCCCGCCCGTCAGCACGAGCTCGAACCCGTGCCCCTCGGCGAGCTGGGCCACCTTGCGGAAGGACATGACGGCCGAGGAGTCCATGCCCGTCACGCTCCTGAGGTCGACCAGCAGGAACCGCAGTCCTCCCGCTTCCACGCGCTTGCGGATCCGCTCCAGCAGACCGCTCGAGGTGCCGAAGAACACGAACCCGTGCACCCGCAGGATCTGCACGCACCCGCCCTGCGACCGCAGGGCCTCGCGCTCGGTGAGCGGCCGATCGACGTTGCTGCGGTAGGTCTCGCCGAACTCCACCTCGGTCACCTGCTCGAGCCGGCTGTAGTTCACCGCGAACAGGACGACCGCGAGCACGAGGCCGACCGCGACCCCGGGCAGTAGGCCGCGCACCACGATCGTCGCGAGGATCAGGAGCACGACCAGGTACTCGCTCGTCGGCAGCGATCGTCGCTTGTCCCAGACCCACTCGACGATGAAGCCGAGGCCGACGAACACGAGCACGCCGCCCACGATCGACCGAGGGATCAGCTCGATCATCGCCGCGCCGAAGACGACGGCCGACAGCGGCACGAGGGCGGCGACGAACCCGGCCATGCGGGCGTCGAGCCCCATCTGTCTCCCGAGCGCGGAGAGGCTGAGCGCGTGGTACCCGGGGATGCCGCCGAAGGCGCTGGAGACGACGTTCACGATGCCCGCGTCGCGCAGCTCCCGGTTCGTGTCGAGATCGGTGCGCAGGACCAGCTCGATGCCGCTGATGTTGAACAGGGCCGCGATCACGGCGACGAACACGGTGGTGGCGATGCCCGCGACCTGCTCGAGGACCGCCGACCAGTCGGCGCCCGTGAGCGCCTCCTGCACCGTCCCCGGTTCCCACAGCTCACCGGGGGGGAACGGTCCGAGCAGCCAGAGGCCCTCCTCCACCTCGTCGAGGGATGCTCCCGTCACGAGGACGCCGACGGCGAACACCACCAGCCCGAGACCGATCATCCCCGGGATCACGAGCGGGTCGTTTCACCACCCGGGTCACGACGAGCAGCACGATGCCGAAGACGAGCGCGGGGATCCACCGCTTCAGATCCTCCGGCCGGGTCAGGTCGTCGATCGTGCGCCAGTACGGCTGCACGCTGGCCGCGACACCGATGCCGCCCTTGAACAGCAGCCAGCCGGTGCCTGCGAGGAAGCCGCCGACGACCGGGTACGGCACGTACCGGACGAGGTTCCCGAGCCGGAACACGCCCAGCAACGCGAACGTGACGCCGGTCAGCAGCGTCACGACCACGGTCGCGGCGACGACGGTGAGGAAGGCCCGGTCGAGGCTTCCGAACGCGTCGAGGGCGGTGGTCGAGGCGACGACCGCGAGGACCGCGGCCGCCGCGTCCTGCACGCTGCCCACGACGCCGCGCTTGCCCGCTCTCCAGGCGAGGATCGCGAGCGTCACGGCCGCCGCGACGAGGTACAGGCCGATGCCTTGGGACAGGTAGTAGGCGAGGTAGCCGCCGAACACCAGGGCGGCGAACGAGATCGCGAGCACGACCTCGACGGCGCCGATGACGACGCCGCCGGCGAGCGCCGCCAGCACCCCCAACGATCGTCGTTCCTCGGACACAGGCCCCCCCGCCGCGCCGTTGCACGAGTGTGCTCCGCGCACACTACGCCGCAACGGGTCGTTCCCGCCAGGGCCGTGGGTGGAGGGTCCTCCGTCGCCTTGCCTAGCGGTGGTGGTCGACTCGCGTGGCAGCTGGGCAAGGACCTCCGTGTTCTGAACGCTGGTCCCACTACGGAGGTCCCTGCCTAGTCGCCGGAAGCGGCACCGTGTTCTCTCGGATGAGTCACCAGGCGGCGAGGATCCTCTCGGCGGTCCGCTCCCACGTCCACTCGCGGCCGACGAACGCGCTCACGCCGGCGCGCAACTCATCACGCTCCTGTGAGGGCAACGCCAACAGGCGGTCGATGCTCGTCGTGAGCCGGTCGACCGACCCGTCGCCGGGCTCGAACGAGAACATCCCCGGGCGTCCGACCGTGGACTCGAGGGCGGCCGCCACCTCGGCGAGGCCGGAGTGCCGCGCGACGACCGGAAGGGCGCCCGCTGCGGCGGCCTCGGCTGCCACCATGCCGAACGCCTCGTGCAGGATCGACGGCACGACCATGACGTCCATAGCGGCGAGGGCGTCGGGCGCGTAGCGATGATCGAGCCGCCCGGTGAACG
>CAWGUD010000003.1:0-39707 GCA_963825685.1 uncultured Actinomycetes bacterium | reverse complement strand
GCGGAGGTCGAGGAGGCCGCCGCCGCGAACGACGTCTCGAGCGTTCGCGTCGCGACCGACGGCGCCGAACGAGCCCTGCTGTGGAAGGGTCGCAAGTCCGCGTTCGGCGCGATCGCCCAGATCGCCCCCCATTACCACCTGCACGACTGCGTCGTGCCGCGCACGAAGCTCGTGGAGGTGATGCGGGGGGTCTACGCGATCGCCGAGCGCCACGGGCTGATCGTCACGAACGTCTTCCACGCCGGCGACGGCAACTTGCACCCCCTCTTCTCGTTCGACCGGTCGGTGCCCGGCACGCTCGAGCGGGTGCTGCAGGCGAGCGACGAGGTCGTGCGCCTGTGCGTGGACGCCGGCGGAGCGCTCAGCGGCGAACACGGCATCGGGCTCGAGAAGCGCGACTTCATGCCCCTCGTGTTCTCGGCCGAGGACCTGGCCGCTCAGGCCTGCCTGCGAGCGGCGTTCGATCCCGACGGGCGCATGAACCCGCGGAAGGTGCTCCCCGACGGCGCGCGGTGCGGCGAGTTCGCGCTGGCCGCGGCCGGATCGGGAGATGCGGCGTCCGACGCGGCCGACCTGCCGGAGGGTTCGTGGATCTGATCCATCCGCGCACCGTGGTCGACGTGGCCGAAGCCCTCGGCACCGCGTCGCAGGACGGCATCAGTGTGCTGGTCGTCGGCGGGCGACGCCATCTCGACAAGGGGAACCCGACCGAGGTCGACGTGGAGCTGTGGACCACGCAGCTCGACCAGGTCGTGGCCTACGAGCCTGACGAGATGCTGGTCGTCGTCCAGTCGGGCATGCGCTGCGGAGCCCTCGCCGAGCTGCTCGCCCAGCACGGGCAGGAATGGCCGGCCGACGCCCCGGCCGATGCCACGGTCGGCGGCGTGATCGCGTCGGGTTCGACGTCGGCGCGGCGACTGCGCGTCGGCGCGCTGCGCGACACCGTCGTCGAGATGGAGCTCGTCACCGGCGACGGCCGCACCGTGCGCAGCGGCGCCCGCACCGTGAAGAACGTCACCGGCTACGACCTGCACCGCCTCATGACCGGCTCGCTGGGCACCCTGGGCGTGATCACGCAGGTCGCCTTGAAGCTGCGGCCGCTGCCGGAGCGCCGCCACACGCTGATCGCGCGCCGGCGATCTCGGTGTCGCAACGTCGATCGCGGCAGACGTGCCGCTGACGGCGGGCGTGCTCGCGACGCCGGGCGCCGTCGAGGTCCGACTGGAAGGGTGGGCCGGCGAGGTCGACGAGCTCGCGGAGGCGGTATTGCGCCTGGCCCCGGACGCGGCGTCCATGGAGGCCTCACCCTTCCCTCGAGAACCATGGTGGACGTGGGAAGAGGTGGACACGATCGTGGAGGTCGCGGTCGCCCCCTCCCGGCTCGAGGCGGTGGTCGACCCCGCCTCGACGTTCTCCGCGCTCACGGGCGTCGGCCTCGCCTGGATCGCGTCGTCGGGTGAAGAGACCCGGGCCGTCCGCGCCCGAGCCGCCGCGGCGGGCGGGATCGCTCCGGCGGTACGCGGAACCGGAGGGCTCGGCGAGGCGCCCACGCCCGGCGCAGAGGTGCATCGGCGGCTCCGAGCCTCGTTCGACCCGGCGAACATCCTCGCGCCCGGACGGGGTTGGCAACGATGAAGGTCCACAGCATGCTTCCACGGCAACCCCGATCCGGGGGCGTCGCGACCGTGTGAGAGGAGGCTCGATGGACACGTACGAGGTCGGCATCGTGGGTGCAGGGGTCCACGGCGCCGCGGCCGCGTTCCACCTCGCCGACCGCGGGGTCCGCACGATCGTCGTGGAACGCACGACCCCGGCCGGTGGTCCGACCGGACTCTCGAGCGGCATCTGCCGCGCCTACTACACCAACGAGTTCCTGGCCCGGGTGGCTCGCGACGCGATCGAGATGTTCGAACGGTTCGACGAGGTCGTCGGCGCCGAGGCTGGACACCGCCGGACCGGCCTGTACCTGCTCCACCCCAAGGAGGACGTACCCATCGTGCGGGCATCGGTCGCGCGACTGAACGAGCTGGGCATCGAGACGGACCTCTTCGAGCCGGCGGCGCTCGCGGAGCGGCTGCCGGGGTTCGATCTGACCGGCGTCGCGATCGGGGCGTTCGAGCGACACGCCGGATACGCCGATCCCCACGCCACGACCGAGGGGCTGATCCGCGCGGCGATCGATCGCGGTGCCGAGGTGCGCCTGCACACCCGGGTGTCCGACATCGAACCGAGTTCGCCGGGCGGCGGCACGCTCGTGACCGACGGCGGCGACCGCATCACCTGCGAGCGCATCCTGTTGGCCGCCGGCCCATGGACCCGCCCGCTGGCCAGAGCCGTCGGGGTGGACCTTCCGCTCACCGTCGAGCGGCACGCAGTGGCCACGTTCCGGTGGGGACCCGCCGAGCCGGTGCCCGGGTTCGGCGACGTGCCGGGCGGCTTCTACGCGCGTCCGGAGGGCAACGAGCTCTTCCTCCTGGGCTCGCTCACGCCCGCACCCCAGGTCGACCCCGACGACTTCCGCACCACGATCGCCCCCGACGAGGTGGAACATCTCGCCCGCCTCCTCGTCGCGAGGGTCCCTTCGCTGGAGACCGCCGAGGTGCAGGGCGGGTGGGCAAGCCTCTACGACGTGAGCCCAGACTGGCAGCCGGTGATCGGCGCGATCGCGCCCGGCATCTTCGTCGACGCCGGAACGAGCGGGCATGGCTTCAAGCTCGCTCCTGCGCTCGGAGCCCATGTCGCCGATCTGGTCATGGGGCGGCGGGTCGACCCCGGCCTGGAGGCGTTCTCGCCGGCGAGGTTCGAGACGGGCCACGGCCTCGATGCCGGGTTCGGCGAGGTACGCATCCTCGGCTGATCGTCCGCCGGCGCTCGCCTGAACCGAGCCGACGGGACCCGCCCTATGCGACCACGAACGTGCCGGTCATCGTCGTGGGATGCACGTCGCACCTGAACCAATAGGTGCCGGCGTCGAGGGCCGGTACCTCGTACGTCACGACCTCAGGCCCATTGAAGACCTCGCCCACGAACAATGGGGTGCCCGCGCTCTCGTCGGTGTAGATCGCGACGTTGTGGGGGATGCCGGCGTCCATGTTGTCGAAGACGATCTCGAACGACTTCCCGGCCGGTGCAGCCAGACATTGGGCGTCGAAGACCGAGTCCATCGCCATCACGTCGATCGCGGTGCCCTTGGGTGTGCACGCCGCCGGCTCCGGGCTCGGCTCCGGGCTCGGCTCCGGGCTCGGCTCCGGGCTCGGCTCCGGGCTCGGCTCAGGCGTCAGCCCGGCGTCGTCGATCGGCAGCACGCCCGCGGAGAACGGATCCGCGAAGCTCGGGTACGAGTCGGGCGCCGATGGGGCTTCGTCGCTGACCTGGATCGCGCCAACCGAACCGAGGCCCGTGTAGGCGAAGGCGTGGGTCACGAACGGGTACACCCCTTCGTCGGGGATCTGCAGCTCGAACATCGCGCCGTCGCCTGGCGGGATGTTCCACGTCTGCAGCCCGTTCATCGGGCTCGTCGGGTTTCCCGACGGATACACGTGCGGGAAGAGCGTGCCGATCACGTGGAAGGCGTTCGTGAGCGTCGGCCCGGCGTTCACCACCCAGATCCGGAACGGCTCGTCGGGACGAACCTGCAGCGGTGATTCGAGGTAGCGGTTCGCGAGGCCGTCGAAGACCACGTACTCGGGTTCGACGGCCTTCATGCGATCGAGATCGCCGACGTAGACGCCGTCGATCGGCTTCGCCCCCGGGTAGAACTCGCTCGCGACGAGCACGAACTCGCGCTCGGCAGGAAGCGCGTCGGTCTCGACGATGATGGCTCCGTACATGCCGTTGCCGATGTGCTGCAGCACCGGGTCGACGCCGCAGTGGTACATGAAGACGCCCGGGTACATCGCGACCCAGTCGAACGTCAGTGTCTCTCCCGGGTCGACCGGCTGGTAGTTCTTGTCCCACGGCGTGAGCGCCGCGTGGAAGTCGATCGAGTGCTGCATGCCGATCGACGAGTCGTTCGTGAGGGTGAAGCGGACCGTGTCCCCGAGCTGCACCCTGATGACCGGCCCGGGCGCCGTGCCGTTGAACGTCCACACCTGGTACTTCACGTCCGGCGCGATCTCTTGCGTTGTTTCCCGGGCGACGAGGTCGACCTCCACGACGTTGCCGTTGGGTCCGTCGACCCTGAAGTCGCCGGTGGACGTCCCGCTCGCGGTGCTGCCCTCGCCCGGGCTGACCGCGACGATGCCGACGATGATGAGGACCGCCGCGAGGAAGACGGCGCCCGCGGAGACGAACCTGTTCATGGTGGCCTCCTGACCTCCCAATGGACTTGTTTTATCCATTGCCCTCTCGGAGGCTAGACCGATGGCCCACGTGGTGGTCCTGCCGGACGTCCCGGCGCGCTCGGGACCATCGGACCTTCAGTATCCGCCCCTGCCGTGCCGGCATGGCACGATGGGTCTCGCCACACAGAGGTCTGAGATGTCGACCGCTCGAAGGAGCCCGATGCGACTCGCCCGCGAGAGCCGGTACGCGATCGAAGCGCTGGTCGTGCTCGCCGACGCGCCGCCAGGGGAGATGATGGAGGCCCGCGAGATCGCGGCGCTCGCGCACCTGCCGGCGGCCTTCCTGTCGAAGATCCTGAGGCTCCTCGCGATCGGTGGCGTGCTCCGGTCGCAGAGGGGCAAGGGGTACGAGCTCGCTCGGCCGCCGGAGCAGATCGCGCTCGGGGACGTGCTGCGCGCCGTCGAGGGCGACGAGGTGATCTGGGAGACGTGCATCTTCTGGCGCGAGGAGTGCGACACGGAGCACCCGTGCCCGTTGCACTTCCGCTGGACCGAGCTGAAGCCCGGCATCCAGGACGCGATGGGGTCCGTGACGCTCGCCGACATCGCCCGGCACGGCTTCGAGCCCGACGCGAGGGTCGGCGAACACCGCGACGGTCGCTGACCACGGCCGTGTGGGAAGGTGCGAGCACCACCCGGTGTTGGACGCTGTCGAGACCGGACACGAGGAGACGAACACGATGCTGAACGATGCCGACCGAGCGATGCTCGACGCACCGAACTTCGCGAGCCTCGCCACGACGATGCCCGACGGCTCGCCGCAGGCGTCCGTCGTCTGGATCGACCGAGACGACGACTCGATCCTGGTGAACACGGCCGAGGGACGCACGAAGACCGAGAACATGCGCCGCGACCCCCGCGTCGCGATCTGCCTGTTCGACCGGAACGACCCGTACCGCCAGCTGATGGTGCGCGGTCACGTCACCGGGTACGAACACGACGGCGCCGACGCGCACATCGACTTCCTCGCGAAGAAGTACACGGGCGCCGACGTCTACGGGGACCATCGTCCCGACCAGCAGCGGGTGATCGTGCGCATCGAGGTCGACGGCGTCGCCCGCATGGGATACTAGTCTGCGTTCAGACTACTTGAGCGACCGCAGCCGATCCCCCGCGGCTTCCAGGGTCTCGACCCGCTTGCAGAACGCGAACCGCAGCAGGTGCGCCCCGTCGGCGGGATCGGAGACGAACGACGAGCCGGGCACGGTCGCCACGCCGACGTGCTCCACGAGATGGCGAGCGGTCGCGACGTCGTCACCGAGGCCAAGGTGGGAGCAGTCGGCCATCACGTAGTACGCGCCCTCGAGGCGGCGACGCCACCTCGAAGCCGCTCTCGGCGAGCACCCGAAGCATCACGTCACGCCGCTCCGCGTAGTCGGCGCGCATCCGCTCGAAGTAGCTCGGCGGCAGCTGCAAGGCGGTGATGCCCGCGACCTGCAGCGGGGCCGCCGCCGCCACGGTGAGGAAGTCGTGCACGGGCCGGATGCCCGCCATCAACGGCGCCGACGCGATCGCCCACCCCACGCGCCACCCCGTGACCGAGTACGTCTTCGAGAGCGCGCTGATCGTGATCGTGCGCTCCGCCATGCCGGGGAGCGTCGCGATCGGCACGTGCTCGGCGTCGTCGTACGTGATGTGCTCGTAGATCTCGTCGGTGATCGCGATCGCATCGTGCTCGACGCACAGCTCGGCGACCGCGGTGAGCTCCTCACGCGTGAACACCGCGCCGGTCGGGTTGTTCGGCGTGTTGATCACGATCGCGCGGGTGCGCGGTCCGAACGCGGCGCGCAGCTCGGCCTCGTCGAACGTCCAGTCGGGCGGGCGCAGCGACACGAGCCTCGGCACCGCGCCGGCGATGATCGAGTCGGGCCCGTAGTTCTCGTAGAACGGCTCGAACACCACGATCTCGTCGCCGGGGTCGAGCACGCCGAGCATCGACGCGATCATCGCCTCGGTCGATCCGCACGTGACGCAGATCTCGGTCTCGGGGTCGACCGTCATGCCGTGGTCGCGCAGGTACGCGGCCGCGATCGCCTCCCGGAACGCCGGCACCCCCCACGTGATCGGGTACTGGTTGTGGTCCTCGGCGATCGCACGTGCGGCGGCATCCTTCAGTTCCTGTGGCGCCGGGAAGTCGGGGAACCCCTGCCCGAGGTTGATCGCGCCGTGCTGGTTCGCCAGCGCGTCATGTCGCGGATCACCGACTCCGTGAACGACGAGGCCTTCGCCGACGCGTGCAGCCTCGAGTCGTTCATGAGCGAGCAGCCTATCCTCGGGGCAATCGACCGGCAGGAGGGATCGCGATGACCGGGAAGGCAGCGTTCACCGACGAGGAGTGGGAGCGGGTGCGGCGAGCCCCCACCGTGGCCGGCATGGCGATCTCGCTCGCCGATCCGGGCGGCCCGATCGAGCTCTCGAAGGAGACGATGGCGACCCTCCGCGGCATCGGCGCACCGCCCACCCAGGACGAGCTGCTGATCACCGTCTCGCAGGAGGTCATGGCGATGGGCCAGCAGCGCGAGAACCCGATGAAGGGCTTCACGGTCGCCGACAAGAGCCAGGTCGGGGCATCGGTGCTGCAGGAGCTCCGCGAGACGCAAGACCTCGTGGAGGCCAAGGCCACCCCCGACGAGGCGTCGGCGTTCGCGCGCTGGATGGTCGAGGTCGCGCAGGACGCCGCGAACGCCGCGAAGGAAGGCGGCTTCATGGGCTTCGGCGCCGAGCAGGTGAGCGAGGGTGAGCAGGACATGCTCGACCAGCTCCGCACCACCCTCGGCGTCACCGAGGGCTGACCACCGCCTGGAGGCGGCGTTCCGCCACGAGGAACGAGTGCCGGATCGGGCAGGTCAGCCGGGTCCTCGACCTCCCGTGACTCCATCGGATGCGTCCCGCCCACCTCGGCGTGCCTGGCCAAGGTAGCGATCCATCACAGCGCCCCGTGGCGAGCATCGATCTCGGTCAGCTCGTCGACTTCGAGCAGCGCCAGGACAGTCGCGTACTGCCTCATGTAGGCCATGAGGAGTTCTCGTTCGGCGATCTCATGCGTCTCGCGGCGTCCGTGTTGACATAGCCTCTGGAGTACTCGCGGAGGGCGCGGTCAACGACGTCTCGGATCTTCGCCAACCGCTCGTCGTTGGTCGGTCCCATCAGCCGTAGGGTACTGGCGCCTTTCGACGTAAGGCCTGGGCTTGAACGCTCGACCCTCGGCGGACGTCGGCGATGGAACCTCACAGGCGGCTGCGCAGGCCCCACAGCTCGGGGAAGCAGCGCTTGTCGAGGGTCGAACGCAGGTAGCCCACGCCGCTCGACCCCCCGTGCCGCGCTTGGCGCCGATCTCGCGTTCCACCATCAACACGTGCAGGTAGCGCCACTGCGCGAGCGCCTCGTCGTGGTCGAGCAGGCCCTCGCTCACGGCGAACACCTCGCCCTGCTCGCGCGCCATCGCGACGAGCGACGTCGCGCGGCCTTCGGCGTCGTCATCGGGCATCGGATAGCCGTGCGTGCCCATCATGGTCAGGAACCCGTCCCAGAGCGTGGGCTCGGCGAGTCGCCGCGCGAGGCGTTCTCGCTCCTCGGACTCCGCGGCGAGGTCGTCGAGGAACCGCTCGTCCTTCAGGCCGCTCACGAACTCGAGCTCGCGGAACTGCGCGGACTGGAAGCCGCTCGCGGGCGTGAGCACCGCCCGGAACTCGAGGAAGTCCTGCGGGGTCATCGTCTGCAGCACCTGGATGTGCTCGATCAGCACGCGCTCGATCGCCTGCACCCGCACGAGCAGGTGACGAGCGCGCTCGGGGCGGTCGGCGACCATCGCGTCGCGCGCGGCTTCCAGCTCGAAGAGCACCTGCTTGAACCAGAGCTCGTAGGCCTGGTGCACGACGATGAAGAGCAGCTCGTCGTGGACCGGCGGATCCGACCGCAGCTGCTGCAACGAGAGCAACTCGGGGATCTTCAGGTACGAGCCGTACGTGAGCAGTCCCTGCTCGGCCTGCTCGGTGAGGCGCCCGAACCGTCGCTCCTGCCGCTCCCCCTCGCTCATGGCCGCACGGTAGGCAGGCGACGCACCTCGGTCAAACCACCCGGGCGTGTGAGGATGGGCGCGTGACCGATCGCGCCGCCGAGCCGACGCCGCTGGGAACCGAGATGCCCGAGGGGGTCCGGTTCGTGGGGCGCGAGGGCGTCGTCATGCCGAACTGGCTCGGCGACGACCACCCGGCCGATGCCGATCTCGATGCGTGCGTGGCCTGCGGCCTGTGCCTGCCGCACTGTCCCACCTACCGGCTCACCGGCGAGGAGACGGCGTCGCCGCGGGGGCGCATCGCGGCGATGCGCGCGGTCGCGGACGGCCTCGCCGAGGTCGACGACACGTTCGCGGCGTTCATGGATCGATGCCTCGTCTGTCGCGCGTGCGAGGACGTCTGCCCGTCGCACGTGCCGTTCGGACGCATGATGGAACACGCGCGCACCGAGCTGGAGCCGCGCCGCAGCGCCGGCGCTCGGCTGGTGCGATGGCTCGGACTCGACGTCGTGTTGCCGCACCCGTCGTTGATCAGGGCCGCCGCCGTGCTGCAGCCGATCGCCCGACCGCTGATGCCGCGCCGCATGCGAGCGCTCGTGCCGCGTCGGGCGGCGCCGCTGCGACGGCTGCCGGCGCTCACCGAACCACCGGCGGGCGTCGAGGTGCGCGGCACGGTCGCCCTGCTCGCGGGCTGCGTGCAGGACCGGTGGTTCCACGACGTGAACCTCGCGACGATCCGGGTGCTCGCGCGCACGGGCTGGCGCGTGGCGGTGCCGCGGGACCAGCGCTGCTGCGGCGCCCTGCAGGCGCACAACGGGAGGCTCGAGACGGCGCGCCGGCTCGCCCGAGCGCAACGCGCGGGCGTTCTCGGGCGTCGATCACGTGATCGCGAACGCGGCCGGCTGCGGAGCGCACATGCAGACGTACGGCGAGCTCGCGGACGGCGCAGAGCTTCCCGTTCGTGACGTGATCGCGTTCCTGCACGACGAGGGCCTGGGCTCGGTCGAGCGTCGGGTCGGCCGGCGTCGAGCGCGTCGCCTACCACGATGCGTGTCACGCGCTGCGCGCGCAGGGGATCCACGCCCAGCCGCGGGCGCTGCTGGGCGCGATCCCGGACCTGCAGGTCGTCGAGATCCCCCAGGGCGACCGATGCTGCGGCGCCGCCGGCCTCTACAACGTCACGGAACCCGAGCTCGCCGAGCGGCTCCAACGCGACAAGGCCGAGGCGGTCCGGTCGACGGGGGCGCGCGTGATCGCGAGCGCGAACCCCGGCTGCACGATGCAGCTCCGTGCGGGTCTCGCGGCGCTCGGGGTCGACGCCCGCGTCGTGCACCCCATCGAGCTGCTCGACGCCGCGATCGAGGCCGGGTCCGAGCGACGCCGGACTTAGGATCCGTTGGCCGAGAGGCGGCGGGGATTCGAGTCTCCCCCCAGCACGATTCGCGCTGCCACGTCTGGGCGATGCGTTAGGGCTGGAACGCGATGGAGTCGACCATCGAACGGAGCTGCGCACTGACCCTCGCGGGCGTGCCCGGAAACTCCTCCGTCACGAGGACGAACCGGAATCCGTCGACGTCCATGACCCAGACGCTCCAGAGGTTGTCGTCCCCCTGCGCAAAGATCCCCGGCTCGAACGGGCGCCAGTCATAGCACTTCGAGATGTCTGACGGATTGGTGAGCTCGAAGTACAGCCCCTGGTAGCCCCCGAGCTCGACGTCGACGGGCTCCGTGATGTCGAGCTTCGGGTGCGCGACCACCGCGGCCACGAACTCCTCGACCGTCGACCCGGGCTTGATGTCGGGCTCGAGGTGTGACTCTGGCTGACATGGGTCGTCGTAGAGGCCTGCGAAGGGTGGCGTCCACCCGATCACGAGTCCTGCTCCGTCCGGACCCTCGGATGCGCCGTCTGCGAACCCCAAGGGGGTAAGCACGGTCGCCCCCATCGCGGCCTCCCACCCGGACGGGATGGTGACGTCCATCGTCAGCGACCGAGCCTGTGGAGGCTCGGCTGGGCATGGGTCGAGCCAATCCGGGCATTCCGCCCACCCTTCGGCCGGCGGCATCACGACGTAGCGGCCGGGTGTGACCGGCCCGTCCGCGAGGGTCTTGAGCGGCTCGGATGAGGGCTGGGAGGCGAAGGTCGTCGAGACCGACGCTCCACCGCCGGCCTCGTCGCCGGCCGAACCGCACGCGGTACCGAGTGTCAGGATCGCGACGCCGACGATCGCCAGGATCAACCGGCCTCGGTGCATGGATCCCCGGCGAGCTCGGGACGACATCAGACTCGCTCCTTTCGATCGGCAGGAGTCATCGCCGACGCTAGGAGGAGCGGTCGATGACGACATCCCGCGTCCTCGTACGTTTCATAGCCTCCGGGCGAGTTCCGTACGTGAGCGGACGTCGAGCTTGCGGAAGACCCGACGCAAGTGCGCGTCCACCGTGTGTACGCTCATCATGAGCGCTTCCGCGACTTCGCGATTCGTGCGACCGGTCGCGACCAGGGCAGCCACCTGCTCCTCCGTCGGAGTGAGCTCGCTCGGCGCCGGAGGCCGACCGCCGATCCTCTCGAGCCCAGCGCGAGCCTTGTTGGCCCAGAGCGGCGCGCCGAGGACTTCGAAGATCGAGAGGGCTGACTGGAGATGATCACGTGCCGCCTGCTTCGCCCGCAGGCGCCGGTGCGTCTCCCCGAGGACGAGCAGCGTCCGGGCCCTCTCGAACGGCTGCCCGATCGAGTCGTGCACCTCGAGAGCCCGCTCCAGGTGGCTCAGGGCCCCCGGCAGGTCGCGACGTGCGGCGGCCACCAGACCCTGGCACCTCGCCGCGGCTGCGATGGCGGTTGATCGACCGAGCACGCGCCCCTGCTCGTCGAGGAGGTCGGTGAGCCGTCCCGCCGCGTCGAGCTCGCCGAGATCGACGTAGGCCGCCACGGCGTCGGGCACGAACGGGAAGATCCCGGGGTCGCAGAGATCCATCTCCCTCGCCCGTTCGATCGCCGGCTCGAGCCACGCGCGACACGCGGTGGCGTCGCCGATCGATGCCTCGAGGAACCCGAGCGAGGTGCGAGCAGCCATCTCGTCCCATCGGTCGCCGATGCGCTCACAGACCGAAAGGGCTTCGAGGCCGAACGCCCGCGCATCGTCAACCCGGCCGCGGGCGACCGCGATGGCGGATCGCGCAGGGAGGACCTGGCCGAGCACATCCCACCATCCGGCCTCTCGCACGATCTCGTGGGAGTCGGCCGCGTGCGCGGCCGCGACGTCCCACCTGCCGGCACGGAACTCCACCTCGGCGAGAGCCGCCCGCACCTCCCACGAGGCCGTCTCGTGTCCCTGGTCGACGTAACGGTTGAGCTCTCCCTCGAGGGTTGCCCGAGCGTCGTCGAGTTCGCCCCTCCACGTCTGCTGCCAGCCGAGACAGGTGCTCGGAGTTGCGGTCTCCGCTGAGGCGAGCCGGTTGTCGAACGCGATGCCTCGCTGGAGGAGGTCGGTGGTGTCGCGTCCGAGGACGAAGCCGGCGGTGGCGCGCGCAGCGAGCGCGAACCGCAGGGCGTCGGGTTCCTCGGCCATGTCCAGCGCTTGGTCAGCTCGGAGGATGGACCCGGCCGGATCGCAAGCCCACAGCGAGGCCCACGCCAGTTCTGCGAGCACGACGGCCTGCAGATGTCGGTCATCGCTCGCGTCATCGAGCGAAGGGATGAGAAGGTCCATCACGCGCGGAACGTCGTTCCAACTCATCACCGCGTACGAATGGAGGATCCGCGTCCGAAGCGGCCCGGACCCGACCCGTTCCAGTTCTCGATCCATGCCGTCCGTGCGCCCGCCACGTCCCCCGAGGTGAACCTGCTGCCGGCCGACCGCAGACGTCGTTGGTGCCGCGCATCGACGTCGTCGGCGGGAGTTGCTTCGGCGGCGAGGCCCCAGAGTTCGCTGGCCACGTCCGGAGCGCCGCGTGCCTCCGCGTGATCGGCCGCTCGATCCAACGCGGCAGCGGTGTCGCGATCGGGCCCATCGATCGAGAGCGCCCGGTGCCGCGCTCGCTCCTCCACGTCAGCGACGATCCCCGCGAGTTGTCCGTGGACATCACGGCGCGCGAGTTCCGTCGCGCTCGTGTACACGGTGGACGAGAGCAGAGGATGCGTGAACTCGATGCGTCCGTTGCTCGCAACGACGAAACCCGCCGCCTCCGTCTCCTCGAGCCCCGCGGCGGAGCCGCCCGCCGCGTCGATCACCCTCTGGGTGGGATGCACGGATGCGGCTGCGATCAGCAGCACGGACCGTGCCTCATCGGACAGCGCCGACAACCGATCCTGCAGCAGCGGCTCCAGGTCGACCGGTACGGGAAGTGGCTCGCCTGGTCTCGTTTCGGCACCCTCAGCCACGAGCGCCCGGCCGATCTCGAGTGCGAAGAACGGGTTGCCACCTGAGGCTTCGTGCATCTTCCTGACGAGTGGCGGTGGGAAGTCGCCATCGAGGCGCCGTCGAAGCAGGCGGCCGAGTGAGGCCTCGTCGAGCTGACTCAGCGTGATCCGTTCCAGGCCCTCCGGAAGGTTGCTCGCGAGGTCCAGCGGCTCGCTCGCGCCCGGTTCGACCCGCCTCGCAGCGACGACCGTGATCGGCTCACCGTCGAGGCGACGAAGGGCGAAGGCCAACGCCCGGGCCGACGGCCTGTCCACCCACTGGACGTCATCCACCGCGATGGTCACGGAGTCGCTCCTCGCCAGGGCTCTCAACACCCCGAGCACGGCGAGCGAAACGGCCCGCGAATCGGGTCGGGTCGGGGCGCGCTCTGCGAGGAGGAGTGCGACCTCGAGACTGCGGCGCTGGCCTACCGGAAGCGCGCCAAGCACGTCGTCGTTCAGGGAAGGCTCCAAGAGGTCGCCGAGGATCGCGAACGAGAGTCGTCGCTTCAGCCTTCGAAGCACGGGAGGTCAGTACGGTCCCCGAGGTATCGGCGATCCTGACCGCTTCGCGCCACAGGGTGGACTTGCCGATGCCGGCGTCCCCTTCGATCACAAGTCCGCGCGCGCCTGTGGCTTCGCGATCGAAGAAGCGCGCGACAGCGGCCAACTCCTTCTCGCGACCGATGATCGTGTCTGGGCCCACGATCCTCCTCCTTGGAAAGGATCGGAGCCACGATGGTAGCGGCGGAGGCCGGGGTGCGTGTGGTCAGACGAGGGAGGAGGTCCGATCTAGGATCTCTGGCGGGGCACCCACGTGCTCACGTCGTGCTCACGACAGGACGACACGAGGAGCCGGATCTCGTGCGTAGCCGGAGCAGCCTTAGGATCCGTTGGCCGAAGGGCTCTAGATCCTGTTCCTGGTGTTCAGGCTCTCAGGGCACGGCCTCCACGAGCTCGCCGCGCCGACCGATCTCGAAGAACGTCACACCTTCGGCAGGGGACTGGCGCGTGATCCGTGCGGGATCCGATCTGCGTCGATCAGCCGACCAATCAACGTCCCCCGTGGTGCAGAGCTGCGCCTGATCGTCGTCGGTCAAGCTCGCATAGTTCACCTCGAGCGTTCCCTCGGCGGAACCGAATCGCACGGTCCCGGCGAAGTGGAAGGACGGCCCTGACGGTTCGTCTCGAAGGACGTACTGGAACTCGCCGCCTTCGCCAAGGCGCTGCTTTCCTCCAGATGAGCTGAGCCCAGCCCACCTACCGGTCGAACCGTCCTCACAGGTCATCGTGAAGAGGATGGAGAAGCCGGTGAGGAAGCGTCGCCCATTGCTGCGCTTCTTCAACACCTCCACACGAACGAACTCGGCCTGGGAGGTTTCACCGCGGTACGTGATGCGCTGGGCCGCAGATGCGGGGAGGGCCAGGATGAGTACGAGTCCTGCGGTGAGGGCGACCACGGCTGATCGACGAGCGAAGGTGCGCATATCTCCTCCTTGGGTTGCGCCATCGGGAACTGCATCCTCGGAACGAGCGGCCGAGCATCGAGAACGTCGCACCATTCACTGCCTCCCTGTCGCCTAGTGATCCAACTGGCCGATCCCTGCGAGATCGCCTCCGGAGAGCCCGCCGCCGTACCAGCTCCTCCACACGAGCTCGTCGATGGGTTGGACCTCGCCGGTTCCGTCGGCGTTCTCGACCACCCACCCGTCGCATCCGAGGTAGGCGACCTGCGTGCCGTCGGGGGCCCAGACGGGAAGCGAATCAGTGTTCGAAGGTCGCGTCCCGCCGCAGCTGGCCGAGTCGAAGAGCTTGATCGGGTTCGAGCCGTCGGGGGCGACCGTCCACACCTGGGAGTCGAACCTCCCCCCGCTCTTCGAGTACCGAGAGCATGTAGACGATCCGGTCGCCGTTCGGTGACCACGCCGTCTCGCAGCACGCGTCCTCGCCTTCGAGCACGACATGCAGATCCGACCCATCTGCGTTCATGACCTGGATCCTGTATCGGCCCTGGTCGTGGACCAGGATCTGCGTCCCGTCGGGCGACCAGGCGATGTCGATGATGTCCTCGAACGAGTCCGCGAGCAGCGACCGCTCGCCGCCGTCCACGTCGATCGCGAAGACGGAGCTCCCGTCGGCGTAGGCGATCCGGGAACCGTCGGGCGACCACGCGAGCTTCGACGCCTGCGTGGTGTTCGTGGCATCCATGGTGCCTGTGCCGAGCGATGTGCGCGTGCCATCCGACGGGTCGATCACGAACAGCTCGTCGCTCTCGCCGTCGATGCGCACGTAGGCGAGCGCGGTGTGCGCCGGGGACCACTCCCACAACGCCTCGACCGGGTCGTCCGATCCCGACCCACGGGTCGTCGCACGGCGTCGTCAGCTGTCGGGGCACACCGTTCGGACCATGGACCCAGATCCCGATCGTGGGGAGGCAGGGACCGAGCGCCGGCCCGTCGAGGCTGGCGTTGGTGACCTCGAACGCGACCCAGCGCCCGTCGGCTGACCACTCGGCCTTCCTGATGAAGTTCGTCGCAGAGTCGCCGAGTCGCACGCTCCGCGCAGTCGACGATGCCGTCGGTCTCCACGATCGTGCGGACCTCGCCGGTCTCGGGGTCCTGGGCGCCCAGGTCCCACCCCGCGTCGGTCGCGCGCGGCGTGAACACGATGAACTCTCCGCCCTCGCGGGACGGCGGAGAGCGTCGACTGCGAGGGTCCATCGGTCGGAGTACGTCGCCTGCGTCTCCACCCACGCCCGGATGCCACGGGCCGGATCGATCCACCGCTGAACCATCCCGGAGCTGCGTCCCGTCCGCATCGGCGATCGCGAGCGAAGGACCGTCCAAGGTCCGGTTGTGAGGCGATCTGCGTTCCGTCCGGCGACCAGTAGGGCATGGCTCCACCGGGGATCACCTTCGTGAAATCGGAGCCATCGGGTGACGAACGTGTAGATCCCGAGTCCGGTCGCGTCGACGAGACCGAGCGCGATCCGATCCGCCGGCCGGCGACCACGTGAGCCGCCTTCCATCGTGCCCGATCGAGTCGGTCCACTCATTCGAGACGATCTCGTGCGCATCGCTTCCGTCGGCGTTCATGACCCACACGTCGTGGGTGCTCGATCCGCCTCCGCCGTCGATGTACGCGATCTGCGTCCCGTCCGGGGAGAAGGTCGGCTGATACAGCAGATCGTCACTGTTCAGGAGGAGGCGAGGCTCGCCTCCGTCCGTATCGACGATGAACATCCGGGTGCCACCCGGGGCGTAGACGACCTGGGATCCATCCGGTGATGATCGAGCCGGTCGATCCAGGAGCGGTGCTCCGCTGACGCGCGTCTCCGTGCCGTCGGCGTCCAGGACGAACAGGTCGACGTCGTTGACGGCGTCCCGTTCGGGGTCCGACACCTCCCGGCGGATGAGCAGCCTCGAGCCATCGCTCGACCAACCCACCGGCTCCCCGCCCCTCTCCCACACGAGGATGCGGTCCTCTGGATCGTCGGGCCGCGCCGGGTCGACGGCGAAGATGCCGCCACTGCGCCCGCCCACGTCGCCGTAGACGATCCTGCCGGCGACCGGGGCGAAGATCCCGAGATCGCTCGGGGTCGGATCGTCGACGGGCACCTTCGCGGCGTCTCGGCCGATGACGAACCATCCGCCGAGCCCGACCAGTGCGATCACGATCGCCACCACGGCCGCCGAGCCTCGCCTGACCTGTTCCCGGTGGTGGCGGCGACGTTCGAGCGAGCCCGGCACGTCGAGCGGGGGTGCGATGCGATCGCGCGTCTCGCGGAGCAGCTCCTTCGTATCACGCATCGACCTCACCCCCCATGCTGTCGCGGAGCGCGGCTCGTCCCTGCGATGCGAGCACCCGCACGGTGGTCGCCTTCACGCCCATCAGTCGCCCCGCATCCTCCGAGGAGTAGTCGAGGAGATCGGTGAGCACGAGGCTCATCCGTTGACGTGGCGTGAGCGTCGCCAGCGTTCGCAGGACCAGGTCGCGAGACTCGACGTCATCGAGGTCGTCGTGTGGAGGGTGCGGGCGGATGGCGTGTCGAACCGCGACGGCCGCCCGACGCAGGCGTTTGCGGTGCAGGTTCATCGCCGTTCGGTAGAGGTAGCCGGTCGGATCGTCCAGGGCATGCACGTGCTCCCATCGTTCCCACACCTTGAGGAAGGCGTCCTGCATCAGATCCTCGGCCTCGCTGCGGTCTCGCGTCAGGAGTCGGAGGGCCCCGTGGAACCTCGCCGATTCCTCCTCCACGAACCGCTGGAACGACGAGGCCAGCTCCGGGATCTCCGACGACTCCAGAGGAGCCGTTCGCACCATGCCCGCCGACTCATCCATACCCGCCATGAACCCTTTCCTCGGGTCGAAGGTTTAGGCGATCGACGATCACGTCAGTCCGCCAACACGGCGTCGACCAGGGGAGCAGGCATCCCGCCGATGTCCTCGAACTCGCGGTTGCTCAGGACGACGATGACCGCTCCGACCTCGGGAAGGCATCCGGCCCACGACACGTAGCCGAAGTTCCAGCCGCCATGCCCGACCGCGAAGGCGTACGGCTCCGCGACGTTGAACAGCCCGAGCCCGTAGCCTTCGGGACCGTCGACGAAGGTCGACATCTCGGTGAGCGAATCCTGCGAGACGAGCTCGCCGGAGCAGAACGCGCGCCACCATGCCGCGAGTGAGGGCGAGTCCGACGCGATGGCGCCTGCGGGACCGGACGAGCTCGCATCGGAGAGAGATGGGAGGTAGCCGCCGCCCTTCTCGAGCGCGGCCCTCGACTCGCCGTCAGGCATGGCCATCGGTGGGGTCGGCGCCTCGTCGGGTTGATAGACGAGCCGCTCGATCCCTTCGACATCGAGGACGCCGCGGCGCAGCACGTTCACGACAGATCGCCCGCCAACGTGCTCGATCACGAGCCCGAGCAGATGGTAGTTGGTGTCGGCGTAGATGAACTCGGTATCGACGGGGACGCGATCAGGGTCGACCGTTGCCAGGACCTCGTCCGTCGTCCACTCTCGACGTCGGTGTGTCTCGACGTCTCCGTACGGTTCCGGGATGCCGGAGTACATGCTGAGCAAGCTGGCGGATCGTCGCGCCGTTGGTGTCGAAGTCGAAGTCCTCCGGGAGGTAGTCGGTCGCGGGGGCGTCGAGCGAGAGCTCGCCCGTCTCGACCATCTGCATCACCTGCGCGGCGATCACCGACTTCGTGATGCTGGCGATGCCGAACTGGCTATCGGCCCGCACATCTCGGACCCCATCGGCGGAACCCGTCGCCCCGCTCCATGTGCCGTCGGCGGTCATGACGGTGGCCGACATCCCGGCATCGTTCGCGGAGGCGATGTCGTCGAGGATCGCCTGGAACTCGGCCGCCCGCTCGTTCGAGACCTGCCCCTCGCTGATGTCAGCGAACGCCTCGATCGGGAACAGCGGGCTTTCGGTGACGCTCGGGCTCGCCTCGCCAGGTGTCGTCACGCCGGGGGCGCTCGACCCCGTGCCGGTCGACGCTTCGCCCGCCGACGTGCACGCCCCGAGCACGAGCAGGGCCGCCAGCGCGGCCGTAGGTACTCGGTGGATCGTGAACCTGCCGCGCCCTCGGTTCCTCGACGTCATGATGACACCCCTAGTGATTGATCTGCCCGACCCGTTCGACATCCGACCCGGACGGGGCCTCGGCCTCGCGAGGGAACCGGATGATGTCGCCCTCTGCCTGCATCACCCTCCTGGATGCCGCGGGCAGCCCCGGCGCTTAGAGGCACATCGATATCCCAGCGCCTTAGCGTCCGGCTCGGAACGACAGCCCGAGCCGGCGAAGGGCCGGTGACACCGGTTCCGGGCCGAGCACGCCTTCGAGCCATGCGGCGGCGAGTCCTCCGGTCGACCCGGCATCGCTCGCGGCCAGCGACCCCGCCGTCGCGGCCCACGCTCCCGCGATCGACGCCCGGCCGATCGACCCCGTCGACGTCGATGCCCGTCATCGGTTCCTCCCCCGCATCGGCCCCGGGCAGGATCATCACCGCGTTCACGACGGGCCGTTCGCCGCCGGGGTCGGAGGGCGAGTTCACGATGCCCCTGCCCTTGATCCACATCACCGAGCTGCCGCCGCCGTCGAGGTTCACGGCCTCGACGGCTCCGAGGTCGAGGAACGTGCGGGCGAACCGTCGCAGGGTCATGCCGACCGACCGTCGCGACCGACCGTCGACGACGACCAGCAGCAGCCTGCCGTCGCTCGTGACCCCGATGCCCGTCCGGGGATTGCGCCGGCAGAACGACGACCTGCACCTCGGGGCGACGGACCTGCCGTCGTCGACGAGCCGCGGCATGCCGCCGACCGCGTCGAGCACCCTCGGCCACCCGACCGACCAGGAGAGTCGGACGCGATCGCCGGGTTGCATCGCCTCGATCGCGTCGGCGCCCTGACCCCAGCGCCTCGACGCGAGCACGACCTCCCGAGATCCCACCCGCCTGGGCGGAGAGACGCATCGGACGACGTCGACCGTGTAGCGCCTCGACACCCCTGCCTCGAGCGCCGCCCATCCCAACGGCCCGTCCGCATCGAGCCTCGCCGCGCACCCGTTGTCGGGAGGCCGGTGGATGCCTCCCCCGTACCGCGTGAACGCCGCGATCGTGTCGTCCGCGGGACGATGTGAGTTCCACCCGGAGACCGGGAAGCCGACGTTCCCCGTCTCGAGGAGCCCGTCGACGACCGGTCGCGGCGGCCCGACGAACGCCGCGGTCTCGTCGTGGGCGACCGCGAAGCTCGTCCCGTTCTGCACGCCCCGGCCCATCAGGGTCCCGTCCATCAGGAACGGGTGGATCGGGTACCCGTCCAGGAGCCCGAAGTCTCCGTTGATCGCGATCAACGCGCCGTGCGCCCGGCCGATCACGCTCGGCCGTGCGAACCTGCCCATCGTCGGGCCCCCGGCGCCGAGGTCGATCGTCGTGGCCTGCGCCGGATCGAGGCGCACGACGTGCACGACCACCGGTCCCGGGCGTTCCTCGATGCGCTGGTAGGTGAGCCCCGGGCCGAGCCGCATCGGCGAGGAGTCGGGACGCGACGCGGCACGCGCGGGCGCCGACATGACCGGTGAAACGGCGAACACCGAGGCCACGACGATCGCCGCCGCCAGGCTCACCGCCGCGCCGACCCTCGTGGCTCCGATCATGGTCGGGGCATCGGAGCGCGGCGTCGTCATCCTGAAGCGGGGTCGCCGGCCGTTGCCCTGGGGCCATGCTTGACCGGGCTCACCCGCGGCCCTAGCGTCGGGTCGCCCGCGGGGAGAGACCCCGCCGGACGAGGGACGCGACCATGCGATACATCGGGGTGGGAAGACGGTTCGTCGCCCTCCTGATCGACGGCATGATCACCGCACTCGCGTGGATACCGTTCGCCGAGACGTCGTCCGTCGACGGAGTCTATTCCATCCGCTGGGACGGCATGGACTTCGTGATCCCGCTGGCGATCACCCTGGCCTACTTCGTGGTCCTGGAAGGCGCGTTCGGTGCCACGATCGGCAAGGTCGTGCTCGGCATCAGGGTGCGGCGACCCGACGGCTCCCGCATCGGCTTCGGCCCGGCCCTGATCCGCAACCTGGCCCGGGTCGTCGACGCGTTCCCGTACGTGATCCCGTACCTGGTGGGCGGCATCGCCGTGATCCGATCCGACACCGATCAGCGCTTCGGCGATCGATGGGCGAAGACCGTGGTGATCCTGGTCGGCACCGACGCGAACGTCGGGGCCGAACCACCGGCGATGGCCGCGACGCCCGACCCGTACGGGCTGCCGTCGCCGCCACCCGGTTCACCGCCGGCCGAACCCGGTGCGGGCACGCTTCCCCCGCCGCCTCCCGCGACGTAGCTACCAGCGAGGGTCTCGGGAGTCGAGCGCCTCGCGCCCGGTGCACTCGGTGCCCACGCCGTAGAGCGGGTCGTCGCGACCCACGACGAGCTTCAGGTAGAAGCACGCGTTCGGTCGCGCGCTGACGGCCGCCGCCCACGTGGTGGCGTCGGCGTACACGCTGACCTCGCCGAGCCCCGACGAGGCCTCGTCGGGCCCGACCACGTTCAGTGCGCCGTCATCGAGGCCGGCCGCGTCGAGCGCTTCGGCATCCGCGGCTTCGAACGTGCCGGTCGCGTCGAGCACCGACCGGGCCTCGGTCTCGGCGGCGCGCAGGTCGTGCTGGGCGCGCCCGATCGTCTCGGCGATCGGACGGTTCGCGAAGATCTCCACCATGAGGATCGCGCTCGCCGCGAGGATCGCGCCCAGCACGAGCCAGAACCCCCGGTTCGAGCCCCGCGGCTCGGCAGGCGCGGGCGAGGCGCCACCGATCTCCATCTCGTAGGCCTCGATGATCTCGTCGTCGTCGCGCATCTCGCCCGTCAGCCTAGCCGCCTCGGGGACAACGAGCCCCGGCTCAGCCGCCCAGGGTCGCGGCCAGGTGCTCGAGGCTCTCGAGGTTGTGTCCCGACAGGAAGACGTCGACGCTGGGCAGGGCCGCCGCCATGCCCCGGGCGAGCGGCTCGTACCGAGGCGAGCCCTTCAGCGGGTTCACCCAGATCACCCGGTGGGCGAGCCGGCGCAGGCGCGCCATCTGGATCCTCAGCAGCTCGGGGTCCCCCCGCTCGAGCCCGTCGGAGCAGAACACGACCACGGCGCCCCGCAGGGCCGCGCGCTGGCTCCACCCGTCGAGCAGCGCCTTCAGCGACTCCCCGATGCGCGTGCCGCCCTCCCAGTCCTCGACCTGCCGGCCGATCTCGTGCAACGCCCGGTCGGGATCCTTCGTGCGCAGCGTGCGCGTCACGCGGGTGAGCCTCGTGCCGAAGACGAACGTCTCGACCCGCCGGCCCGCCGCCATCGCCGCGTAGGCGAACTGCATCAGCGCCCGCGAGTACGGGGCCATCGAGCCGCTGATGTCGAGGATCAGCACGAGCGGACGGCGGCGCGCGGTGCGGGCGCGCCATGCGCGATCGAACGGCTCGCCCTGCGTGCGCAGGGACCGACGCAGCGTGCGACGCAGATCGAACCGCTCCCCCTTGGACGCCGGGCGCGTCCGGCGCGTGCGCTCGACCGGCACCCGCAGTCGCAGCGAGCGGATCAGCGCCGCGACGCGCTCGCGTTCCTCGTCGGTGAGCTCGCCGAACGACTTCGACCGCAGCACCTCGGCGCCGCTCGCGACGATGCGGATCGACGACTCGTCCCCCGGCTCGACCTCCTCGTCGTCGTCGACGCCGTGCCACTCCGTCGCCGCGGCGACCTGGACCTCGAGATCGTCGGGCTCGGGTCCCCAGTCGATCGGCTCGTCGTCGCCCTCGGGGCAGGGGCGGGCATGTTCAGCTCGACGCGCAGATCGTCGGTGGTGCGCAACGACCGGTACCAGTCGTCGAACGCCTCGTCGAACGACTCGAGGTCGTCGCGGCGCGCGACCATCGTGGTGCGACCGGCCCAGTAGAGGGAATCGCGGTCGGTGAGCCCGAGGGCCGCCACGGCACGGACGAACGTCAGGATGCGCCCGGTGCCCACGGGGAGCCCGCGCGCCCGCAGGTCCCGGCCGAGCCCGATCAGCGGCGGGAGCGGGCCTCCCCCGCTGGCGCCCGGGCACCGTCGTGCGCTCACCCATCCTCGCCGACGACCTGCGCGAGGCGGGCCGACACGAGCTGTTGGTCCTCGTGATCCTTCACGACGGCGCCCAGCGTGTCGGCGGCGAGCGGCTCGGTGAGCCCGTCGGCCCCGAGGAACGCGAGCGCGTTCGCCCAATCGATCGTCTCGGCGACCCCGGGGAGCTTGGCGAGATCGAGCTCCCGCAGCCGGGCGACCGCCTCGGCCACGTCGCGCGCGAGCGACTCGCTCACGTGCGGTGCCCGGGCCCGCACGATCGCGACCTCGCGGTCCAGGTGCGGGTGGTCGATCCAGTGGTACAGGCAGCGCCGCTTCAGGGCGTCGTGGAGCTCTCGCGTGCGGTTCGACGTCACCACCACGGCGGGCGGCGTCTGGGCCGCCACGCGCCCCACCTCGGGCACCGTGACCGCGAACTCGCTCAGGATCTCGAGCAGGAACGCCTCGAACTCGTCGTCGGCCCGGTCGAGCTCGTCGACGAGCAGCACCGCGCGGTCTCCGGCCTTGATCGCCGCCAGCAGCGGCCGCTCGACCAGGAAGTCCTCCCCGAACAGGTCCTCGACGTGGGTGGCGGCGTCGGCGGCATCCATCGCGCGCACCGCGATCAGCTGGCGGGAGTAGTTCCACTCGTACAGGGCCTGCGAGGCGTCGATGCCCTCGTAGCACTGCAGGCGGATCAGGTCGCGCCCGAGCAGGTGCGAGAGCGTCTTCGCGACCTCGGTCTTCCCCACGCCGGCCTCGCCCTCGAGCAGCAACGGCTTGCCGAGCGAGAGCGACAGGTAGATCGCGGTCGCGAGCCCGCGATCGGCGAGGTAGGAATGCTCACCGAGCGCACCCTGGAGCTCGTCCACCGAATCGAACGGGAAGCCGGGCATGCGCACAGCGTACCGGCGAGCCGCCGACGGCGCAGGCCTACAGGCCGACGCCCGATCCGCCGGGCTGGCCCACGGCGCCGGGCACCGGCGGCACCTTGATGCCCTGCTCGGTGATGCGAGCGGTGATCCGCTCCCGCAGGAACCGCTCCGCCTCGAGGCGGTTCCCGGGCCGGGTCTGCGCGACGACGCGGACGACCTGGGCGACGTCGGTGAGCTGCACGACGCCCAGCACCGACGGCGCCTCGCGGAGCCACGACCGCAGCGGCTCCTCGGTCGCGAGCTCCGTCAGCAGCTCGTCGAGAGCCTGCCGCACGCGGTCGGGGTCCTCGGAGAGCGCGACCCGGACGTCGACGATCGCCCGCCCCCACCCGCGGGTCTTGTTGCTCGTCACCTGGATCGAGCCGTTCGGCACGATGCTCAGCGTGCCGTCGTACTGGCGCACCGAGGTGATCCGCAGCGTGAGTCCCTCGATCGTGCCGCTCACCGGTCCCCCCTCGGTCTGCAGGTCGATCACGTCGCCGATGTCGAACTGACCCTCCAGCGCGATGAAGAGCCCGGCGAGCGTGTCCTTCACGAGCGTCTGCGCGCCGAAGCCGAGCGCGACGCCGGCGATGCCGGCGCTGGCGAACAGCGGGCCGAGCGGCACCCCGAACGCCGCGAGCAGGTAGAAGCCGATCGTGATCCAGATGATCACCTGCAGGGTCGCCGAGATGAGCCCGGCGATCGTGGCGAGGCGCCGTCGACGCGGTCCTTCCATCGAGTCGTCGGCCTCCGCCTCGCGCGCGGCGCTCACAGCGCCGGACCCACGCACGGAGCAGGAACGTCGCGACGAGCGCGAGCACCACCGCGAGCCCGAGCCTGATGCCGAGGTCGCGCCACCAGTCGGCCGAGTAGCGGGCGACGTCACCGGAAGCCTGGGCCAAGACCTGGGCGAGAACCTGGGCGAGCATCGGCCCACTCCAACAGACGGGGACCGGCACCGTCAAAGGCTCGCCGCGATGACCCGAGCGGATCCGGCTACACGGCTCGGTACCGCGCCACCGCGAACCGGCCGTCGATGCGATCGTCGGCCACCCCGTCGACGTCTCCGGCGAGCACGATCCGACCGTCGGCCTGCAGCGCGACCGCGTTGGCCCACGACCCCACGATCTCGATCTGCTGACCGGGCTGGGCGCCTCCGACACGGGTGCGCAGCTTCCCGTCATCGCCGAACGAGGTGTCCAGCAGGCCGTCGGCGCGGTACCGCGCGAGCGCGAACGTCGCCTGGCTCCCCCATCCGAACCCCGCCACGCCGACGGCCACGATCATCCCGTCGGCCTGGATCGCGAGGTCGCTCGCGCTGTCGTCCCACCTCGTGAAGTTCGTGACGGCCGTGCCGTCGCCACGGAACGACGGATCGAGCGACCCGTGGTCGTCGAAGCGAGCGAGGCCGAACCTGCTCGTGTACTCCGCGGCACCGCCCGCGTCGCCGGCGACCACGATCGCGCCGTCCGGCTGGATCGCGACGGCGCCGGCGCTGTCGCCTCCTCCGTCGGTCCCCTCGGTGAACTCGGCGCTCGCGACGCCGTCGATCCCGAACCCCTGGTCGACCTGACCGTCGGACCCGTATCGGACGACGTGGATCCCGTCGAACCCAGCCAGGGTCCAGGACTGCCCCGCCACGACGATCTTGCCGTCGGATTGGATCGCCGCCGCCGAGGCCGCGGCGAGCCCGCCGCCGAAGCCGGTGGTCACGGTGCCGTCGCCACCGAACGTCGTGTCGAGCGTGCCGCCGGGATCGAGTCGGGCGAGTGCGAAGTCATGGGCGGCGAACGTCGTCCCGACGATCACGATCTTGCCGTCGGGTTGGATCGCCACGTCGTTCGCGACCTCGTGGCCGTCACCCGCGGCGACGTCGACGGTCACCGTGCCGGCGTCTCCGAAGCTTCGATCGAGCCCGCCGCCACGTCGGTAGCGCGCGGCCACGATCGCGTCCCACCCCGCCACCGTCGCGGTGCCGGCCACGACGATCTTGCCGTCGGACTGGATCGCCACCGCCGACGCTGCGTCCTCTCGCCTCGCGATGTTCGTGGTGACGACGCCGTCGCGGCCGAACCGATCGTCGAGCCGCCCGTCGGGGAGGTACCGCACGACGGCGAAGGACCCGTATCCGCCGAGCGAGCTCACCCGACCCACGACGACGATCTTCCCGTTCGCCTGGATCGCGACGTCGCCGACGTTCTCGTTCCAGGGGGTGAGGTTCGTGATGACCGTGCCGTCGTGGCGGAACGTGCGATCGAGGTCACCCGGGGCGCCCTCGGCAGGAGTCGCCCACAGCACGGACGCGACGAGCATCAGCGTGAGGGTGAGTCGACCGCTTCGTGTCCGGGAGGTCATCGCCGGCGCTCCTTCGCTCTGACCCCATCGTGGCAGGCGTGCGGCGAGCGAGGACCGGCGAAGGACCTGTTCCCGGGGAGCCGTTCTCGGCCGGTCGCTCAGCCCTTCCGGAGCACGAACGCGTAGGTCGGGCCGGCTCCGTCGATCACGTCGTCGAGCGTCCAGCCGGTGCCCTCGATCAGTCGCTCGAGCTCACGCACCGACGTGAAGAGGTAGTCGAACCAGGGCGTCGCGACGTCGCTGGAAGCGTGCCCGGATCCTGACCTGGCCGCCCATGCGTCCCCGCCGTCGGTTCCATCGGTGATAGTCGACATGCGCCGGGTCCGCCGTGTCGTACGGGTCCAGGGTGCTCGCGACGCACGACCGCGTCGCCTCCGGTCACGCCGGCGAATCGTCGGAGCAACCACGGGGCGTGACGGGCGTCGCGGAGCAGACCGGCGTTGTTGCCGAACATCACGATCGTGTCGAACGGCCCGTCGGCGCGGCGCACACCGGAAGCGGCGAGCAGGCGGACGTCACGGACTCCCCGCTCCCGGGCCGTGCGGACCGCGCCGGGCGACACATCGATGGAGAGGACCTCGTGTCCTCGCGGCTCGAGGTGGATCGCGACGCGACCGGCACCGCACCCGACATCGAGCACTCGCCCGCCTACGTGCTGCATCGCCGCACGCTCGTGTGACGACCAGCGCCGAAACGGTGCGAGGTAGTCGTACGAGTCGAGATCGACTAGTCCGTCGTCGCGCTCGATCACCAACCGGGCGTCCTCGCCCTTCCAGCGAGCGTGCATCGCGGCACCGAAGGCGTCCTCGGCTTCGGGGATCATCGTGCTCAGCCTCGTTCGACCGTCTCGAACGACCCGATGTGCACCTCTCGCCGGGTCAGGTCGTCGTTCGCCAGGTCCAACGCCTCGTACGCCTCCCGGTGCTCGGTGAGGAAGCGTTCGTAGTCCTCCCTCGAGGACCAGCGATCGATCGTGAGGTAGTGACCATGTCGCCCGCCTCGAGGAGCAGCTCCGTCCCGAGGTAGCCCGCACCGCGCGTGAAGAGCGTCGCCCAGGCGCCGGAGGAGCCGTACGCTCGCTCGAACGCCTCGACCCGTTCGGGGTCGACCTCGTACCTCCAGATCGTGACGAACCCGGCGGTCGTTACGCGAGCGCCTCCTCGAGGGCCCGGCGCACCAGCACCTTGGAGACCTCCTTGCGGTACTCGGCGCTGCCGAACGCATCGGAGGGCGGCGTCGTGCCCTCGTCGGCACGCTGCGACGCGGTGGCCGGGTCGGCTCCGCCGGCGAGCGCCTCCTCGACGCCGGCGGCGCGGATCGGCGTCTCGCCCATGTTCGTGAGCGCCACGCTCGCCGAGCCGTTCCGCTGCACCGCGGCCACCCCGACCATCGCCCAGTCGATCGCCCGTCGATGGAACTTCAGGTAGCTCCAGCCGCCGGTCGTCTTCGGAACGCGGATCTCGGTGAGCACCTCGTTCGCCGCGAGGTCGGCGTGGAACAGCCCCTTGAAGAAGTCGCCCGCCGCGACGGTGCGCGACGCCCCGCCGGCGCCGCGGACCACGAACGACGCGCCGAGCGCCAGCATCACCGTGCCCATGTCGCCCGCCGGGTCGGCGTGCGCGATCGAGCCCCCGATCGTGCCGACGTGGCGCACCTGCGGGTCGCCGATCTGCTCGGCCGTGTCGGCCACGATCGGCACCGCCTGCTGCAGCACCTCGCTGTTGGCGACGTCGTGATGGCGCGTCAGCGCGCCGATCGCGATCTGGTCGCCGTCCTCGCGGATGTACGACAGGTCGCCGATGCGCGTGATGTCGACGAGCATCGACGGCTGCGCCAGCCGCGTCTTCATCAACGGAAGCAGCGAGTGCCCGCCCGCCAGGATCTTCGCGTCGTCGGCGCCGCCGAGCAGCTCGATCGCGTGGTCGACCGACTCGGCCCTCGCGTACTCGAAGGAGGCCGGGATCATGCCGCACCTCCTTCGGCCTTCGCGTCCTGGATCGCTCGCCACACCCGTTCGGGCGAGGCGGGCTTGTCGATGTGCTTCACACCGAGGTGCGAGACCGCGTCGATCACGGCGTTCACGACGGCCGGCGGCGACGCGATCGTGCCGGCTTCCCCGATGCCCTTCACGCCGAGCGAGTTCGTCGTCGACGGGGTCACCGTTCGATCCTGGGTGATCGTCGGGACCTCGACCGCGGTCGGCACGAGGTACTGGGTCATCGACGACGTGGTCAGGTTGCCCGACTCGTCGTAGATCGCCTCCTCGTACAGCGCCTCGGCGACGCCCTGCGCGACGCCCCCGTGCACCTGGCCCTCGACGATCATCGGGTTGATCACGTTGCCGCAGTCGTCGACCGCCACGTACTTCAGGATGTCGGTCTTGCCGGTCTCGGTGTCGACCTCCACCACGCAGACGTGCGTGCCGCCCGGCCAGGTGAAGTTCGGCGGGTCCCACACCGCCGTGCCCTCCAGCATCGGCTCCATGTCCTTCGGCAGCGAGTGCGCGTGCCACGCCGATGCGGCCAGCTCGGGGATCGTGCGGGCCTTGTCGGGAGCGCCGGACACTCGGAACGCACCCTCGGCCCACTCCAGGTCGTCCTCGCTGACCTCGAGCTCGTGGGCGGCGATCGTGCGGGCCTTCTCGCGGACCTTCTGCAGGGCCCTCGCGACGGCCTCCGCGCCGACGCTCGCCGAGCGCGATCCGTAGGTGTCCATGCCCAGTCGCGAGACCGACGTGTCGCCGTGGAGCACCTCGACGTCGTCGGGCGTGACCCCGAGGCCGTCGGCCACGATCTGCGACCACGAGGTCTCGTGCCCCTGTCCGTGCGGCGACGTCCCCGTGCGCACGACCACCTTGCCGTCGGGCCGGCACTCGACCTCAGCGGCGTCCCAACCGCCGGCGACGTACCGCAACGCGCCGAGGATCTCCGAGGGGGCGAGCCCGCACATCTCGATGTAGCTGGAGAGACCGATGCCGAGCTGCTTCACGTCGCCGCGGTCACGGCGCGTCTGCTGCTCGGTTCGCAGCGCCGAGTAGTCGGCGAGCTCGAGCGCCCGGTCGAACGTCGGCTCGTAGTTCGCCGAGTCGATGCTGAGACCCATGATCGAGCCGAACGCCTCGGCCGACGGTGGCAGGAAGTTCTTCCGCCGCACCTCGGCCGGGTCCATGCCGATCGTCCTCGCGAAGGAGTCGACGAGCCGCTCCACCACGAACGTCGCCTCGGGTCGGCCGGCGCCGCGGTACGCGTCGGTCGGTGTGGCGTTCGTCATGATGCCCCTGAACTCGTACCAGTACGCCTTCGTGTCGTAGGGCCCCATGTACACCCAGCCGCCCAGCTCGGGGATGCCGGGCGTCAGCAGCTGGAAGTAGGCGCCCATGTCGGCGAGCTCGACGAACTTCATGCCGAGGATGTCGCCGTCGTCGGTGCCGGCGAGCGTGCAGTCGTGCAGCACACCGCGCCCGTGGATCGTGGCGAGGTAGTTCTCCTGCCGCGTCTCGATCCACTTCACCGGACGCCCGCGTCTTCCGCGCGAGCGCGAGGGCGAGCGCCTCCTCGGCGTAGACGTTCAGCTTCGAGCCGAACCCGCCGCCCACGTCGGGCGCGATGATGCGCAGCTTCGACTGCGGGATGCCGGTCGCGATCGAGAGTCCGACCCTCGCGATGTGGGGGATCTGCGACGCGGTCACCAGCGTGAACTCGCCGGCCGCCGGGATGCCGTACGCGAGGCACCCACGGGTCTCGATCGCGTTCGGGATCAGCCGGGGCTGCGTGTACCGCTCCTGCAAGATCACCGGCGCCGAATCGAAGACCGACTGGTCGCCGCCGCCGCCGTGCGACCAGTGCACGACGACGTTCGTGCCGAGGTCCTCGTGGAGCACGACCTCGTCCTTCGCCGCTTCCTCGAGGTCGTTGACGACCGGAAGGTCCGTCGCGCTCACCATCACGGCCTCGGCGGCGTCCTCGGCCTGCTCGCGGGTCTCGGCCAGGACCACGGCGACGGCGTCTCCGGCGAACCGGATCTTGTCCTTCGTGAGCGGCCAGTGCGTCGGGATCTTGATGTCCTCGGTGATCGGCCACACCATCGGCAGGCTCGACGGGAAGGCATCCTCGAGATCGGCGGCGGTGTAGACGCCACCACCCCGGGCATCGACGCGGCGGCCGACGTGTCGATCGAGTCGATCGTGGCGTGCACGTGCGGCGGGCGGACCAGTGACATCCAGGCCATGCCCGCCATCGTCTGGTTGTCGACGTAGGTGGCCTGGCCCGTCAGGAGCTTGGCGTCCTCCTTGCGCAGGACCGGGCTGCCGACGTAGTTCTCGGTCGCGACCATGTCGGCTCCTCCTCAGGCTCTCGCCGTGCTTGGGGCGCCGCTCATGGAACCGGCGGCGTCGAGGATCGACTTCACGATGTTCTGGTAGCCGGTGCACCGGCAGAGGTTGCCCTCGAGCGCCTCGCGGACCTCTTCCTCGGTCGGTGTCGGGTTCTCCTTCAGGTAGCTGGCCGTCGCCATCACCATGCCCGGCGTGCAGTAGCCGCACTGCAGACCATGGTTGCGGTGGAACGCGTCCTGGATCGGATGCATCGTGTCGCCGTCGGCCATCGACTCGATCGTCGTGACCTCGCGGCCGTCGGCCTGAGCGGTGAGCATCGTGCAGCTCTTCACCGACTCACCGTCGACGAGCACGGTGCAGGAACCGCACGTCGAGGTGTCGCACCCCACGTTGGTCCCGGTCAGTCCGAGGTGTTCCCTCAGGAAGTACACGAGCAGCGTGCGGGGCTCGACATCGGCCTCTCGCACCTGCCCGTTCACGGTCACGGACACGTTCGTCACGGACGGATCCCCCTTCCCGCGGCGATGCCTGCCGGCCTCAGCCGGCGTGGTCGGAACCTGGCTAGGGCACCGGAGTGTAGGGCAGGTGTGGAAAACGCGCGAACCCGCTGCAGGCGAACGCTCTGGGAACGATCACCACGACGCGCCGCGGGCGGTCAGCGCCTCGTCGCCCGTGCACGCGCTGCCAGTGCCAGTGCCGGCCGGTGCCGTAGGTCACCCCGTCGCCGGGGGCGAACCGCAGCAGGTAGCAGGTGCCCGACGGACCCATCACGGCAGCGCCCCACGTCTCGCGGGTCGAGGCGACGCTCACCACGCCGGGCGCCTGCGAGGGGCCGTCGACGAAGATCAGCGAGTCGGTCGACTGCGCCAGGTGGCCCGGCCCGGCATCGAGGAACGTCGCACGTCCGCCGGCCGCCCGCCGAGCGGCGTTCAACGCGGTGCGGGCATCCGCCCGTGCGGCGGCGTCGATCGTCAGCGGGTCGGCGACGGAGCCCGAGCCGGCGAGGGCATCGTCGCTCCCCGAGATCGTGCCGACGATCGAGCCCGTCCTCTCGACCCGCTCGACCCGATCCATGCTGCGGCGTTCGCTGTCGATCACCCATCGCGAGAACGAGACGAGCCCGGACAGCACGAGACAGGCCACCACCGCGAGCGCGACGGCCCGCGGGTTCAGGCGGCGATGCAGCGGCACGGGGGCCGCACGGAAGTTGAAGGTCTGATCCATCCCCCGCGCTTCCTATCGGCGCCCGGGCGGCGTGGGTGAAGGCCCTGCGGATGCGGGCCGTTGCACGGTCGCCGGTTGGCCTCCGCTGTGCGACCATCGAGCCGTGAGCGAGATCACCGACGTGCTCGAGGCGATCGAATCCCTGTCGGCCAAGGGAGAGCGCATGGCCCTGGCCACGATCGTCGCCGTCCGCGGATCGACCTACCGGCGTCCCGGCGCGCGACTGCTCGTGCCCGAGGAGGGCGCCCCGGTCGGCAACATCAGCGGCGGATGCCTCGAGGGCGACGTGGCCGACATGGCCCGCGTCGTGATGAGCGAGGGCACCGCCCGCCTCGCCGGCTGGGACCTGACCGCCGACGACGACGCGGTCTGGGGTCTCGGGCTCGGCTGCAACGGGGCGATCGAGGTGTTCATCGAGCCCGCCGAGCAGGCGGCCCAGGTCGCGCACGCGCTGCGCGCCGCCCTCGACGAGGAACACCCGATCAGCGTCGTGACCGTGCTCGAGAGCGAGGACGACGCGGTCGCGCCGGGCGCCCGCATCGTGGTGCGGCCTCACGGCGATCCCGAGGGCTCGCTCGGGCTGCCGGTCGTCGACGCCGAGGCGATCATGGCCGCCCGCGAGCTCCTCGACGCCGAGCGTTCGGAGATCCGCACGTTCGAGCACGGTGTGCGGGCGTTCGTCGAGGTGCTCGAGCCGCCGCTCCGGCTGCTGGTGTGCGGCGCCGGACACGACGCGATCCCGCTCGTGCGAGCGGCGCGCGGCATCGGCTGGAGCCCGGTCGTCGTCGACGACCGGCCCGGGTTCCTGAACCTCGAGCGGTTCCCCGAGGCGGCCGGGTTCGTGCACGTCGAGGCGCCCGAGCACGTCTCGAAGACCGCCACGATCGATCGCCGCACCCACGTCGTGGTGATGACGCACAACTTCCTGCGCGACAAGGAGTACCTGCGGTCGTTGCTCGACTCCGACGCCGGCTACATCGGCATGCTCGGACCCTCGGCGCGCACGCATCGCCTGCTGATGGAGCTCGCCGACGAGGGCGTCGAGATCACCGACGCCGACCACGAGCGCATCCACGGCCCCGCCGGGCTCGATCTCGGCGCGGAAGGTCCCGAGGAGATCGCGCAGGCGATCGTCGCCGAGATCGTGGCCGCGAAGCACGGTCGTGCGGGAGGCTTCCTCAAGGAACGCCCCGGCCCGATCCACGATCGGCCGGCCCCCGGCACCGAAGCGCGCTAGGCGGCCGTGCCGAGCCGTCCGGTTCGCGGCGGGTTGCCCGTTCTCGCCAGTCGTGCGATAACCAATGACTGCCGTCGGTTGGCGACGACACGTCACGCACGCGGTCACACACCACGCGGTCACACAGGGGGAGCGGTCGACGATGTTGCCTTCCAGTTTCGAGTACCACCGGCCGACCACGATCGACGAGGCGCTCGACCTGCTCGCCTCGCTCGGCGACGACGCGAAGGTGCTGGCCGGGGGCCAGAGCCTGATCCCGATGATGAAGCTGCGCTTCGCGGCGCCCGCCCACCTCGTCGACATCAATCGCATCGAGGGTCTCGATGCGATCGAGGAGGCCGACGGCGAGCTGCACATCGGCGCGCTCGTGCGCCACAACCAGCTCGCCGGGTCGGAGCTGATCGGATCGAAGTACCCGATGATCGCGGCCGCCGCGCCGCAGATCGCGGACCCGCTGGTGCGCAACCTGGGCACGATCGGCGGCTCGCTCACCCACTGCGACCCGAGCGGCGACCTCGGCGCGGTGATGCTCGCGGCGAACGCGCGCGTGGTCCTGAAGAGCAAGGACGGCGAGCGCGAGGTGCCCGTGACCGAGTTCCTCGCCGACACGTTCCAGTCCTCGATCGCGCCGAACGAGCTGCTCACGAAGGTCCGCATCACGTCGCCGACCGGCCCCTACGGCGGCACCTACCTGAAGCTGGAGCGCAAGATCGGCGACTACGCCACGGTCGCGGTCGCGACCAGGCTGATGATGTCGAACGGCTCGATCGGCGCGGCCGGCATCGGCCTCACGAGCGTGGGGCTCACGAACATCAAGGCGACCGCCGCCGAGGACGCGCTCGTCGGACAGGCGCCGAGCCGGGAGCTGTTCGCCGAGGCCGGCCGGCTCGCCGCCGCGGCCGCCAGCCCGGTGGGCGACGTGCGCGGCTCCGAGCAGTACAAGCGGCACATGGTCGAGGTGTACGTACGGCGCGGGCTCACCCGCTCCGCCGAGATGGCCGGCGCGGCCTGAGCGCAAGGGGGACCCGAGCGATGGAAGTCACGATCACGGTCAACGGCACCGCCCACACCCTCGACATCGAGCCGCGCGAGCTGCTCGTGCACGTGTTGCGCGAAGAGCTGCGTCTGACCGGCACGCACATCGGGTGCGACTCCACGAGCTGCGGCGCGTGCACCGTGCTCTACGACGGCACACCGGTGAAGTCGTGCACGGTGTTCGGCGTGCAGGCCGACGGCGTCGAGATCACGACCGTCGAGGGCCTGCTCACCGCGGCGGGCCTCGACCCGATGCAGGTCGCGTTCAAGGAACACCACGGACTGCAGTGCGGCTTCTGCACCCCCGGCATGATGCTCGTCGGCAAGTGCCTGATCGAGCAGAACCCGACGCCGAGCGACGACGACGTCCGCAACGCGATCGGCGGCAACATCTGCCGGTGCACGGGCTACATGAACATCGTGAAGGCGATCCAGGCTGCGGCGGCACAACAGCAGGTCACGCCCACGCCGACGCCCGCGAACGCCTGACCACGAGCCACGAGATCGAAGGAGCCGAACACATGGCCACCGAGACCGAAGAGATCCGCGGCATCGGCCACAGCGTCCGACGCAAGGAGGACGACCGCTTCATCCGCGGTCGAGGCAACTACGTCGACGACGTGCAGCTGCCCGGCATGCTGCACATGGCGATCCTGCGGAGCCCGTACGCGCACGCGAAGCTGAACTCGATCGACGCCTCGGCGGCTCAGGCGATGCCGGGCGTCGTCGCGGTCGTGACCGGCGAGCTGATGGCGCAGCACAACCTCGCGTGGATGCCGACGTTGTCGGGCGACACCCAGGCCGTGCTCGTCACCGACAAGGTGCGCTTCCAGGGACAAGAGGTCGCCGCCGTGATCGCCGACGACCCCTACGTCGCCAAGGACGCCCTCGAGAAGATCGAGGTCGACTACGAGCCGCTCGGCGTCGTCGTCACCCCGCAGGCCGCCGCCGCCGACGGCGCGCCGCTGATCCGAGACGAGAAGGACGACCAGAGCGACAACCACATCTATCACTGGGAGTCCGGCGACAAGGAGGCGACCGATCGCGCGTTCGCGGACGCCGACAGGGTCGTGACGCTCGACACGTTCTACCCGCGCTCACATCCGTCACCCCTCGAGACGTGCGGCTGCGTCGCCGACGTCGATCCCGCGACCGGGCAGGCGACGATCTACATGACGTCGCAGGCTCCCCACGCGGTCCGCACGGTGTTCGCGCTCGTCGCGGGCCTGCCCGAGGAGAACATCCGCATCATCTCCCCCGACCTCGGTGGAGGCTTCGGCAACAAGGTGCCGGTCTACCCGGGCTACGTGGTGGCGACCGCGGCCTCGCTGCTGCTCGGCAAGCCGGTGAAGTGGATCGAGGACCGCACCGAGAACCTGATCTCGACCGGGTTCGCGCGTGACTTCCACATGCACGGCGAGCTCGCGCTGAAGGACGACGGCACGATGCTGGGCCTGCGGACGTCGCTGCTCGCCGACGAGGGCGCGTTCCACGCCGACGCGCAGCCGAGCAAGTTCAAGGTCGGGCTCTTCCACATCGTGACCGGCTCCTACGACATGCCGGCCGCCCACGTCGAGGCCGACGGCTACTACACGAACAAGGCGCCCGGCGGCGTGGCATACCGCTGCTCGTTCCGGGTGACCGAGGCGTCGTTCCTGATCGAGCGGCTCGTGCAGAACGCCGCGTACGAGCTCGGCATGGATCCTGCCGACATCCGCAAGAAGAACTTCATCGACAAGGACCAGTTCCCGTACGAGTCGGTCACGGGGTTCGTCTACGACTCGGGCGACTACCACGGTGCGATGGACCTGGCGCTCGAGAAGATCGACTACGCGGGCCTGCGCGAGGAGCAGAAGCGCGAGCGTGCCGACGGCAAGCTCTGGGGCATCGGGCTCGCCTCGTTCACCGAGGTCGTCGGCGCCGGTCCGCACAAGGACTACGACATCATCGGCCTCAAGATGAACGACGGCGCCGAGCTGCGGATCCACCCGACGGGCAAGGCGATCCTGAAGATCAGCTCGATCACGCAGGGCCAGGGTCACGAGACCACGTTCGCCCAGATCGTCTCCGAGGAGCTCGGCATCCAGCCCGAGGACATCAAGGTGATGCACGGCGACACGGACAACACCCCGTACGGCCTCGGCACGTACGCCTCGCGCTCGACCCCGGTCTCCGGTGCGGCGACGGCGATGGTGGCTCGCCGCGTCGGCGAGAAGGCGCGCAAGATCGCCGCGCACCTGCTCGAGGTGAGCGAGGAGGACGTGGAGTTCCACCGCCCCAACTACACGGTGAAGGGCGCGCCGGACCGGGCCGTCACGATCCAGGACGTCGCGTTCGCCGCGTACACGAACTTCCCCGACGGCATGGAGGCCGGCCTCGAGGGCAACTACTACTACGACCCGCCGAACCTGACGTTCCCGTTCGGCACGTACGCGGTCGCGGTCGAGGTCGACCCCGAGACCGGCGAGTGGCAGGTCAAGCGCATGGTCGCGGTCGACGACTGCGGCGTGCGCATCAACCCGATGATCGTCGAGGGCCAGATCCACGGCGGTCTGACCGAGGGCTACGGCATCGCCGCGATGCAGCAGATCACGTTCGACGAGGACGGCAACTGCATCGGGTCGAACTTCATGGACTACCTGCTGCCCACCGCGGTCGAGACGCCCAGGTTCGAGCTGGGCGAGACCGTGACGCCGTCGCCCCACCATCCGATCGGTGCGAAGGGCGTCGGCGAGTCGGCCACGGTCGGCTCCCCCGCCGCGTACGTGAACGCGGTGATCGACGCGCTGCAACCGCTCGGCGTGAAGAACATCGACATGCCACTCACGAGCGCCAAGGTGTGGGACGCGATCCAGGCGGCGCAAGGGGGGTCGTGAAGCCCGAGGTCCTGAAGCTCGCTGCAGAGCTCTCGGCGCGGGGTCGTCCGTACGTGCTCGCCACCGTGGTGTGGCGCCGTGCACCGTCGTCGGGCAAGGAAGGCGCCACGGCGCTGATCACGCCCGATCGCACGGTCCGAGGGTGGATCGGCGGGGCGTGCGCCGAGCCCACGGTCGTGCGCGAGGCCCTGAAGGCGATCGACGAGGGCACGCCGAGGCTGCTGTTCCTCGGCCCGCCCGAGGAACTCGCCGCGCACGCACGCGACGGGGTCGTGAGCGTGCCGATCGCGTGCCAGAGTGAAGGCGCCCTGGAGGTGTACGTGGAACCCGTGCTGCCCCAACCCCAGCTCGTCGCGATCGGACGTTCACCGGCCGCCCTCGCCCTCACGCGACTCGCGCGAGGGCTCGGCTGGCGAACGCTCGCGATCGACGACGGAGGCTCGGTCTCCGGCCACGAGGCCGACGCGGTGATCACCTCCCTCGACCTCGGTGACGTCGACGACCGCTCGTTCGTCGTCGTCGCGACACAGGGCCACTACGACGAGGATGCGCTCGAGCGTGCGCTCTCGACGCCGGCGATCTACGTGGGGCTCGTCGCATCGGGCAAGCGCGCCGAGGCGGTGCTCGGCTACCTGCGCGACCGTGGCGTTCCCGCGGACGCGCTCGAGCGGGTGCACGCCCCCGCCGGCCTCGATCTCGGGCACATCGCCACCGACGAGATCGCCGTCGCGATCCTGGCCGAGATCGTGCGGCTGCGCGCCGCCGGCGAGCTCGACGCCCCGCCCGTGGAAGCGACGTCGACCGCACGGCACGAGGAGATCGACCCGGTGTGCGGCATGACCGTCGACGTCGCCGACGCCCGGTACCGCACCACGCACGAAGGCCGCACGATCTACTTCTGTTCCGCCTCGTGCCTCGAGTCCTTCGAGCAGGACCCGGCCCGCTTCGAGGAGGTCGGCTCGTGAGCCCGGATCGCTCCTCGCTCGGTAGGCTCCGCGCATGCTGATCGAGAACGAGTTCACCGTCGCCACACCCGTCGACGACCTCTGGGCCTACCTGCTCGACGTCGAACGCATCGCGCCGTGCATGCCCGGCGCCGAGCTCACCGAGACGATCGACCACCAGCACTGGAAGGGCAAGGTCAACATGAAGTTCGGCCCGGTCGCCCTGTCGTTCGCGGGCACCGTCGAGATGACCGAGCGCGACGACGAGGCGCACCGGGCCGTGCTGCACGCCAAGGGCATGGAGGCCAAGGGCAAGGGCGCCGCGAACGCGACCGTGACCTCGTGGCTCGAGCCCGCGTCCGAGGGCGAGACGACCGTGAAGATGACGGCCGACATCACCCTCACCGGCGCCGCGGCCCAGCTCTCGCGCGGCCTGCTGCCCGAGATCTCGAAGAAGCTGACCCAGCAGTTCGCCGATTGCCTGGAGGCCACGATGAACGCCGAGCAGGCTGCCGCGGCTGCCCCGCCGGCAACCCCCGGCGGGGCGACGACCGAGGCGACGACCCCGGCTCCGGCGGCTCCCGCACCGGCCCCCGTCGCCGCGAAGCACGTCGGCGGCATCGGACTCGGCCTCTCGGCGATCTGGTCCGTGATCAAGAACTTCTTCCGCAGGTTGTTCGGGGGCGGGAAGAACGACGACTCGTGAACCACGGGGCGTGATCACCGGCGTCGTGCTCGCGGCCGGCGAGGGGCGGCGGTTCGGCGGCACGAAGCAACTCGCCACCGTCGAGGGGAAACCGCTCGCCCAACACGCGATCGACGCGCTCGCCGAGGCCGACGTCGACGAGATGCTCGTGGTCACGGGCCACGACGCCGACGCCGTCGAGCAGACGCTGACGCTCCCCGACGGGGGCCGCTTCGTGCGCAACCCCGCGTTCCGCGACGGACAGGCGACCTCGCTCGCGGCCGCGTTCCATGAGGTCGACGACGACAGCGAGGCCACCGTCGTGCTGATGGCGGACCAACCGGGCATCACGGCCCACGACGTGCGGGCCCTGATCGAGCGGTTCCGTGCGACACGCACGCAGATCGTCCGTCTCCGGTTCACCGACGGGCCCGGGCCGGCGCTCCTCAGTCGCGAGATCTACGCGGAAGCGGGCCACCTGCACGGCGACGTCGGCGCGAGGGTCCTGATCGCGAGCCACCCCGAGTGGGTCGAGGAGGTCGACGTCGATCGGGCGGCTCCACATGACATCGACACGCGGAGGACCTCGAACGAGGGTGACGCGAGCGACCTTGGTCGCTCACGCACTGGCCTTCCGATCGGCTCCATGCGAGGCTCGGCGCATGGGTGACGCCTCGTGGCAGCGCGATCGCGAGGTCGTCCTCGATCGTTTCGTCGCCGCCTGCTCCGGCGACGACCGGATCGTGGCGGCGTTCCTCGCGGGCTCGGCGGCGACGGGTGAGGCTGACGAGCATTCGGACCTCGATCTGTACGTGATCGTGCCCGACGATGACCTCGACGAGGTCGTCGACGACCGCGAACGCCTGATCGCGCAGCTCGGCGACGCCCTCTTCCTCGAGGACTTCGGCCACGACGACCTCGTGTTCGCGATCCTGTCCGACGGCACCGACATCGAGCTGCATTTCGTGCGCGAGAGCGAGCTCGACCGCGTGCGATCGGGACCCCACCGGCGTGCTCGTGGACGACCACGGCGTGCTCGCCGGGGTGACCTTCCCCTGGCCCGAGTTCGATCGCGCGACGCAGACCGAGGAGCTCCGCGACGTCGTGATGTGGTTCTGGCACGATCTGTCGCACTTCGCGGCGGCGATCGATCGCGGCCATCTGTGGTGGGCGGCCGGCCAGTTGGAGGCTCTCCGCGCCTACTGCGTGCGGCTTGCGCGGGTCGAGCACGGTGCCGAACCCATGCCCGACGAGCCGTACTGGAAGCTGGATGCCGAGATGCCGACGGCGCCGCTCGACCCGATCCGCTCGACGTTCGTACCGATGGAACGAGCCGCGATGCTCGACGCCGCCCGAACGCTGCTGGCGTTCCTCCGCTCGCGGGCGCCGGCGATCGCGGAAGCGCATGGGCTCACGTATCCGGAGCCGCTCGATCGCCTGGCCGGCGCTCGCCTTCTCGACCTCGACGCTCCGGGGACCGCCCCCTACCCTTGAGCATCGCCGTAGTGGAGGGTCCGATGCAGGTCCGAACGGCAACCCCATGGACGTGGAAACGATGTGCGACATCTTCCTCGCGTCGTACAACGACCTCCATCGCCGGCACGGGCTCTGCCGAGCAGAACCCCGAGGACCGTGACTGGCTCGCGGACGCGATCCGTCACGTGCTGCGCACCGACCCGAACGGCACGATGCTCGCGACCGACGACGGGACTCCGACGGCGTTCGCGACCTCGTACCTTCGGGACTCGTACTGGT
>CAWGUD010000002.1:0-50011 GCA_963825685.1 uncultured Actinomycetes bacterium | reverse complement strand
GCTCGAGGCCGAGCACTTCGTGTTCCTCGGGCACGGATGGAGCGTCGGCATCGCCGAGGAAGCGGCGCTCAAGCTCCGGGAGGCCACCCGGTCGTACACCGAGGCGTACCCCGCCATGGAATACCGACACGGCCCGATCAGCATCGCCGGTCCCCGCACGCTCGTGTGGGTGTTCGGCTCGCCCGATCCCTCGATCGCCGACGACGTGCGCGCCGTCGGCGCCTCGGTGCGCACGGCGACGCTCGACCCGATGGCCGAGCTCGTGCGGGTGCACCGCCTCACCCTCGCCCTCGCCGAGCGGCGAGGGCTCGACCCCGATCATCCACAGCACCTCACCCGTTCCGTGGTGCTGTCTGCGAAAGGAGCGAACACATGAGACGTCGGTTCATGCGATGGCTGGCGGTCGGGGTGGCGCTCCTGCTGCTGGGGTCGGCGTGCACGTTCGGCTCCGAGGACTCCGGTGGAGACGCCGGCGGCTCGGCGGCTCCCGACGAGCCGGTCACCCTGCGGGTGTGGACGCACCAGAACAAGTCGTTCAACCAGGGCCTGAAGGATCTCGGGGCCGCGTTCGAGTCGGAGAACCCGAACGTGACGCTCGAGTTCGAGACGTTCGACTACGACTCCTACATCCAGACGCTGCAGACGGCGCTGCCGGCCGGCACCGAGGCCGACATCCTGCAGATGTTCGGCACGTGGACCTGCAGCTACGCCGACAACCTCGCGCCCGTGCCGTCCGACATCTCGTCGGTCGCCGACGCGCAGTCCGCGTTCTTCGAGGCGCCGATCGGCGGGTACATCTGCGACGACACGCTCTACGGGTTCCCGCAGGAGTTCAACATCGAGTACGGCGCGACGCTCGTGAACACGGCGCTGGCCGAGGCCGCCGACGTCGACACGAGCGCGGGGTGGGCGACGTGGGACGAGTTCAAGGCCGATGCCAAGGCGATGACCGAGACCCAGGACGACGTGATCACGCGAGCGGGCTATCACTTCACCGCGGCGGACGGGCTCGTCTACTCCTTCTTCTCGTTGATCCTGCAGGGAGGCGGGCAGTTCCTCGCCGACGACGGCACGTCGTTCACGATCGACACGCCCGAGGCGCGTGAGGCGATCGCCCTGATGCAGTCGATGGTCGACGAGGGCATCATCGATCCGGAGCTGTTCAACGACACGGCGAACTGGGTCGGCGACTGCTACTTCGAGGAAGCCTGCGCGATGGGGCTCGTCGGTCCGTGGGTGGTGCCCGAGTACGCGGCCGACTTCCCGGAGGTCGCCGACGCGACGGAGTACGTCGCCCTGCCGACGCTGGGCGACACGCCCGACTTCGTGGCCGACTCCGGCTGGGGGCTCACGGTCTCCTCGAACAGCCCGGCCGCCAACGTGGCCTGGGACTTCGTCTCGTTCGTGACCCAGGACGAGGAGAACGCCGCCGCCTGGAACGTCGCGACCGGCACGCTGCCGGCGCTGCGGGCCAACGCCGAGGGCGTCGTGCAGGAGGAGCTGATCGCGGACTACCCGCACTTCGAGGCGTGGTTCCCGATCCTGCAGTACGGCCAGTACGTCGGGAACCTGCCCGACCGCGACCTGCTCTGGTACGAGATCGCCTACCCGCACCTGCTGAACGTGCTGCAGGGGAACGAGAGCGTCGACGACGCGCTCGCGGCGATGGAGTCCGAGGCGAACGACACGTTCCGGTAAGGTCCGATCGCCGTGGCGAGCGCGACGATCGAGCAACCGAGACGCAGGCGCCGCTGGTTCGGCGGGCGCCAGGGCGCCCAACGGCGGTTCGTCGCGGTCGTGCTGTCGCCGGGGCTCGCCTACATGGCCGTGTTCCTGCTGCTGCCGGTCGCCTGGGCGTTCCTGCTCGCGTTCTTCGACTTCAGCTCACGCCGCACCGGGAGCCCCTTCCTCGGGCTCGGGCTCGACAACCCGTTCGTCGGCCTCGAGCACTTCCGGCGCATGTTCGACTTCTCGAAGACCGCCCCGCTCGAGGTGCGGCAGTTCCACACCGCGCTCAAGGTCACGCTGCTGTTCGCCTTCATCGTGCTGCCGCTGAACCTGGCGATCACGCTGCCGCTCGCGGCGATGATCGAATCGGTGCGAGGCCGGTGGAAGGTGCTCTACCGCACCGTGTTCTTCCTACCGGTGCTCACGTCGGCGGTCGGCGTCGCGATCATCTGGGGGTTCGTGCTGCATCCACAGCGTGGACTGCTGAACGGCCTGATCTCACGCGCCACCGGCAAGCTGACGGCGATCGCGTGGACGACCGACGCCGACCTGGTGGTCGTCGGCGTGCCGATCGCCCTCGTCGCGATCATCGTCGCCTACCTCTGGCAGGACATCGGCTACAACCTCGTGATCTTCATCGCCGCGCTCCAGGCGATCCCCGATTCGGTGAAGGATGCCGCTCGGGTCGACGGTGCGACCGCGTGGCAGACGTTCCGCTACATCACGCTGCCCCTGCTGAAGCCGACGATCCTGCTGGCATCGGTGCTCACGATGATCTCGTCGTTCCAGGTCTTCGACCTGTTCCAGGTGATGACGAACGGCGGTCCCGACGACCAGACGCGGGCGCTCTCGCTCGACATCTACGAGAGCGCGTTCCGGTACCAGCGCATGGGCTGGGCCGCCGCGGTCTCGGTGGTGCTGTTCCTGCTGGTGTTCACGATCTCGGTCGTGCAGTCGCGGCTCCTCAAGCCGAACTGGGAGTACTAGGTGGCCACGACGATCGAACGACCGGCCGAGGCGAGCGCGACGACGGCGACGCGCGAACCCCGGCTGCCCGGCGAGCGGCGGCACGTGCTCAGCCGTGTGGCGCTGTACACGCTGCTCTCGATCTTCGGTGTGATCGCCGCCGTGCCGTTCGTCTGGATGATCCTCGCCTCGTTCAAGACCGGCGCGGAGCTGCGGCAGATCCCGCCGACGTTCTGGCCGCAGGACCCGACGCTCTCGAACTACGAGACGATCATGAGCGACCCGGAGCTGCCGCTCACGCTCTTCTACCGCAACTCGCTGTTCGTGGCCGTCATGGTGGTGATCGCGACGCTGTTCACGAGCTCGCTGCTCGGCTACGTCTTCGCGAAGTTCGAGTTCCGGGGACGTCAGCCGCTCTTCTGGTTCGTGCTCGCGACGATGATGATCCCCGCGCAGGTCACGATGATCCCGGGGTACCTGATCCTCGTGCAGCTCGGGCTGCTGAACAACCTGTGGGGATTGGTGCTGCCGGCGTTCATCGACGCCTTCGGCATCTTCTTGATGCGGCAGTTCATGCTCTCGATCCCCAACGACGAGATCTGGTCGGCGCGGGTCGACGGCGCGTCGGAGTGGCGCATCTACCGTTCGGTCGTGCTGCCGCAGCTCAAGCCCGCGCTCGCCACGCTCGGCATGCTGACGTTCATGTTCCACTGGAACGCGTACCTGTGGCCGTTGATCGTGCTGACCGAGCAGGAGAAACGCACGTTGCCGATCATCCTCACCTGGTACTCGACCCAACACACCGCTCAGCTCAACCTCGTGATGGCGGCCTCGGTGCTGATGGTGATCCCCGTGTTGATCATCTTCGCGTTGTCGCAGCGCTGGATCGTGCGCGGCCTGACGATGACGGGGACGAAGTGACGACGGTCACCCTGATCGGGGCGGGGAGCGCGGAGTTCGCGGCCGAGCTCGTGACCGACTTCCTCGCCGTCGACGCGCTGCCCGAGGGGGAGTTCAGGCTCGTCGACCTCGACCCGGTGCGGCTGGACCTCGCCCGGCGGTTCGCCGAGCATCTGATCGAGCGCACGGGCAAGGCGTGGACGGTGCGCGCCGACGTCGACCGCGCGGCCGTGCTCGCCGGCAGCGACGTCGTGATCAACACGATCGAGGTGGCCGGACTGCGCAACGTGCGACACGACTTCGACATCCCGAAGGCGCTACGGGGTCGACCAGTGCATCGGCGACACGATCGGGCCCGGCGGCCTGTTCAAGGCGTTCCGCACGATCCCGGCGTGGCTCGAGATCCTGGCCGACGTCGAACGGCTGTGTCCGGGGGCGCTCGTGTTGAACCACACGAACCCGATGTCGATGATGGTGCTCGCCGCCTCGCGGGCGTCGTCGATCCCCGTCTACGGCATGTGCCACTCGGTGCACTACACGGTCGAGCAGCTCGCGGAGTACCTCGAGGTCGATCTCGAGCGGCTGACGTTCCGGGCGGCCGGCGTGAACCACCTCGCGTGGATCACCGAGCTCTGGCTCGACGGCGAGGACGCGTACCCGCTGCTGCGCGAGCGTGGCCGCGTGCCCGAGGTCTGGGAACAGGACCCCGTCCGGTTCGAGCTGATGTTCCACCTCGGGCGGTTCCCGACCGAGTCGAGCGGGCACGTGAGCGAGTACCTGCCGTACTTCCGGTCGCACCCCGAGACGCTCGCCCGGTACGCGCGGCCCGAGTACCGGGGGGAGTCGGGCTTCTACGCGAACAACTGGCCGACGTGGCGAGCGCAGAGCGACGAACGCCTCGCACGCGTGCTCGCCGGCGACGAGGAGTACCCCATGGAACGCGGCGGCGAGTATCCCTCGCGCATCGTCGAGGCGATGACCACGGGAGAGCCCGCCGGCGTGTACGTCAACATCCCGAACGACGGCTGGATCGCGAACCTCGAGCAGGGCGGCGTCGTCGAGGTCGAGGCGGTCGTCGACGGCGACGGCATCCATCCGCAGCCGTTCGGGTCGTTGGCGCCGCAGCTCGCGGCGCTCGACCGGCGCCACCTCGAGATCCACGATCTCGCGGTGACGGCGCTGCTCGAACGCGACCGGGAGGCTCGCGGTGCAGGCGCTGATGCTCGATCCGCTCACCTCGGCCGTGTGCCCGCCGGCCGATATCCGCGCGATGTTCGACGAGATGGTGGCCGCCGAGCGCGACGACCTGCCATCGTTCCTCGACCCATGATCCCCATCGGACGTCGGAGGAACGACATGTCACCCAGGACGATCATCGCCGCCGGGCCCCTCGTCGTGCTCGTGGCCGGCCTCGCCGCGTGCGGCGGCGGGGACGAGGCGACGCCGACGTGTGAGAACCCGCGGACCGCGACCAGCGTCGCGATGGGCGACTTCTACTACGAGCCGGGCTGCGTCGAGATCGCATCGGGGACCGAGCTCGAGATCGTGAACGAGGGCAAGGCGCCCCACACGTTCACGGTCGAGGCAGATGCCGACGAGCCGGAGGTCGACGTGCCGGCGGGCGAGACGGCGACGCTGGCGATCCCGGCGCTGGACGCCGGCACGTACCGGGTCGTCTGCACCTACCACCCCCAGATGGAAGGTGCGCTCCGCGTCACGGGGTAGCGCCGCACCGAAGAGAGAGGACGCCATGGCAGACATCGCGATCGAAGGCGCCACCAAGGTCTACCCCGACGGCACCGAGGCCGTCGCGAGCCTGGACCTCGACATCGCCGACGGCGAGTTCATGGTGCTCGTCGGGCCGTCCGGGTGCGGGAAGACCACGGCGCTGCGCATGGTGGCCGGGCTCGAGGAGGTCTCGAGCGGCTCGGTGCGCATCGGGGACCGGGTCGTGAACGACCTGCCGCCGAAGGACCGCGACGTCGCGATGGTCTTCCAGAACTACGCCCTGTACCCGCACATGTCCGTGTACGACAACATGGCGTTCGCCCTGAAGCTCCGGAAGATGAGCAAGGACGAGATCTCCCGACGGGTGAACGATGCGGCCGGCATCCTCGGGCTGACCGAGTACCTGCACCGCAAGCCGAAGGCGCTCTCCGGAGGGCAGCGCCAACGCGTCGCGATGGGCCGCGCGATCGTGCGCGAGCCGCAGGCCTTCCTCATGGACGAGCCGCTGTCGAACCTCGACGCGAAGCTCCGGGTGCAGATGCGCGCCGAGATCGCGAAGCTGCAGCAGGACCTCGGCGTCACGACGATCTACGTCACCCACGACCAGATCGAGGCGATGACGATGGGCGACCGCGTCGCGGTGTTGAAGCAGGGGCACCTGCAGCAGGTCGACGCGCCGCAGGTGCTCTACGACCATCCGGCGAACATCTTCGTGGCCGGGTTCATCGGATCGCCGGCGATGAACCTCGTCGACGCGTCGCTCGACCGAGACGGCGACCGCCTCGCCGTGACGTTCGGCTCGACGACCCTCGAGCTCGACGATCGCGTGCTCGATCGTCGCCCGTCGCTGGCCGGCTACGAGGGTCGCCGGGTCGTGGTCGGTATCCGACCCGAGGACCTCCAGGACGCGAGCCTCGCCTCCGACGGCCTCCGGGGCCGTCGCATGGCAGCACGGGTCGACCTGCTGGAAGCTCTCGGGTCGGAGGTGCTCGCCCACTTCACGGTCGACGCGCCACCGGTCGTGACCGACGACACGAAGGAGCTCGTGCGCGATCTCGGCACGACCGCGCAGCTCGAGGCCCGTGCCGCCGAGGGAACCTCGAGCTTCGTCGCCCGGCTCGACCCGCGCACCCCGGCCCGGCGGGGCGAGCCCCTCGAGTTGACCGTCGATGTCGAGCGCATGCACTTCTTCGATCTCGACGACGGCCGCAGCATCTTCGACGACTGAGAAGCGGCCCGGTCGCTACGATGGTGGGCGTGTCACAGGCAGCCGAGCTCTCGCCGCGCACGCCCGTCGGACCCGTCGCCACCGCGCCGGAGGCCGCCCGCATCGTGGCGAGGGCGACCGCGGTCGACGCCGTCGGCCTCGAGGGCAGGGCCGCGTCGCTCGCGACCCGGTCGATCAAGCGTGAGGCCAAGGTCTGGGGGCTCGAGCTCGCGATCCGGTGCATGGATCTCACGACCCTCGAGGGCACCGACACGACCGGCAAGATCGTCGCGATGTGCGCCAAGGCGATGCGTCCCGATCCGACGCGACCCGACGTGCCGAGCGTCGGCGCGGTGTGCCTGTACCCGCAGCTGGTGCCGGTGGCGGTGGAGCAGCTCCGCGGCTCCGGCGTCGCCGTCGCGAGCGTGGCCGGAGGGTTCCCGTCGGGTCTCGGACCGCTCGACGCCCGGCTGCAGGAGATCCGCGACGTCGCGGCGGCGGGCGCCGACGAGATCGACATCGTGCTGAACCGGTCGCTGTTCCTCGGGGGGCGGTACGCGGAGGCGTTCGAGGAGCTCGTCGCCGCGCGTGAGGCCGCGGGCCGAGCGCACCTCAAGGTGATCCTCGAGACGGGGGAGCTCGGGTCCTACGACCGCGTCCGACAGGCATCGATGCTCGCGATGGCCGCAGGTGCCGACTTCATCAAGACGTCGACCGGCAAGATCGGCGTCAACGCGACGCTGCCGACCGCGCTCTGCATGATGGAGGCCGCGCGCGACTTCCACGAACAGACCGGGCGGAAGGTCGGCATCAAGGTGGCCGGCGGCGTGCGTCGCGCCAAGCAGTCGCTGCAGTACCTGGTGCTGCTGCACGAGACGCTCGGCCCCGACTGGATGACGCCCGAGCGCTTCCGCATCGGGGCCTCGAGCCTGCTCAACGACGTGCTGATGCAGCTCGAGAAGGAACGCACCGGCCACTACTCTGGTCCGGACTACTTCACGATCGACTGATGGACGGGAGCTGACGTGAGCGACGCGATCGAGCGACCGGCGGGCGGTGCGCCTCCGTGGGAGTACGCGAGCGCGCCCGAATCCACCGACGTCGTCCGGCTCGAGGACCGATACGGCCTGTTCATCGGCGGCGAGTTCGTCGAGCCGAAGAGCGGCCGGTGGTTCCCGACGATCAGCCCGTCGACCGAGGAGACGCTCGCCGAGGTCGCCGAGGCCGATACCACCGACGTGGCTCGCGCGGTCGATGCCGCCCGTGACGCGGCGCCCGCCTGGCAGGGTCTCGCGCCGGCCGAGCGCGCGAAGTACGTGTTCCGCATCGCGCGTCAGCTGCAGGAGCGTGCTCGCGAGTTCGCCGTGCTGGAGACGATGAACGGCGGCAAGCCGATCAAGGAATCACGCGACGTCGACATCCCGCTCGCGGCCGCGCACTTCTTCTACTACGCGGGCTGGGCCGACAAGCTCGAGTACGCGTTCCCGGGGCGCGGCACGCCGGGGCCGGTCGGGGTGGCGGGCCAGATCATCCCGTGGAACTTCCCGCTGCTGATGGCGGCGTGGAAGCTCGCCCCGGCGCTCGCCGCCGGCAACACGGTCGTGCTGAAGCCCGCCGAGACGACGCCGCTCACCGCGCTGCTGCTCGCTCACGTGATGCAGGAGGCCGAGATCCCGCCCGGCGTCGTGAACATCGTGACCGGTGCGGGGGAGACCGGCGCCGCGCTCGTCGACGCCGACGTCGACAAGATCGCGTTCACCGGCTCGACCGAGGTCGGCAAGGCGATCCAACGGTCGACCGCGGGCAGCGGCAAACGCCTCACGCTCGAGCTCGGCGGCAAGGCGGCGAACATCGTGTTCGAGGACGCGCCGCTCGACCAGGCGGTCGAGGGCGTGATCAACGGCATCTTCTTCAACCAGGGCCACGTCTGCTGCGCCGGCTCGCGACTGCTCGTGCAGGAGCCGGTCTTCGACGTGCTGCTCGACAAGCTGAAGGACCGCCTGCAGACGCTGCGCGTCGGCGATCCGCTCGACAAGAACACCGACGTCGGCGCGATCAACTCGAAGGCCCAGCTCGACCAAGATCGAGGAGCTCGTGGAGTCGGGCGTCGAGGAGGGCGCCGAGATCTACCAGCCCGAGTGCGACCTGCCCGATCGTGGATTCTGGTTCCGGCCCACGTTGTTCACCGGCGTCTCGCAGATCCACCGCATCGCGCGCGAGGAGATCTTCGGCCCCGTGCTCTCGATCCTCACGTTCCGCACGGTCGACGAGGCCGTCGAGAAGGCGAACAACACCCCGTACGGCCTGTCGGCCGGCATCTGGACCGAGAAGGGCTCGCGCATCCTGCACATGGCCTCGCGTCTGCGCGCCGGCGTCGTGTGGGCGAACACGTTCAACCGGTTCGATCCCGACGTCGCCGTTCGGCGGGTACAAGGAGAGCGGCTTCGGCCGGGAAGGCGGCCTGCACGGCCTCGAGCCCTACCTGACGTTCGACGGAGGCTCGCGATGACCGGCCGCGTCGAGGTCCGTCGCACCGCCAAGCTGTACATCGGCGGGGCGTTCCCGCGCAGCGAGAGCGGACGCTCCTACGAGGTCACCGCGCACGACGGGAAGCCGCTCGCCCAGGTCTCGCAGGCGTCCCGCAAGGACCTGCGGGAGGCGGTCGTCGCCGCCCGCGGCGCGTTCCCGGGCTGGTCGGGCGCCACCGCCTTCCTGCGGGGTCAGATCCTCTACCGGGTCGCCGAGATGATGGAGGGCCGGCGCGCGCAGTTCGAGGCCGAGCTCGCCGATGCCGGCGCCGCCGATCCCTCGCGCGGCGTGAGCGCCTCGATCGACCGGTGGGTCTGGTACGCGGGGTGGGCCGACAAGCTCGCGCAGGTGGTCGGCGCCACGAACCCTGTCGCCGGGCCCTACTTCAACTTCACGCTGCCCGAGCCGACCGGTGTGGTCGGCATCGTCGCCCCCGGCGACCAGGCGTTGCTCGGCCTCGTCTCGCGCGTCGCGCCCGCGATCGTGAGTGGGAACACCACGGTCGTGATCGCGAGCGAGCGCTCGCCGCTGCCGGCGGTCTCGCTCGCCGAGGTACTCGCGACGAGCGACGTGCCGGCCGGGGTCGTGAACATCCTCACCGGACGCACCGCCGAGCTCGTGCCCTGGTTGGCGAGCCACATGGACGTGAACGGCCTCGACGTCACCGGGGTCCCCGGCGACCTGCTCGCCGACACCGAGCGTGCGGCCGCCGAGAACGTGAAGCGCGTGCATCGCGCGCCTGCGTCGGATCCGTTCGACGACGCGTCGCAGAGCCCCTACGAGATCACGGCGTTCACCGAGGCCAAGACGGTCTGGCACCCGATGGGCGCCTGACGAGCGTTCGAGCCGACTCCGATACCCTGCGGTCGTCACCGAGGGCGGAGGGACGCGGGGATCGTGGCGGAGGAGTTCACCTCAGGACTGACCGAGGCGCGAGAGCGACGTGTCGACATCGCGAGCGCAGCCCTCCTCGCGATCGCGACCGTGCTCGCGGCGTGGTCGGCGTTCCAGTCCGCGAAGTGGAGCGGCGAGCAGGCGACCGCCTACTCCGAGGCGGCCGCCGCCCGGCAGGAGTCGGTCAGGAACTCGACCCTGGCAGGACAGCTGACGATCATCGATGTGTCGGTCTTCGAGCAGTACGTCGATGCGTACGCCGCCGGTGACGAGCGATTGCAGGACTTCTACCTCGAACGGGCGCGCGATGAGTTCAAGCCCGCCCTCGAGGCGTGGATCGCGCTCGAGCCTGCCGACGATCCAGAGGGTGCGCCCGGAACCCCGTTCGAGTTGCCCGAGTACAACCTCGAGGCGAACGCCGAGGCCGATCGACTCGAGCGCGAGGCTGCGGCACGGTTCCAGGAGGCGTTGACCGACAACCAGCGCGCGGACAACTACGTGCTGTTGACCGTGCTGTTCGCATCGGTGTTGTTGTTCGCAGGGCTGGCTCCGAAATCGCGCCGCTACTCGATGCAGCTGATGATGATCTCGAGCGCCATCGTCCTGCTGGTGATCGGGACCGTCCTACTCCTGGCCCTGCCCAAGACCTTCTGAGGTCCCCTCGGCAGACCGCCGGAGCACCAGCCACGCCTGATAGACGGTGCGGTAGAGCGGGTCGCCGGCGAGCGTCGCGGTCGGCACCCCCGGCAGCCCTCGCAGCCGTCCCACATCCTCGAGGTACGAGGTCTGGGCGATCGCGGCATCGAGCTCGAAGAGCGCCTCCGCGGCCGAGGGGTCCTCGCTCGCCTCGAGCGCCCTGCGCACCTCTCGCACGGCGTGCAGCACGACGCGGTTCTCGTGGATGTCGGGCGTCAGCACCCTCCGCGCGTCGAACACACGCTTCAGGCGGCCGTGCTCGTCGAGGTTGCCGGGGCGTCGCCGGCTGCGGATCAGCTCGCGAGGCTCCGGATGGCGCGCGAGGTCGCCGGAGGTCCAGCGTTCCACGCGGATCAGGTCGAGCCGGTGGCGTTCCTGCAGCCGGGGGAGCACGTCCACGAGACCGGGACGACCGTCGACCCCTCGCACGATCCCCTCGAGCACCTCGATCGGGATCGGAGCCGCTTCCTCGGCGGGGGTCCGCTCAGAAGTAGCTGGCGAAGCCATGGGTGGCATAGTCCTCGCGCATCGTCTCGACCTTCGCGCGCGCGAGCGGGAAGCCGTCGCCGAGCGCCTGCAGGAAGTCGGCGAGTCCCTCGTCGAGGCGCCCATCGGCGCCGCGCACGCGGGGCAGCACCTTCTGCACGAACTGCTCGTCGAGCGCGACCTGCCAGTCGACACCGACCTCGCCGGCCGCGATCACGTAGTGGTGCATCTCCTCGAGCACGCGGAACCCGAACGGCGCGATCGGGCGCAACGCGTCCCAGACGCGCAGCAACACGTCGCCGTAGGGCTCGTCCGCGACGTACTCGACCACGTAGCTCCGTTGCAGGGGCAGCTCGAGCAGCTGCGCGCGGTCGTAGACCTTGTCGGCGAATCCATGGGTCGTCTCGTCGATGTTCACGGTGCCGGCGAACCGCAGGTTCGGCGTCAGCTCGACCGTGTGACCGGGTGCGAGGTCGAGCCGAGCGATGCCTTCGCGCGAGCGGACCTCCATCGCCGAGAGGAACCGGGAGAAGTAGTGCTCGACCCGAGCGAGGTTCATCTCGTCGAGGATCACGTGGAACTCGCGAGCGGTGCGCCCGGCGAGGTCGGCGGAGGTCCACTCGCGGGCGGACTCCTGCACGAACTCGCTGAACGGCGTGTGGTGGTAGAAGCCGTCGAGGGGGGAGAGGTAGCCGAGGAGGTCTTCGTTCGAGGACCAGCTCGGGTCGACCGCGGCGAGCTTCGGACGGGCGCCGATCGCGTCGGCGTAGGCCTGGGCGAGCCACGTCTTGCCCGTGCCGCTCGCGCCCGAGAGGATCACGAACCCGCGGGACTGCATCGCGAGGTGGTAGCGGCGGATGACGTCGTCGCCGATCAGGAACCCGGGATTCTGCTCGCGGAACCGAGCGATCACCTGGTCGAGCAGCGACCCGTGGCCGACCCGATCGGTCGCGCCCTGGGTCTGTGTCATCGTGTCGCTCACGCACCGGCCTCCCATGCTCTGACTTCGGGCGGCCGGTGTGCCCGGCACGCACCTGGTGTTTCGGCAGGGGATGGCCTCGACTGAACCCCGCACGAGGTCAGCTGCGGCGCACCGGTTCCAGGATCAAGGATCCTGCGAGCGGAAGCACCTACGCTCGCGGGCGTCGCTTCTGGGTGTCGTAGAGAGGCATCGGGGCGACCGTCGCAGGCGCGGTCCCGCCCTCGATCGCGACCTCGACGCTCTCGCCGTCGCGGGCACGGTCGGTGCGCAGCACCGTCAGTCCGATGACCCTGCCGAGGGTCGGGCTCTCGCACGGACTCGTCAGCGTGCCGACCGTCTCGCCGTCCTTCGAGACGGCGGCGCCGTACCCCGGAACCGCTCCGTCGACGACGAGTGTGACGAACCGGTTGGGTGGACTCGCGACCTCGGCGGCGAGCACCTCCTTGCCGCAGAACCCAGCCTTGTCGACACGGACGACCTTGTCGAGGCCCACGTCGTACGGGCTCGTCTCGTGCTGGAAGTAGTCGCGTCCGATGAAGAGCAGCCCGGACTCGATCCTGATCGTCTCGACCGCCGCCAGCCCGTAAGGCTTCGCTCCGGCTCCGACCACCGCGTCCCACAACTGCTCGGCCCCGTCGGGCGAGCAGAAGAGCTCGAACCCGAGCTCGCCCGAGTACCCCGTTCGCGACACCATGCACGGGACGCCACCGACCTTCACCTGTTCCGGCCAGAAGCGGAAGTATCGGAGTCCCGAGACGTCGGCATCGGTCAGACCCTGGAGGATCTCGCGCGAGCGGGGACCGCTGATCCCGAGCTGTGGGATCGACCTCGTCGTGTCCTCGATCCTGACCGAGAAGCCGTCGGCGAGCGCCCTGAAGTGATCGAGATCGGAATCGAGCGCGGTGACCGCCATGAGCCGATCGTCGGCGGTCCTGTAGACGGTGCACTCACCGAGCATCTTGCCGTTCTCGTCGCAGAACGCCGTATACCGCACCTGCCCGACCTCGAGGCTCTGCATATCGTTCGTGAAGATGTGGTCGGCCGCCTTCACGGCGTCGGGGCCGCTGAACGCCACCTTGCGCAGCGGCGAAGGATCCCAGACGCCGACGTCGTGACGGATCGCGTGGTGCTCGGCGACGGGGTCGCCGAAATGCTCGGGCCAGTACCAGCCTTCCCGGTCGAGGTGTTGGACGACGCCCAGCGCGCGCTGTGGGCGGTCGAAGGCCGTGCGGCGGACGTCGTCGTTCACGCGGCGTTCCGTTCGTTGACGGTCAAGAACGCGCGAGCGGATGTTTCGGAGTCGCCCCGGTGTGCAGCCAGCACGTCGACGATGCGTTGTACGTGGACAGCACGGTCGTGCATCCGGGCTCGTCGCAGAGACGGCCGTGCGAGGCCCGCGAGGTCGCGCCCTTGCCCGATCCCGGTGGCCCGTACTGGACCCGATCGATCCCTCGTGCCTTCGTCACGGCATTCCCCCTTCGCGGTGCGGCGTGGATCCGTGGGGGCGAGTGGCGGCGAGAGGCGGGCCGTCGCGATCGCTCTGCGCGAACCCTCGGGTGGGTCCCGAGGACTCCAGCCTACCTCGTGAGCGTGAGGCAGGTCCGTGCGATGAGGTCCGGTCGGGCCCTCAGCGGGTCCATGAAGTCGGATACAGGAGGGCGAGGAGGTTCATCGCCACGCGGTAGGCGAAGTTCGTCGCGTGGTGCATCCGACCTTCCTACGCACGGGCGTCGTCGAACGTTGACACCTCGGAGTGACGCAGGTCCGTCCCGACCGCCGACGCCGAGCCGACCTGTGACCACGGTTCCGGCGCCGCGGACCGAGTGAACCTCGAGCTCGCCACCGAGTGATCCGATCCGTTCGGACATGCTTCGCATGCCGACGCCTCGCCGAACGGTGGTGGGGTCGAACCCGATGCCGTCGTCGCGAACCGAGAACGTGACCTCGTCGACCGAGCGCCGGAGCGTGACGGTGAGCGCCGACGCGTGCGCGTACTTCGCGGCGTTCTGCATCGCCTCGAGGCAGCAGAAGTAGACGGCGATCTCGATGGCCTTCGGCAGCCGACCGACGTCGCGGACCTCGATCGTGACCGGCACGGCGGCGCGCTTCGTCTGCAGCGTGAGCGCGGCTTCGAGCCCCTCGTCGGCGAGGATCGGTGGGTATCCGCCGCGGGTCATGTCGCGCAGGCCGTCGAGGGCTTCCTGCGTATCGGCTCGCAGCTCGTCGATGATCGCGATCGCTCGATCGGGGTCCTTCACGACGAACGCGCGCGCGAGCCCCGCCTTCACCCCGATCGCGACGAGCTGCTGCTGGGCACCGTCGTGGATGTTCCGCTCGATGCGACGGCGCTCGGCGTCGGCCGCATCGACCAGCGTTCGACGTCGTCGCAGGCCCTCCATGTCGAACCGCTCCCGTCGCCGGGCGAGCAGGAAGGACGCGCCGACGGCGATCGCGAGGAAGGCCAGCTGCCCCCCGCCGTCGAAGAGGAGCGCGACCTCGTCGGCCACCCCCGCCGCGCCGACGAGGAGGCACCACGCGCCGCCGACGGCGATCGCGGCTCGCAGGAGCGAGGTGAACGTCGAGATCACGAGGCTCGCGAGCGACAGGGCCAGGGCGGGCAGGACCCAGGCGAGGGCCTTCGCGTCGGATCCCGGCACGACGAGCGCCGAGATCGCGAGGAGCGGTACGCACGTCGCGACGACCGCGATCGTGCGTGCGAGCACGATGTGGAAGCCGGAGACCGGCGTCGATCTCGTGGTCTCGAACATCGGGTCGGCCCACGGCCCGTACGCGGCCGCCACCCCCGCGACCGGTATCAGCGGCGCCACGACGAGGAACGCGAGCACCTGGTCGTTCACCGCCGCGCCCCAGGCGGCGAAGAACGACACGGCTGCCGCCGCGAGGAGCCACGGCAGCCGCAGGGACGGCGTGGCGGCGATCACGCCGGGCACGAACGGCGGCAGCCGCATCGCCCCCAGCACCCGCGCGAGGAGCGGCTCCGAGCCGGCGATCGCAACGCTCGTCGTCGATCGCCGGCGCGGAGCCGCGGCCGATATCCATCAGCGCGACTCCCGGGCGGGCGCCGCCCGCGGCGTTCGAGGACGGCCGGGCCGCGATCGGAGCCACGCGACCGGGCCGGGCAGCGCGGGATCGCGATGCGCGAGCACGAGCGCGACGACCGCGACCGCGGCCACCGTGGTCCAGTAGCTCGCCGGGTCGCCGACCGGTACCCGCGATGGGTCGATCGCGATCGGGCGACCGAAGGCCAGTGCGAGCACGAACGGCAGGGCCACGCTCACCCCGACCACCCCGCAGACGGCGGCGATGCCCGATCGCTCGGAGGCGATCACGCGCGCCGCGAACGCGGCGCACGCCAGGGCGACGAGCGCGACGCCGGCGAACATCGCCGTCATGGGCCACGTGGGGCCGTCGAGCGGCCCGATCCAGGTGTACGCGAACCATGCGAGCGTGGCGGCGACCACAGCGATCGACGCACGCACGGCTCGACGAAGCGTCAGTGGGGTGGGTGAAGGAGAGGTCACCTGCGCCGCCGCATCCTCGAACGCGAAGCAGAGCCATGCACCGAGCATCGTCGTGGCGACCGGCAGGGCGATCGTCGAAGGGTCGTCCCCGTCGCGACCGCCCTGACGCACGACGGTCCGCGGCGAGTAGCGCCACCAGGACGAACGACGGCCACCGTTCGGTGCGCATGCTCGGCCAGGCGAGCAGCCGGGCGACGGCCGCCCGGGTGACGAGCATCAGTACCCGCCGGGAGGTGTCTGCTGCACCGCGGCGACGACGGCGAGCGCGAACGCTGATGCCGTGACGATCCGCGTGCGATCGTCCGCCGATCGCGGAGGAACGCCGCCGCCGAGAAGGCGGCGATCACCGCGATCAAGTAGGTCAGATGCCAGGCGACCCCGATGTCCGGAGTTCGTCGGCGCGATCCACGGCACGATCCAGATCATGCCGGTGAACACGTGGGCGATCACGACGAGCGGACCCCCGAGCACGGTGGGGATCCACCGAGCTACCGCGACCCCGATCGCGCCCAGCGCCAGCACCGAGAGCACGTACTGCACCGCGAGGAAGAGATCGGCCTCTGCGGCCGTGTCTTCGATGCGCTCGAGCGCGATCCAGGCGATCGCGCCGATCACGAGGGAGGCGCTCCCGAGGCCGAGCACGAGGCCGGTGAGGACGCCGGCCGTTCGAGCCTCCGGCGGTGAGGGCAACGAGCCGAACAGTTCCAGCACGTGGTCTCGACGAGCGCGGAGCGCGGCGACGTTCGCGGTGATCACGCTCCCGATCAACGAGCCGATGGTCAGTCCGCCGATGAGCCAGATCAGGTTCTTCATCGGATCGTCGTCGATGCCCATCCCCACCGCTCCGCGGATGAGCAGCAGGCCGAACGCGACCGTGAACAGGAAGGCGGGATGACGCAGCATCTGGCGAGCCTCGATGCGGGCGAGCGCGAGCACGACGCTTCCTCGTGGCATCGACGTCGACGACGGCACGGCCGACGCGCGTGCCTCGTCGATCGTGGTGCGCAGCGACGCCGCCATCAGGCTGCCTCCTCCGCGAACGCGCGGTCGCCGACGAGCAGCAGGTACCCGTCCTCGAGGGTCGGCGCCACCAGGTCGGCGTCGCTCGGCGCCTCGCCGATGTTGCGGTGGGCGCCGTCGGCCGTACGCCACGAGAGCCGCGCCCCGGCGGCTCGATCGTCCGCGAGCCAGACCCGCCCATCGGCCACCTGTGTGAGCTCGCGCGGCGTGCCCTCGAACAGCACCTGGCCGTCGAGCATCACGATCACCCGCTGGCAGAGCGCCGCGACGTCCTCGGTCTGGTGGGTCGAGAGGATCACGGTGCGATCGGCCGTGCGGTCGGAGACGAGCTCGCGGAACCGCAGCCGTTGCTCGGGGTCCAGGCCCGCGGTGGGCTCGTCGAGCACGAGCAGATCGGGGTCGCCGAGCAGCGACTGGGCGAGCGCGACCCGTCGGCGCATGCCTCCCGACAGCGCCTTGATCTTCCGACCCGACACGTCTTCGAGCCCGACGAGACCCAGCACACGGCGGACCTCGTCGTGACGGGCTCGCCGCTCGGTCATCTCCTTCAGGATCGCGACGTAGTCGACGAACTCGAACGCCGTGAACGAGCGGTGGAATCCCGGTTCCTGCGGCATGTACCCGAGACGGCGCCGGATCGCGAGACGCTCATCGGCCACCTGCGGGTCCCAGGAGAGCAGTCGCAGCCGACCGTCGTCGGGCGCAAGCACCGTCGCCATCATGCGCAGCAGCGTGGTCTTCCCGGCGCCGTTGGGGCCGAGGAGCCCGGTGATACCCGCGGAGGCGTCGAACGTCACCCCCTGCAGGGCCGTGGTCCGGCCGAACCGCTTCCTGACGTCGTGGATCTCGACGGTCGGTGCACTCATCGGGCGATCCTTCCTTCGTAGAGGGTGTGACGGTGGGCGAGGACGGCCGCCGACACGGCGATCACGGCGAGGCACGCCACCTGCCCGGCCGGGCGGAACGCGGCGAGCCGGTCCTCGGTGCTCACGGCCGCAGCGGCGGCGAACAGTGACCCATGTGAGGGCGACCGAGGCGGCCGCGACGAGGGGTCGGACCCACGTGCCGAGCGCGAGGGTGGCGACGGTGAGGCCGAGTGCCGGGAGCAGCCACGCAGCGGCGATCGCGTCCAGGCCGGGGAGCGCCAGCGCCGCGAAGACGGTGATCGATACCGAGCTCGCCAGTACGGCGGCCGCCCGGATCAGCAGCAGGCGGTCGGCCGGCATCGGTGCCGCGACGCCGATCTCGTACGTGGGGTCGATGCCCGGGCCGAAGGCGACGGCGACCCCCGCGACGGGAAGCAGCGCCGCCACCACGAGGAACAGGAAGAGCACGAGCTCCTCGTCGCGGCCGGTCGCTCCGTTGGCGGCGATCACCGCGAAGCCGAGCGCGAGCGCCTCGGCGACGAGCCACGACGTACGCAGCGACGGGGTCGCCACGAGCAGGCGGGCGAGGTGCTCGGGCACCTTCAGGGCGAGCAAGAGGCGTTCGACGGCGCTCCGGTGCGGGGTATCGATCGTGTCGACGATGCCTTCCCACGCACGGTCGATCGCATCCGCAGGTGTCGAGGTGGTGACCCCGACACGGCAGCGGTCGCACGTGAGCAGGTGGGCCTCGAGCGACGACGCGCGCACGTCGTCGAGCGTTCCGTCCGCGTAGGCGGTCAGCACCGTCGGGTCCGCGTGCCACGTCGTCGTCATGCGAGCGCCTCCCGCAGCTCACGGCGCGCGCGTGCGGCCCTGGTCTTCACGGTTCCCTGCGGGATGCCGAGCAGGGTCGCCGCCTCCTTGGTGGTGAGCCCGTCGAGCACCGTGGCCTGCACGACCGAGCGCAGTTCGGGAGAGAGGCGCCCGAGCGCGGCGCCGAGATCGCCGTGCTCCACGCCGAGCAGCACCTCGTCTTCCGCGGAGACCACGAGCGCGTCGTCGGCCGCCCGCGGGACCGGGCTCGTCTTCCGCAGGCGATCGATCAGCCGGCGGATGCCGATGCCCCAGATCCAGGCGGGCACCTCCCCGGTGCCGCGGTACCGGCCGGCGCCCCGCCACACCGCCACGAACGTGTCCTGCACGACTTCCTCCACGAGGCCGGGGTCCGCGCATCGACGCCGCAGGCGCGCGAGCAACCACGGCGCGTGCCGTCGATAGAGCGCCTCGAGCGCCTGCTCGGTCTCCCTGGGCCACCGCCCGCAGGAGTCCGTCGTCGCCGTCTGCGCGGACCGTCATCACCCCTCTGTCGTGTCGAGCGTCCCGAACGGTTCTCGACGAGCGCATCGGAACACGTCCGACGGCGGCGGTCGAGGGCGCCTGTCGCCATCCCAGGACCATGGCCTGCAACGGAAAGAACACACTTCCGCTGGGGTGTCTGGCGAGGGTGCGGGCGCTACGATTCGCGGATGCCGCCCTACAAGGAACAGGGCATCGTCCTGCGCTCGTACAAGCTCGGCGAGGCCGACAAGATCGTCACCGTCATGACCCAGGGGTCCGGCAAGGTCCGGGCGGTGGCCAAGGGCATCCGCAAGACGAAGAGCCGCTTCGGGGCGAGGCTCGAGCCGTTCACCCACGTCGACCTGATGCTGTACCGGGGCCGCGGCTCCCTCGACACGGTGACCCAGGCCGAGATCATCGCGCCGCACATGACGATCCGAGAAGACCTCGCCCGGTTCGCCGCCGGCGAGACGATGCTCGAGGCGGTCGACAGAGTTGCCGAAGAACATGAGCGGAACGTTCGTCTCACCCTGTTGTTGCTGGCGGGCTGCCGTGCGCTCGATGCCGCACCGGCCGACGCCGCCGCCGTCGCGGAGTCGTTCATGCTGAAGCTGTTGTCGCTCTCCGGGTTCCACCCGTCGCTCACCGCGTGCGCGGTCTGCGGCGACCGCGATCCCCAGCTGTGGGATGCGGGCCTGGGCGGTGCGGTCTGCGGGCGATGTGCCGAGCAGGGCGCCGGCCCGTGCTCGAGGGCGGCCCTCGAGTACCTCTCGACGCTGGCCCTCGCCGATCTCAACGACGCGGGCGCGGTGCTCCAGCCCGATGCTCGCGTGCGCAAGGAGACGCGCAGCCTGCTCTACGGCTTCGCCGAGTACCACCTCGAGCGGCGCATGAAGTCGGTGCCGATGCTGGTCAGGACGGCGACATGAGCTTCCTGCTCGACATCGATCGCTCCCGGGTGCCCGGGCACGTCGCGATCGTGATGGACGGCAACGGCCGGTGGGCCCAGCAGCGCGGGCTGGCACGCACCGAGGGCCACAGCGCCGGCGAGGACGCGCTCTGGGACACCGTGAAGGGCGCGAACGAGGTCGGTGTGCGCTGGCTCACCGTGTACGCGTTCAGCACCGAGAACTGGAAGCGGCCCCAGTCCGAGGTGCTCTACCTGATGAACTTCAACCGAGAGCTGCTGCGGCGTCGACGCGACGAGCTCAACGAGATGAACGTGCGCATCCGGTGGAGCGGCCGCCGCGACTGGCGCATGCCGCGCAGCGTCCTGAAGGAGATGCGCACGAGCGAGGAGCTCACGCGCGACAACACCGGCATGACGCTCACGATCGCGTTCAACTACGGCGGACGCGCCGAGATCGTCGACGCCGTGAAGGACCTCGCCCGCGACGTGCGCGAGCGGCACGCTGAAGCCCGAGAAGGTGAACGAGCGCGAGATCGCGAAGCGCCTCTACCACCCCGACATGCCCGAGCCCGACCTGCTGATCCGCACGAGCGGCGAGGAGCGCATCTCGAACTTCCTGTTGTGGGAGGTCGCCTACTCCGAGCTCTGGTTCACGCCGATGTTCTGGCCGGACTTCACGCGCGAGACGCTCTTCGAGGCGATCCGCGACTTCCAGAAACGCCAGCGCCGCTTCGGCGCTGTCGAAGACGCCTGACCGGCTCGTCGGAGCTCGTGACGTTCCCGTTGCGGTGCAGGTCCGCGTGTGGAGCGCCGGTACGATGGTCCTCACGCCAGCGGCCGCCGCCAGCGGCCGGGAAGAGAGGAGACCCGCACCGATGACCGACCTCATGGAGGCCGTCACCAGCCTCGCGAAACGCCGGGGCATCGCGTTCCAGTCCGCCGAGATCTACGGGGGACTGCGGTCCTCGTGGGACTACGGCCCGCTCGGGGTCGAGCTGCGACGGAACATCCGCAACGCCTGGTGGCGCTCGACCGTGCAGCTGCGCGACGACGTCGTCGGTGTCGAGGCCGCGGTGATCACGAGCCCTCGCGTGTGGCAGGCGAGCGGTCACCTCGAGACGTTCCACGACCCGCTCGTCGAATGCACGAGCTGTCACCAGCGGTGGCGGGAGGACCACCTCGAGGCCGACGCGAACGGCATCGTGACATGTCCGAACTGCGGCGGCGCCGAGTTCACCGAGCCGAAGCAGTTCAACCTGATGCTGAAGACGTTCCTCGGGCCGATCGAGGACGACGACGCGATCGCGTACCTGCGCCCGGAGACCGCTCAGGGCATGTTCGTGAACTTCGCGGCGATCCAGACGGTGTCGCGCAAGAAGCTGCCGTTCGGCATCGCGCAGATCGGGAAGTCGTTCCGCAACGAGATCACACCGGGCAACTTCATCTTCCGCACCCGGGAGTTCGAACAGATGGAGATGGAGTTCTTCGTCGAGCCGGGCACCGACGACGGGTGGTTCGAGCACTGGGTCGAGCAACGCATGCAGTGGTACCTGGACCTCGGCGTGTCGAAGGAGAAGCTGCGCCTGCGTCCGCACGAGCCGGAGGAGCTCGCGCACTACGCGAAGGCCGCGACCGACGTGGAGTACGAGTTCCCGTTCGGTTGGCAGGAGCTCGAAGGGATCGCGAACCGCACCGACTACGACCTCGCCGCGCACCAGACCGCGAGCGGCGAGGACCTCACCTACTTCGACCAGGAACACGAGTCCCGCTACCTGCCGTACGTCGTGGAGCCGGCCGTCGGGGTCGACCGCGCGATGCTCGTGTTCCTGCTCGACGCCTATCGGGTCGAGGAGGTGCCGACCGCGAAGGGCGACACCGACAAGCGCACGGTGCTCGGGCTGCATCGCGACCTCGCGCCGATCAAGGTCGCCGTGCTCCCGCTCTCGCGCAACGAGAAGCTCGTACCCGAGGCGCGGCGCGTGCACGACCTCGTGAAGCCGGAGTGGATCACCCAGTACGACGACGCCGGCGCGATCGGCCGCCGCTACCGTCGCCAGGACGAGGTCGGCACCCCGTTCTGTGTCACGGTCGACTTCGACTCACTCGACGACCGCCAGGTGACGGTGCGCGAGCGCGACACGATGCAGCAGGACCGCATCCCGATCGACGGCCTGGTCGCGTACCTGCGGGAGCGTCTGTGAGCGATGAGGCTCCCCGGCCCCGCGGGCTCCATGGCGGTGTACGCCGTCGCCTTCGTGATGATGCTCGCCGCCGGTGCGCTGCTCGGCCTCGCCGCCCGGGAGTTCCTGCGGGAGACGTCGATGCTGTGGGCGTCGATCGTCCTGTCGGCGAGCGCCGTGGTGCTGTCGGTGCTGAGCGTGGTGCTGCCGAGGCGCTCGTGAGGAAGGGTCGTCTCGCCTCGGCGCTGGCGATCGTCGCGATCTCGGCCGCGGCGTGCACGGGCGATGGGATCGGCATCGAGTTCGGCTCGCCCACGAGCCCGTCGGCATCGACGGTTCCGCCGGAGTCTCCGAGCGACGCGTCGGGCCGCGGCATCGCCCTCGACGTGGAGCCGGTCGACACGGGAGCGGCCCGCGCGCTCGCCGCGATGCGAGTGCTCTGCGAGGGGCCCGTGCCGACGAGCACCGACGACGACGGCGCGCCGCGCGAGACGCCGGCCGACGTCGCGGAGCTCGAGTCGCAGGTGGAGCAGGTGCGCGAGCTCGAGTTCCTGCGCGAGGTGGTCGTGCAGCCGGTGAGCGCCGAGGAGATCGCCGGCAAGCTCGAAGGGGCGTTCGACGAGACCTATCCGAAGGAGTTCTACGACCGTCGTTCCGTGGCGTGGCAGACGCTCGGCGTGATCCCGCGCGACATCGACATCCGTGAGGCCCTGCTCGCGTTCCAGACCGGCCAGGTGGTGGGGTTCTACAACCCGGTCGACGGTGAGCTGGTCTACCGGGCCGACGGCGAGCTCGACCTCGTCGAGCGCGTGACGCTGGCGCACGAGCTCACGCACGCGATCGACGACCAGCACTTCGACCTCTCGCGCATCGACGGGGTCGCGGCGCGATGCCGTGACGAGGCGTTCCAGGCCGCGCTCGGCGCCGTCGAGGGCAGCGCCCAGTTCTTCTCGATCAGGCTGCTCTTCGAGTTCCCGCCGGCCGACGGCGACTTCTCCGGCCTCGGCGAGGGGGGCGGCATGCCCGACGGGGTCCCGCCGTTCATGGTCGACCTGCAGCTCTGGCCGTACACGGCGGGGCAGGCGTTCGTCACCGAGCTGGAGGCGCGCGGCGGCGTGGACGAGGTCGACGAGGCGCTGCGCACGTTCCCGACCACGACCGAGCAGATCCTGCATCCCGAGCGGTACCCAGACGACGTGCCGAGCCGGGTGGACGTGCCCGACCTCTCCGACGCGCTCGGCGACGGGCTGGGGCGACCTCGACGTGATGCAGGTGGGGGAGGCGTGGCTGGCGGCGATGCTGGGCCTGCGCCTCGACGCCGCCACGGCCGAGGCGGCTGCGGCAGGCTGGGACGGTGGGCTCTACCGAGCCTTCACCGACGGCGACGACGCCGCCGTGGTGCTGACGACGGCGTGGGACTCCGCCGCCGACGCCGACGCGTTCGAGCAGGCGGCGCGGGAGTGGCTCGCGGCCGATGACGCCTCGGGGATCGTCGGCCGACCCAGCGCCACGCGGGTCACCCTGGCGATCGCGACCACCGACGACGCAGCCGTGCGTGCCGCGCTGACCGGGGCACGCCGAAGCCTGACCGGTCTGCGGACCAGGCGCCGGCCGGATCTCCGCGCTCGGCGCTCAGGCAGTGTCGGACACCGGAGGGGGTGGTACGTCGGGGATCTCGAGGTCGATGAACTGGAAGTCGACCATGTCCCCCGCGTACTTGCGCAGGGACGTTCCCACGGCAACGAGGACTCGATGGGTGAGCGCGACGTGCTCGGCGACGAGCGTCTCCCAGCGAGCACGATCCACCTCGAGCAGGACGGTCGGCTCGATCGCGATGGCGGTCGTGGCTCTGGGGCCCCCATCCAGGAGGGCCATCTCCCCGAAGAGCTGCCCCGGCTCGACGATCGTCACCGTCAGCTCTTCCCCATGACCAGGGATGAACGCCCGCACCCGGCCGGTGACGACCACGTAGAACTCGGTCGCGAGGTCGCCCGCGAAGTACACGTGCTGCCCGGGAGGGATCGACCAATCTGTCGCGATGTCGGCGACGTGACCGAGGAGGTCGTCGTCGACCCCCCGGAAGAGCTCCACCCGCGCCAGGGCGGCGACGATCGCCGCTCGTTCCATCACGTGAGCCTAGTCCGAGGAAGAGGCGGATGCATGCGAGGGTCGGTTGGTCCGCCGCCGTAGACTGGCGGTTCCGAACCGCTCGACCGTGCCGGAGGCATGCCGTGACCAAGTACGTCTACGACTTCTCTGAAGGCAACAAGGACATGAAGGACCTGCTCGGCGGGAAGGGCGCCAACCTCGCCGAGATGACGAACATGGGCCTGCCGGTTCCCCACGGCTTCACGATCACGACCGAGGCGTGCCTGAGCTACCTGGCCGAGGGCGGCTTCCCCGACGGGATGATGGACGAGGTCGAGCAGCACGTGCAGACGCTCGAGTCCTCGATGGGCAAGCGCCTCGGCGATCCCTCCGATCCGCTGCTCGTGAGCGTGCGGTCGGGCGCCAAGTTCTCGATGCCCGGCATGATGGACACGGTCCTGAACCTCGGGCTCAACGAGGAGTCGCTCAAGGGCCTCGCGGAGCAGTCGGGCGGCGACGTGCGGTTCGCGCGCGACGCCTACCGGCGCTTCATCCAGATGTTCGGCAAGATCGTGATGGACGTGCCCGGAGAGGCCTTCGAGGAAGCGCTCGACAACGCGAAGGAGCGCAAGGGCGAGAGCGCCACCGACACCGACCTCGACGCCGACGACCTCGAGCAGCTCACCGGCGAGTTCCTCGGCATCTACCACGAGCACACCGGCCAGGATTTCCCGATCGATCCCCGGGAGCAGATGCGCCTGGCGATCGAGGCCGTCTTCAAGAGCTGGAACGGCAGGCGCGCGATCGACTACCGGCGCCAGAACAAGATCTCCGACGACCTCGGCACGGCGGTCAACGTGCAGTCGATGGTGTTCGGCAACCGCGGTGACGACTCGGGCACCGGCGTGGCGTTCACGCGCGACCCGTCGACGGGGGCGAAGGTCCCCTACGGCGACTATCTCGGCAACGCGCAGGGCGAGGACGTCGTGGCCGGCATCCGCAACACGCTGCCCCTGGCCGACCTCGAGCAGGTCGACCCCGCGTCGTACACGCAGCTGCGCGAGGTGATGCACACGCTCGAGCAGCACTACCGCGACATGTGCGACATCGAGTTCACGATCGAGAAGGGTCGCCTCTGGATCCTGCAGACCCGCATCGGCAAGCGCACCGCGTTCGGCGAGTGGGTGATGGCCTACGACATGCTCGGGGAAGGCCTGATCGACGAGGGCGAGGCCCTGCTGCGGGTCGACGCGAACCGGCTCGAGGAGCTGTTCAAGCGCCGGGTGGACGCGACGGGCGCGACCCCGATCGCGACCGGGCTCAACGCCTCACCGGGCGCCGCGACCGGCGCGGTCGTCTTCACGGCCGACGAGGCCCAGGCGCGGGGGCAGGCGGGGGAGCGCGTGATCCTCGTGCGCCGCGAGACGACGCCCGACGACTACCACGGCATGATCGCTGCCCAGGGCATCCTGACGAGCTCGGGCGGCACGAACTCGCACGCCGCCGTCGTCGCGCGCGGCGAGGGCATCCCGGCCGTCTGCGGCGCCGACGCGATCAAGCTCCGCGTCGCCGACGGCGAGTTCAACGCCGACGGCACCACGGTGCGCGAGGGCGACACGATCACGATCGACGGCTTCACCGGCCACGTCTTCGTCGGCGAGCTGCCATTGCAGGAGAGCCTGCTCGAGCGGGCCCGCCAGGGTGACGCCGAGGCCCGCGAGGAGCCCCTCTGGAAGTCGTTCGAACGCCTGATGGTGATCGCCGACGCCCGTCGCTCTCTGAAGGTTCGCGCGAACGCCGACACGCCGGACCAGTCGACGAACGCTCGCGAGCGCGGCGCCGAGGGCATCGGCCTGTGTCGCACCGAGCACATGTTCCTCGGCGAGGAACGCGTGCTCGCCGTGCGCCAGATGATCTTCGCCGAGACTGCGGAGCAGGAGCAGGCCGCCTACGACATCCTGCTGCCGCTCCAACGCGGCGACTTCGTCGGCATCTTCACGGCGATGAGCGGGCTGCCGGTCACGGTGCGCCTGCTCGACCCGCCGTTGCACGAGTTCCTGCCCGACCAGGTCGAGCTCGCGGTCGAGGTCGCACTCGGGAACGCGAGCGGCGACGACGTCGCCGAACAGGAGCGCGTGCTGCAGAAGGTGAACGAGCTGCACGAGATGAACCCGATGCTCGGCCTGCGAGGGGTGCGTCTGGGCATCGTGAAGCCGGGCCTCTACGCGATGCAGGTGCGTGCGATCGTCGAGGCCGCGGTCGAAGCGAAGCGGGCCGGGGCCGACCCGAAGGTCGAGATCATGATCCCGCTCGTGGCGACGGCCCCCGAGCTCGCGCAGATGCGGGCGGAGCTCGAGCCCGTCGCGACCGAGATCCTGGAGCGCGAGGGTGTGACCCTCGACCACCTCGAGTGGGGCACGATGATCGAGCTCCCACGCGCGGCCGTGACCGCTGGCGAGATCGCCGAGTCCGCCGAGTTCTTCTCGTTCGGCACGAACGACCTGACCCAGACGGCGTTCGGGTTCAGCCGCGACGACATCGGCAAGTTCGTCGGCATGTACGAGGAGCGCAAGCTCGCCCGGCATGATGGACACGGTCCTGAACCTCGGGCTCAACGAGGAGTCGCTCAAGGGCCTCGCGGAGCAGTCGGGCGGCGACGTGCGCTTCGCTCGCGACGCCTATCGGCGCTTCATCCAGATGTTCGGCAAGATCGTGATGGACGTGCCCGGCGAAGCCTTCGAGGAAGCGCTCGACAACGCGAAGGAGCGCAAGGGCGAGGGCGCCACCGACACCGACCTCGACGCCGACGACCTCGAGCAGCTCACCGGCGAGTTCCTCGGCATCTACCACGAGCACACCGGCCAGGACTTTCCCATCGATCCACGGGAGCAGATGCGCCTGGCGATCGAGGCCGTCTTCAAGAGCTGGAACGGCAGGCGCGCGATCGACTACCGGCGCCAGAACAAGATCAGCGACGATCTCGGCACGGCGGTCAACGTGCAGTCGATGGTCTTCGGCAACCGCGGTGACGACTCGGGCACGGGCGTGGCGTTCACGCGCGATCCGTCGACGGGGGCGAAGGTTCCCTACGGCGACTACCTCGGCAACGCGCAGGGCGAGGACGTCGTGGCCGGTATCCGCAACACGCTGCCGTTGGCCGATCTCGAGCAGGTGGACCCCGCGTCGTACTCGCAGCTGCGCGAGGTGATGCACACGCTCGAGCAGCACTACCGCGACATGTGCGACATCGAGTTCACGATCGAGAAGGGGCGTCTCTGGATCCTGCAGACCCGCATCGGTAAGCGCACCGCGTTCGGCGAGTGGGTGATGGCCTTCGACATGCTCGGGGAAGGCCTGATCGACGAGGGCGAGGCCCTGCTGCGGGTCGACGCGAACCGGCTCGAGGAGCTGTTCAAGCGCCGGGTCGACGCCACGGGCGCGACCCCGATCGCGACCGGGCTCAACGCGTCGCCCGGCGCCGCGACCGGCGCGGTCGTCTTCACGGCCGACGAGGCCCAGGCGCGGGGCCAGGCGGGCGAGCGCGTGATCCTCGTGCGGCGGGAGACGACGCCCGACGACTACCACGGCATGATCGCGGCCCAGGGCATCCTGACGAGCTCGGGCGGCACGAACTCGCACGCCGCCGTCGTCGCGCGCGGCGAGGGCATCCCGGCGGTCTGTGGCGCCGACGCGATCAAGCTCCGCGTGGCCGACGGCGAGTTCAACGCCGACGGCACCACGGTGCGCGAGGGCGACACGATCACGATCGACGGCTTCACCGGCCATGTCTTCGTCGGTGAGCTGCCCTTGCAGGAGTCGTTGCTCGAACGCGCCCGCCAGGGTGACGCCGAGGCCCGCGAGGAGCCCCTCTGGAAGTCGTTCGAACGCCTGATGGTGATCGCCGACGACCGTCGCGACCTGAAGGTGCGCGCGAACGCCGATACCCCGGACCAGTCGACGAACGCTCGCGAGCGCGGCGCCGAGGGCATCGGCCTGTGCCGCACCGAGCACATGTTCCTCGGCGAGGAACGCGTGCTCGCGGTGCGCCAGATGATCTTCGCGGAGACGGCGGAGCAGGAGCAGGCCGCCTACGACATCCTGCTGCCGCTCCAACGCGGCGACTTCGTCGGCATCTTCACGGCGATGAGCGGCCTGCCCGTCACGGTTCGGCTGCTCGACCCGCCGTTGCACGAGTTCCTGCCCGACCAGGTCGAGCTCGCGGTCGAGGTCGCGCTCGGGAACGCGAGCGGCGACGACGTCGCCGAGCAGGAGCGCGTGCTGCAGAAGGTGAACGAGCTGCACGAGATGAACCCGATGCTCGGCCTGCGAGGGGTGCGTCTGGGCATCGTGAAGCCGGGCCTCTACGCGATGCAGGTGCGAGCGATCGTCGAGGCCGCGGTCGAAGCGAAGCGGGCGGGGGCCGATCCGAAGGTGGAGATCATGATCCCGCTCGTGGCGACGGCCCCCGAGCTCGCGCAGATGCGCGCGGAGCTCGAGCCCGTCGCGACCGAGATCCTGGAGCGCGAGGGCGTGACCCTCGACCACCTCGAGTGGGGCACGATGATCGAGCTCCCACGCGCGGCCGTGACCGCCGGCGAGATCGCCGAGTCCGCCGAGTTCTTCTCGTTCGGCACGAACGACCTGACCCAGACGGCGTTCGGGTTCAGCCGCGACGACATCGGCAAGTTCGTCGGCATGTACGAGGAGCGCAAGCTCGTGCCCGCCAACCCGTTCGTCACGATCGACCGGCCGGGTGTCGGGTCGCTGATGCGTACCGCGGTCGAGCAGGGGAAGCAGGCGAACCCGTCGCTGCACCTCGGCATCTGCGGGGAGCACGGCGGCGACCCCGCGAGCGTGGTGTTCTGCCACGAGCTGGGACTCGACTACGTGAGCTGCTCCCCGTTCCGGGTCGAGACGGCACGCCTCGCCGCCGGTCAGGCGGCGGTCGGCCAGGTCGAGGTCGCCTCGAAGTAACGATCAGCTCGTCTCGTCGCAGCTGCGATCGCGAGGTTCGCGTCTACGCCCGATCCGTCCGATGATCGCCCGGCACGGGCCACAGATCCGGGTCGTGGCGGAGGATCTCGTCGCGGAGCTGACCCAGGCGCGGCCCCGGCTCGACGCCGATCTCATCGGCGAGGTGATCGCGCGCGTCGGCGTAGGCCGAGAGCGCTTCGGCCTGACGCCCCGATCTGTACAGCGCGACCATGAGCTGCGCGATGGGCCGCTCCCTCAGCGGATGCTCCGCGATGAACCCGCGAAGGTCGCCGATCAGGTCGGCGTCGGTGCCGAGCGTGAGCCGGCAGGCGAACCGTTCCTCGACCGCGCCGAGGAACATCTCCTCGAGCCGAGCGCGAGGCCCGAGCACGAACTCAGCATCCCCGAGGTCGATCAAGAGGCGTCCACGCCGGAGTGCCAACGCAGCGTCGAACAGCCGGCCCGCCTGTCGTGGATCCGCACCGGCGAGAGCGTGACCTCGGTGCACCAACGCCTCGAACCGATTCGCGTCGATCGCGGCGGGATCGAGCCTGAGCACGTACCCCGGGTCACGTCGGTCCAGCCGGGCATCGGCACGTTCCGGGTCGAACAGCGCGCGGCGGAGCCGGGAGACATGCACGTGGACGGCATGTCTCGATGATGCCGGCGCGTCGGCGTTCCAGAGCAGGTCGACGAGCCTGCTGGTGGGGACGACGTCGTTGGCTGCCAGCAGGAACACAGCGAGGAGCGACCTGAGAATCGGTCCCGGGCACGGGCACGGTCGTGTCGCCATCGGTCACTTCGAGCGGACCGAGGATGAGGAAGTCCATGAGTCCTTCCCATCACCTGACCGCGGGCGGAGACGTTCGGTCGTGGTCGGCGCGGAGAGCGAGCCAGCCTTCCCCAAGGATGAGGATGGTGTTCCGTCGATGCAACCCTCTGACGGGGGATATCCCGGTCTGATCGAACGCTGCGCCGTCTGCGAGCCGGACGTGCCGCTCCATTGATCGAGCATTGATGTCCGTGAGAGCAACCCGGGAGTCGGGTCGGGCACGATCGGTCGCATGGATCGCAGGCGGTGGATCGCGCACGTCGTCGTGCTCTCGTATCGTCGTGCTCCTGAGCGCGTGCGCGTCGGTCTCCGTGCCGCAGCGCCAGGTCCGAGCCGAAGCGGTGCGGGCGGAGTCGGATGGCACCGTCGTGACGATCCATGAGACGGGGCGAACGGATCATCTCGCCGCGCACGTCGCCGCAGCGCTCGGCGTTCCCGCCGACGTCGAGCGCTGGGACGTCTGGGAGTTCGTGCGTGCCGACGTGCTGCGCATGACGGGATGTCCTGTCGCCTACTTCGGCCGGTCCAAGGAGCGCGCACACCGGTCCGGCGCCGACGTCGGGGTCTATCACGGAGACGACGACTGGTACGTCGCTCTCGATTGCTGACCTCCATGGTCCGCACGGTCCGATCGACATGATCTCCACAGCGTGACCGTCGTCACCGAACGATCGGGGCCTGTCCGCTAGTCTCGGCCGTCCTCCCACCTCCCCCGAGCAGGAGGTGGTCGCATGCAGGGCTCTTCGATCCGGGAGAGAGCCGTGGTCCTCGCCGTCGTCGTCGTGGTCGGGGTCTCGCTGTACACGGGGGCCGCAGCCATGGCGGGCCACATGTCCGACTGGTCGCACGACCATTCGAAGGACGGCATCCCGCCGCGACCGAGCGGTCTGCACGAGCTGAACGAGATCTTCGGCGACCGATGCAGCAATCGAGCGAACAACGCCCGCTCGTGGTGGCCGCATGCCGACTGGGACCCGTTCGGTGCCGGGGCGTACGTCGAGTACCACACGTACCTGGCCCGCAACATCGGGTTCAACATCCGCAACCACATCAACGCCGCGCACCGTGACGGTGCCCTGTACCCGGGCATCGGCGCGTACAACTGCCGGCTGATCGACGGGTCGACGTCGTGGTCGGTGCATTCCTGGGGAGCCGCCGTCGACACGAACTGGCAGCGCAACCCGCGCTACCAGGACCATTGGAACGGCCGCGGCTTCGACGGAGAGAACCACGGCACCTACATCCCCGACGTCTGGCGAGGCGGGTTCCCCGGGCATCGCTTCTTCTGGGGGCTCAACTGGGACTCGGCGCCCGACCCCATGCACTTCCAGTACGTCACCAACTACTGAGCGTCGGCTCCGAGGAGGCAAGCATGGTGAGGAAGCTCGTGATCGGCCTGACGGCGGCGGTCGCGGTGGCCGCCGGACTGGTCAGCAGCCACGCCCGTGGCGACTCGGTCGTCGCGGCGCGGCCGACGGGCCCGACGGGATGCATGGCGCTCCCGGCGTTCGCCCGAGGCGATGCCACCGGCCTCGCGACCGGCCGAGGACTCTGGGCCGCGGCCGGCGGCACGATCGTCTCGGCGACGGCGGACCGATCCGTGTCGGGCCGGGTCGCAGGGGACGAGATGATCCGCCACGTGGCGGCCGAACCAGGAGTCGGCACGGCCTACGTCGTCGATCGAGCCGGTGGCGACGACGTCGTGGTCATCACGCCCAGCGGAACCCGCCGCATCTCCGAGGACGTCGAGGCGACGCACCCGGCCTGGTCCCCGAGCGGTGATCTCGCGTGGGCCACGGGCTCTGGCGTCGCCGTGCTGGCGCGCGATAGCTCCCGCGTCACCAGGATCGAGGGGCCGGTCGCCGGTGGCACGGTCTTCTCGCCCGTGTTCCTCTCGCCGACGAGGCTGGCCGTGGTCGTCGCCGCACCGCCCACGCCGGGCGCACCCGAAGGCGGTCGCCACGACGACCTCTGGGTCACGAACCTCGAACGGCGATGGATGGCGACGGCTGACCTCGTTCCGAGCGAGCGGCGACCGATGGGTGACGATCCGAACGCCGATCGTCGTCGACGGGAAGCTGTCGTTCGTCCGCGTCGTCGGACGCGGTTCGGCGACGGGTGAGCCACGGTTCGAGCTCTGGCGATCGGACCGAGATGGGATGCAGCGAGTGCGAGCGTTGCCCGGCGAGCGATATCTGGCGGGAGTGCGGCGAGGCGATCTCGTCTGGAACGTGCCGGACCCCGAACACGGACGGATCCTGCTGAACGTCGCCGGTCGAACCATCGGGTGCGGTGCGGTCATGGCCGATCCACCCGACGTGGTCGATCCCGACCGGCGCTCCGGCCGAGGTGCGAACGTTCCGCCACGTGCAGACTGGCCCGAGCTCGACGTGCCGACCGTGGACCACACGGAGGAGGTGGCGGTCATCGTGGGCGACTTCGCGACCACACACAGAGGCCGAGATCGTCGCCGCGGCGATCAGGGTGGCGTACCCGGACGCAGCCGTCGACGTCGTCGACTCGTCGGTCGCCCCGTTGGCGATCCGACCCGGGGTCTACGGGGCGCTGCTCCACCTGCCGATCGACGCCGACCCGACGGCGGCATTGGCGACGTTCCGAGAACGGCTGCCCCGGTATGCAGCGAACAGCTGGATCGTGACGCCATGACGAGGAGAAGCCGGATCGGACCCCTCGGCGCCTCACGGGTGCTGGTGCCGTTCGTGGCGATCGTGCTGGCGGGATGCGGAAGCGAGCGTGGGCCGGCCGATCCCGCGCCGACACGGCCCGAGCCATCGCCGTCCGATGACCGATGGCTGGGGGTGATCGAGGTGGCCTCCCGGGCAGACGATCTCGATGCCACTACCGAGCGCGTGCGCGATCTCCTTGGTCCCGCGCTGGTCGTGTCGCCCGTCTCCTGCTTCGAGGGCCTGCCGGAGCGGGCGGGTGACGGGTACGTGATCGGCGCCGTCGCCGGATCGCGTGAGGAGGCGGAGCTCCTCGTCGAGGAAGCGGGCGAGCCGGTGCTGTTCACGGCATCCGTGACGATCGTGTGTACCGACTGAGTCGCGAGGGGGGCGTTGCTAGCCTTGGCTGGTGCGCCTCCTCCGGAGCCATCCGTTCCTCGCCGTCGCGACCCTCGTGCTCGTCGTGGCGCTCTCGGCGCTGTCCTTCAGCGCCGTGACCGTCTGGCGTGAGGCGCATCATGACGACGCTCGTGACCACGATCGCGTCGACGCGATCGTCGTGCTGGGCGCCGCCCAGTACGACGGCACGCCGTCGCCGGTCTTCGCCGGACGACTCGATCACGCGGCCCTGCTCTTCGAGCAGGGCCGCGCCGGCACCGTCTTCGTGCTCGGCGCCAACCAACCGGGCGATCGCACGACCGAGGCGGAGGCGGGTCGCGACTACCTGGTCGCACAGGGCGTGCCTGCGGCATCCGTCGTGGCGCTGCCGGTGGGTGACTCGTCGTACACGAGCCTTCGAGCCGCGGCGAGCGCGATGCACGACCGCGGACTCTCGACCGCGTTCCTCGTCTCCGATCCATGGCACAACGCCCGCATCCAGGCGATGGCGGGTGACCTCGGGATCGACGGGCATGCCTCGGCCACGTGGACGTCGGCCGCGCGCACCGAGGAGACGCGCATCCCGGGCTACGCTCGCGAGACGTTCGCCTACCTCTACTACCTCGTGGGAGGGCGCTGAGGGGAGGGCGGCCGCCCCGGCGGGCACGTCACTGGTCGCCGGTACGATGGGCGCGTGAGCGCCACGCCCACCCCCCGGGAGCGCACCGAGCAGCTCGAGCGAGAGGTGCTGTCATCTCGTGCCGTGCTGGCCGCCGAGACGAAGGGTCGCGACCGCGACGAGCCCCTCGACCACATCCGCACGGTGTTCCAGCGCGACCGCGACCGCATCTTGCACTGCAAGGCGTTCCGGCGGCTCAAGCACAAGACGCAGGTGTTCCTCGCGCCGCAGGGCGACCACTACCGGGTTCGGCTCACGCATACGCTCGACGTCTCCCAGATCGCCCGCACCTGCGCCCGGGCGCTCCGGCTCAACGAGGATCTCACCGAGGCGATCGCGCTCGGGCACGACCTCGGACACACGCCGTTCGGCCATCTGGGGGAACAGGCGCTCACGCCGTTCCTCGGGCGCCCGTTCCGTCACAACGAGCAGTCCCTGCGCATCGTCGAGCATCTCGAGAACGACGGGGAGGGGTTGAACCTCACCTGGGAGGTACGTGACGGCATCGTGCACCATCCCTGGTCCACGCCGATGCCCGCGACCCTCGAGGCGCAGCTCGTTCGGTTCGCCGACCGCATCGCGTACATCAACCACGACATCGACGACGCCGGCCGGGCCGGGGTGCTCGAGGAGTCGGAGCTGCCGTCCGACGCGGTCCGTGTGCTGGGGGCCACGCACTCCGATCGCATCGACACGCTCGTCAGCGATCTCGTCGCCGAGAGCGACGAGCGCGACGAGATCGCCCTGTCCGCGCCGGTGTTCGCCGCGCTCGACACCCTGCGCGACTTCATGTTCAGCGAGGTCTACCTGCGCGAGAGCGCCCGCGACGACCACGAGCGGGCGACGAAGTTGATCCGCGATCTGTTCGCGTACTTCCTCGATCGCCCCGACGAGATGCCCTCGGAGTACCATGGGGCGCCCGGCGACCTGGCGACCCGCGTGGCCGACTACATCTCGGGCATGACCGACCGCTACGCGATCCGCACGTACGAGCGCCTCTTCCTTCCCCGGGGCTGGCTGCTCGACCGGGACCTCTAGGCGCCGGGCGAGGGCAGGGGAAGGAACCGTTGGCCGGACGTATCCGCGACGACGACATCCAGGCGGTGAAGGACCGCACCGACCTGGTGCAGCTCGCATCCCAGTACCTCACGCTCAAGAAGGCCGGCGCCGACCGCGTGGTCGGGCTCTGCCCGTTCCACCAGGAGAAGACGCCGTCGTTCGGCATCTCGCCGTCGAAGCAGCTCTACTACTGCCACGGGTGCGGGGCCGGCGGCGACGCGATCCGCTTCGTGCGCGAGCTGGAGCATCTGAGCTACGTCGAGGCGGTCGAGCGCCTGGCGCAGCAGGCGGGCGTGCACCTGCGGTACGAGGGGGACTCGCCCGAGGCCCGGCGCGCCGCCGCCCGCCGGCAGGCGCTGATCCGCGCGAACGAGCAGGCGGCCGAGCTCTACGCGCAGATGCTGGCCGACGGCAAGGAAGCCGACGACGCCCGCGCCTACGTCGAAGAGCGCGGCATCTCGCCCGAGGCGGTCGAGATGTTCGGCATCGGCTTCGCCCCGGGGTACCCCGACTTCCTGCTGCGCCGGCTCTCGCAAGCCCGTGACCTCAGCCCCGAGATCCTGCTCGAGGCGGGCCTCGCGACCCGTGGCGACGATGGAACCGTGCGCGATCGATTCCGTGGGCGCCTGATCTTCCCGATCCACGACCTGCAGGGGCACGGCATCGGGTTCGGCGCCCGCATCCTGCCGAGCGATCCCCGGGCCGGTGAGCAGGCCAAGTACCTCAACACCGCCGAGACGCCGATCTACAAGAAGCACGAGGTGCTCTACAACCTGCATCGTGCTCGGACCGCGATCGCGCGGGGCGGCGAGGTGTTCGTCGTCGAGGGATACACCGACGTGATCGGGTTCTCGCAGGCCGGCATCGAGAACACGGTCGCGACGTGCGGCACGGCGCTGGGGGAGGGGCACTTCCGGCAGCTCGCGCGCTTCACCCAGCGGGCGGTCATGGCGTTCGACTCCGACGAGGCGGGCGCTCGTGCGGCCGAGCGCGCGGCCGAGTTCCAGGAGCGGTTCCCGTCGGTGCAGACCGTGGTGATGATCATGCCCGAGGGCCTCGATCCGGCCGAGTTCGTCGCGAAGCACGGCGCCGACGGGGTCCGCGAGGCGGCCACTGGAGCGAGGCCGCTCGTGGAGTACATGGTGCGGCGCACGATCGGTCGTCACGACCTCTCGAGCGTGGAAGGGCAGTCGCGGGCCGTCGCCGACGCGATGCCCATCATCGAGGGGCTCACCGATCCCGTGCGCCGCAGCGAGTACGCGCACCTCGTCGCCGACCTCGCCGGCGTGACCGAGTTCTCGGTCGTGCAGGCGCTCGACGCGCGTCGGCGTGGACGTCCCGGCGAGGTGGTCGTCGAGACGCCGCGGCGCATGAGCGCCCGCGACAAGGTCGAGCGCGAGATGCTGAAGCTGCTCGTGCGCGATCGCGCCGCCTACGACGAGTACGCGCCCCAGCTCACCGACGAGCACTTCCGCAGCGCCACGGCCCGCACGGCGCTCTCGGCGCTGCGTGAGGCGGGGGGCGATGCGTCCGTCGTCGCCGGGGGCGACGACGAGAAGCTCGGCGCCTTGCTCAGCTCCCTCGCGGTCGAGCCGCTCGACGGCGAGGGAGGGCCCGACTACGCCCTCTCGGTCTGGTCCCGGCTGCAGGAGTTCGTGCTGAAGCATCAGAGCGACGCGTTGCGCATGCAGCTCCAGAAGCTGAACCCGACCACCGACGAGGGCTACGACGAGCTCTTCGCCCGGCTGGTCGCGATCGACGGCGAGCTCCGCCGCCTGCGCCAGGGCATCCGCAGCTCCGTCTGAGCGAGCCTGCCCGGCAAGGTCGTTCGGTGCGGAAGGGTCGCCGTCGTTCGCGTTCCGTACACTGAGGCGTCGTGCCGAACCCCCACCCGACCACTCCGGAGGAGACCTGTTGGCTGTTCCGGCCCGCGATGAATCCCCACTGAGCCTCGACGAGGTCAAGGAGTCCATCACCGCCAAGGGGCGTGAGCGAGGCTTCGTCACGTCCGAGGACCTGCTCGAGGCGGTCCCCGTCGACGACTTCACGCCCGAGCAGGTCGAGGAGTTCCTGACCCAGGTCGGCGACCACCTCACGGCCGAGGGCATCGAGGTGATCGAGGTTCCCGGCGAGGAGACCGACGCCGCGACCCAGGTGCGCATCGAGGTCGACCTGTTGAAGGCGCCCACGAACGACCCGGTGCGCATGTACCTGAAGGAGATCGGCAAGGTCCCCCTGCTGAACGCCCCGCAGGAGATCGACCTCGCCCGCCGCATCGAGGCCGGCGAGATGTCCACGGCGCTGCAGGTCCAGCTCCGCGACGAGGACGAGCCCAAGGCCGATCCCCACGACCTGAAGGTCTGCGTGACGAAGGTCTGGGAGATCCGCGACCATCAGCTCAGCGCGTTCGGCAAGGTGGAGGGCATCGGACGCGAGAAGATCGCGAAGAGCTACCGGCCGAAGACCGACGACGAGCTCCAGGCGTGGCTGCATCGGGTCGAGCGCGACGGCCAGCTCGCCAAGCGCAAGCTGATCGAAGCGAACCTGCGCCTCGTCGTGAGCATCGCCAAGCGCTACGTCGGGCGCGGCATGCTGTTCCTCGATCTGATCCAGGAAGGCAACCTCGGCCTGATCCGCGCGGTCGAGAAGTTCGACTACGCCAAGGGCTTCAAGTTCTCCACGTACGCGACGTGGTGGATCCGCCAGGCGATCACGCGCGCGATCGCCGATCAGGCGCGCACGATCCGCATCCCGGTGCACATGGTCGAGACGATCAACAAGCTCGTCCGCGTGCAGCGCCAACTGCTGCAGGACCTCGGTCGCGAGCCGACCCCCGACGAGATCGGCAAGGTCATGGGCATCAGCGCCGAGAAGGTGCGCGAGATCCAGAAGGTCTCCCAGGAGCCGGTCTCGCTCGAGACGCCGATCGGCGAGGAAGAGGATTCACACCTCGGCGACTTCATCGAGGACGCCGACGCCGTCGTGCCGGTCGACGCGGCGAGCTTCATCCTGCTGCAGGAACAGCTCGAGTCGGTGCTGCACACGCTCTGAGCGAGCGCGAGAAGAAGGTGATCCAGCTCCGGTTCGGCCTCGTCGACGGCCACCCGCGCACGCTGGAAGAGGTCGGCCGCGAGTTCGGCGTCACCCGCGAGCGCATCCGGCAGATCGAGTCGAAGACGCTGTCGAAGCTGCGCCACCCGAGCCGCTCGCAGAAGCTCCGCGATTACCTCGAATAGGGTACGCGCCACACACGCTTCGCCCTCAAGTCCCCCCTCAGCGGGCTCCGATGCTTACCTGAGGGCGTTGGATGGTCCGCGCCCAGAGGACGGGTGGCCGCATGATCCGTGTCCGGGATCTTCGTGACGAAGAGGGATTCACGCTGATCGAGTTGATGGTCGTCGTCGCCATCCTCGGCGTGCTCCTGCTGATGTCCACCAGCACGTTCATCGGCGTGAAGGAGCGGGCCAATGACTCGGCCGCGAAGCAGACCGCCGCGCAGGCGCTCGAGACCGGGCGGATCGTCTTCACCGACCATGCCACGTACGGCACCGTGACACCGGCGGAGCTCTCGGCCGCCGAGCCCTCGCTCAACTTCGTGAACGAGGTCACGAACAGCTCGGGGCCGAACGACGCCAGCATGTGGGTGCCCGACGCCCCGACGCCGGGCCACACGTTCGTGGCGGCTGTCTACAGCGACTCGGGCAAGTGCTTCTTCATCCGGGACTGGATCACGATCGGCATCGGCTTCGCCGTGCAGGACGACGTCGCGGCGCCCGACTGCACCGCCGACCAGGCCACGGCGGTCACCTTCGGCACTCGCTGGCCCGCCGGCTGACCCTCGGGGTCGTTGCGCCGCAAGCGTGCGAAGGGTGCGGCCTCCCTCAAGGGCACCCTCAGCGGTGCCGATGCGTTCCGTACCAGCCGGACGAGGGGAGCCTCATGAGCGCCCGCAGCGCTAATCCTTCGATCGAGCGTGAGGACGGCTTCACGCTGATCGAGTTGATGGTCGTGGTCCTGATCCTCGGGATCCTGCTCGCGATCGGCCTGCCGACGTTCCTCGGCGCCCGCGCCCGCGCCCAGGACAGCGCGGCGCAACAGGCGGCGACGCTCGCCCTGGAGGCCGCGAAGATCGTGTACACCGACCACAGCGACTACACCGAGGCGACGGCGACCGCACTCGAGGTCTCCGAGCCCTCCCTGACCTACGTCGACGCCGCCGCCTCGAGCACCGACGCTCGCACCGTCAGCCGGGATGCGATCGACGAGGACTCCTTCACCGCCGCGGTCTGGAGCGAGTCGGGCACGTGCTTCTTCATCCGGGAGCAGACGACCGGCATCGACTACGGCACGATCAGCGGGGGGACCACCGCCGACTGCGCGGCCGGCAACGCGGCAGCGGCGACGTTCGCAGGAGACTGGTAGGGACCTCGGCCGGTCAGTTCCAGGCAGCGTCGTCGAACGTCTCTGTCTCACCGAGGCGCGTGCGGATCGCGCCTCGAGCCCGCCTGATCGCGTCGAGGCTGCGCACGCTCGCCTGGTCGGCGATCCGTTGCGCCTGGCCGGTGACGAGCTGCAGACCGGGGGAGCCCGCGGCCTTCCGTTGGGGACCTCGCACGACCTCGGGATCGTCCTCGTGCATCTTCCTGCGCGATCGAGTAGCCGATGCCGATGCCGGCGGCGACGAGCACGAACGATCGGAGCTTCATGCGGCTTCCTTCCTGACGACGGGGCTGATGGAGCGGTGTACCAGCCTATCCTCGCGCGGGGATCCGCGTACCGGCCGGCAGGAGGGCCACTGGTAGACTGCCCGACGCTCCACCTTCCGGGGTAGCTCAACCGGCAGAGCGGCGGACTGTTAATCCGTAGGTTGTGGGTTCGAGTCCCACCCCCGGAGCCCGCAGGTCAACGTACATGTCCATCCGAACTGGCGACTGTCACGACCTCCGGAGTCGCAGAGAATCCGCCCGGGTCGGTGAGTTGAAGGCGTCCAATGACGGCAAGCACCGCCCAGCGGATGGACCCATCGCCTCGAGACCAGCTTGACGGTCGGATTTGACTCATAAGGCAACCCTGGCTACTGTAGGCCGATCATCCGAGGCCCTTCCGCGCCCGCAGGCCGGACCTTGACGACAGGTCCGGCGAACCCGGGCGGGAAGGGGGTTTACGGCGGTGCGAGTTGACATGTTCCTCGGGGCCTCACACACCTCGGCAACGGCTACTACCTAGTTCAACTGGAGGATTCGCCGAAGTCCTGCAAGACCCTTCACCTCGACGTCGGCCAAGGCGTTGAGCGCGAGGCCCATTTCCGGCTCCAGACGCAAAGGAAGGACATAGACCTATGAACAGCGCCATCCGCAAGCGCCGCTTAGCGGAACGGAAAGGGACGCGAGTGCGACGCCTCGCCACAGCAGTCCTCACATCGGCTGCGATCCTTCTGGTGCCAGCCTCAGCGCAGGCGACGCCCCCAACGCGGGAGCCGCTACCTAGATCCTATCCGTACGAATTACTTCGTCTTACCGAACCACTGCGGGCTCTCGACATCTTCGTGGAGTTCGTGCAGAACAACGAGGTGCTCACCACGTAACTACGACCAGCGACGGCGAAGTCGTGCGCCATATTATACAAAGTCCGTCACCGGGGCGCTGAAGGTCCGTCTCACGAACCAGGATCGCACCTGAGCACTCCGTCCTGTTCAACTATCTCCGGGCCCGGATGGTTCCGCTGAGCTGCCCGACGGGTCGACGGAGCAGACGGGCGCAGGGCCTTGGCTGCACCTCTTCATCACCGACCGACCCGGCGAGCTGCTGCTGATGCACGGGCCGTTCACCGCGAACAGCACTTCCTGCTGCGCCGGCTCTCGCAAGCTCGCGACCTCAGCCCCGAGATCCTGCTCGAGGCGGGCCTCGCGACCCGTGGCGACGATGGAACCGTGCGCGATCGATTCCGTGGGCGCCTGATCTTCCCGATCCACGACCTGCAGGGGCACGGCATCGGGTTCGGCGCCCGCATCCTGCCGAGCGATCCCCGGGCCGGCGAGCAGGCCAAGTACCTCAACACCGCCGAGACGCCGATCTACAAGAAGCACGAGGTGCTCTACAACCTGCATCGCGCTCGGACCGCGATCGCGCGGGGCGGCGAGGTGTTCGTCGTCGAGGGATACACCGACGTGATCGGGTTCTCGCAGGCCGGCATCGAGAACACGGTCGCGACGTGCGGCACGGCGCTGGGGGAGGGGCACTTCCGGCAGCTCGCGCGCTTCACCCAGCGGGCGGTGATGGCGTTCGACTCCGACGAGGCGGGCGCTCGCGCGGCCGAGCGCGCGGCCGAGTTCCAGGAGCGGTTCCCGTCGGTGCAGACCGTGGTGATGATCATGCCCGAGGGCCTCGATCCGGCCGAGTTCGTCGCGAAGCACGGCGCCGACGGGGTCCGCGAGGCGGCCACTGGAGCGAGGCCGCTCGTGGAGTACATGGTGCGGCGCACGATCGGTCGTCACGATCTCTCGAGCGTGGAAGGGCAGTCGCGGGCCGTCGCCGACGCGATGCCCATCATCGAGGGGCTCACCGATCCCGTGCGCCGAAGCGAGTACGCGCACCTCGTCGCCGACCTCGCCGGCGTGACCGAGTTCTCGGTCGTGCAGGCGCTCGACGCGCGTCGGCGTGGACGCCCCGGCGAGGTGGTCGTCGAGACGCCGCGGCGCATGAGCGCCCGCGACAAGGTGGAGCGCGAGATGCTGAAGTTGCTCGTGCGCGATCGCGCCGCCTACGACGAGTACGCGCCCCAGCTCACCGACGAGCACTTCCGCAGCGCCACGGCCCGCACGGCGCTCTCGGCGCTGCGTGAGGCGGGGGGCGATGCGTCCGTCGTCGCCGGGGGCGACGACGAGAAGCTCGGCGCCTTGCTCAGCTCCCTCGCGGTCGAGCCGCTCGACGGCGATGGAGGGCCCGACTACGGCCTCTCGGTCTGGTCCCGGTTGCAGGAATTCGTGCTGAAGCACCAGAGCGACGCGTTGCGGATGCAGCTCCAGAAGCTGAACCCGACCACCGACGAGGGCTACGACGAGCTGTTCGCGCGGCTCGTCGCGATCGACGGCGAGCTCCGCCGCCTGCGCCAGGGCATCCGTAGCTCCGTCTGAGTGAGCCTGCCCGGCAAGGTCGTTCGGTGCGGAAGGGTCGCCGTCGTTCGCGTTCCGTACACTGAGGCGTCGTGCCGAACCCCCACCCGACCACTCCGGAGGAGACCTGTTGGCTGTTCCGGCCCGCGATGAATCCCCACTGAGCCTCGACGAGGTCAAGGAGTCCATCACCGCCAAGGGGCGTGAGCGAGGCTTCGTCACGTCCGAGGACCTGCTCGAGGCGGTCCCCGTCGACGACTTCACGCCCGAGCAGGTCGAGGAGTTCCTGACCCAGGTCGGCGACCACCTCACGGCCGAGGGCATCGAGGTGATCGAGGTTCCCGGCGAGGAGACCGACGCCGCGACCCAGGTTCGCATCGAGGTCGACCTGCTGAAGGCGCCCACGAACGACCCGGTGCGCATGTACCTGAAGGAGATCGGCAAGGTCCCCCTACTGAACGCCCCGCAGGAGATCGACCTCGCCCGCCGCATCGAGGCCGGGGAGATGTCCACGGCGTTGCAGACCCAGCTCCGCGACGAGGACGAGCCCAAGGCCGATCCCCACGACCTGAAGGTCTGCGTGACGAAGGTCTGGGAGATCCGCGACCATCAGCTCAGCGCCTTCGGCAAGGTGGAGGGAATCGGACGCGAGAAGATCGCGAAGAGCTACCGGCCGAAGACCGACGACGAGCTCCAGGCGTGGCTGCACCGGGTCGAGCGCGACGGACAGCTCGCCAAGCGCAAGCTGATCGAAGCGAACCTGCGCCTCGTCGTGAGCATCGCCAAGCGCTACGTCGGGCGCGGCATGCTGTTCCTCGATCTGATCCAGGAAGGCAACCTCGGCCTGATCCGCGCGGTCGAGAAGTTCGACTACGCCAAGGGCTTCAAGTTCTCCACGTACGCGACCTGGTGGATCCGCCAGGCGATCACACGCGCGATCGCCGATCAGGCGCGCACGATCCGCATCCCGGTGCACATGGTCGAGACGATCAACAAGCTCGTCCGCGTGCAGCGCCAACTGCTGCAGGACCTCGGTCGCGAGCCGACCCCCGACGAGATCGGCAAGGTCATGGGCATCAGCGCCGAGAAGGTGCGTGAGATCCAGAAGGTCTCCCAGGAGCCGGTCTCGCTCGAGACGCCGATCGGCGAGGAGGAGGATTCACACCTCGGCGACTTCATCGAGGACGCCGACGCCGTCGTGCCGGTCGATGCGGCGAGCTTCATCCTGCTGCAGGAACAGCTCGAATCGGTGCTGCACACGCTCTCCGAGCGCGAGAAGAAGGTGATCCAGCTCCGGTTCGGCCTCGTCGACGGCCACCCGCGCACGCTGGAAGAGGTCGGCCGCGAGTTCGGCGTCACCCGCGAGCGTATCCGGCAGATCGAGTCGAAGACGCTGTCGAAGCTGCGCCACCCGAGCCGCTCGCAGAAGCTCCGCGATTACCTCGAATAGGGTACGCGCCACACGCGCTTCGCCCTCAAGTCCTCCCTCAGCGGGCTCCGATGCTTACCTGAGGGCGTTGGATGGTCCACGCCCAAGAGGACGGGTGGCCGCATGATCCGTGTCCCGGATCTTCGTGACGAAGAAGGATTCACGCTGATCGAGTTGATGGTCGTCGTCGCCATCCTCGGCGTGCTCCTCCTGATGTCCACCAGCACGTTCATCGGTGTGAAGGAGCGGGCCAACGACTCGGCCGCGAAGCAGACCGCCGCGCAGGCGCTCGAGACCGGGCGGATCGTCTTCACCGACCATGCCACGTACGGCACCGTGACGCCGGCGGAGCTCTCGGCAGCCGAGCCCTCGCTCAACTTCGTGAACGAGGTCACGAACAGCTCAGGGCCGAACGACGCCAGCATGTGGGTGCCCGACGCCCCCACGCCAGGCCACACGTTCGTGGCGGCGGTCTACAGCGACTCGGGGAAGTGCTTCTTCATCCGGGACTGGATCACGATCGGCATCGGCTTCGCGGTGCAGGACGACGTCGCAGCGCCCGACTGCACCGCCGACCAGGCCACGGCCGTCACCTTCGGCACTCGCTGGCCCGCCGGCTGACCCGCGGGATCGTTGCGCCGCAAGCGTGCGAACGGTTGCGGCCCCTCTCAAGAGCACCCTCAGCGGTGCCGATGCGTTCCGTACCAGCCCGGACGAGGGGAGCCCCATGAGCGCCCGCAGCGCTGTTCCTTCGATCGAGCGTGAAGACGGCTTCACGCTGATCGAGTTGATGGTCGTGGTCCTGATCCTCGGGATCCTGCTCGCGATCGGCCTGCCGACGTTCCTCGGCGCCCGCACCCGCGCACAGGACAGCGCGGCGCAACAGGCGGCGACGCTCGCCCTGGAAGCCGCGAAGATCGTGTACACCGACCACAGCGACTACACCGAGGCGACGGCGACGGCGCTCGAGACCTCCGAACCCTCCCTGACCTACGTCGACGCCGGCGTCTCGAGCACCGACGCTCGCACCGTGAGCCGGGACGCGATCGACGAGGACTCCTTCACCGCCGCGGTCTGGAGTGCGTCGGGCACATGCTTCTTCATCCGGGAGCAGCTGACGACCGGCATCGACTACGGCACGATCAGCGGGGGGACCACCGCCGATTGCACGGCCGGGAACTCCGCAGCGGCGACGTTCTCAGGCGACTGGTAGGACCTCGGCCGGTCAGTTCCATGCGGCGTCGTCGAACGTCTCTGTCTCACCGAGGCGCGTGCGGATCGCGCCTCGAGCCCGCCTGATCGCGTCGAGGCTGCGCACGCTCGCCTGGTCGGCGATCCGTTGCGCCTGGCCAGTGACGAGCTGCAACCCCGGTGAACCTGCGGCCTTCCGTTGCGGGACCTCGCACGACCTCGGGGTCGTCCTCGTGCATCTTCCGCGAGATCGAGTAGCCGATGCCGATGCCGGCAGCGACGAGCACGAACGATCGGAGCTTCATGCGGCTTCCTTCCTCACGACGGAGCTGATGGGGCGGTCTACCAGCCTATCCTCGCCCGGGGTTCTATGGACGGCCGGCAGGAGACCCACTGGTAGACTGCCCGACGCTCCACCTTCCGGGGTAGCTCAACCGGCAGAGCGGCGGACTGTTAATCCGTAGGTTGTGGGTTCGAGTCCCACCCCCGGAGCCTCTGTTCCGACCAACGGTGATGCGCCATGGTCACTGGACAGCGGGCGTTGCTGATCCGATCGCCGACTCTGCGGATCGTTGATCCGTGAGGCGGTGACAGACGCGCTCGAGTGGGGAGCGGTGAGCGCCCGTGGCGTTTCCGACGGCGACGGACTAACGTGTTGGGGACGACGCAGCTCCTGATCGGTCGGACCGCCGGAGTCGCACTCCAGGAGGTCCGCGACCCAAGGACACCCGTCGGAGCGTAGAGGCCCCCGAGCCGTCTGCTTCCCGGAGCGGCGAACCGCGATGGGATCCAGACCACCCGGGGGTCGCTGCGCGTCGCGATCGGCGTGTGGTGTGACTGACGTTGCTAGTCTCGACACATGCCGTCATCCACGCTCGCACGTGTGCTCAGTGTGAACCTGGCGCACGTCCGACCGAACCCGTTCAAGGAAGCCGAGACCACCGGGATCGACAAGCGACCCACGGAAGGACCCGTCCACGTCCGCGCACCGGGGACCAAGGACGACGGGCTCGGGAGTGGGTTGGTTGGCGATTCGATCGGGGATCGCGCGAACCACGGTGGGGACGACCAGGCGGTGTACGCCTACGCGCGTGAGGACCTCGACCACTGGACGCGCGCGCTCGGTCGCACCCTCCCGTCTGGCTCGTTCGGCGAGAACCTGACGACGGAAGGCATCGACATCGGCAGCGCGCTCATCGGTGAGCGATGGGTCGTCGGCGACGAGGTCGAACTGCAGATCACCGAGCCACGGATCCCGTGCTCGACGTTCCGCGGATGGATCGGCGAGCATGGCTGGCTCAAGACCTTCACCGAGGCGGCTGATCCCGGGTGCCTACCTGCGCGTCATCGCCCCAGGCTCCGTGATCGCGGGCGACCGGATCACGATCTCGCACAGACCGGACCACGACGTGACGGTGGCGCTCGTCTTTCGGGCGCTCACCCGAGAGCCCGAGCTGCTGCCTTCGATCCTCGCGGCCGACGAGCTACCGTCGGGCTCGCGCCTCATGGCGAGCGAGGGTCGGACGTTCTCGATCTCCTAGCCGTTCTCGGGGAGAGACCCTTGCCATGGATACCGCATCGCTGCACGAGTCGCTTCTCGAGCGGGCTGCAGCTGACGAGTTCTCCGGAGTGGTCCGCATCGACCGCGGCGGACGGCCCATCCTCGACGAGGCGTATGGGCTCGCCAGTCGGACGTGGGGGATCCCATGCCGGCTGGAGACGAGGTTCGATACCGCGTCGATCACGAAGCTCTTCACCGCCGTGGCGGTGCTGCAAGTGGTCGAGTCGGGAGCGTTCGATCTGGACACGTCGACGATCGGATATCTCGGGCTGCGGGACACGGCGATCTCGCCCGCGGTCACGCCGTATCACCTGCTGACGCACACATCGGGGATCGGCGATGACGCCGACGAAGAGGCGGGGGAGTCCTACGAGGCGCTCTTCGTCGATCGGCCCAACTACTCGATCCTCACGACCGCCGACTTCCTGCCTCAGTTCGCGCACAGGGCCGCGAACTTCGCACCGGGCGAAGGCTGCCGGTACTGCAACTGTTCCTACGTGCTGCTCGGGCTCATGGTTGAACGAGCCGCCGGTGTGTCCTACCGCGATTACGTGACCGCGAACGTGTTCGAACCGGCCGGCATGCATCGTTCGGGGTTCTTCCGGATGGACCGCGTCGAACCCGATGTCGCCGAGGGGACGGATCCCATCGTCGAGGACGGGGTCGTGACCGGCTGGCGCCGCAACATCTACTCCTATCCACCGGTCGGCTCGCCCGACGGGGGCGCCCACGTGACGGCAGCCGATCTGATGGCGTTCCATCGTTCGCTGATCGAGGGCCGGCTCCTGGGAGCCGACCTCACGGCCTCCATGCTTCTTCCGAAGGAGGATCTCCGGCCGAAAGGGAAGGGGATGCATCGCACGGGGTTCGGCTTCGAGTTCGAGGTCACGGCAACCGGCGAGGTCGCCTCCTACTGGAAGGAAGGCATCAACGTCGGAGCCAGTGGCATCCTTCAGCACCATCCGGCGAGCGATGTGACCTTCGTGGTGCTTGAGCAACCGCGAGTCAGGCGCCTGGGAGCCGATCGAGATGATCGAGCGGATGATCGGCGGTAGTCACCGCAGCGACGAGTGAAGCTCAGTGCTCGTCCCAGTGGCCGTGATGGAACCAGTGGCGATGCCCGTCGTGCACGTAGTCGACGTGATCGTCGTGGGGCTCCGCCTCGTGTCCGCACCCTTCACCGTGCTCGTGGTCGTGGTCGGCATGATGGCGATGCTCGATCTCCTCGACCTCCCGCGGCTCGAAGGCCTCGGGGTCTTGCCACATGCCGGGCGGGATCGTCGTCATCGGCTCCTCCTCGCATCGGGATCGACACCGGTTCCTATCACGAACGTCGTCCGCACGGGCCACATCGACCGGTCACGGTGACCAGACCACGTAGACGCCCTCGCCGATCGCGACGGGTCGGCCGCCGACCTCCTGCACGACGATCCGTGCCCGTCCCGTCTGCGGCTTCCGCCGGGAAGGCGAACGCCGAGCCGTCGGGGGCCCACGGCGTCGCGCTGTGGGCGTACTGCGTGAAGAACGGCGCGTAGTCACGCAAGACCTCGATCGTGGGGGAGTGACGTCCTTCGGCCTCGGTCGCGCGCCCTCCCTCCCACACCTGCCAGACGAACGGGATCGTCCCCGACGATCCGGGCTCGGGCGCGAGCGCGAGCAGTCGCTCGCCGTCGGGGCTCCACCAGAACGTCATCGCTCGCATCGATGTGGCCTTGCGGGTCTTGCCGGTGCGCACGTCGACCACCCGCACCCCTTCGCCCGGCTGGGTGGGGCGTCGATCGTAGAAGTCACCGTCGTCCTCGCCCAGCAGTTGGTAGGCGACCGCTCCTCCGTCGGGTCGCAGCACGAACGAGAGCGCCCCCTCTCCCTCGACCAGCACCCGGGGCCGACCGCCGTCCACGACCAGCGATGAGTCGCTGCGACCCGCTTCCGGCGCGCTCCGCGTACACCAGCGTGCGCCGTTCCGGCTCCATGCGGGTGCGGCGAACAGACCGGGTCGGTCGCTGACGCTGGTGGCCCCCCCGTCCAGGCCGATCTCCTCGAGACGATCGAACCCGGCGTGGGCGAGCACCCGGCGCCCACCGGGAGTCCAGACGAAGTAGAAGAACGGGTCGCCGCCGGCGACGGCACGGGCGCTCGCCGGGTCCTGGGAGAGGTCGAGCACGCCCATCTCCACGGGCGCCTCCGGATCGCCTCCCGCGCCGAGGAACGCCACCCGATCGCCGGTGGGGCTCCACGCGAGGTAGTAGGGGAGGAACGGGGTGGGAGTCACGATCGGCTCCTCGCCGCGAGGTCCGGCCACCACGATCGCTCCCGAGACCCCATCGTCGCTCGTGACCTGGACGACCCACGCCAATCGGTCGCCCTCGGGCGACCAGGTCGGTTGCGACGAGGGCCCCGCGTCCTGTGACACGTCGACCCGGTCGGATCCGTCGGCGCGCATCGTGACGAGTGAGCCGCCGGGGCCGACGATCGCGAGACGGCCGGGCGCCGAGATCGGCGCTGCCGCCGTGGCGTCGTCAGGGCTTCCCGGCGCAGGCGGCCGTGACGTCGCGGGGTTCTGCGTGCTCCGCGGTTCGCCGAAGGTCAACGTGCAGGCGCCGATCGAGCCGGCGAGAGCGACGACCGAGCACGCGACCAAGACGTGGCTGCGCAACACCTTCATCGTTGGACCGTACCCCAGGTCGCGGGAATCGTCGGCCGGTCGATCGTCGGCCGATCGGGGGAGCACCGCTCGGGCAGACGACCTACGCCGGTATTGACATGCTTCCCGCACCGGTCGTACGTTCACCATCCGTCCACAAGCGCTTTGGCAGAGGGAGAGCCCCCGTGGTGTCACATCTTCGTTCGCTGTCAGGTTCCTTCAGGATGCATCGCGGTCGTTGGAGCGCGCTGATCGCCGTCTTCGCGGTGGTCGCCGTGATGGTCCCGATGACGCTCGCGCCGGTCGCCGTGACGGCGCTGCCGCTCGACACGCTGCCCGAGGCCGGAATCCTCAGGTTGCACCTCGGGTCATCGCCGCAGCAGTGGCGATTCGACCCGGTCCAGGGCGCATCGACGTCCCAGGCGGTGGGTGTCAGCAGCGGCTGCAAGCTGTCGCCGACGTCGGGGAGCCTCGTCTCGTATCTCCCGACCCCGTCGAACGGGTCCCTCGGCCTCACGACCGACGGCATCGGTGTTCGGAGCAGCGGTGAGGGTGCGGGGGTGCCGTGCGGGCGTGTCGACGGGGACAAGAGCCAGCAGCTGAGGGTCTCGCTCGACGGGGCCGGATTGTCGGGCGCACTCGCCGACTACATGGAGCTCGACATCGAGGCCAAGGGCGACGTGATCGTCATCGCCGACCTCTATCTGCGTGGCGACCTCGTGGACTCCTACGAGTTGCCGACGGGGGCTCGTTCCGACTCTGGACCAGACTCCGCGGACGGCGACAACTACCGGTTCCGAGTGCCCCCGGCGCCGGGAACGTCCGCGTTCGACGCCTTCGTCCTGCGCCCGAAGAACAACATCGGCTCATTCTCACTCGCGGGAGGGCAGGACGGCACCGCACCGGAGCCCGGCGGCCTCGGCGACGACCTCGGCACGTCGGACTCGCTGGTCCACCTCAAAGAAGCCACGGGCATCTTGGACTGCGGCGACTCGACCGGCGACGTGACCGGTGGCGACACCACCGCGAACTTCACCCGTGGGCAGAACACCGGATGCGAGCTGATCCCCTACTTGCTGCGGGTCGAGAACGACGACGTGCTCCTGCAGAAGGACCTCACCGGCCAGACCGGCGCGAACTTCACGATGACCGTGACGTGGGACGCCGAGCCGGCGCCTGCGGACGGCGGCACGCTGACTCGACAGACGTTCATCGACTACACGCCGGAGACACCCGGCGGTGAGACGCCCCTCCTCTGGTGCGACGGCGGTCCCACGCCACCGGCCGGGGAGTTCTGGTGCTTGACCGAGCAGACCTCGGAGCTGCAGGCCGACGGCACGGTCGTCGTGACCGAGACGCTCTACGGCGCGGGCGACCCGCGGGTCACGCGGGGCTGACGCTTCAGACGG
>CAWGUD010000001.1:0-102269 GCA_963825685.1 uncultured Actinomycetes bacterium | reverse complement strand
CGTCCGCGTCGACGGGCTCGGCGAGGGCCCGTTCCGCCTCGGCGATCACGGGGGTGAGGTCGTGCCCCAGGTGCGAGCGGAGCAAGGCGAGCGTCGAGGTCGCGAAGCGCGTCTGCACGACCGAACGCTCGTCGGCGAACTCGAGCGCCACCACGTCGGAGGCGAGCGGGACCGCGGGGGACGTCGGGACCCCGGTGATCACCGAGGTCCGGCGGCCGGCCAGGTCGCCGAGCAGTCGCACCACCTCCGAGGTCGTGCCGCTCCGGCTGATCGCGACCACGCGGTCGTACGTGCGATCGACCGGGAACTCCGAGGCCGGGAACGCGTCGGTCTCGCCGTGCCCGCCCGCTTCCCGGAGGGCCGCGAACGCCCTCGCGATGTAGAGGGACGTGCCGCAGCCGACGGCCGCGACCCGCTCACCCGGAGCGGGAAGCGCCGCAGCCACCTCGGGCGCGAGCGCTGCGGCCCGGCGCCACGCCGCGGGCTGTGAAGCCACTTCTTGCGCGGTTTCGCTCACTAGCGCGGACTCTAGAGCAGATTCGAGCGTGCGGTCAATGCAGACGCGCGCCTAGCGCGCAGGGCTCGGGGATGCGTATATTCGGGCCCATGCGACGGGCCGACCGGTTGAGCGAGATCCTCCAGGTGCTCTCGAACGACGGCGCCGCCGACGTCGGAGCGCTCGCTGCGAGACTCGGCGTGTCGGAAGCGACCGTCAGGCGCGACCTGCAGCTCCTCGAGGAGCAGCGCATGCTCGCCCGGACGCACGGGGGGGCGGTGGCCAGCGACGTGATGTACGAGCTGCCGCTGCGCTACAAGGCCGCTCGCCACCAGGCGGAGAAGGGCCGGATCGCCCGCGAGGCGGCGACGCGGGTGGCCGACGGCTCGGTCGTGGGGCTGACCGGCGGCACGACGACGACCGAGGTCGCGAGGGCCCTGCTCGAACGGCAGGGGCTCACGGTCGTCACGAACGCGCTGAACATCGCGGGCGAGCTCGCGATCCGCTCGGAGCTGAAGCTCGTGGTCACCGGCGGCACCGCTCGGCCGGAGTCCTACGAGCTGGTCGGCCCGCTCGCCGAGCGAGCCCTCGACGACATGAACCTCGACATCGCGATCGTGGGCGTCGACGGGATCGCGCCGGCCGAGGGGCTCACCACGCACCACGAGGTCGAGGCCCACACGAACCGGACGATGCTCGATCGCGCCCGGACGGTCGTCGTGGTGGCCGACAGCTCCAAGCTGGGGCTCGTCGCGTTCGCCCGCATCTGTCCGCTCGATGCCGTCGACGAGCTCATCACCGATGTCGCCGCCGACGCATCGACGGTGGCGGCGATCCGGGAGGCCGGCGTGTCGGTCACCACGGTCTGACGTGGGCGCCGAACCCGACCTCGAGCGCCTGCGCGACCTGCCGCTACGCTCCTACACGCCCCGCCCGGCGATCCGCCGCCCGGTGAGCGAGGTCCCACGGGCCCGGTCTCCCGTCGTCGACGTGCACGCGCATCTCGGGCGCTGGCTGACCGGCACCTGGGCCGTCCCCGACGTCGGGGCGCTCCTCGCCACGATGGACGAGGCCAACGTCGCCACCGTCGTGAACCTCGACGGCATGTGGGGCGATGAGCTCCGCGCCAACCTCGCCCGATACGACGACGCCCACCCCGGGCGATTCGTCACGTTCGCGCAGTGGGACGGCTCGCTCGTCGAGCGAACACCCCGACTTCGGCGAGCGTCTCGGAGCCCAGGTGCGCGAGGCGCTGGATGAAGGGGCGCGCGGCCTCAAGGTCTGGAAGGACCTCGGCCTGCACCTGCGCGACCCCGGGGGCCGGCTGGTCATGCCCGACGACCCACGGCTCGATCCCGTCTGGGATGCATGCGCCGATGCCGGCGTGCCCGTGCTGATCCACACGGGCGATCCGGTCGCGTTCTTCGAGCCGCTCGACGAGCACAACGAGCGCCTGGAGGAACTGCTCGAGCACCCGGACTGGTGGTTCGGCGACCGGTCGCGGTTCCCCACCTTCGACGAGCTCGCCGATCGGTTCGAATCGCTCGTGATCCGCCGCCCCGATGTGACGTTCATCGGGGCGCACATGGCCGGGCTCGCCGAGGACCTCGGCCGCCTCGACCGCATGCTCACCGCGTACCCGAACCTGTACGCCGACATCGCGGCCCGCGTGGCCGAGCTGGGCCGGGCCCCTCGCGCGACGGCGGCGTTGTTCGAGCGCCATGGCGACCGCATCCTGTTCGGCAGCGACGGTGTGCCTCCGTCGACCGGGGAGTACGCCGCGACGTTCCGCTTCCTGGAGACCGCCGACGAGCACGTGCCGTACTCGCCCGAGACGGTGCCGCCGCAGGGCCGCTGGGCGATCTCGGGCCTCGATCTTCCCGACGCGGTGCTGGCCGAGGTGTACTCGGGCAACGCCGGACGGCTACTCGGCGCCGGTTGACGGGCCGCGAGACCCGCTCCCCTCAGTAGCCCAGGCGGTCGAGCATCTTCGGGTCGCGCTGCCATTCCTTCATGACCTTGACGCGCAGGTCGAGATAGACCCGCTTCCCGACCAGTGGTTCGATCTGCCCGCGCGCCCGCATCCCGATCATCTTCAGCGTCTGACCGCCCTTGCCGATCAGGATGCCCTTCTGCGAGTCGCGTTCCACCACGATCGATGCATGGATCCGTTCGAGTCCGTCCTCGTGCTCGATCTCCTCGATCATGACGGCGACCGAGTGGGGAACCTCCTCACGCGTGACCGCCAATGCCTGCTCCCGCACGAGCTCGGCGATGCGCACCTCGATCGGCTGGTCGGTGACCTCGCCACCGGGGAACAGCGCCGGGCCCTCGGGCATGCGCGCCACGAGCAGGTCCAGCAGCGTGTCGACCCCGATGCCACCGACCGCGGAGACGGGCACGACCTCGTCCCAGTCCCCGAGCTCGCCCGCCGCCGCGAGCTGCGGGATCACCTCGTGGTGGCGGATCCGATCGATCTTGTTCACGGCGCAGATGCGCGAGCCCGCGTTCGCCGAGGCGACCTGGTGCTCGTGGACGTACGCGTCGCCACGACCGACCCCGCTCGCCGCGTCGACGACCTGCACGATCACGTCGACGCCCTCCACGGCGTCGCTCACGAGGTCGTTCAGGCGCACCCCGAGCGCCGTCTTCGGCTTGTGGAAGCCGGGGGTGTCGGTGAAGACGATCTGCACCTCGTCGGTGGTCCGGATCGCGCGGATGTCACGCCTCGTGGTCTGCGGCTTGTCCGAGACGATCGCGACCTTCTCCCCGACCATGGCGTTCACGAGCGTCGACTTCCCGACGTTCGGCCGCCCGACGACGGCCACGATGCCGGATCGATGGCCGGCGGCCGGCTCGCTCACGACCGGGGCCGGTCGAGATCGCTCGGCCCGAACGCGTCGGGCAGCAGCTCGTCGAGCGACCAGTACGCGCGGGACGACCCGTCGGCCGACTCGGCGACCACGGCCATGCCCGGTCCACCGAACTCGAACAGCACCTGGCGACAGCCGCCGCACGGCGGCGTCGGGTCGTCGGCGTCGGTCACGACCGCCACCGCGCGGATCCCCGATGCCGCCCCCGCGGCGACCGCCGTCGCGACCGCGTTCCGCTCGGCGCAGACCGAGACCGGATAGCTCGCGTTCTCGACGTTCACGCCGACGAAGACCTCGTCGCCGGCGAGCAGCGCCGCCCCGACGTGGAAGCCGCTGTAGGGCGCGTAGGCGTTCGTCGCGGATCTCGCGAGCCCTCGCGATCATCCGTTCCAGTACCTCGGGTTCGATCGCCGTCACCGGGCAGGTTCCTCCACGAGGGCGTGCTCCGCGTCGGCGTCGCGGGTGATCAGCACCTTCTCGATGCGGCGGCCCTTGACCTCCTCGGCGGTGAACGTGAGCCCGTCGATCCGGCACTCTTCGCCCTCGTCGGGGATGTGCCCGAGGATGTCGAGCACGAGCCCGGCGACCGTGTCCCATTCCTCGTCGGGCAGGTCGAGCCCGAGCAGCTCGTTCACGTCGTCGATCGACGTCTTCCCGCTCACCCGGTAGGCGCGGTCGCCGATCTGCTCGAACTCCGGCTCCTCGCGGTCGTACTCGTCGGTGATCTCGCCCACGAGCTCCTCGAGCAGGTCCTCGAGGGAGACGAGGCCGGTCACCGAGCCGTACTCGTCGGTCACGAGCGCCATGTGGAACTTCTCGCGCTGCATCTCCTTCAGCAGGTCGGCGACCTTCTTCGACTCGGGCACGTAGTGCGCCTCACGGACGATGTCGGCGAGCGGCATGTCGTGCTTGCCCTGGTGCAGGGCCTTCAGCACGTCCTTGGCGAACACGATGCCGACGACGTCGTCGAGGTCCTCGTCCGCGTCGTAGACCGGGATCCGCGACGTGCCGTGGGTCAGGACGAGCGCCTGCACGTCGCGCAGCGCCTTGTCGTCCTCGATCGCGATGATGTCGGGCCTCGGGACCATCACCTCGCGCACGATCGTGTCGCCGAACTCGAAGATCGAGTGGATCAGCTGCTTCTCGCCCTCCTCGATCGAGCCCTCCTCGGAGCCGACCTGCGCCATCGAGCGGATCTCCTCCTCGCTGACGAACGGTCCGGCCTTGATGCCCTTGCCCGGGAGCAGCACGTTCGCGAGGCCGATCAAGGCTCGGGTCGGCCACGCGAGGAGGCGGCCCAGGAAGTACACGAGCGGCGAGAGCGCGAGCGCCATGCGATCGGAGTGCAGCACGCCGAACGTCTTGGACATCGCCTCGACGAACACGAAGTAGAGCAGCGTGAACACGAGCGAGGCGATCGTGACGCCGAGGCTGCCGAACTCGCTCTCCGCGAGGATCGCGACCAGGATCGCCGATCCGTTCTGCACGATCATCACCGCGAGGTACACGGAGTTCAGGTATCGCGGCGGGTCGGTCTCGAGCTTCACGAGCAGCGCGGCGTTGCGCCGGCCCTCGTCCTCGAGGGCGAGCGCCTTCACGCGGGTCATGCGCGTGAGCGAGGACTCGGCCAGCGCGAGCAGCGATCCGATCACGACCAGCAGTACGACGAGCGCCCACATCCAGGTCACGGCACCGTCACCCCGCTGTACCGCTCTTGCCGAGCCCACATCTCGGCTCGATCACCGTCGGTCTCGTGGTCGTAGCCGAGCACGTGGAGCACCCCGTGCACCACGAGCAGCCGGAGCTCCGCTTGCGGGTCGTCCGGGTTGTTCCGCGCCGCCACGGCCGGGGCGATCACGACGTCCCCCAACAGCCGGACGCCGTGCTCGTCGAGATCGTCGTCGTCGAGCGGGAACGACAGCACGTCGGTCGGGCCGGGTTCCTGCATGTAGCGCTCGTGCAACTCGGCGATCTCGCCGTCGTCGACGAACGAGAGCGAGAGCTCAGCCCGTTCGTGGCCCTCGGCCACCAGCGTGAGGCGCGCGAGGTCGGCCAACGCCGCCTCGTCGACCGCCGGCGCACCCGACCGGCGGTCCGACACGAGGACCCTGGGATGGCCGCCGTCGTCGTCGTTCATCGAGCCCGCGGTCACGGCTCCACCGGCAGCGCCTGCTGCCCGAACAGGTCGTACGCCTCCACGATGTCCTGCACGATCTTGTGCCGCACCACGTCGCTCCCCCCCAGGTGGCAGAAGGCGATGTCGTCGACGTCGCCCAGGATCTCCTCGATGATCGCGAGCCCGCTCTTCTGCCCGTGCTCGAGGTCGACCTGGGTCGCGTCGCCGTTGATCACGGCCTTGGAACCGAACCCGATCCGCGTGAGGAACATCTTCATCTGCTCGGGGGTCGTGTTCTGCGCCTCGTCGAGGATCACGAACGCATCATTCAGAGTGTTGTGGGTCACGAGGAAGTCATCGGTCACGTAGAGGGAGTCCTGTGCGCCCACTTGGATGCACACGGTCTCTGCCTCTCCCGCGGGCTCGATGCGATCGACGAAGCGCATCGGACGTCCACCCCCTCCGAACGCAGCGTAGGTTCCCGCCTTTCGGGAGAGACGGAACGGCGCGACGTTCGACGGCAGCCGGATGTCGAGGACGAAGGCGTCGGCGCGATACGGCACGGGCCTGCCGTGGGCGAAACCGGGTGGGCGACCATCTGCCGCTCGCGTCCGCGCGTACGCGACGCCTCCCAGCGAGCGCACCAGGAACATCACGTCGTCGCGGAGCTGAGGTGAGATGGTCGCGTACTGCACCCTGCACGTACGCCGAGACTGCGTGACCGGCCCTCCGTCGGTGTCGAGCAGTCCCTGCAGGACGGCGAGCCGGACCTCGGCCGAGTTGTGCAGGTAGGCCTCGGGAACGAACTTCGTGGCGGACCGCGCTCCGGCCAGTCCGAGGTTCCGCAGCACCTCCGTCACGGGGTTCGCGGTGATCACGCCCCCTCTGCCGCCCGCCGGATTCCGCAGCACGTAGTCGTACCCGCCCTTGTGCACCAGCTCGATACCGTCGAGCCCCATCTCCAGCGACAACGCGAGCTCTGGGTCGCCGGTCGAGAACGACGGAGTCGTCGAGGTTGTCAGGCAGCCATCACCGAGGAGCAGCCCGAGGGCGTACGGGTCGATCGGGACCGATCGCGGTTCGAAGGCCACCGGCTGCGACACGAGTGGGAGCTCGAATCGATGCGCGTGTGCGGCGCGCAGTCGACCGATCATCTCCTGCGTCTCCACCACACGGAGTGGCCGCCCCGCCCGCCGATCCGCAGCCGTGGACACCGCCCAGAGATGCTCGCCCGAGCAGAGCGTCGAGGCGCCGTCCTGCGTCGTGAGCCGGAAGACCCCTTCGCGTCCCCGCGGGAAGACGCCGATCACCGGCGTGGGCCGCCCGTTGGACCCGACGACCAGATCGCCGACCCGAAGTGCGCCGATCGGCCGGAACCCTGCCGGAGTGAGGACCTGTCGATCGAGTGGTTGTGCTCTGCCACGCATGTAGGCGAGCGGTGCGACCTCGACGGTGCCTCGCTCCATCAGCCGCGGAAGGGTCTCGGCGCCGGTCATCTCGAAGAGCGCGTCGTAGAGCGGGCGCATGTACGGGTCGATCTTCTCGTAGAGCGTTCCCGGGAGGTACCCGAGCCGCTCCCCCGCCTCGACGGCGGGCCGGGTGAGGATCAGACGGGAGACCTGCCGGTCCTGCAGGGCCCGCACCGCGGTCGCGACGGCGAGGTAGGTCTTGCCGGTGCCCGCCGGACCGATCGCGAACGTCACCGTGTTCGACCTGATCGCGTCGACGAACCGCTTCTGCCCGATCGTCTTGGGGGTGACGCCCTTGCCGCGTGCGGTGAGCAGCCGGTCGCCGAGAACCTCCGAGGGGCGCAGCGCCGGCTCGTCGGCCGAAGCCGAGCCGTCGCCCTTCACGAGCGCGATCGTCTGGCCGACCGAGGAGTCGGTGAGCTCGTGTCCCTGTTCGAGCAGCACGAGCAGTTCCTCGAAGATGCGGGCCACGCGCTCGGATTCCGCCTCGCGGCCCGTGACGGTGATCTCGTTCCCGCGCACGAGGATGCGACACTCGAACGCCGATTCGATCAGCTTCAGGAAGACGTCGCGCTGGCCGAGGAGGGCCACCATCGGTTGGTTGCCCGGCACGAGGATCTTGACTTGAGTGGTGGCGCTCGCCACGTGTGTCGTCTCTCGGGGCGGTGGCCCCGTTCCCTCCTGGTTCGGCTGCACCGTCGACGATGGCCGCCTTCACGGCGGCCTCGCCCATCACTGTAACCGAACCTAGCCCGGGGGCCAGCCCATCTCGCGACCGCCCAACAGATGGAAGTGCAGGTGGAACACCGACTGTCCCGCGTCGGGCCCCACGTTGGTCACGAGGCGCCACCCACCCTCGGCGATGCCCTCGGCGCCGGCCAGCTGGGTCGCCGCCTGCATGATGTCGGCGAGCACGCCGCCGTGATCGTCGCCCAGGTCGGCCACCGACACCACGTGCTCCTTGGGGATCAGCAGGATGTGGGTCGGCGCCTGAGGGTTCACGTCGCGGAAGGCGACGACCGTGGCGGACTCGCGAACGATGTCGGCCGGGATCTCGCGTGCCGCGATCCGGCAGAAGAGGCAGGAGGTGTCCATGGAACTCAGCCTACCCCTCCGAGACCGGCCGTCAGAATTCCGGGCGCCGCAGCCGGGCCCGCGCCGGCTCGCGCTTCGAGGACCCCTCCCCGCGCAGCTCCGCCAACCGCTCCCAGAGCTTGCGTTCCTCACGGGAGAGGTCGTCGGGGGTGACGACGTGCAGCGTCACGTAGAGGTCACCGCGACCCCGGCGGTTCACGTTGGGCACCCCGCCGCCCTTGATGCGCACGACGGTGCCGGACTCCGTGCCCGCCTCGACGCTGATGCGCTCGGGGCCGTCGAGCCCCTCGATGTCGAGCTCGGCGCCGAGCGTCGCTTGGGTCATCGACACGTCGAGCACCGTGAACAGGTCCTGGCCGCGGCGGTCGAAGTCCTCGGCCGGCTCGACCGAGATGCCGACGTACAGGTCGCCCGAGGGCCCACCGGCGATGCCTGCGTGCCCGTTGCCCGCCACCCGCAGCTCCATGCCGTCGGAGACCCCTGCGGGGATCTCGATCGTGACCGTGGTCTGCTCGCGGCGCCGGCCCTCGCCGAAGCATTCCTCGCACGGGTCGAGCACCTCGTGACCGGTGCCCCGGCACGACGTGCACGGCGCGGCCGTCATCACCGTGCCGAAGACGCTGCGCCGCACCGCCTGCACCTGCCCGGCCCCTCCGCACGTGCGACATGCGACCGGGGCCGTGCCCGGTTCCGCGCCGTTGCCCTGGCAGCGTTCGCAGGCGACCAGTCGCTCGATCTCGAGGTCGCGGCGGGCCCCGAACACGGCGTCGCGGAACCCGAGCACGATGCGCACGCCGAGGTCCTCCCCGTGCTGGGTCCGCGAACGCGGTCCCCGGCGCCGCCCCCCGCCGCCGAACCCACCTTGTCCGAAGAACATGTCGAAGATGTCCTGGATGTCGGTGAAGCCGGCGCCGGCGGCGCCACCCGTGCTGCCGAACGCGTCGTACTGTCGCCGCTTGTCGGGATCGGACAGGATCTCGTAGGCGCCGGCGACCTCCTTGAACCGCTCCTCGGCCGTGGCGTCGCCGTTCACGTCGGGGTGCAGCTCGCGCGCGAGGCTCCGGTACGCCCGCTTGATGTCGTCGTCGGACGCGTCGCGCGTGACGCCGAGCACCTCGTAGAGATCGCGGACGGCGGCCATCTACCGCTCGAGCTCCGTGGCGAGCTCCGACAGACGCTTCGCGACGGCGCGCACCGAGGCCATCGCCGACAGGTAGTCCATGCGGGTCGGACCCACGATGCCGATCGTGCCCAGGGTCGTGTCGCCGGTGCGGAACGGCGCCGTGATCAGCGAGGCCTCCCACTCGCCCGTCGAGGGGTGCTCGGCGCCGATCGTGACGTTGAGCTCCCCGCGGGCGGAGCTGACGTCCGCCAGCACGCCGAGCATCTCCTGCTCGCGCTCGAGGGTCTCGAACAGGCGCCGCAGGGTCTCGCGGCGCATCTGCTGAGCTTCGTCGGCCAGGTTCGAGACGCCGCCGACCACCATGTGGGCCGAGCGCTCGCCCTGGGTCGCCAACCGCAGGGTCTCCACCACGTGCAGCAGCAGATCGCGCTGGCTGTCCGTGCCCTCGGCCGCGAGCTGCAGCAGTCGGGCCTGGGCGTCGAGGTAGTTGAGCCCCCGAAGCGCCTGGAGACGGCGATCGGCGTCGCGCAGGGCCGCCGCGTCCACCCCGTCGGGCTTGTCGATCACCTGCTTGTCGACCCGGCCGTGCTGACCGATCGCCAGGATCATCATCGTCGGCCCCATGTCGATCAGCTCGACCCGCACGATCGGCTCCTCGACGGCGCTCGGCGGCACGGCGAGGCCCGCGTACTGCGTCAGCCGCGAGAGCAGCTGCACGCTCCCCGTGAGCACCTCCTCGAGGTCGACGATCGCCTCGGCGAAGTAGCCGGCGATCAGGCGCCGCTGCGCCTCGCGCAACCGTCCACCCGCGGGGAGCGAGTCGACGAAGTGCCGGTATCCCGGTATCGGTCGGGATGCGGCCGGCGCTCGTGTGCGGGTGGGTCAGGTATCCGAGTTCCTCGAGCGCGGCCATCTCGTTGCGGATCGTCGCGCTCGACACACCGAGCCCCGCATGATCCGCGATCGACTCGCTGCTCACCGGCTCGCCCTCGCGCACGTACTGTTCGACCACGGCGCGCAGCACCGCGGACTTGCGCGGACCCAACTCGGGGCGCTCTCGGTCGGCCATGACCTCAATCATACGTAGCACTCTGCGCCGGGGAGTGCTAAGCGACCGAATCTCGGCCGGTCAGCAGGGGAGGCCGGCGATCGCTTCCTCCAGGGCCGCGAACGGCTCGGTGGTGTCCTCCTGGTTCGCGAGCGCCGCACGCGCGTCCTCGATCGCCGCGATCAGGGCCTTGACCTGCTTCGCGGTCGGTCGCTCCCCGGCCTGCTTCAAGGCGGCGACGTCCTCCTGGAGCTGCTCGGCGGCCACCCCGAGTGCGTCGTCGCGGAAGACCTGCACCTGCTGCAGGTGACCGCACATCGTGGTGGTCGCCTCCTCTCCGCTCACCTGGGCTCCGTCGGTCGGCGCGGCGTCGCCGCCCCCGTCGTCACCGCCGAAGAACAGGTTGAAGAGCAGCACCAGCACCACGACGGCCGCGACCGCGGCGAGCACGTAGATCCAGATCGGGCGGCCCCCGGACTCGCGGACCGGCATCGCGAACGCGTCCTCGGGACCCTCGTCGTCGGCCCCGAGTCCGAGACCGGGCGGGAATGCCGAGCCGGGTGGCTCCTGTGGTGTGTCGAGGACCGCGTCGGTGATCGTCATCGGCACCGGTGTCGCCGGCTCCGCCGGGGCGGGGGGCGGCGGTTCCGCCGAGGCGTCCTGGAGCAGGCCGCATCGAGGGCAGGTCCAGGTGGTCGCCCCCGGCTTCGAGTGGAACCGCGACCCGCACGACCGGCAGACCACGAACCCCCACTCCTTGCCGCACGACGAGCAGGTGTAGCCGCTCGACCCGGCCTCCACGTGCTGGGCCGTGTCGCAGCTCGGGCAGCGCACCGACGGCATGGTCAGCACTCTATCCCGGCGTCCCCGCTCGTCGTCGACCTGCCGAGGCAACCTCACGGGGTCCTCGCGCGTCCTGTTGTCGAGGATCACGATCACAGGGTGCTGAGCGACGCGGATCTCGAGGAGTTCCTGCGTGACGGATACCGACGCGTCGTCGGCGCCGTAGCGCTCGTGTCAGGCAGCCCGGCGACGGCGGAGGATGCGGTGCAGGAAGCGCTCGTACGAGCGGTGGAACGCTCGAAGGGTCCGAACGACATCGAGTCGCTCGAGCCCTGGATCGTCACGGTCGCGCTGAACCTCAGCCGCAGCCGGCTCCGGCGGCTGATCGTGGAACGCCGTGCCCGGCCCGCGCTCGTCGCGGCCTCGCCGTCACCCCCCGACGCCGACGCGGTCGACGTCCGTCGCGCGCTGGCGGCGCTTCCCCGGCGCCAGCGCGAGGCGATCGTGCTGCGGTACTTCCTCGATCTCGACGTGCGCGAGGTCGCGAGCGTGATGGGCATCGGCGAGGGGACGGCGAAGAGCACGCTGGCGCGGGCACGAGGGGCACTCGCCAGCCGGCTCGACGATCGATCGGAGCCGGTCCCCGATGCCTGAGCGCGACGACGGCCTGCGACGCGCCCTGCAGAGCGCAGCACACCGTCCGACGACCGAGGGTGTGCGCGACGCGATCGCGAGGAAGCGCCGCGCGCGCGAGCTGCGTCGGCGAGCCGGGTCGGGCGTGCTCGCCGTCGCGGTGGTCGCCGGCTCGATCGGAGGATTCGTCGTGCTCCGGCGCTCGGTCGAGCCGGCCGATGGGTCGTCCGGGGTGATCGCGTTCTCTCGGACGCTTCGGGCGTGCTTCGACCACCCGAGCGTCGGCGGCCCCCAGGTCGACGCCTTCGCCGTGTCACCCGACGGCACGACCCAATGGAACCTCACCGACGAGGCGCGCTTCACGAACGAACGCGCCCGCCGCGAGGAGCAGATCACGTTCGCCCCCGACGGCACCCACTTCGCCTGGGTGGACGGGTACGAGAATCGCCTCTACCTCACCGACGTCGTCACGGGCGATACCGAGCGACTCGTCGCCGGCGCATCCGAACCCGCGTTCTCACCGAATGGCTCGACGATCGCGTATGCCGGACGCAGAGGGATCTGGACGATCGATGCCGTCGGGAGGCGACCCCGTCCCCCTGACGGACGACGGGCACCTACCCACCTGGTCACCCGACGGATCGACGATCGCATTCATCAGGACGGAAGAGTCCTCCTCGACCGAGATCGACCCGCAAACCGGCGACGTCGTAACCACCGTCTCCGAGAGACGCCAATCGCTCTGGTTCATGGATCCCGACGGATCCGACCAGCGTCGCATGGAGGTCCAACCGACGGACGCCGACTGGTCCGTCGTCGGCGGCGACTGGTCCCCCGAGGGCGATCGGTTCGCTGTCGAAGTGAGCTTCGGTGGCAACCACGACATCGTGGTCGTGAACACGACGACTCGGACCGGCGTCAGGCTCACCGATGATCCAGCAGCCGACACCTCGCCGACATGGTCTCCCGACGGCTCGACGATCGCCTTCGCCACCGGCCGTTGGGGAACCGGTGTCGGTCACACCGAGATCGCGACGATCAGTCCCGAGGGCCTCGACCTGCGTCGGGTGACCGACGACTGCTGGGACGACTTCGACCCGGACTGGGTCGCGACCTCGGCAGCGGTGGAGTCGACGCCGGCGTGGACCCCTCCCCCGCTGCCCGACCTCGGCGAAGCCGGAGCGGCCATCGCCGGCCAGATTCTTTACGCGACCACGGTCGAGGGTGTCGAGGACCTGTTCGCGATCGATCCGGAGTCGGGCGAGACGACGAACCTGACGGCGGACCTCATCTCCCAGTTCTCGCCGTCCTGGTCTCCCGATCATTCGGAGATCGCGTTCGGCGGCTACGACGAGCGCACGGGAGAACGGGGTCTCTACGTCATGGGAGCCGACGGCTCCGACCTCCGCCTGGTCGCTGGCGATGGGTCCAACCCGGATTGGCATCCGGACGGATCTACGATCGCCTTCATCGCCGGCGACGGACGCGTGATGTTCGTCGCCCCGGACGGGTCCGACCTTCGTGAGAGCGGATTCAGCGGCGCACGTTCCGTGTCCTGGGCCCCTGACGGTGAGCGGCTGTCGCTCGAGATCGAGGGCAGTCTCTTCGTTGCAACCGTGGCCACCGGAGAGACACACGAGATCGTGTCAGGTCAACCGGGCGCGAACTACGAGGTCGCTTGGTCACCCCGGTCCGATTCGATCGCGTTCACACATGTACGTGACGTCTACGTGGTCAACGCGGACGGCTCCGATCTGACGAACCTCACCCCCGGTGGTGGCGATGCGTACGACCGCAGCCCTGCCTGGTCACCCGACGGCACGCAGCTCGTCTTCGTTAGCGATCGCGGCAGGGGCGGCGCGATGCGCCTCTACATCATGGACGCCGACGGTGCTGATCCTCAGGAGCTCTCGAGCAGGCTCGGGAACGGCAGCCCCGACCCCGACTGGTAGTCCAGCGCGGACTACTTGGAGGCGTTGCTCGTCGCCAGACCCAACACGAGCTCGTTCAGGAGCAGCATCCCCCGCTCCGTCGGAACGAGCGACCCGTCGTCGTCGATGCAGCAGGCCGCTCTCGAGGAACGGCTCCGCTCGATCGTCCTCGACCCAGCTCGCCGGCACGCCCTCGAGGATGCGCAGGCGCAGGAACACCTCCTCGAGGTAGGCGTCGCTCGGGTCGAGCGTCTCCTCGCCCCCGACGGGCAGCTCGCCTCGCTCGACCGTCGCCAGGTACTCCTCGGGCGGGCGGACGTTCCACCAGCGGCGATCGTCGCGGTAGGAGTGCGCGCCGGCGCCGAGACCGAGGTACGGCTGGCGGCGCCAGTACCCCAGGTTGTGGCGGCACTCGTAGCCCGGTCGCGCCCAGTTCGAGACCTCGTAGTGGCCGTAGCCGGCATCGCGCAGCATCGAGCACGCGAGCTGGAACATGTCGGCCTGCGTGTCGGGGTCCGGCTCGGGCACGTCGCCGCGAGCGACCGCACGGCCGAGCGGCGTCGCGGGCTCGATCGTGAGCGCGTACGCGCTCACGTGCTCGGGCGCGAGCGCGATCGTCTCGGCGAGCGTGCGCTCCCACGACTCGAGCGTCTCGCCGTGCGCGCCGTAGATCAGGTCGAGGTTCACGTTCACGTAGCCGGCGGCGCGCGCGGCGGCGAACGCCCGCCGGACGCTGTCGGGCGAGTGCAGACGCTCGAGCGACCGCAGCACCGCGGGATCGAACGACTGCGCGCCCATCGACAGCCGCGTGTAGCCGGCGGCGAGCAGTGCGGCGAGCGAGGCTTCCTCGACGGTGTCGGGGTTGGCCTCGGTCGTGACCTCGGCGTCGGGCGAGATCTCGAACGCGTCGCGCAGCGCCCCGAGCAACGAGCCGAGGTCGCCCGGCGTCATCGTGGTCGGCGTTCCCCCGCCGAGGAAGACGCTCTCGACCGATGCACCGTCCCAGGCGGGCGCCGCGAGCCCGGCCTCGGTCAGCAGCGCACGCAGGTACCGAGGCTTCAGCTCCTCCAGCCCGGCGTACGCGTTGAAGTCGCAGTAGCCGCAGCGCGTGAGGCAGAACGGCACGTGCACGTAGATGCCGGCGCTCACTTCTTCCCCTTGGCCGAGCCTCCGTCGTCGACGCGCAACGCCTGGATGAAGGCCTCCTGCGGCACGTCGACGCGGCCCACGCGGCGCATGCGCTCCTTGCCCTTCTTCTGGGTCTCGAGCAGCTTGCGCTTGCGGGTGATGTCGCCGCCGTAGCACTTGGCGAGCACGTCCTTGCGCTTGGCCTTCACGGTCTCGCGGGCGATGATCTTCGAGCCGATCGCCGCCTGCACCGCCACGTCGAACATCTGGCGCGGGATCAGCTCCTTCAGGCGCTCGACCATCTTCTTGCCGTACGCGTACGACTTCTCCCGGTGCACGATCGTGCTGAACGCGTCGACCGGCTCGCCGTGCAGCAGCACGTCGACGCGGACCAGGTCGGCCTCCTGCTGCCCCCAGGGCTCGTAGTCCAGGCTCGCGTAGCCGCGGGTGCCCGACTTCAGATGGTCGAAGAAGTCGAAGACGATCTCGGCCATCGGCAGCACGTAGTGCACCTCGACGCGCTCGGGCGTGAGGTAGCTCATGTCGACGAGCTCGCCGCGGCGTTCCTGGCACAGGCCCATCACGGCCCCGAGGTAGTCCGAGGGCGTGATCACGGTCGCGTAGACGACCGGCTCCTCGACCTTGTCGTAGTCGCCGCCGGGCGGCATCTCGGCCGGGTTGTGCACGATCGTCATCTCGGTGCCTCGGAACACGTGGAACTCGACGTTGGGAGCGGTCGCGATCAGCTCGAGGTCGAACTCGCGCTCGAGGCGCTCCTTGACGATGTCCATGTGCAGCAGGCCGAGGAACCCGCACCGGAACCCGAACCCGAGCGCCTGCGACGTCTCGGGCTCGAAGTGCAGCGCCGCGTCGGAGAGCTTCAGCTTGTCGAGGGCGTCGCGCAGGTCCGCGTAGTCGCTGCCGTCGGCCGGGAAGAGTCCCGACCACACCATCGGCTTCGGCTCGCGGTAGCCCGGGAGCGGCTCGGTCGCGCCCTGCTTGCCGGCGAGCGTGATCGTGTCGCCGACCTTGGCGTGGTGCACGTCCTTCAGGCCGGTCACCAGGTAGCCGACCTCACCAGGTCCGAGATCGGGCACCGGGGTGGGTTCGGGCGCGTTCACGCCCGTCTCCTCGGCTTCGCTCTCGACGTGGGTCGCGAACATGCGGATGCGCGCGTGCGACGGGAGCACGCCTTCCTGCACCCGCACGTAGGTGATCACGCCGCGGTACGCGTCGAACATCGAGTCGAAGATCAGCGCCTGCAGGGGCTTGGCCACATCGCCGACGGGCGGGGGCACCCGGTCGATCACCGCCTGCAGCAGCTCGTCGACGCCCTCGCCCGACTTCGCGCTGATGTGCAGGATGTCGGCCGGGTCGCAGTCGAGCAGGTTCGCGAGCTCCTTCGTGCGTTGCTCGGGCTCGGCCGCCGGCAGGTCGATCTTGTTCAACGCCGGCACGATCACGAGACCGGCGTCGCGCGCGAGGTGGTAGTTCGCGAGCGTCTGGGCCTCGAGGCCCTGCGCCGCGTCGACGAGCAGCACGGCGCCTTCGCAAGCCTCCAGCGACCGCGAGACCTCGTACGTGAAGTCCACGTGTCCCGGGGTGTCGATCAGGTTCAGCTCGAAGCCGTCGTGCAGCAGGCGCACCGACTGCGCCTTGATCGTGATGCCGCGCTCGCGTTCGAGGTCCATCTTGTCGAGGTACTGGGCGCGCATGTCGCGATCGGCCACCGTGTGGGTCACCTCGAGCAGGCGATCGGCCAGCGTCGACTTCCCGTGGTCGATGTGCGCCACGATGCAGAAGTTGCGGATGTGGGAGGTGTCGGTGCTCACGGCCCACCCATGGTACGGGCGAGCCGGTCACCCGCGGCCGCACGGAGCCCGACTGGTACGCTGGGCGGCCGTATGGCGAACATCAAGTCACAGATCAAACGGAACAAGCAGAACGAGGTGCGCCGCGAGCGCAACAAGGCCGTGCGTTCGTCGCTCAAGACCTCGCACAAGAAGGTCGAGGCCGCGATCGCCGAGGGCGACGCCCAGGCCGCCCAGGAGCGGGCGCGCGAGGCATCCAAGGCGCTCGACAAGGCCGCGAGCAAGGGCGTCGTGCACAAGCGCACCGCCGCTCGCCGCAAGAGCCGTCTGGCGAAGGCCGCCAACGCGGCCGGCGCCGAGTAACGTCCCCGGTCCCTTCGCCCCACGTCTGGCATAGGCTGCCCTCATGGCGGCCTCACCCGGTCGTTCCCCGCTCGGCGCCTACCTCTCGATGGCCGGCGTCGCCGTGGCGGTGTTCGTCGGGCTGACCATGATCGCCGAGCCGGTACCGCGCGGCTCGGGACCCTCTCCCGCCTCGCTCGCTCCGCTCGTGCCGGACACCCCCTCGGCCGAGCGGGACTTCATGACGGCGGTGCTGGGCCGGCCGCGCGTCTCCACCGCCCGCCCCTACTGCGACCCCGCTGGGTGCTGCCCGACCCATCGGACGACGTTCGGCACGACGGCGCCGACGAAGGACGTGATCGAGGCCTTCGACGGTGCAGGGGTACTCGGCCCTGCCGGGCGACCGCGACGTCGTGCGCCCGGGACCGTTCCCGGCGGTCAGGTGGACCGCCGAGCTCGACTACGCGGGGCGCTGGGCCTGGCGCCGCGTCGAGGTCGCCCGGGGAACCGACGTCGACCGGCCCGACTGGCCGACCGTCTTCGTCGAGAGCTCGATCGCGTGCGGGGAGCGGTGAGTCAGCCGGCGGCGATCGCGACCACGAGCGCGGGCATCACGGTGTCGCCGGACGCGCCCGACTTCAACGCGCGATCGGCCTCGGTGATGCGCTCGTGCACGCGCAGCAGCTGGGCCATCGAGAAGTTCCGCGCCTGCTGCTGGTAGCGGCGGGCCTGCCAGTCGAACCGCAGGCCGGCGCGCTTGGCGAGCTCGGCGGGCGGCATGCGATCGGGCAGCGATCGCACGCGGATCAGGTCGCGCAGACGGCTCGAGACGCCGCCGAGCACCTTGAGCGGGTCGTCGCCCCCTTCCTCGATCGATCGCCACGAGCGGATCGCGCCCGGAAGGTCGCGTGAGAACGCGCGGTCGCAGAGGTCCCAGACCTTCTGCTCGCCGAGCCCCCGGAACTGGCGAGCCACCAGGGCGGGGGTGATCCGCTGGGCCGGGAAGGCCGACTCGAGCTGAGCCAGGGCGGCGACGAGCTGGCCGGGCTCTTCTCCGAGGATCTCGACCAGCGCGCGAGCGGCCGGGACCGAGAGGTCGAGGCCGAGGGTGTCGGCCCGGCGGGTGAGCCAGGGCTCGAGGTCCTTCCGTTTGATCTCGACGTGCACGACGTCGCCGACGGGCTTCACGAGCTTGTCGAGGGCGGCGGGCACCTTGCCGCGATCGGCCACCCGACAACAGATCACGAGCTGCGCGTCGGGGTCGGGAGCGTCGAGGTAGGTCGCGAGCTCCGCGGTCGCATCCTTCGTGAGGGAGCGCGCGTCGGAGATCAACAAGTGCCCTCGGCTCGCCGAACAGCGACGGGGTCGCCAGGTCCTGCAGCTCCCCGCCCTGCCACTCCCCCGCGTCGACCTCGCCCGGGCGCACCTCGCCGAACCGGGCGAGCGCGGCCTCGCGCAGCAGGAAGTCGTCCTCGCCCCACAGCAGCGCGATCGGAGCACGGGAACGGCTGGCCATGGCTCGGATGGTAGCGCGCCGCCGTGACGTGTCCGCAGCGGCCGTGCCGGTCAGCGCTCCCCCGAGACGACCGCCACCCCGTCGACGAACGTCACGGTGACCGTGCCGCTGCGGTCGGTGCGCCAGACCGTCGAGCCCGCGGCGGCGAGGGCGTCGAGCGTGAACGCGGTCGGGTGGCCGTACGTGTTCTCGCCCACGCTCACCACGGCCACCGGCGCCGCCACGGCCTCGAAGAACTCCGCGACCGACGTGGCCGCGCCGTGGTGGGGCACCTTCAGCACGTCGGCATGCAGGTCGAGACCCGCCTGGTCGCGCTGCTCGAGGAGCCATTCCTGGGCGGGCTCCTCGGGTTCGGTCGCGAAGAGCACCGAGTCATCGCCGTGGGTGAGCCTGATCACGAGCGCGTCGTTGTTCGTGTCGGACTCGGTGCCCGTGTAGCACTCGTGCGGTGACAACACGTCGAGTCGCACGTCGCCCACGACGAAGGAGTCACCCGCCCAGGGCGTGCGCGTCTCGATGCCCTCGTCGGCGATCGCCCGGTCGACCTCGACCTGCAGCGCCGACGTCGACGGACACCCGGGCTGCAGCACCACACCGACCTGGAACCGGGCCAGCACCGCGGGCAGGCCGACCACGTGATCGGCGTGTGGATGACTCGCGACGACCACGTCGATCCGCTTCACCCCGAGCGAGGCGAGCTCGGTGGCGACCAGCTCCTCGTCGGGGCCGCCGTCGACGAGCATCGTCATGCCGGCCGGGGTCGTGACGAGCGCCGCGTCGCCCTGCCCGACGTCGAGGAAGCGCACGGTGAGCGCATCGGGCGGGCCGACCGAGGCCGCCGAGTTCCACACGAGCAGCGGCACGAGGAGCACGCCGACGACGACCGCACGGCGGGGCGGGCGCCACCCCGTGTGCAGCGCCGCCGTGACCGCGACGACGAGACCGGCACCGAGGACCAGCACGACCGGGCCCCCGTTCGAGGTGATGTGCGCGACCGGGGCCCGCCCCGCGACGTTCGCGATCAGCTGCAGGGCTCGCATCGGCGCCTGGGCGGCGAGCCCGACGAGGTGACCGATCGGTTCCGAGACGACACCCAGCCCGGCCGCCACGAGCCCGAGCAGCAGCGACGGCGCCACCGTCGGCGCGGCGACCACGTTCGCGAGCAGGGTCACGCCCGGCACGTCGTGGAAGTGGTACAGCAACACGGGCGTCACGCCGAGCTGGGCGGCGAGCGTCGTGCCCGCCGCCGCCGCGACGGGCGTTGGCATCACGCGGGCGAACCGCTCGCCCAGCGGACCGGCCATCGCCACCATGCCGGCGGTCGCCGTGACGGAGAGCTGGAAGCCGATCGATCGCACCAGCACCGGCTGCAGGATCAGCAGCACGAGCACCGCGCCCGAGAGCACGACCGCGGTCGAACGGGCGCGGCCGAGGAGCAGACCGACGAGGGTGAGCGCGGACATCGCACCGGCGCGCATCACCGACGGCTCCGCGCCGGTGAGCACGACGATGAACGCGACCGTCGCGAGCCCGACCGCCACCTGGGCGGCCCTGGGCAGCCCCAGCATCGTCACGAGCGCGAGGATCGGGCCGAGCACCATCGCCACGTTGCCGCCGGAGACGACGAGCAGGTGCGTGAGCCCGGTGGCCTTGAAGTCGCGTTCGACGCCCGCGTCGAGGTGCGAGTCGTCGCCGAGCGCGAGGCCCATGAGCAACCCGGCTTCCCGCGCGGGGAACACCGCCTCGATCGACCGGGCCATCGTCGACCGCACGGCCTGCGTCGCTCGAACGAACGGGTTCGGGGAGCCGTCGAGCCGCTCGACCTGCGACGCGCGCAGCGTGACCGCGACGCCCTTGGCGTGGATCGCGTCGAGGAACCCCGGATCGTCGGGCACCTGCAGCGAACCCTCGGCCCGGACGAGGTCGCCGCGGGCGGCCGCGGGCGGTTCCTCGTCGCCGGAGAGCCAGACCGTCTCGCGGAGCGCGCTCGCCGCGCCGTCGGGCGTGCGCACGATGCGGACGTCGGCGAGCGCGTGCCATCCGAGTGCACCGGGGCGCGGATCCTCACGCAGCGTGGCGTCGACCTCGACGCGATCGGGAGCCCGTGCCGCGAGCGGCGACGTCGCGAGACGTCGTTGGGTGAGCATCGCCCAGCAGACGGCCACGGCACACACGCCGGTGCAGACGAGCAGGGTCAGGACGACGGCGGATGCCCCCACGCTGCGCCTCGGGGGCGAGATGCGCTCGACCGCCGCGGCCGGGCGACGGGCGCTCGGGACGAGCCCGGCCTCCGCCACCGGATCTCGACCTCGGGTCGCCGGTGCGGCGATCGCCGCCGAGACGATCGCGGCCACCCCGAGCACGCCGGGAGCCCAGACACCCAACGAGCGAGCAGGGCCGAATCCGAGGAGCAGCCCGGCCCACCACGCGGCGGTCGCCGCCGGGAGGAGCCACGGGCTCATACCGTGACCTGGTCGCGGATCTCCTCCAGCGTCGCCGGGCCGATGCCGCTCACGTTCTCGAGGTCATCGACCGAGGCGAACGGACCGTTCTCGGTGCGGTAGTCGACGATCGCCGCCGCCAGCACCTCACCGATGCCCGAGAGGGTCTCGAACTCCGTGGCGCTCGCCGTGTTGATGTTGATCAGGCCGCCGCTCGCAGCACCCGACCCGGACGCACCGGGTGCCACTGCGGCCGAGCCGGCCGCCCCTTCCTTCGGCACGACGACCTGGGTGCCGTCGGTGAGCGGAGCCGCCAGGTTCAACACCGACAGGTCGGCGCCGTCCTTGGCCCCGCCGGCCCGGTCGACGGCGTCGATCACCCGGTCGCCCTGCGCGAACTCGTACACCCCCGGCTCGTGGACCCAGCCTGTGACGTCGACGATGATCGGCGGCCCGGTCGGCGACGCGACCGCGCTCGTGGCGAGCGCCGGCGCCGGGGGCCGCCGGCTGGGGCGCGCCCGCCGCGATCGTCACGGGCTTCGGCAGCGAACGCAGGTACCAGAGGCCGGCGCCCGCCATCGTCACGACCACCACCACGATCAGGCCGATCAGCTCGCCCCGAGACAGCGTGTCGAGCCGGTCCTTGATGCTCATGCTCCCGACGGTACGGACGCGGCCTCCCGTGTTCCGTGACGCGCATCACGCTCGAGGGACGCACGTGGTCCGAAGACGCTTTCCGCCGGGTCCGCCACCGTGTGGGGCTGAGGCTCAGCGCTTCGTGACGAGGTTCACGAGCTTCGGCACGCGCACGATCTCCTTCACGACCTCGCGTCCGTCGACCGCGGCCCGCACCTTGTCGCTGCCGCGCGCCAGTTCGAGCGCGCCGGCTTCGTCGATGTCGGCCGACACCTCGGCCTTGTCGCGGAGCTTCCCGTCGACCTGGAAGACCATCGTGACGGTGTCCTCGACCACGAGGGCGGGGTCGAACGACGGCCAGGTGGACCGGTGCACCGACGCAGGCTCCCCGAACTCGACGCGCCAGAGCTCCTCGGCCGCGAACGGCGCGAACGGCGCCAGCATCTGCACGAGCGCGCGCGCGGCACCGAGGGCGCCGCCGCCCGCGTCGAGGGCGGTCCGCATCTCGTTCGTGAGCACCTGGAGCTTCGAGATCGCGGTGTTGAACCGGAACCGGTCGAGATCGTCGGTGACGCCCGCGATCGTCTTGTGCGTGAGGCGCACCAAGGCATCGGGCTCCGGCGAGGCGTCGCCGCGTTGCACCGCGTCGCCGACGGCTGCGAACACGCGCCCGAGCCACGAGTGCACCCCCGGACGCCGGTTCGGGTCGTCGCCGGCGATCAGCTTCCAGTCGATGTCGTCCTCGAACGGGCCGGCGAACAACATGATCAGCCGCATCGTGTCGGCGCCCCATCGCTCCACGATCGGCATCGGCTCGACGATGTTGCCCTTCGACTTGCTCATCGAGGCCCCGTCGTAGATCACCTGGCCCTGGTTCATCAGGCGCGGGAACGGCTCGGTGAAACCGACCATGCCGAGGTCGTAGAGCACCTTCGTGAAGAAGCGCGTGTAGAGCAGGTGCAGGATCGCGTGCTCGACACCGCCGGTGTACTGGCCGACCGGCATCCAGCGGTCGACGTCCTCGCGGCGGAACGGCCCGCCCTCGTAGCCCGGCGAGCAGTACCGGAACAGGTACCAGCTCGAATCGACGAACGTGTCCATCGTGTCGGTGTCGCGCGTGGCATCGCCGCCGCACGACGGGCACCGCACGTGCTTCCAGGTGGGATGGCGGGCCAGTGGGCTCTCTCCGCCCAGCTGGAAGTCGGCGTCGTCGGGCAGCAGCACCGGCAGCTCGTCGTCGGGCACCGGCACCTCGCCGCACGAGGGGCAGTGCACGATCGGGATCGGTGCCCCCCAGTACCGCTGCCGCGAGAGCAGCCAGTCCCGCAGGCGGAAGTTCACGGTGGCCTCGCCACGCCCTTCCTGCTCGAGCCAGGCCGCGACCTTCGCGATCGAGGCCGGCGAGGGCTCCCCGTCGAACGGTCCGCTGTCGACCATCACGCCCTCGTGCGGCAACGCCTCGGTCATCGCGTCGGCGTCGATCGACTCAGATCCCTCGGGCTGGATCACGACCCGCACCGGCAGTCCGTGCTGCCGTGCGAACGCGAAGTCGCGCTCGTCGTGCGCGGGCACGGCCATGATCGCGCCGGTGCCGTATTCCATCAGCACGTACGGCGCCGTGTAGACGGGCACCTTCTCGCCGTTCACCGGGTTGACCGCGTGCACGCCGAGGAACGCGCCTTCCTTCGTGTCGGCGGCCTCGCGGCTCGCGAGCGAGGCCGCACGCGAGCGCTGGATCAGCGGCTCGACCTCGCCCCACGTGCCGCCGAGCTTCGCGAGGCGCTCGACCGCCGGGTGCTCGACCGAGAACACGAAGAACGTGACGCCCCACAGGGTGTCGGGACGAGTGGTGAAGACCTCGATCTCCTCGCCCGTCTCCTCGATCGTGAACGTGACGCGCGCGCCCTCGCTGCGCCCGATCCAGTTGCGCTGCATGGTCAGCACGCGTTCGGGCCACCGCACGAGCTGGTCCTCGTCGTCGAGCAGGCGCTGCGCGTAGTCGGTGATCTTGAAGAACCACTGGGTCAGGTTCCGGCGCTCGACCATCGCGCCGCAGCGCTCGCACGCCCCCTGGATCACCTGCTCGTTGGCGAGCACGGTCTGGTCGTTGGGACACCAGTTGACGGGCGACTCCTTGCGGTAGGCCAGCCCCTTCTCGAAGAACCGCAGGAACAACCACTGGGTCCACCGGTAGTACTCAGGCTCGTGCACGGCCAGGCGCCGGGTCCAGTCGAACGACATACCCATGCGCCGGAACGACCGCGCCTGCTGCTCGATGTTCGCGTCGGTCCACTCCCGCGGGTCGATGCCCCGCTTGATCGCGGCGTTCTCCGCCGGCAGCCCGAACGAGTCCCATCCGACCGGATGGAGCACGTTGTCCCCGCGCATCCACCGATACCGGGCGACCACGTCGCCCCCGCTGAACGCCTCGGCGTGTCCCATGTGCAGGTCGCCCGAGGGATACGGGTACATATCGAGCGCGTAGAACCGCGGCCGCTCGTCGGCGGCATCCTCCGACGCCTCGTAGATGCGCTCGTCGGCCCAGACCTGCTGCCACTTCGGTTCGAACTCGCTCGGGTCGTACCGCCTGCTCATGGCGGTAGATGGTAGCGGAGGGTCGGAAGCGTCTCCGGGAGCCGCGTCAGCGCGGGGCGTCGACCGGCAGCAGCCCGTGCTCCCGCGTGACGAGCGCGGGGATCTCCTCGGCGGGGACCGGCCTCGCGAAGTAGAAGCCCTGCCCCATCGAGCATCCGTGCGCCTTCAGGAACTCGAGCTCCGCCGCCGTCTCGATCCCCTCCGCCAACGGGACCATGCCGAGCCCGCTCGCGAGCTGGATCATCGCCCGCACCATGCTCGCGAGGCCGGTGTCGCGGTGGACGTCGCGGATGAACGAGCGGTCGATCTTCAGGATCTGCACCGGCAGGTGCTTCAGCCGCGCCAGCGACGAGTATCCGGTGCCGAAGTCGTCGATCGCGAGCGAGAGGCCCCACGCGTGCAGCTCGGACAGGATCTTCTGGGTGCGGTCCGGATCGGCCATCGCGGTGGACTCCGTGATCTCGACGACGACCTTCGATGGATCGACGCCCGCGGTGCGGAGCTTCGTCAGGACCTTCTCCGCGAGATGCGCCGACCACAGCTGACGGGGCGAGAGGTTGAAGCCGACCGTGAGGTCGAGTCCGTCGTCGGCCCAGGCGCGCTGCTGCGCGGCCATCGCGTCGATCACCCAGTCGCCGATCGCCTCGATCAGCCCGAGCTCCTCCGCCAGAGGGATGAACTCACCCGGCGGCACGATGCCGCCGTTCGGGTCCTGCCAGCGTACGAGCGCCTCGACCCCCTCGACCGAGCCGTCGGCGAGGTTCACGACCGGCTGGTAGTGCAGCACCCAGTCTTCGTGCTCGACCGCCCGGCGCAGTCGCGTCGTGAGCGACAGCTTCTTCATCGGGTCCTCGCCGCTCGTGGCGAATACGACGTAGCCGCCGGGCTCCTGCCGCTTGGACTGGTACATCGCCGCGTCGGCGTTCTTCATCAGCGTCTCGGCGTCGAGCGCGTCCTGCGGGAAGAGCGAGATGCCGATCGACCCGCTCGCGATGAACTCCGTGCCGTTCAGCACGAACGGCTCGGCCAGCGCCTCGTGCACGCGCGAGGCGACCGACTCGGCGACGATCATCGCCGACTCCCGGTCCGACCCGGTGTCGTGGGTCCGGTCGAGATCCGACAGCAACAACAGGAACTCGTCGCCCCCCTGGCGCGCGACGAGGTCGGTCTCACGGGTGTAGACGCGCAGACGTTCGGCCAGCTGGGCGAGCAGCTGGTCGCCGGCGGCATGGCCGAGCGAGTCGTTCACGAGCTTGAAGTTGTCGAGGTCGACGAAGATCACGCCGACCCCGAGGTCGTGCCGTCGAGCTCGCGAGATCGCATTCTCGAGCATCTCCTCGAACAGCACCCGGTTCGGCAGGCCCGTGAGCTTGTCGTGGTAGGCGAGGAACGCGACCTGTTCCTCGGCCGCCTTGCGGGCCGTGATGTCGAAGATCACGCCCTGGATCAGCCACGGCTCACCCTGCTCGTCCTTGATCGGGTACGCCTGCTCGAGCACCCACTTGATCGTGCCGTCGGCATGCACCATGCGGTACTCGTGGACCAGGGTCGTGTGCTGTTTGAACGCCTGCTCGTACTCATCCCATGCCCGGTCGAGATCCTCGGGGTGGACGTGCTTGCGCCAGCAGTACGGGTCGCTCAGCCACTCGTCGGGGTCGATGCCGAGCAGCGTGACCACCTGGGGGCTCACGTAGATCGAGTCCGAGTTCTCGTCGACCGGATCGAGGTAGACGACCGCGGGGATCTGCTCGACGAGCGCCCGGTACTTCGCCTCGGCCTCGAACCGCGCCTCGCGTCCGGCCTGCAGCTCGGTCGCGTCGCGCAGCGTCACGACGATCAGCTGCTCGGGACCGTCGATGCGACCGACGTGCACCTCCACCGGCACGGTGCCGCCGCCGCTCGTGCGCAGACGGCCTCGATCGAGACGCCCGTCTCGAGGTCGAGCAGCTCGGCCGCGACGAGCAGCTCGACCGACCGACCCACCAGCTCGTCGCGGCCGAAGCCCGTCAGCTGCTCGACCCGATGGTTCGCGAACACGATGCGACCGTCGGTGCGCGTCACGACGAGGCATTCGGGCGTCGCCTCCAGCAGCGACCCCGGCTCGATCATCGCGGCGAAGCGGACGTCGGCATCGAGCGCCGACGCCCGGTCGCGTTCGGTCACCATGCGTGCCAACCCTTTCCGAGACGTCTCGGTATGCATCGGGCGGCCGGTGCCGCGACCTGAGCCGATGGACCGACACGCGGGCACGTGCGTGGGTTCCACGTCGGCGATCAGTGACGGCACGCCTATGCTCGATCCATGACCCACCGAGTGGAGCGCGTGATCGAGACCGCCTGTTCCCTCGAGCGCGCGTTCGACTTCGTGGCGGATTTCTCCACCACCGAGGAGTGGGATCCGGGCATCCCGAGCGCTCGCCGGCTCGACGACCGTCCGATCGGTCTGGGCAGCCGTTTCGAACTGCTCTCGCGATTCGGGTCGACCGAGCAGACGATCGTCTACGAGATCACCGCCTTCGACCCCCCCAACAGCGTCACGTTCGTCGGTGACGGGAAGCGCTTCGCAGGGCACCGACGTGATCTCGTTCGCCCCCGGCCAGGACGGCGGCACCCGCGTCGCGTACGTGGCCGACCTCGGGCTGAAGGGGCTGTCGTCCCTTGCCCTGCCGTTCATCCGAGGCAAGCTCGACGAGATGAGCGATCGGGCGGTCGCCGGCCTGAAGACGGCGCTCGACGCCCGCGCCTGAGTCGGCGTCACGGAACCGAACGCGCTCAGGCGCCTCGCGGCGTCATCTCCGTCATGCCCCAGGGGCTGCCGTACTCGTTCAGCAGATCGAGGAACGGCACGGCGTCGAACGCCTCCGGCCCGAGCACACCCGCGCCCGTCCAGGTGCCGTTCGCGATCAGTTCCAGGCCGATCACCGGGTTGATCGCGGTCTGCCACACGACCGCCTGCGCCCCGTCGTCCTTCCACGTCTGCTCGTTGTCGACGACGTGGTACAGGTACACCTCGCGCGGGGCGCCGTCCGTGCCCGTGCCGGTGATCCACGTGCCCGCGCACGTCTTGCCCGTCATCTTGTCGCCGAGCGTCATCGGGTCGGGCAGCGCCGCGGCCACGACGTCACGCGGAGAGACCTCCACCCCTCGCACGCTCACCTTCTCGACCCGGTCGAGGCCGAGCTTGTGCAGGGTCTCGAGCACCTGGATGAACTCGTCGCCGAGCCCGTACTTGAACGTGACGCGCCGGCAGTCGACCCAGCGCGGCACGAGCAGCACCTCCTCGTGCTCGACGTTCACGCACTCGACCTCACCGATGCCGTCGGGGAACATGAACGTCTCCGGCTCGCTGAACGGGGCGGTGGTGAACCACCCGCGATCCTTCTCCCAGATCACCGGTGGGTTCAGGCACTCCTCGATCGTGGTCCAGATCGAGAACGTGGGGGCGAAGTCGTACCCCTCGATCTCGAGGTTCGCGCCGTCACGTACGCCGACCTCGTCGATCTGGCCGAACAGGTGGTCGGCGGCGTAGCGAGCGAAGACGTCGGCGGCTCCCGGCTCGATGCCGATGCCGACCAGGGCCAGCGCTCCCCGGTCCTCCCACAGGTCCGACATCGCGAACTGGTCGTCACCGAGCTTCTTGCCGACCTCCTCGTGCGGACGCTCGGGGTGGGGCTCGGAGAGCGACATCGCCATGTCCATGTAGTTCACGCCCGCCTCGAGGGCACCGAGGAAGATCGGCATCACGAAGCGCGGATCGGCGGCGTTCAGGATGATGTCGCAGTCGTGCGCACGGGCGACATCGGCCACCTGGGTCGCATCGGTCGCGTCGACCTTCGCCGCGGCGAACCTGCCGCCGGCGCCGTAGCGATCGACGATGCGCTGCGCCTTCGCCTCGGTGATGTCGGCGAACACGATGTGCTCGTAGAAGTCGCGCCGGGCGGCGATCGGCGCGAACGCCGACCCGACCCCACCGCTGCCGACCACCAGGATCCTCATGTCGCCATCTCCCTTCGGGCACAGGTGTTGCGATGGTAGTCGGCGACGGCGCTCCGGCACCACGTCGAGCGCGCCGGTCGGCCCCCGCTCGTCGGGACCCTCGTCACCTGATGCTCGCCGTCCACGTGGGCCACGATGACCGTGAGCGAACGAGGAGGCAGGAACGATGCGCCACCACATCGTCTACTGGAGGATGGCGAAGCGAGAGACCGACGTCGACGACGCGGAGCTCGCACTGCTCCGCGAGCAGGAGCGCCGGGGCGAGGTCTACATCGAGTTCCTCGACGAGATGCGGCTCCCGCTCACCTGGAACCACGAAGCCCACAGCTGGGAGCACGCGGCGCCGGAGCGGACGCTGGTCGCTGCCTAGAACACCTAGGTCGCCTTGCGACCAGAGGGTCGGGAAACCGCTCGAGGACTCGGTGCGGTTTGACCGGGATGGCTGACCCTTGTAGCTTCGCCGAAGCGAAACTCCAGCGGTGCCCGCAGAGGGAGACACTTCGATGCGAAGGATCTTCGTGGGCATCGCCGCCGTGTGCATCTGGGCTGCCCTGGTACTTCCGGCAGCGGCGGGCACGACCGCCGTCTATCCACCCGATGACTCGCCCCTCGGGACGGACCACAGCACCTGGGAAGGCGCCTATCAGGTCTGGATGACCGAGATCCCCCGGGGGAGGAATCCGATCTACCACCCGGAGAGCCCTCTCAACTGTGCGACCGTCGACGGAGTCGTCTTCCTCGGACCGACCGGGGCCAACTGCGAGGTGCCAGCGGGAACGCCGGCCGCGTTCTCGGTAGGGACCGGCTTCTGGGAGTGCTCGACGGCCGAAGGCCTCGGTGAGACCTATCACCAGCTCCGTCGGTGCGCCACGAGGCGTTTCGCTCGTGACATCAACGCCGACGTCTATCACCAGCGGATCGTGATCGACGGGGAGCGCCTCAGCAGGGACCGGCGCTGGATCTTCCTCACTCCGGGAGAGATCATCGACTTCCCGGAGAAGAACATCTGGCATGCCGAACCGGGACCGAGCAAGTCGGTGACGAAGGGCTTCTTCTTCGTCCTGCAGCCGCTCGACCCTGGACTCCACACGATCCGCGTGAGGGTGCGGGATGAGGTGATCGGGAAGTTCCGCTTCGTCTGGAAGCTCGACGCGGTGACCTAAGCTCGAAGAGGGATGATCGCCGAGAGATCGGGCGCGCCGGGGGTTAGGGCCTCTGGGCGACGCGTCCCCAGAATTTCGGCTTGCCCTGCTCGATCGGCATCCCGCATCCCGAGCACGCGGTCGCGCCGCTCTCCCGAGCCCGGTCGCACACCGTGCAGTCTGGCGCTCCCCACCGGACGTTCATGTAGGCGGTCCAGGCATCTTCGTGGTCTGACATCGATTCCGGCTCCTCGTTCCGATCGTCTTCGGTTGGCATCGGCGCGAGACCGCTCGCGGCCCATGGCACCTTGCAGCCGGATCCATCTCCCCTGATACCGGCCGGAAGGTACGACCATCGCGCCGTCGATGGTCCGCTGCGCGGTGGCGCATCGGGCAGTTCACGGAGCCCGCGCGGGTTGACGTCAGCTTGACCCCCGGGCACTCCCGCACTCGACGTAGGGACGTGGACCCTTCAAGGGGGCAGGACCCATCCGTAGGCTGGCCGCCCCGATGGAACTCTCGATCCCATCCCTTCACGCCAACCTCGCCGCGCCATGGCTACTGATCGTGTGGTCGATCGCCACGATCGCCTACACGGCGCTCCGCGCCGCGAGGCGCTGAAGCGACCGCGAGAGGCATCGCCTCGGGCGGGGGCTCTGCGACTGATCTCGTTCAGTGCGCGGCTGTCATCACATCAACCAGCGCGCCCACGCCCACCACGAAGATCCCGCCTCCGAGTGCCACCAATCCGAACTGCGGAGGTCCGAACCGTCCGGCTTTGAGAAGGCGCACCGGAGTGCCGACGACGCCGAGCACGACGAGCGCCGCCCCGAGTGATGTGAGAACCAGGGAGGTCACCGGGGAAGTGCTCCTCTGACGGGGGATGGGGACACGCCAGTCCTATCCCTCGGAGGTCATCGGCGCAAACCCGCACGTGTCACACGGTGCCCGGCCCTGATGACTGACTGCATGATCGGATCGCCCCGGCCTCACGGCCGACCGGCGCGCTCGACGCATCGCCGTCACGGACGATGCCGCTCGACCGTCGCGCAGCCCTGTGTGAGACGGTTGGGTTGACGACGCTGCAGGCATGGCACACGAAGGGAGTCAGCCGAATGAAGATCGCGGTGATGGGGGCCGGCGGTGGAGGGCTCGCGGTCGCCTACGAGTGGGCGAGTCAGGGGCATGAGGTCGCCCTGTACGCACAACATGCCCATGAGCATCATCTGGTGCCGGTCCGCGAGCGCGGCGGGATCCAAGCCGAGGGCAAGCTCGAGGGGTTCGTCACTCTGGCGACGGTTACCACCGACATCGCCGAGGCGCTGGACGGTGTGGACGTGGTCTTCGTCGTCGGCCCCGCCTATGCCACGGAGCCGTTCGGCCGTGACACTCGCGGTCACCTGCGTCCCGGGATGACCGTCGTGGTCTGCCCCAGTTCGTGCGTCGGGAGTCTGGCCTTCAAGCACGCCGCGGGGTTGGACCTCCATGACGAGAGCGTCGTCGTGGGCGAGACCAGCACACTGCCGTACGCCGCACGCGCATCGATGCACGCAAGCGTGCAGATCTTCCACCGGTTCGACACCGGCTTCTCGGCCGCTGCCGCGCCGCGAAGCAACACACCTCGCCTGCTCGAGGTCCTGCGGCAGGTGTACCGCAACACCGACGAGGCCGCAGGGATCTTTCAGACCACGCTGCAGAACGGCAACCCGGTCATCCATCCGGCCGTCACCTTGCTCAACGCCGCCCTCATCGAACGCACGGGTGGTGACTTCATGTTCTATGAGGAAGGGGTTACCGAGGCGGTCGGTCGCCTCATGAAGGCGGTCGACGGCGAGCGGCTATCCGTCGCCAGCACCTTGGGCGTGGAGATCCTCGCCGAGCCGGATCTCGGGGTTCGGCAGGGCTACATGACCGAGTCCAACTACTCCACGGGCTACTCCACCGCGCCAGGCTTCCGTGGCATCAAGGCGCAGGACGAGCTTCACCACCGCTACCTGACCGAGGACGTGGGCTACTCGATGGTGTTCCTCACGGACCTGGCTCGGCACCTGTCGGTGCCGACCCCCACCATGGATGCCATCATCCGCATCGCCTCGATCGTCGCGGGCGAAGACTTCGCCACCGAGCGTGCCCGCACGATGGACACGATGGGCCTGTCCGGCCTGACGCGAGAACAGCTCGCGGTGTACTGACTGCGGAGGCTGACCCGCGGATCTCGGTGGACCCAAGGGGAGTCGAACCCCTGACCTCTTGGCTGCCAGCCAAGCGCTCTACCAGCTGAGCTATGGGCCCTCGCCAGGTGATTCTATCGGCCGGTCGCGGCGGCGTCCGAAGCCTCCCACTCGACCTGGGGAGCATCGGACCAGAGGCGCTCCAGGTCGTAGTAGGCGCGCTCTTCCTCGCCGAAGACGTGCACGACGACGTCGACGTAGTCGAGCAGCCACCAGCCGGCCTCGGGTTCGCCCTCGCGACGGAGCGGCTTCACGCCGAGTCCACGCAGCGCTTCCTCGACGGCGTCGATCACGGTGCGGATCTGTCGCTGGGTGGCCGCCGAGCAGATCACGAAGAGGTCGGTGATCACGATGATCTTGCTCACGTCGAGGACCACGATGTCCGTGGCCTGCTTCTCGGCGGCGGCTCGGGCGGCGGCGATCGCCACGTCGCGGCTGGGCGGCAGCGCAGGGGCGTCGACCGCCTGCTTCCTGTGTCCTTGCGTCAAGCCGTGAAGTCCTTCCCCACCACGATCGTGATGTCGCCGACGCCTGATGGTACCGCTGCGACGCGAACCCGGCCGACCCCCAGGGCCGCCGTGACCGCACGCGCCTCGCCCTCGTGGTCGGGGCCGTTGGCGAACACCTCGGTCCTGGCGATGTCGAAGCTCTGCGCGTTCTGGGAGAGCACCGTGCGGAACGCCTCGGGGAGGATGCTCACCGCGACCGACTCGCCAACCCCGGGCTCGCCGCTGCCGTTCTGCACGATCACGGGCACGGGGACGGGCGTGCCGAGGATGCCGGAGAGCAGCTCGTCGAGGGCCGGGTAGACCGGCACGATGATCGTCGAGGTCACGCGTTCGGTGGGCATGTCGAGCACCTCCGCGCCCTCCGCGTCTGCCAGCGTCGCATTGACGGCCTCGACATCGTCGGCCTCGACCTCGGCCGACACCTCCGGCGGGCTCGAGCCGTCGAGGATCGCGCTCAGCAGGATCTCCCAGCGGACACCCGCGTCGTCGGTGGCCCCTGCGAGGAACGCCCTGGTCTGAGCGCCCGACATCGTGACCTCGCCGGGGCCGAACACGTCGGTGGTGGTCGGGTAGGCCTCTGGGAGGTCCACGGTCACGCCGCCGGCCGCGTCGACCGCCGCAGCGAGATCGCGGAGGGTGAGCACCGCGAAATGCTCGATCCACACGCCGCTCATGTTCGAGAGGGCCACACGCATCGAGTCGCCCGGCAGCGCGGCGACCCCCGCCGTCGAGGTCTCTCCCTGTCCCGGCACGACGATGTTGAGCTCCGACGACAGCGGCATCAGGAACGGCGTGCCCTCGGTCGGCACCCCCACGACCGCGAGGAACGGCGCGGGGCCGCCGTTCACCTGCAGGGCGAGCATCGTCGGGTCGTCGGGTGCGCCCGCGGGTTGGCCGTCGGTCGAGGATGCGGACGGCTCGTCGCCGCGCGTGACGAGGAACGCGCCGATACCGACGACCACCAGCCCCGCCACCACGCCCCAGACGACGCCGCGACGCGTCCGGCGGGAGCGATCGGCTCGCTCGACCCGGGACGGCCGCACGGGCTCGCCCGAGGGAACCGGACCGCTCACCGGTAGAGCCCCGCCTTCTCGATGTAGCTCTTCACACCCTCGGGCACCAGGTAGCGGATCGGGCGGATCGCTCGCACGCGCGCGCGCACGTCGGTCGACGAGATCGCGAGCGCAGGCACGTTCATCACGGTGATGCCGGGATGCTTCGTGGGCGCATGCGCCTCGAACGCCTCGAGGTCGAACCCGGGGCGGGTCGCCGCGATGAAGTGCGCAAGAGCGAACAGCTCGTCGGGTTGCTTCCACTGCTCGACGATCTCGAGCACCGCGTCGGCCCCGGTCACGAAGAACAGGTCGGTGTCGTCGCCGCGTTCATGCTGCAGCTCGCGCAGGGTGTCGACGGCGTAGGTGGGCCCGTCACGATCGACCTCGACGCGCGAGACGCCGAAGAGCGGGTTCGACGCCGTCGCGATCACCGTCATCAGGTACCGGTCCTCGGGTGGCGAGACGACCCCGTGCTCCTTCATCCACGGGCGGCCCGTCGGCACGAACAGCACCTCGTCGAGCTCGAACTGGTGCAGCGCTTCCTCGGCGGTGACCAGGTGTCCGTAGTGGATCGGGTCGAACGTGCCGCCCATGATGCCCAGGCGCGTCCTCACGCCGCCCATCCTAGTGGGCAGACCCGACACCCCGGAGGAAGGCTCGACCGCCTCGACCGAGATGCTCACGGCCCCGACCCTTCGGTGAACACCCGCAGGTCTTCTGCGTGCTTCGCGTAGTGCAGTGCTCCCGACTCCTCGAACCACTCGACGGCCTCGGGCGTGACCTCGTCCAGGGCGCTGAGCGCCTCGATCATCCGCTGACGCGCCGCCGCGAACCCGGCGCGGATGTCTGCCGGATCCATCGTGCGGGAGATCTCGAACCACGCCTGGTTCTGCCGCTCGATCGCCTCGCGCGTCTCCTCGGTGGGATCGAACGCCCCCGCACGGATGCGCCCGAGCTGCACGGCGCAATCGTCCATCCACCCCGAGATGTGGAACATCGCGTCCTTCGGCGACCACCCTTCCGGCGTGAGCGTCGACTCTTCGAAGCGGTCATCGCCCACGAGCTCGAACCGGCGGTCGAGGTCACGCCAAGCGTCGTCTTCCTCGCGCAACAGGCGCTGCCGCTCGGTCACTCGGCGACCTCCGCGTCGGCTTCGCTGCCGGGGAGCTCGTCGGGCAGGTACTCGAAGACGCGGTCGAGGATCGCGACCTCGTCCCCGCGGCGGGCCCCGAGCGTCGCGAGCTTGCGCTCGACACCTTCCTTCTTGAGCCGCCCCGCGAGCGTCTCGACGTCCCCCTCGTCGTCGAGGTCGGCCTCGAGCACCCAGCGCTCCACCGATCGCCCCGTCACCCGCCAGCGGCCGTCGGGATCGCGCGCGACGGTGAATCGAGGCCGGCCGGGACGCAGCACCACGTATGCCTGTCGCTCGGGCTGGGTTTCCTCAGCCTCGCGCGTGAGCAGGCCGAGGCGATCGAGCAGGTCCTCGACTCCGTCACCGGTCATCGCCGAGACCGGTAGGGCGCCGTCCTCGAGCCGCGCCGCGGCGGCGGTGGGATCGTCGACGAGATCCGTCTTCGCCCCCACCACGATCGTCGGACGCTCGGCGAGCTCAGGGTCGTAGGCGGCGAGCTCGTCCCTCAGGGTGCCGAGGTCCGCGACCGGGTCCTCGGCGGCGAGGTCCACCACGAGCACCAGGGCACGACAGCGCACCACGTGCCGCAGGAAGCGGTGCCCCAGGCCTCTGCCCTCGCTCGCACCCTCGATCAACCCGGGGATGTCGGCCACGACGAACCGATCGGCGTCGTCGCCGGCGACGCCGAGGTTCGGCGTGAGCGTGGTGAACGGGTAGCTCGCGATCTTGGGCTTCGCGGCGGTGAGCCGCGCGAGCAACGTCGACTTGCCGGCGTTCGGCAGCCCGACGAGTCCGACGTCGGCGACCGTGCGCAGCTCGACGCGGAGGCGCCTCTCGTCGCCGTCCTCTCCCGGCTCGGCCGTCCTCGGCACGCGGTTGCGGGCACTGGCGAAGGCGACGTTTCCCCGTCCGCCCCGACCACCCCGGGCGACCACGCTCCGTGCCCCTTCGCCCACGAGGTCGGCCACGAGACCCTGCTCGTCGAAGACCACGGTGCCGTCGGGCACGGGGATCACCACGTCGCGGCCGGAGGCTCCGTCGCGCTTGGCCTTGCGTCCGGGTTCGCCGCCGTCGGCCTTCACGTGGGGGTGGTCGGCGAGCCATGACAGGTCGTGCACCCCGCGGGAGACCTCGAAGACGACCGATCCGCCGTCGCCGCCGTCGCCACCGTCGGGCCCTCCGCGCGGCTTGAACGGCTCCGAGTGCAGCGAGGCCGAGCCGTTGCCACCACGCCCGGCACGGGCGAACACGGTGCACTCGTCGACGAACGTCATGTCCCCAGCCTACGGTGGTCGCACGGAGCTCGGCGGGCCATGATGAGTGCGTGGTGGAACCGGTGACCGTCTGGCGCGTGCAGTTGCGCCGCGGAGATGTGGGTGACCGAGAGGGAACGCTGCGCCTCGAGGACGACGCGCTCGTCTTCGAGGACCGAGCATCGGCGAGCGAGATCATGGTGCCGCTCGCCGACATCCACTCGGCGCGGCGCGTGAAAGGCTCGCCGATCCTGATCGTCGCCTACGACGACGCGGGCGAACGAGCCGAGACCGCCTACTACTTCTCGCAGCCGCCGCCGCTCGAAGCGCCGCCGCCCGGCAGTGAGGGCACGTCGTCGACCGGGCGGCCGCTGGGGCCGTTCGCTGCGATGCGACGCACGTCGAAGCGCCGTCACCAGCGGGAGAACGTGAAGTACCTCGCCACGAAGGCGGGGGGGCTCAAGCCGACGATCCAGGCGTGGGCCGACGAGATCGGCGCCCGAGCGCGTGGCTGAGCGCTACTCGGCAGGCAGGACCGAGGCGAACTTGCGCCCGCGGGACTCGCTGAACGTCACGAGGCCCTCCCGCAGCGCGAAGAGCGTGTCGTCGCCGCCCTTGCCCACACCGTCGCCGGGGTGGATGCGCGTGCCGCGCTGGCGCACGATGACCGCGCCGGCGGTGACGGTCTCGCCGCCGTAGGCCTTCACGCCGAGGCGCTTCGCGTTCGAGTCGCGGCCGTTGCGGGACGAGCCGCCGCCCTTCTTGTGTGCCATAAGACCTCCAGGGTAGCAAAGGCTTCCGAACGAGCCTCGCCTATGACTCTTCAGCCTCGGCGGCCGCGGCTTCCTCGGGCTCCGGAGCCGCGGCGGCCTTCTTCGACGACGCCTTCTTCGCGGCGCCGAGGGTCACGCTCTCGATCTCGAGCAGGGTCAGCAGCTGGCGATGACCGGCTCGCTGGGCGTACCCGCTCTTCGGCCGGTACTTGAAGATGCGGACCTTGTCGCCCTTCTTCTCCCCCAACGGCTTCGCCGTGACCGTCGCCTTCGCGGCCTCGGCGCCGACGTGCGTGCCGCCGTCGTCATCGACGACGAGGAGCGGCTGGAACGTCACCGTCTCGCCCTCGTGCACGATCTTCTCGACCTCGATCACGTCGCCGGCCCTCACCTTGTGCTGCTTGCCGCCGGTCTTGATCACCGCATACATGGTTGCCTCCGCTCGTCGCGAGTCCGGTCACGGGTCACCCGTGCTCACGACCCTTCGTAGTTGATCAGGATGCCCCGGCCCTCGCAGGTCGGGCAGGTCTCGGAGAACGACTCGACCAGGCCAGAGGATACGCGCTTGCGCGTGACCTGCATCAGGCCGAGCGGCCCGATCTCGAAGACCTGGCTCCGCGTCTTGTCGAGCGCCATGGCCTCCTTCATCGTCTCCTCGACCTTGCCCTTGTTCTTCTCGAGCAGCATGTCGATGAAGTCCACGACGATGATGCCGCCGATGTCGCGCAGGCGCAGCTGACGCGCGACCTCCTTCGCGGCCTCGAGGTTCGTGTTCACGACCGTCTCCTCGAGGTTCGTCTTCCCGACGCTCTTGCCGGTGTTCACGTCGACGATCGTCATCGCCTCGGTGCGCTCGATGATCAGGTAGCCACCCGACGGCAGCCATACCTTGCGGTCGAGCGCCTTGTGGATCTGCTCCTCGATGCGGTGCTCCTCGAACGCCGAGAGCGCCCCGGTGTGCAGCGTCACCTTGGGCTCGAGGTCCGGCGCGATGTCGCGCACGTACGCCAGCACCCGCTCGTGGATGCTGGGCGAGTCGGTGACGAGCCCCTTGAACTCCTCGTCGGTGAACAGGTCGCGGAACACCCGCAGCGTGAGCTCGGGCTCCTCGTAGAGCACCGCGGGGGCCTTCACCTTCTTCGCCTGCTTCTGGATCTCGTCCCAGAGCGCGATCAGCCGCTTCAGGTCGTGCACGATCGCCTCTTCAGGAGCGCCCTCGGCGGCCGTGCGCACGATCACGCCGTGGCCGCTCGGCTGCATCTTCTTCAGGATCGACTTCAGCCGCTTGCGCTCGTTGTCGCCCAGCCGCCGGCTGATGCCGGACAGGTCCTGGTCCGGGGCGAAGACGAGGTATCGACCGGGCAGTGAGATCTGGGCCGTCAGCCTGGCGCCCTTGCCGCCCATCGGGTCCTTCGTGACCTGGACCATCACGGCCTGGCCCGACTTCAGCACGTTCTCGATGCGAGGCGCCGGCCCCTCGAGGTCCTCGGGCCGGTAGTTCACCTCGCCGGCGTAGAGCACACCGTTGCGGCCACGGCCGATGTCGACGAACGCGGCCTCCATACCCGGAAGCACGTTCTGCACGCGGCCCAGGTAGACGTTGCCGACCATCGAGGTCGCGCCCTGGCGGGTCACGTAGTGCTGGACCAGCACGTCTTCCTCGAGCACGGCGATCTGGTCACGCTCGCCACGCTCGGTGATCACCATCAGCTTGTCGGTGAAGCGGGGCGGCACGATCGCGGGCTCGCGACGGCGGCGTCCGTCTCGCCCGGTTCGGCTGCGACTCCCCCGGATGCCGCGGGTCGGGCCGCCCGCCGCCACCTGCTCCTCGACGGTCATCTGCTTCGTCCGGCCGCCTCGTGACCCCTGACCGTCCTTGGTCTGGCCGTTGCCGCCGCTGCGCCCCTGGCCCGACTTCGATCCCGATCCGCCGCGACCGCCGCCCCGCCGAGACGAGGAACCCCGCCCCCCTGCGGGGGCATCGGGGGTCGCGTCGTCGCGCTGGGACTCGGGCGTCTGCTCCTGAGGTGACGGGTCGACCCCGCCCTCTGCGTCATCGGCCGTGCGTGCCGAGGCGCTCCCGCTCCCCCCTCTGCCGCGGCCCCTGCCGCCACGGCGACGCCGCTTCCGCGGGGCCCCGGACTGCGTTGAGGCGTCCGGTGCGGTGTCGGTCGCACCGGATGCCTCGTCGACGGCTCCCTCGGTCTCGCCCGAAGGCGCGGATCCAGATGAGGTCCGGGCACGAGGCGGCTGCGCCGGCGCGGCGGTGTCCTCGGGCTCTTCGGCCGTCGCGGTGGTCGCCCCCGACGGGGTTCCGGCACCACGGCCGCCACGGCCGCGGCCACCACGGCGCCGGCGGCGAGCCGCGCTGGAGGTACCTGGGCCGGTCTCGCTTTCGGCAGGGGCGTCCGCTCCGTCGCCGGACGTCCCAGTCTTGGCTGGCGCCTCGGTCTTGGCTGGCGCCTCGGTCTTGACGGGCGCCTCGGTCTTGGCTGGCGCCTCGGTCTTCACGGGCGCCTCGGGCTTCGGCGTCCTGGGTTCGGTCCGGCGCTTCGGCGCCGGCGTGACGGTCTTGGGCAGCGGCGCGCCCCGCTTGAACGCGGCGATGCGCTCGTCGACCTCAGTGTCGGCCGGCGCCTTCGGCGCCGCGACCTCGGTCTCGTGATCCACGGTTACTCCTCTCGGTCGATGCGAGAGGGCGCGCTGAGACCGGTGGGGACGCAACCACCGAGCCGCACGCGCATGGAACGCGCCGTGCTCGGCGATGTGGTGGTGTCGGTGCCCGCGCTGCGGTCGGTGCCGCGCGCCGGGCCTCGCGCGAGATCGCGCACCCGTTACGTCCTTGTCCGGCGCTCGCGGTCCGCGCTCCTGGCCTGGTACGGCCGGGCGGCGGTCGCGCGCCTCCTCGACTCATGGAAACCCGCTCAGACCGTGGATCCGGCCCTGAACGGGAACGTCTGGGCAGGAGCATAGCAGCGCGGCCGGGGCGAACGGGGGACCCGCGCGCGAAACGGCCGCTCGGACCCCCGCCCGTGGCAGCGGCCTAGTCCCTCTGGACCAGTTGAACAGGGCCGTGTCCCCCGGGGGGAACCCGGCGTTGGCTGGATACCGCCGTACGCCGAACCTGCCGACACTTCCTGCATGAGCAACATGGCCTTCCCCGCCAACGTGGCGACCCTTCCCTCGGCCATGCCTCGGGTCCGGGTGCTGCTCGTCGACGACAACGACGGGTTCCGCGAATCACTGGCGATGCTGCTCGACACCGAGGAGATGACGGTCGTCGGACAGGCGCCCAACGGCGTGGAGGCGCTCGCGATGATCGGGGGACTCGACCCCGACGTGGTGCTGATGGACGTCCGCATGCCCGAGATGGACGGCATCGAGACCACCCGCGAGCTGAAGACCCGGTTCCCGTCGCTCGGCATCGTGGCCCTGACCGGCTCCGAGGACCAGCGCGCGGTGCGCGACATGCTCGTGGCGGGGGCCTCCGGCTACGTGCTGAAGGACAGCGACGGCGACGAGATCCTCTACGCGGTCCGCCAGGCCGTCACGGGCGGAGGCGTGCTCTCCCCCGAGGTCACGCCGACCGTGATCGAGGAGCTCACCGAGGCGCTCGAGCGGGAGCGACGGCGCACCCGGCAGCTCGAGATCGCCCAGGAGGCGCTGCTCGAGCGGGCGGCGCGGCGGCACGAACTGATCTCACGCCTCGGCCACGAGCTCCGCACGCCCGTCACCGTGATCCTCGGTATGGCACAGACGCTGGCCAAGGGAACCGCGCCTCAGGAAGACCGTGGCGCGATCCTCGAGAGCCTCGTCGACCGCGCGAACGGCCTGGCACGGCTCGTCCATCGGTTCGAGGCCGCCGTCGAGGCCGGGCTCACCGAGTGGGCCGACGTGGTGCAGGTGGCGCGCGAGGTCGCCGAGGGACGCGACAGGGTCGTGATCGAGGCTCCCGAGGGCCCCGCGATGGCGAGCCTGAACCGGACCGCCGCCCACCGCGTGATCGAGGAGCTCGTCGAGAACGCGCTGGCGTTCTCCCCCGCCGACGCTCCGGTCGTGGTCGCCGTGACCCTCGGCGCGTCGGGGCCCGAGGTGCGGATCACCGACCGCGGGGACGGCATCGACCCAGAGGCGATGCACCGCATCTTCGAGCCGCTCGAGCAGGCGGAGCGGCTCAACACCCGCACCCATCAGGGCGTCGGGCTCGGCCTCACGCTGGCGCGCATGTCGGCCAACGCGATGGACGGCGACGTGCTGCTCGAGTCGACGGGGCCCGAGGGCTCGACGTTCCTGTGGGTCGTGACGCGCCCGGTCACTTGAACCGGCGCATGTGCACGTTCAACAGGATGCCGATCGCCGCGAAGTTCACGAGCATCGCCGTGCCCCCGTAGCTCAGGAACGGCAGCGGGATGCCGGTGATCGGCATGATGCCGATCACCATGCCCACGTTCACGAAGATCTGGATCGCGAACATCGACGCGACCCCGGTGGCGAGGTAGGTCCCGAACGAGTCCTTCGACAGGTACGCGATGCGGATCGCCCGCCAGAGCAGCAGCGCGAACAGCGCCAGCACGAACGCCGAGCCGAAGAAACCGAACTCCTCCCCCACCACCGTGAAGATGAAGTCGGTGTGCTGCTCGGGCACGTAGTCGAGGTTGGTCTGCGAACCCTGCAGGAAGCCGCGCCCGAACATGCCGCCCGAGCCCACGGCGATCACCGACTGCTCGAGGTTGTAGCGGGCGTCCTCGCTGACCGAGCCGGAGTCGAAGACCGTGAGCAGCCGCTCGACCTGGTACTCCTCGACGACGTTCATCTGGAACGCCAGCGCGATCAGCACGATCGTGGCGACCGCGAGCGCGATCAGGTGCTTCGCCTGGGTGCCGGCCACGACCAGCACGCCGACCGTGATCGCCGCGAGCACGATCGTGGTGCCGATCTCGACGTTCACGAACACGAGCAGCATCGTCACGCCGGCCACCCCGATCACCCGCACGAGGTCGGGCACGGTCGGCACCGGCGACCGCAGCTCCGAGAGCATCGCCGCGAGGATCACGATCAGGCCGATCTTCGCGAACTCCGACGGGCTGATCTGGAGCAGGCTGACCCCCGGGATGTTGATGTAGTTGCTCGTACCGGTCTCGCTCGCCGCGAGCCCGGGGATGCGCAGCAGCAGCAGCCCCACGAGCGTCGCCCCGTAGATGAACCCCGCGTAGACCTTGAGGAACCGGTAGTCGAACGTCGCCATCACGAGGAGCAGCACGAGGCCGAGCACGGCGGTGACCACCTGCTTGTTCACCCGGGAGAACGGGTCGAACCCGTCGGCGCGCAGCGTCTGGCTCGTGGCCGAGTAGATCGCGAACAGGCCGATCACCACGAGCGCCGCCGTCACGATCAGCAGCATCGGATCGAGGTGGCGGATCGGCCGTCGTTCGTCGGCCCAGACGCGACCCGCGACGACGTCCATCAGTCCTGCCCCGTCTGGGTGATGACCGGCGCGTCCGACTCGATGCCGTACATCGTCTCGATCATGCGACGCACGAGCGGCGCCGCGACGTCGGAGCCGAAGCCGGCCTGTTCCACCATCGCCACGACCACGTACTTCGGGTCGTTCGCCGGCACCATCGCGGCGAACCACGACGTGTCCTGGAACTGATCACCCCGGAACGCGGTGCCGGTCTTGCCCGCGACCGGGATCTCCGCGAGCGGGAACCCGAGGAACGGCAGCGCGGGCCGTGCCCCGCATGGGCACCTGGGTCAGGGCGTTGCGGATGTAGTCGAGCTCGGCCTGCGAGTAGGGCACGGTGCGGTCGCACTGGCCGTTGACCTTCTTCAACTCGGTCTCGCCGTCGCTCGCCATCACGCGATCGACGACGTGAGGACGGCACAGGTGACCTTCGTTCGCGATCGCGCCGTACGCGGTCGCGAGCTGCAGGGGCGTGACCGACATGTACCCCGAGCCGATCATCGTGAGGATGTAGCCACCCGGGTTCCAGCCGCCTTGACCGAACAGATCCTTCTGCTCGTCCGCGTTCCCCCACTCGGCGTCCGGCAGGAAGCCGCTCGCCTCCCCCGGCAGGTCGACCCCCGTCGGCTTCTCGAAGCCCCAGGCGCGGAGGTGCTTCTGCAGCGGCTCGTTGTCCTCGCCGAGCTGGTCGTTCTGGTATCGGAACCAGAAGTCGGAGCCCCACTCGTAGAAGCTCGTGTCACACGAGATGATCAGGTGCTCCGCGAGGTTGCCGCGGAACAGGTCCTGGCGTCGACCAGTTCGAGAACGACGCCCCCGACTCGTCTCCCGGATGGACGTACTCGGACGGGCACGCGTAGCCACGTGCCGAGATCCGCGTAGCCCTCCTTGACCGCCGCGAGGGCCGTGAACGGCTTGAACGTCGAGCCCGGGAGTAGACCTCCTGGTACGCGCGGTTCAGCAATGGGGCCACCTTGTCTGCGCCGGAGCACTTCTCGTTGAGGCCCAGGTAGCAGACCTCATCGCGCTTCAGGCCGCGCACGAACCACCGGGGGTCGTAGTCCGGCCACGACGCCATCGCCTTCAGCCCGCCCGTCTCGACGTCCAGCACGATCACGACGCCCGCGTCCGCCTTGAAGTAGGTGCCGCTGTCCTCGTCGAAGACCTGCCTCGTGCGCAGGATGCTCTCCTCGAGGTACCCCTCCGCCGCTCGCTGCCACTCGCTGTCGATCGTGAGCACGAGATCGCCGCCGGGCGTGGGCTGCTGGCCGCCGAGATCGCGGATGCGCTCTCCGTCGGAGTTCACGACGTAGCGCTGGAAGCCCTTCCTGCCGCGCAGCCACTTCTCGTACTGCACCTCGAGGCCGGTCTGACCGGCCAGGTCGTTCGGCCCGTAGCACCGTGCGTTCGGGCCCGACCCGTCGCAGGTCGGGAACTCGTCCTGCTCGAGCTGGGCACGCTGCACCTGCCCGACCCAGCCGACCATGTGCGAGGCCGTCGTCCCCATCGGGTACTCACGCACGCTCGCATTGCGCACCTGCACCCCGGGGAAGTCCTCCTGCCGCTCCCGGATCGCGAACGCGACCTCCTCGTCCACGAACTCGGCGACGGGCTTGGGCTGGTAGTCGAAGTAGAGCTTGCTCTCGAGGTCACGACGGATCTGCTTGACGGGGATGTCGAGCATCGCCGAGAGCTCGCCCAGCACCTGCTCGGCCACGCCGCTCTCCTCGAGCTCCTGCTTGTCGACCCGGACCTCGAGGCTGCTTCGGTTCTGAACGAGCGGCTTCCCGTTGGGCTTGCCGTACTGGTCCTCGGTCCAGATCTGGCCGCGGAGCGCGTCGATCGCGACCGATCGCACACCGTTGTTCTGGGCCTCCTCGGCGTAGACCTGCGTCGCGAGCACCTGCAGGAACCACAATCGGGTCGAGAGCGCAGCGAACATCACGAGCACGAGGATCGCGAACACCTTGAGGCGGGCCGAGCTCTTCTCCATCTAGAACCGCACCACCCTCGTCGGCCTCGACCCCTCGATCACCCGGCGCAGCAGCGGGTACACGATCGGCGTGAGGATCGCGTTGTAGAGCGCGGTCAGCAGGGTCACGCGGATCGCATAGGAGAACGTCTCCTCGAGCTGACCCAGGAGGAAGGCCACGACCTGGTAGAACGCGATGCCCGCCGCCGTGCCCACTCCCACCAGGATCATGGGCAACAAAGGCGACGGGGAGACGATGTACTGGCGAGCGAGGCCGGCCGCGTAGCCGACCAGCGTGAGCGTGAGCGCCGTGATGCCCTTGGGCTGGTTCAACAAGAAGTCCTGCGCGAGCCCTGCCGCGAACCCGGTGACCGCACCCTCGTTCGGCCCCTCGAGGATCGCGATCACGATCGTGATGAGGTACATCAGCTCAGGCCGCACCCCGAGGAGCTTCAGGTTCCAGAACAGCGTCGACTGCAGCAGCAGGGCGGTCACGATGACGACGATCGTCACGAGCACACGTCGGGTCATCGGCTCACGCCTCCGTCCTCGCCTGCAGCACGAGCACGAACTGCAGCGTCTCGAAGTCGACGGCCGGACGCACCTCCACGTACTGCTGCGTGACGTTCTCGGCCTCGATGGTCCGCGAGACCTGGCCGATCAGCATGCCGGGCGGATAGAGCCCCGCCTCGCCGTTGACCTCGTACCCCTGCGTGAAGACCGACTCGTCTCCCTCGATCACCGTGCCCTCTTCCACGAGGCTCATCCGCAGGTCCTGGTCGCCCTGGCCCTCGACGAGGCCCGCTTCCTCGGTGCCTTCGACGGTGGCGGCAACCGCGTAGTCGCGGTCGATGATCAGCCGCACATCCGACGACGTCGGGGTCACCTGCACGACGCGTCCGACCAGCATCGGTGAGCCCGGGAAGCCGGTCGCGACCGGTTGGTCGACCGCGATGCCGGCGTTCGACCCCTTGTCGATCGTGATCGTGTACTCGAAGTTCGAGATGCCGTTCGCGATCACGAGGGCCGGCACCGACGTCGGGTCGAGCGATCCGCGAAGCTCCATGAGGTCCAGGAGCCCTCGGTACTGCTCCTGCTCGTAGGCATCGGATGCGATCTGCGTGCGGAGGGCGTCGTTCTCCTCCTGGAGGCGCTCGTTCTCGTCGGCGAGGGAGGGCAGATGGGCGAGGCCCGAGAAGAAGTCGCCGACCGGCTCGATCACCGTCGTCACGGCTCGTTGCATCGGCGCCATCACGGACTTCGCCGCGGTGCCGACCCCGGCGAGCGGGCCCGATGCGCCCTGGCGGTAGTCGAGCGTGATCACCGCGAGGGAGATCGAGACCAAGGCGACCACCAGGAGCCGCGTCGAGCGGGGGCGCTGCCGGGTGACCACGGCGGCTACCGGCGCGACGGGGTCACCAGGACCCGCTGCAGCACCTCGAACTCCTCGAGGCACTTGCCGGACCCCAGCACCACCGCCTGCAGCGGCGTGTCGGCGATGCGCACGGGCATGCCGGTCTCGTGTCGCAGGCGCTTGTCGAGCCCGCGGAGCAGCGCGCCGCCGCCGGTGAGCACGATGCCGCGGTCCATGATGTCCGCGGAGAGCTCGGGGGGTGTCCGGTCGAGCGTGGTCTTGATGGCGTCGATGATGGCGTTGACCGGTTCCTCGATCGCGCGGCGGATCTCCTCCGCGGTGATCGTGATCGTCTTCGGCAGGCCGCTGACGAGGTCACGCCCCTTGATCTCGGCGACGAGCTCCTCGGGCATCGGGAAGACGCTCGCGATCGCGAGCTTGATCGCCTCGGACGTGCGCTCGCCCAGCAGCAGCGAGTACTCCTTCTTCACGTGCTGGATGATCGCCTCGTCGAGCTCGTCGCCGCCGATGCGGATCGACGTGCTCGTGACGACGCCGCCGAGCGAGATCACGGCGACCTCGGTCGTGCCGCCCCCGATGTCGACCACCATGTTCCCGGTGGGCTCGTGGATCGGGAGCCCGGCGCCGATCGCGGCCGCCATGGGCTCCTCGATGATGTAGGCGCGACGGGACCCCGCCGCGATCGTCGCTTCCTCGACCGCGCGCTGCTCCACGCCGGTGATACCCGACGGGACGCAGACGACCACGCGCGGTTTCGCGAGGAGGCGTCGCTTGTGCACCTTCTGGATGAAGTAGCGGAGCATCTTCTCCGTGACGTCGAAATCGGCGATCACGCCGTCCTTCAGGGGCCGCACCGCCTGGATGTGGCTGGGTGTGCGGCCGATCATGCGCTTGGCCTCGGCGCCCACGGCAAGGATGGCTCCAGTCAGGGTGTTGATCGCGACGACGCTCGGCTCGTTCAGCACGACGCCGCGTCCACGCACGTACACGAGCGTGTTCGCGGTGCCGAGGTCGACGGCCATGTCGCGACCAAGGAACCCTAGTACACCCTCCGTCCCCTGGTTCTTGGACGTGGGAGAAGAAGATCGTTGAATCCTCTCGGCCATGATGGGACTCGCAGGCCATTCAACAGGAGGGGTCCTGGGCTGGCAACTTCACGAGGGCGAAACCACGGGGGCGTCACAACCTCGGTAGGCTCCGCGCCATGACGGTCGCGGTGGTCTTCCCGGGGCAGGGCTCGCAGTTCGAGGGCATGGCGGACCCGTGGATCGGACACCCGGCAGGGCGCGCGGTGATCGACGAGGCGAGCGAGGCGATGGGGCGCGACCTGGTCGCCAACGCCCACGACGAGGCGGCGCTCGCCACGACAGAGTTCGTGCAGCCGGCACTGCTGGCCTGCGGCGTCGCCGCGTTCCGGGTGCTCGAGAGCCGAGGGGCTCACCGGGGTGGTCGGTGCCGCCGGGCACTCGCTGGGCGAGTTCTCCGCCCTGGTCGCTGCAGGCGTGCTGCCGCTCGCGGGGGCGCTGCGCGTGGTGGTCGTGCGCGGGGAGGCCATGCAGCGCGCCGGGGAGGCCCGTCCCGGCACGATGACCGCGCTGCTGGGCACCGGCCCCGACGACGCCGAGGCGCTCTGCGACGAGGCCCGCGGCGACGACGTGCTGCTCGTCGCGAACCGGAACTCCCCCGTGCAATCGGTGATCAGCGGCTCGGTGCCGGCGATCGAGCGCGCGGAGGCGCTCGCCGCGGAGCGGAAGACCCGCGCGGTGCGCCTCAACGTGGCCGGGGCGTTCCACTCCCCGCTGATGGAGCCGGCCGTGCAGCCGATCCTCGACGAGCTCTCCTCCCTCGAGTTCTCGCCGCCCGCGTTCCCGATCGCGGCGAACGTCAGCGGCACCCTCGTGTCGGACCCTGCCGAGCTGCGGTCGCTGCTCGAGCGACATGTGATCTCGCCCGTGCGGTGGCAGGAGGACGCCCAGGCACTCGCCGCGGCCGGCGCGGACACGTTCCTGGAATGCGGCCCCGGCGACGTGCTCACGAAGATGGCCAAGCGGGTCGTGCCCGGCGCCAGCGCGGTCGCGATCGGCTCGCCCGAGGCCGCGGCAGCCGCGGTAAGCTCGGCGCCGTGACGCGCCACGCCACCATCGCCGGGGTGGGGAGCTCGCTCCCGCCGCGACTCGTGCCCAACACCTGGTTCGAAGGGTTCGTCGACACGAACGACGAGTGGATCCGGGACCGAACGGGCATCGAGGCCCGTCACTTCGCCGACGCCGAGGTGCAGACGAGCGACCTGGCCGTGGAGGCGGCGCGCGGCGCCCTCGAGAGCGCGGGCGTGGCGCCCGAGCAGCTCGACATGATCGTGGTGGCCACGATCACCGGCGACACGATCTTCCCCGCGACCGCCGTGTGGGTCCAGCGGAAGCTGGGCGTGAGCTGCCCGTCGTTCGACATCAACGCGGCGTGCTCCGGGTTCAGCTACGGGCTGAGCGCGGCCGCCGCCTTCATCACCGCCGGCATGGCCGACACGATCCTGCTGATCGGGGCCGAGATCTTCAGCCGCATCATCGACTACACCGACCGAGGCACCTGCATCCTGTTCGGCGACGGCGCGGGCGCCGCGGTGGTGCGGGCGTCGGAGGTGGCGGGCATCGAGGGCTCGATCCTCGGCGCCGACGGGAACGCCGCGGAGATCCTGTGGATGCCTGCGGGCGGCACGCGCACGCCGGCCTCCGCCGAGACGGTCGCGGCCAACGACCACACCGTGCGCATGCCGAACGGGCGCGAGGTCTTCAAGCGGGCCGTGACCGAGATGGCCGCGGCGTGTCGCGAGCTGCTGGAGAAGTCGGGGCACACGATCGACGACGTCGACGTGCTGATCCCGCATCAGGCGAACGCGCGCATCATGAGCGCCGTCGTCGACCGTCTCGGCATCGATCCGGCCAAGGCCGTGGTCGACGTCGCGGAGGTCGGCAACACGAGCGCCGCCTCGATCCCGATCGCGCTCGACCGCGCATGGCGCGCCGGGACGATCGGGCAGGGCGACCTCGTGCTGTTCGCGTCCTTCGGCGCGGGGCTCACGTGGGGCGCCACGCTCGTGCGCTGGACCCTGCCGTCGCCGGATGGGCAGACGTCGTCGGCCCCCGCCGGGACCACCGCATGACGTCGAAGGTCGCCGTCGTCACGGGCGCCTCGCGGGGCATCGGTCGCGCGTGCTCGGTCGCGCTCGCCGAGGCCGGCTGGACGGTCGCCGTCGGCTACCGCAGCGACGAGGCCGCGGCGAAGGACGTGCTCGGTGCCCTCGAGTCCGCGGGCACCCCCGGGCTCACGGTCTTCCTCGACACGACCGACGAGACGAGCGTGGCCGAGGGCTTCCGCCGGGTCACCGAGGAGGCCGGCAACGTCACCGGCCTCGTGAACAACGCGGGGTTCAGCCAGGACGGCCTGCTGCTGAAGTACTCGATGGACACCTACGACAAGGTCATGACGACGAACGTGAAGGGCGCGTTCCTCTGCGCGCAGGCCGCGATGCGGGGCATGCTGCGCGAGAAGTGGGGCCGCATCGTGAACGTCTCGAGCGCCGTCGCCCTGCACGGGAACGCCGGACAGACGGTCTACGCCGCATCGAAGACGGCGCTCCTCGGGCTCACGAAGTCGCTCGCGCGCGAGATCGCGACCAAGGGCGTGACCGTGAACGCGATCTGCCCCGGGCTCGTCGACACCGAGATGACGTCGCACCTCGACGAGCGGGCGCGCGCCTACTACGTCGACAAGACGCCCCTCGGGCGGACCGCGCATCTCGAGGAGGTCTCGGCCGTCGTCCGGTTCCTGATGTCGGACGAGGCGTCGTACGTGAACGGCGCCGTGATCCCGGTGGACGGAGGGTTGACCGCCTGAGGCGGTCGCGAGGGGGCTCCGCCCGCTAGCCTTGGGCGGACCAGGAAGCAGGAGGGGAAGACGACATGACCGACCGTTCGGAGATCGAGACCAGGGTGAAGAAGGTGCTCGCGGAGCAGCTCGCCGTCGACGAGGTGCAGGTGGTGCCCGACGCGCGCTTCGCCGAGGACCTGAACGCCGACTCGCTCGACCTCGTGGAGGCCGTGCTCGCGCTCGAGGAAGAGTGGAGCATCGAGATCCCCGAGGACGAGATGGAGTCCGTCAAGACCGTCGGCCAGGCCGTCGACCTCGTCGCGACCAAGCTCGGCGTCTCGTAGCGCGGCCGGACTCGGCCGCTGGACAGGAGCGTTCCCTCCGTGAGCGATCGTCGCAGGGTCGTGATCACCGGCATCGGACCGGTCACCCCGGTCGGCACCGGCATCGACGCGTTCTGGAGCGGGCTCACGAGCGGCGCCAACGGGGTGCGGCCGATCGAGGCGTTCGACACGAGCGACCTGCCCGTGTCGGTGGCCGGCTTCCCCGTCGACTTCGTCGTCGCGGACCACCTCGAGCTCAAGGAGGCGCGCCGCACCGACCCGTTCGCGCAGTACGCGATCGCGAGCGCGAAGATGGCGTGGGCCGACGCCGGCGCTCCCGAGGTGCGTTCGGAGCGCGGCGCGGTGATCTACGCCACGGGGATCGGCGGCGTGCAGACGCTGCTGCACCAGCACGACGTGCTGCGGGAGAAGGGCGCCGGCCGGGTCTCGCCGTTCATGGTGCCGATGCTGATGGCCAACGCGGCCGGCGGTCACATCGCGATGCACTTCGGGCTCACGGGACCCAACTACTGCACCGTCTCCGCGTGTTCCTCGTCGAACCACGCGATCGGGGAGGCGATGCGGCTGATCCGCGACGGGTACAGCGACCTCGTGATCGCGGGGGGTTCGGAGGCCGCCACGATCCCGCTCACGGTGGCCGCGTTCGCGCAGATGACGGCGCTCACGAAGAACCCCGACCCCGAGACCGCCTCCCGCCCGTTCGACGCCGAGCGCAACGGGTTCGTGCTGTCCGAGGGCGGCTGCGCCCTGATCATGGAGAGCGAGGAGCACGCGACGGCGCGCGGCGCGCGCATCTACTGCGAGGTCGCGGGCTACGGCGCGAGCGACGACGCGCACCACATCACCGCCCCGGACCCCAAGGGCTCGGGCGCGGCGCTCGCGATGTCGTGGGCCCTCGCCGACGCGGGTGAGGAGCCGACCGCCGTCGACTACGTGAACGCCCACGGCACCTCGACGCCGCTGAACGATGCCGCCGAGACCGCGGCGATCAAGAGCGTGCTCGGCGACCACGCGCACGCGGTGGCCGTCTCCTCGACGAAGTCGATGACCGGTCACATGCTCGGCGCGGCGGGCGCGGTCGAAGGCGCCGCGTGCGCGCTCGCGATCGCCAACGGCCTCATCCCTCCCACGATCCACTACGTGACGCCCGACCCCGACTGCGACCTCGACGTCACGCCGAACGCCTCGCGCGAGCTCGACGTCAGGCTGGCGCTGTCGAACTCCTTCGGGTTCGGGGGCGCCAACGCCACGATCGCGTTCCGGGCGGTCTGACCGATGCTGCGCGAGGGCCTGCGCCACCACTCCTGGGCGACCGAGCAGCTCCTCGATCGCTGCGACTCCCTCAGCGACGAGGAGCTCACCCGGCACGTCCCCGCGATCTACGGCAGCACGCTCGACACGGTGCGCCACCTCGTCGACGCCGACAACTGGTACCTGTTCTGCATCTCCGGCGGCGATCTCGGTGACGGCGACCTCGACGGCGACGCGATGTCGCTGGCCGAGCTGCGCACGGTCGCGGCCGCGAACGCCGCCGGGTGGGAGGCGATCGTCGAGCGGGGCCTCGATCCCGACGCCGACCTGGTGGTGACCGCACGGGCAGCGACGTGGAGCGCCACGCGACCGTGGGCATCCGGCTGGCCCAGGTGCTCCATCACGGCAGCGACCACCGCTCGCAGATCGCCACGGCGCTCACCACGCTCGGCCATGCGCCCCCGGAGTTCGACGTCTGGGCCTACGGCGAGACGGTCGGGCTGGTGCGCGAGGATCCGGCCGACGGGAGCCTGACCGGAACCGGATCACTCCTCGAACGAGCGGTACCAGCGACCGCCATTCACCCTCACGACGTCGTCAGCCCCCCGTAGGTCACGCCCTCGAAGCGCACCCGGCTCGGGTCGCGCTCGGCACCCACCGCGAACGACCCGTCGTCCAGCGGGATCAGGGTGCCGCCTCCCGATCGCCGCTGCTCGTAGGGCCACTGAAGCACGAGCTTCCCCTTGCGGGCGAGGACGCGCATCACGGGGCTCCACGGGGAGTCGTTGCGGTAGAAGCCGGGCGTGCCGAGGAGCTCTTCGGGGAGCGGCTGCGGGATCCGCCCCGTAGCGCTCACCGCGGAACCAGGTCTGCCCGTGGAACGCCTCGACGACCGTCCCGTCGGCGTCGCGCGCGAACTCCAACGGGAACCGATCGAGCGCGTCGTGCGCGACGAGGAACGCGTCGCCCACGCTCGGGCTGCCAGAGGATCGCGCTCGAGGCGCACGGTCGAGGGGCCCGATCGTGACGGCCGAGCCCGTCCTCGACGGCGTCGACGTCGAGCGCCCGGCCGTCGTCGCCGAGGTAGCGCCCGACGTAGTCCTGCGGCCTTCGGGATCGTCGGTCGGCGCGGGCGGTGCCCAGGTCTCGGGGAACTCGGCGCCGGCGAGGCTCGCGCGGACCGCGGCGAGCGCGTACGCCGCGACGATGCCCTGCTTGTCGCCGCCGCCGTTCTGCAGGATCACGAGCCCGAGACCTTCGTCGGGCGACGACCGCGAGCAACGCCGTGTAGCCCACCATGCCGCCGGAGTGCGCGATCCATCGATGGCCGTCGACGGCCTCCTGCGACAAGCCGTAGGCGTACCGGCCATGCCGTCGCCGTCGTCGAGCCCCGTCGTCGGTCAGCATCGAGAACATCGCGTCGCTGAGATGCGGCCGCCTCGACCGTCGGGCACGTCGCCTCGCGCGAGCAGCAGCCGCGCGTACGCGGCCATGTCGATCGCGTCGGACGTGATCGAGCCGTCGGCGGTGTTCGACACGATGCGCTCGGCGGGCGACAGCGTGTGGCGCAGCTGCGGAGGTCGATCCCACCGGGTGGGCTCGTAGCCCACGGCGGTGCGCTCAGGTACTCCGGTTCGGTGATACGGGCGACGGAGTCGCGCATGCCGAGCGGGCCGAAGAGCCGCTCGGCGATCAGGTCATCGATCGGCGTGCCGGTCACGTGCTCGAGGCACGCGCCGACGATCTTCCACCCGTCGTTCGAGTACCAGAACCGCTCCCCCGGCGCGGTGGTGGGCGGAACTGCCGCGCAAGCCAGAGCGCGCCGCGCGAGCGTCGGCGCGTCCTCCTCGCCGATCGCCGAGACCCGCCGTGTGCTGCATCAGGTGGTGCAGCGTGATCGGGCCGAACGGCTCGGGGAGACTCGAGCCACGGCAGGATCTCGTTCACGCTGACGTGCAGGTCGAGGCGGCCCGCCGTCGGCCTCCTGCACCGCGACGATGCCGGCGAACGACTTCGAGATCGAGCCGATCTGGAACCGGGTCTCGGGCCGGACCGGCGTGCCGGCGGCCACGTCGGCCATGACCACGGACGGCGACGCCGAGGATCTCTTCGCGGTCGGTGACCGCGAGGACGGCGCCGGCGGCGTGCGAGGACTCGAGGTGATGCTCGAGGGCGGCGCCGATGCGGTCGAAGGCCTCCTGCAGACCGGGCATGTCGCCGCGGTCCGCCGTCAGGCCCCGAAGAACAGCGCGAGCTCGCGATCGGCCGACTCCGGAGAGTCACTGCCGTGCACGATGTTCTCGCCGATCTCGGTGGCGAAGTCGCCGCGGATCGACCCGGGGGCCGCCTCGACCGGGTTCGTCGGTCCCATCAGCGTGCGCCAGCAGGTGATCGCGTCGTCGCCCGTGATCTTCGCCACCACCACCGGCCCGCCCGTGATGAAGTCGACGAGCTCGCCGAAGAACGGCTTCTCGCGGTGTTCGCCGTAGTGCTCCTCGGCCGTCTCGCGCGGGATCGTGAACAGCCGCATCTCCTCGATCGCGAGGCCCTTGGCCTCGACGCGCCGCAGCACCTCGCCCACGAGGCCGCGGCGCACGCCGTCGGGCTTCACGATCAGCAGGGTGGATTCGGTCGCCATGTGCTTCGTCGGTCTCCTCGGGATCGAGCCGGGCACGGAGGCCGGCGCGGTAGCTCAGGTGGTCAGGCCGAGCGCCCGGCGGGCGTCGGCGACAGTGTACAGAGAGCCCGTCACGCAGATGAGATCGCCGGGGGTCGCGGCCGCCCTGGCCGCCTCGAGCGCCTCGGCGACCGAGCCGTGGATCGTGACGGGCGTGCCCTCGACGCCGAACGCCTCGGCGATCGGCGTGGCGTCGCCCGTCCGCTCGCTCTCGTTGCGCGCCGCGTAGGCCACGTCGGCGAGCGGTGCGAGCTGGCGCGGCGATGCCGGCCACGTCCTTGTTCGCGCCGATCGAGAGCACGAGGTGCAGTCGCTCCCAGAGGAAGAACTCCCGCAGCGCGACCGCGAGCGCCTCGGCCCCGGCGGGGTTGTGCGCACCGTCGAGCACGATCGCCGGCTGCCGGCCGACGACCTCGAGACGCCCGGGCCACCGCACGCCCGCGAGCGCCTCTCGCAGCGTTCCTTCCTCGAGGGCCTCGCCGAACAGCGACTCGCACGCCACGAGCGCCGCCGCCGCGTTGCGGACGGCGTGCTCGCCGAACAGCGGCAGGTACAGATCGTCGTACGAGGCGTGCAGGCCTCGCACCGCGAACGCCTGACCGCCCACCGCCTGCAGACGTTCGGTGACCTCCCAATCGCGGAACTCGAGCGAGCAGCGAGGCGCCGACCTGGTCGCATCGAGCCTCGATCACGGCGAGCGCCTCGGCTTCCTGCTCGCGCACGACCACGGCCTTGCCGTCCTTGATGATGCCGGCCTTCTCCCCCGCCACCTCGGTCAACGTCGCGCCGAGCTCCGGATGATCGAGGCCGATCGGGGTGATCACCGCGACGTCGCTCGAGATGAGGTTCGTGGCGTCCCATGTGCCTCCCATGCCGACCTCGAAGACGCCGAGGGCGACCGGCTTGTCGGCGAACCACAGGTACGCGAAGGCCGTCAGCGCCTCGAAGTAGGTCACCCGCTCCTCGGACCGGCCGTCGACGAGGTCCAGGAACGGCTGCAGGTGCGTGAACTCCTCGGCGAACTCCTTCTCGGTGACGTCGACGCCGCAGACCGACAATCGCTCGGTCACGGACTCGAGATGCGGCGAGGTGTACAGACCCGTCGTGAGCCCGTGGGCGCACGCGATCTCGGTGGCGACCCGGGCGGCCGTGCCCTTGCCGTTCGTGCCGGTGACGTGGATCGTCGGGTAGGACAGCTGCGGATCGTCCAGGTAGGTCGCGAGCGCGAGGATGCGCGACAGATCGGGCACCATGCGCGTCTCCTTGCGATCCTCGAGCGCGGAGAGCGCTGCAGCGTAGTCCATCGGAAGGCTCAGGCCTGTGGGCCGTCCGGCGACGGCTCGGAGGGCGGAGCGAGCACCGTCTCGACCGCGAACGCGTCGGCCTCGGCCTGGTCGATCGCCCGGATGTTGCCCGCCTCCCGCAGGTCGGCCGTGGTCTGGCTCAGCAGGCGCAGCCGATCCTGCGTGTCGTGCACGGTGATCGAGTCGACCGGCGTCTTCAGCGAGACCTTCGCGAGCGCCTTCTCCTTGCGCACCGCCGAGAGCACCGCGGCGGCCACCTCGTAGATCGCGGGGTCGCAGTCGCCACCGGCGTGCTCCGCCACCTCGGCGGCGGCCGGCCACGACGCCCGGTGCACCGACCCCTCGCGCCACCACGACCAGACCTCCTCGGTCACGTACGGCAGGAACGGCGCGAACAGGCGCAGCAGCACGTCGAGCGCGGCTCGCAGGGCGCCGATCGCCGACGCTGCTCCCTCGGGGCCGTGCGCGCCGTAGGCGCGCTGCTTCACGAGCTCGAGGTAGTCGTCGGTGAACCCCCAGAAGAACCGCTCGACGCCGTCGAGCGCCTTCGAGTGCTCGTAGGCGTCGAGCGCCTCGGTGGCCTCGCTCACCACCGACGCGAGGGTGCACAGCATCGCCCGGTCCACCGGCTCGGTGATCTCGCCGGGCGTGGCCTCCATCGAGAGCACGAACCGCGAGGCGTTCAGGATCTTGATCGCGAGTCGGCGGCCGACCTTCATCTGCTGGTCGTCGATCGCGGCGTCGTAGCCGAGACGAGCGCTCGCCGCCCAGTACCGCACGGCGTCGGCGGAGTGGCGCTCGAAGACCTCGGTCGGCACGACCACGTTCCCCTTGGACTTCGACATCTTCTTGCGGTCGGGGTCGAGCACGAACCCGCTGATCGCCGCGTTCGTCCACGGCAACGAGTCGTGCTCGAGATGGGCGCGCAGGACCGTGTAGAACAGCCAGGTGCGGATGATGTCGTGCGCCTGCGGTCGCAGGTCCATCGGGAAGAGCCGCTGGAACAGGTCGGGGTCGTCCTCCCATCGCGCGGCGATCTGGGGCGAGAGCGACGACGTCGCCCACGTGTCCATCACGTCGGGGTCGCCGGCGAACCCACCGGGCACATCGCGCTGATCGGCCGTGTAGCCGGGCGGCACGTCGTCGAGCGGATCGACCGGCAGCGCGGCTTCCTCGGGCAGGATCGGCTGGTCGTAGATCGGCTCGCCGGCGTCGTCGAGCGGGAACCACACGGGGAACGGCACGCCGAAGTAGCGCTGTCGGCTGACCGCCCAGTCCTGGTTCAGCCCCTCGACCCAGCTCGCGAAACGCGAGCCCATGAACCCCGGGTGCCACGCGATCTGACGCCCGCGCTCGAGCAGCGCGTCCTTGAACTCGAGCGTCTTCACGAACCACTGACGGCTCGAGATCACCTCGAGCGGGCGGTCGCCCTTCTCGTAGAACTTCACGACGTGCTGCACGGGCTCCGGCTCGCCGACGAGCCAGCCGCCGTCGCGGAGCAGCTCGACGATCTGCTTGCGCGCCTGCTTCGCGCCCTTGCCCTCGAGCTGCGCCATCGCCGCGTTCGCCGCGTCGGCGTCGCGCGACTCCCACCCGGGCTCGCCGAACCGGCCGCCCGCGAGCGTGCCGTCGCGGCGCACGACCACCCGGGCCGGCAGTCCGAGGTCGCGCCACCAGACGACGTCGGTGACGTCGCCGAACGTGCAGATCTGCGCCGCGCCGGTTCCCTTCTCGGGATCGGCGAGCTCGTGCGCGACCACCGGCACGGGCACGCGGAACACCGGCGTGAGCGCGGTCGCGCCGACCAGGGGCGCGTACCGCTCGTCGTCGGGGTTCACCACGAGGGCGACGCACGCCGGGATCAGCTCCGGGCGCGACGTCTCGACCTCGATCCGGCCGCTGCCGTCCTCGAGGTCGAACGCGACCCGGTGGTAGGTGCCCGCGACCTCGCGATCCTCGATCTCGGCCTGCGCGACCGCCGTGCGGAAGTCGACGTCCCACATCGTGGGCGCCTCGGCCGTGTAGGCGAGCCCGCTGCGCACGAGCCGGAGGAAGGCGCGTTGCGACGCGCGACGGGAGACCTCGCCGATCGTCGTGTAGGTCTGGCGCCAGTCGACCGACAGCCCCAGCCGCCGGAACAACGCCTCGAACGCCTTCTCGTCCTCGGTCGTGAGCCGCTCGCAGAGCTCGATGAAGTTCGGCCGGCTGACCGCGACGGGGCCGTCGTCGGGGCGCTCCAGCCTCGAGACGTCGAACGCGGGGTCGGCCGGCAGCGAGGGATCGCAGCGGACGCCGAAGTAGTTCTGCACCCGCCGCTCCGTGGGCAGGCCGTTGTCGTCCCAGCCCATCGGGTAGAAGACCTCGTCGCCGCGCATGCGCCGGTAGCGCGCCACGAGGTCGGTGTGCGTGTAGGACATCACGTGGCCGATGTGCAGCGACCCGCTCGCCGTGGGCGGCGGGGTGTCGATCGCGAAGACCTGATCCCTCGTCTTCGTGCGATCGAAGTGGTAGGTGCCGGCGGCTTCCCACCACTCGTCCCACTTCGCTTCCAGACCGTCGAGCGACGGCTTCTCGGGCACGCTCATGGGGCGCAGTCTACGGAACGGCCCGGCGCGAAGCGCCGGCCCCGAACGAGCGGTGTTCCGTCGCCCGTGCCCGGTGCAGTAGGCTTCCGACCGCACCACTCCAACCGAAAGGAGTACGCGTTGCTCGCAGAGATCGATTTCGGCGAGATCTTGTGGACCACGGTCGTGATCTTCTTCATGATCATGTACCTGATGATCCTGTTCAGGGTCATCTTCGACATCTTCCGCAACCACGCAGATGTCGGGCGGCATGAAGGCCGTGTGGCTGATCGCCCTGCTGTTCCTGCCGTTCCTCACGTTGTTCATCTACGTGATCGTGCACGGCAAGGACATGGCGCAGCGGGATGTCGCACAGCAGAAGGCGGCCGAGGCCGACTTCCAGCAGTACGTGCAGAAGGCCGCCGCCGACGCCGGGCCTTCCGGCGAGATCGCCAAGGCCAAGGAGCTGCTCGACTCCGGAGCGATCAGCCAGGAGGAGTTCGACGCGCTGAAGAAGAAGGCGCTCTCCTGAGCTGAGCGCACCGCATCGGCATCACGACGGAGCCCGGCCGACATCGGCCGGGCTCCTGCGCGTCACGACGCGACGAGCGAGAGCAGGAACGCGCCGTCGCCGTCGGACAGCGACATCGTCGACCCGGCGATCGTGTAGCTCGCGGCCTCGTCGAGGCCCGTCAGGATCGCCTGTTCCTGCTCCGCCACGTCGGGCTCGCAGGCCATCTTGGTCGTGGCGATCTCGGAGAAGGAGATCGCGCCCACGCTGGGGTCGCCGTCGATCGAGTACGAGCCGTTGAGGGTGTTGCAGCCCGTGCTGCCCGAGACGACGCCGGCGTCGAAGACGAGGTCGGCATCGGCGCCCGCGATCGTCGACGACACCGCGTCGCTGCCGATCGCGATGCCGTCGACCCGCCACGCGGTGCCCTCCAGCGGCATGGGCTGCTCGGCCGTGTACGTCAACGGCGTCTCGGCTCCCGAGAGCAGGAGGGAGTCGCCCCCGTCGACGATCTCGAAGGCATCCACCTCGCCCAGAGCCGCGACGTAGGCCGCGTCGAGCCGCATGAGCGGCTCCTCGCACGCCATCATCGTCATGCCGCCGGCCTCGATCGAGATCGCACCGTCGGCGCTCGTCGTGTACGAGCCCGCGTAGTTGTTGCAGCCCGCCGACCCGCTCGCCGTGCCGTCGTCCTCGAACCTGATCGTGACCCGCGCGTGCTCGGGCACGACCTCGTCGACGAGCGCCTCGGTCGCCGCGGCCTCGAGGATCCATGTGACCCCGACGATCGACGCCGCGGGATCGTCGCCGTCACCCGAGGACCCGTCGTCGGCGCAGCCCGACATCACGCTGACGATCAGGGCCGCGACGGCGAGCGAGCGGATCGGCGCGGCCCTCAGGCCGCCACCTCCATCGACTTCTTGGCGTGATGCAACTCGAACGCCATCACGATCTCGCCGATGCCGCGGAAGATCGCCATGAAGCCCACCCAGATCAGGATCAGCGCGATCCGGGCGTCGTAGTACTGCTGCGACACCCACATCGCCAGCAGGATCTCGAGGATGCCGACGGTGAGACCGAGCCACCACAGCGGGTTGCCCTCGCGGGACAGCACGGCGCCGATCACGTGCATCGATCCCATCAGCACCAGCAGGAAGCCCAGGACCGAGGCCAGAGCGAATGCCGTATCGATCGGCCGGATGAAGCCCCAGAGCGACCCGAGGACGAACAGGACCCCCAGCGCGATGTGGACGAACTTCCAGCCGCCGCTGACGGTCGTCGATGCGAGGAACTCGTTGATCGCCGCCCCCAGGAACATCACGCCGAGCAAGATGCCCACGGTGGCCACCGACGTGACGTTGAATCGGAGCACGAGCACGCCGATCATCAGCCACGCGATGCCCGTGATCAGGAACAGCCACCAGTTCCTGGCGAAGCCGGTCGCCTCGCGTCGGATATCAGGTTCCATCGATCCCCCCATCCGTCAGCGGGGCTCGCTGCCCCATCGGGGAATCATGGAACGCCGAAGGACCGACTTCCAGCATCTGCGGTGGATCGAGGAGTGCCGTGCCAGCTAGGCGGTCTTCTCCTGGCGCTCGCTGCGCTTCTTCGTGGTCTTCGCGTGCGGCACCAAGGTGGGATTCACGCCCGTGAGCACGACGTCCTTGTCGACGAGGCACTTCGTGACGTCCTCGCGCGAGGGCAGCTCGTACATCACGTTGAGCAGCACCTCTTCCATGATCGCGCGGAGGCCGCGCGCACCGGTGCCGCGCAGGATCGCCTGCTCGCTGATCGCCCGCAGCGCGTCGTCCTTGAACTCGAGCTCGACGCCGTCGAACTCGAAGAAGCGCTGGTACTGGCGCACGAGGGCGTTCTTCGGCTTCGTGAGGATGTCGACCAGGGCGTCCTCGTCGAGGTTGTCGACGCTCGTGATCACCGGAAGACGGCCGACGAACTCGGGGATCAGGCCGAACTTCAGCAGATCCTCGGGCAACACCTGGGAGAAGACCTCGCCGATGTCCTTGTCGGCGCGGGAGACGACGTCGGCACCGAAGCCGACGCCCTTGCGCCCGATGCGGCTCTCGATGATCTTGTCGAGGCCCGCGAAGGCGCCGCCACAGATGAACAGCACGTTGGTGGTGTCGATCTGGATGAACTCCTGGTGGGGGTGCTTGCGGCCACCCTGGGGCGGAACGCTCGCCTGCGTGCCCTCGAGGATCTTCAGCAACGCCTGCTGCACGCCCTCGCCGGAGACGTCGCGCGTGATCGACGGGTTCTCGCTCTTGCGCGCGACCTTGTCGATCTCGTCGATGTAGATGATGCCGGTCTCGGCCTTCTTGACGTCGTAGTCCGCGGCCTGGATCAGCTTCAGCAGGATGTTCTCGACGTCCTCGCCGACGTACCCGGCCTCGGTGAGCGCCGTGGCGTCGGCGATCGCGAACGGCACGTTGAGCATGCGGGCGAGCGTCTGTGCCAGGTAGGTCTTGCCGCATCCGGTCGGCCCGAGGATCATGATGTTGGACTTCTGCAGCTCGACATCGTCGGTCGTGGTGCCCACCTGGATGCGCTTGTAGTGGTTGTAGACCGCGACCGAGAGCACCTTCTTCGCCCGCTCCTGGTCGACGACGTACTCGTCGAGGAACGAGAAGATCTCCTGTGGCTTGGGCAGCTCGTCGAGCTTCAGCTCGGTCGTCTCGGAGAGCTCTTCCTCGATGATCTCGTTGCAGAGGTCGATGCACTCGTCGCAGATGTAGACACCGGGGCCGGCGATCAGCTTCTTGACCTGCTTCTGGCTCTTCCCGCAGAAGGAGCACTTCAGCAGGTCGGAATCCCCGAACTTGGCCATCTGCCTCTCTTCCCTCTCCGACGGACCGATCGGCCGGGTCTCGCGACCCGGCCGATATGTGTCAGCGCATTATCACGCGCCGGCGACCCCGGCGGAAGCAAGCTCGGCGATCCCGCGCGTGGTGATGATCTCGTCGATCGCTCCGTACTCCTTCGCCTCGTCGGCCGTGAGGATGAAGTCACGGTCGGTGTCCTTGGCCACCTTCTCGATCGGCTGACCGGTGTGATGGGCGATCAGCTTCTCGAGCAGCTGGCGCGACCGGGTGATCTCCTTGGCCTGGATCTCGATGTCGACGGCCTGGCCCTCGGCGCCACCGTGCGGCTGGTGCAGCAGCACGCGGGAGTGCGGCAACGCGAACCGCTTGCCCGGAGCCCCCGCGAGCAGCAGCACCGCCGCGGCGCTCGCGGCCTGGCCCATCACGATCGTGGACACGTCGGGCTTGATGTACTGCATCGTGTCGTAGATCGCGAACAGCGACGTGATGACCCCACCCGGCGAGTTGATGTACAGGTGGATGTCCTTGTCGGGGTCCTCGCTCTCGAGGTGCAGCAGCTGCGCCATGATCAGGTTGCCGACGTTGTCGTCGATCGGGGTGCCGAGGAAGACGATGCGCTCCTTCAGCAGGCGCGAGTAGATGTCGAACGAGCGCTCGCCGCGGCTCGTCTGCTCGACGACCACGGGCACCAGGTAGTCGTTGGCGGTGATGTTCGTTCGCATGTCGGTCATGTCGTCTCCTCGGCGTCGTCGGAGGTCTCGATCTCTGGCTCGGAGCCGCCCTCGGCCGGCTCGGCCTCGGCGGTCCCGTCGGTTCCTTCAAGCCCTTCGGGTTCGATGTCGGCACGCTCGACCAACAGGTCGAGGGCCTTGCCTCTGATGATATCCCCGGCCAGCGTCACGATCTGACCGGTGCGTTCGAGCTGCTTCGCGAGCTCCTTCGAGTCGCGGCCGTAGGCCTCTGCGAGGGAGGTGATCTCGGTGCCCAGCTCGTCGGCGGTGACCTCGATCGTCTCGGCCCTCGCGACGCCCTCGAGGGCCAGGTCCGCCTTGATCGCCCGGATCGCGTGATCCCGCGAATCCTCTCGGAGCCGGGCCTCGTCCCATCCTTGGGCCTCGAGCAGGTCGTCGAGCGTCACCCCGGCGCGCTGGGCGCGCTCCCCGGCGCTGGCGACCCGGTGCTCGGTCTCGTCGTCGATCAGGGTGTCGGGGATGTCGACCTCGATCGAGTCGATCATCGCGTCGAGCACGCGGTCTCGGACCGTCGCCGCGACCTCGCGTTCCTTCATCTCGCCCAGGCGCGTGCGCAGGTCGTCACGGAGCTGGTCGATCGTGTCGAACTCCGACGCGGTCTTCGCGAAGTCGTCGTCGGCCTCGGGGAGCTTGCGCGCCTTCACGTCCTTCACGAGCACGGTGAGGTCGGCGGTCGTGCCGGCGAGTGCCTCCCCCGCCCCCGGTCCCATCTCCTCGGACACCTTGAGGATGTCGCCGGGCTTCGTGCCGGCCAGCTGCTCGTCGAGCGCGGGTCCGAACTCACCCGACCCGACGAAGTAGAGGTAGTCGGTCCGGGTCAGGCCGTCGATCTCCTCATCGCCGGCGAGGGCCTTGACGTCGATCGTGACGAAGTCGCCGTCGATCACCGGCCGGTCGGCCGGCTCGAGCTCGGCGAACCGCTCACGCAGGCGATCGATCCACTCGTCGACGTCGGACTCGGCCACCTCGGCGCTCGGCTTCGTCACCTTCAGGCCCGACGTAGTCGCTCTCGCTCAGCTCGAGCCGGGGCCGGACCTCGACGACGGCGGTGAACACGAGGGGTGCGTCGTCGGCGAACCCCTCGAGGTCGATCTCCGGGTCGGCGATCGGGGCGAGGTCCTGCTCGGAGACCGCCTGGCGGTAGTACTGGGGCACGGCGTGCTCGAGGAACTCGTCGCGCACGACCTCGCGCCCGATCTGGGCGTCGATGATCTGCTTGGGCACCTTGCCCTTGCGGAACCCGGGGATCTTGACCTGGTTCGCGATGCTCTTGTAGGTGGCGTCGAGCTCCTTCGAGTACTCGTCGGGCGGGATCTCGACGGTGAGCTTGACGGTGTGCTTCTCGGTGTTCTCGACGGTCGTCTGCATAGGTCCAGTCAGGCTACCCGAGATCGTTTCGAGCGGTCCTCGGCCGAAGGTCCAGCGTGGCGCGGGCGTCGGCCGATAGTCTCGGTGCGTGTTCGAGCACGAGCGTGCGTTCGCGAACGGCCTGGCCGACCGAGCCGCCGACATCGGCATGGGCCTGTTCCTGGGCGACGGGCTCGAGGTCCGGCACAAGGCCGACCGCACCGTCGTGACCCAGGCCGACACGTCGATCGAGGCGATGGTGCGCGAGCAGGTCGCGGCGGCGTTCCCCGACGACCACGTGCTCGGCGAGGAGGAAGGTGGCGCCGACCGCGCGACCGGCCGTGTCTGGATCGTCGACCCCATCGATGCCACCGCCAACTACGCTCGAGGAATCCCGATCTGGGCCACGCTGATCGCCCTGCAGGTCGACGGTGAGCTGGCGCTCGGGATCGTGAACGCCCCGGCGATCGGCGAGCGGTACGAGGCGGCACGCGGCACCGGCGCACGGATGAACGGCCGGCGGATCGGGGTCAGCGACGTCGACCGTCTCGACGAGGCGCAGGTGTTCCTCGCAGGGCTCGAGGCGTGGCCCGACGACCGCCGCAGTCGCGTCGTCGAGTTGGTGTCGGCCGTTCCGCGATCACGGGGCTTCGGCGACTTCTGGGGGCACGCGCTCGTCGCACGCGGCGCCGGCGAGGCGATGATCGAGGCCGAGCTGAACATCTGGGACTACGCGGCGTTCCAGATCGTCGTCGAGGAAGCGGGCGGCCGGGTCACCCAACTCGACGGATCGCCGACGCGCCACCTCGGAAGCGTGGTGTCGTCGAACGGCCTGGTCCACGACGAGGTCCTCGCCCGACTCGCGGGGTGAGCTCGCCTACTGAGCCCGCCGGCTGAGCTCGCCGGCTCAGCCCAGGAGCAGATCGATCCTCGCGGACCACCGGCCGACGTAGGCGGGCGCCTCGGCCCGGTACTCGGGATCGTGGTCCTGCACGATGTAGTTCGACAGCATCAGGCATCGGTCGGCGGCGAACACCCGGACCTCCCCGGGCGCGCGTTCCGGCCAGGGGGCGACCCGCTCGTACCCGCGTCGCAATGCCCGCTCGAGCCGCTCGAAGTCCTCGCGGCCGGCGAGCTCGAACACGGTGATCCCGAGATCCTGGACGGGCCATCCGAGCATGCAGTCGTCGAAGTCGAGCATCGCGATCGAGCCGTCCGCCCGCACGAACGCGTTCTCCTCGTGCAGGTCGGCATGGATCATGCGCGGCGGCTCGGCCACCGCCAGCCGCTCGATCGCCTCCTGGGTCGAGGCTCGTGCCCGCTCGAAGGGGAGGACGCCGGCCGGCCCGAGCGTCTCGCGGTGCTCCTCGTCGAAGAGCACCTCGGGCTCGAGGAACGGGTACGGCGAGTCCCACGTCTTCATCCCCGCGGGCGGATCGAAGCCACTCGCCTGGGCATGGAGGCTCGCCGCCACCTCGCCGTAGGTCTCGAGGTTCCGTTCGGTCATCGCGGTCGCGAGCTGCTCGCCCTCGATCCAGCCGAACACTGCGATGGTGCGGGGCTCGGGCACGCCCTCGGCCGATGCCTCGAACGCGAGGGACCCGTCGCGAGCGGGGCGTGGCACCGGCACGACGAGGTTCCCTTCGGCCGCGATCGCCGCGAGCCACGCCATCTCACCGCGGACCTCGTCGAGCGTGCGCCGGCCCGGCCGGCTCACGCGCAGCACGAGTCGCGATCCGTCGGCGGCATCGACGCGGAAGACGCAGTTCCAGTCGTCGGTGATCAACTCGATCGAGGGCGACGGCACGTCGTAGCGCTCCAGCGCGCGCTCCGCGAGGCGGCGCAGCCGTGCGACGCGCTCCTCGGCGGGGAGGTCGTCGAACGAGCGTGCCGGGTCGGTCACAGCGCGATCGACTCGCCGCGCTCGCCGACGGCTCGCATCACCTCGTTCGCGGCGGCGACGTCCTGCACCCCGACGCCGGTGAGGTCGCAGACGGTCGACTGCCCCCGTTCCGTGCGTCCCGCGACGGCGCCGTCGCAGATCGCGCCCAGCTCGACCGCCCGGCCGGCCTGGTCGGCGGCATGCTGCAGCTCGCCGAGCGCCGAGCATTGCTCGACCGAGTCGACCGCGAGCACGTCGGCGTCGCGCAGGATCTGGGGGTCGAGCTCCTGCTTGCCCGGCCCGTCGGAACCGACCGCGGTCACGTGCGCGCCCGGAGCGAGCCACGCCGCGTCCACGAGCGGCTCGCGGGCGGCGGTGCACGTGACGACGACGTCGGCGCCGTCGACCGCCTCGCGGGGGGACGCCAGATACTTGACCGCGCAACCATCTCCGAGGACGGCGCGCAGGTCCTCGACGGCTCTCTGCGCGTGCGCCGGGTTCCGTCCCCAGACCCGCACCTCGGAGAAGCCGGGCCGCACCTCGGCGAGCGCCTCCACCTGGTAGCGGGCCTGGGCGCCGGTGCCGATCACGGCCACGCGCTCGACGCGCTCGGGCGCCAGGTGGCGCGCCGCCACTCCCCCCGCCGCTCCGGTCCGCAGATCGGTGAGGTACCCGCCGTCGAGCAGGAACGCCGCCGGCGACCCGTCACGCGCGTCGAAGACGATCACGAGCCCGTCGATCGCCGGCGGCTCGAGCCCGTAGAAACCGCTCGCGGCCTTCACCGCGTAGTACGGGAAACCGTGGAGGTGCCCGGCCTTCACGTGGATCTCGCCCCGCGTCTCGGGCACGTCGAGGTGGATCACCCCGGGGAGCTCGGCGGTACCCGACGAGTAGGCGACGAACGCTCGCTCGCACGCGTCGATGCATGCTCGCATGCCGATCGCCGCTCGCACGTCGTCGGCTCGGAGGATGCGGACCCGACCCACGGTCGCCACCCTACCGGCAGCCTACCCGGCGATGCACGGGCGTCGGGTGCTACGGTCGCGGGGTCACCCCGACGAAGGGCTCACGCATGACGATCGAGCAGTTCCGCATGGAGCGCTACCAGTCCCTGCACTGGCACGAGGTCGACCACGACCTGTCGGAGTCGGGGGTGGTGCCGATGTCGATCCGCGAGCTGCTCGGGCCCGTCGCCGACGCCGAGGCGTTCCTCGCGACGACGCTCGGCTACCCGCTCTCGGAAGGCTCTGAGGAGGCGCGCGCCAACGTCGCCGCCTGGTACCCGGGAGCCACCGCGGAGAACGTGACGATGGTCAACGGCGGGTCCGAGGCGAACTTCCTCGCCCTCTGGGCGCTGCTGGAGCCCGGCGACCGCCTCGCGTTCATGGTGCCCAACTACATGCAGGGGTGGGGGCTCGGATCGGCGTTCGGACGCGCGAGCGACCGTGTGCGGCTGCGCCTCGGCGACGACGGATGGACGCTCGACATCGACCAGCTGCACGACGCGGTCACGAAGCGGACGAAGGCCGTGATGGTCTGCAACCCGAACAACCCGACCGGTCACGTGCTCACCGAGCGCGAGATGGACGAGGTGGTGAAGGCCGCCGACCGCGCCGGCGCCTGGATCGTCTCCGACGAGATCTACCGGGGCGCGGAGCTCGAGGGCGACGTCGCCACGCCCACGTTCTTCGGGCGCTACGACAAGGTGATCGTGACGAGCGGGCTCTCGAAGGCGTTCGCGATGCCGGGACTGCGCGTCGGCTGGGCGGTCGCGCCCCCGGCGATGATCGCCCGCATCTGGGAGCGCCACGACTACACGACCCTCACCCCGTCGGCGGTGAGCGACCGGCTCGCCGCGTTCGCGATGCTGCCCGACGTGCGCGAGGCGATCCTCGGTCGCACGCGGGCGATCGTGCGGGCCAACTACCCGCGGCTCGAGGCGTGGCTGCGGACCCACGACGACATCTTCACCTGGGACCGTCCCGACGCCGGCGCGATCGCCTACGCGAAGTACGACCTGCCGATCAAGAGCCTCGAGCTCGCCGAGCGCATCCGGACCGAGCGGAGCGTGCTGCTCGTGCCCGGCGACATGTTCGGCCTGAAGAAGGGGCTCCGGTTCGGCTTCGGCTACGACATCGAGCACACGCTGAAGGGGCTGTCGCTCGCCGACGATGTGCTGGCCGAGGTCGCCGCGGGTCAGGCGGGCGACGGGTCGAAGCGGTAGCCCATGCCGCGCACGGTGGCGATGCGGTCGTTGCCGACCTTCTTCCGCAGGTAGCCCACGTAGACGTCGACCACGTTCGAGCCCGGGTCGTAGTCGAACCCCCAGACACGGCTCAGCAGCTGCTCCCGGCTCAGCACCTGTCCGGGATGGCTGAAGAACGTCTCGGCGAGCGTGAACTCCCGCGCGGTGAGCTCGACCTCCGTGCCGTCGACGCGCAGCCGCCGGGTGCGAAGGTCGAGCACGCAGTCGCCGGCCTCGATCGTGGTCGAGGTGGTCGCGCGCTCGCTCCGCAGCCGGGCGCGGATGCGAGCGAGCAGCTCCTCGAAGCGGAACGGCTTCGTCACGTAGTCGTCGGCGCCGCCCTCGAGCCCGTGCACGGTGTCGTCGACCTCGTCGCGTGCGGTGAGCATCACGACCTGGATCGCCGGGTCCCAGGACCGGAGCTCGCGCAGCACCTCGTAGCCGTCGATCCCCGGCAGGCCGATGTCGAGGATCACCACGTCGAACGAGTCGGCGCGGAGCTGAGCGAGCGCCTGCTCCCCCGTCGGCGCCACGACGGTCGTGAAGCCGTTCGCACGCAGCCCCTTGTCGAGGAACGCGGCGATGCGCTCCTCGTCCTCGACGATCAGCACGTGGCTCATGCGGGCTCCTCGGGCGCGTCCAGCGGCTGATCGACCGGCACGACGATGACGAAGCGGCTCCCCTCGCCCGGTTGGCTCGTCACCGCGACGCGCCCGTGGTGCGCCTCGGCGATCGCCCGCACGATCGAGAGCCCGAGCCCGGCCCCGTCGGACGCCCGTTTGCGTCCGCCTCGCGCGAACCGGTCGAAGATGCGCTCGACCTCCTCGGGCGCGATGCCCTCGCCCGTGTCGCGGACCCACAGCTCCGCCTCGGCACCGAGCACGCGCGAGCCGATCTCGATCTCGTCGCCTGGGGCCGTGTGCTGCACCGCGTTCTGCGCGAGCTGCATCATCGCCTGGGTGAGGCGCTGTCGGTCCGCGATCACGATGCCGCGGCCGACGCCGCCGAGACGCCAGCCGCGCTCGCCGAGCGCCTCGGCCTTCGCGTGCACCTCCTCGGTGAGAGCCGCGAGGTCGACCGGCCCGAGCCGCAGGAAATCGGCCCGTTCCGCCTTCGCGAGCGTGAGCAGGTCGTTCACGATGCGGTGCATGCGCTCGAGCTCGTCGTCGATCAGCACGAGGGTCGCCCGACGATCCTCGGGATCGTCGCCCATCAGGTCGAGGTGGCCACGGATCACGGTGATCGGCGTGCGCAGCTCGTGCCCGGCGTCGTCGACGAACCGCTGCTGCGTATCGAACGCTTCCTCGAGCTCGTCGAGCATGCCGTTGAACGTCGACGACAGCTCGGCGAGCTCGTCGTGTCCGGTCACGGGGAGGCGTTCGGTGAGGTCGGCGCCGGTCGAGATGCGCCTCGCCGTCGTCGTCACCGCCCGCACCGGTCGCAGGACGCTCTCGGCGATGCGCCACGCGATCACCGAGCCGATCAGCAGCACGATCAGGCCGACCTCGATCGCCGCGTTCACGGCGCTGGTCAGTTGGGCGGTCTCGAGGTCGCGGAAATGCGCGATCACGAAGACGCCGAGCACCTCACCACCGGCGTCGATCGGCACGGCGAGGTAATCGACCGTGCCGGCGACGGTGTCGATGCGGCCGCGCTCGGAGGTCTCGAGCGACGACCAGCGGTCCATGAGGTCCGCGTGGTCGGTGAGCCCGGACGAGCTGGCCACGGCGTCGCGACGCTCGATCAGCCGCCCGTCGACGAACGCGAGATAGGCCTCGTTCCGCGAGGGAACGTTCCGATCGAGGAAGACCTCGAAGATGCGCCGTACGTCGTCGTCGAATCGCTCCCCGGTGAGCGGGTCCCGTCCTCGGCTCAGGCTCCGAAGCTCGTCGGCTTCCTGCACGAGCGCGTCGTCGATCCGATTGTCGAGCTGCACGAGGAAGGCCTGCCGCACGACGAGCACCCCGGCCAGCACCGCGACGGCGAGACCGAGGATCGACCAGAACACGATGCGCGCCCGCAAGCCCCAGAACACACGCCGGGGCGACGCGTCGCGGTCGACCGGCGCCTCGGGCACCGACGGCGGCGCGTCGTCACGACTGGGGGTAGGGGTCTCGGTCTGCATCGCGTGATGCCGGGGTCCGGTGCGCCGGCCCCTCATCATTCCACGGCGGTGCGGGCGCGAGGGCTGCAGACCGCCTGCATGAGGGAACTCTCATGCGGGCCTCACTCGGGTCTCACCGCCCGCGACGAGGCTGTGTGCATGAGGATCGGACGAGCCGAACGCGCGCCGGTCCCCGCCGAGTCGCGCGGATGGGACCTGGCCGAGGGCGAGCAGATCGCGCCCGGCCGGACCGCCGTGCGCCTGTTGGGCTCCAGCAACGTGCACGACGTGTACGCGGCGTGGGACGACACGATCCTCGGCATCGTGGCCGTGAAGATGCTGCAGCCGGGCTCGGTCGACGACGATCGCGCGCGCGCGGCCCTCGCGGCGGAGGCCGAGTGCGCTCGGTCGCCTCTCGCACCCGTCCTTCCCGCGGTGCTTCGACGTCGCGCTCGACGGCGAGCGTCCGCACATCGTGCTGGAGCTCGTCGAGGGTCCCCGCCTGTCGACGCTGATCAGGCGGCAGGGTCGCCTGGGCATCGAGCAGGCGATCCCCCTGGTGCTGCAGCTCGCCTCGGCGATCCACTACATCGCGACGACCGGCGTCCTGCACCTCGACGTGAAGCCCAAGAACGTGATGATGGCGCCGCCGCCGCGCCTGATCGACCTGAGCGTGGCGCGGACCATCGAGCGTGCGCGGACGACGACCCATCCGGTCGGCACCGATCGGTACATGGCGCCGGAACAATGCGGCACCGGGCTGGCCCACGAGATGGGCCACGCGACCGACGTGTGGGGACTCGGTGTCACGATGCACGAGGCGCTCGCGGGCACCCGCCCGTTCCCCGACGGCGACCGCACCGCGAGCGGCGAGGCGCGGTTCCCGCAGCTCGTGCTCGATCCGGCGCCGTTGCCCCGCGACGTGCCCGATCCCCTCTCGTCGCTGGTGACCGCCGCGATGTCGCGGCGCCCGAGCGACCGCCCGACGGCGGCCGAGATCGTGGCCGAGCTCGATCCGCTGACCGAGGCGATCCCCCCGCAGCCCGTGCTCGGCAAGGTCCGGGTGCGGGCCTGGAAGCCCAAGGCACGACCGTGAGAGGAGCCTCACCCCGAGCTCACCGACCTCTCACGGCGCATGGCTAGGTTCGACTCACGAGGCCGACAAGCGGCCCGTGGAAGGAGTGATCGACGATGTGGACGAAGGTAGCGATCGCAGCAGGCATCGTCGTCCTGGTGGCCGGCGTCGCGTTGGTGAGCGTGCCGGACCAGGACGCCAACGGCGTCTCGCCGATCTCCCTCGACGACGACGCGGTGCGTCGCGACGAGGATGCCACCACCGAGGTCGACGGCACCGACGACGATGACGACGACGGTGACGGGGACAGCACCCGCGGCAACGACGGCACCGGCGGCGGCAACAACACGTGGAAGGCCGCGTGGAGCGGTGACGGCGACAACACCAACGGCAACGACGGCACCGGCGGTGGCGCGTGGAGCGCCAGCCATCAGGGCGACGGCGACGCCACCCGCGGGAACGACGGCACCAGTGGTGGCGATCGACGGCGACGACACGGCCGGCAACGACGGCACCGGTGGCGGCAACAACAGCTACGTCGCGAGCAACTCCGGCGGCGGCGGTGGTGGCGGCGGTGGAGCGAGCAACTCCGGCGGCGGCGGTGGCGGCGGCGGCGGCGGGGAGAGCAACTCGGGTGGCGGCAGCAACACCTGAGCCAGCTGAGCGACGCCGCTCGATCAGAGGGGAGGCCGTGCCCGCGGCCTCCCCTCTTCCATGTCTCGACGTGTCGGCGCCTGCCGGTACGCTCCGCTCGTGGATGAACCGACCCGCTGCGAGTGGGCGCCCCTCGATCAGCCCCGCTACCTCGCCTACCACGACGAGGAGTGGGGCGTGCCCGTCCACGACGACGTGCACCTGTTCGAGATGCTCACGCTCGAGGGCGCACAGGCCGGCCTGAGCTGGTCGACGATCCTCAACAAGCGCGAGGGGTATCGGCGGGCGTTCGGTGGCTTCGATCCCTCGAAGGTCGCGCGCTACTCCCCGTCGAAGGTCGAGCGTCTCCTCACCGACCCGAGCATCGTCCGCAACCGACTCAAGGTGGAGTCCACGGTGGTGAACGCTCGCGCCGTGCTCGACGTGCAAGACGAGCTCGGCTCCCTCGACGCGCTGCTGTGGTCCTTCGTCGACGGCGCTCCCCTGGTGAACCGGTGGCAGGGCCTCGGCGACATCCCCGCCGAGACCGACACCTCACGCGCGATGTCGAAGGACCTGAAGCGTCGAGGCTTCCGCTTCGTCGGCCCGACGGTCTGCTACGCGTTCATGCAGGCGTGCGGCCTCGTCAACGACCACGTCGTGTCGTGCTTCCGATATCGACAGCTCGGTGGGCGATGAAGGTTGTCGGCCAGGGCCGCGCCGATCGCGATCCGTCCGAAGGGTCAGGCCGCCAGTCGGCCGTCGCTGATCTCGACGACGCGATCCGCGTAGTGCGTCATGCGCGTGTCGTGGGTGACCACGACGGCCGCCGTTCCGCGACCCTTCACCTCGTCGCGGATCAGCTCCATCACCTGCTCGCCGAGCTTCGAGTCGAGCGCGCTCGTGGGCTCGTCGAACAGCACGAGCTCGGGCTCGTTCATCAGCGCTCGACCGATCGCGACGCGCTGGCGCTCGCCGCCCGAGAGCTGGCCCGGGAGGTTGTCGACCCGGTGGGCGAGGCCGAGCTCCTCGAGCAGGGTGAGCGCCCGCTGCTCGGCCGAGCGGCCCGTGTTCCCCGCGAGGTCGCCGACGACGAGCAGGTTCTCCTTCGCGGTGAGGAACGGCACGAGGTTCGCACCCTGGAACACGAACCCGACGAACTCGCGACGGAACCGCGTGAGCTCCTTCCTGCCGTAGCCGCTGATCTCGTGGGGTCCGACCCGCACCGTGCCCTCGGTCGGGGCGAGCAGTCCGCCCGCGATCGAGAGCAGCGTCGTCTTGCCCGACCCCGACGGACCGACGAGCGCGACCATCTCGTCGCCGGCGACGTCGAGCGACGCGTGGTCGAGGGCGACGACCTCGGTGTCGCCCGATCCGTACGTCTTGCGAACGTCCTGCAGCGTCAACGCGGGCATCAGCTTCCTCCTACGGCGGTGGCGGGGTCGATGCGCACGACCCGGCGGAACGAGATCGCGCTGCCGATCAGCGCGGTGACGATGAGGCCGACGATCGTGATCACGGCCCGGCGGATCTCCAGGTCGAGCGGGATCGCGTCGGGGATCACGGCGGCCAGGCCCAGGGTGATGGCGCCGCCCACGAGGAAGGCGCCGAGCGCGATCAGCACGGCCTGCAGGCTGAGGCCGGCGGCGATCGACCGCGACGAGGTGCCCACGGCCTTCAGCACGCCGAAGAAGCCGACCCGCTCGAGCGTGAGCAGCGCGAAGAACAACGCCACCACGAGCCCGGCGACCACGAACGTGACGGTGATGATCGCCACGAAGATGCTCTGCTGGTCGCTCACCCCCGGCAGCCCGAGGATCGCGTCCTGCTTCGTGAGCGCCGAGACGCCGGGCACCTGCCCGTCGATATCGCGGGCGAGCGAACCGGCATCGACGCCGGCATCTCCGGTGACGAGGAGCACCTGCGACGCCCCGCCACCGAGGGTGGCGGCCGGCAGGTTCTCTCGAACGACCGTGTTCCAGGTCTCCGGGTCCATCCAGACCGCGCCCTGCAGCTGGAACGTCGTGCCGTCGACGAAGCCGGCGACCGTCACCTCGGTGCGGCTCGAGCCGAAGCCCACCGTCTCGCCGGCTTCGATGCCCTCGTCGGCGAACGAACGATCGAACCAGGCCTCCCCCGTCGCCGGCGGGGCGGGCACGCGCTCGTTCGGCGCCTCGTAGGCGAACATCGCGGCGTCGAGCACCTCGTCGACGCCGGCGGCTCGGATGGGCTGCTGCACCACGCTGAGGCCGGTCACGGTGTCGACCCCGGGCACGGCCGCGACCTGCTCGCGCGTCGACGCGTCGATCCTCGACCGGAAGAACGAGTCGTTCGCCTCACGGCTGAACACGAACACCCCGGCCGACTGCGCATCGAGCGCCCGCGTGGCTCCCAGGAACAGACCGTCGAGCAGCCCGCCCAGCAGCAGGATCAGGACCACGATCAGGGTCAGGGCGCCGCCGGCGGTGAGGAAGCGGGCGGGCTTGCGGATCAGCTCCTTCCACGCGGTCTTCACTCGAGGCCACCTCCGGCCTGGCGCTGGGTCGCGGCGGCGGGATCGAGGCGGGCGACGCGGCGCATCGACGCGATCGACGAGACGAGGGCGAGCACGAGGATCGCCGCCCCCGTGCGCAGGATCAGGCCCGGGTCGCGCCGTGACCTCGAGGCCGCCGCTCCCCCCGCGCGTCGCGAGCCACAGCAGGCCTGCGGCGAGCGCGATGCCGGCGACCGCGACGATCGCGACCTGCAGGGCGATGTTCGCCAGCAGGAACCAGGTGCTCGCGCCGACCGCGCGCAGCAGGGTGAGCGACGACGTCTTCTGCACCGTGAGGATCAGGAAGAACACCCACGTGACGAGCACGACCACGATGAACGCGAGCAGCAGGATCACCGCGAACGACTGCGTGATCGATCCGACGCCCGGCAGGTTCTCGATCGCCGTCGCCACGTCGCTCGCGTCGACACCCTCGACCGCCTCGTCGATCGAGGCGGCGAGCGCCTCGGGGTCGATGCCGGGTTCGGGCTGCACGGCCACGAGGGTCGGCAGCACCGACGGCGCCTCGGGATTGCCCGCCACGACGAGCTGCTCGTACGTCGCGTAGGTCGTGTACAGGGTGGGCTGCACGCTGAACTGCGCGTCGCTCGCGAGGCCGACGATCTCGACCGGCACGTCGCCGGGCACGATGCTGACCACGTCGCCGATGCCGAAACCGGCATCGGCGTCCACGTCGCTCGCGACCGCCTCGCCGTCGCGCTCGGGGAGCCGGCCCTCGACCAGGGTGGTGGGCTCTCCAGGCCCGCCGAGCACGAAGCCGAAGACCGTCGTGTCGACGAGCTCGCCCTCGCCCACGTCGGCGGTGAACGTCCCCTCTCCCAACGGCTCCGCCCGGGCCACGCCGTCGACCTGGGCGACCGCGTCCACCTGATCCGGCGTCACGACGCTTCCCTCGACGGCTCCTCGGGCGTCGGCGTTGAAGACGAGGACCTCGGCCGACTGGTTCTCGAGCCCTCCGGTGAAGGACCCGAGCAGGCCGGCCGCGAGCGTCTGCTGGAACAGGATCAGGAAGACGAGCAGCGCGACGGCGCCGATCAACAGCCCGAAGCGCAGCTTCGCGCGCCGGATCTCCGCGAGGGCCAGCCTCAGCATCGCGGGGTCCGCTCCATCGTCGTTCCCTCATGCATGTGGACCACTATCCCATTCACGACTGCATGGGTTCAGGGCCGAATCTATGCAGCCATCCGTTGACCTTCGCTACTGGTCAAACCTATCCTGACCGTATGGAACCGATGCAGAAGACCGCGCAAGGGCCCAGCATGACGATCGCGGCGGTCTCGTCCCTACTCGGCATCCCCGTGCCGACGATCCGCTCCTGGGAACGCCGCTACGGGTTCCCCGTGCCGGCGCGGACCCAGGGCAAGCACCGACGATACTCCGTGGACGAGATCGACCAGCTGCGCATGATGCGCGACGAGATCACCCGTGGTCACTCCGCCGGCGAGGCGGTCGACATCGTCAGGCGCTACGCCACACAGGACCGTCCCCGCACCGAGCTGCTCGATCGGTTCCTCGAGTCGGCGATGCGGCTCGACCCCACCAAGCTCCGTGAGGTCTTGATGACGGGCGCGGAGTCGTTGGGGGTGGAGGAGACGATGCGCGATGTCGCGTTGCCCGCGATGCGCGAGATGGGCAGCCGGTGGAAGGCGGGGGTCTGCGACACGGCGCACGAGCACCTGGCCACCGAGGCCGTGCGGGTCTGGCTCGCTCGCCAGTCGGCGATGGCGCCGGCGCCGTTCCGCCCGTTCCCGCTCGTGCTCGCCTGCGGCCCGAAGGACCTGCACACGATCGGCCTCGAGGCGTTCGGCGTCGTGCTCGCCCGCCGGGGCTGGTCGATCCGCACGCTCGGCCCGCTCACGCCCGTGAGCTCGCTCGTCGCCGCCGTGCGGGCCGCCGAGGCGCGCGGCGCGGTCGTGACGAGCCAGCGCAGCGTCACCCGCAGGCCCGCGGTCGAGGCGATCACGGCAGCCGACGCACTGCCCGGCGTGCACGCGTTCTATGCCGGGGCGGCGTTCGGGCCGCCGGCCGCCCGCAAGGACGTGCCCGGCACCTACCTCGGGGAGGACATCGTCGAGGGGGCCGACATCCTCGAGCGGGTCCTGGCCGACGCGGCGTAGGCGCGCCCGGCCGGCGCATCGCCGATCGGTCCTCGACGATCAGTCCTCGACGTAGAGGTCCGGGGCGTCGCGCCGACTCGCCATGTACGCGCGGAGCTCCTCGTCGATCGCGGCGTCCAGGCCGGGGTCCTCGTAGCTCTCGAGCAGCTGCTTCCATGCCCGGTTCGCCGCGACCTCGGTGGTCTCCGAGCCCATCGTCTCCCAGGTCGCGAAGTCGGGCGTCTGGAACAGCGGCGACATGTACAGCCACTCCTTGAAGTGGGCCCGGGTATGCGGCGACGACAGGAACAGCCCGCCGGGACCGGTCTCCTTCAGGGCGTCGAACGCGATCTCCTCCTCGCTGAAGCCGATCCCCTGCGCCTGCACCTGGAACTGGCGGAGCAGCTCCACGTCGAGCGCGAACTTCTCGAACGATGCCGTGAGGCCGCCCTCGAGCCATCCGGCGGCGTGCAGCACGACGTCGGTCGCGGCGAGGTTCGTCGCCCACAGCATCATCTGGGTCTCGGCGGCGGCCTGCGCGTCGACCGCGGGCGAGGACGCGAGCCCTCCCCCACCGCGGAACGGCAGGCCGTATCGCCGTGCCAGCTGCGCGCCGGCGAGGATGCCCCACACCGACTCGGGCGTGCCGAACGCCGGCGAGCCGGTGCGCATGTCGGTCACCGTGAAGAACGACCCGTAGAGGCACGGCACGCCCTCGCGCACGAGCTGGGCGAGGGCGACCCCGCTGAGCGCCTCGGCCACCTGCTGCGTGAGCCCGCCGCTCACGCTCACCGCGCTCGTGGCGCCGGCCAACAGGAACGGGGTCACCACGATCGGCTGCTTCGCCTCGGCCCACGCGATCAGCGCGTCGGTCATGCGGAAGTCCCAGATCAGCGGTGAGTTCGGGTTCACGATGCCCATCAGCGCCGGTTCCGCCTCGATCGCCTCGCGCCCACCGTGCACGATCTCGGCCATGCGGATGCCGTCGCGCGCCCGCGGACCGCTCGTGCCGTAGGTCGTGTACGGCTTGTCCGAGTACCGGATCGTGGAGTACTCCATGTCCATGTGGCGGACCTCCATCTGGAGGTCGGTCGCCTCCGCGGCGCCCGTCTGCACGCAGTTCAGCACGTCGGTCGCCTGCGTCAGCTTGATGAACGCGTCGTGGTCCTGGATGCGTCCGCTCCGGCGCCCCTCGTCGAGGTCGCTGGCGAACGGAGGCCCTCCGACGTTCATCCAGACCGGCACGCCGTCCGCTCCCCCCACGGTGAGCGAGCGCTCCGGGTTGCGAGCGCGCAGCCGGAACGACGACGGCGCCTTCGCGACCTGCTCCATCACGAAGCCCCGGTCCCAGTAGACCCGCTCGTCCTCGACCTTCATCCCGGCCTCGGCCAGCAGCCTCCGTGCCTCGTCGTGCTTCACGTCGGTGCCGATCTCCTCGAGGATGCGCATCGCGGTCTCGTGGACCGTCTCCTCCTGCTCCTCGGTGAGGATGCGCGGCGCGTTCTCAGGCTCGAACATCGTCGGTCTCCTTCTCCTTGTCGCGCTACGCCTTCGGCTGCTCGAGCGCGTCCTCCATCAGAGGCACGAGCAGTTCTTCGAGGGGCTCGATGCCGAGGTCGTGGATCTCGAGCGGCAGCTGCATGTACTCGGCGATCTCCCGCGCCTTCGCCTCGCGGTCGGGGTCGGGGTGCTGGCGCACGAACAGCACGCGGCTCAGGTTGCCGAAGTACGTCTCGTGCAGCCAGGGGAAGCGGTCGAGGCCGAGCCCCTTGATCACCGCCCGGTCCCAGTTCGTCACGAGCCAGTCGGTCAGGAAGTAGATGCCGATGTCGGTCTCGAACCGCCGGTACAGCTCGCCGGAGTACCACTGGAAGCAGTGCACCCCCGCGGGCCGCACCGCCGGGTAGCGCGACAGCACCTCGTCGAGCCGACCGCCGGTGCCGCAGTCGCCGTAGACGACGATCACGCGCTCGTACCGGGGCAGCAGCGCGGTGAGCTTCTCCTCGACCGCCGGCGCGATCTCGAGCGGGGTCATGTGCAGGTCGCTCGAGATGCCGTGCACGTCGGCGTCCCAGCCGTGACGGTCGACGAGCGTCTTCGTGTCGATCGCGACGGCGCCGCACGCGAGCAGGGCCACGCGGGCGCCGGGGGCGGTCACGGGCTCACGTCCTCCGAGCCGACGCTCGCCGACGCCCTCGCCTCGGCCCGCGCCACGATCGCGGCCTCGTTCGCGGCCTGGGCGGCGTGCAGGTCCTCGATCGGGGGGAACCCGAGGTTCCCGATGAAGCGGTCGTTGAAGTCTTCCTCGCCGGAGAGCTCGATGTACTCCACGATGCCCGGGATCTCCCACGCGACCTCGCGCTCGCGGAAGGACATCAGCGCCATCTTCGCGCCCTCGCTCGCCGTGTTGCCGACGGCCTTGATGCGCTCGACGGGCACGGGGGGCACGAGGCCGATCACGCGCGCGCTCTGCGGGTTGATGTAGGACCCGAACGACCCCGCGAGCATCACCGCGTCGAGGTCGGAGGACTCGAGACCGAGGGCGCGCATCGCGGTCTCGATGCCCGTCGAGATCGCGCCCTTGGCGAACTGCAGCGCGCGCACGTCCTGCTGGGTCAGCACGACGTCGCCGTGCAGGTGGAACGCCTTCACGTCCTCGCGCATCACCAGGCGATCGGCGAGCGGGTGGCCGGCGTCCTCGGCCTCCTCGCGCGACATCATCTTGCCGCCGTCGTCGAGCAGTCCCGCCAGCCGCAGCTGGGCCACGATGTCGATCAGCCCCGAGCCGCAGATGCCACGGGGTTCGGCGTCGTCGCCGCCGATCACCTGCAGCTCGACCTCGCCGTCCGTGAGGGTGACCCCTTCGATCGCGCCGTCGGTCGCCCGCATGCCGTGCACGATCTCGCCGCCCTCGAACGCCGGGCCCGCGGGCGCCGCGGTGGCGACGCTGCGCTCCTCGTTCCCGCAGGCGATCTCGCCGTTCGTGCCGACGTCGACGAGCAGCCGGGTCTCCGGGTCGCGCACGAGGCCGGTCGCCACGATGTCGGCCACGATGTCGGCGCCCACGTAGGCGCCGATCGACGGGAAGAGCGCCACCCACCCGAGCGGATGCATGTCGAAGCGCGCCTGGTCCCCGCGCAGGTCCTGGGGCTCGGTGAACGTGGCCACGTACGGCGCGAGCGCGAGCGACTCCGGGTTCACGCCGCAGAGCAGGTGCATCATCGTGGCGTTGCCGGCGACGACCGCCTCGTAGACCTCGTGCTGGGCCACGCCGGCTTCCTCCCGGGCGCGACCGAGCAGCTCGTTCACGGTGGAGATCGCGGCATCGCGCAGCTGCACGACGTTCTCCTCGCCGTGCATCGCCTTGGCCATGCGCGCGATCACGTCGGCGCCGAACGGCGCCTGGTGATTGATCGTGCTCGCCACGCCGACCGTCGCCCCGTTGCGCAGGTCGACGAGCGTGCAGACGCACGTCGTCGTGCCGATGTCGAACGACGCGCCGAACATGCGATCGGTGGTGTCGCCGGGTTCCACGTCGACGAGGTACTCCCCCACCAGCGTCGCCGTGACGTTCGAGGTCGCGCGGAACGCCTGCGCGATCCTCGGCATGACCTCCCAGTCGTAGTTGCGGTTGTACCCGGCCTCATCGACGGCGTCGAGCACTCGGGCGAGGTGGGAGCGATGGTCCTCGAGGGACGGCGGCGGCAGCTCGAGGAAGAGCTTGACCACGTTGGGCTCGAGCAGCACGAAGCGTCCGACGCCCATCGTGGCCGCCTTGGGCATCTTCATCAGGCGGGGCACGTCGCACTCGGTGTCCTCGGTGATCTCCGCCTGGCACGAGAGGCGCCAGCCCTCGTCGAGCTGATCGTTCAGGTGGCGGTAGTCGGCGAGCGAGCGCTCCACGTGACCCGAGAGCACCTTCACCCCGCACTTGCCGCACGTGCCTCGGCCGCCGCACGTCGACTCGATCGGCAGCCCGGCCCAGTGCGCCGCGTTGAACAGCGTCGTGCCCTCGGGCACCCGGACGGTCTTCCCGCTCGGCTGGTACGTGACCTCGACCTTCTTGGTCATGCGGTCGGCTCGCCTCCGGCGTTCGCCTCGCCCCGGCGCTCGCCGCCTCCGCCGCCGCGAGCTCGGCGCGGTGCAGCGCGATCCAGTTCGCGCCGTACTCGTCGCGCCCGAGCAGCAGGTCGGCGGCGAGGATCGCCTTGCGCGTCTCGATGTGCAGCGGGTTCGTGATGGCGGTGTTCATGCCGGTCACGATCGACATCGTGAGGAACGCCGAGTCGATGCCGCGGCGGTCCGGCATGCCGAAGGAGATGTTCGAGGCGCCGCAGCTCACGTTCACGCGGAGCTCGGAGCGGAGCAGCTTCACCGTCTCGTACATCGAGGTCGCCGCGTCGGGCGCAGCGCCGATCGGCATCGTGAGCGGGTCGATGATCACGTCCTCGTGGCCGATGCCGTGGTCGGCGGCGCGTTCCACGATCTTGCGCGCGGCGGCCAGGCGCACCTGCGGATCCATCGAGATGCCCTCGGAGTCGTTGGCCATGCCGATCACCGCGGCGCCGAACTTCGCGACCAGCGGCAGCAACCGCTCGAGCGAGTGGTCCTCGGCCGTGACGGAGTTGATCAGCACCTTGCCCTGGGCCAGCGGCACCGCGGCCTCGAGGGCCTCGGGGGTCGAGGAGTCGATGCACAGCGGCACGCCGACGACCTCGTGCACGGTCTTCACCATCGCGGAGAGCATCGCCGGCTCGTCGAACCCCGGGATGCCGGCGTTCAGATCGAGCACCGCCGCGCCCGCTTCCACCTGCGCGAGCGCATCGCGCTGCACGGTGGTCATGTCCATGACCTTCAGCTCCTCGGTGAGCTGCTTACGCCCCGTCGGGTTGATGCGCTCGCCGATGATGCGGAACGGGTGCTCGTCGCCGATCGCGACCTCGCCGCCGGGACCGCTCAGGATCGTCGTCGCGACGCCACTCATTGGGCGACCCCCACGAGCTTCTTCGCGATCTCGACCGCCTCGGGGGCGTTGTTCGCGTAGCCGTCGGCACCGATCTTCTCGGCCCATTCGGGCGTGACCGGCGCGCCTCCCACCATGACCTTCACCTGGTTCCTCAACCCCTCGGCCTCCAGCTTCTCGATGACGCGCTGCTGGTACGGGACGGTGGTGGTCAGCAGCGCCGAGAGCCCGACGATCTGGGGCTGCAGCTCACGCACGACCTCCACGATGCGGTCCGCGCTCACGTCCTTGCCGATGTCGTGCACGTCGAAGCCGCTGGTGCGGAGCATCGCACCCACCATGTTCTTCCCCAAATCGTGCAGGTCGCCCTTGACCGTCGCGAGCACGACGATCGCGTTGGCCTCGTCGCCCTCCTCGCGCTGGGCGAGCAGGGCGGGCTCCACGATCGCGTTGCAGCGCTTGAACACCTCGGCGCTCGCGACGACCTCGGGCAGGAACACCTCGCCCCGCTTCCACATCTCACCGAGATCGAACATGGCCACGGCCATGCCCTCCTCGAGGATCCACTTCGGATCGGCGCCGGAGTCGACGAGGCGCTGTGCCGCGGCGACGCCGAGATCCATGTCGGCGGCGATCAGGGCTCGTTTCAAGACGTCGAGGTCTTCGTGCATCGCCGCATCCTTCCGCGCGTGGTCGGCGGGTCCCAGTCGTGGGCATCGCCCGCTCGGTCGGCTCTCACGGTGACCTGAAGTCAGCGTTGCCGCGAGGGTCGTCAGCACACGATGATGCCAGCGAGAGGGCGCCGTTGGGAGTCCCCAGGGCACCCTTCGAGTGACCCGGAGTCAGTCAAGGAACGCTCGGCTCCGTAGCCTGGTCGCGCCCACGGTCGCGAGGAGCCGCATGATCGCCGAACCGAGATCGCCCCGCAACGCCAAGACGCAGGTCGAAACGCGACCGCATCGTCGAGTCGGCGATGCGCCAGTTCGCCGAGCACGGATACCAGGGCGCCAAGGTCGAGGACATCGCGATCGAGCTCGGCATCGCGAAGGGCTCGATCTTCCAGCACTTCGGGTCGAAGGCGGGCCTGTTCCTGCAGGCGTACAAGCGCGCGGTGCTCACGCTCCCCGCATGGCTCGACGCTCCCGAGGAGGTGCGGGCCCAGGGGTTCTTCGCCACGGTCCGCTTCTGGCTCGAGCGCACCGAGCACCTGATCAAGGAGGACTGGATCCCCAACCGCGTCGTGCTGATCGGCAACTACGGCACCGACCTCACGCTCAAGCGCGACATCAACCGCTGGCTCGTGAGCGAGGACCCGTACGGCACGCTCGAGTTCGTCGAGTGGGGGCAGGAACGCGGCGAGGTGCGCGCCGACGTCGACCTCGAGATCATCGTCTCGATGGTCGACTGGCTCTCGAACTCCCTGCAGGACGCCCTGGTCACCGAGGAGCTCGACCCGGGGTTGTTCCACCGGCTCGCGGGTCAGCCCGAGCGCCAGCGCATGCGCGTCGAGCACTTCACGGTGCTGCTCGAGAGCGCGATCGGCCCTCGGCGCGACTCAGCTCCGGCGTAGCGCGTCCCGAGCGAGGCCGAAGGCCGGGGCTCGTCGCCCCGGCCCTCGTGCGTCAAGCGTGGTTCAGTCGACGATCAGGGTGTCGTTCCCGAACCACGCCGGCTCCTCACTGACCGCCGGTGGGCTCGCCCTGTCCCGCCGGCCACCGTCGATGGCGACGACCTCGGCCTCGTCCGTCGTGTCCGTACGCGACCTGCGTGCCGTCGGGGGAGACCCGCGGCCACGTGAGCTTCGCGCCACGGTCCTCCACGAGCGGACGTGCGTTGCTGCCGTCGCCGTCCATGATCCAGATGCCGTCCCCGTAGGACGGGACCGCGTGATCGAGGAACACGATGGAACCGTCGGGCCGCGTACTGCGGCGACCCGGCGTTCCTTCCGAGGAGGGTCGGCTCGCCGCCCGCGAGGGGCGCGGTCCACAGGTCCCGTACCTCCTGTTCTCCCCGTGAAGGGGTCCCCTCGGGGGAGATGGAACAGCACGGTGGTCCCGTCCGGGCTCACGTCGGAGCCGACGATCCACGCGGCGCTCCCGCCCCTCAGGCAGGTCGATGACCTTCGTCAGGTCGCCCGCCGAGAGATCCGCGACGTAGAGGTCGCCGAACTCGATCGTGCCTTCGGGCCGACCCTGGAAGAGGATCGTCTCGTCGTCGATCCACGTCGGCGGCGTACCCGTCGAGCTCCTCGGGCGTGATCATCTCGGCGCCTGAACCGTCGAGGTTCGCCACGTAGATAGCGTCGTTGCTGCAGCACGTGTTGTACGCGACGGCCTCCCCGTTCGGTGAGACCTCGAGCAGCCTGGCCGCGCTCAGGTCTGCCGCCACGGGCCTGAGCGCTCGCCGGTGGCGATGTCGAGGTACGAGTGGGTGGTCACGGCCTGGGCCGACGCGGACGGCGGAGCGGATGATCCGGGGACGGTGGTGTCGCCCCGTCCACCTTGGACCGCCGCGAGCGCGATCACCGCGACCGCCGCGATCGCCGTGACCACGACGTACGCGCCGACCTTCCGGTTCCGCACCTTGCGTCGCTGCCGGAACTCCTGCCGCTCGGTGAATCCTCGATCGGGTCGAACCTTCTGGGTGGACATCTGGAACACCTCTCGCAGGTCAGGCATCCCGCACCCCTTCCGTCGATCGCAGCGTCTTGCGGCCCTGGCTCAGCAGGTTCCGTACCGTCGACGGTCGGATCCGTAGGATGCTCGCCGCCTGCTCGGCGGGATAGCCGAGCAGGTCAACAAGCAGCAGGGCGGCCCGTTGTCGTGGCGTGACCTCGAGCAGCAGCCGTCGCACGTCCTCGCGCATCTCGGCCTCCGCGTAGCCGTCGCGCTGCTCGGGCGGCGCGGGCTGCCGGCGGATCGCCATCGTCGTGCGACGGCGTCGCATCCGGAACCCGTTGAGCGCCACCCGGAACAGGTAGGCGGTGGGATCCTCGATCGTGTCGATCCGGTCCCAGCGCTCCCAGAGCTTCAGGAACGCCTCCTGGGCCAGGTCCTCGGCTTCCTCACGGCTGCCCGTCACGAAGTAGAGGGCCTTGAACAGCCGGACGTGCTCCTCCTCGACGAACGTGACGAACGGGGCCCCGTGTTCGGCACCTTCGGTGGGGAGATGTACGACCTCACCTTCTGCTTGCATGGACCATGGATGCACGATGGCCTCGGGGTGTCTAGATGAGCATCGACCCTACGCCACCGGCGAACATCCTTCGTGGCAATCGAAGAAGGCCGGGACGCCTGCCGAGGAGATCAGCGTGTCGAACGCCGAGGCCATCGGAAGTCGGCCGAGAAGCGTTTGACTTCGACGAATGTCGGCGCTCGATCCTCGGCACGTAGCTCCAGTGCGAGGAGCGTTCCACCACTCCCGAAGCACCATTCCGCCGACGACCCATCCGAGGCCCGTTCGAAACAGTCGGCCGCGGCATTCCCAACGAGGCGGTGCGTGACGGTCACGGGCCCCAAGGGATCGATACCGAGCTCGTGCAGAACCGAGCCAACGCCGGCGACCAGCTCGTGGAACGGGAGGGCCTGGACGGGCCGATCGCTACTCCGCCACAGACGGCACCGTTCGTCTCTCCCGTTCGCCTGCACGCACACCACCGAGCGATCGCCCACGACCGTCGCGCTGGTGATCCGGTACGCCTCCGTGACCTCGAGCCGCCATCGAGCAGGTGGATCCCACACCAATCGCGCGACCCCCGCAGGGTCGCATTTCGCCAGTCCGATTGGGATGTCGGCACGATCGTCGACGTAGCGGCGAAGACACTGGTGGGCCGATGGCGGCAGACCGGGCTGCTGTCGGTTCGTGCGATAGATGACGGTGGCCGATACGCGATGCCAGCGGGCGAGTGCCTCCTGAAGGTCGCCGATCGTCACTGTCTCGACCCGTGACGCCGGATGAGCCCGCGGAACCGAGGTGACAGTGCACGACGTAGACGAAGTGCCCTTGACTTCAAGCTTCAGGGGCTCGAGAGCGATCGCGCTGCGTCGTCGATCGGAGGAGCGGCGATGCACGCGTAGTTGCCGGCGAGGTGTACGCCACGCTCGTCTCGCGAAGGCAAGGATTCGGCGCGGTTCGAGCGTCTGGGTCGTAGATCGTACGGTATGACCCGCTCGCAGCGACGGCATCGCTGCTGGGACGTGCGGTTCCGCGTTCGCGCCACATCGCCGACATCGCACGGTGCGGTCCACTCTCGAGCTGAAGCGCTGGCCTCAGCACATCTCGTTCCGGACCATCCCTTCGACGCACGCCGAAGAGCCTGAGAGGAGAAGCGACATGAGAGCTCACCCAGGACCTGTGGTAGCAGTGGCCGTGCTGGTGATGGTCTTGACGGCGTGCGAGGGCGGGGACGACGGCTCGTCGGCTGCACCCGAGCCGCAGCCGGCGACGACCACCTCTCCCACGCCCCCGTCGATACCGCTGGAGGATGGCCCGCGCCTCGAGCCCGGCACCTATTCGGTCTCGAGCGAAGGACGTACAGGATCGGATCCGCTGCTGTGGTCGATCGTGGACTACACGATCACGATCCCCGAGGGGTGGAAGGGCCACACCGGCCACTACCTGTCCAAGTACGAGGGCTTCGACGAAGCGGCTGGGCTCGCATCTACCCAGTGCTGGTCGACGAGGTCTACGCCGATCCGTGCGAGGGTGAACGTGGCCCGATCGCAGGCAGCAGGGCCGAAGGTCAACGACCTCGTCGACGCCCTGCTCGCGCAGCCAGGAACCGCCACTACCGAACCGGTGCAGACGACCATCGGGGGCCTTCCGGCGACGCGGATCGATCTCGAGGTCCGGAAGGGCGCCGACCTCCGGTCCTGCTTCTTGGCCGACTTCGGGCGCCCGGGCCTTCAGATCTGGTTCAGCAAGCCCACTCAGACAGTACTTCGTCCTCATGCCCGGCTACACCGCGAGCATCTACGTCGTGGACGTGGACGGCGAGCGCCAGGTGTTCCTGACGCAGCACGGGCCAGCAGCTTCCGACGAGGACCTCCGGGAGCTCCAGTCCATGCTGGACTCCATCCACATCGATTGAGCCACCGCGCCGGGTTGGAACTAGGCCCACCAGCCGAGTCGGCTTCCAGCTCGCGGACGAGGTTGCGGTACCCGGTGGCAAGGATGACCGACTCCCGTCGGAGGATCCCGGTCCGACGCTTGCAAAGGTAGTCGGCCCTGCACAGGACACCCACGTCCGCCGCCCGGGGACGAACGGGGTTCGCGCACTTCCGAGGCGGTCGGGTCACGGCGCCAGGATAACGTTCACCGCTGTCCCGAGCGCCCCCGCCCGTTCAACGATGCCTCGGCGTCCTCGACGGTCACGATCCGCCGCCGGTAGTTCTGCAGCGCGAACCGATCGCAGGCTGTCTCCCCCACCCGGCGCCCACCCTGCTTCGTGGTACCCCACACGTGCATCCACTCGTGGCAGTACAGGAACCGCAGCACCTCGCGCGGCGTGCGGAACGTGACGCCCTCGGTGAGCCAGATGAAGCGGAGCCGCTTGCCGGGCCGGCGTTTCGCGGCGTACGGCACGACCTCCCCGAACGGGAAGAACGGCTCGGGAACCTGCAGCGTGATCGTGCGCTCGCCGAAGTCCGTCCAGGCCGACAGGTGCGGCCGTTCCCGGTAGCGCAGGGGCTTGACGTGCACGGCGTACCCGTCGGCCGAGGGCAGTCCACGGAGAGCCCGCTGCACGGCATCGGGGGGCAAGGGTTCGAACGTCGACGTGATGCGCACGCCTCTAGCATGACCGGACGATGAGCGAGCCGGCCCGCGAGGAGCGTTCACACCGTGACGGCGTGCGCGCGGTCGCCCCCCTGGCGATCGCGGTCGTCGGGTTCGGGGTCTCCTACGGCGTGCTGGCGAGGGCCGCGGGCATGGGCGTACTCGCGCCGATCGTGATGTCGATGACGACGTTCGCCGGGTCGGCGCAGTTCGCCGCCGCGTCGATCCTCGACGTCGGGGGCACGGTCGCCGCCGCGATCACGGCGGCCGTGCTGCTGAACGCCCGGTACGGACCGATCGGGGTGAGCGTGGCGCCGTGGCTGACCGGGAGCGCCTGGTCGCGGTTCCTGCACGCACAGCTCACGGTCGACGAGAGCTGGGCCGTCGCCGCCGAGGGAGACGGCCGGTTCAATCCCCGGGTGCTGCTGGGCGCCGGGGTCACGCTCTACGCGGCGTGGGTCGCGGGCACGGTGCTGGGGGTGGCGTTCGGCGACGTGATCGGCGACCCCTCGACGTGGGGGCTCGACGCCGCGTTCCCGGCGCTCTTCCTGGCCCTGCTCGTTCCCCAGCTCGTGACCGACGGGCGAAAGAGGCCGCGATCCTGGGGGCGGTCATCGCGTTGGTGCTCACGCCGTTCACGCCGGCGGGCGTGCCGATCATCGCCGCCGCCGGCGCCTGCCTGCTGGGCCTGCTCGACCGTCCCACGGCTCGCACCGACGAGGGGTCCGCGACGTGAGCGACACCTGGATCGTGGTGGTCGTCGTCGGGGTGGTCACGATCGCCATCAAGGCGCTCGGGCCGATGCTGCTCGGCGGGAAACCGCTGCCCGAGCGGGTCACGGGCGTCGTGGCGCTGCTCGCCCCGGCCCTGCTGGCCGCCCTGGTCGCGGTGAACACGTTCGGCGGGGACCAGGAGCTGGTCCTCGACGCGCGCGTGCCCGGCGTGCTCGCCGCGGCGGTCGCGATCAAGCTGAAGGCGCCCGTGCTGATCGTCGTCGTGGTCGCCGCGGTCGTGACGGCGGGCATCCGAGCCGTGACCGGATAGGCTCCGCCACCGATGACGCGCTACCGAGACCTCGGCCTCACGGTCGGCCAGCTGCCGCCCGGACCGCTCAACGCGATCACCGACGTCGAGGGCGTCTCGGTCGGGATGACCACGCTGATCGAGGGTGAGGGCCCGCTCGAGGTCGGTCGTGGGCCCGTCCGCACCGGCGTCACGGTGATCGTGCCGCACCCCGGCATCGGCGCCGAGCCGGTGTTCGCGGGGTGCCACCGCCTCAACGGCAACGGCGAGCTCACCGGGCTCGAGTGGATCCGCGAGTCGGGCCAGCTCACCACGCCGGTCGCGCTCACGAACACCCACAGCGTCGGGGTCGTGCGCGATGCGCTCGTCGCCGCCGAGCTGCGCGGTCGCGCCGACCTCACCGCGTACTGGAGCCTCCCGGTCGTGGGCGAGACCTACGACGGCGCGCTCAACGACATCAACGGCATGCACGTGCGACCCGAGCATCTGCTCGCGGCGCTCGACTCGGCGGCGACCGGGCCGGTCCCCGAAGGAGGCGTCGGCGGCGGCACGGGCATGGTGTGCCACGACTTCAAGGGCGGCACGGGCACGGCCTCGCGCGCGGTCGACGGATGGACGGTCGGCGCCCTCGTGCAGGCGAACTACGGCCGCCGGGAACGGCTCACGGTCGACGGCGTGCCGGTCGGGCGCGAGATCCCGGTCACCGAGGTGCCCTCGCCGTGGGATCAGGAGGAGAGCCTCAGGCGCCCGATCGAGCCCGGCATGGGCTCGATCATCGTGATCCTCGCGACCGATGCCCCGATGCTCCCCCATCAGCTCGAGCGTCTCGCCCAGCGGGCAGGCCTCGGCATCGCACGGGCGGGGGGCGCCGGGGAGCACTCCAGCGGCGACATCTTCCTCGCGTTCTCGACGGCGAACCGGGGCGCGCTGCAGAGTTACAAGACCGACGGCGAGAGCACGCCGGTCGAGGTCTCGATGATCCCCGACGGCTCGATCAGCGAGCTGTTCTGGGGCGCGATCGAGGCGACCGAGGAAGCGATCCTCAACGCGCTCGTCGCCGCCGAGACGATGGTCGGTCGCGACGGCATCACCGCCCACCGTCTCGACCACGGCGCGCTGGTCGACATCATGTCGCGCTACGGCCGGGGACCGGGCGCCCGCTGAGGAACGCTCAGCAGGCCCGCTCCAGGTCGGTCACCTCGCGACCCCTGATGCGCACGAGGGTCGAGCGGCCGTTGTTCCCGTCGTCGGACTCGTCGAGCCGGTCGGTGGGGTCGGCCTCGTTGCGCAGGCAGTACCGGCCGTCGGGCAGGCCCCTGATGTCGAGCTCCTGCCCCGGCAGCGTCGAGCCGTAGTAGTCGGCCCAGCCGATCGACAGGCCCGTGATCGAGTCCTGGGTGCAGTCGCCGTAGTGGATGAAGCCCGGCGAGCCCGGAAGCGTGGGCCCGAACCGGATGCTGTCGCGCACGCAGAACGAGACCTTCTCCGAGCTGGCCACGATGCGCCCGGTCTTCGGCTTCACGAGCCGGTAGCGCGCGAACTCCTCGAAGTGCCAGTGGTCGTGCGCGACGTGGAAGATCGAGCACCCCGCGAAGCGCTTCTCGAGCACGGTGTCCGTGCCGCGCGTGAAGACGCCGTCGCCGTCGGTGTCGCCGAAGATGCGCTGGAACGCCTTGCGGTCGTTCAGCGGGTCGCCGTCGCCGTCACAGTCGTTCTCGGCCGAGCGCGCGGGGGTGTCGGGCTTCAACTCGACGACGCCGGCGCCCGCGTTGCCGATGATCGACGCGAACCGCAGCAGCTTCACCCCCGCGCCCTTCTGGATCCGGATCTCCCTGAGCGGCTCCACGACCACGTCGGGGAGCAGCGCTGGATCTCCCTCCTCCGGCGGCGGCAGGGGTCGGGGCCGATGCGGCGATCACGCCGAAGCCGGCGAGCGCGAGCGATGCGGACACGAGCAGCGCCGAGACGGCACTTCGGGAGGAACGCATGATCGACATGTCGGGGCGGCGGGATTCGAACCCGCGACCTCTTGCTCCCAAAGCAAGTGCGCTACCAGGCTGCGCTACGCCCCGCTGTCTGCAGGTCAAGCCGTGCTTCGTGTTCCCATCACCACATGCGTACTGCTCGTGCCACACATGACTCGACCCGACGACGTGGGAGGTACCGGGCTCATAGTGATCCTGGACACGACGCTCAGTGTAGGTGACATCAAGGCCCTGACCCAGAGCTTCCTGCGCGCCTGCAGGGCCGAGAACCTCTCCCCCAGCACGCTGAACGTGTACGGCGGGCCTGCGATCAGTTCGCCTCCTACCGTGCCGGCACGAAGCCCGCTCGATCGCATGGCTCGCCGTCCACTGGACGGGGGTGCTCATCGCGTTCCTCGTCGAACGGTCTGAGGGGGACTGCCTAGTCGGAACTGGGATCAGCACCGAACTCGCCCTCGCATTGATCGATCCGATCGTTCCATGCTCCGCCGAGTAGGTCGCACATCAACGGTTGCGCGAACAGCAGGAGCGCGACGAGCGCGACGGCGACGAGCCCTGCCGCGACGCCGAGACGACCGAACAGCGTGCTCGTGGAGCCGCTGGTCATGACGTGTGAGACACCGAACGCCGCCGCCACGGCACCGATCACCAAGGCGACCAGCAGCAGCGCATACATCCTTCACTCCCCCTTCCGCGAAGCATGGAACGCCAGGCTATCCCGTGGGGCTTGGAACCTTGACCCTGAAAGATCTGCTGAGAGGGCGAACAACGGCACGACCGTCGCCGGGCGGGATGGCGCACCCCAGCAGGGTTACCGCGTCGCCCAGCAGGGATAGGGTCAGTCATGCTGGAGACGCTTCGGGTCGAGGCAGGTCTTCGCGCATCGCCGACTCGATCGGATCGAGGGTACGACGGCTCGCGTCGGAGAGCCCCACCCGCTAGCTTCGCCCCATGAGCGATCGACACGGTCTCCTCCGAGCGCTGCGCGAACCCCGATCGGCGAACGAGCTCCTCTGGGCGCGGGTGACCGTCCTCGCGTTGGTCACGGTGGTCCTGGTCCTCGCCGGCGCCTTCGTGTTCTATCGACTCGAGCGGAGCGCGCCAGGCACTGAGGTCACCACATACGGTGACGCCCTGTTCTGGACCAGCTCGCAGATCACGACGATCTCCTCCTCTCTGGCGAACCCGATCTCGACAGGGGGGCGCATCCTCGCCGTACTCATCGACCTCGCATCGATCGCCGTGGTGTCGCTGCTGTTCGGATCGATCGCCCAACACATCCACATCGCGAGCCCCAAGCGCGAGCGATCGTTCCAACGAATCGGCCGAAGAGGATGACGCGGCCGAAGTCAAGGGTGCGCCTGAGCGACAGCGTGGAGATGAGCCACCGCATGGTGGATGATGTCGGCGATGGCACGTTGTCGGATTGACGTCGTCCCTGCCGCATGCGAAAAGGGGTGCCGCCATGCTCCAGGGACGCCGCATCCGTCTGCGGCCCGTTCGACGATCCGACCTCGACAGCCTCTACGAGGCTCATATCGGCATCCGGTCCCGCGGCAGCTACTTCCCCCTCGGCGTCATGTCCGAGTCGGCGTTCCTGCGCGAGTTCGAGGAGAACGGCTTCTGGCAGAAGACCGAGGGCATGCTGCTCATCCTGACGCCGGAAGACGAGCTCGCGGGGCACATCGAGTTCTTCCGACCGGTCTCGTACTGGGATGCGTTCGAGCTCTCGTACCAGCTGTACGACGACCGCCACGCGGGCCGTGGCTATGCGACCGAGGCGGTCGAGCTGCTCGTCGACTACCTGTTCTCGACCAAGAAGGAACACCGCATCCACCTGGTCATCGTCCCCGGGAACGAGGCTTCGCAGCGCATCGCCGAGAAGTGCGGTTTCACCCTCGAGGGGACGGTTCGCGGGGCGTTCTTCAACGAGGGTCGCAACCAGGACGTGCTGCTCTACTCACTGCTGCGGACCGACCCACGGCCCTGGCACGATCGGAACACCGGCGATCGAGCCGCCCGGCCCTGAGGTGGCGAACGGCCGAGAACGGTACCGAAGGACCGATTGCGTGACCCGAGCGTGCCCGTCTACCGTGGCGGCGTGCAGCTGCTTCCCCAGAACCGCTCGACGATCTGGTACATGGCGCTCGTGGTCCTGCTCGTCTCCGGGCTCGCGATCGGCGTCGCGCTCTTCGTGCTGCAGGCCCGGGGCCCGGTCTCCGATCCGGAGTTCGCCGTCGCCGCCCCGCAGGCGGTCGACTGCCCTGCCGGGTCGGGCGTGCCCGTCTGCTACCGCTTCGACGTGACCAACACCGGCGGAGGCGACGGTGCGGTGCGGTGCGTCGTGGTGCCGGCGGACGGCAGCTCCGCCGTGTTCACCGCCAGCGGCAACACCGTGTACGAGAGCGACGGACCGGTCACCGTGGGTGACACGTACTCGCTCTACACCGAGGTGCAGGCCGCCGAGGGCGGGACCGTGGTCGAGCAACCGGCGGTCGCCTGCCAGTCGGCGGCCTGACGCGTCAGAGCGAGAACGTTCCCTCTCCCGTCGATCGCACCCCGCCCTCGACCTCGATCGCCCACGAGTCGCCGTCGGGCGCGACGCGCAGGTGCAGGAAGCTCGGCCGCCCGATCATCTCGCCCTGTGCCACCACCGCCCGGCCCGGCATGCCGGCGAGGCCGTGTCGCGAGAGGTACGCGCCGAGCGGGCCGGCCGCCGAGCCCGTGGCCGGGTCCTCCCAGATCGTTGGGAACCGGTCGAACATGCGCGCCATCACGTCGCCCTCGCCGCGCACCGTGAAGAGGTAGAGCGACTCGGCGTCGGCGGCCTCGCAGACCTCGGTGCTCAGTCGAGGATCGCGCTCTGCCGATCGCAGGGTCGCCTCGTCCCGCACCGGCACCATCAGATGGGCGATGCCCGTCGACGCCGACACGATCGGCAGGCCGTCGACCAGATCGGCCACCTCGAGGCCCGCGGCGGCCGCGACCGCCGCTCGGTCGTCGAACGGCTCGCCGAACACCGGCGGCAGCTGGTGCATCGTCGCGCGTCCGTTCGCGAGGTCGACCTCGACCGGTACGTCGCCGGCGGCCGATGTCTGCACGAGGGAAGGCGCCACGCGACCCTCCGAGACCATCACGAACGCCGTGCCGATCGTGGGGTGCCCGGCGAACGCCAGCTCGGCGTCGGGGGTGAAGATCCGCACGTCGTAGCCGTCGTCGCGCACCGCCGTCACGAACGTCGTCTCCGAGAACCCGATCTCGCGGGCGAGCGTGAGCATCGTGTCGGCGCCGAGACCCTCGGGCACGTCGGGCACCACGCAGAGCTGGTTGCCGGAGAACGGCGTCTCGGCGAACACATCGAGCAACCGGAAGGGGACCTTCATGGTCAAGCAGTATCGCAGCGTACGGTTGCTAGGCTTGGTGCACGTGCCTCGGCACACGCGGGTGTAGCTCAATGGCAGAGTTCCAGCCTTCCAAGCTGGCTATGCGGGTTCGATTCCCGTCACCCGCTCTGGTGGTGACACCCGGTCGCGCAGACGAGGAGACACCCGTGACCCGGCAGGCCTCGTGGCATAGCGTGGCGCCGTCCACCATCTGAAGGAGGCCACCCGATGGAACGGAGCGATCCGTCGTACAAGGGTCAGGCTGGCTACAACCCCTTGCTCCTCGGCATCTACGACGCGTGGGTCCTCAAGTTCATGGCCCCCACGGTGTGGAAGATGCCCGTCCCACCGGTGGTCGAGCTCTACCGTCGCCACCTGGGCTCTCGGCACCTCGACGTGGGGCCGGGCACCGGGTACTTCATCGAGAAGGCTGCGCCACCCGCGGGGACCGAGATCACCTTGCTCGACCCGAACCCCCACGTCCTCGAGCACGCCTCACGACGGCTCGAGTCGATGGCCCCGACGACGGTTGAGGCCGACGTGATGAAGCCCCTGCCTGTCGACGGTCCGTTCGACTCAGCGGCACTCAGCTTCGTCCTTCACTGCCTGCGCGATCCGATGACGAACAAGGCGACCGCGATCCGCAACATCGCCGACGTCCTCACGCCCGAGGGCGTGCTCTTCGGCGGGACGGTCCTCGGTCACGAGGCGTCGCACACACGTCCGGCGCGCGCCTTCTTGTGGGCCGCCAACAAGCAGGGCGGCTTCGACAACCTCGACGATACGGTCGACGGGCTCCGTGAGATCCTCGGCGCGTCGTTCCGCGACGTGGACGTGGAGGTCGTGGGCTCGGCCGCGCTGTTCTCGGCCACGGCTCCCACGCCCTCGGTCTAGCTCAGCTTCGAGCCTGTGTCGATCAGCCCGGTGCCGGCGGCATCGACGGCGTCGCGGAGCCGCCCCCCGGCGCCGCTGCGGGACCGCGGTACGTGGCGTCGCCGAACGCCAGGATCATGTAGAAGATCGGCGCGAAGAAGATCAGCCCGAGCGCGAATCCCGTTCCCTTGCCGAAGCTCTTGGCCAGGTCGATCGAGACGATGATCCAGATCACGAAGTTCACGAACGGGATCAGGAACAGCAGCAGCCACCATCCCGGTCTGCCGACGATCTTCAGCAGCACCCAGACGTTGTAGATCGGGATCAGCGCCTTCCAGCCTTCCTCACCGGCCTTCGTGTAGACGATCCATGCAGCGACCAGGTACACGACGATGAAGGCCACGTAGAGCAGCCAGAGGATCGCCGATCCGCCTCCATCGCTCGACTGCGCGAGCAGATCCATCTCGTCTCCCCCTTCATGCGCAGGCACGGTTCCGCGCCCGCGAGGACCGGCCCACGATAGGAGAGCATCGCGCGCGCGTGTGGGATTTCCGCGCGAACGGCTCAGGTTGCGTGAGGAGGCCGCGCTAGGCTGTCGAGACGCGCCGGTAGCTCAGGGGACAGAGCGGCGGACTTCTAATCCGCGGGCCGGAGGTTCGAATCCTCCCCGGCGCGCTGCATCGCAACTCATCTCACGAGCGCGTCGAATCGTGCTGACCGGCACGCGGTCGCCTGAGATCGACCACTCGTCGCCCGGCTCCCCGAGCACGGTTCGAACGACCCGTGGACGAGACCCTCACGGTCGTACCGTTGAGGTAGAGAGGATGGCACAGGCACCCTCGGAGACCGAGGAGGGAACCGAGATGTTGCACTACGAGACCAGGACGGACACGTGGTACCTGAATGGTCACGCCGTCGATCCCTACGAGGACTTCGCCGCGATCCTGCGTGCGAGCGATGACGCGACGGTGACCGAGGACCAGCCGGAGCTCCGGACGGAGACGGAGCGAGTCGTGGACCGAGCCGACGACGAGCTCCACCGAGCCATCGTCAGAGAGGCCATGACGCGGGTGTGGTCACCGGAGTCGGTCGACCGTGTGATCCGCGCGCGCCTCCTCGCGCCCGCCGGTCACTGACCTCCGCGACGTCACGTCTCACCGTGCCCGAGCGTGTCGGGGTGTCGAGAACTCGACCGCTTCCGTTCACTCGGGCTCTCTACGCTCTGCAGGAGTGAAAGCCGCTCGATCGCTGGCCGTGGTGCTGGTCGGACTGGCGGGATGCACGGCGACCCCGGACCTGCCCTCGGATCCGCCTTCGATCCGAACCTCGCCGTGGCCGAGGAGCTGCGACGCTCGGATCATCCACCAGCACAACGTCCCGCCCTCCACGATCGCCGTGACGATGGGCGAGTTCCTCCCGACGTGGTTGCCCCCGGGCATGCACCTGATCGAGGCCTACGGCGACGACGTCCGGACCATCGGCGGCACCCTCTACATGGACCCGGACTGCCGCTCCGTCGAGGTGTTCTGGCTCGACGACGACCGCGAGCGATTGCGAGGTGAGCTCGTCGGACCCTGGACGCTCATCCAGAACTTCATCGGGGCGGAAGGCGGCGAGGACGGTCGGTGGCTCGTATACGAGTCGCGCGTGCACCGAGGGCACGTGGTCGTCCGGACGCTTCGGACTCAACCGACGCCATGGGGACCGTGTTGCGCTGGGAGTGATCCCCGGCTTCGGGCGCGGTCCGCTCCGACCCCTCCTGAGTCGCGTCCGCAGCTAGCCGCCGACGATCGCGAGCACGGCGTCGAGCCGTTCCTCGAGCGTTCGCTTCCTCGCCGGCGCGCACCGTGACGTGACCGAGCTTGCGACCGGGGCGAGGTTCCTTGTCGTAGTCGTGCAGGTGCGCGCCGGGCACCGAGAGCACGGCCGCGCGGTCGGGCATCTCACCGATCAGGTTCACCATGGCGCTCACCCCGACCGCGGCCGCCGATCCGAGCGGCAGTCCGCAGACGGCGCGCAGGTGGTTCTCGAACTGTGACGTCTCGGCGCCCTCGATCGTCCAATGCGCCGTGTTGTGCACACGCGGAGCCATCTCGTTGCCGAGCAACGAGTCCCCCACCTGGAACAGCTCGATCGCGAGCACGCCCACGTAGTCGAGCTCGTCCATCACCGAGAACGCGTGAGACTCGGCGGCTCGCTGCACCTCGGGGTCGAGGCCGGGTGCGGGCGCGCGGGTGAGCCGCAGGATGCCGTCACGATGGTGGTTCTCGACGACCGGGTACGCGGCCGTCGAGCCGTCCCGGCCACGGACCGCCACGATCGACAGCTCGCGGTCGAAGTCGACGAGCGCCTCGAGCAGGCAGGGCACCTCCCCCACCGATCGCCATGCGTCCTCGGCGAGCAGCGGATCGCGGATCACGGCCTGCCCCTTGCCGTCGTAGCCGAGGCGCCGCGTCTTCAGCACCGCCGGCACGCCGATGCGCTCGAGGGCGTCGGCGAGGCCCGCCGGCGAGTCGACGGCGGCGTACACCGGCACCGGCAGCCCGACGGCGGTGAACAGCTCCTTCTCAGCGAGACGATCCTGCGCGGCCTCGAGGGCGGCCGGCGGCGGGAACACGGGCCGCAGCTCCTCGACGAACCGCGCGGCCTCGACCGGCACGTTCTCGAACTCGTAGGTGACGACGTCGCATCGGCCCGCGAGCTCCGCGAGCCGGTCGCGATCGTCGTACGCACCCTGGATCGCAGGCGCCACGCCGGCGGCCGGTGAGCCTGCCGAGGGGTCGAGCGTCACGCACCCGATGCCGAGCTCGTGACCGGCGAGGGCGAGCATGCGGCCGAGCTGACCGCCGCCGACGATGCCGACGTCGGTCATGCCGGGCTCATCCGGCGGGATCGGGATGCTCGAGCACCGACGCCGTCTGCTCCTCGCGGAAGCGCACGAGGCGCTCACGAACGCCGTCGTCGTGCAGGGCCACCACCGCGGCCGCCAGCAGCGCGGCGTTCACCGCGCCGGAGCGTCCGATCGCCAGCGTGCCGACGGGCACGCCCGCGGGCATCTGCACGATCGACAGCAGCGAGTCCATCCCCTTCAGCGCCTGCGACTCGACCGGCACGCCGAGCACCGGCAGGTGGGTCTTGGCGGCCACCATGCCGGGAAGGTGGGCGGCGCCACCGGCGCCGGCGACGATCACCTGGAGCCCGCGATCGGCCGCCGTCGACGCGTACTCGAACAGCAGGTCGGGGGTGCGATGCGCGCTCACGACGCGCGACTCGACCGGCACGTCGAGCCGTTCCAGGGTCTCGACGGCGTGGCGCATCGTCTCCCAGTCGCTCCGCGATCCCATGATCACGCCCACCTGTGGCTCGGCCATCGTGGCCGCAGTCTAGGGCTCCGAGCCCCTCGGAGCCTTGCGGCGCCGGCGGCCGAGGTTGCCGACCAGCAGCGCCACCGCGGTGATCAGGTAGATCTGGCCGAGCAGCGCTTCCATCGCCGCGGCGATCCGCATCGGATCGGCGCGCATCGTGAGGTCGCCGTAGCCCACGGTCGTCAGCGTGATCAGGCTGAAGTACAGGGTGTCCGTGCTCGTGAACGAGTCCTGCTGCACGAAGAGCCGTCCGTCCTCGAGATGGCCCGCCACCGCGTAGATGCCCGAGAAGATCATCCCGAACAGCAGGTACACGCAGAGTGCCCCCATGATCGTGTTCCACGAGATCGTGAGGTGGGTCGAGAGGCGTCGCACGATCGCGACCTGCACGGCCAGGAGCATCAGGGTCACGAACGCGGCGACCGCGGCGCGGATCGTCGAGCCCTCGCTGCCGCGTGCGGCCGCGAACGCGGTGGCGAGCACGATCACCGGCACCACGGCGAGGGCGACCCGCTGCCAGGACTTCGGAGCCTGGGAGGTGCGCATCGCGAACGCGAGCATCACGCCGATCAGGGCCACCGAGATGAGCCGTTCCCACTGATGCGCATCGAGGACGACGGTGGCGATGATCGTCACGGCGATCAGGATGAGCAGCGCCCCGTACCGGTCGGGTCCGGCCAGTCGCTCCTGCCAGCTCAGCCGTCGCCGCTCACCGAGATCACCCAGCAGGTCGACGACCTCGATCTCGTCGTCGGCGTTCTCCGGCCCGCTCATCGGTCCGTCACTCTACGCCCCGGGTTCACACGTCGAACGACCGGCGCCAACCCTCGCGGCACGGGTCCACTCACCCTGATCTCGACGGCTCCCAGCCAGGTCGCGAGCTCACGGATCGCGCGAGCCGCCGCGGCACCGTCACGCTCGTCGGTCCCGTGGTTCGGCATGCACCGCAGTTCAGATGCAGCTCCTGGGTCGACCGGTCGTACCGGGGATCGACCCGGCCGACGAGCCGATCGCCGTGCAGGATCGGCAGCACGAAGTACCCCCAGCGGCGCTTCGCCTTCGGCACGTAGATCTCGAGCCGGAAGTGGAAGTCGAACAGCGCCTCGGTGTGGTCACGGTCGCTCACGAGGTCGTCGAAGGGCGAGAGCGCGACGGTGCGCGGCTTCCAGGGGCGGTCGAGCAGGTCGGCGTGCGCGTACCACTCGCCCTTCGTGATGCCCTCGATCGCGACGGGCACGGCCACGCCCTCGCGCACCAGGCGGGCGAGCGCGCGCTCCCACCCGTCGGGGCGGCCGTCGAAGAGCATCCCGAACTGGGCAGGCGTCGCGACCCCTCGCGCGCGGAGCTGCCGGTCGAGGACCTCGCGGGCGATCTCGCTCCTCGACCGGCGCGGCTCGTCCACGGGCAGGCTCCGGGCGGCGAGGTCCCACAGCCGCTGCTGTCCGTCGCGCCCCACGATCATCACCTCGCCCAGGTTCCAGAGGATGTCGAGCATCATCGCGACGTTGCGACCCTCGTCGTTCCAGCCGCCGGCGTGCCAGCCGTCGGCGACCCGGTCCTCGAGGTCGCGCGCGCGCAGGGGCCCGCGCCGGCGCAGCTCGCGCAGGACGTAGCGCCGGAAGGGGGCGTTGGCCTCGAGCCAGCTCGCGATGTACCGGCGGCGCTTGAGGCCCGCGTACGGACCCCGATCGGGGTAGCGCCGCATCGACTCCCGATGGATCCACAGGTCGGCCGTCGGCACGATGTGCACCCAGTACTCGAAGAGCGAGCGGTCGACCCAGAGCATGCGCTCGAGCTCCTCGACGCGGAAGCGCCGTCCGAGCCGGGAGAAGAGCACGAGGTGGTCGGTGCGCGCCACGACCCGCGTCGGGTCGAGCTGCACCATCGTGAGGTCGTGCACCGCCTCGGCGATCGACGCCGGTCGTGGCCCGGCGAGACGCTGGCCCTGCACGCAGAGTCGTCGCGCCGCGCGGCGATCGAGTCGCAGGGGGTGCGTCGGGCTTGCCATCGGCGCGCAGTCTAGGCTTCGTCCCGGACATGCACCCCGCCGACCGACATCCGCACATCGCGAACCTGCAGGTGCTCGACGTCTACCGGTCGGCGCTGCGCCTCTACCGGCTGGAACCCGCCCGGGTCGCGGGCGCCGCCCTCGTCCTGATGGTGCCCCCGGTGGTCCTCGGCATCGGCAGCGGTCGCCTCCTCGACGAGCTGCGCGACGGCCCGCTCGACGACCGCGTGGTGCTGTTGCTCGTGATCGCCGTCGTCGCGGGCGTGCTCACGAGCATCGGCACGATCGTCTACGCGGGGGTGCTCGACGAGCTCGTGGGATCGGTGGTGCGCGACGACCGTCGTCCGTCGATCTCCGAGGTCGTGCACGCGCTGCCGATCTGGCGTCTGATCGGCGCCGATGTGCTCGTCACGGTGCTGATCGCGCCGGCGTCGGCCCTCGGCGCCGTTCCCGGGTTCGTGCTGCTCGACGTTGCTCGCGATCGTCGGTCCGGTGGTCAACATCGAGGACGCACGGCCCTTCCCCGCGATCGTGCGCTCGTTCCGGCTCACGGCCCGACACCTGTGGCTCACGATGCTCGCGGTGGGACTGCCGCTGCTCGTCGAGATCGGCGTCCACCACTGGCTCCTGCACCTGCGGGCGGAGGCGGACGTGCTCACCGAGATCGCGGTCTCGGTGCCGATGATCCTGACCGTGGGCGCGTTCGTCGGGCTCGTCGAGGTCGAGCTCGCCTACGCCCTGCTCGCGCGCGACGACGGGTCGTCGGTCGCCGAGGTCGTCGCGAGCACCGCCCCGCCCGAGTAGTCCAACCCGGACTACTTCGTGATCGCCTCGGCGAAGCTCTCGAAGTTCTCGACGTAGCGCTCGGCGTCGGCGTCGCTCATCACGATCGACGTCGTCCAGCTCTCCCACTTCGACCCGGGCGACTTGAAGACCCCACGGTTCAGCTGCCAGAGCCAGGCGAGCTGCGGCACGCGGTCGTCGATCTTCCACAGGTCGCGGTACTCGTGGATCGGCGTGGTGCTCCAGTCGATCGAGCCCTTCGCGCCCAGCGTCTTCATCGAGGCCGGGAGCCGGTGCTTCGCGATCACGTCCTCGCAGCGGTGCAGGAACGTGTTGATCTCGTCGAGCCGCGCGTACGCGGGCTTCGTGAGCACCTCCGTGAGGTTCACCTTGGCGGCGGCCATCGTGAGCGGGTTGCCGTTGAACGTGCCGACCTGGTCGATGTCACCCGCGATCACGCCGGCCATCGCCTCCTCGGTGCCGCCGATCGCCCCGCACGGCAGCCCCGCGCCCATCGCCTTCGCGAAGGCCACGAGGTCGGGCTGCACGCCGAACGCCTCGATCGCCCCGCCCCACGCCACCGTGAAGCCGGTCTTGACCTCGTCGTAGGCGAACATCGCCCCGTGCGTGTGGCAGGTCTCCTTCAGCCCGTCGAGGTAGCCGTCGTCGGGCAGCACCACGCCGCAGTTCGTCATCACCGGCTCGATGATCATGCCGGCGATCTCGTCGCCGCGCTCGGCGAAGACGCGCTGGGCGGCCTCGAGGTCGTTGAACGGCACGTTCACGACCGACGCCAGCGTGCCCGGGATCAGCCGCCTTGGTCTGCGGCACCGAGTTCGGATGATCCCGCGGCCCGGCCTGGTCCTCGGGCGGGAAGACGCTCACCATCAGCGCGTCGTGGTGCCCGTGGTAGGTGCCCTCGATCTTCACGATCAGGTCGCGCCCGGTCGAGGCGCGCATGATGCGCACCGCGTCGAGCGTCGCCTCGGTGCCCGAGTTCCCGAACCGCCAGTACGGCAGGCCGGTGCGCTCCGCGAGCTGCTCGGCGACGGGCAGGGCGTCCTCGGTCGGCTGGGCGAAGTGGGTGCCCTTGGCCACCCGGTCGCGGACGGCTTCCACGATCTTCGGATGGGCGTGGCCCATCACCATGACGCCGTAGCCGTTGTGGTAGTCGACGTACTCGTTGCCGTCGATGTCCCACACCCGCGAGCCCTCGCCGCGGTCGACGTAGATCGGGTGCGGGGGCCACGTCTGCCACGACGACGAGACGCCGCCGGGCAGGTGCACCCGCGCCTCCTCTCGGTAGCTCAACGAGCGCGCGTGCTTCTCGTCGAGCGCGGCCGTCTCGCGCTTCGTCAGCTCCTCGACCAGCCCGAGGTCGATCTCTACGGTGTCGGTGGTGCTCATCGCGGTTCCCCCATCGGTCGCGTCGTCGGTTCCAAGGCTACGCCGTCACGGCGGTGGCGAACTCCTCGAAGTTGGCCACGTAGCGCGCGGCGTCGTCCTCGGTGTGCCACACCGACAGCGTCCAGGTCTCCTGCTTCGTCCACGGCGACTTGAACACCCCTCGGTTCTGCTGGAACAGCCAGGCGAGGTAGCTGATGCGCTCGTCGATGCCGACCGCGTCGCGGTACTCGCGCACCGGCTTCGTCGAGTAGATCACCGAGCCCTTCGCGCCCACGCCGCTCACGTACGCGGGCAGGCCGGTCTTCTCGATCACCGACGTGAGGCCGTCCTTCATCGCCTTGTCGATGCGGTTGAAGCCCTCGTAGGCGTCGGGCACGAGCACCTCGAGCAGCGTCGCCTGCGACGCGGCCATCGTGAGGGGGTTGCCGTTGAACGTGCCCGCCATGTCGTACGTGCCGTCGATGATCGGCTGGTAGAGCTCGCGCGTGGCGCCGATCGCGCCGCACGGCGTGCCGCCGCCGATCGCCTTGGCCAGGCAGATGATGTCGGGCACGACGCCGAAGACCTCGCCGGCGCCGCCGTAGGCGAGCGTGGCGCCCGTCTTCACCTCGTCGTAGGCGAGGTAGGCGCCGTTGGCGTGGCAGAGATCCTTCAGGCCCTGCAGGTAGCCGGGCTCGGGCAGGATCACGCCGCAGTTCATCATCGCGGGCTCGACGATCATGCCGGCGATCTTCCCCTCGTTCTCGGCGAAGACCCGGCGCGCGGCCTCGAGGTCGTTGAACGGCACGACCCGCACGAGGTCGGCGAACGCCTGCGGGATGCCCATCGCCTGCGGCACCGTGTTCGGGTGCTCGCGCGGGCCCATGTCGGCGGGGTCGGGCGCCACCGAGAACATCAGCGAGTCGTGGTGGCCGTGGTACGTGCCCTCGATCTTCACGAGCACGTCGCGGCCGGTGTTCGCGCGCATCAGGCGCCCTGCCTCGAGGGTGGCCTCGGTGCCCGAGTTGCAGAAGCGCCACAGCGGCAGGTTGAAGCGCTCGGTGAGGTTCTCGCCGATCACGTCGAGGTGCTTCGTCGGCTGCGCGAAGTGGGTGCCGAGCTCGGCCTGGCGCTGGATCGCCTCGACGATCCTCGGGTGCGCGTGGCCGACCACCATCGCCCCGTACCCGAGGTGGAAGTCGATGTACTCGTTCTGGTCGATGTCCCAGAGGTGGTTGCCCTTGCCGCGGTCGATGAAGATCGCGTGCGGCGGCGAATCCTGCCAGCTCGACGCGACGCCGCCGGCCACGTATCGATCGGCGGTGGCGCGGTACTCGATCGACGCGCGCCGCGTCGGCTCGAGCGTCGCCTCCTCCCGCTCGATCAGGCTGTCGATCAGGTCCAGATCGAACTCGACCTGTGCTGCCATGGTGCGATCTCCTCCTTCGAGGAACCGCCGCAGCCGTCCGCGAGGACAGCGATTGAACGGCGATTCAAACTTGGCCGAGATGATACCCCAGGCTCGTTCACCTGGGTAGGTCGGCCGTTGGTATCGTGTGAGCTGCAGCGTGGTGGGTGTAGCTCAGCTCGGTTAGAGCGCCTGGTTGTGGTCCAGGAGGCCGCGGGTTCAAATCCCGTCACTCACCCCAAGGGCCCTTGGTAGACTTCGGCGGGCCTCTAGCTCAATCCGGCAGAGCAACGGACTCTTAATCCGCAGGTTCGGGGTTCAAGTCCCCGGGGGCCCA